>NZ_GG688329.1:57486-152634 GCF_000156195.1 Bacteroides finegoldii DSM 17565 | reverse complement strand
GCACGTTCTATACAAACACATTATCTGGATATAATCAATTTCTTTGAAAGGAGGGCAACCAATGCCGCAGCAGAGTCATTCAATGCTAAAATCAAAGCATTTAGAGCACAGTTCAGAGGAGTAAGAGATAGAGCTTTTTTCTTATATAGACTTGCTAAATTATATGCTTAAATATAGAATCCCTCAGATTGTTACGTTGACCCCAATTTAAACCAACGAGTTACGAGGGATAGAAAAGAAAAGCGGAGAGAGTTTTTCAACTTTCTCCGCTTCAGTACCCAGACCCGGGGTCGAACCGGGATGGAAGTGAATCCACTGGTGTTTGAGACCAGCGCGTCTACCGATTCCGCCATCTGGGCATACTTGATTTCTCAATTGCGGTGCAAAGATACGACATTATTTTGAATCTGCAATAGTTTGGTAGAAAAAAAGAGAAAAAAATAATAAAACATATCTCAAACACTTCTATATTCAGAGAATAAACCGTACATTAGCAGAAACTTTTAAATAGAGTCTCTGTTATGACAAACAAGGATAATTATTGCGTGATTATGGGTGGCGGTATTGGAAGCCGCTTCTGGCCGTTTAGCCGCAAAACATTGCCTAAACAATTCTTAGATTTCTTCGGAACCGGTCGTTCACTCTTACAACAAACGTTTGATCGTTTCCAAAAGGTAATACCAACAGAAAATATTCTTATCGTTACCAATGCAATGTATGCAGACTTAGTTAAAAAGCAGCTACCCGAAGTAAACGAAAAACAAATACTGCTAGAACCTGCACGAAGAAATACCGCTCCATGTATAGCTTGGGCCTCCTATCACATCAGGGCACTGAATCCAAATGCCAATATAGTAGTGGCCCCCTCAGACCACCTTATTTTAAAGGAAGATGAATTTCTTGCCGCTATCGAAAAAGGACTGGATTTTGTCTCACACTCTGAAAAGCTACTGACACTAGGAATTAAGCCTAATCGACCGGAAACCGGATACGGATATATACAAATCGCCGAGCCTGCCGGAGATAACTTCTACAAAGTAAAAACATTCACCGAGAAACCAGAACTGGAATTAGCTAAAGTATTTGTAGAAAGTGGAGAATTTTATTGGAATTCCGGACTGTTCATGTGGAATGTAAATAGCATTATCAAAGCAAGTGAGTCCTTATTGCCCGAGCTGACTTCTAAACTGGCGCCCGGAAAGGAAATTTATGCCACTGATGGAGAAAAAGCATTTATTGAAGAAAATTTCCCAGCATGCCCTAATGTGTCCATCGATTTCGGCATTATGGAGAAAGCAGATAATGTATATGTGTCATTAGGTGATTTTGGCTGGTCTGATCTTGGAACCTGGGGATCACTTTATGATTTATCAGACAGAGACCAAGAAGGTAACGTCAGTTTAAAATGTCATTCACTTTTATATAACAGCAAAGACAATATGGTAGTATTACCGAAAGGAAAACTCGCTGTAATTGACGGGTTGGAAGGATACCTGATAGCGGAATCCGAAAACGTCTTACTTATTTGCCGTAAAGACGAAGAACATTCCATCCGCAAATATGTCAATGACGCCCAAATTCAACTGGGCGATGACTATATTTAATTTAATAAATAAGGCAACTTCTTCATTACGAATTAGTTGCCTTATATTCTATATTTAAGGAATATCCCTAAAAAAGCTTGCAATACTTTGAGTACACGTTATACTCTCATAAATCAAAATCTGTAAGAGGTTCCCACCGAGAATGACGCATGAACAGGAGTCAAATCTCCACCCGACCATATATCTTTAGTGTATAGTCGCAAACGAG
The DNA here is from genome assembly GCF_000156195.1 of Bacteroides finegoldii DSM 17565. GTDB lineage: Bacteria > Bacteroidota > Bacteroidia > Bacteroidales > Bacteroidaceae > Bacteroides > Bacteroides finegoldii. The sequence goes on along the minus strand of NZ_GG688329.1, from coordinate 150,822 downwards.
GTTCGGCAAAAACACCGAATCCCTTAAGCAATCTATAATAAAAATGTACGCCGCCCTCCGCACCAATATTCGTTTTATTAGGCTCTTTTCCGAATGACAACACAGGACCTGCAAGCAACTCGACACCAAATTTACGGTCCGGATTATAACCTCCCATAAAATGAGTCACATCAAAGAGATAATCTGCCGATAAACTAATCAACTTACGGGCATCCGATCCGTTCTTTCCCGGCAAAGCAACATAATCCAAGCCTATCCGTGCACCAGAACAAGGGAAGAACTGCCGTCCTCCAGACACTCCTATTAAAACTCCAAGACCAGAACCGTCATCTAATTTCACCCGATGAATAGGCATATTTCCACCTACATTCCATGAGGCAAAATAATAAGGCTCGAATTCACTTCTGCGAGCAGCCAGCTCTTTCAACGTCTTACCACCTGCACGACGGAATTCCAGTCCGACCTGCACACTCATCACATTATCTGCCGTAGAGATGCGAGGCCCCACATAATTATCAATAACGTTGACATCTCTGTAAGAATAAGGAATACGAGAGAAACGAGGTTCTATAAATAATGCCGTATGATCGGAGAAGTAATATTTACATTGCAGCCCTGCCGTCACACCGGCATATGCAGCACCTGCCGCACTAACCTTTATATTTTCATTTTGCCTCCGTACCTTACCTAGTTCCAGACCTAACATCGGAACAATTCCCCAACGTTGTTCATTATCATGCTGCCAGAAAGAAAGAAAATTCAACATACTCTCTATCCGGACTCCTCCTTGCATCGTTCGCTTGTCAGCAAGAGTTCCATCTTCACGCGCAGCCTGCCCCCAACTACTTATACCTGCAAAACCGGAGAAACGTAATCCCCAGAAAGGTAGAAACCATTTACCGGCAGATACACTCATAGTAGGCCCTACCGAAGCTAAAGCCCCCATAGAACGTCCCGAGCCACTCAGGAACTGAAAGCCGACCCCTCCACTGATGAAAGTATTTCCCCAGAATGTTCCATCACCAAAACCGCTTTCTAACAATCTCTTACGATAAGAAGGGCTGAATCGATACGAAGTACCCACCGCAAAAGAGAGCTGTAAAGGAGTTCCCTTACCCTCACGCGAATTAATATAACGTTGCGTATACAGTCGCAATTTAGACTCAGCAAAAACATCAAATTGCTCACCTAGCCTCCAATAAGGACGTACACCGCCTTCTCCTCCCAAATAGGTCTTTCCCGGTTCAAAGCGATGGGTAATGACCGGACCGGCAAAAACTTCCGTACCAAACTTACGTTCCGGATCATAACCGATTACCCAATTGGATATATCAAACATATAATCCAAAGAAAGGCTCGTAAAAGTGTAACGGTCAACCTTAGCATCCGCCAAACGGGTAGCCGCATTGTTGAAGTCAAGTCCTAAACGGAATCCGGAAAGCGGACTAAACTGCCGTCCGACCGCAGCTCCGGTAATGAAACCCGGACGGCGTGAAGTAGGCCGGTTCAACTGTTGCGGCATTGTCATGCCGACAGCATAAGAAGTATAATAATAAGGAGTAAAATCTCCCCTAAGTTTGGCTAACTGCTGCCATTGCGGACGAGTAGGACGACGCAATTCGACCCCTACACTAATATTCATCAGCTTATCCATAAAAGAATACTCATTCACTTTTCCGGAAATCGTCTTCTCTGTAAAGGTATAAGGTACGAAGGACATACGTGGTTCTACGAAGAAAGCCAAGTTCTCTATCGGATAATACTTAAACTGTACTCCACCTGTCCATCCCGTATATGTTTTAGAAATAACCTCCTGCTCATCCTGTTTCTTCATCATCCCCAACTCGACACCGAACATCGGGACAACTCCCCACCGCATAGAACGCGCTTCTTTCTTGAACAACACAAAAGGATTCAACATCACTTCTGCCCGTCCGCCTCCATACAGAGTCATTCTGTCCATACCTGCCTTTTGATTCTCTTTCCACGCATCATACGATCCGAATGCAGATAAGCGGAAACCAAACAGATCCAAAAACCATTTACCTAAGGACACATTAAAAACAGGTCCTGTAGAGCCCAGCAGTCCTTGTTCCCTGGCCAATGAGGAATTTTGCGCTTGAAGTCCCATAGCCGCACTGATGAAAGTATTGTCCAAGAAGTTCTCCTCTCCTGCTTCCGTACTTCCACGCTGCTTGAAGGTACCTAAACGATAATTCATCCCCACACGGGCATTCAATCCCAAATCATATCCGTGCCAGTTATTTTCTCCGGAGATATCGATATTATCGGTATAAAAGGAGATTGCCGGTTCTACAAACACGTCCAGACGCGTGCCGGTGGCCAACTTCATCTGTAAACCTAGATGGAAATCGCCCGCTCTTTTTTTCTCTCCAGCCAAAGAAGCGAGATGTACACCCAGCCCTTCAACCGTAGAAATCTCGAACATACGATAAGGATTATATCCGGCAAAAGCCGTACTAAGATTGAATATATGATCTATACCGAACGAATAATTGCTCCATTTTTCATTATCACTCTGGCGACTGGCGCTTTGCCATGTTCCATAGAGTCGCATTCCGTTTTTAGAAGAAAAGAATTTAGTTGCAGACAGTCCGATTTCCGGTCCGCCGGAAAGATTCATATCCCCTTGTGGAATAATACGGTTGTAACCACCCCAAAAACCGAAGAAGAAGTTATCAAGAAACTTTTTATTGTTGAACTCCATCCCTTTAGGCTGATAACGTTTCTGCATTGAATACTTCATTGCATTGAACTTCACACGATAGGCTGTATCGGCCTGGCTTCTTCGTTGCATTGCGGAATCCTGAGCAGCTGCTGCATCTCGCATCTTTGCAATGGAATCTTGCTGCTGGGCAAGTACGCCGCCCGCAAATATTCCACAACAAATACACGTCAATATATATCTTTTCATCACCATTATTTATCTATTTAAGCTATTCATTTCCTCCCGTAGTCATTGCATCTTCATACCCCATCTTAGCATATTTGAAACAGTCTTCACTGATATCTCCATCCCATTCGGCTATTGAGATATAACTGCTGTCCTTCTTGAAACAGTTTGTCAACGCCTCTTCTGCCTGCATGGCATAAAAGTCTCCTTTACGACAATATAACACCGCTTTCAGATACATCGTCTTCGGATCGTCTGCGGGTAAATCCTCCAATGCTTTCTCCGCTTTTTCATTCCATGCGTGTGTCTTCATCGCCAGACACATCACGACATTATTAAGAGGAGAACTATTCTTGACCAATTCAAATGTTTCCAGACGACGGGCTATTTCCGCATCATTCAATCCGCTGGTCACTTTATAATATCCTCCCAAGCAGAACGCAAATGCCTTTATCTTCTTGTTCTTCTCATTGTCGGGCAGCAATTGCGCCAGACGACTGGCCTCCGAAAAATCTCCCTTCTTCAAATACATGGCAAGTTGATTGGCTACCACCTCCTCAACATTATCAATACCAATCACACGTCCGTCAAACGTACGCTCCACATTACAGCCTCTCACTGAGAAATCAATTAACGGCTTCAATACTTCCGTATCCACCGTATCGCGTTTCAAGTAAGCCACCGCTAAATTATTAGCAGCCAGCACCCACGGTTTTCCACCCGTCAATTCTTGAGAATAGTGATATGCACGGCGATACAGCTCCTCCAATTCCTTAGGATCTTTCACCATATTGAATAAGTGCCAGTATTCATACAAAGCAAAATTCTTTTTTCCCGAATGATAATCAGGATCATTCCGGTAACGATTCAATATTTCCTCCTTCGTCAAGGCACGATAAATTTCTGCGGTATATTCGCACTTCATTGAACGCAATTTGGGAAGATGGCTTTTTATAATAGTACTATAATATGGTAAAGCAGCTACTTGCCGAAATTGCTGGTCTTGGTTCTTCGGGTATTTCTCTACAATTTCGCGAATAGCGGCAGCCTCCGCAGCCAGCGTATCTTGCTCCAGCAAATCCGCTACCTCCAACCAAGTAGCAACTCGCGAATCATTAGGTGTATAAGTATACAAACGTTGCATCGTATGAGCCGGAATAACAGAGTACACCAACGAACGTGCATACGCCAGACGACGTTGCGACAAAGCCATATTAGACGCATAAGAACCTTCCGGTGACGAAACGCTATACAAATGAAGCTCTTTCAAAGTAGAACTTTCGCCATTTACCACCTCCAACAGTTTCGCTTTCAGTTTATTCAACTGTACTTCATTATTAGGATCTTCAGGATCCAATTCCGCCTTCCCCAGTAAGAAGCTCAAAGAAATGTCTTCCACACCGGTACGGCGTTCAACTTTCGGTTTTTCCTCATATTTCTTAGGGTCCAGTTCATACTGGTCGAGCGAATATTCGAGGAAACGTAACGGACGTCTGGGGCTACGGGTAGAGAGCTCCAACAAGCGCTCGTAATAAGGACGCGTATAATCTTCCATCTGCATAAGAGCCAGCACTTGAAAGTTATCTTGCGCATTGGATAGTTTGATTGTATCATTCCACATATAGGAAGCCTTCTCCGCTGAGAGGGGTTCGTTTTCAATGATAAAAGCGTCCAGCGAATCCCGGGTTATATCATATCCCATACGACGGTCCTGAGTCAGATAATATTGCGAACCATCGTATACACGAGGCAGACGATACATTTCAACTTTCTTTCCTTTACTATTATTTATCACGTATGGCTGTACGATCATTCGGGCATTGTCCTTTCCAATACGTGGAGGAACTGCAACTTTCGCTCCGTTCAAAATAATCATATCTCCATACTGATCAGGCGTTTCGGGCATGGACGTAACCTCCGTACGTTGCCCCACAACGGTTACCTGACTAATCATGTGTCCCATATCTACATACGTAGTAATCTCCCGTCGACCACTGATTGCTTCAAATACAGCGGGCGCCGTACTTACTTTGATAACCAATGAACCGGTCTCCGGTAAAGTAATCTGATAAGCTCCCGTCGCATCGGGTACTTCGTACATGGCTGAAAGGGTCAAACTGATATTGTCTTTGTTCAGTGCCGCTTCCATATCCTTTCCTTCTTGAACGGTATTGAAATAATAAATCTTTATGTCACCAATAGAAGAAATATCAAACGGGACAGGTTTGCGTTTCTTCTCGGATGCTTCTTTGTCCAAAATACGTCCCATCACTAATTTGGGGGCTTGCGCATTCAACTGAACACAAGTAGCTAAATAACATATCAATAGAAAAGCTATTCTCATAGCTCCGTTCACCCTTATCAAATTTACTTTCATATCTACAATCTCACTTTCTAACTATCTAATAATATAAGAAATAGAAACCGCTAACTTGGCTGGAAACAATTTATATCCATGCGCATTCGTCTTTCCCGGATTATTTATCAGATAATCCTCAAAATTATCATTCTCATAGTATTGTTGGTGCCAGAAACAAACGGCTCCGAAACCTGCCGAAAATTCAAGGTTCAAGCGTTTTCCCAATACCATTGAATATCCCATCGTTATACCAATACCTATGGCATCTCCATCGTAAATATGTTTTCCCAGATGCATATCATAGCTCGCACCTAAAGCGGATATACCGATGTATTCACGCACCATAGGACGTCCGTTAAACCAATATCGATACTCCGGCTGTACTCCGATAAGCTTGATATCTGTCCCCCAAGGTTTGTATCCTCCATAGAAACTTAAATCAACACTGGAGCGTTCTCCCACTACAAGTTCACATCCTAAGTTAGGCACTCCTGCCAAAAGTGACAAGCCATTGGTTTTCACTGCTATTTGCTGGGCGCACATCTCTTGTGCTCCAGCTCCAAGCAGCAAAATAAAGAAGAACAGATATTTTACGATTCGTGTCATGTCGTTATTATAACTTTACATCTTTATCAATAGTCGTATTGCTATCCCATGAATTTACATCGACTGCAGATGAGATGGATGCATCTTTTGGCAAGAATTTAACATTCATATTTGTTATTTCTCCTTGCCGTACCGGAATTGTATAACCGGAATATTGATCATAAATAGTATATTTCTTAACCTCTCCAGCTCCGCTTCTCATAACACAAGTCACTTCTTTTATCAGCGTCTGAGTATGAGGAAACATAAAACGAGCTGCCGGTTCACCTGGTATATTCCATGCGACAGAACCATCCACGACTTTATATGTAGAAGTAAATTGCTCTGTTGTAAATGACATACTTCCATTGGCAATTGCCATCCAACCTTTTTTACCGGAAATACAAGTTATTGTAACAGACTCTACAGTATAATTCTTATTAAGAACAGCCATACTCGTCGTATAGAACTTAAAATCCACTCTACCAAAGGCATGTTGAAACTCCAAAGTAATTGGATTGAGTCCCCATTCTGAATATCGAACGAATTTTTCACCTGTATAAAGATAGTCTATTGTATTAGCCATATTGTCAGTATCTAGTTGCCATGGAACAGCCCACTGAGAAGCTCCGGCAATTTCACGATATTCCGCCTTGTCCGTATAAGGATAATACCCATACAAATATAAAGCAGGATTTGCTCGTGATGGATATGTAGCCTGAAATTCCGATTGTAATTCGTCATACCCAGAAACATAGGTATATCGACCATTAAACAAATATTTTTGAAAATCGGATTCAAATTTACAATCACGCAAATTACATGATTCATTCTTCCCTCCATCAACTCCCGGTATTCCATAAATTCCAATTTGAGAGTTGTTCTCAAAAGAGCTCAATGGCGCACGAGTCGAACTTCTAGTAGGATCAACGTCAACCACGATAGACGAAAGAACATCGGAGCTGAATTTCAATTCAGCCCCTCCATTCATTATATCATCAGATTGAGGTGTACCCTCATCATTATCTTTACTACAAGATGTCAGTAAAAATAATATAACCGATACACCTAATATCCATTTATTCATAAACACTTTTTTAATGTTTAATTGACCTCTTGAGTTATATCCTCTCCGGTTTCCCACTTACCCAATGTAGCATGAACCTGGACTATCTGTAATCCATACACTGTCAAAGTGACTTTATATTTGGTATTAGGAGCGAAATCGACTTTACTGTTAATTTTCACAATACCCTTTTCTGGTTTTCCAGTAGGAGTGTTATTCTCGTCGAGGGCTACCAAAGTAACTTCCAACTCATATTCTTTTGTTTTTGAAGGCATTAACAGCACTGTTCCCAATGCTTTTTCTTGACCAAGTTCAGGAACAACAATCGTATCAAAAGAAGGAGTATCTCCATTATACAAAGACAACTCACCTGTTGCACCAGACTCTGTCAAGGTTCCAGCACCATCTCCCACAACTGTTAAATTAGCCGCAGTAGGAACATTCAAGACTTTTATATCTTGAACAGCAACAGGGACAGGTTTTCCTCCCCCTTCAATTCCTTTTTGAACTACAAAGTTTAATCTAGTCAAGCAATGTTGAAATTTCAAATCAGGAACAGGTGCGTCAACCACTTTACGAAAATATAATGCATTATAACCTGAGTATGTAACACCATCGACCATCTTATCTTCACAAACTGCACTTCCCCACATAATATCAGTCTTACCATCAATTGTATATGGACAAGAAATCGACCTCCTAGCAGCAACAGCAGTTCTAACGACCGGATAACAAGAATAGAAACTATAATTAACTTTAGAACTCATCGGATAGTAATAAGGGCCATTATCAAAAGTCACATCTCCACCACTTGCAACCGTAGCAGTCACAGGATCAGTTTGCCCAAATATATGAGAACTAACCAAGTTCCATTCTGCAGTTTCTGAACGATCTACTCCCCAAATTCCAATTTGTTCACCGTTCCAGGTATCCCCAAGAGCTGCTCTAGTATTATTATACTGTTGCACTGCACTCACCGTAGTTGCTTTTCCAAAAGCTATTTCGACTTCACTATTATCTACCGGTTCTACTGGAGTATTATTTCCTTCTTTTTCGTCAAAACCTTCACCACTTGAACAGCCTGCGAAAACAGCGGCCATTGCCATTACATATAAAAGATTCTTTTTCATATTCATTACTTATTTTACATCATTTGAAAAATCATTATCAGGATCGAACACAATACTTCCTCCATCTTTCCATTCGCCCAATTTAGCAGTAAGAGTTATCTCAGTTAAGCCATGTACCTGAATAGTTACATCGTAAGATTTAGAAGCTTCAAATATTGTGGGAGTCGGTTCACCTTTAGGAGGAGCAACTTTAGCAATGTCCAAATTCAACTTATAAGTATTTTCACGTTGAGTTAAATCTGTTATTATCTTACCATTTTTATTATAATATTGTACAACATCCACTTCAAGGGCATACGATGTTACACCCGGTTCAACCAACAAAGCTTCTCCTACGGGAGTCGCATTTGCAGCACCAGTTGCAGACGCATGGTATTTTCCGATAGTACCTTTGAAATCTTTTATATCCTCAGTCAGGTCAGCCTCTGTGAAAGTAATGTCTGCGTCCAATGCCTGCATAACACCTTGCATATTTCTCTCTTTCAGATATAAGAAAGGGAGAGTCTCCGGTGTAAATTGGTCAAAAACAGCCCCCTTATCAGTATCTGTTACATAAGCAAAAACCAATTTACCTGTATTTCTTGATTTAACACGAATACTCTTTACATATACATTTTCCGGACCTTGATCGCCCATACCCTGTATATTAAAAGTTAAACGAGTCAATAAGTGTTCAAATGTCATTGCTGGTTGATATCCTTTACGAGCAGTATATGCACTATATGCTTTATACTTGTCATCGCCAAGTGCAGCCTCCTGTTCTGTTGACAATTTTGCTTTAGCAATCATAAGATCCTGAGAGCCATCAATTGTAAAGTTTGCATATAATGTATTTGTTCCTGTTTCATAAGTTGGATTTGCTCCCAATGCATCATCTGCATAGTAACCAAAGAAATCATAAGCACCACTACGAGGGAAATATAAAGTCTGATCATTTTCCCATTTAACTACGGTTTCATTGTCACTGGCAGCAATACCAATCTTATCAAAGAAAGTCTTATCACCTGTAATTTTATCACCATAAGTTTCACCAGTAGTTGCGTCTTTTTGGAATGCAAAAATATGCAATCTTTGACCACTCCAAACATTAGCGTCACCTTTCCCACCAACAGTACCTGCACTTCTTGTCGAAGCCTCAACAGAAGCTGAAGGAGCCACAGCCGACAATAGAATAGGAGCTGCATCAGTACCTCCATTTACAGAATCATCTTGAGGTAAACCATCATTCTCACCCTGTGAACAAGACGCCAACACTCCGGCTGTCATCATTGCATAAAGAAGAAATCGTTTCATAAATAATACAATTTAAATTAATAAATATATTTGAATTTCACATTTTATTTATCTTCAAATTCCCCATCCGGATCTAATATAGTTTCTCCACCCGGTGTCCATTCACCGATTTCAACATTAGGTTTAATATCAGATAAACTATTAATTGTTAAATAGATTACATACGCACCACCTGCTACAAAACCAGCTCCTCCACCAGGCTCCAAATCAACATCTACAAATCCATGTCCTGGGTCACTCGACTTATCTTCATCCAAAAAGATACGTGCCGAATAAGTAGTAGCAGGCGCTAATAACAAGCTGGCACCGCTATTATCATTCTCATCTTCTTTTCCTAAAAAAGAAGGCTTCTTTTTATCTTCCGCACTTAACTCTGAATACTTCTTGCAGTCAATTACCCGACACCATCCGTCACTCCCTATCTCCTCACCATTCTTTTTCAACAAGTACAGATAGTCTTCACTATTCGCATAAGCCTCCTCCGACGCGTAGTCTTCTCTATTAAAAGATAGCCCTACATGAGTTTTTCCTGCATCATCCGCATCTATATCATTGACAGCAACGGTAAAACGTCCCCGAACTTTAGATTTTACACTAACCTTTTTTACAACCAAACTTTCATTGATAGAAGGTACACTTCCACCCTCCTCCGGACGGCAGATTACAAATCGCAGACGTACCAAATGGTGCTGAAAACTAAACACTGGATTCAAACCATGACTAGCAGAATAGGCGCTATATGCACGGTCCATGATTTTTTGTTTATAGGGATTATTTGCATATTTATCTTCCTGCAATTTGGGATTGGCCACAGAAGACATAAAATCCCTACGCCCATCCAACTCTACATCATAATAAATACGATTCTTCTCCCGAACGCATTGAAGTTGTGTTAAATCCAAATCATCCAGATAATAAGCAAAGAAGTTATACGGCCAATCCGTATGCTTCATATTATAGTAAATATCCTGTGAGCCTGTTTTATCATCAGGAAAGAATGGCATTAAGTTCGAATTATCAACCTTTACCCGAACCTCTTTCCCATGGCTGGAGGATTGTCCCCCATCTTCCGAAAGTCTGTTTGCATCCAATAAACAAATGTCTTCATTTGCCTCACTCCAACGAACAGACAAATCGGTTTCTACATTCTTATTAAATGCATAAACGTAGAACTTCGCATTCTTCCAAAATTCTAAATTTGTTCCACTCTCGACAGCTCCACTTCCACGCGTCAATATATCAAAGCTCGATACACCAAAACCTAAAACGATAGGAATATTCTCCGTCAAAGGTGCATCGTCATCTTCCGGTAACTCGCCCACATACGTACCTCTGGAACAACCGCACAGCAGCAACATACAAAGTCCTACCCACAAGACCTGTCTTACGCCTATATATGTTTGACCTCTTTCCATCATACTTTTATATATCCACATGAATCTCATTCGTTACATCGTCCCAGCCTATTACTCCATCACTACCTGCTCCACCTTGTGCACCGGAAGGAGTGATACGTAAATGGACATCAATAGTCAATTCACCGCTATCTTTCAGTCTCCTTCGCTCATTCACCTGTCCGGTTTCTTCGGTCAAGCCTAATTCCTTGATCTTTCTGGAAAGATTGGCTATACCGTTAGAAATAAATTCTTTTGTTCCGGTCTTCACTGAAAGAGCCAGACAGCAAACTCCCGGTCCCATAATCGCATAATTATCCATACCACCGACTAAACCGAACACATCCATAGAGGCAGTACATTTCAAGGTGGTGCATTTCTTGCCACTTTCTTCCGTTATAGTTTCTCCAGTAGTAGGAACAGGCACTTTCACAATCACCCTTTTCAAAGATGAAGTATTCAACAATCCGGTAGAAAGAGAAATTTCCGGTACAATTCCAGACATTTCGACAAAAATATATTTGATATCTTCCGGTTTCAGCTGTTGTTTATCTTCACCCTCTCCATCCTCTACCAAGTCCAGGTAAAAGTTAATATCAATATGCTGAGTTAAAGAGGTGAAATTGAATGGTTGTTCATAATTATTCCCCGCATTCAGTTCCAGATAATCACAACGGGAAATGATTAATCTACGACCTGCCTCCCATACATGTTCAATGCCGGGATTCAAATCCTTCCATGTATCATGAACAATATCCGTAACACTCTCTAATGCATGATGACGCATTTTTACTTCTTTCATGTGAACAGCATCGTTTTCCTTGAATTCATCCAAATTATGCAATTCAACTCTCGTATCTTTCACTTCCTCCATGACGATATTATCATTCATGTCTTTTACAACATTCCCGTCCTCATCCTTCTTCTCTTTCTTCACCATCGGATATGCCGGATCAGTAAAAGCCATCATCACATATTCACCTCCAGGAAGCTTGATATCAGGCTGATACTCACTCTGAGGTTCGGACTGGTCATCGGGAGTCGTGATGTCGGTATTGTCGCGAGTGGTTGAGCCATCACCCGAAGTTTCAGTATTTCCGTCATCAGGAGTTATTGCCGTTTCTTCTTTGCTCTTCTCCACTTTAAAGTTTCCATCTTTATCTGTCTGATAAACTATATGCCGTGTATTCAGGATACGAGTAGCTACAAAATATAGTTTCTCAGGCGTTTCATTGGCAGATAAGCCCAGTTCATTCCAATTATATGTAACCGAGAACCCGTCCACCACGTGCGGATGTGTAGTTTCATCACACAGATCTACCTTTGTACAACCGACCAAAAGCAAGGAAGCCAATAGAATTTGATATATAACAGTCACTTTCATTACGCTTCACCTCCCTCATTAGTCGTTAGTGGCACGATTTCCTGATCTTTCAAAGATTGTGGTTCGACGCCCTGCGGTTCAGGCGAGTCAGACTCAGCAGGCTGTTTCTCCTGAGCAGGTTGCTGTTCCTCCGTTGATTGTTGTATATCAGGTGTTTCCACTACTTTCCCAGCTTGCTTCTTCTCTTCCTTTGAATTTTTCTTCTCCAACTTTTTCACTTGTTCCAAAGAATCTTTCATCAACTTATCTTGTCTCTTAAGTGAGTCCTTTATATGATCCAAAGCTTCTTTTGCCAATCGTATAGAGTCTTTCTGCAACTCTTTCAGATGTTTCGCCCTATCCCGTGCTTCACTAATAGAATCACGCCTCAATTGCTTTTGACGCTTAGCTTCCGCACGCGCATTTATCTTATCATAATCAATTAGTTTATACTTGTTCTTGACAGAAGTAGAGAAACGATAAACAAAAGCTACCCGCAAATCACTGACAACCGGGAAAGGAACTAAATGACCTCCCTTACTTTTTTCAGGTAAGCGAGGATAACAATTACTTTCAGCATCATGCTTATACGCATCATATTTAGTATATACAAATCCGACACTGGCACCTAACTCCAAATCAATGAAGTTCTGGCGATAACCATATAAAGGAATACTGAATCCACCGGATACACCCAAACCGTAAGCAGAACCTTGCATTCCTGTCGAACCAAATTTAAAATTATAATTAGCAACGTCAGCATACACCCCCCAATAATAGGCACGCCAATAACGAGGATGGAAACGTTTAATAGTGAACACTTCCTCTTTCATCCGTTGAAAGAAAGAAGCAGAATCCAGATGATGGAAGTTACGTTGAGTAGTACGGAAATATTTCCGGAACTCCATACGGGCATCAACCAGATTATATACAATGCTAGGTTTATAATTTTGAGAAGTGTTCCAGTTGCCTTTGATACCGAGACTTAATGTGTAGTGTTTATAAGGAGAACCGAACAAATCGAATTCGGCAGTAACATTAGGTAACAATACAAGCCACTCGACAGCATTTGTTTTAAATGCCCATCGAGACTTAAAAGGCATGATGGAATCCTTATTTTCCACTGCCTTCTTACGCATAGAAGATTGAGCATAGCATTCTACCCCTAAAAAGGAAAAGAATAAAAACAACACACAAAATAGTAGTTTTATTCTAGAAATATGCCAAATCTTTTTGTGCTTACATATAAACGACACCGGCTTTCCTTGTACAAGGAAAGCACTATGCCCTTCGCCCTCATTTCCCATAACCTGCGTCTTACGCGTTTGTTTTTGCTTATTTGTTCTACATTGTTCCCTAATACAATGCTAATCAGCAGCAAAAGTAAATTAAATATCGCAAGATAACAAATATAAAACAAACTTTTAATAAAACACAAAAAGAAAAAAGAAAAAAGAAAAAAGAAGTTTTTCAATCTTTTCATTAGCAGAAAGTAAACGAAAAAGAAGATGTTTGTATGACAAATAGAAAAAAGGAGACTTTTTTAAAGATAAAAGAATAATAGTAAAACAAGGTTGCAGACAATCACTGCTCCGAAGCCTCCCAAAATCCAAGGACGAAGTTTACTTCTTTTCCCGGCAAAAAATAAGGCATAAAACATATTCACCAATATATTACTTACAATCGCCTGCATACTGCAAGCTGTAATAATCAGTACGGCAACGCTCCCCGTATTTTGCAATAAGTTCAAAATAAAAGGGGTTATATCGCTGAAACCGGATACAAAAGAGAGCAAATTCAATCCGCTTGTACCGGCGTAAACCAAAGTATAATGTGTCAAAACCGTAAATACGACAAATAATACAGCAAAGATCAACGCAACCTTAAATTCCAATGGATTGCTGCTATCATCCTCTTCCGACTCGACAGAAGTATCTTTAGGAAGTTTCTGCCGTGAATGAACAAACCAACCTACTATCGCGGATACCACTGACATTATCAACAGGTACGGATAAATAGAAAGAAAGATTTCCCTGCTAAAAATAAGTATCAGTATCATAAAACGCAAAAACATCATACTGACCGCCAATAACATGGCTGCGACGTACTCCGTAGCCTCTTGCTCCGAAGCTTTCCGACTTTTACGTGCAAGTACCGAAATAGTGGCTGTACTACTATACAACCCACCTATAATACCGGACACCAAAGTACCGGATTCATGAAACACATACCGCTTCAGCAAATAAGAGAGGTAGGAAATACCTGAGACGACCACTGTTGCCAACCAAATAGAATAAGGAGTCAGATTTATATCCAGAATCAGGTTTTTATGTGGAAGCATAGGTAATATAATACCACTAATAGCCAAAAACTTTGCCAACGTAATCATTTCATCATTTTTCATCCGCTGGGCAAATTCCGTAAAGGTATGCTTTAGTTCTGTAAGCAGAAGTACCGTCACAATCACCATGACATAAAACCAGGAAGGTTGGGTGGACACAATGGGAGCCAGACAATAGGTGATTAAGGCGATAATAATAGTCGTCACGCCAAAAACATGAAATTGAGCCTGCTTCACATAATAGTTCAGTCCCAGCAACAGTCCCAAAACAGCGCCTCCTCCCATAAACAAACGCATCCCCGTAGGGTCCAATATATAAAGAAGATAGCCTAATATACCGATGAAAGTAAATGTACGGTCAGTACCGAAAAGAGTTGTCTCCCCTTCACGCTTCAGACTGATACGGCGCTGTGAGAGTCCGATTAACAAAGAGAATAAGGTCACCAGAATAAAGGTAACCAATTCTCGTGGCACATAACCATATAACTGTTCCATATACTACCCTTTTTATTATAAGAACAAATATACGGTTTATTTGTTAACGTTCACCACATCTTATACGGTTTTTTCATTAGTTGGGAATTGTAATAACGTATATCGCCCGTCACTTCTTCACCGATAAAGTCCGGCTTCACAAAGGCCTCATCTTCAGAAGCCAGCTCGACTTCCGCCACCACAAGCCCCTCATTCTCACCATAAAACTCGTCAACTTCAAATATATGCCTGCCGCTACGAACCAGATAACGGGTCTTGTCAATAATTCCCGGTTCACACAATTTCATCAGTTCTTCCGCCTCCGGCAAAGACAGTTCCTTTTCCCATTCATAACGGCTTGTACCGGAAGCGTTGGAAGCCCCCTTGATAGTCAGGTATCCCTTATCATCCCGGATACGTATCCGGACAGTCCTTCCACGAGCACTGCTGATATATCCCTGCACAATACGACTTTTCGCAAATGCCAACGACTTATACTCTCCGATAACTAAAAATTTACGTTCTATTTCTTGTGCCATGCCACAAAAGTAATCATAAAAATCAGAACCTTGTCATAAATTCAATTACGATTTTATCCTGCTCCGATTCTTTCGGGATACCGTTTTTTTATAGAAATACTTTTCGAAGTTCAAACGAAGGTCGGCAATGAAAGCTTT
Source organism: Bacteroides finegoldii DSM 17565 (assembly GCF_000156195.1). Classification (GTDB taxonomy): domain Bacteria; phylum Bacteroidota; class Bacteroidia; order Bacteroidales; family Bacteroidaceae; genus Bacteroides; species Bacteroides finegoldii. The sequence goes on along the minus strand of NZ_GG688329.1, from coordinate 135,226 downwards.
TGAAAGGCTAAGTGTGATCCCACCCGTGACACGATGGCGTGCATAATCGTTTATAACCAAGGCATTTGTCGTCTTATCTATTTTGCCGTCACTATGATCCGTCATCATGTCATAACGTGCAAGAAAAGAAATTTTATTGAATACTTTCTTCAAAGGCAAGTCGTAATTGACAAAGCTATTCACAGCGTGCACATCTTTAAACGTCTCATGCCCGTACATTTTATATAGATATTCCGCTTCAATATGAAAACGATTATTTTGATAGTAAATACCGGCATCATACATATTAATCCGTACGGATTCCGGCTTTATCATCTGGGTGCTGAGTGTTATATTCCAATTTTTGCCGGGCAATAACTGAGCTTTAACCGAGTAGTTCAATGTTTTATGCCATTCTTTCTGATTGGTAAGCCCCGAACCGTTAAATAATCCGGCCTCAAGAATAAACGGGAAGCCACTCGTATGTTTATAAGCAGTAGTGAACCCGACATCACGGACATTTCCTACTTGCTTGGCTATGAATGAACGATTGGCAAAATACTGTTGGTGAGGAGAACGATGAGCATCAATCGTAAAAGGTACCCGCATTTGCCCAATCGTGAAATTAAGATCTTTCATCGGAAAGACACGTGCATACGCATCCAGCATTTTAATAGAGCCCTCGTCAGAAAGGTCGATTTCCGCTTTATAAGCAACCAAAGGATGCACATTTCCCGAAACACTAAAGCGCGCGTTACGTACTTCAAAACGACTTTCCTCTGTTTCTGTCTGGAATTCGTATTTTCCCCGAATCGTTCCGTGAATCTCGGGCAAATAGTCTTTCCATTCCATCGTCTGCTTATCTAATTTTTTGCCATCTCCGGCGTCTTCTTTAGCCTGTCCGAAAGCTGTTGCCGCCAACAATAATGTTACGACTGTTGTTGTAATTCTACTCATTTCAGTTGTTTGCTACTTAATCCGCAGCAAAAGTACAACTGCAAGGATACACAAGAATGACAATCCGGTTACAGTAGTATTACAAAAAACTCACCACAGATTACACAAACCTGTGGTGAGATTATCAGCCGAAAAAGGAAAAGGCAATCAGCATAATCAGTGCCAAAATAATTAATGAGACAAACACTATTTTGACAACCTTCTGGGCCTGCTCTTCTTCCTTCTTACTAATCGCTACTTTTTTCTTACCCTTGCCCATAATAGTTAGCTTTAAAGTTCAACGCTAACAAAGTAAGGACAAATCTTTTAACTTTCCAAAAATAACAGTTGCTAATTTTGTATTTTATGATTCCTGTGAAGAGAATTCCATCAGATAAGCCTTAATAAAATCCTCTATCTTACCATCCATCACTCCGTTCACATCCGAAGTCTGATAGTTGGTACGATGATCTTTCACACGGCGGTCGTCAAAAACATAACTTCGGATCTGCGAGCCCCATTCGATCTTCTTCTTTCCCGCTTCCACCTTCGCCTGTTCTGCCATACGGTGCTGCAACTCTTTATCATATAAGATAGAACGCAACTGGCGCATTGCATTTTCACGGTTCTTAGGCTGGTCGCGGGTTTCCGTATTTTCAATCAGAATCTCCTCTTCCTCACCGGTATAAGGATCTTTGTATTGATAACGCAAACGGACACCGGATTCTACCTTGTTCACATTCTGACCGCCGGCGCCACCGCTTCGGAAAGTATCCCAAGAGATACGTGCCGTCTCAATATTCACCTCAATACTGTCGTCTACCAACGGGGTGACAAAGACAGAAGCAAAAGATGTCATACGTTTACCCTGTGCATTGTAAGGAGAGACACGTACCAGACGGTGCACCCCATTTTCTCCTTTCAGATAACCGTAGGCAAAATCCCCTTCAATATTGATCGTACAGGTTTTGATTCCGGCCTCATCACCTTCCTGAAGGTTGGCAATAGTAGCCTTATAGCCATTTGTCTCAGCATAACGCAAATACATACGCATCAACATAGAAGCCCAATCCTGACTCTCCGTACCACCGGCACCGGAATTGATCTTCAACACACAATCCATTTGGTCGGCCTCATCACGAAGCATATTCTTGAGTTCAAGCGCTTCTACCGCCTCACGCGCTTTCGCATAAGCAGTATCCACATCTTCCTCTGTTACCAGTTCCTCTTTATAGAAATCAAATGCCAGCTCAAGTTCATCTGCCAGCGTTTTGACCTCATTATAGCCGTCAATCCACTTTTGCAGGTCTTTCACCAACTTCATTTGGGCTTCAGCTTTCTTCTGGTCATCCCAAAATCCCGGAGCCTGCGTTCTTAACTGTTCTTCTTCAACTTGAATTTTCTTCCCGTCGACGTCAAAGATACCTCCTCAGCGCATCCGTGCGCTCTTTCACGTCTTTAAGTTGTTCAATAGTAATCATCTTCTTAAATTAGAAATTAAAAGTTATAAATTATAATCGTACACTTATCTCACATCGAATCTCAAGCCTGGCTCTCAACTCTCCTCGTACATCTTCTCAATCAGGTCTTTATAATTTTCAGAAACGACTGAACGTTTCAGTTTCAATGTATTGGTAAGCTCTCCACGCTCCATACTAAATGGTTCGGGAAGCAAGGTGAAACGTTTGATTTGCTCATAATGCGCAAACTGTTGTTGCAAGGTTTCTATCCGCGCACGGAACAGCCCTACAATCTTTGGATGTTGCAACAATTCACTCATATCCTTATACTCAATACCTTTTTCCTTCGCATACTCTTTCACATATCCATATACGGGAACAATCAAAGCAGAAACGAACTTACGCTGATCGGCAATAATAGCAATCTGGTCAATATAACGGTCGATAACCAACTTTGTTTCCAAAGCCTGCGGAGCGATATATTTTCCATTCGAAGTTTTGAATAGGTCTTTAATACGCTCTGTCAGGAACAACTGCCCATTCTTAAAATAGCCTGCATCGCCCGTATGAAACCATCCGTCCGAATCAATAGCAGCAGCCGTAGCTTCCGCTTTCTTATAATATCCTTTTGTAATGGTTTTACCTCGAAGAAGAATTTCATTATCCTCACCGATCTTCACTTCAACTCCCGGCAATACAACACCTACCGAACCAATATCATATCCCACCGGCAATGTGCAAGACACAGTAGCCGTAGACTCTGTCAGTCCATAACCGACAACCATATTAATGCCTACCGAATGGACAAATTCATTGATTTCATCGGGTACGGCAGCACCGGCAGTCGGAAAGAAATTCCCGTTTTCAATACCGATGGTCTTCTTCAGTAAAGAATAAATGGTCTTTTCGTAGAACTTATATTTCAATTGGTTCATCACAGGAGGCGTCTTTCCTTTCCGCAGATAATCAAGATTGTGAATCTTACCAACCCGGATAGCATCCAACATCAATGCTTTCTTCATTCCTGTGGTCTCATTGATCTTCTCTTGTACTCCGGCATACACTTTTTCCCAGAAACGAGGAACGCTGCACATCAATGTCGGACGAATTTCCTTAATGGTTGTCTGTATATCCGCCGGACGGAGATTGATACAGATCTGTACCCCTTTATGGATACAGAGATAGCACCAAGCCTTTTCAAATACATGCGTCAATGGAAGGAAGTTCATAGAAACATCCTTATCCGACATCGTAGTCAGGCGGTCGTCATGAGTGCGAAACTGTTCCAAATAACAAGAATGATGAAGCATGACTCCCTTCGGTTCACCTGTCGTTCCGGACGTATAAAGAATATTAGCCAAATCGTCATAAGAAGCACGTCCCGTACGCTCTTCCACCACATCATTGTGCGGAAGTCCTTCTCCCATCGCCATAAACTCATCAAAATAGATGGACGACACATCACGGGGGTCTTTTACTACCGAACGGTCAAAGATAATCAGTTGTTGCAGTGAGGTGCAAAAGCCAAAGATACTGAATGCAGCGTCGTATTGAAATTGCTCACCTACAAAAAGATAGCGTATTTGTGCGTCGTTGATAATGTATTGTGCTTGTGCCGGTGAACTGGTCGCATAAAATGGAATGGTCACAGCACGATTGGCGAATGCACCAAAATCTACATAAAACCATTCAGGCTTGTTTTGCGAAAAGATACCGATATTCTCTTGTTCTCCCACTCCCAACGCAACGAGCGCATTGGCAGCCTGCCTCACAGTTCCGGAGAATTGATTCCAGGTGATCGGAATCCATTGAGCTGTCTCATAGTCACGGTACCTTAAGGCTACCTTGTCGCCATACTTTTCAGCCTGACGATGGACTAAGACAGATAAATGATGATAAGTCATACTCTTTGTATTAGTAAATATGGTACAAAGGTATTAGTTTTATTTGAAACAATTGCGCAAAACGACTATCTTTGTGCAAATATTAAGTAATAGACAAAATATTTGCAGTATGAAATATGATATTCCGACTATGACAGCAGAGGCTACAAGCCTTCTTAAATCATTAATCAGTATCCCTTCTCTTAGCCGGGAAGAGACTCAAGCCGCAGACTTCCTGCAAAATTATATTGAAATGGAAGGTATGCAGACCGGGCGCAAGGGTAATAATGTGTGGTGCTTTAGCCCCATGTTTGACCTGAAGAAGCCGACTATACTGCTCAATTCCCACATAGATACCGTCAAACCTGTCAACGGCTGGCGGAAAGACCCGTTTACGCCACGTGAAGAGAACGGAAAATTGTATGGACTGGGAAGCAACGATGCAGGCGCAAGTGTTGTATCTCTATTACAGGTGTTTCTGCAACTATGTCGTACTTCACAGAGATATAATTTGATTTATCTTGCTTCCTGTGAAGAAGAAGTATCGGGCAAAGACGGAATTGAAAGTGTATTACCTGGACTCCCCCCCATTTCATTCGCCATCGTAGGCGAACCGACGGAGATGCAACCTGCCATTGCCGAAAAAGGGCTTATGGTATTGGACGTTACCGCCACAGGCAAGGCAGGACACGCCGCACGCAACGAAGGAGACAATGCCATTTATAAGGTCTTGAATGATATTGCCTGGTTCCGCGACTATCGCTTTGATAAAGAATCGCAGTTACTAGGACCGGTAAAAATGAGTGTAACTGTAATTAATGCAGGTACTCAACACAACGTAGTTCCCGATAAGTGCACTTTCGTTGTTGATATCCGTAGCAACGAGCTTTACTCGAATGAAGATTTATTTGCTGAAATCAAGAAACATATCTCTTGCGAAGCCAAAGCCCGCTCGTTCCGTCTCAACTCCTCACGGATCGACGAGAAACATCCGTTTGTCCAAAAAGCAATAAAAATGGGACGTATTCCTTTCGGTTCCCCTACTCTATCCGACCAGGCATTAATGTTTTTTCCATCGGTAAAAATAGGACCGGGACGTTCTTCACGTTCACATACGGCAGAAGAATATATTATGCTGAAAGAGATAGAAGAAGCTATCGGACTATATCTGGAATTATTAGACGGACTTCTGCTTTAATACAGAAGTCCGCTCGTTATACTCTTAGTATCTTCAACTATCACTTTATCGATTGAGCCAAGGCTCCGGATTCAGTTTCTCCTTTTCACGACGCAGTTGGAAATGCAACACCGTCCGTCCATTATCCGTTCCATCCGAAAAGACCTCTCCGATGTGCTGTTTAGTTTTCACTGTATCACCGGACTTCACAGAAGCGGAAGACAGATTACAATAAACAGAAATATAATTCCCATGCCGGATAAGAACATTAAATAATCCGTTCAGTTGGAATACGGCTGCCACTTTTCCGTCAAAGATGGCACGTGCCTGAGCACCCGGCTTTCCTTGTATATCTATTCCTTTATTATCAAGTTTCACATTGCGTAGTCCCTCTACCGCATATTGCCCATAATGGCTGGTGATGATATAAGCACCGGATATGGGCATAGGAAGCTTTCCACGATTGGCGGCAAAATTGCCGGATAGCTCCCGATCCGCCTTACTCATTGTATACACCTCCAAAGGCTTCGACTTCGTTTTCGCTCCGGTTCCAGCCGATTGTCCTTCCTTGCCTTGCGCCTTCCTGCGAGCCGCCTCCTCACGACGGGCTTCCTCCTGTGCACGCTTACGGGCACGTTCAATCTCTTCCGCAATCAGCTTGTCAATACGGGCATTCAGTTGATTAGCCTCTCTCCGTTTCTTATTAATCTCATTCTGCAATCCTCTTTGTTTCTTTTGCAGATTGGCAACCAAAATCCTTTTTTCTTTCTCCTGTGCTTCCAACTTCACTTTTTCACCTTCACGTTCTTTCAGCAAATTCTCTTTGGCAGCCTTTACCTGCTGCCGTTCCGCCTTCTTTTTACGTATCTGTTCCTGTTTTTTCAGGATTTCTTCTCCTTGCAAACGCTGATAGGTAGCATATTCGCGAACATAACGCATACGGCGATAAGTTTGCCCCAAGTTCTTGGCAGAAAAAATAAACATCAGTTTTTCCTCTATCGATTTATTCTTATACAGGTACTGGACAGAAGCTTCATATTTCTTTTTCTTATCTTTCAAATCTTTTTCCAAGCTCCTCAATTGCCGTTGAAGAGAAGCCAGCTCACGCTCGATAGCCTCTACATCATTGTTAATAGCCATGATATAACGTTTCCTCTCTTCAATCTGCCCGGTCAATGTCGCCAGACTATTCAACTGACTACCTACATCTTTCTTTGTATTCTTCAATATCGTTTCCGACTCGGCAATCTGTTTTTGCAGCGCACCACGTTTGCTCTCCAACTCACGAATCAGTTTGTTCGATTGAGCGAAAAGCGGAACTGCCAGCCAAAGGCAACCGATAAGAATAACAAAAAAACGTTTCATCATAACAAAGCTACCAACATTTTTATTAATTCTTCCAAAGGAACCTGCCTGTACTTAGAACTCAACTCAGTCGGAGTCATTGAAAACTCTTTCGTAGAGAACTCATAAAGTTGCACCTTTACTTTTTCCAACGAAGAAATTCCTATATCCTTTCCTGTCAGTTCTGTCTTTCCACCGGGTAAAGACGCATCTGTCAGTATCTTCTCCAAACGAGAGAACTCCGCATTCTTGGGTAATATACCCTTCAGTTCTTCTTTACTTGCACGAACAAATCTTCTGTTCATCCTGTCCACTAACAATACCTCCTCAGGAGTCACTTCGATACGTGCTACCTCTGTACGCAGAATAGGCATCAGCAAAGAGATTTGCACCCGCTCATGAGTTTTCATCCTCATGGTTCCTCCTACCGACAGGCTTCCTCCTTTTTTATCGGGAATAGTCAGTTGGAGCTTGGAAGCCAGATAACTGGATACAGGTGCCTTTGTCTCCGAAGTCACCAGGCGCTTCGAACTCTTACAACCAGCCAACACAACCACAACCAACAATAGATAAACTATCCTTTTCATTCTGCTATAAATTTCTTCTTTTCTATTTTCTGCTTCAATGTTTTCGACTCACTACCCATCTCCAATGCCTTCTTCCAATATCCCAGTGCGCCTTCCACATCACCCGTCATAAAATAAATATCCCCGCAATGCTCCACTATTACATCACTTTTCCCTCCATCACTCTTCATTGCATTATCAATATAAATACGAGCCTCAGCATAGTTGCCTTTCTCAAAAAGAATCCAGGCATACGTATCGAGATAAGTCGAATTATTAGGTTCTGCCTTTACGGTCTTATAACTCATTTCTTCCGCTTTATCCAAATCACGCCGTTCCACAGACAGATAATAGGCATAATTATTCAACGCACCGATGTTGGAAGGGTTATACACCAAAGCTGAATCGTAGGCAGCATAAGCTTCCTTCATTTGCTTTTTGGTATGATAGATATCCCCCATAATTGAATAGAAATCCGAAATGACCTCTTTTCGGGTATCGGGTGTAATATGCTCTAATGCCCTACTACAAATACTCAACACACTGTCTGTCTGCTCTGCCTGATGATAGGCAATAGCCAGATAATAATAAAGTTCCAATGCATCCGGAGTAGCTTCAATGCCCGGCTCGCAGACTTTTATAATCTGCTTGTAGTCTTCCTTTTTCACGGCAGCGCTGACCAACATCAAGCGGGCAGCCTTATTCGTGGGATCTAAATCAACCACCTGTTCCAATACAGGCACTGCTTCCGGTTCCATATTCTTCGACAATAGATACTGTGCATAAAGCATGGGAATCTGCGGATCATCCTGGTCCAGTTTCATAATCCGATCAAACAGGGCTATCACTTGGGTACTGTCTTTAGCGGCCGATTGCTCATTCTCCACAATAATCTGACGCATCACATTAATTTTAGTATCAGGCGCCACTTTCTTATTCAGCAATAATGTGTCCAATTGTTGCTGATACAATTCTTTCTGTCCAATCTGATCATAATAGGAAGCCATCGAGAAAAGCGCCATCGGATTATCCGGTTCCACAGCCAATACCTTTTGGTACGCTTCGTATGCTTCCTGCTTCTTTCCGTTTTGCAGATATACATCCCCCAGTATCACTTGATAGCGCATGTCCATCGGATATTCCTGCACCAGACTTTCTATCTCCCTGAATGCTTTTTTATCATCTTTCATCTGAAGATAAATACGGAATTTCTCCATAGACAACTGTTCGTTCTTTCCCAAACGTTTCTCCAAACGGTTCAATGTGGAAATCACATCATTATATTTCTCCTGATGGCTGTAAATATCAAGCAAATTGAACAAAGGGTCTTGCTTCGCCGGAAAACGAGTAACCATTGTTTCAAGCAAAGTCACAGCCTTATCCAGTTCATTCTGCTGCTGATACAGGCTGACTAATCCCTGACTATACCAATAATTGTCCGGAGCATAAGCTACCGCTTTCTCTAAAGCAGCCTGTCCCTGAGGTACCTGACGGAGAAACATATAATATTGAGAAATTTCATAAAGGGCGGACGAAGCGTTCGGGTTGATTTCCAAACAATGTTGTAACAGACCAAAAGCCGTAGCATATTCTTTCTTTTCCTTCATTCGTATAGCTTCAAGAAAGAAATAGTCATATTTACGTTGCTGCTCTTCCGTCAGTTGCAGTACAACAGTTTTCTCCTCCTTCCTCACCTTTTTCTTTTTACCTTGCACAGTCGTGCAAAGAGGAAACAGTAAGGCATTTATCAGCAAGAATAGTATTATCTTTTTCATTTTTTCCCTGTATGACCGAAGCCTCCGGCTCCACGTTCTGTTTCATCAAGCACTTCCACTTCCTGCCACACGGCTTGTTCGTGCTTGGCTATCACCATTTGGGCGATACGTTCTCCATCTTCAATCACAAACGCTTCGGACGATAAATTAACTAAAACAATGCAAATCTCCCCCCGATAATCCGCATCAATCGTTCCGGGAGAATTGAGAACAGAGATTCCTTTCTTGATAGCCAGCCCGCTACGGGGACGTATTTGTGCTTCGAATCCTTTCGGAAGAGCTATATATAATCCGGTAGGTACCAGACAACGCTGCAACGGTTCCAATATAATAGGTTCGGAAAGATTAGCACGGATATCCATTCCTGCAGATAATTCTGTGGCATAAGCCGGAAGCGGATGCTTCGATTTATTGATAACTTGAATATTCATAAAATACACGTTTACTATATTAACAGGCGAAAATACACATTTTGAACTGAAAAATAGTTAAGTTTGCAGTTAAATAATAAATAATGCACACATTTGCCATGAATTGGAACCAATTAATATCAGCTAAACGCTTCGGAATGGAAGAATTCCACGAAGTACGACAGGAGAACCGCTCGGAATTTCAACGGGACTATGACCGTCTGATCTTCTCCGCTCCTTTCCGCAGGTTACAGAATAAGACGCAGGTATTTCCCCTGCCGGGCAGTGTCTTTGTACACAACCGGCTCACACACAGTCTCGAAGTTTCTTGTGTCGGCCGTTCTCTAGGCAATGATGTAGCCAAAGCCATCCTGCAACGCCAACCGGAGCTTCAAGAATCCTTTTTACCGGAGATCGGTTCTATTGTCTCCGCCGCTTGTCTGGCGCATGACTTGGGCAATCCTCCCTTCGGACATTCCGGTGAGCGGGCTATATCCACATTCTTCTCTGAAGGGAAAGGACTCCACTTGAAAGAAATACAGCCGGACGGAGAGCAACTTTCTACGATGGAATGGGAAGATCTGACACATTTTGAAGGAAACGCAAACGCATTCCGACTCCTGACCCATCAATTTGAAGGCAGGCGGAAAGGAGGATTTGCAATGACATACACGACATTGGCTTCCATTGTGAAATACCCCTTTTCATCAAGTCTTGCCGGCACAAAATCCAAATTCGGATTCTTCGTCAGCGAAGAAGAAAGTTTCCATAAGATAGCAACCGAGTTGGGATTAACCTTACTTAATGAACATCCGTTGAAATATGCACGTCACCCATTGGTCTACTTGGTAGAGGCCGCAGATGACATCTGCTATCAAATGATGGATATTGAAGATGCGCATAAACTGAAAATCCTCACTACCGAAGAGACAAAGGAACTGTTAATGGCCTATTTCAGTGAAGAACGCCGGGAACGCATCCGACAAACCTTCCTCATTGTCAGCGACACGAATGAGCAAATCGCTTATCTGCGTTCTTCCGTCATCGGATTACTGATTCGCGAATGTACCCGTGTATTTCTGGAGCACGAAGCGGAGATTCTATCCGGCACTTTTGAAGGAGCGCTTATCAAACATATATCCGAGCGTCCGGCAAACGCATACAAGCACTGCGCCGAAGTATCCCTGAAAAAGATCTACCGGTCAAGGGATGTACTGGACATCGAGTTAGCCGGTTTCCGCGTCATCAGTACCTTGCTGGAACTGATGATAGATGCGGTAACCTCTCCCGGAAAGGCCTATTCCGAGTTGCTCATCAATCGGGTTTCAAGCCAGTATAATATAAAAGCGCCTGCACTCTATGAAAGAATACAGGCGGTACTTGACTATATATCGGGTATGACCGATGTCTTCGCTCTTGATCTTTATCGTAAAATTAACGGCAACAGTCTGCCTGCGGTGTAACGACTTTCGGAGCGAATGCTTCATCATTATCACAAGGCATTTTCATCGCATCCGGATGGCTTTCTATAAACGTCTGGATGTGTCTCATCCGCTTATCCTCCAATATTTCATCTACCGCAATCAGGATTCCGGTTTCTTCCACATCGCCAAATTCATAGTTGATGGCGGTTCCGAACATCCGCATCGTAGGGCTCAAGCTCATATAAGCATTCACCAACGGCGGGATGTTATATCCCAATTTGCGAATCTCACAATTCAATATCTTATAGTCCTCCTTGAAAGTATCCTTACAGAACAAAGCCTTCAACTCTTCTTCGGAAGTCTCCGACTTCAAAGGCTCCATTGGAGTAACCAATTCTTCTTTATCATAGAAGTGCTTTTTGAGGAAATAAAGAATCATATCACGTCCCCGACGATGATAACTAGGATACATGGTCACTTTTCCAAAGAAATACTTCACGTTCGGCATGACCACCGTTAACGCGCCCAACCCATCCCACAAATTATCCAGAGCAAACAATCCTTTGCTACCGGCACGTGTAGACTGATATTCGAGCGTAACGAACGAACGTCCCAGTTCAATGGTCTGAGGAAGATATTCTTTAATAAAAGTTTCCGAGAAATGAAACATATGAGAAGTAGCCAGGATCGGAGCGCCTTTCTCATCGAAACGCACATCCGTTCCAAGCAAATACCGATAGCCGCCCAATATTTCTTCTGCTTCCGGATTCCATACGATCAACTGCTTATATGGATGTTCCATAGTGTCATATTCATCTATATCCATCGACAGCCCCGTTCCTCCACCGGCAGCACGAAAAGCGATTTCACGCAAACGACCGATTTCCCTCATTACATTGGGTGCATTCTGATAAGTAATAATATAAATCTGATTATTACTTTTATTCGTCATTCGCAAGCGTTTGTCTTCCGTCAACTCCGCCTTCAGCAGCTCTTTGCTTACCGGTTTAATAATCTCTTCCATATTTCTTGTTATAGTTGTTCTATCAGTTACAGTTTATATACAATGTCTTTCACGTACTCCGCCCACTGTGCCGGAGTTTTCGATTTATCGAAAGTCTGCCAGGGTATCGGCTTACCGAAAGTTACAGTAAAAGTCTGGTGTCGGTTCTTGAACATTTCATCCGCAAGGTACAACATGGCGATATTGAACTTAATACCTAATGCTTTGCAGAAATTTGCCAGATTATAAAAGAAATCGGAGTTCCGACCTCCAAAATGCACGGGGATCACATCACGTTCCGTCTGTATACTCTTTACTACAAATGTCTTCTTCCATTCCAGATCGCGAATCACTCCATTACGCCGACGCGAACAGAGACCGGCAGGAAACATGATCAGCTGATCGTCGGACTTAAATCCGGCCTCCACCATCTTAGGGAAATCCTTTGCCTGTTTGCCGGTTTTATTAATAGGTATGCAAAGCGGAGCTAATCCGTGAAGATTCATCAACAAGTCGTTCACCAGATATTTCACCTTCCCGTCATAATGCCGCCCCAACACATAACCAAGCGCGACACCGTCCTGCCCTCCCAACGGATGATTGGACACAAAGGTGTACAATCCGTCTTTAGGCAGGTTTTCGATACCTTTCACATCCACCTTCGCATCCAGAAAGTCCATACATGCCTCCAAGAAGTCTACCCCTACTTTATCTTTCGATTCATTCAGGAATACATTGATCTCATCCTGATGAACAATTTTCTTCAAATAAGAAATCACGAACTTAGGGATGTACTTATATCGCTTCGGAGCTTTTGTCCGAAGAATCTTATCGACATCAATCAAAAATAAAGAGTCATCAGTCATTCTTTTCAAATAAAAATGATGGCACAAAATTAACGGTTCTTTTTTATTAATCGCAATAATTTGGTAGAAAATGCAGGATTAAAGTTCATAACACAAAAAAATAGCACCCAAAAACTATCAAATACCACCTAAAAACTATCAGCTGACAATTTTCAGGTCAAATTCAGTCTGATTTTCCCCCATCGAATTCCTGAAAATACCGTAAAATTGCAACATCGAAATTTACGAACGAATATTCACAATTTAAAAGCAACACAGTATGAAAAATTTAAGCTTCAGAAAAGATTTAGTAGGAGTACAAGAAGAATTATTCCGCTTCGCCTACAAACTGACAACTGATCGTGAAGAAGCAAACGATTTGTTGCAGGAGACGTCATTAAAAGCATTAGATAACGAAGATAAATATATGCCTGATACTAATTTTAAAGGATGGATGTACACCATCATGCGCAATATATTCATCAACAACTACCGCAAGGTAGTCCGCGATCAAACATTTGTTGACCAAACCGACAACTTATACCACCTGAACTTGCCGCAAGATACAAGTTATGAAAGTACAGAGAGAGCATACGACCTGAAAGAGATGCACCGGGTAGTCAACAAACTCCCTAAAGAATACAGAGTTCCGTTTGCAATGCACGTTTCAGGATTCAAATACCGAGAAATTGCGGAGAAACTGAACCTCCCTTTGGGTACAGTAAAAAGCCGCATCTTCTTCACACGCCAGAAATTGCAGGAAGACCTGAAAGATTTTCGCTAGACCTTAACTAAAAAGATACTAAATTGTACGAGCCCCGAGTGTTGAACATACCGACACTCGGGGCTCTTTTTTTCAAGTAAATCAACATTTAACACTCTGTTGAAAACTTCTCTAAAAGTTTTTGTGGAAAATCGTGGGGAATTGTGGGGAATTTCATACTTTTACGGTCTCTTATTATAATAAGGTAATGATACGTTTTTTAGGTAATATTGAAGCCAAAGCAGACACTAAAGGAAGAGTGTTCATTCCCGCTATCTTCAGGAAGCAATTACAAGCTGCTTCTGAAGAAAGGCTTATTATGCGCAAAGACGTATTTCAAGACTGCCTGACTCTATACCCAGAGGGCGTGTGGAACGAGGAGTTGAACGAACTTCGCAGCAGACTTAACAAGTGGAACAATAAGCATCAACTCATTTTCAGACAGTTTGTGAGCGACGTTGAGGTGGTGACACCGGACAGCAACGGACGCATATTAATCCCCAAGCGGTATTTACAGATCTGCAATATACATGGGGATATACGCTTCATCGGCATCGACAACAAGATAGAGATCTGGTCGAAGGAGCGGGCAGAACAGCCGTTTATGTCACCCGAAGAGTTCGGAGCGGCATTAGAAGAAATTATGAACGATGAAAACAAACAAGATGGAGAAAGATGAACTGACATATCATGTACCTGTGCTGCTGAAAGAAAGCGTTGACGGGATGAACATCCGCCCTGACGGAACGTATGTAGACGTTACCTTCGGTGGAGCAGGACATTCGCGAGAGATTCTTTCACGGCTCGGGGAAGGCGGACGACTTTTAGGATTTGACCAAGATGAAGACGCCGAACGGAATATCGTTGATGATCCCCACTTTATTTTCGTACGCAGCAACTTCCGTTACCTGCACAATTTCCTGCGCTATCACGATATAGAGCAAGTAGATGCGATTTTAGCTGATCTAGGTGTGTCTTCCCATCATTTTGATGACAGTGAACGCGGTTTCTCTTTCCGTTTCGACGGAGATCTGGATATGCGCATGAATAAACGTGCAGGACTTACGGCAGCCGATATCGTAAACACTTACGAAGAGGAACGCCTCGCCAACATTTTCTATCTCTATGGAGAATTAAAAAATAGCCGTAAACTCGCGTCTGTGATTGTCAAAGCACGGAACGGGCAGGCTATCCGTACCATCGGAGAGTTTTTGGAAGTCATCAAGCCACTTTTTGGTCGCGAAAGGGAAAAGAAGGAATTGGCAAAGGTATTCCAAGCACTGCGGATTGAAGTAAACCAAGAGATGGAAGCATTGAAAGAAATGTTACTGGCAGCAACAGAAGCATTGAAACCGGGTGGCAGACTAGTAGTGATCACCTATCACTCACTGGAGGACCGCATGGTGAAAAACATTATGAAAACCGGAAATGTAGAGGGAAAAGCAGAAAGCGATTTCTTCGGGAATCTGAATACCCCCTTCCGCCTTGTCAACAACAAAGTGATTGTTCCCGACGAAACGGAAATAGAAAGGAATCCGCGTTCAAGAAGTGCTAAATTACGAATTGCAGAAAAGAAATAAAGAGAAATGGAAGAGGAAGTAGTAAATAAGAAAACAGAAGAGGGAAAAAAGAAAAAACGCACCTCACTAAAAAGTATTCTGGGTGGGGACATTCTGGCTACCGACTTTTTCCGCCGTCAGACGAAGTTGCTGGTACTGATCATGGTATTCATCATCTTCTACATCCATAACCGCTATGCCAGTCAGCAACAGCAGATCGAGATAGACCGGTTAAAAAAGGAACTGATAGATATAAAATACGATGCGCTGACACGTAGCTCGGAACTGATGGAGAAGAGCCGCCAGTCACGTATCGAAGACTATATTTCTAGTAAGGAGAGTGATTTGCAGACATCCACCAACCCTCCTTACCTTATTAAATAGGTGGAGATCTGGGAGTTTTAAAAGACAAGCACTGTGGCAGTTAATAAAAAGAATATAATGACCCGCTATTTCTTCGTCATCCTCGTGATGGCGTTGATAGGTGTAGCAATTGTCGTAAAGGCAGGAATCACTATGTTTGCCGAGCGTCAGTATTGGCAGGACGTAGCCGATCGTTTCGTGAAAGAGAACGTAACGGTGAAGCCTAATCGTGGAAACATTATTTCCTCCGACGGTAAACTAATGGCCAGTTCCTTACCCGAATACAGGATATATATGGACTTTATGTCCGGTGAGAAGGACGAAAAACGAAGAAAGAAAGATCAGGCCAGACGCGACTCCATTCTTAATGCCAACATGGATTCAATCTGCATCGGACTGAACAAGATTTTCCCGGATAAGAGTGTCGCTCAATTCAAGGCACATCTTAAAAAAGGGCGCCAGGCTAAGAGCCGTAACTATCTGATTTACCCGAAACGCATCTCCTATATACAATATAAAGAGGTAAAGAGATTGCCTGTGTTCTGCCTGAACCGATACAAAGGAGGATTCAAGGAGTTAGCCTACAATCAGAGGAAAAAACCGTTTGGCTCGTTGGCAGCACGTACGTTGGGAGATGTTTATGCCGATACGGCAAAAGGAGCCAGAAATGGCATAGAGTTGGCTTTTGACACCATCTTGAAAGGGCGGAACGGACTGACACATCGCCAGAAAGTGATGAATAAATACCTGAATATAGTAGACGTACCACCGGTTGACGGTTGCGACCTCCTCACTACTATTGATGTGGGTATGCAGGATATTTGCGAAAAGGCATTGGTAGACAAGCTAAAAGAGTTGAATGCAAGTGTTGGTGTAGTCGTTCTGATGGAAGTGGCTACGGGAGAAGTAAAAGCAATCGTCAATATGATGCAGGGCAAGGACGGAGAATATTACGAAATGCGCAATAACGCCATCAGCGATATGCTTGAGCCCGGTTCTACCTTCAAGACGGCCTCCATTATGGTAGCTCTTGAAGATGGAAAAATCACTCCCGACTACGTAGTGGATACAGGCAACGGGCAAATGCCGATGCATGGTCGCGTGATGAAGGACCACAACTGGCATCGCGGAGGATACGGCAAACTAACTGTCACCGAGATATTAGGAGTGTCTTCCAACGTGGGTACATCGTATATCATAGACCACTTCTACGGAAGCAATCCGCAGAAGTTTGTCGACGGACTAAAACGGATGAGTATTGACCAACCTCTCCATCTGCAGATAGCCGGAGAAGGGAAGCCGAACATTCGGGGCCCCAAAGAGAGAAGTTATTTTTCAAAGACCGCGTTGCCATGGATGAGTATCGGTTACGAGACACAAGTACCACCGATGAACATCGTTACTTTTTACAATGCAATAGCCAACAAAGGCGTAATGGTGCGTCCCAAGTTCGTAAAAGCAGCGATAAAAGACGGAGAGATAGTAAAAGAATATCCGACCGAAGTTATCAATCCGAAGATATGTTCGGACAAGACATTGGCAGACATACAGATGATATTGCGTAAAGTAGTAGGTGAAGGACTTGCCAAACCGGCAGGAAGCAAACAGTTCCATGTTTCGGGAAAAACGGGGACAGCGCAAATCTCACAGGGAGCAGCCGGATACAAGACGGGGAGAACGAATTATCTAGTCAGTTTCTGCGGTTATTTCCCGTCAGAGGATCCTAAATATAGCATGATTGTTTCCATTCAGAAACCGGGACTACCAGCCTCAGGAGGTTTGATGGCAGGTAGCGTATTCAGCAGGATTGCCGAAAGAGTATACGCCAAAGACTTACGTTTGCCGCTCACCAATGCGATTGATACGAATTCCGTAGTCATTCCGAACGTAAAAGCCGGAGAGATGAGGGAAGCTCAGCGGGTATTGGAAGAACTGAATATTCAGGTGCAAGGTAAAATAGCCGACGCAGGAAAAGAAGTGTGGGGAAATACCCACCTGGCTCCACAAGCCGTAGTGCTGGAAAGTCGGAGCAATATGCAGAATTTTGTACCGAGTGTCATAGGTATGGGAGCTAAAGACGCTGTATACCTGCTGGAAAGTAAAGGGTTGAAAGTGCATCTTGTCGGAGTGGGCAAGGTAAAAAGTCAGTCGATAGCCAACGGAAGCATTGTTAGAAAAGGACAGACAGTGACGCTTACGCTAAAATAGTGAATGATTAAAAACAAATAGAGTAATGTTATTAAATGAGCTACTGAAAGCAATCCAACCGGTACAGATAGCCGGAGATTCAAATATAGAAATTGCCGGAATCAACATAGATTCCCGTTTGGTAGAAGCCGGACAACTGTTCATGGCTATGCGCGGTACGCAAGCCGACGGCCATGCCTATATACCCGCCGCCATCAGTAAAGGCGCCACCGCTATCCTCTGCGAGGATATGCCCGAAAAACCGGTGGAGGGAATTACCTATATACAAGTAAAAGACAGCGAGGACGCGGTAGGTAAGATTGCCACTACCTTCTATGGAGATCCGACTTCCAAACTGGAGTTGGTCGGTGTCACCGGAACAAATGGAAAAACGACCATCGCTACCTTATTATATAATACCTTCCGCTATTTCGGATATAAAGTAGGACTTATCTCTACAGTCTGCAATTATATCGATGACGAGCCGATTCCAACGGAGCACACCACACCTGACCCTATCACGCTGAACCGTTTATTGGGACGGATGGCAGACGAAGGATGTAAATACGCCTTTATGGAAGTCAGTTCCCATTCGATCGCACAGAAGCGTATCAGCGGATTAAAATTCGCCGGAGGTATCTTCACCAATCTCACCCGTGACCATCTGGACTATCATAAGACAGTAGAGAATTATCTGAAAGCTAAGAAAAAGTTCTTCGATGACCTGCCGAAGAATGCGTTCAGTCTGACCAATCTCGATGACAAGAACGGACTGGTAATGACGCAAAACACACGTTCCAAAGTCTATACTTATTCGCTGAGAAGTCTCAGTGACTTCAAAGGACGGGTGTTGGAATCCCATTTTGAAGGAATGCTACTTGATTTCAACAATCACGAGCTGGCAGTTCAGTTTATCGGCAAGTTCAACGCTTCCAACTTATTAGCGGTATTCGGTGCCGCTGTCCTGCTCGGAAAAAAAGAAGAAGATGTGTTGGTTGCCCTTAGCACACTGCATCCGGTTGCAGGACGTTTCGACGCTGTGCGTTCAAAAGACGGAGTTACCGCAATTGTCGACTACGCCCATACTCCGGACGCCCTTACTAATGTGCTGAATGCCATACATGGGGTATTGGAAGGGAAAGGAAAAGTAATCACCGTAGTAGGTGCGGGTGGCAACCGTGACAAAGGCAAGCGCCCCATCATGGCAAAGGAAGCCGCCAAAGCCAGCGACCGTGTTATCATCACTTCGGACAATCCACGTTTTGAAGAGCCGCAAGACATCATCAACGATATGTTGGCCGGACTGGATGCAGAAGACATGAGAAAAACATTAAGCATCGCCGACCGCAAGGAAGCCATCCGTACGGCCTGTATGCTGGCTGAGAAAGGAGACGTAATACTCATTGCCGGAAAAGGGCACGAGAATTACCAAGAGATAAAAGGAGTAAAACATCACTTCGATGACAAAGAAGAAGTGAAGAGAATGTTGAACGATTAGACACCAACCACTGAAGAAATGTTATATTATTTGTTTGAATGGCTGCATAAGCTCAATTTTCCCGGAGCGGGAATGTTTGGATATACCTCATTCCGTGCACTGATGGCAGTTATCCTCGCCCTACTTATTTCGAGTATCTGGGGAGATAAGTTTATCAACCTGCTCAAGAAGAAACAAATCACGGAGACACAACGGGATGCGAAAATCGACCCGTTCGGCGTCAACAAAGTAGGCGTACCAAGTATGGGAGGCGTCATCATCATTACCGCCATCCTGATTCCTTGCCTGCTTTTAGGCAAGTTGCATAATATATATATGATACTTATGTTGATCACCACCGTATGGCTGGGATCACTCGGTTTTGCCGACGACTACATCAAGATTTTCAAGAAAGATAAAGAAGGACTGCATGGCAAGTTCAAGATCATCGGGCAAGTAGGTCTGGGACTGATTGTCGGACTTACTTTATATTTAAGTCCGGACGTGGTCATTCGCGAAAACATCGAGATACACAATCCGGGACAGGAGATGGAAGTGGTACACGGAACAAATGACTTGAAATCTACCCAGACGACCATTCCTTTCTTTAAGAGCAACAACCTTGACTATGCAGATCTGGTAGCTTTCATGGGCGATCACGCACAAGCGGCCGGATGGGTACTGTTCGTTATCATCACCATCTTTGTCGTTACCGCCGTATCCAACGGAGCCAACCTGAATGACGGCATGGACGGAATGGCGGCGGGCAATTCCGCCATCATCGGAGCTACGCTAGGGATATTGGCTTACGTATCATCACACATTGAGTTTGCCGGCTATCTGAACATTATGTACATCCCGGGATCGGAAGAACTCGTAATTTACATCTGCGCCTTTATCGGTGCATTGATCGGCTTCCTCTGGTACAATGCCTATCCGGCACAAGTATTCATGGGAGATACCGGCAGTCTGACGATTGGCGGAATCATTGCCGTATTCGCCATCATCATCCATAAAGAATTGCTGATACCGATTCTCTGCGGTGTATTCCTCGTAGAAAATCTATCGGTCATTCTCCAACGGGCTTACTATAAAGCCGGAAAACGAAAAGGAGTGAAACAACGGCTGTTCAAACGGACGCCGATTCACGATCATTTCCGCACTTCCATGAATTTGATAGAACCGGGATGTACGGTGAAGTTCACCAAGCCCGACCAACTGTTCCACGAATCAAAAATTACTGTCCGTTTTTGGATTGTGACCATCGTGCTGGCAGCCATAACGATTATAACGCTGAAAATAAGGTAAACGCTGAAGATAACTGAGGCGTGAATTAACAATAAAGAATCAGAGAGTATTAACCCGATTATTAACTTTTAAAGGATGTGCACAACTAATAGGCAATTCAGCATATTGGAGACAAGAGCACATTAGTGTAAATGAAAAGAATAGTAATTTTAGGAGCTGGCGAAAGCGGTGCAGGTGCAGCCGTACTCGCTAAAGTCAAAGGATTTGAGACGTTTGTTTCGGATATGTCCGCCATCAAGGACAAGTATAAGGAACTTCTCGACAGCCACCACATTGACTGGGAAGAAGGCCGCCATACCGAAGAACTCATTCTGAATGCCGACGAAGTAATCAAAAGTCCGGGTATTCCGAATGACGCTCCCCTCATTCTGAAACTGAAAGCTCAAGGAACGCCGGTTATATCAGAGATTGAGTTTGCCGGACGTTACACGAACGCCAAAATGATCTGTATCACCGGTTCGAACGGGAAGACGACTACGACTTCCCTCATCTACCATATTTTCAAGAGTGCAGGTATGAACGTAGGTTTGGCAGGCAATATCGGCAAGAGCCTGGCTTTGCAGGTAGCCGAAGACCACCATGACTATTATATTATCGAACTGAGTTCTTTCCAGTTGGATAATATGTATAACTTCCGTGCAAATATAGCCGTATTGATGAATATTACTCCGGACCATCTGGACCGCTACGATCATTGTATGCAGAATTACATCGATGCCAAATTCCGTATCACCCAGAATCAAACTCCGGACGACGCTTTTATCTTCTGGAACGACGACCCTATCATTAAACGCGAATTGGCAAAGCATGGTCTGAAAGCACACCTCTACCCTTTCGCAGCCGTAAAGGAAGACGGAGCGATTGCATACGTAGAAGATCACGAAGTGAAAATCAACGAGCCGATTGCTTTCAATATGGAACAGGAGGAATTGGCTTTGACAGGCCAGCATAACCTGTACAATTCTTTGGCAGCCGGTATCTCAGCCAATCTGGCAGGTATCACCAAAGAGAACATACGCAAGGCCCTCTCCGACTTCAAGGGCGTGGAACACCGGTTGGAGAAAGTGGCACGTGTCCGTGGAATTGATTTCATCAACGACTCCAAAGCGACAAACGTCAATTCGTGTTGGTATGCCCTGCAAAGCATGACTACCAAAACAGTATTGATTCTCGGTGGAAAAGATAAAGGAAACGACTATACGGAAATTGAAGACCTGGTACGCGAAAAGTGCTCGGCTCTTGTATATATGGGACTTCACAACGAGAAACTGCATGATTTCTTCGACCGTTTCGGTTTGCCCGTAGCAGACGTGCAAACCGGCATGAAAGACGCCGTAGAAGCCGCCTATAAATTGGCGAAGAAAGGTGAAACCGTATTATTAAGTCCTTGCTGCGCTTCTTTCGACCTCTTCAAGAGTTACGAGGATCGTGGCGAGCAATTTAAAGAATGCGTCCGTGCCCTTTAATTTTTAATTTATAATTTTTAATTTCTGCAAGATTGGATTTATTAAAGAACATATTCAAAGGCGACAAGGTAATCTGGATTATTTTCCTTTGTCTCTGCCTCATCTCGATAATCGAGGTGTTCTCGGCAGCGTCGACACTGACCTATAAAAGTGGCGACCATTGGGGACCGATTACACAGCACTCTGTTATTCTGATGGTGGGTGCAGTAGTAGTGGTAATTCTACACAACATACCCTACAAATGGTTTCAGGTATTTCCGGTCTTCCTGTATCCGATTTCTCTGGTACTGTTGGCATTTGTCACCCTGATGGGTATCATTACAGGCGACCGTGTCAACGGAGCTGCGCGTTGGATGACCTTTATGGGATTACAGTTCCAACCGTCGGAGTTGGCAAAAATGGCGGTTATCATTGCCGTCTCATTTATCTTGTCCAAGAAACAGGACGAATACGGAGCCAACCCGAAAGCCTTCAAATACATTATGATTCTTACCGGACTGGTCTTTCTGCTTATTGCACCGGAAAACCTTTCAACAGCCATGCTGCTATTCGGAGTTGTATGTATGATGATGTTCATCGGGCGGGTATCTTCCAAGAAACTGTTCGGTATGCTGGGGCTAATGGCACTTGTAGGCATAGTGGCTGTGGGAATACTAATGGCCATTCCCGGAAAGACACTGCACAATACGCCGGGACTTCACCGTTTCGAGACCTGGCAGAACCGTGTTTCCGGCTTCTTCGAAAATAAAGAGGTACCTGCCGCCAAGTTCGATATTGATAAAGACGCACAGATAGCACACGCCCGAATCGCCATTGCTACCAGCAATGTAGTCGGCAAAGGTCCGGGCAACTCAATACAACGCGATTTCCTCAGTCAAGCCTTCTCCGACTTTATCTTCGCCATTGTGATCGAAGAGATGGGATTGATAGGGGGGATATTCGTGGTATTCCTCTATCTATGCTTGCTGATGCGGGCCGGACGAATCGCCCAGAAATGCGAAAGGACTTTTCCCGCCTTCCTTGTGATGGGGATTGCCTTGTTGTTGGTATCGCAGGCAATACTGAACATGATGGTTGCCGTCGGACTATTCCCCGTCACAGGACAACCGCTACCTCTAGTCAGCAAAGGAGGAACAAGTACATTGATTAATTGTGCTTACATCGGAATGATATTAAGCGTCAGCCGATATACCGCTCATCTGGAAGAACAGAAAGCGCACGATGCGCAGATTCAGTTGCAGATCGCGACAGATGCGGCCGCCAATTCGGAAGCTCAGACTGCTGCCGAGCCAACTGCACAGATTTTGAACAGCGATGCAAAATTCGAGGATGAGAGTGACAAGCAATGAACGGTCAGTAGCACGAAACGGATAGGAGAAAAGAACTATGACGGAAAAAGAACTTAGAATTATTATTAGCGGTGGAGGTACGGGAGGGCACATCTTTCCCGCCGTCTCTATTGCAAACGCGATAATAGAGTTACGCCCTGACGCCAAAATCCTCTTTGTAGGAGCGGAAGGTCGTATGGAAATGCAACGGGTTCCCGATGCGGGCTATCAAATCATCGGTCTTCCGATAGCCGGTTTCGACCGCAAGCATTTATGGAAGAATGTATCGGTAATCATCAAACTGATACGCAGCCAATGGAAGGCGCGCAGTATCATCAAGAACTTCCGTCCGCAAGTAGCGGTAGGCGTAGGCGGTTACGCCAGTGGTCCCACGTTGAAGACCGCTGGAATGATGGGAGTGCCTACCTTGATACAGGAGCAGAACTCGTATGCCGGAGTCACCAATAAACTATTGGCACAGAAAGCCCGGAGAATCTGTGTAGCTTATGACGGTATGGAGAAATTCTTCCCTGCCGATAAGATTATCATGACGGGAAATCCGGTACGTCAGAACCTGACAAAAGATATGCCGTCCAAAGAGGACGCACTACGTTCTTTCCATCTGCAACCGGACAAAAAAACGATTCTTATCGTAGGTGGCAGCTTGGGAGCGCGCACCATCAATAACACGCTGACTGCCGGATTAGCGACAATCAAAGAAAACGGAAACATACAATTTATCTGGCAAACCGGTAAATTTTACTATCCGCAAGTGACAGAAGCTGTGAAAGCGGCAGGCGCACTTCCCAATCTATATGTAACGGATTTTATCAAAGATATGGCTGCTGCCTATTCAGCGGCCGACCTTGTTATCTCCCGTGCAGGAGCAGGCTCCATCTCTGAATTCTGCCTATTGCATAAACCTGTCATTCTGGTACCTTCCCCCAATGTGGCCGAAGACCATCAGACTAAGAATGCCCTAGCACTGGTAGACAAACAGGCAGCTATCTACGTCAAAGACAGCGAAGCGGAAAAGACATTGGTAGATGTTGCTTTAACCACCGTCAATGATGAGCGGAGATTAAAAGAATTAAGCGAGAATATAGCCAAGCTGGCTTTACCCGATTCTGCGAAAATCATCGCGCAGGAAGTGATAAAACTGGCGGAAGCAAAGAACTAATCGATTCATACAAATACTAAAGATAGAAGAAATGAATATCGAAACTATAAAATCAGTTTATTTCGTAGGTGCCGGCGGTATCGGTATGAGTGCCCTTGTACGCTACTTCCTCTTCAAAGGCAAGGTAGTAGCCGGATATGACCGTACTCCCACTCCATTGACTGAAGCTCTGATTGCCGAAGGCGCGCAGATACATTACGAAGAAAATGTGGATTTGATTCCGGAAGCTTGTAAAGACAAAGAAAGTACGCTCGTCGTATTCACCCCCGCCGTCCCACAGGAACACGAAGAACTGGTTTACTTCCGCAACAACGGATTCGAGATACAAAAACGCGCTCAAGTATTGGGAACGATTACACATTCGAGCAAAGGCTTGTGTGTAGCCGGTACTCATGGAAAGACCACTACATCCACCATGACGGCACATCTGCTCCATCAGTCACACGTAGAATGTACCGCCTTTCTCGGAGGAATCTCGAAAAATTACGGAACAAACCTCTTGCTTTCACAGAAAAGCCCTTACACGGTAATCGAAGCCGACGAATTCGACCGTTCCTTCCATTGGCTGTCCCCGTTTATGTCTGTCATTACAGCTACCGATCCGGATCACTTGGATATTTACGGAACAGAAGCAGCTTATCTGGAAAGTTTCGAACATTACACAACCCTCATCCAGCCGGGCGGCGCATTGATCATCCGCAAAGGCATCTCACTACAGCCCAAAGTGCAACCCGGTGTACGCGTTTACACCTATTCACGTGACGAGGGCGACTTCCATGCAGAGAATATCCGCATCGGAAACGGAGAGATATTTATAGACTTTGTGGCGCCGGATACCCGTATCAATGATATCCAACTCGGAGTGCCCGTGAGTATCAACATAGAAAATGGCGTAGCCGCTATGGCATTGGCACACCTGAACGGAGTAACCGATGAAGAGATTAAAAGAGGCATGGCTAGTTTTCGGGGAGTAGACCGCCGGTTCGACTTTAAGATCAAGAACGACCGGATAGTCTTCCTGAGCGACTATGCCCATCACCCTTCAGAAATCAAGCAGAGTGTACTGTCGATGCGGGAGCTTTACAAAGACAAGAAAATCACAGCTATCTTCCAGCCACACCTTTATACCCGTACGCGCGATTTCTATCAAGACTTTGCCGACAGCCTGTCGCTGCTTGACGAAGTGATTCTGGTAGATATCTATCCGGCACGCGAAGCCCCGATTCCGGGAGTTACCAGCCGGCTGATTTACGACAATCTCCGTCCCGGTATCGAAAAAAGTATGTGCAAAAAGGAAGATATACTGAACATTCTGAAAGATAAAAACATTGAAGTATTAATAACTTTGGGAGCAGGAGATATAGACAACTATGTCCCCGAGATAAAGAAAATACTGGAAAGGAAGAATGATTAATAATTTATGGTAAAGAGAATCCTTTTGTCCATCGTCATGTTGGTGCTCATAGCCTACCTGGTCGTAGCTGTCAGCGCCTTCAACCGCAAGCCTGCCGACCAGACCTGCCGTGACATGGAATTAGTTATCAAGGATACCGCTTATGCCGGTTTCATCACTAAAGACGAACTGAAAGGTATCCTTCAGAAAAAAGGCATCTACCCCATCGGGAAAAAGATGGGACGCATCTCTACCAAGTCACTGGAACGGGAACTGAGTAAACACCCGTTGATTGACGAAGCAGAATGCTACAAGACTCCTAGCGGCAAAGTCTGCGTGGAAGTGACACAACGCATTCCCATCTTACGGGTAATGAGCGCCAACGGTGAGAATTACTACCTTGACAACAAAGGAACCGTCATGCCTCCCGATGCAAAATGCGTCGCTCACCGGGTAATTGTCACCGGAAACGTAGAAAAGTCGTTTGCAATGAAGGATTTATATAAGTTTGGTGTATTTTTGCATAACAATAAGTTCTGGGATGCGCAGATAGAACAGATTCATGTATTGCCCGACCGCAATATCGAATTAGTGCCACGTGTGGGAGACCACCTTGTCTATCTCGGCAAACTGGATGACTTTGAAGACAAACTGGCACGCCTGAAAGAATTCTATAAGAAAGGGCTCAATAAGGTAGGCTGGAACAAATATTCACGCATCAACCTTGAATTCAGCAATCAGATTATCTGTACGAAAAGAGAACGATGAGTGATAAGTGATGAGATATAAGTGACAGATCTCTCCAAATAGTAAACTGTAAACAATTAAATAGTAAATAAAGAGATGGCAACAACAGAATTTATCGCCGCTATTGAACTTGGTTCATCGAAGATAACCGGTGTGGCCGGAAGAAAGAACAGTGACGGAAGTATGCAGATACTGGCGTATGCACAGGAAGACTCTTCTACGTTCATCCGTAAAGGAGTTATCTTTAACCTGGACAAGACGGCACAAAGTCTGACT
Organism: Bacteroides finegoldii DSM 17565; assembly: GCF_000156195.1. Classification (GTDB taxonomy): domain Bacteria; phylum Bacteroidota; class Bacteroidia; order Bacteroidales; family Bacteroidaceae; genus Bacteroides; species Bacteroides finegoldii. Next base: position 108,377 of record NZ_GG688329.1, on the reverse strand, counting down.
TCTATCATCAACAGACTGGAAGGTGAGTTGAAAAACTCAATTGCTAAAGTATATGTAGGTATTGGCGGTCAATCACTTCGCACAGTACGCAACGTGGTAAGCCGCGATCTGGAAGAAGAAGCCATCATATCGGAGGAACTTGTCAGTGCTATCGGCGACGAGAACATCGCCATCCCGGTGGTAGATATGGACATACTGGACGTAGCGCCACAGGAATATAAAGTGGGAAATAACCTGCAAGCCAATCCGGTGGGTCTGGTAGGAAGCCATATCGAAGGCCGTTTCCTCAATATTGTCGCCCGTGCTTCCGTGCGGAAGAATTTGGAGCATTGCTTCCAACAGGCAAAAATAGATATAGCCGAACAACTGATTGCCCCGCTCGTGACAGCCAACGCGGTATTGACAGAAAGCGAACGCCGTTCGGGCTGCGCTTTGGTCGACTTCGGTGCAGATACGACTACCATCTCCGTTTACAAAAACAATATCCTCCGCTTCCTGACTGTGCTGCCACTAGGAGGTAACAGTATCACACGAGACATCACCACCTTGCAGATGGAAGAGGAAGAAGCAGAACGTTTGAAGAAAACCTACGGTGACGCTCTTTATGAAGAAGAGCCCGAACAAGAAGAGGCTACTTGCAAACTGGACGATGACAGCCGTATCATTAAAGTAGCCGACCTCAACAATATCATCGAAGCCCGTGCCGAAGAAATCATCGCCAATGTATGGAATCAGATACAACTCTCCGGCTTTGACGACAAACTGCTGGCAGGAATTATCATGACAGGAGGAGCTACCAACCTAAAGAACCTGGAAGAGATGTTGCGCAAACGTAGCAAAATAGAGAAAATCAGAATGGCAAGACTTCCACGCAATACCGTTCATGCCCCTAGTGATATCCTGAAAAAAGACGGCTCGCAGAATACGTTATTCGGACTTCTGTTTGAAGGGAACCAGAATTGCTGCCTGATAGAAACTGTTTCTCAACCTGCTCCGGCCACTCCTAAACCGGAAGCGGAAGTTCTCAAGACAGCCGATATGTTCGAAAACGACCAAGATTTGAAAGAACAGGCCCGCATCGCCCGACTCAAGAAAGAGGAAGAGGAACGAGAAGCCAAACTGGCTGCCAAAGAAGCCGAGAAACTTCGCAAACAGAAAGAAAAGGAGGAGAAAGAAAGGCGGAAAAAAGAAGCTAAGCCCGGTTGGTTCACAACAAAAATGAAGAAAACGATTGAGGAAATGACCAACATCTTCAATGAAGATGATGAAATGAAATAACTTCCGGAGACATAGCTTGTAATTTGTAAATAGTAACTAGTAATTAGCATAAGATTATGGACGAGATAGTACAATTCGATTTCCCGACAGATTCACCGAAGATCATCAAAGTGATTGGCGTAGGTGGTGGTGGTGGCAACGCTGTAAACCACATGTACCGGGAAGGTATTCATGATGTAACGTTCGTTCTTTGCAACACGGACAACCAGGCATTGGCCGAATCACCGGTTCCGGTGAAACTGCAACTGGGCCGTAGCATCACACAAGGTCTTGGGGCCGGCAACCGTCCCGAACGGGCACGCGATGCCGCCGAAGAAAGTATAGAAGACATTAGAAACCAACTGAACGACGGCACCAAGATGGTATTCATCACTGCCGGAATGGGTGGTGGAACAGGAACCGGCGCAGCCCCTGTCATTGCCCGCATCGCAAAGGAGATGGATATTCTGACAGTCGGTATCGTTACCATCCCCTTTATCTTCGAAGGGGAAAAGAAAATTATCCAAGCGTTGGACGGCGTGGAACGTATCGCTCAACACGTTGACGCTTTATTGGTTATCAACAACGAACGCTTGCGCGAAATATATGCCGACCTTACCTTTATGAATGCATTCGGCAAGGCCGATGATACACTCTCCATCGCTGCCAAAAGTATTGCCGAGATTATCACCATGCGCGGTACGGTCAACCTGGACTTTGCCGATGTGAAGACTATCTTGAAAGATGGTGGAGTAGCCATCATGAGTACCGGATTCGGTGAAGGAGAAAATCGGGTAACCAAAGCAATCGATGATGCGCTGCATTCTCCGCTACTTAACAACAACGATATCTTCAACGCCAAAAAAGTGATGTTGAACGTTTCTTTCTGTCCGTCATCCGAATTGATGATGGAAGAGATGAACGAGATACATGAATTCATGAGTAAGTTCCGCGAAGGCGTGGAGGTTATCTGGGGTGTTGCCATCGACAACTCTTTGGAAACAAAAGTGAAGATTACCGTACTTGCAACCGGATTCGGAGTAGAGGATGTTCCCGGCATGGACAGCCTGCACGCTGCGCGCAGCCAGGAAGAAGAGGAACGCCAACTGCAACTGGAAGAAGAAAAAGAGAAAAACAAAGAACGCATCCGCAAAGCATACGGAGAAAGCGCCAGCAATATCGGAAGCAAGAGTCTGCGCAAACGTCGTCACATCTACCTCTTCAATATGGAAGATCTGGACAACGACGACATCATCGCTATGGTAGAAGATTCTCCCACATATATGCGCGATAAGACAACCCTCACCAAGATACGGACCAAAGCCGCTTTGGAGGAAGAAGTCACAACGGAAGAAGCAACAGACGAGAATGGCGTGATTACGTTCTAAACAAAGAACTAAAAACGAAGATTATAAACTCGCAGAATCAGGCTTCAGTTATAATTTTTAATCTTTAATTTTTAATTATAATAGTATGGATTTATTTGATAAAGTCAGCGAAGACATAAAAAACGCAATGAAGGCAAAGGACAAAGTAGCCTTAGAGACTTTGAGAAACGTTAAGAAGTTTTTCCTTGAAGCAAAGACTGCTCCGGGAGCTAACGATACACTGACAGATGACGCGGCACTTAAAATCATCCAGAAACTCGTAAAACAAGGAAAGGACTCTGCCGAGATCTATATCGGACAAGGCCGTCAGGACTTGGCTGACGCAGAGCTAGGACAGGTAGCCGTTATGGAGAAGTATCTGCCGAAACAAATGTCTGCCGAAGAACTGGAAGCGGCATTAAAGGAAATCATTGCCGAAGTGGGTGCCACCAGCGGAAAAGACATGGGTAAAGTAATGGGAGTAGCTTCCAAGAAATTGGCAGGACTTGCCGAAGGCCGTGCCATCTCAGCAAAAGTAAAAGAGCTTTTGGGATAATTCACCCACTCTCTACTGAGAAGTTTTTTTTACTTTCGATCTCTCATCTCTCATAAATCAGAGATAAAAGATTAAATATCAGCAATATACTTTATGAGAGATAACTCACGATGAGTTATCTCTCATCATTTCTCCCAGTATCTCTCATCATTTCCTCAAAACGTCTCTCATCATCCTTCAAGTACCGGCATTCATCTATCAAAGCACTGGCATAAGTTTATAAAACTACCGACATTGTTCTGTTAAAACACCGACATAGTTAATTCGTCACGGCCGTGACGAGATCTCGTCATGGTTGTGGTAGGATCTCGTCACAGCCGTGGGAAGAAGTCACCACAGCCATGACAAATCATCTATACCGGTATCCAATATGAACAATGCAGGGAATAAACACATTGTATCCCTACTTCTTTCATCTACTAAATCAGTGCCTATCAGCCGAAAGGAGCTAATCAAACAGTTCTTTCAACACTTCTAATGATTTCAATACCGGGAAGTCCGGCAAATGCAGACTATAATAATCATTGATAGTCGTCAGACAACGAGTACGTTCGGCACGACTCATACCGAAAAGATGCATAGTCTCATAATTCATACGCATCAATTGCCGAAGACGTCCCGCATCTTCAGGATTGATATAGGATGAATGCAGTTGGGGACGAGTAGAAGTAAAACAAGCATTCAGCAAATCGAAGTAATCACCGGCATGATAGTCTTCCAGATTGGGATAAAGGCCCAAAAACGGGAAAGACGCATTAGAAAAACAAGATGGAAATTAGAGAATCCTTCCCTGCACTCATCCAGCCAAATGATGGAATGCTGCAAATAAGCAAACAACGGACGGTTCTCAGCCTCCTCCCGAATAGCCCGATAAAGGAATTCCGATAGAAAAAGTGCCATCGCAGATTTATAAGGATCATAGGGAATGGAAGAAAAAGGATAAAAGGATTTCGCCTCTTTCACCCGATAAAGAGTCGCATTCGGTCTGTAATCCGCCTCAAATTCAATAAAAGACAACGGCTGGAAAAGAACGGATTTCACCGCTGCTTTTCGTGAACGGGGAACTGCCACAAGAAAAGAAGCCCTGCCGGAAAGCTCCGTATATATATCTACAATGATAGAAGTATCATTATACTTTAATGTATGAAGAACGATTCCTTTCGTTTTTTGCAGCATAACCAATCACAAATTTCCATTCCGGAACAAAACTACAAAAAATCTTCTAAATAAGAATCCCGTTGACTGCCGAATAAAAGAAAATAAGCGATTCCGTTCGCAGAGAGAAGGAAGAGGAAAAGAGCGCCCTTTATATATAATAAGGTATAGGCAAAAGTACATCCGATATTGGCAAAAGGAAAAATGAAGTTTTTTCACGAGAAACAGAGAAGTATAATTAATTGAATATCAGAAAGAAAAGAAAGACAAAAGAAGACAACCGGAAAATTTATGCTATTTTTTTCAGCAAATTGTTTGTCAGTTTCAAAAAAGTTCCTACCTTTGCATCCGCAATCGAGAAACAAACACAGATTCGAGAAAGCAAAAGCAGAAATGCAACACAGAATGGCCCGTTCGTCTATCGGTTAGGACGCAAGATTTTCATTCTTGAAAGGGGGGTTCGATTCCCCCACGGGCTACAAGTTAAAAGAATAAACGAACTAAAAAAAACAGATTAGTCGAGATGGCAAATCATAAATCATCACTGAAAAGAATCAGACAAGAAGAGACTAGAAGACTTCACAACAGATATTATGGCAAGACCATGAGAAACGCTGTTAGAAAGCTTCGCGCAACTACTGACAAAGCAGAAGCAGTTGCAATGTATCCGGGCATTACAAAGATGTTGGATAAGTTGGCTAAGACAAATGTGATTCACAAAAACAAAGCTAACAATCTGAAATCTAAGTTGGCTATTTACATCAACAAGCTCGCTTAATAAGAAGAATTCAATAATTCTATATAGCACCAGGCTGAACTTTTAAGTTCGGCCTTTCTTGTTTATAATTACCTATATACCAGTTCACCCAAGAAAACGGAGAATCCTCCTCCATTCTTAATTTTTCACGGTTTATTCTTCGTCAAGTCGACAAATTTCACTATATTTGCTCTGTTATTAAAGTTAGAAAGGCAATTATGAGCGAAGAACAAATCACTCCCAATAACGGGTCTTATTCTGCGGATAGTATCCAGGTATTGGAAGGTCTCGAAGCAGTAAGAAAACGCCCTGCGATGTACATCGGTGACATCAGCGTAAAGGGACTTCACCACTTAGTATACGAAATTGTCGATAACTCCATCGACGAAGCGTTGGCAGGATACTGTACGCACATAGAGGTGACAATCAACGAAGACAACTCAATCACAGTACAGGACAACGGACGCGGTATTCCGGTAGACTATCACGAGAAAGAAAAGAAGTCGGCATTGGAAGTAGCCATGACCGTACTGCATGCCGGAGGTAAGTTCGATAAAGGTTCCTACAAAGTATCCGGAGGTCTGCACGGTGTAGGTATGTCTTGTGTGAACGCATTGTCCACACACATGACTACTCAAGTATTCCGGGGTGGTAAGATTTACCAGCAGGAGTATGAAATAGGTAAACCACTTTATTCTGTAAAAGAAGTCGGCACTTCCGACATTACCGGTACCCGCCAACAATTCTGGCCGGATGGCAGCATTTTCACGGAAACGGTGTATGACTACAAAATATTGGCTTCACGTCTGCGCGAATTGGCCTACTTGAATGCAGGACTACGCATCTCACTGACCGACCGCCGCGTGGTAAATGAAGACGGCAGCTTCAAAAGCGAGCAATTCTATTCGGAAGAAGGTCTGAGAGAGTTTGTACGCTTCATCGAGTCTTCTCGCGAACACTTGATAAACGACGTTATTTATCTCAATTCAGAGAAGCAGGGAATTCCTATTGAAGTGGCTATCATGTACAATACCGGATTCTCCGAAAACGTTCACTCATACGTTAATAATATCAACACCATCGAAGGTGGTACGCACCTGGCCGGTTTCCGCCGCGCATTAACCCGTACATTGAAGAAATACGCCGAAGACAGCAAAATGCTGGAAAAGGTGAAGGTGGAAATCTCGGGAGATGACTTCCGCGAAGGCTTGACCGCTGTTATTTCTGTAAAAGTAGCCGAACCTCAATTTGAGGGACAGACCAAGACGAAGTTGGGTAACAACGAAGTAATGGGTGCTGTAGACCAAGCGGTAGGTGAAGTGTTATCCTACTATTTGGAAGAACATCCGAAAGAGGCCAAAACAATTGTTGACAAGGTGATTTTAGCCGCTACCGCCCGTCACGCTGCAAGAAAAGCCCGTGAAATGGTACAACGCAAGTCTCCGATGTCCGGAGGCGGTCTGCCGGGCAAACTGGCCGACTGTTCGGACAAAGATCCGTCTAAATGCGAACTGTTCCTTGTCGAGGGAGATTCGGCAGGCGGTACTGCCAAACAAGGCCGTAACCGTATGTTCCAAGCCATCCTCCCGTTACGCGGTAAGATTCTGAATGTGGAGAAAGCCATGTACCACAAAGCTTTGGAAAGCGAGGAAATCCGTAATATATATACCGCATTAGGGGTGACAATCGGAACGGAAGATGACAGCAAAGAAGCAAATATCGAAAAGCTGCGTTATCACAAGATTATCATCATGACCGATGCCGACGTCGATGGTTCTCACATCGACACATTGATCATGACTTTCTTCTTCCGCTATATGCCTCAAATCATTCAGAACGGATACCTGTACATTGCTACTCCTCCGCTCTACCTTTGTACGAAAGGCAAGGTAAAAGAATATTGCTGGACAGACGCGCAGCTTCAAAATTTCATCGACACTTACGGCGGTGGTTCCGAAAGCGCCGTACACATCCAACGATACAAAGGTTTGGGTGAGATGAATGCGGAACAGCTATGGAGTACGACTATGGACCCCGAAAACCGTATGCTGAAGCAAGTAAATATAGATAATGCAGCGGAAGCCGATTATATCTTCTCCATGCTGATGGGTGAAGACGTAGGTCCGCGCCGCGAATTTATTGAAGAGAACGCAACGTATGCAAATATCGATGCATAGTTGTCATATTACGTTTTTATAAACCAACCTCACATCTTACAACGAGGAAACGCCTGCCGGAGAGTAATCTCACAGCAGGCGTTTTTCTTTTCATCTTACTATCCCGTGGAACCGAGAATCAGAGAAGATGTTGTTTTTTCAGTTCCTCAACCGCTATTTCCAGTTCTTTATACCATTCCTCCCCGAACTTACGGATCAAAGGCTCTTTCAGGAACCGATAAACCGGGAGGTTTTCCTTTTTACCTAGCAACACTGCCGCCTTGCATACATCCCAACGATGATAATTGACAGCCTTGTAAGGTCCGTAATCTCCGATACGGATAGGATAAAGATGGCAGGATACCGGTTTATAGAAATCTGTTTTTCCTTCACGATAGGCTTTTTCAATAGCGCAGTAGCAACATCCCTTCTCATCATAACAAGTAAAGACACAGTCTTTATTATTAACAATAGAGGTCACCAGATCTCCTTCCTCATCCGTATATACCACTCCTTGCTTTTCGATTATCGCACGGGCTTCGGGTGCCAGCTCATCCCAAATAACCGGCAACACTTCTTCCAGTTTCTCCACTTCCTCCAACTCTACAGGTGCCCCTGCATCTCCCTCAATGCAACATTCACCTTTACAAGCGTCCAGATTACAAAGGAACTTTTCCCGAAGCACATCCAGCGATACAACTACATCATCAATCTGTATCATTTGCAATATTTATATCAGACAAAAAAGGCGGAGTTCTACCCCGCCCTCCCAATTATAAAAATCTAAATTACTTAATCAACACGCTACCGTCCATCTCAGCCGGAACTTCCAATCCCATAATCTTCAGGATAGTCGGAGCGACATCAGCCAGACGGCCGTTCTCTACTTTCGCAGCCTTATTCTCTGTCACGTAAACACAAGGAACGGGATTCAGAGAGTGAGCCGTGTTTGGAGTACCGTCCTCATTCAAAGCGTGGTCAGCATTACCATGATCGGCAATGATGATTGCTTCGTAATCCTGTGCTTTAGCAGCTTCGATCACATCTTTCACACAAGCGTCTACAGCAACAACAGCTTTCTCGATAGCTTCGTAAATACCCGTATGGCCTACCATATCACCGTTGGCGAAGTTCACTACGATGAAATCATATTTGTTTTCGTTGATAGCAGCCACCAGTTTATCTTTTACTTCGTAAGCGCTCATTTCCGGTTTCAAGTCGTAAGTAGCTACTTTCGGAGACGGAACGAGGATACGGTCTTCCTTGTCAAACGGAGTTTCACGTCCACCGTTGAAGAAGAACGTCACGTGAGCATACTTTTCCGTCTCAGCGATATGAAGCTGGCTCATACCCTTAGCAGAAAGATACTCACCCAAAGTGTTAGCCACATTTTCTTTGTCGAACAGGATATGTACACCTTTGAAAGAAGCGTCATACGGAGTCATACAGTAATATTGCAATCCCGGAATGGTGTGCATGCCTGCTTCCGGCATATCCTGCTGAGTCAACACAACGGTCAGCTCTTTGGCACGGTCGTTACGATAGTTGAAGAAGATTACCACGTCACCTTCTTTGATTGTTCCGTCGACATTGGCATTTACAATCGGCTTGATAAATTCGTCCGTCACACCTTCATCGTAAGATTCCTGCATTGCCTGAACCATATCGGTTGCCTTCTTTCCTTCACCGTTCACCAACAGATCGTATGCTTCTTTTACACGTTCCCAACGTTTGTCACGGTCCATTGCGTAATAACGGCCGATGATGGAAGCGATCTTTCCTGCCGATTTCTCACAATGAGCAGACAGTTCCTCAATAAATCCCTTACCGCTCTTCGGGTCCGTATCACGACCGTCCATGAAGCAATGGATGAATGTATTGTCGATATTATATTCCTTAGCGATATCGCAAAGCTTGAAAAGATGAACCAGTGAGCTATGTACGCCACCGTTGGAAGTCAGTCCCATGAAATGCACATTCTTTCCGTTTTCCTTTGCATAAGAGAAAGCCGAAATGATTTCCGGATTTTTCAGAATACTATTGTCAGCGCACGCACGGTTGATTTTCACCAAGTCCTGATAAACTACGCGTCCTGCACCGATATTCAAGTGTCCTACCTCTGAGTTACCCATCTGTCCGTCGGGCAAACCTACATTTTCACCGCTTGCCTGGAGCTGAGAGTGAGGATAAGTGTTCATCAGATAATCCCAATAAGGAGTGGGAGTGTTGAAGATTACGTCGTCTTTCTTTTGGTCACCTAGTCCCCAACCGTCGAGGATCATTAAAAGGGCTTTCTTACTCATAATATTTCAATATTTAAATTATCACTCTGATTTTCGGGCGCAAAGGTACAAAAAAGATGGTTACGATGACGCTTAATCTATGTTAAGCCAGTTGATTATCAACGGGCAATCCAACTATTTTATTTACCTTTGCAACGCTTTTAAATTAAAATCATAGAAATATGGACGATTCAAACCCGCGAACGTGCACAACTAGTATTAATTAAAGCGAACAGAGTCATTAATATCCGATGTCTCTGCTCGTACTAAACAACGAAAGGAGACAATTAAGATGAGAACGTATCTTTATTGTGAGGCTGGCTTTGTGGAAAAAGCACAATGGCTGCCCAATAGCTGGGTCAACGTAGTATGCCCGAACAATGATGACTTTGAATTTCTGACTAAAACACTAAATGTTCCCGAATCATTTCTTGATGATATTGCCGATACCGACGAACGTCCGCGTACAGACACGGAGGGGAATTGGTTGCTCACCATTCTGCGCATCCCGGTGCAGAACAAGCAAAACGAGAATCTGCCTTTCGGCACTGTCCCCATCGGCATTATCACCAATAATGAAATCATCATATCCGTCTGTTATTACAACACTGATTTGCTGCCGGACTTTATCGAGCATACCCGTCGGAAAGGTATCATTGTCCGCAATAAGTTGGATTTGATTTTACGGCTTATCTATTCTTCTGCCGTATGGTTTCTGAAATATCTGAAACAGATAAATCTGGACATCAGTGCTGCGGAAAAGGAATTGGAACGCAGTATCCGTAATGAGGACCTGCTTCGCCTGATGCGATTGCAGAAAACACTGGTTTATTTCAATACTTCCATACGGGGCAATGAAGTGATGATCGGCAAACTGAAAACGATTTTCCAAGACACGGATTACCTGGACAAGGAATTGGTAGAGGATGTTATTATTGAATTGAAACAGGCACTCAATACCGTCAATATTTACAGTGATATCCTTACAGGCACAATGGACGCTTTCGCTTCCATCATCTCGAACAATGTGAATACAATCATGAAACGCATGACCAGTTTATCCATTGTATTAATGCTCCCGACATTGATTGCCAGCTTCTATGGTATGAATGTGGATATCCACCTAGAAGAAGTACCTTTCGCTTTCTCGTTGATTGTGCTCTTCTCCATCGGATTGTCAACATTGGCGTTCGTGATATTCCGGAAAATCAAATGGTTCTAAATTCAACTCAGAACCTCTTGTATGGAATACTACTCCACATAATTGAGGTCGTCCAAACCTGCAAAATAAAAACAGCTTGTCATCTTATATAAACCATAAGCGACAAGCTGCACATTATACGTTTTTTCTTCTAGAGAAATTAATAAAAAGAGAATAGAGAGAGAAATTATTTTTTATCCTTGTTTACAGCAAGCTTTTCTTTTATTCAATGGAATAGAAACTCCGATAAATCCATTAACTGAGTTTGAGTTCTTTCCTAAGAACATATAGTCAGTTCCAAGAAAGATCGGTCCCAATTTCAAACCAAGTCCGAAAGACTTACCTGCTGACTGAATAGCCGAATAACTAAGCGCTACGTTAAACCAACTCTTCGGACGATAGTTTGCTGACAATGTCAATTCAGTAAGGGCATCTGGTTGTACAAAACGAGTTGTTGACAATACACCAACAGCCAATTTATTATTGAAGAAACCGTATTCTGCACCTAATACTAAAGTAGAAGCAAGACGAGATTTCCGAGATTCTTTAGCTTCACCTACTTCGAGCTGCAACATATCATAGTTAAGCACATCACCTTGCGTCACAAGATCCATATAATTTTCAGTATCATTCTGTAGCTGATTCAATGCACCCTTAACACTATTTTGTGGGTCAGTTATATTAATCATATCTGCATAAGTACTTCCTTTAATATTGATTGGATCCGGATTAGCAGATGCAATCTTTGTACTTGATTTAGACCAAGAAATAAAACCTAAATCGAGAATAGAAGCAGATACAGTCAAATTATCCAGAATTTTATAAGACGCACCTAAATCAATGCCAAAACCATAACCAGCTATACCTAAATTTCCACTATCAAAGTCAAAATCAGTTACATAATCTTTACCCTCTTCTTCTTTTAATTCTAAACCTTTGAAAGAACTCTTAAGCTCGGCACCAACAGTGAGGTTTGCATGATAGTTATCAAACTTTGCTTTCAAGTCTTTAGCTTTTGTTTCAATCTCCCCCAAAGAGCCACTCCAATAGCTATCATTAGACCATTCATTTATTTGTTGGTCAGTAGGTAGATTAGCACTCATTGCTATTCTATTAAGCTTCAATTCCATATTACCAATACCTAATAAAGCCTTTACTCTAGCACCAACAGTCAAACGACTATTAATCTGGCGGGAAAGTCCTAAACCTATTTCTGTATAAGCATTGATATTCAATTGCTGACCACTAATATCATAGTTGCTATTTCTCCAATTGTCTTCTATTGTCTCCATCTGATTTAGGAACGTAAACATTGATTTGGTCAAATTAGCACCAATATCTGTACGAAGACCAATATTGAATGACCAGAAGTTCTTTCCTTTATACCATCCAGCAGAAAGGATTTCAGTACTGAAATTCACATTCAGCGTATTATTATCTTTCAAACGGTTCATGAAATCTGGTTTGGTATAAAAATCACCACCGTCGTCTATAATATCAATAATATCCTGATAACCTAATGAAGTAGAACCAACCGTTGCATTGACGGCACCTATCACCGGAAGATTAATAAATCCTTTCGTCGGTGTCAAAGCGGGATTCAATTGCTGACGATAGTGTGTACCTTCCATAAAATAAGAAGTACGTAAGAACTGCGCATTCGCAGGAAGAGTAATAATTGTCATAATGAAGGTCATCCCAATGAGCTTCATAAAAGAAAGTAGCTTGTTCGTTGCCATGATTTTATACTTTTTAATCCTTGTTATTGTTTGCAAATATATAGTATTTCAATAACAAATAAAAGCACTAATCAACAGCTTTTTAGCCTAAATAGAACATTTTTGCGGTTATACATAACAAAAACGTGTCTATTCTGCAAAAAAATGTAGAACGGATGAGAATAGAAGAAGCCCAAACTGATTTAAAAACCTAAAGTCAGTTGTCCATCTCCCAACAAATTGAAGGTCATTCGATGGTAAGGAGTCGTTCCCCGTTCGGCAATAGCCGCGCGGTGCTTTTTAGTCGGGTAGCCTTTATTGTGATCCCAATCATAATAAGGGAACTCCTCATGAAGACGATTCATATAATCATCTCTGTATGTCTTTGCCAATATAGATGCGGCCGCTATTGAAAGATACTTTCCATCCCCTTTCACAATCGTTGTATGAGGAATGCCGGGATATTTATTAAAACGGTTTCCATCGATCAGCAAATGTTGGGGACGAATAGCCAATTGATCAACGGCACGATGCATGGCCAGGAAAGAAGCGCGCAAAATATTTAGCTCATCAATTTCTTCCGGTGAGACAACACCAACCGCCCAAGCCACCGCTTCCCGTTGTATGACCTCACGCAATGCATAACGCTGTTTTTCCGTCAGTTGTTTGGAATCATTCAACAACTCATTCTTAAAATCTCCCGGAAGAATAACCGCAGCAGCATATACCGCTCCTGCCAGGCAGCCACGACCGGCCTCATCGCATCCTGCTTCAATCAGATTCTCATTTAAATAAGGTAATAACATCTTTATCGTTTTTATTTAGCTGCAAAATTAAACGAAATAAAAAAGGAGACCGTATTTCGCCTCCTTTTTCTTCCTTATTTCTCACTTTTTAAAATAAGCTCCAAGCAACAGTAAGCCCTGCCATCACAATAGCTACCATACTCATAAGCTTTATCAAAATATTCAAGCTCGGACCGGACGTATCCTTAAAGGGGTCACCCACCGTGTCACCCACTACCGTCGCCTTGTGAACCTCACTTCCCTTTCCACCGAAGTTACCTTCTTCCACATATTTCTTTGCGTTATCCCATGCTCCTCCGGCATTAGCCATAAAAATAGCCAATACAAAGCCACTACTTAAACCGCCAATCAACAACCCAAGCACACCGGGAACGCCAAAGATGAGCCCGGTAAAGATAGGAGCGATAATGGCAATCAAGGAGGGAACAACCATTTCCCGTTGAGCGCCTTTCGTAGAGATGGCAACACAACGTTCGTAATCCGGCTCCGCCTCTCCTGTCAGAATACCTTTAATCTCACGGAACTGCCGACGCACCTCATCTACCATGTGTCCCGCCGCACGCCCAACAGCGTTCATTGTCAGTCCACAGAACAGGAAAGCCATCATCGAGCCAAGGAACATACCTGAAAGGACTTTCGGGTTCATCAGGTTTACTTCATAATAATTCATGAAATCTACAAATGTGGCATTTGCCACACTGACAGTTCCACCATCCGGGAAAGTAAGCTCCACGCTTCCAAGACGTGTCAAGCCGATTCGTATTTCTTCAATATAAGAAGCCAGCAAAGCCAAGCCGGTCAGTGCCGCAGAACCTATCGCAAAACCTTTACCGGTAGCCGCAGTCGTATTTCCCAACGAGTCGAGCGCATCAGTACGCTTACGGACCTCAGCGCCTAGCCCGGACATCTCGGCATTACCACCTGCATTATCCGCAATCGGACCGTAAGCATCGGTCGCCAACGTAATGCCCAACGTAGAAAGCATGCCGACAGCCGCAATGCCGATTCCGTACAATCCCATTCCGACATTAGTGAAATCACCACCGGAAGCCAGCAGATAAGAAGCAATGATACCAACCACCACAGCAATTACGGGAATTGCTGTAGAAAGCATACCCAACCCTATACCGGAAATAATGACAGTCGCAGGTCCCGTCTTACCGCTCTCGCTCAACTTTTGTGTAGGACGATAGGATTGGGAGGTGTAATATTCCGTAGAACGTCCGATGACAATGCCGACCAGCAGGCCGACTACTACGGCACAAGAAATCAAAATCCAATTATCCAACTGCAAAAGCCATAGTATCAAAAAAGTGGCAACAACAATAAGTACCGAACTAAGATTTGTCCCAAATGCCAATGAGCCAAGCAAATCTTTCATCGTCGCATTCTCTTTAGTACGGACAGCGAATATACCTATAATAGAAAGAATGATTCCGACAGCTGCAATCAGCATAGGCGCAATCACTGCCTTAAACTGCATTGCCGTATCCGCCGAATGGATAAAGGCGGCAGCACCCAGCGCAGCCGTTGCCAGAATAGAGCCGCAATAGGATTCGTATAAATCAGCTCCCATACCTGCCACATCACCGACATTGTCACCGACATTATCGGCAATAGTAGCCGGATTGCGAGGATCATCTTCCGGGATTCCGGCTTCTACCTTACCTACCAGGTCAGCCCCGACATCGGCAGCCTTCGTATAGATACCTCCGCCCACACGGGCAAAAAGCGCCTGCGTCGAAGCTCCCATCCCAAAAGTAAGCATGGTAGTGGTAATCACACAGAGTTTATGAGTAGGTGTCAGTGCATCAGCAGGAATCACCGCATTCAGCAACAGATACCAAAAGGAAATATCAAGTAAACCTAGACCGACAACTACGAGCCCCATCACCGCACCGCTCCGGAAAGCGATTCTTAACCCCGCATTCAGTGAATTGCGAGCTGCATTAGCGGTACGTGCCGAAGCGTAAGTAGCCGTTTTCATTCCAAGAAAACCGGAAAGACCGGAGAAGAAACCACCTGTCAGGAAGGCAATGGGAACCCATGCGTTTTGTACGTGGAAGCCGTATGCCATAATCGAAAACAAAATCACCAATCCCAAGAATACGCAACCTACTATTTTGTACTGTTGTTTCAAATAAGACATAGCTCCCTTGCGCACAGCGGCAGCTATCTTTATCATTTGAGGTGTACCCTCACTCTCTTTCATCATTTGCTTATGAAAGTAATAGGCAAAACAGAGGGCCAACACGGAAGCGACCGGAACCAGCCAGAAAAGAATGTCATCCATAGATCCAAAATTATTAAAGGGTTTACAACCGCTAAAAATATGGAAATCAATCGAAAAAAGCAAGTAAAAAAGAAAGAAAATCAAAAAGGGATGAATAGCAGTGTCCATGAAAAAGTTGCAGCTATACCGTATGTATTTTACGATATAGCTGCCATTAATGTTAAAGAGAGAGAATTTATAATATAAGCATAGTCTCACGACCCTCCAAATATTCGTTTTATATATTAGACGCATCAAACTCCAAATAACTGCACTCGGAGGGAACTTTTTTTAGTTAAAGAATAAAAAAATCGCCATTCCTTCAAGGAACAGCGATTTAATATATGAGACTATTTTGTTTTATGGACTAAAACATACGGCTGACACGTTCGATTCCTGCCACCAATGCATCTACTTCAGCTTTCGTATTGTACATAGCAAACGAAGCTCTGACGGTACCTTCAATGCCAAGTCGCTGCATCAAAGGTTGTGCACAATGATGTCCTGTGCGGACAGCGATACCCAAACGGTCTAATAACGTCCCTAAGTCAAAGTGATGAATATTACCTACCAGGAAAGAAATTACAGCTCCCCTGTCGGAAGCTTCACCGAATATACGCATATCGGGAATTTCCTTCAATCGTCGCAAAGCGTAATTAGTCAGTTCATGTTCGTGATCCGCAATCCGTTCCATGCCGATACCGTTCACATAATCAAGGGCTTTCGCCAATCCGGTCGTACCGATATAATCCGGTGTGCCGGCTTCAAATTTGAAAGGAAGTTCATTAAACGTCGTTTTCTCGAAAGAGACATGCTGAATCATCTCTCCTCCTCCTTGATAAGGCGGCAGACGGTCCAACCACTCTTCTTTTCCATACAGCACGCCGACTCCTGTCGGTCCGTATATCTTATGGGCAGAGAACACTAGAAAATCGGCTCCCAAATCCTGCACGTCCACCTTCATGTGAGGAATGGACTGGGCAGCATCTACCAGGAAAGGCACACCATGGGCATGTGCTGTCGCAATCATTTCCTTGACCGGATTCACAGTGCCCAAGACATTGGAAACCTGGACTACACTGACAATTTTAGTACGTTCGGAGAAGAGTTTCTCATATTCATCCAACAATAGCTCACCTTTATCGTTCATCGGGATTACTTTGATGGCAATACCTTTGCGGGCTGCCAACAACTGCCAGGGAACGATATTGCTGTGATGTTCCATCACCGAAAGGATAACTTCATCTCCTTCTTCCATAAATTCATCACCGAAACTGGAGACAAGCAGGTTAATGCTTTCCGTTGTTCCCCGAGTGAAGATCACTTCGTTAGTAGTACGGGCATTAATAAACTGACGTACCGTCTCACGAGAAGCTTCATGCAGTTCCGTAGCCTGTTGAGAGAGATAATGTACGCCGCGATGCACATTTGCATTCACGGAGTAATATTCATCTACCAACGAATCGACCACCAGACGAGGCTTCTGCGTCGTCGCACCGTTGTCGAAATAAACCAAAGGCTTACCATAAACCGTACGGCTCAAGATCGGAAAATCCTCACGTATCTTTTGAATATCCATTTTTATGTTCATTTACAGATTGCACATCCCTGACATCTGTTCAACTCACCACGGAAGCGTTTTTCCACCAACAGATGAAGGCGGTCCTTCAACGCATCCAGACGAATCGTATCAATCACTTCATTGACAAATGCAAACATCAACAGCAACCGCGCTTCTTTCTCCGCAATTCCACGTGCACGCATATAGAACAACGCATTTTCATCAAGCTGTCCCACTGTCGCTCCGTGCGAACACTTCACGTCGTCCGCATAAATCTCCAACTGGGGCTGTGTATACATCCGCGCATCACGGGTGGCGCAAAGATTACGGTTGGTTTGCTGGGAACTTGTATGCTGCGCATCAGGACGCACCAGTACCAACCCGGCAAAAGCACCTACCGCTTGATCATCGAGCACGTATTTAAACAGCTCATTACTCGTACAGTTGGGCACTGCATGGTCAATACTCGTGTTGTTATCCACATGCTGGTTCTTATCAGCGATAGCCATGCCGCAAAGATTTATTTCAGCTCCCTCGCCTGCCAACAACACTTCGGTTGTATTACGGGTTGTACCGTTATGCAACGTCATGCCATTCAGATGTACATTGCTGTTCGCTTCCTGCTTCACATACAGGTTGCTGAAACGCACCGTGCTGGTATGTGTCTCTTCCAACTCATACATATCGAATACCACATTCTCTCCGGCAAAAACCTCAATCACCTGCGTTGCCAGGAAATTCACGTTATCCATTGCATGGTCGCAAAGCAATAAACGTGCCTGCGCACCGTCTTCCAGAATAATCAGCACACGGCGATTGACCATAAAGTTGACATCCGCACGCAGGATGTTCACCAACTGAATAGGTTTTTCCACAACCACATTCTTCGGCACATAGAAGATAACACCATCCTGTGCAAAAGTCGTATTAAAAGCTGTCACACCATCTTTGGAGGTATCCGCCAACTTACCATAATACTTCTTCACCAACTCCGGATACTGTTCGGCCACCTCTTTCAGGCTACCGAAAATAACGCCCTCCGGTAAATGGGTTTTAGGGAGTGCCTTATTATAGAATGCGTCATTGACCACAAAATAAAGAGCTGTGCTCATGTTCGGAACATCGCACTTAAACACCTCATACGGATTGACCGGAATAGCAAGACGGTTCAGATTCAGACCGAAATCCGGTTCAAAATACTTGCTTACATCCGTATATTTGTACTTCTCCATCTTACGGGTCGGAAATCCGATTCGCTCAAAATCGGCAAAAGCAGCAGCACGAGGGGCATTTAACACCTCAGCGCTATGTTTGCAGATCATGGCTTCCGTTTGTGAGAAGAGATCTATGTATTGTTGTTCAGCATTCATCGTCATTCTCCTACTTCTTTCTTAATCCAGTCATAACCTTTATCTTCCAATTCCAGAGCAAGTTCCGGTCCGGCAGTTTTCACGATACGACCTTTGTAAAGCACATGCACAATATCCGGTTTGATATAATCGAGCAAACGTTGGTAGTGGGTGATGACAATCGTACTGGTTTCGGGAGTCTTCAGTTTATTTACCCCTTCGGCCACAATACGGAGCGCATCGATGTCCAAACCGGAATCCGTTTCATCGAGAATGCTCAAACGCGGTTCCAGCATTGCCATCTGGAAAATCTCGTTCCGTTTCTTCTCTCCACCGGAGAAACCTTCGTTCACCGAACGGTTAGCGAGCTTATTGTCCAGTTCAACAACCGCACGTTTCTCGCGCATCAGTTTCAAAAACTCACTGGCGGTCAGTGCAGGCAGACCTTTATATTTGCGTTGTTCATTCACAGCAGCACGCATAAAGTTTACCATGCTCACACCCGGAATCTCTACCGGATACTGGAAACTAAGGAAAATACCCTCATGACTGCGGTCTTCCGGACTCAGTTCTAACAGATTCTTTCCATAAAAAGTAACCGAACCTTTCGTTACCTCAAAAGCAGGATTACCCACCAATACGGAGGAAAGCGTACTTTTACCGGAACCGTTCGGTCCCATAATCGCGTGTACTTCGCCCGGCTTTACCGTCAGGTTAATGCCTTTCAATATCTCTTTGCCATTGATGCTGGCATGCAGGTCTTTTATCTCTAACATAATCTTGATTAAAATTCATTTATCCTACGCTTCCTTCCAACGAAATAGTAAGCAACTTCTGTGCTTCTACCGCAAATTCCATCGGAAGCTTATTCAATACTTCTTTCGCATATCCGTTCACAATCAGCCCGATAGCGTCTTCTGTCGGGATACCACGCTGATTGCAATAGAAAATCTGATCTTCACTGATCTTGCTCGTCGTAGCTTCATGCTCCACTACCGCCGTCTCATTGTGAATGTCCATATACGGGAACGTATGCGCACCGCATTTATCCCCCAGCAACAGCGAGTCACACTGACTGTAGTTACGGGCATTATCCGCTTTTTCCGCCACACGCACCAACCCGCGATAGGAGTTCTCGCTATGTCCGGCAGAGATACCTTTACTTACAATCGTACTACGGGTATTCTTCCCTAAATGAATCATCTTCGTACCGGTGTCCGCCTGCTGAAAATTGTTTGTCACAGCTACGGAATAAAACTCGGCCGTCGAATTATCACCTGTCAGAATACAGGAAGGATATTTCCAGGTAATTGCCGAACCGGTCTCCACCTGCGTCCAAGAGAGTTTGCTGTCCACCCCTTTGCAGTTACCACGCTTCGTCACAAAGTTATATACACCGCCCTTACCTTCGGAATCTCCCGGATA
Source organism: Bacteroides finegoldii DSM 17565 (assembly GCF_000156195.1). Taxonomy (GTDB): domain Bacteria; phylum Bacteroidota; class Bacteroidia; order Bacteroidales; family Bacteroidaceae; genus Bacteroides; species Bacteroides finegoldii. Next base: position 88,515 of record NZ_GG688329.1, on the reverse strand, counting down.
CCAGTTCTGAACGGTACTGTATTTCACCTCCGCACGGTCGTGTACAACAATTTCTACAATAGCGGCGTGCAACTGGTTCTCATCCCGCATCGGAGCCGTACACCCTTCCAGATAGGAAACATACGAATCATCATCCGCCACTATCAATGTGCGTTCAAACTGTCCCGTGTTGCGGGCATTGATACGGAAATAGGTGGAAAGTTCCATCGGACAACGTACTCCCTTCGGTATATAGACGAATGAGCCGTCCGAGAACACTGCCGAATTCAGTGCGGCAAAGAAATTGTCACGGTAACCCACTACCGACCCCATATATTTCTTTACCAAATCCGGATGTTCGCGCACCGCCTCACTGAACGAGCAGAAAATAATTCCCTTTTCCATCAATGTTTCCTTGAATGTCGTCTTTACGGATACGGAATCCATTACTGCATCCACCGCCATCCCGCTAAGAGCCATCTGTTCTTCCAGAGGAATTCCCAGTTTATTAAACGTCTTTATAAGTTCAGGATCTACTTCTTCCATACTTTTCGGTCCCTCTTTCTTCTTCGTCGGGTCAGCATAGTATGAAATAGCCTGATAATCAATCTCCGGAATACGGAGATGTGCCCATGTAGGCATTTCCAGCGTCAGCCAATGGCGGTACGCTTTCAGCCGGAACTCCAGCAACCATTCCGGTTCGTTCTTTTTCGATGAAATCAAACGAATCACATCCTCATTGAGTCCACGCTCAATGACATCGGTATGCACTTCCGTGGTGAAGCCATATTTATACTTCTCCTGCGTCAGTTCCTTTACATATTTATTGGGTTCTTCTTGTTGCATCTTTATTCTCTAATATATATTGTTGAGTCATATTCTTTGCAGCAGGAAAAAAAATTCCCGCAAACGTCTCCATCGGATAATATAACAAGGATTCTTCCTTTTTTGTTGCACTAATTAACTTATTATCGCCATCCACAAACTCTATCGCTCCAATCACCACACTTATTAATAACAGAAATTTAAGCGCTCCCAACCCGCTTCCCAGCCAACGGTTCAACCAGTTCAGCGAAATGGCTTTCATCGCTTTTGTCAACAAAGAGGCAATCAGCACAAAAATCAACGGAACGGCAATCCATATCATTATGAAAGCCAATACCTGCGCAACGGTCATCGAATCTGTCACTGCCGGACAAAGCTTCTCCGCCAAAGAAGCATACAAAGCCTTTGCCGCCAGCAAACCGACTATCAATCCCAAGATAGAGGCCAACTGACGGATAAAGCCCTTTATAAAGCCTACAATCGCCCCTGCACCCACTACTATAAGGATTATTATATCAATCGTTGTCATATTCCTTTCTATAAAGAAAAAAGAGGCACGGAGTTATAATTCACTCTGTGCCTCCGTTTATTCTCAATACAGTACAGTTTATAATGTCTGTTTCACTTCTATTTCCTCGAATGTCTCGATCATATCGCCCACCTTCATGTCATTGCAATTCACCAGACTGATACCACACTCGAAGTTTGTACCCACTTCCTTCACATCGTCCTTGAAGCGTTTCAAAGCGTTGATGTTTCCGGTAAAGATAACGATACCATCGCGAATCAAACGAGCCTTGTCGCTGCGTTTCACCTTTCCGGTCTTCACCATCGCACCGGCTACAAGTCCCACCTTCGTGATGTTGAATACTTCACGCACTTCGATCGTAGCTGTCACCTGTTCTTTCAGTTCCGGTGCCAACATACCTTCCATAGCAGCTTTCACCTCCTCGATTGCATCATAGATGACAGAGTATTTGCGGATATCGACACCTTCCTGTTCCGCCATCTTAGCGGCAGCACCCGAAGGACGTACCTGGAATCCGACGATAATCGCATCTGAAGCGGCAGCCAGAGAAACATCCGACTCGGAGATTGCTCCCACACCCTTATGGATTACATTAACCTGGATCTGTTCGGTAGACAACTTAATCAAGGAGTCGCTCAATGCTTCGACAGAACCGTCCACGTCACCCTTCACAATGATGTTCAATTCCTGGAAGTTACCCAAAGCGATACGACGACCCAACTCATCCAATGTAAGGATTTTCTGCGTACGCAAGCCCTGTTCGCGAGCCAACTGCTCACGTTTGTTGGTAATTTCACGGGCTTCCTGATCGCTTTCTACCACGTGGAATGTGTCACCTGCGGCAGGAGCGCCATTCAATCCCAGAATCAATGCCGGTTCGGCAGGTCCTGCTTCCTTAATACGCTGATTACGTTCGTTGAACATTGCCTTCACACGTCCGTAGCTTGTTCCTGCCAATACAATGTCTCCCACTTTCAAAGTACCGTTAGATACCAGCACAGTAGCTACATATCCACGTCCCTTGTCCAATGAAGATTCGATGATGGAACCCGTAGCATTACGGTTCGGATTCGCTTTCAGATCAAGCATTTCCGCTTCCAGCAATACCTTTTCCAACAAATCTTCCACACCTATGCCTTTCTTGGCAGAGATATCTTGTGACTGATATTTACCACCCCATTCTTCAACGAGATAGTTCATGGCAGCCAGTTCTTCCTTAATCTTATCCGGATTTGCCGTCGGCTTATCAACCTTATTAATGGCAAAGACAATAGGCACACCTGCCGCCATCGCATGGTTGATTGCTTCCTTTGTTTGCGGCATGACGTTATCATCGGCAGCTACAATAATAATGGCGATATCCGTTACTTTCGCACCACGGGCACGCATAGCGGTAAACGCCTCATGACCCGGAGTATCGAGGAATGTGATACGGCGTCCGTCCTCCAACTTCACATTATATGCACCGATATGCTGTGTGATACCTCCGGCCTCACCGGCAATCACATTCGCCTTACGGATATAGTCAAGCAATGAAGTCTTACCGTGGTCAACATGTCCCATCACCGTAACAATCGGAGCGCGCGGTTCCAGATCTTCCGGAGCGTCTTCCTCTTCCACAATAGCCTGAGCAACTTCCGCACTTACATATTCGGTCTTGAATCCGAATTCTTCAGCCACCAGATTGATTGTTTCAGCATCCAGACGCTGATTGATGGAAACCATGATACCGATACTCATACAAGTGGCGATTACCTGGTTGACAGAAACATCCATCATCGTTGCCAGTTCATTAGCCGTAACGAATTCGGTCAGCTTCAATACCTTGCTGTCCGCCATTTCTTGATCTTCCAATTCCTGCATACGGTTGGAAGCCATCTCGCGTTTCTCTTTACGATATTTGGAAGTCTTATTCTTACCTTTGGTTGTCAGACGAGCAAGAGTTTCTTTTACCTGCTTTGCTACATCTTCCTCGCTTACCTCCTGTTTGATAACCGGTTTCTTGAAGCGATCCTTATTATTATTTTTACGGTTATTATTGCCACCCTGGTTGTTGCCACCATTGTTACCGCCTTTGCCTTGCACATTCGGTCTCGGAGCAGCAAAGCCCGAAGTAGCCACGTTGTTCACGTCCACCTTCTCTTTGTTGATACGGTTCCGTTTTTTCTTGTTTCCGGCTGCGTCAACATTATCTTTCACTCCACCCTTCTGCAGTTTCGAGTCATCCTTGCGAATCTCTTTGATGATAGCTTCTTTCATCAACTTCTTCTGATCCTGACGGATTTTCTCTTTCTCTTCACGTTCACGGCGTTTCTCTTCCTTCGATTTCTTCTTAGGACGGGTAGACTGGTTCAATGCAGCCAAGTCAATCTGACCGATTACATTGATTTTCGCACCCAATTCCGGTTGACGGATTTTGAATATCTCTTCTTCTTTAGAAGTTTCTTTCTCTACCGTTGTCTCCGGGGCTACTTCCGCCGATACTGTTTTCACAGGTTGTTCCATGCTGCAATGTTCTTCCGCCTTCACAGGTGCAACTTCTACCTTCGGCTCTTCTTTAATCACTTCCTCCACTACTTTTTCAACTTCTGCCGGTTGCTTTTCCACTATAGGTTCCGACTCTTTCACCGGTTCCGGTTTTACAGCCTCCGGTTGCTTCACCGGTTCTGTCTGTTTGACCGGTTCAACTTGTTTAGCCACAGGTTCCGCCTGAACAGGTGCTACCACCTCTTCTACCTTCACCTCAGGTGCCTTCTTCACTTCCGGTTGAGCTACTGGACGTTCTTCAACAGTTTCTTTCTTCTGTTCCGGTTCTTTCTCAACTTTCTCAGTTCTACGACCGTTCAATTTATCCAAGTCAATTTTCCCGACAGGTTTAAACTTCGGGCGTGCATCCTCCGGTACGACTGTTTTGATCACATCTTCCGACTTCGGTTTTTCCGGTTGCTTTTCAAAGCCTTCAATCGAAACCGACGCCTTATTACGATCCTTATTCTGACGTTCCTGAATGAAACGCTCCGACTCAAGTCTAAGGTTCTTATCTGTACTAAACTCTTTTACGAGTATAGCGTATTGCTCCTCGCTAATTTTTGTATTAGGATTAGCCTCAACGGTATACCCCTTATTTTGCAGGAACTCAACTACCGTCGCGATTCCTACGTTCAAATCTCTTGTAACTTTGTTTAACCTTATCGTCATATTTTAAATTTAATGAATAAATGGAGCTTTAAGAAGTTGAGAGTGGAGAATTGAAAGTTGAGAGTGGAATGAGTATGGATTTCTTTCACTCCCAACTCTCAACTCTCAATTTTCAATTCTCACTTTCTTCAAACTCCGATTTCAAAATGCGTATTACCTCGTCCACCGTCTCTTCTTCCAAGTCCGTCTTTTCAATCAACATCTCACGAGGAGCATTCAACACAGCCTTCGCCGTATCGATGCCGATAGCTTTGATAGCGTCGATCACCCATCCGTCGATTTCGTCTCTGAACTCGTCAAGATAGATATCCTCATCAGCTACACTCTCATCCAACTCACGGAACACGTCGATAGTGTACTCAGTTAACATACTGGCCAGTTTGATATTCAAACCGCCTTTACCGATAGCCAGCGAAACTTCTTCCGGTTTGAGGAAAACCTCCGCTTTCTTCTCTTCCTCATTCAGACGGATAGAAGAAATCTTAGCCGGGCTCAAAGCACGCTGTATAAACAATGAGATGTTCGATGTGTAATTAATTACGTCGATGTTCTCATTGCGAAGTTCACGAACAATGCCATGAATACGACTTCCCTTTACACCTACACAGGCTCCTACAGGGTCGATTCTGTCATCGTAAGATTCTACCGCGATCTTGGCACGTTCGCCAGGGATACGGGCAATCTTCTTGATGGTAATCAAACCATCATTAATTTCGGGTACTTCCATCTCGAACAGACGTTGCAGGAAAACGGGAGAAGTACGTGACAAGATAATCTTAGGATTATTATTCTTGTTGTCCACGCGGGCAACCACCGCACGGGCCGTTTCACCTTTACGATAGAAATCGCTTGGAATTTGCTCCGTCTTCGGCAACAGCAACTCGTTTCCTTCATCGTCCAGAAGCAACATTTCCTTTTTCCAGATTTGATAAACTTCTGCATTGATGATTGTACCTACCTTATCTATATATTTATTATAAATACTGTCTTTTTCCAATTCCAGAATCTTGGAAGCCAATGTCTGGCGGAGATTCAGGATAGCACGACGACCGAATTTGGCAAAGATCACTTCGTCAGTCACCTCTTCACCCACCTCATAGGAAGCGTCGATTTTCTGCGCTTCACTCAATGAGATCTGCATATTCGGGTTCGTCAGGTCTTCATCGGCCACAACTTCACGGTTACGCCATATCTCGAAGTCCCCTTTGTCCGGGTTCACGATCACGTCGTAATTCTCATCGGTGCCAAACATTTTCGCGATAACACTACGAAACGACTCTTCCAGTACGCTAACCATCGTCGTTCTATCGATATTTTTCAGTTCCTTAAATTCCGAAAATGTATCAATCAAGCTGATTGTTTCTTCTTTTTTGGCCATAACTATTTAAAGCTAATTAAGTATTTAGTATATTTTATTTGCTCGTAAGTGAAGGTTTCGTCCTCTTCCACCAGTTTCGGACGCTTAGCACCTTCCATTTTCACTTTCTTCTGCACAGACACTGTAAATTTCTCTTCATCTGCATGTTTCAGAACACCGGTCAGTTTCTGTCCACCCTTAGTCATCACTTCCACTTCCTGTCCGATGTGGATGTAATACTGTTGCAGCACCTTAAAGGGCTGTCCGATACCGGCCGAACCCACTTCCAGTTCATAATCCTCCTCTTCACGGTTCAGTTTCGACTCTATGTAGCGGCTAAGCTCCACACAATCTTCAATCCAAACACCTTCTGCATGGTCTATCTCAACCACGATCTTGTCATCCGGGCTTACGGTCACTTCTACTAGAAAGTAGTCTTTTCCTTCCAGCCACTCTTCTACAATCTGACAAACAGTTTTCTTTTCTATCATTTATTAACTATATAAGAACAAAAAAAGGAGCTTAATCGCCCCTCCACCTTTCATCCGTTTTCGGTTGCAAAGATATAAATAATCTGTTCGACTACAAAACATTAAAGAAAAAAAGTATGAATTAACAGCCTTATCTTTGTATCTTTACACCGCAATTAAAAAAATAAGCACTATGGCACATCGTCTAAACACCAATAAACAGTTCATGGTAGGCAACGGAATTCTGGCTTTTGCCGTCATCTTTGTCGTTGTTATTTTCGTATACATGAGTATGCGGCTACAACGGGAAAAGCAGGAAGAACGTCATTTCATCGAAAGCTATACAATCAGTCTGGTAAAAGGTTTTGCCGGAGATTCTATCTCTTTGTTCGTCAACGACAGTCTTATCTCCAATAAAACCATATCGGAAGAACCTTACACGGTAGAAGTAGGACGTTTTGCAGAACAAAGCGCTTTATTGATCGTAGATAATAACACAGAACTAGTCTCTACGTTTGATCTTAGCGAACAAGGAGGGGCTTATCAGTTTGAAAAAGAATCGGACGGGATTAAACAATTAGCCAAATAATAAAGACATATCCCCCTATTACGTATCATAACGAACCATCATCAGGAATGTATAAGATTTAGAAGACAGCCAGAAATAGGAGCTTACAAGGCTTTACCCAAGATAGAATAAACTAAGTTCGTGACAATGCAAAAATATTATCTTGGCTGTAAAGCATTTTATATTTCCGTACGGTACTTTCTCAATTCTCCCCGCAAGGCCAATGCTTTTCCTTCTGTAAATTGATTCAGCAATGCCCAGAATCGTTCGCTATGATTCATCTCGCGGGTATGGCATAATTCGTGCAACAACACATAGTCTATCAAATGAGAAGGCAGCAAAACCAGGTAATAGGATAAATTAATAGCTTTTCGAGCCGAACAACTCCCCCATCTGCCCTGACTGGAGTTTATTTTCACACTCGAATAGGGCAATCCGCATTGCTTGGACAAGAAGGTCAAACGTGAAGGCAGAATACTTTTGGCATTTCGCCTCAATGATTCTTCAATAACCTTATGCAACCAGCTTTGCAGTTTTTCATCTGTAAAATCAGCATGAGGCGGACAAACGATCTCCATGACACCCAACCGGGAATTAGCCAGAAACTGATCTTTCTCGCCCGACACCAAAGATAGTTTAAAATGCTCCGCATCAATCTTATAATTCAAACCAATCAACGAACGAGCGATTTTTTGCCGGGAGGCCAGAAGTTTTCCACGCAGGTTCTCTATGGCCAGTTTCACTTCTTTCAGGGTGGTACCAGGAGGAACTGAAACATAAACAGCATCACTCTTGGTACGAAACACAAGACTTTTCGCACGTGAATTGACGCGTATCACCAAACGCCCTAACTCATCATCTTCTATAATCTTATCCATTATAATCCTCCTATCAACAGCCACAAAAGTAATAAAAAAGAAGACGCTAACGAAAAACTTTATGGAAGATGCAACTTTAGATCAAATTCTTCCGTCTAACCATTATATCAATCATAAAAAAGCGTAATTATGAAAACAAGTTTATTGCTCGTATTAGTCACGGGAATGTTTCTAGTACTTACTGCCGGCTCTTGCTTGCAGGGAAAACACATCGTAGGCAGCAAGAATTACATCTCCAAAGAAGTGAAAGCCGACCACTTCAATGAAATCAAACTAGTGGGAAGTGCCAACATCAGTTATTGGCAAGACACATGCAGCCATGTCGAAATTCATGGTTCCGACAACATCATACCACTTATAGAAACGTATGTGGAGGGTAGTACATTCATTATAAAATTCAAGAAGAATGTCACTATCTGGAAAGGAAAACTGGAAATAAAAGTTTTTGCTCCGGAGCTGAATAAACTGTCGGTCAACGGTTCAGGAAATATAAGATTAATCAATGGGATACAAACCTCTAAAGATATTGAATTCCACATCAACGGTTCGGGCAACATTCAGGGAGAAGGATTCAATTGCCAAAAAATGGCCGTTTCAATTAATGGCTCGGGAGATGTAAGACTACAACAAATAGAGAGTCAGGAATGTCAAGCAAGTATTTCCGGTTCGGGCAATATCAATCTGAACGGCAAAGCCATTCAAGCGAGCTATTCTATTGCCGGATCAGGAAATATTCAGGCCGCCGATTTGCAGGCAGAAAACACAGACGCAAGCATTAGCGGCTCCGGCAACATCAGTTGCTATGCCAGTCAGAAGCTGGTTGCCCGCGTCAAAGGAAGCGGTGATATTGCCTATAAAGGAGATCCTCAAGAAGTGGATGCTCCAAGAAAAAATATACGGCAGATCAAATAAAGACAGTTTAAATAAAGACCGTTTAAAAGCATAAAAGGGCTACTGCATCACGCGGTAGCCCATTTATTTAGTTAGTTTTAATCTAAAAAATTGAGAGAATTGAAAACTTCACAGTTTCGCCTTCGTTGTTGTTTTAATTAAGCACACTAACTATATTATATGTTTAAAGCAAATGAAAATGTCTATTCGTTCATAACGTGCGCCTTATGATCAATCCTCGCCAAACTGTCAACGAGTGCCTGATCCGCTTTCACGTCATTCGAGATTGCGACCGACGGTGCGGTTACCTGCTTACCAATGGTATCTGCCGCCAATACACTTCCGTCATCTCCGGAGAAAGAATGTTGTGCCACATTCCCCAAAGAAAGGATGATTGCAATTACGGCAGCCGCCTTGAAGAGAGGAACGAAGCGACCGACCAGCGTCAAGCGTTTTGCTTTTACCACCACCGGCTCTACCTCTGCCAGAATACGCGCGTCAAAGTCTTCGCCCAGCCCTACCTCTTGCTGAACCTGTTGATAAACGAACAAGTTCTTATAACGGAGCAGATGAGCCGGAACTTCTTCCTTTGCGAAGAAGTCGCGCAATGTTGCTTCCTCCTCAACGGAAGTTTCGCATTGCCAGTATCGCTCGAGGAGCTGTTCTATATCTTTATAATCCATATTCGTCAATTTCTAAATACCTTTGTTTCACCTTTTGTCTGGCTCTGAACAGATTTACTTTTACCTGTTCTTCGGTCAGATTCAGAAGGGCTGCAATTTTTTTATAGCTTTCACCTTCAATGTCCCTCAGTTGCATGATAAGCCGCTGTTTTTCGGGAAGTTCGTCGACCAGCCTGTTAATGATCCTCATTTTTTCATCATGAACCATCCGGTCATACGGACTATTGGCATCAGGCTCCTCCTCCATTTCCGGAGTGAGTTCCACATTCTGAGCTTCTTTCTTCTGACTCCGGTCTATCGCCAGATTCTTTGCCACAATCAGGCAATAGGCTTCGACCGATTCGAATTGCGGCCACTCATCACGCTTGTTCCACACTCTTATCATGGTATCCTGAACGACATCCTCGGCTTCAGCTCTATCCAGAGTAATTCTGAGAGCCAATCGAAAGAGTTTATCTTTCAACGGCAAAATATCGTTTCGGAAGCTGATTTCTTGCATCTCTATAATAATGACGGGCTAGGATACGAAAAGTTACAGGCGCCCACTACTTTTTTTTGAATTATTTTTTTATTTTTGTTCCTCCATTGTCGTTAATCGCTGACGCTAAGGTGATTATCACTTCCGACACCCCCGCATTTATTGCTTCAAAAGAGTTCTCCAACTTCGGAATCATACCGCCTTGAATAACGCCGTCGGCTACGTATTGTTCGAATTCGGCACGGGTAATCTGCGGAATCACACTATCGTCATCGTTCTCGTCACGCAGCACTCCTTTCTTTTCGAAACAATACACCAACGTCACATCAAACAGTGCCGACAAAGCCTTAGCCGTCTCTCCGGCAATCGTATCCGCATTGGTATTCAGCATATTTCCCTGTCCGTCATGTGTCAACGGAGCCATCACCGGAACAACTCCTTTGTGTATCAAATCCGACAGTAAAGTTGCATCCACCTTTTCCACATCCCCAACAAATCCGTAATCCACATCCTTGACCGGACGTTTCACCGACCGGATCACATTCATATCCGCCCCGGTCAATCCGAGTGCATTCACTCCACGCGCCTGCAGTCCGGCAACAATACTCTTATTGACCAAACCGCCATACACCATAGTTACCACTTTCAATGTCTCCACATCAGTAATACGGCGACCATTCACCATTTTGCTTTCAATGCCCAGTTGTGCGGCAATCTTTGTAGCCGACCGACCGCCGCCGTGAACCAGCACTTTGTGTCCTTCAATGGCAGCAAAGTCATTTAACAACTGACGAAGGGTGGCTTCCTCTTCTACGATTTTGCCACCCACCTTAATTACTGTTAGTTTTTCTCTCATTATTATTCCAAATACGTATATCCATAAAGTCCCGAACGGTAGTTGGAAAGAAATTCTTTTCCCTCTTCCAAAGAGATCTTACCCTCTTTCACCGATTTCGTCACCCAAGTTTCGAGTGTACGTACCAGTTTCTTCGGACTGTATTGCACATAATCCAATACTTCCGCTACCGTTTCTCCATCAATAATCTGTTCGATACTGTATCCCTTCTCATTCACCGAAACGTGTACGGCATTCGTGTCACCGAACAAATTATGCATATCTCCCAAAATCTCCTGATAAGCCCCCACCAGGAAAACAGCGACATAATAAGGCTCCGTTTTCTTCAAAGCATGTACAGGCAGATAATGAGCTACATTACGCGTAGAAATAAAGTTGGCAATCTTACCGTCCGAGTCACAGGTTATATCCTGCAAAGTAGCCGAACGTTCGGGCTTTTCATCCAACCGCTGTATAGGCATAATCGGGAATATCTGGTCAATCGCCCAAGAGTCCGGCAGTGACTGGAACAATGAGAAGTTACAGAAGTATTTATCCGCCAACAGCTTAGACAATCCCCGGAATTCATCAGGCGCATGTTTCAAACCACCGGCAATCTGATTGATCTCACGAGTGATCGACCAGTACAGACGCTCGATCTGCGCACGGGTCTTCAAGTCCACGATTCCATGACTAAACAAATCCAACGCCTCTTCCCTGATCTGCTGCGCATCATGCCAAGCCTCCAACATCTTATTCTGGTTCAGTGTATCCCAAATGGCATACAATTCCTGCACCAGTTCATGTGCATCCGGAGCAATCTCCTCTTCATCGTCCCATTCGGGCAAGGTAGCCGTTTCGAGCACCTCAAAAATAAGTACCGAATGATGCGCCGTCAAGGCACGGCCACTCTCTGTTATGATGTTCGGATGCGGGATACCGTTTTTGTCACTCACGTCCACCAAAGTGGAAATCGAATCGTTCACATATTCCTGGATCGAATAATTGACACTCCCCTCACTGCTGGATGAACGTGTTCCGTCATAATCGACTCCCAATCCGCCACCGATATCGACGAACTCGACCTTGAATCCCATCGAATGAAGTTGCACATAGAACTGTGAAGCCTCACGCAAGGCGGTCTTGATGCGGCGGATCTTCGTCACCTGACTTCCGATATGGAAATGAATCAACTTCAGACAATCCTTCATGCCCTTACTTTCCAGAAAATCGAGTGCTTCGAGCAACTCACTGGAAGTCAAGCCGAACTTGCTGGCATCTCCTCCCGACTCTTCCCACTTTCCGCTACCGGAAGAAGCGAGTTTGATACGGATACCGATGTTGGGTTCCACATTCAGCTGTTTTGCCATCTTCGCTATCAGCTTCAGCTCGTTCATCTTCTCCACAACGAGGAAGATACGTTTACCCATTTTCTGGGCAAGCAAAGCCAGTTCTATATAACTTTCGTCTTTATAACCATTGCAGACAATCAATGAGTCGGAATCCGTATTGACGGCAATCACCGCATGGAGCTCAGGCTTGGAACCGGCTTCCAGTCCAAGATTGAACTTCTTTCCGTGACTGATAATTTCCTCCACTACAGGGCGCATCTGGTTGACCTTGATCGGATAGATAATAAAGTTCTGCGCTTTATACCCGTATTCCTCAGCCGCCTGTTTGAAACAAGACGACATCTTTTCAATACGGTTGTCCAGAATATCCGGGAAACGTACCAGCATAGGGGCTGCCACATCCCGCAACTGCAACTCGTCAACCAATTCTTTCAGATCGACAGTCACTCCGTCTTTACGCGGTGTAACAACGACATGTCCTTTGTCATTAATACCAAAGTAGGAGGTCCCCCAACCTGTGATGTTGTAGAGTTCCTCAGAATCTTCAATACGCCACTTTCTCATTTTTCTGTAATTCAGTATTTTTAGTAAATAATTGGAGGGCAAAAATACAGATTTATCTACATCTTGCCAATTAATTGCTTATTAATTCGTTCAATTATGCTATAATCCGAGAAGTTGTTGCAAACGTTGCACCGATGTTTCAATCTGCCATCGGTCTTCCAATTCGTCCGCATTAAAGATATAATGTGCCTGATGATAAAAAGGCGCGCGTTTTTCAAGTGCCTGTATGATAAAAGTTTTCAACTCGTCATCTTCTTTTCCCTGAAGGATGGGACGCTGCTGCTTGGCCACACGCAAGCGTCTGAACAGCACATCGGGATGCACATCCAGAAAAACCGTCTTACCTGCCCGATTCATAAACTCCATATTATCAAAAAAACAAGGCGCTCCCCCACCCGTAGAGATTACCACATTCTCGAACTCGGCTACCTCATGAAGCATATTCCTCTCCAGCTCCCTGAATCCGGCCTCACCCCGTTCTGTGAATAACTCTCCCACCGTTTTGTGGAAACGCTCTTCGATATACCAATCCAGATCAATGAACGGTATATTCATCTTGCGGGCAAAAGCCTTGCCCAATGTCGTTTTTCCGGCGCCCATATAGCCGGTAAGGAAGATACGAATCATAAATGACTAATTTTACCTGCAAAATTAGTCATTTATTTCATTATTTAAAGATTTTCACTCTTTCTTCGAGTGGTTGGAATTCTTTTTCTCCCGGTTTTTCGGCAGGAAGCCCGAACGGCATTTCGGCAATCAAGTGCCAATGCTCCGGCAAGTTCCATGTCCGACGCACTTCCTCGTCAATCAACGGGTTATAATGTTGCAATGACGCTCCGAAGCCCACATCTTCCAGCATTGTCCACATAGCCAGTTGGTGCATGGCGGAAGTTTGCAGCGACCATCCCGGAAAGTTTTCCTGATAGGAGGGAAAAGCTTCCTGAAGCCCTTTGACTACTTTCTGATCTTCAAAGAACAACACAGTTCCATATCCACAGGCAAATGAGTGGTCTATCTTCTCCTCTGTTTTCACAAAGGCGTCTGCCGGCACAATCTTCTTCAAAGCGTCTTTCACGATTTTCCACAATTTCTTGTGAGACTCACCCAGCAGTAACACCACGCGTGTGGACTGAGAATTAAATGCCGAAGGCACGTGACGAACAACCGTACTCACGATACACTCGATTTCCTGATCGGATATAGGTGATTGATTAGTAATTGAATAGTAAGTCCGACGATGTTTTAATGCTTCACTAAAAGATCTTTCCATAATATATCCTTTCTTATATATGATATTTCTTAAACTCTCTTTTTTTTATAACAAGTAACTCTACTAACTTGTTCAGTTAGAGAATATATTCGTACCTTCGCAGCCGAATAAACCATTATCTTTTATGGCTAAACAGAAATTCTACGTAGTATGGGAAGGCGTCACTCCCGGAGTTTATACCTCCTGGACGGATTGCCAGCTCCAAATCAAAGGGTATGAAGGCGCCAAATATAAATCTTTCGACACCCGCGAAGAAGCCGAACGCGCACTCTCAGCCTCACCATACGCTTATATAGGAAAAAACGCAAAAAAGAAAAATGAAAAGATATCCTCCGACCTGTTGCCTCCTTCCGTGATAGACAATAGCCTGGCGGTAGACGCGGCTTGCAGTGGAAATCCCGGCCCTATGGAGTATCGCGGTGTACACATAGCCAGCCGACAAGAGATCTTCCATTTCGGTCCGATGAAAGGAACGAATAATATCGGAGAATTTTTAGCTATCGTGCACGGACTGGCGCTATTGAAACAGAAAGGATTCGATATGCCCATTTATAGCGACAGTGTCAATGCCATCAGTTGGGTACGACAAAAGAAGTGCAAGACCAAACTCCCCCGAAATGAGGAAACAGAAGCACTATTTCAATTGATAGAACGGGCGGAAAGGTGGCTGAGCACGAATACCTACACTACCCGTATCCTCAAATGGGAAACGAAAGAATGGGGAGAAATCCCGGCGGACTTCGGAAGAAAATAAATATGATATAAAATTCAAAACAAATAAATATGAAAACATTGACTTCTAACAAAGCTTTCTGGCTACTATTAGTCATTTGCGTAGTAACGATCCTTCCTTTTCTCGGGCTGCCGGAGTATCACACCAAAGGCGAGCCCCGCGAATCGATTGTATCCTATTCTATGTTGGAAAGCGACAACTGGATTTTGCCGAGAAATAATGGAGGAGAGATACCCTACAAACCACCTTTCTTCCATTGGACTATTGCAGCCGTTTCAACATTGAACGGTGGTCAGGTTACGGAGATGACTTCCCGTTTGCCATCGGCCATCGCGCTAATCTCCATGACTCTTTTCGGCTTTCTTTTCTTCGCCAAAAGAAAAGGAACGGAAGTGGCGCTGCTCACCGCATTCATCACCTTGACCAACTTCGAGTTGCATCGTGCCGGAGCCAACTGCCGGGTGGATATGGTGCTGACAGCCCTCACCGTCTGTGCGTTATATTGTTTTTACAGATGGTACGAGAAAGGGCTTAAAGGCATTCCCTGGCTGGCTATCCTTCTTATGAGTTTGGGAACGTTGACCAAAGGTCCGGTAGGCACTATCATCCCCTGTCTGGTTACAGGTGTATTCCTTCTGCTCAGAGGAGTAAACTTCTTCAGGGCTTTCCTTCTCCTTTCCGCATGGGCCATCCTTTCACTCATCTTGCCGTTCTGTTGGTACATAGCCGCTTACCAACAAGGGGGAGAAGAATTCCTTGCATTAGTCATGGAAGAGAACTTCGGACGTATGACCAACACAATGAGTTACGACTCCTGCGTGAATCCCTGGCATTACAACTTCGTAACCCTGTTTGCCGGTTATGTACCTTGGACGTTATTGGCACTGCTTTCTCTTTTCAGTCTCACCTATCATAAATTCAGTATCCAGCCGGCTGCCTGGTGGAAACGCTTTACCGCATGGATCAAGAATATGGATCCGGTGGATTTGTTCGCTCTTACCAGCATAGTTGCCACATTCATATTCTATTGCATACCGCAAAGTAAACGTAGCGTATACCTAATGCCTATTTATCCTTTCATCGCATACTTCCTGGCAAAATATTTATTCTATCTGGTGAAGAAACGCTCTAAAGTGATAAAAGTATACGGTAGTATCCTCGCCGTACTGAGTTTACTATTGTTTGCCTGTTTCATTGCCGTGAAATGCGGTCTTATCCCGGAAACAATCTTTCAAGGCCGTCATGCGCAGAACAACATCAATTTCCTGCATGCCATACAGAACATTAACGGAATCGGCTCTTTCATATTAATTGCCATTCCTACATTGCTTGGCATCTGCTGGTGGTTCTATCAACGCAAATATACACTCAGCAACCGATTCCTCTATGCCATCGTTGCACTGACTATGGGAATGTATATCGCACTGGACGGAGCTTACCAGCCACCTATTCTCAATTCAAAATCGGTAAAATCCGTTGCTACGGAGATAGACCGGGTAGTACCGGCAAGCGCAGGCACGCTTTACGAATTTATCGAGGCCGGTGTACGCTCCATAGGTGACCCTGTACACTATTTTGAAATCAACTTCTACCTGGGAAACCGGATCGGAAATTTCTACAAAGACCGTCCTTCGGAAGGGTTCCTGCTAATAGGAATGCAGGATGCGGAACGGAATCTTCCCGAGTTCGAAAAGGAAGGCTACCAGTTCGAACGGATCTATCAATCACCCAAACCCGTTCTTCGCCAGACTGCCGAGATATACAAATTCATCAAAAAGTAGTCTCGGATGAATTCACTGTTTTTCCATGCTTCACCAGATATTCCGCTGACTGGAGCATGGAAAAACTATATTCTTTCAAGGGCAGAAAACTATCATCCATCGGGACGTGAACCAGCTTCCCATTATCGGTATGATAGGTAAATTCCTGATTCGTCTCATAATTGTACATATACAACTGAGTCGCATTACGGCCTACAATCATATTATCGGCTGTATAAAACATACACGGACGTTCTTCTTTCAACAAGTCCACTCCGAAATTATTCTGCAAATAATCAATACCCAACAGTCCCAATACCGTAGGCTGTATGTCTATTTGTCCACCAAAAGCCATATGTTCCGCTGGAGTTATACTGCTGGAATAAATCATCAACGGGATATGATTATACGATTGCGGAAGTTCACACTCCGCATCCCCAACCAATTTGCCATGATCTCCCTCCAACACGAATATCGTATTCTCAAACCACGACTGTTTGCGCGCTTCTTCGAAAAATTTACGCAAAGCCCAGTCCGCATATTCCACAATCTGAGTTTCCGGTTTGTCCGTTCGGGGATGGAAATAAGGAGGTATTACATAAGGCGGATGATTGCTGATTGACAATAAGGTAGCGAAAAACGGTTGCCCTTCGTCTGCCGTCCGATTCAAAACCGGAATAGCATAGTCGTATAAGAAATCATCCTGTACTCCAAAACTATTCACAACCTTCTCTGACGGATAATCTTCCTGAGCAAAGACCTCATCAAAACCGTTCGTCCTGAAAAAGGCATTCATATTATCGTACTGCCCTTCATGTGTCATAAAAAACAGATTATGATATCCATTCTCCTTCAATACCGTAGGCAATCCCGAATAATGGGGAATCACCGAACCTTTCATCAAGTTCCGTTTCATCATAGCAGGAAAAGAATATAAAGTAGCGTACAAACCATGATTGGTATGAATCCCCGCCGAATAAAAGTTGGGGAAACTAAGGGAACAGGCATACAGGCTATCCAAAAAAGGAGTCAGATTCTGTGACTGCCCGAAACGTTTCATGAAATTGGACGACATCGACTCCATCATAATCAATACCACATTGGGACGGCGTCGCGATACGCTATCCTGTGAATTATGCCGATAAACCGCCAACGGAGAGACATCCGGTTCACCCGGCCGTGCTAACAAAGCTTTTACTTTTTCCAGCGCTTCCTGTTCATCCATCAGATGCAGATATCTGTTTTCCGGCCGTCGGTCGTCCAGCACGCTCGTCAACAAATTAAAGGTCGGACTGACCCCCAACTGATTCAAAAAGGCATCCTGACAGAAATAGGCGGCACTTACCTTGATCGGATTATAGCCTGTACGTCCCCTAATGCCAAATACACAAAGCCCGATCAAGCCAAGCCCTACCAAACCCGCAACACTTCGTTGCAAGCAAGGGAATGAACCGGGAGCAGACAGGCAACGGTGACGGAAATACCGGCCAAGAAAGGCAATCCACACAACAAAGCCAATCAGAAAGAGCAGGAATAAGGCAATGGACAAATAATAGGAAGTCTCTCCCAATATCATCCCCGCAGTAGTACCCGCATAACCGAACCATTCGAAAATGGAAGAATTGATATGCTTGAAAAAGTAGGCGAAATAAGGAATATCAGCCGCACTGATCAGATAAACCAACCCATAAAAGACACCGAAGAAGATAGTGAAGAAACGGAATAAAGCCCTCCCATAACAGTTGCAAAGCCCACAGGCTACAGCTACCGTCAGCGGAAGCAGTAATATGTAACAACCTATCACGTTATCGAACCATACTCCATGTATAAATGCTATCAATGACAGACTTTTATCAGACAGTGCTTCGGCAGTCAGTTGATGGTAAGAAGAAATGAACAATACCCCTCTAAACAATCCGGTGATTATCAGTGCGGAAAGATGCACGGAAAGTATATATACAATAAGATTTAGAAAACGTTTCATAATAGCTTTTTCTTTTTATGAATAGTTCTGAAAGCAGACCTACTGTTTATTTTTATAAGTATATACGAAATGAAGAATCAGGAAATTGATGGGAACGACTACGATAAGCACCAATATAGGAGCGAGAAACTCGCCGAATCCGATCCACAGGAAAAGGTTCAGCAAACCTACCTCAAGCAGATAATTAAGTAAATGACTAAAGCCAAACCCGACAGCGTTGCGCGATGAAGGCTTGGAACGGAATGTAAAGAATGTAGTTAGAAAATAGTTACAGACAAATCCGACCGCATAACCTGCCGTAAAAGAAAGCGTCGGATTGGCCACCAACAGTACCAGACAATATACGCCATAGTGAATCGCCGAAGATATCGTACCGACGATGCCAAAACGCATAAACTGCCAGAATTTCTCCTGCCAGTCCGGGTGTTGTTCCCATGTCTCTTTAATGACTTTGTTTATCCTCATCGCATAACACCTCTTCTACATTATAAAGCGGACGATGTTTCACCTCTTTATATATCTTTCCGATGTACAGCCCTACCGCACCGATTGACATCAGGACGACACCGCCTACAAACCATACGGACAACATCAGAGAGGCCCAGCCATGTTCCGCCGTTCCCGCAATCAACGAATAAAGGACATAAAAACCGATCAGAATGCTGATAAAGACAAAGATAATACCCAAATAGACAATGCCATAAATCGGCTTCACCGAGAATGAGGTTATTCCGTCGAGAGCCAGTCCCAGCATTTTCCGCAGAGTATATTTAGAGCTTCCGGCTGTGCGTTCCCGAATCACATCGTCCACCGTAGTGGAAGGAAAGCCCAGCAGAGGAATAATGCCGCGCAGGTATAGATTACGCTCTTGATAATGTGACAACTGTTCCAGTACCCTCCGGCTCAGAAAGCGGAAATCGGCATGGTTATAAATGGATTCCACTCCCATCCTGCGTTGCAGTTTGTAGAAAGCCGTAGCGGAAAGACGTTTCAACAACGGGTCGGCCTGGCGGGAGACCTTCACTCCGTACACCACATCGTAACCGGCTGTATAAGCATCAATCATTTCCTCTATCGCATTCAAGTCATCCTGCAAATCCGCATCAATGGTAACAACAGCGTCACTCCAGTCTTTGGCAGTCATCATCCCTGCCATGATAGCACTCTGGTGACCTACGTTCCGCGCCAGATTCATTCCTTTCACGTAAGGATTTTCCTTATGCAGCTTCTTGATAATGTTCCACGTACGGTCCTTGCTACCATCATTTACAAAAAGCACGAAGCTGTCCGCACTGATCTTTTCCTTCCCAACCAGCTCATCAAACAAGGCTGTCAAACAGGCGGCTGACTGTTCCAACACTTCTTCCTCATTATAGCAGGGAGACACAATTGCCAATTTAATCATTTCTCGTTCTATTTAGTTAGTTCTGTCCGTTTCATTTTCGCAAATTCCGAGTACGTCAGAAAATCGGCTCTCTTCTCCTTGAAATTACGGATCAGCAGATCCAGCCGTTCTTCCATCCCTTTGCCGGAATGATTACGGATAATAAACGGCATTTTAAATTCGGGATGTTCATTCAATGGATAAAACTCCCACGGGTGGAAATAGGTCACAAAATAGCCGTCGTGCTTCAGCACCCTGTTTGCCATCCATTGGTACAACTTCACCGGAAGATTATGGCAAGACAACCAGAATAGCGGAAAACGTATCCACGGAGTCACCGACGCAGGAATTTGAAGAACTTTACCCGTCATAAAGCAAGTACGCGGCTCAGAAAGATGCATATATCTGCCGGGAATAAACGCCGGATTCAATGAAGAATTATACAGATATCCCATCCGCTCTATTTCTTCATCGGACACCGGAAACATACGCGGCTGGCGATACCCCTCTATCTTCCTCCCCGTCAACCGTTCGAGTATCTCTTTGGAACGACTGACATCCGAAGCCTGAGGCTGCCAATGGTCACACCCATGAGCCGCCACTTCATGCCCTTCATCCATAATACGGTGCATCACCTCCGGAGCATTCTCCGCAAAGTTGCTTGTACAGAAAAAAGTAGCCCGCACCCCATTCTTTTTCAGACAGTCCAGTATCTTGTTCGTACCATAAACCGATACTTCCATTGCCTTATCCAACGGAAAGTCCACTCCATGTTCACGGGGTACATCAAACTCCTCTGTGTCAAAACTTAATAATATCATTGTCAATTAGCTTTCTATTTGATATCCACTTATAATGGAAGATCGTGCAAAGATAATTATTATAAAATAATAAAGTCCATTCCCTACATAAAAAGAAATAAAACAAAAATGCACATATTAAACAATCATATCACTCCAAAGCCACCACATGATAATACACCCCATGTGTTTTCCTGAACGACTCTACTCCCAACCGTCGCAGGATACGCCCGAAATGGGTGGCTTGTCCGAAGGAGAATTTCATTTTGGCGGCTTTCTGTATACGTTGCAATATATCCGCAGCAAGCAACCATTCGCCTTCTTCCTCCTTTCCTGCCGCCCGATAATACACTTGAAACAACTGTTCAATAGCGGGCGACTGCTCAAATTCCTGATTGGCCTCCGTCATGATGGCCTCATCCCGCTCGTCAAACCAATACCGTTCATTCTTATATAATGCCGCCATCGCTTGCGCGTAAAGCTGTTCGTAATCAATAGGACGGACAACATCTATCACTCCCGTCACCTCGACAGCGATATAGCGGCGGCTGCCGGAAGTGTCCGTCAACAAGTCCTTATGATTACTCGTACCGATAAAAGAAGCATAGCGCCGAAGTTCCTCCACCGCCGAAGCATTGGGACGCCTTGTATTCACAACCGGTTTTTGCAGAATATGCTTTAGGAAAGGCTGTTGAGCAATGCTGATCTGGTCGAATTCATCCATATTAATCAACAGGAAACGATTCAGGTACAGTTCCGCATCCCGCTTCCGGCTGAAATCAATGCTATCCGTGTAATAAGCTTGCAGACACGGTGGCAGAATCAAGCGACAGAACGTAGATTTCCTGTATGCCTGCGGACCAACCAATATCGGTGAAGTGCTATTCGCATAATTCTTCCTCATCATTCCACGCCAATGCGCCACCATGCTGAGAAACCAACGGCGAAACAAATGCGGCCAATGAGGATTGTCGCAAGGCACCCGTTTTGCCAGATCTCCAATATGATCCTTCCCATCCCAATGGGGAAGGTCATAAAGAAATTCTTCAGCTGGTTGATACACAGGAACATGATCGGAATTCAGATAACGCACCACATCCTTGTCCCAAAGCTTAAGCCCCTCGTACTGCGCATTCATCGTAATGCTTGCCATCTGCCGTTTGTCCACCGGATGAAAATAGAAATTAAAGGTATTCCGCTCCCGACATTCCACCTGTGTAGTTAACTGGTTGAAACGAAACTCATAGCGGCGTTTCATAAATTCATCCATCTGCATAACAAATATCTGTTCGGGAAGCAGACTGCTTTTATCGGCAAACCCACGTCCGGAACGATAGACATTCTTCACCGTCTCCCGAATCAGAAAATCATCTTTCGGCAAGTGATAATGAGCGCGCGACCACCGTACCGTATCCTCTTCGGGAATACCTGCACGGAAACAATGTCCCGCAAGGGCAACCAGCAACGAATGTATATCTCCGTCCGGCTGAAATTCCTCCTGTTCCTCCAGCGCCCGCGCAAAAGCCGCTTCGAACAGAACGGAAAGCGCTTCATGACTTTCATATCCGGGCGCAAGCCGTTGTAAAGGGGAAGCCTCCGTCTGTACCTGTTCACGATAAGTCGTTTCGCCGGGCATAGATACAGGCTGCTTCATGTAAATCGGCATTGATTCGGGATTGAAATACAGCTCCGGATCGAAAGTCAGGCGACAATACTGTTCCAACGAAGGCTCTTTCAGTTCAATATGAAAAGGAAATTGAGGTTGGTAGAACTTCACCGCCAGCCGATAAGCGTGCGCATGAAATAATTCCGCTTGTTCACGGGTAACCGGCAAAAGATCGTCAGGATAAGTAAAACGTACCCAGATCTTGACAGACTTCCCGGAAGAACCGACAAATGCCAGATACGTTTGCGGGAGTTCTTTCACCCACTTCTTCACCTCATCGGCCTCCATAGGCCCCGACAGATTATTCACCTGAATCATTACAATTCCATTGTATTCCGCCATAACCATCATCCCGTTTTTACGGACAAAGGCGGCAGCAGGAAGCAGTTTCGGCACTTTCTGAACATAGTCGTTTTTATCACCGGGAAGCATATAGGGCAGGACTTCTCTCATTTTTGAGACGGGCTGTGCTTTGGTTTCCACTTTCATCAGCTCCACGAGCTGCTCAATTCTCAACGTACGCAGTGTATTCACCTTGCCATCGTCTCTCACCTGTGTTATTCTCATTATTTTATTTATTTGTCCTGCATGTGTGGTGTAGGGCTGTTGTTTATAGACACAAATGTACTGCAAATATTTCACAGAAGCAAATGTATCGTCTCGACACCTCGAATACCGTTCCGACAGTATACTAACAAGAAATCTCGTACCCCATCTCTCATATCTCTCATACTTCCTCCCCCCTCCTTCTCCCAACAAGCTGTATTCCACAAAACAGCTTACAGTATTTCATATGAAAACAACTGACTAATCTCTTGTTTTCCAGCTCCAAATGTCGTATCTTTGATGAAGCATTGCAACCGTTCCACTCCAGTGATCAGATCCGTCTACTCTAGTGAACAGTACCGTTCACAATAGTGCACAGAACCATTCACTAGAGTGGAACGATTATAATGCCGTAGAATTATCCGAAAACAAAGGCAAGATATGCCAACAACATAAGTAGCCTGACATATAAATCACCATTAAATCAAAACAGAAATGGCAATACAATTCGAGTTTTACAAGAATCCCCAACCGGAAAAAGAAGGGGAAGAACCAAGTTACCACCCAAGAGTGGTTAATTTTCAGCATGTCACTTCTCAAAGGTTGGCAATGGAAATTCATCAGGCAACTACTTTCGGGAAATCAGAAGTAGAAGCTATGTTAATGGAATTGAGCAGATGCATGGGAAATCATCTCCGCGAAGGAGAAAGAGTACATTTAGACGGAATCGGTTATTTTCAAATCACTTTGCAAACAACCGAACCGGTACATTCGCTCGGCACACGTGCTGATAAAGTGAAATTTAAGTCCATTCGCTTCCAAGCCGATAGAGATCTAAGAAGTTCATGTATAGCTACTCATGTGCGACGCTCAAAATACAAACCACACTCCGCTTCCCTTTCCCAAGAAGAAATAGATAATAAATTGACGGAATATTTTGTAACCAATGTCGCCTTGACACGCTCCAGAATGCAATCGCTTTGTGAATTCACCCAAAGCATGGCGGCACGGCAACTCCGTCGGTTGAAAGCGGAAGGCAAGTTGAAAAATATCGGAAAACCGACACAGCCCATCTACGTTCCGGCTACAGGATATTATGAGAGATAAATCGGAAATCTATGAGAGATGCAGGAGAAAAGTATGAGAGATACTTTAGATTTCTGCATCTCTCATAATATAGTTTGTTGTAAATTAAAGGATTATGTTAATTTATGAGAGATATGAGAGATGAAGAATCAAAATGCATCTAGTATGAATCAGCCTTCAAAGAGTTCCCGCTTTCCTTGAAAGTAGGTTTCAAGCGTAGAAATAAGCAAACTTTTGCCAAAACGACGAGGACGACTCAGGAAATAGTAACTTCAATCTGTTTAGGGATATTCAGTAAATGCTCCTATTTATGTCTAATATCCTGACAATATTTTATTGTCAGGATATTATAAACAAGCCACTCATTCTCTATGTATGTTTACCTCCATCCCATCGTATCCCGTATTCCTTTGCATACCTCTTGAAAACGGTCAACTTGTTGCATCCATATAGGAACATCTTTGTTTATCCACCCCATTACGGTGAGCATTTCTTGATGTATTTCCTCTACCCGCTGTAAGTTCCAGCAAATTGATTCATTATGAAATACTTGGTTGCGAAAAATTCAAAAGGTGTTCAGTGGTGCAGATACATTCTTACGCTGCCTCTGCTTTTTGAGCATAAACGGAAAAAGCTCTTCGCAAGTCTTTCCACAATATTCTTTCATACTCACTATTCAGAAGCGACACCCAAAATCCTAAGGTCAATTCCGCTATTATTTTTGAAGGTGTAGCACTTTCGTGTCGACCTGCAATCTGTTTATTGGCTTGGGTAATATATCTGTTCAAATTGGTCAATCCGGGTGTATTCGGGAATATAGCGTACCAATCCTGCCGCCCTGTCATCATTTCGAGTTCACGGCCCAAAGCATTGCGTAAAGTTACCTCAAACACAGATAAGCTAACATAAAAGGACTCAGCCAAACATAAATTACATTGGTAGTGCAATATAGCTCTAGCTTCATCTTGTGGATAAAGCTTGAAATATCGTTCCATCCTTTTGTTAGAAAAAACTTTTTCAAAGAATATTTTGTTGTATCCCATAATTATAGTACTTTTGTACTGCAGCCCCGGGCGTTCCTCTCCCAGTTTTTAGATACTGGTGATAAATCCAGTTTTTTATATTCTTTTGCAAAGTCAGCCAACATCCAATGTACGCCTAATTTTTCAACAACTATTTATTCAACTTATATATGTCTTATTTCAAAAAAGGGAATAGATATATTAATTAAAAAATACATTTTGATAAATACAATAATCTGACTATATTTGCGAAAATATAATATCCAATATTAAATACTATAACACAATGACAGAGCCCCCTATATATGTAACTTCTCCCTTGTTACCTTCTTTAGATGATTTTTCATCCTCTTTAAAAGAAATCTGGGAAAGTGCAATTTTGACAAACAACGGCTCTTTCCACAAAAAATTAGAAAAAGAGCTTGCTACTTATTTAAAGGTACCCTATCTGTCTTTATTTACCAATGGCACATTACCTTTAATTACCGCTCTACAAGCAATGCGTATAACAGGCGAAGTCATTACAACCCCTTTCAGTTTTGTTGCCACCACACATGCTCTTTGGTGGAATGGAATCAAACCTGTATTCGTTGATATCGAGCCTACAACCTGCAATCTAGATCCTGATAAAATTGAAGCAGCCATAACTCCCCGGACAACAGCCATCATGCCTGTACATGTATACGGCAAACCATGCAATACAAAAAGAATTCAAGAAATAGCCGACAAGTATGGGCTTAAAGTCATTTATGATGCGGCGCACGCTTTTGGAGTAGAAGTTAATGGAGAAAGTATTCTGAAAGCAGGTAACATGTCAACACTAAGTTTCCACGCCACTAAAGTATTTAACACCTTGGAAGGCGGAGCTCTCATTATGCATGATGAACAAACAAAAAAAAGAATTGACTATTTAAAGAATTTTGGATTTGCCAATGAGACAGAAGTAGTAGCTCCCGGTATCAACAGCAAAATGGATGAAGTACGCGCTGCTTTCGGACTACTAAATCTTAAAATTGTAGATCAGGCAATTTCTAAACGCCGACAAACTGCCATCCAATATCGTGAGATACTAGCAACTGTTCCGGGAGTGACATTTTTTGAAGATATGCCAAAAGTCCGCCACAACTATTCTTACTTTCCTATTTTTATAAACGAAAATATTTATGGAATGACAAGAGATGAACTCTACATAAAAATGAAGGAACACAACATATGGGGAAGGCGCTACTTTTATCCACTCATTAGTACATTTTCAACATATCGCGGATTAGAATCAGCCAAACCTGAAAATTTACCTATTGCAACAGAAATGGCCAATAAAGTTATTTGCTTGCCCATGCACCATGCTTTAAAAGAAAATGATATTGAACGTATATTAAAACTTATAATGAACAATGGCTAACAACCAGAAAAAAATTTTGATGTTAGGTGGACTGAGGTATTTAATTCCTGTTATCCAAGCTGCTCATGAATTAGGATACTATGTAATTACATGCGACTACCTGCCTCATAACGTAGCTCACAAATATGCAGATGAATATCACAATATAAGTATCACAGATAAAAATGCTGTATTGGAATTAGCCAAAGAATTAAAGATTAACGGCATAATGTCTTTTGCAGTAGATCCCGGAGTTTTAACTGCCGCATATGTCTGTGACAAACTTGGATTGCCCGGTAACCCATATACCTCTGTACAAATCCTCCAAAACAAAGCTCTTTTCCGGAGCTTCCTTGAAAAGAACGGATTTAATACTCCGAAATCTCGTGGTTATAATAGTATAGAAGAAGCATTATCCGACATAGAATCATTTCAATGGCCTATTATTGTAAAACCTGTTGATTCTGCTGGTAGTAAAGGAGTCTCCCGAATAGATAAAACCACAGATCTAGAAAAAGCTATAACATATGCTTTGAAAAATTCCTTTTCTCATCGTTTTATTGTTGAAGAATTTATTGAACAACAAGGATATTCGTCGGATTCCGATGCATTCTCGATAAATGGAGAATTAAAATTCATCTCCTTTTCCGACCAATATTTTGATAATAAAGCTACCAATCCTTATACTCCCTCCGCCTACAGTTGGCCTTCTTCAATGCTTGATAGAAACCGGGAATTTTTATCTTCTGAAATACAACGATTGCTACAATTGTTACATATGAACACTTCAATATATAATATAGAAACACGAGTTGGAACAGACGGAAAAGCCTATATCATGGAAGTTTCCCCTCGTGGAGGTGGCAATCGCCTATCAGAAATGCTACGTTATGCAACAGAAACCGATCTTATAAAAAATGCCGTACGTGCAGCCGTTGGGGAAATAATCCCCCCTATAGCTCCTTGTGTTTACAACGGTTATTGGTCTGAAATCATTCTGCATGCGGACAGGACAGGAATATTCAAGGATATCCAAATAGAACAGAATATGAAGGAAAACCATATTATCGAAACAGACTTATGGGTTCAGCCTGGCGACCTTATTCATTCATTTAATGGGGCAAATGACGCCATAGGAACATTAGTAGTAAGTTTCAATAACGAACAACAGCAACATAAAATGATGTCGTGTATCAACTCGTGGGTAAAAATCATTACTGAATAAGATGAAAAAAATTGCTATACTTGGAGCAAGTGAGCCTCATCTTCCGTTATTTCTGAAAGCAAAAGAAATGGGGCTTGAAACGTACTGTTTTGCATGGAGCCAAGGAGCCTATTGCAAAAACTATGCAGATCATTATTATGATATATCTATTGTTGATAAAGAACAGATTGCAGTAATTTGTCAAAAAGAAAAAATAAATGGAATTATTTCCAACGCATTAGAGATTGCAGTTCCTACTGCAGCGTATGTAGCAGAACTCCTTGATTTAAACGGAATCCCTTATGAAGTAGCATTAAATGCACGCAATAAGTTTCAGATGCGTGAGAAGGTATCCCATCAAAAAGCTTGCCAACAACCTACTTACACACTTTATCAATCCGGATACCTACCCTCATTTTATCCGGTAATAGTCAAACCTATAGACGGTTCATGCAGTAACGGAGTCACCAAAGTCAATAAAAGAGAAGATCTCACACAAGCACTAAACAGGGCTTCGCAAGCTTCTCTTGCCAATTGTATACTGATTGAAGAATATATAGAAGGCAAAGAGGTCTCTGTCGAATCTATTTCATTCCATAGTAAGCATTACGTTTTAACTATCACGGATAAAGAAACAACCGGGGCCCCCTATTTCGTCGAAACAGCTCACCACCAACCTTCTACTCTTTCTCTCGATATTCAGGAAAAACTTAAATATGCGACTTGCAATATATTAAACGCTATTGGAATTAATAACGGCGCTTCACATACAGAGTTCAAGATAGATCAAAATGGAAATATTTTTTTCATTGAAGTTGGTGCTCGTGGTGGAGGAGATTTTATCTCATATGATTTAGTAAAACTAAGCACAGGATATGATTATGTAAAAGGCATGATAGAAGTCGCACTTGGTGAGTTTAATATCCCCAAGTGGTCTTTTCACAAATGTTCCGGAGTTTATTTTTTGAGTAAAGAAGTATCTTATATAAGAGCATTTATTGAAAACAATAAAAATGCAGAGTGGGCTGTCAAATATCATATTGATAAAGGTCCCTTACAGGAACTTAAAAAGTCGCAAGACCGTTCCGGATATATCATATATCAAGCAGACCAGCGAATCCATGTATCTTAAAAAAATAAAAATCAACATATATGAATAAAAAAGTAATTGTATTTGGCGCAACAGGAACGCTTGGAGCCCACATAACCACTCATTTGCAGCAAAAAGGCTATCAGGTATATGCTGTTGGACATAGAAAATCAGACAATGGCTTTTTCGGAGACTATAATGTCCCATATTACTCGTTGGACATAGAAAATATGGAACAATTTAGGCGGCTTCCTCAATCAGGTATCAATACAGTATTGCACTTTGCCGGTGCACTTCCCGCCACTATGGAAGGATACACTCCACATAAATATATAGACTCTATTGCCAAAGGAACCCTTAATGTTCTGGAATATACCCGGCAATGTGGTGCGCACAAAATTATATTTCCGCAATCTCTATTTGATATCAGCTATTTATTTGGGAGTAAAATTCCTATATCTCCCGATGCCATACGCAAGGCCCCAATGACAGGTGACCATGCAATATACGTCATAGCTAAAATGGCAGCAGTTGATTTAATCGAGCATTATTATCATATGTATGGAATCAAACGCTTTATTTTACGTCTTCCTCGAATATATATGTTTCACCCTAACCCATATACTTACACAGATGGGGTAAAATGCCTTATTTCAGACCGATATTTGATACAACAAGCAATTAAAGGGGAGCCAATAGAAATGTGGGGAGATCCTGAGCGGTTACTAGAGACTATTTGTATTAAGGATTTCTTACAAATAATAGATAAATGTGTGGAATCCCCTCTTGACGGTGGTATTTACAACGCAGGAAGTGGTGGTTCAACTTTAAAAGAAAGAATTCAAGGAATAGTAGAAGTTTTCTCCCCTAAAGAACATCCATCACCTATTATCCATTGTCCTGAAAAAAGAAGTTCCCAACAATTTGTATTAGATATCAGCAAGACAATAAAACAATTACAATATATTCCCCAATACAGTTGGAAAGACTATCTACTGGATTTTAAAAAGGATATGGAAACCCAGCCATTCAAAAAACTATGGGGAGAAAATAAAGACTACACTATGTAGCTAAAAAATATAACCCGCAGAAATTACCAACTTTTGTATCCACAATAATTTTTCCTTTATTGTTGAAACTAAATATTAACACTTACTAGATTATATTTTTATTTTCACCCTCTTTATGGGAAAATGGGAATGGAAAATTATAATCAATAATTTACTTTAAGAAAAATGAGAAATACGCTCCCACTTGCCAGTATCAGATGTTTGACCTATAATCATGAACAGTACATTCGCCAATGTCTAGATGGATTTGTTATGCAAAAAACAAATTTCCCATTTGAGATAATAATACACGATGATGCCTCTACGGATAAAACGGCAGAGATTATTCGTGAATATGCCGAGAAATATTCTAATATTCATGCTATTTTGGAGACAGAAAATCAATACTCTAAACATGATGGCTCGTTAGCGCGAATTGTAAACCAAGCAATTCGAGGAAAATATGTAGCGTTATGTGAAGGGGATGATTATTGGACAGATCCACTCAAACTGCAGAAACAAGTAGATTTTTTAGAAAAGAATCCCGACTACGGAATGGTCTATACACTTAGCCAAGTATATAACCAAAGTAAGATGAAAATAGAAGAATATCTATTTGGAGAAGAATATAATGAGTATTACGATTTACTTACATATAACCGGATACCAGCACTAACCACTTGCATAAGAACACAAGCCATGATAGAATATATAGATGACATAGAACCGCAAAAAAAGAACTGGCTTATGGGAGACTATCCTATGTGGCTATGGATAAATTACCATTATAAAATAAAATTTATCCCGGAAGTTACTAGTGTATATCGGATACTAGAAGAATCAGCAAGTCATTCCAAAGATATAATCAAAAATGAAAAGTTCATTTTATCAACTATTGACATTACCTCTTTTTATATTAAAAAATTTAAGCTCTCACCTACAGAATCATATTATCATGCTTTAAATAAATATTATCATCAACTGTATAGCGAATATAAACATATAGGAGATTATACCCAAGCAATGCACTATGCCAAGCTTATAAATAATAAATATGCGGCTCCCAAAGTACGGCAAGAAAAGAGGAAGTTTTACCTAAAACATATAAAACTTTGGCTACATAGTTATTGTCATATCAAAATTATCAAAAGTACTAGTAATTAATATGGAACGCGAAGAGCAAGTTTTTATTTTCCGGCACTGTCCACAATTTTGTGTAAATAGAAAACTTCAGGATTCGGGTTTTATACTTGAATCCTGTTTTCAAATATAGTAATAAATTGGTTAAATATCAATGCCCAATTCCAAATAGGTTGGTACCATTTCTTTTCGATTTCGTTAATGGCCAGATAGACAGATTTTTTCAGTGCATCATCATTTGGAAATGATAGCTTATTTTTGGTGTACTTTCTAATTTTCCCATTCAGATTTTCAATAAGATTAGTGG
>NZ_GG688329.1:44406-57386 GCF_000156195.1 Bacteroides finegoldii DSM 17565 | reverse complement strand
TGAAGCTCTTTCATGAAAGCAGTAACATCTTCGCCAGTCTTAAACTGGGACAGAAACTCTTTACTTAAAAATTCTTTAGGAATGTCCATAAAATCTGATTTTTACAAAGTTAATATATAAATAAAAAAACTACGAGAAAAATCCCGTAGTTTTCTATTTACACAATCAGATGGATAGTCCCTATTTTCCATTGAAACTTGCTCTTTTATTAGCTATAAAAACGACAATTACGAACATTATCCAAGTATACCCTATATACGATTGTCCATAAATCGAATTCTGTACCATTACATATCTATTGGAAAGACAACATAGTATTTGTCTTAAAATAATCCATTCGAAGAAGAATATCCGACAGTATCCAACACCTTTCCCTTTGGGTCTTCACCGAATCCGGAATATTAACTCCACCTGCGGAAATCCCTGTTCTATAAGTTGCAAAATCACTAATTTCATTACTAAAGACACTTTCTCCCAAACCTGTAAATGAATAATCTGTACATCCCATCAAATCCAACAAAGAAGGGTATATATCCACTTGACCAATAACCTTATTAGTATGTTCCGAAGTTAATGGAGAATTCAAAATGATAAAAGGCACAAAACAATCTTCTCCTCTTAGCTCTTCGCGCCCCTCATATTCATTATAAGGAAGAGCATCATGATCACCTGTTATCACAATAATACTATTATCATATATCCCCCTTTCTTTCAGCTGTATTACAAATTTCCATATACATTCATCAACATACTGCAATATTACCATATAATTTTTTACATCTTCATTCTTTATTTCCAAATCATCAAGAAGGGTTTTCATATGTGGTGATCTAATCCATGGATAATGAGAGGACATAGTAACGATCTGTGCATAAAATGGCTGTGGCAGGTTTACCAAAAGAGGAAGTGTCTTTTCAAACAACTGTTCGTCAGCCTGCTCAAATTTCTCAGAATCTCGTAGCCGATCATATAAACGTTCAAAATGATAAGCATGAGACATCGCCTCTTGATTCCAATAGTTTTTGTCATCCCACAAAAAGGAAGCAGTCATATAACCTTTTTCTCGCAAAGCCGCAGGAAGAGAAGGAAATGTATTTGCAGCATAGCAAGCAGATGCAGCCCCTGTAAGCAATGGTAGAATTCCTGTATTAATGATCAACTGCGCATCACTAGATCTCCCATCTTTTACCTGAGGCATCTCTTTGGGAAAGTAAACTGTCTTATTTTGCTTTAATAAGAAATTTATATGCGGAGTAATTTCAACCCCATCAATGCACATCCCAATTGGCCACGAATGCAAAGATTCGACCAATATCAAAATTAAATTCCGGCCGCTTTCAACTTTCTTTTTTGCACAATTATTCCCATTTTCTAAACTACGCATAACCTCCCTCGCGTATTCCTTTTCCTTTTCAGAAACACCTTGAAAAATTCCGATCTGATAAATCCAATAATGAACGAAACCAAACTCCTTAAATGCCCGTACGGGTTCTATCGTATGAAGTCCATTCAACGATTCATAACCGGGAGCTGGATTTTGTTTACAAGCATAATATGTTATAATTCCACCAAATAATAATAAGCCAAACAATGATGTTCTAACCCTTGTCCATAAAAGAAAATTTATCTTTTTATATACAAAACAATAATATATACCCCAAAAAACAGAAGGAAAAACTACAAATATATCCCTAAACCTAGCAAGTCGAAAAATGCTAAGAGATAGTCCATCTAAGTTATAAACCATCAAATAAGATGACAAAGGCATTATTGTAGAATAAACACGATAGTACCAAACAATAGACAGAAAATATAAATTAATCAACAATAAATAAGGGAAAGCAAGAATCTTTTTTCGTACAAATAACAAAGGAAAAGCTATTAACATTGCATCCCCCCATCTACGGAACAGCACATAATCTTTGATATAATGTATTTGAATATTATGGTACACTTCTCCCATACTCAAATAAAGTAACATCACTAATATCAAATAGATAACAGTTCTGTCATACAAAAGAAATAATAATTTCTTTTCTGGAATATTATTCATTATTGTCTATCATAAATTATCTACATATGCCATAGCCGTATCTCCATAAATAAATTTCCGTTAAAAATAACCAAAATATTTCACTGAGCAAAATGCTATCCCTTAATTATCAACATTTCAATATTCTTTTCAAAAATATCCATTGTAAAATTCTCATCATATATTTTTCTGGCAGCCTTCCCCAATATTGGCAACTTCTCCTTATATAATACCATTTTTTCTATAGCTTCTGCCAACGCTACCGGATCACCAGCAGGAACCTTATACCCATTTTTCCCATTCTCAATAAAACTTGCCGTACCAGTATTCTCACTCACAATCACCCCTTTTTCCAAGGCCATTGCCTCCGTACAAACAATAGGCATCGGGTCATCCAATGAAGGAGACAATGCTATATCCACATTAGCAAACAACTGCAATAACTGTTCATGTTCCAATTCGCCGACATACTTTACACATGAATAACGACAATGTTTAATTGCCTTTTCTACTTTCTTCTCTATTGCAGCCCCTGCAATATATATTTCTATCTGTTCACGAACTTTTTTAGATAAAAAGTCCAAAGCCTGCAATAAAATAAGTTGGCCTTTTCTATCAGAAAGTGTTCCTGGCAATAAGAACTTA
The DNA here is from genome assembly GCF_000156195.1 of Bacteroides finegoldii DSM 17565. GTDB lineage: Bacteria > Bacteroidota > Bacteroidia > Bacteroidales > Bacteroidaceae > Bacteroides > Bacteroides finegoldii. The sequence continues at coordinate 54,709 of NZ_GG688329.1, read as the reverse complement.
ATCTTACTATTATCTAAAGTTTTATTTGCTACCTTCATCTCAACATCAGGTATTCCATACAACAAAACACCCAATTTGCGTTTATCGAAAATATAAGGATCAGCAAAAGATTTAGAATACTCACCTACAGCATAAATTTTATCAAATTTGGAAAATAACATCGACAAGTCTTTAAATCTCGTCCATCCCATATAAGAGTAACGTCCTTCATGCAACCAACAAATTTTTCTTGCCTCAATCTCTGAAAAATGTTCAATAAGCCATACAGTCTCTAATGTATTAAACACTACGACATCAAAAACAGACAAAAAGCGGAAAAGAGCCCTATGTCTTAAACCACAATTCATCAATAGAAAAGGTTCTACCAATAATTTAATATCCAAATCGGCAATTTCCTTTTCCATTGGTCCATGTTTCAAAGAAAGAATTACAGGTCTTATTCCTGATTTTTTTAGCATTATAGCCATATTTACCAAAGCACGTGGCGCCCCCGTCAAAGACAACTCATGACTTATAAGCAAGACCGTTTTAGTATCTTTCTTCCATTCTTTAACAATCTCAATATCTGATTCCTGTACTTCTAAGAGTTCTTCCGTTCCCACAGGAAAAGCTTTCAATTTTTGCTTCTTCCCATAACGCTCATAATGAATCAAAGGATTAACATTATTCAACCACACATCCACATAATTGCTCAAATAAGCATTGTTATTAAAAGAAGCCGACGGATTACATCCTTTTTTCCAACCTACTAACAAATAATGTATCATGGGATCGACGCCATTAAGTAAACCAGCATACTTCTCACTGTAGTAAGTAGAGTCAAATAGAAGCGATTTCTTCAAAATCTTTAAATTCTTCAAAATTCGCCGCGACACTTTAAAGCCATTCACCAAATCATTCATGTAAATAAACCAATCGCGTTCAGCTGCATACTTGTCTACATTACTTATACCATTAAATGAGTTGTGCTGTCTCCAATACGTAAGTTTATCTGCTGTATAAAACAAAAGTTCACTTTTCAGCATTTGTCGATATAGCCAAAAATCAATCCAAGCAGGAATTGGCGTATTATAATCTAAATTCTGAAAAACATCTTTTCTGATCATAACAGCAGAAAGTGTGGGAATATAGTTCATTTCCTTATGAGCACCAAGATCAAGTTTATTTCCTCCTACGGATAAAAAAGCATTTAAATCTTCCACATATTTTTTACGGGCATTGACTGCTTTTTCTTCACCGAACAAAGCCACATTATTAGATATAATTTTTACATCTTGATAACGATTTATTATATCCACTTTCTTCTCTAAATGATGTGACTCCCAAATATCATCACTTTCACAAAATGCGATAAATTCTCCTTGCGATTCTGCTAACCCTAACCGTATTGTTTCAGGTAGTCCTTTATTGACATTTCCCGGGTGAGTATAAAGCTTTATATTATTATTTTCAGACAAATACCTTTTTATAATATCTGTAGATCCGTCAGTTGAACCATCATCAACAATTACAATCTCAAAATTAGTATAGGTCTGCGACAATAGAGAATCAAGAGTTTGAGGCAAAAATTCCGCGTAATTATAACTTGCTACAATAACACTAATCAATGGTCTAGCATCCGTTTTTTTAGTTTTCTCAATGCCAATCTGACCGACATTAAAACACAACCGACCTCTTTTCTTTCCATGAAATAAATAATGCTCAAGAGGATTCATATTCCTGTATTGTACGTCTGGATAAGCATATAAATATTTACTCGTGGAAAATTTTTCAGATGGATTTTTTCCTTCCAACCATCCTTTTTTCAAATAATGTTTAACAGGATTAACTTTACCAATTTCCGGATATTGACTCAAATACCACTTTTTATCAAAAAGGCGAGAATTAGAAATACTATAATATACAACCTTCTTAACAAAAGACTTTTTTATCTTCTTAAATATTTTCATATATAGTTTAGGAATAAATTAACATCTACTTACAAGCTCTGCATGTCATTTAGTTTCTTATAATATCCGTTTAATGCAATAAGTTCTTCGTGTTTTCCTCGTTCTACAATTTCACCTTCATAAAGCACACATATTTCATCAGCATTCTTTATAGTACTAAGACGATGAGCGATAGCGATAGTTGTACGCGATTTCATCAATCGTTCCAAAGCTTCCTGAACCAAACGTTCAGATTCTGTATCCAATGCAGACGTTGCTTCGTCAAGAATCAATATCGGCGGATTCTTTAAGATCGCACGAGCTATGCTGACACGTTGCCGTTGACCACCAGACAGACGACCACCTCGATCTCCAATCATCGTATCATACCCCTTTTCTGTCTCCATGATAAAATCATGGGCATTTGCAATTTTTGCCGCTTCAATAACCTGCTCCATAGTAGCGTTCTCTACGCCGAATGTAATATTATTATAGAAAGAATCATTGAAAAGAATAGCCTCCTGATTTACATTTCCAATTAATGAACGCAAGCTATGTATTGACACAGAATTTACATTTTTTCCGTCAATCAACAGTTCACCTTCCCCCACATTATGGTATCGAGGTATCAAATCAACCAATGTCGATTTTCCAGATCCGGATTGCCCTACCAAAGCTACTGTTTTACCTTTTGCTACTTCCAAATTGATATGCTTCAACACAGGTCTTCCCTCAACATAGCTGAAGCTGACATTTTTAAAACTTAATTTATCCTCGAAGTTATCCAAAGGCAAAGGATTAACAGGATCTTTAATGTGACTTTCAGCTTTAAGTATCATATCAATACGATCCATGCTAGCAAGTCCTAGAGGTATGTTGTAAAAAGCTTTGGAGAATTCTTTCAAAGGATTAATTATACTATAAAGAATAACCAAATAAAAAATAAAAGTTGCGGCATCCATAGGAGCGTAAGAATTATTTAAGATCAATGCGCCGCCAAACCATAGTACAATGATAATCACACACGTACCCAAGAATTCACTCATAGGATGAGCTGAACTTTGACGTATCACCATTTCATTCATTGCGTCCCTGAATTCATTATTTGTTTTAGTGAAACGAGCTAACATTTTACTTTCAGCTATAAAAGCTTTTATAACCCGTAGCCCTCCCAATGTTTCATCCAATTGAGACATAATATCCCCCCATTGAGATTGAGCAGTAGCCGACTGCCGTTTCAGTTTACGGCTGACAACTCCCATAACCCATCCTGCCAAAGGCAATATGACAATTACAAACAATGTCATCTGCCAACTTACCGAAAACAGAGTAATAAAACATACAACCAACGCTATCGGATTACGAATAAGCATATCAATAGAGCTCGTCAAAGAATTTTCAACAGCGGTAACATCCGCACTCATACGAGCGATAATATCACCTTTCCGCTCTTCTGAGAAAAAGCTAAGAGGTAAGCTTAACACCTTGGCATACACCTGAATACGAATATCACGTACGATACCGGTACGCAGCGGAACCATTATGGCAGAAGATGCAAAATAACCGGCCGTTTTCAAAAGAGTTGCTATGATTAATATACACCCCATGACAATGAGTACAATAAATGCACCATGAGATTCTATAGATTGATTTATCCAATAGGAAGCATTATTCATTAGCACATCCTTATTCAAATGTGCTAAATCCATCGGCTGATATTCATAAACCTTAGTATCAATTTTGAATAATATATTCAAAATTGGGATTATAGCTAAAAAAGAAAACACATTAAGCCATTGGGACAAGAAGTTCAATATCAAAGAGCCCACAAGATATTTACGATATGGTTCAATATATCGCTTCATTAAAGTAAAGAACTGTTTCAGCATAAATTTAGTTATTATATATAGGGTGCAAAATTAACCATTTCTAATTACTCAGCAAAAAAGAATAAGAAAGAAAGATATAAATAGTATTTTTTTAGCAATCAGACTAATCATATTCACCATTTTAGCAGAGATTTACAGTTAATATATGCCCCCAGAATCATATATTTATAATATCCTGCAAGAAAAGGATTTCTTTTGATACAGTCACTATATATTTAAACCATTTTTATGCAGACATGTACAATTTAACTCTCGATATGCTCAAGACCGACCTCTGAATTTTCTTAATGTATCACGAAAAGCTCTGCACCAACGCCTATACCACTTGTTTCTATATCTATTTATTTTCTGTTTATAATACCCTAGCTCCAAATCGTATTGCTCTCTAAAACTTTTTAGCCTCGATTCAAAATCTTCTGTAGTACATTCTTGTTCCGAATCATAGTGCTCTAATCTGCGTAATCCACTAATTGTTCCGCCATAATACATGAAATATTTATCATGATGTTTCATATAAATATACTCTTCCAGTTCCTCCCTTCTTTTATCGGCCTCAGTAATCATCGAAACCGCTTTTGTTCTATAATAGAACAAGACCTGAGGTATTTTATGTACTACACTACTCTCATCCAAAAAACGTATAAGAAATTCCCAATCTTCATACCCCAAAAGCATTCGCTCATCATAACCACCAATTTGCAAAGCATCTTCTTTCCTATAAATAACTGAACAAAATAAAGAATTTCTAATCAAAAGAGATTTATATCCCTTGTATGACAAGTTCCATAATCCAGTTCTTTCACCAAAAAACTGCCCTAGACAATATACCAGTTTAGTATCCGGATTCTTTTGAAATGCATTCACAGCCTCCTCCAAATATTCTGGTTGTATAATATCATCTGCATCCAACGGTAATATAAACTCACCAACAGCCAAACTTATTCCTTTGTTTCTAGCAGAAGAAAGACCGCCATTAGGCTTGTATACATATTTAAAACGTGAATCCTTCTCAACATATTCTAAAGCAACCTGCTTGGTATTATCCGGAGAACCATCATCAACAACAATCCCTTCCCACAAATTATATTTTTGCTTCAACAACGAATCTAATGTTTCAGACAAATAGACAGCCTGATTATAACATGGTATAACAACTGAAACAAGTCCCCTTTTACATTCCATAACCATAGATTATTTATATAATAAATTAACAAACGTCAATTTTACCAAATGCCATCAATAAAATTCATCAATCCACCTGAATAGAAGGCATTTTACAGTATATTTAATTAATGCTTAATCTAAATGTAATTCAACGGAATCACACAGAACAAAAGGTCTAGGACTATGCTTTATAAATTTTATAAATACAAAATTAATTATTTCAAACTATTTAGCAAAAAAATGATAGAAAAACAAACTATTAACAATCACATCCATAGGCAGGCTCTCTACTTGCAATATTTAACTTTCAGAATCGGAATAACACCTAATAATTTATAATTCCATTTTCCGTTAAAGCATGTAACATTCAGAATTTCAAATATTCCGAATAAACTATATGTATAAGTATTCTTTTGAAACGACACTTGAAATACAGGGATAAAACCAAATAAATAATACCTTTTCTTCTCCGGTTGCTTTCCACCAAGCGGATTACGTTTTTTCAGTTCCGCATATACATAGTCTCGCCCAAACTCCTCCGGAACTTTATGAACAAGCGCCAGCTGTTCTTTATACGTTTGCTCGGTAATAAACTTCAGTTGCCAGAGCTGAAAACAATCATCTTCACTCAAGCCTATATGACAACCTATATGATGAAAGAAAGAAGTAGAATGATCCTTACGGGACTGAGCATCATAATGAAAAGAATATCCACCATATCTGTATGTTACAAAGCAATGTGGAACATACTGATGTTTATATCCCAAAGCATAAAGGCGAATCATCAGATCTGAATCTGCAGAAACACGATAAGACAAATCGAAGCCACCCATATCTCTTAAAACTTCCGTTTTAACCAACATGGTCTGGTGGCAATAATGTTCTCCAACAAGTAACTTTGACAAATCTCCTTTCCACTGAAATTTCCGGCCCGACTTCTTAAGAACACGAGCATCCGCATAAGAATAATCAGCATCATTCTCTTCCAACAGTTTAACACTGATTGCAATTCCTTCTGGATCGTGAAAAAAATCATCTGAATTTAGAATACTAATATACTTACCATTAGCCTTTAAAATTCCCTTATTCATGGCATCATATATACCTGCATCCGGTTCGGAAAACAATTTTATCCAACCTTGACTCTCATATTCTTTAAGTAGTGATAAAGTACCATCATTAGATGCCCCATCAATGACGATATGTTCAATATTTGAGTAATGCTGATTATGTACACTCCCCAAACATTGAATAATAAATTTTGCCCTCTTATTTTCAATCAGGTTATAAGTTGCAGTAATAACTGTAACCAAGGGGGTACTTTCATTCTTCTGCTCCATATGTTTAAGCATATCTCATATATTTTATAATGGCGGAAATACAATTTGTCAAATGCCTCCATGAAAAAGGACGACACAAAAACATCTTAAAAATTTTCCTTTTAAACATAATATCACAGTCTGATTTTAATACCTGTCTCAAAAAATCATAAGATGCCAACTCCTCACATTTACGGATCTTTCTTTCAGATATATTAAGATCTGATGTCTTTATTGGCAATAAATGCTTCCATTTTTCATGTAAGCGTAAAGTTGTGGAGAACCAATTTATATCACTAAAATTTCCTTGTGAAAAATGCTCTATCAACATCTGATTGGAGCAACACACATAATTTTTATAATTTGCAGTTGCTATTTGTAAAGAGAAATCAATATCATAACAATGAAATCCTGTTAACAACTCCTCATCAAACGGATATTTTTCCCAAATATCCTTTCTTACCCAAAAGCCTAGACCATCTAACGTTATTACCTCTTGAAATGGCTGATTCAAATCTGCATTCTCTACCAGAAATAAAGTCTTCCCTTCTTTTATTCTTTGATAGAAATAACTCACTTTACTCATATCGCAAAATTGATACCAACCACTACAACACGAGAATCTTGCTTTGTCTCCAACAAAACCTATAACTCCACATTCGGGTTCGGCTAACTTAGGAATTATAAATTCTCCCCACTTATCAGATAACAGCCTTGTGTCTTCATGCACAAAAAACAAATATGGATATTTTGCTTGCTGTGCCCCATAATTATATGCTTTTGCTATAGGCCAGTGTTTTTCACGATTGTCAATTGCAATAATTTCATATTCCACACCTATAGTTTGTGCAATATTTTGTTTCAAATCTTCTAAAAGCAAAGGAGAAACAGAGCAAATAATAATTGATACCATACTTTCAATATAATAATTATACAGAATCGTTATAATCTATATTATAACTAACCCACAAGGCACATGACAGAGCGTCAATCCTTTTTTATCAAACGAGACCAAAATGGATAATACTCTTTATGATACCAAGCATGACAACCAAAAGGAAGTTGCCGTTTATTATAATTAAACGCCCATTCTGCGCCTACTTCCATTGAAAATTGCAGCGCTTTGTCATATCGAGGAGTTCGCAAACGATACTGTTTCTTCCTAATTTCAACAAAAAGCAAAACATCCTCCGGATAGAAAGGCTTTTCATCATCCAACCATTGAGCAATTTTACTTTTATATTCACGCGTAATTGCTATCATTTTAGATATATTCCGCAATGAAAAGCCACCATTCCCGACTTCATATGTAAAATATTTCCATCGTCTCAATTTTGGACTTCCTATCAACCTGTAAAAAAAGCGCTTTAACAAAATACATTTGCCATTGCCCATCTTCCCTTCCAGTCGTTCCGGCAACCACGGAGCGCCAATATAATCGTACCCTCGCTTTGCCCAATCTAATAATTCATCACGAAAGACATATGCATCCAACTGAAAAATCAGCATATACTGGTAATCAACAAACCTTTGATAAAAATCCTCACTCAATACCAGTTTGTTATAAGCTCTCAAATTAGAAAAACAATCATCAGGGAAGTTTTCAACTTTCAATAACGAATATTGCGACAACAATTCATTTATATCTAAACTCGTCGGCTTAATCACCACAAGGGAATAGTTAGCTAAAACCTTTACACATTGATTTAATGACATTTCCTCATACTGTGTCAAAGTCGCTTTATAGATAGGAATAACTACAACTATATCTTTTTTTTCCATCATTTCAACCCATTTCAACAATTTCCTGCCACAGTCTCAATTGCTTTTCTTAAACGTCCCATTATCACACTCCACGAATAATATGTTTTCACATACTGTTTTCCTTTCTCCCCCATCTGCATACGAAGTTCATCAGACGCTTCCAAGCTAGCCAATTTAGATATAAAATCATTCTTATTCCAATAAGCAAGAGCTGCTCCCCCACTTCTGCTACAATGCTCTTTTAATACCTCACATTTCCCATTCACCAACATCGGTTTACCAAGATGCATACTCTCCAAAAGAATTAATGATAAACTTTCAAATTTCGAAGGATTCACTATAATCTTAGAATGACGGATGATTGCATATTTTTCATTTTCGCTAACAAACCCCGTATAAACCAAATCAGAATGCGGGACTGTAGCAGAAAATAATCCACCAACTAGCACAAATTTAAGTTCTGAATTTATGTTCTTAGTTTTATAGCAAAGAAAATACTCAATAATATGATTCAATTTACCCTTATCTATCCTACCTACATAAAGCAAGTATTCCTCAGGCAAACCATACTTTCTTTTAACTTCATCCCAATCAGCATCTATAGCTTCATTAATACCAACGCTTATAACTCCGTGAGAAGACATTCTCTTACCAAATATATTTTCTGCAAGCCGTTGTTCTGCAATAGTATTGAAACCTATATAAGCTACATTCGTAAAAACCTCAGTATAAATAGCTCGAAATGTAGAGCTTTCATAATGCATGGTAGGAATCAGAATCGTTTTATCCGGAGCACACAATGATGTGTAATAAGCTAATGGATAAGATATATTTATAGGAATAATTGCTCTATACTCATTCTTATATTTTTGTACATGAGCTATTAAACGAGGCGAGTAAAACATATAACTTTGCATTACTCTCTGTTCCATCTGATTCATCTGTTGCCAGACAGGACATATGTCAGCAATAAAGCGTAAAATATTCAGTTGATAAAGTATCTTCCTGAACTTCCGAATCCATTTAGATTTTCGTACATAAAAACGATGCAGATCCGGACGGATAGGTTCTGCCATAAATCGCCGCACAAGCACCCCATTCACCCATTCATCCCCAACAGGCAGTTCATTCTCTCCTTTAACATAGTTCTGTACACACGTCGATAAAACTTCAACATCATAATCTGGCACTAATCGTTCTGCCAACATTTTACAATGCTGTTCAACGCCGCCATTTACGTTTTCCCCATATCCTGTGACTACAAATACAACTTTCGCTCTCATGATAGCTTAGCAGTTTGCATATCTTTCACTATTCCATTTTCACACCATACAATTCTTTCTTCAATAACTTTTCTCAAAACCTGCTCATGATATTCCAAATTTTCCCTGGAAGCAAATTTATGATAAAGATGAAACTGCACTCCTCCCATCTTCAATTGCTTCTTTTGAATGCCTGCATGAATCAATCGATAAGATATTTCCACATCCTCTTGCCCCCACATCTCTAAAGATTCATTATAACCGTTTACATGAACCAGGTCTTCTTTCCAAAATGCCATATTACAACCTCTTATACGTAACATAGTACGCTTTGCATATCGATTAGCCAAATAACGCCTAAGCACCCGAGAACGAAAAGCATTTAACACAAATCTAAGATTCTGTTTTAGAAGAGCCGGATATTTCTCAACACCTTTTAAAAGACGAGTTGTAGACATCTTTCCTAAAAGCACACGACTCCCGCAAACAAAATACCCTTTCTCCGCCAGTTCTAAATGATCCGCAATGAAATGTCTGTCTAAGATTATATCTCCATCAATCTGAATAATATAATCTCCCTTCGCTTTTTCTATAGAACGATTGCGAATCGCTGAAAGGCGAAAGCCCTTATCCTCATGCCATACATGCACAATAGGAATATCTGTCTTCTCACGCATTTCATCAATTAATTGCCGTGTATCCTCACGCGAACCATCATCTGCTATCAGAATCTCAGCAGGCTTCACAGTTTGCGCAAAGACACTATAAAGACAAAGAGACAGGGCCTCTTTCCAATTATATGTGGATATTAATAATGAGACTAACATTTCAATAAGATTTAAATTCTACTTTCATTACTTTTTCTCATCTTCCGGCCAGTTATAATCCAACTCAGCCTCCCGTTGCAGCGCAGCCGCAATAATCTCATTTGTACTCTCTATAATTCTCTTCTTAATACCCGTTGTACTAACACCGGG
>NZ_GG688329.1:0-44306 GCF_000156195.1 Bacteroides finegoldii DSM 17565 | reverse complement strand
TGTACTAACACCGGGAGTATACGGAAAATATACTACTCTCTTTCCGGGTTGCTGCTTTATCCATTCCAATCCTTCCAAATATTTGTCTTTCCAATCATCTCCTATAGTTACAATATCAATATTTTCTCTCTCTAATTGAGCAATCTCTGTCAATTTCACCTGCTTCACCACTTTTGTCACGCATTTGATAGAGGAAACAATCCGCATACGTTGCTCAAAAGGAATAATCGGCGGCATTCCTTTATAGTGTTGTATCAGTTCATCCGTACTTACCCCTACTATCAATTCATCACCCAATAAGGCTGACTTCTCCAAGATATTCAAATGACCAATATGGAACAAGTCAAAACTGCCGGATGTAAATACTCTAACTTTCTTTTCTTTCATAACTATATAGATTTATCGGTTTTCTATTTCTTTAATTCTCCTTGCCAAATCATCCAGATCTTCATTAGTCTGAACACCCAGATGGGACACACGGAAATAGTTCGGAGTTCCGCCGGGCATAATAAAAATCTCCTGTTTCAGCAATTCCTTAAAAAGAATATCACCATTTCTCCGAACAAAGAATCCTGTTATGCAATTTGAAGGAACTTCGGCCGGTACTTCCCAATTATTCTGTTTACATAGTTCACGAAAATAAAGAGCTTTCGCCCGTACGGATGCAATGATATTGTCCACACCTATCTTCATATCGCTCTGCAAACGTGCATGTAACTGAAGGAATAAGGTAGTAGCAGGACTATAAGGAGTTTGACCACGTTCTAAATTCTTCAGATTCTCTTCAAAATCAAAATAATAAGATTTATGCGAGAAAACTGTCTGAAGCACTCGGGGAGAAAGAAACAAGAATGACAATCCCGGAGCTATGTTCAAACCTTTCTGACTGCTTGTGATACAGATATCAATCCCCCAACCGGACATATCCAAGGTATCAGATAAGAAAGAACTGATGGCATCTACCACCAAAGATACCTCATACTTCTTACAGATAGCAGAAATCTTCTCCATATCATAAAGTTGTCCGGTAGAGGTCTCGTGATGTTGACATAAAAAGACATCGGGACGAGATGTACGTACCCGCTCTTCCAATTGCACATAGTCTATATCACGGGCAAAAGGAACCTCAAATATTTCGTTCGGACAGTGATAATAATCACAAAGATTCTTCCAACGGTGTCCGAACGATCCGCCTACCAGAATAAAAGCTTTCTCACATTGAGAGACATAATTAGCCACCACAGCATCCATCGCTCCCGTTCCTGAGGCCGTATAAAATATCACACGTCCCTCCGGACAGTTTATCAAATGCAACAACATTCTCTCCGAGTCTTTCACAAGCTCAGAGAATTGCGCTGTGCGCATATAAGGAAAAGGCTTCCCTCCTATTTGGAGGATCGAGTCTTCTATATTTCCAGGAAAAACATATGACTTCATATTTCGCTCAATTAAAATTCAACATTTATTCTCTCACCTCTTCTTTATTCTCCCAAATTTCTTAATGCTTGTATACTTCCGCCACAAGTTAAGCTTACGCTTTTCGGGTACTCCATGACGATGAATATAATCGGCTACTGCATCCAGCATTCGCCTGCAAACTTTCCCATCCAAATAAGGATCGTAATTATCTACAATCCAACGACGTTTGGCGATGTCTTCTTCATTATATTGTGCTCTTTCAAACGCTTCCATCAACTGAGTGACATCGGTTATATCAGTCCAATAAATATCTTTTGCAATAGTACGATAGGTAATGACCGGTCGTCCTAGAAGAAGAAATTCATAAACGGTGGAAGAGGTGTCACTTATCATCACATCTGACATCAACTGATACTTCGTGACGTTAAAACCATCCACCCATACAATATGTTCTTCTTGTTCAGCCAGTTGCTTGTATTCATCAATCCATTCCTTCCGTGTCAACGGATGAAATTTCAGAAGCAATACAATATCCCTCATCTTTACTAAATGCAACAAAGCTTCTTTTAATGCAGGAAGAGATGTTAAAGATGGTGAAAACGTTGGTGCATACAACACTATCTGCTTTTTACCATGCTCTCTCAATAGCTTTTCCCGTTCCTGATCAAAATCATGCCAATGGGTTTTAATCCAATCCTGTTTGGGCCATCCTGTCTCCACCACTTCAAAATCACCATACTTTACCGCCAGTTCTTTAAACTTCTTAGTAAAGAAAGGACCTTGCGTAAAATAGGTATCAAAATACCGGCGGATCACCCAATGATCTTTCTTCTCTGCAGCATATCCGTGAAACACCTGCACCTTCACTCCAGGCAAATAATATGGAACAATATTGCCCGGAACAAATATTGCTTCCGGAGAGAAATCATAAACTTCCTGTATAGAATGCGTATAGGTAACTTCTTTCTGCAAAGGGAATACCGGAATCTTCGGAAGATGAATATACCACAACAGTTGGTTATCTTCTGATTTCAATGCTTCCTGATAAATGGGATACAATATATCAATAGCATATTTGTTTTCACAAAACAGAACAATACGCATAATTCTATAGTTCCAATTTATATTTTACCATGTGTTTCTTCGCAAAATAAGTCCAAAATTTCTTCCGACATGCCAAAACACGTTCCACACAATGAGCTTCGTCAGCATGACGGGCTTTCGCATATTCTTTGGCAAGCATTTCGAAAAAAGCTTTCTGTCCCCACAACCGAGCAAAATTAGCGCAACCCATATCGACACTGATCTCTCCAAAAGTCATTCTATTAATATCGACCAACATAAAATGGTATTCTCCATCGATCCGATCAAACAGGATGTTACCCGGTGAGTAATCGCGATGCATAATACCCGCCTGATGTAAATTGGCCGTGTATTGTGCAAATGCTATAATGAGATCTTTACAACGTTCGACATCTGCATTTCCAAATTCATAGAAATTCCTTTGATAGGGTGACTGCATACTAACAAAGTAAGAGTAATTTATCAACCCGCATTTCCGTTCTTCAATATAAGCAATTGGAGCCGGTGTTTCAACACCTTTCTGAAGCAGCATTTGAGGATATTCAAAAGCACGTTTCCCCTTTGGAGTACGAAAAAAAGAATAGACGATACGGTTAGCCAAAGCCGGAATTCCATAGCGTTTCACATTTATCTCTATCCCGTCGACTTCCATCACTTTTATCAGATTCCTTCCGGAGTAGATGATCCGTCCTTCCCGTTCAAAAGTATCAGGAACACTCTCTATAAACTTGCGCAAATGCTCGTATGTAGGATTCACTACTATTTTCATACCTCATCTTTTATTTTTTATCTCCTGTTCTACCATGAGCAAAGTAATCACAACTTATAATTAAATCTGAAACTCTCCATGCATCCTTTGCATGTTGAATCTCTGCCGTAGAAACACCGACTGTATCACCTATGATTTCCATTTGGGGAGAAATAGCAAAAGCTTTCTTCCCCGAAGACAGTATACTCTCTCCCAACCCTCTCCATGGATAATCATCTGCCCCAAGCAAATCCAACAAAGTAGGATACAAATCGACTTGTCCCATGACTTTCTCGTAACGTAAATGTACTGGGGAATTTAATACAATCAGTGGTGTGAAACGCTCAGGGGATATAATATCTTTTCCTAAAGCATGTTCATAAAGTGGTTTTCTGGTCAAACCAAATCCTTCATGATCACCGGTTATTACAATCATCGTGTTCTCAAATTTCTTCTGAGAACGCAAAAAAGTTATAAATTGACCTATTGCATAATCTGTATAGTTGGCCACAACCATATAATTCCTTAATCGTTCCGGCAGCTTATCCGAAAAACTTATCCGTTTGCTTTCTTCCGGAATAATAAACGGGGAATGGCCTGAGTAGGTAACACACTGCACCAACGTGTGACCACCGGTCGGGAACAATTCTTCCGTAGCTAGCTTTTCTCCGCACTGTCTAAGAAAAGAGACATCTCCCAAACGATGACGTGGTCCCGTCTTTTCATCCAGTACAAAATAGGGCTTGTCCAAAAGTTTATCGTAACCAAAGTCTTGTGCAACAATGGCAACATTCCATACAACTTTCTTATCTACCGTCATGCAGCAGGTTCCGCCTCCTTCATATTTTTCTTTAAAAGCTTTATCTATACTATAATAAGTATGATGAGGAAAGCGAGCACTATAAGCACCATAGTTTATGGGTAGAAGACCGGTATGCAACAGTAATTGCCCATCAATGGAACGACTTCCTTTGACCTGTGTCTGGACGTAAGGAGCATATAATACATTCTCTTCTTTCAGCATGCGATTCAGATTAGGAGTGATTTCTTTTCCTTCCACACTTTTCTCAAGCACCCAACTCTCAAAAGATTCCGCCAAAATAATAATACAATTATCGCGTGCTTCTATCTGAAAGGGAAGTGGCTGCCGTCGGGGATGTTTACTCAACCAATCTTCAATTTCTTTCTTTATCTGTGGGGTGTACTCTATTTTATCTTGTACATGTTCATAATAAAGAGAACCAAAAATAGTGTATATGGGAGTCCCGCATGTCTGATAATCAGTCAAAAGTGCTTCATAAGTTTTTTTGTACCCGCCATAATAAGCTATAATTCCGCCAAGAGCCAGCAATGGAACGCAGATACATCCCGCCAACAGTCTCAAGCTTTTTCTTCTCTGTTCCTTAAGAGTAACCTTTAGGTTTTGTTTGCGGGTTAAGACAAGGAACAGCACCGTCAATAGCGGAAAACCCAGATCTGACCAACGCAGAGAATCAAAAACACTTGCAGTAAAGTCGGAAAGATTGCCGGCAAGGAAATAGCTGTCCCAAGGAATAGAAGTATAATATGTACGGAAATACATCAGATTAACAATTAACAGAAGGTCAATCAATGTACCGACTGTAATCAGATACCATCTGGAGCGTATATAAAGAAATGGAACTGCCAACAGGGAAGCCAGCAGAAACTTCGTCAAGTAGGTTTGCGGAAAAGAAAATGATGAGAATGTGGTATTCAGGCTCCAGTCCAAGTCAAACAATATGAACTTAAAGAAAAGACAACCAATGAACAACCATAAGATTTTACGCGATTGCATATGTTTTTATCATTTATAGTGCAACATTTATGACAGACTGGCAAAAAGCTTATCGAAATAAGATACATAAGCTTCTACGCTAAATTCATTAATAATACGCTCACGGGATGCCTTAGCCAGTTTCTGCAATTTTGTACGATCATCCATCAATGAGCGCATGGCTTCAGCTATTTTCTCTGCAGAACCCGAAGGAACCAAGATACCTGATTCATTGTCTACTATTAAATCGCGAGCACCGGGTATATCAGTGACAATGCACGGTACTCCGCATGCCATTGCTTCTCGGACAACACGAGGAGAGGCGTCACGCAGAGCCGGTAGGATAAATAAATCCTGTTTAGGCAGAAAAGAAATCGCATCTTCGCGATTCCATAAGAAATGAATACGTTCTGCTCCCACCCCTTGCTGCGCCAGCTCGTAATCACTATTATCATAGTCACCGATAACAACAAGATGGGCCTCCGGAGCATTCAATATCTGAAAAGCTTTTATCAGATAAGTGAGCCCTTTAAACGGACGACCTTTGGTTGTACCGATATAAATGCATTTAAAAGCATTATCGGGCACTCCTTCCGCCTGCTTAGGATTCGCACAGGCATCAGCCACCCAGTCTATATCAAACGGCTTCACGCTGACAGACAGTTTATCCTTATCAATGTACCTCGTAAGATATTCTTGTATATCCGCAGTCTCACATACGATATGGTCAACACGAGGATTTAATATTCCCATATAATAGGTAGGATCAAGTTTTTTCACCTTAGCCTGAGTACCCCGATAACCTACATTCTTGACGGAAGTGCCTATTGTCGCAATCAAAGCATTGGATAGTCCGGATGTGCTCGGTGAGAAAATCAAATCTATATCATATTGCTTTACATATCTGCGAAGCGTCTTAATGACTTTCCAGGAAAATTTAGATGTAATAGGAGAAATTGGCAAAGGGATACATTTTCCCTCTACTTTTGCAGCTTCAGAAGCGGAAGGAACCGTTAAATAAATTGTATAAGACTCATTCTTTGACAATTCACCCAACATCTTATAAGTTGCCACATCCACCGCCTTGTGAGTTACCAATATATTCATACATTATCAATTAATATAAATAATCGTGTCTAGCCTCGTGCAAGCATTACAAAAGAAACACACCGCAAAGATAACTAAATCTTATTACATTCCGGCTGAAATAATCTCATTTTATTTCCGGAGATAATTTGGCATAAGCTTTCTGAATGGCTTCTTTGCAATAATATCCTTGAGAAATACGCTCATTCACTTTAGCAACATTCATTCTCAAAGCATTATAAGACTCTTTTGTCATCTGAGTGATGATAGCGTCCAGATCTAATAAAGAAGAGACACAAATACCGATACCATTTTCCTCTACAAATGAAGCCAAAGCTGCTTTTTTCCAAATGATAACGGGAAGTCCGCACCGAATATAGAGAGATAATTTATGTGGAGCATTATACTGAAGATATTCTCCTTCCGGACCGACACCCCCCTCTAGGGAGGAACCATACCACACCAATCCGTATTCCCCTTCGGCTGTGGCAATAAGATCATCCGACCGAGTATATCCCTTATGATCTACTTGCCCCTCAAACTTATCAGGTTCAAAGCCATTGCCATAAAGTACCATATCGAACGAACGTGGAGAACGTCCCAATTTATATAAAAAATCACTATGAAAAGTAGATAACGCTCCAACAAACAAAACACGAGGATGAGAAGCTGCTAAATTCTTCCCTGAAGACTGCCTATCTGACAAATAATCAAAGACCCCAAGAACTTCCAGATTTGCCTTTATACCATTCTCATGCAACCAATTCTTCATCCGTTCACTGTGCACAATAATGCTGTCTGAATGGTTCAATCTTGATATTTCGTGAGGTATAGTCAAGCGACGGCGACGAAAACTGTCCAAATCATGAATTAAAGTAATTATCTTACAACCACGCAGATGCGCCATACAGCAAACAAATGTATAGTATTTCTTTAACGGATATTGCAGTATCAACACATCACCTTTATGTAAACAGAATACGCTCTTCAACACACCCGACAGCGTCAAAATAAAAGCTATGACAGCATTTGTATAACGGGTCTGCTTAAGCCCGACATTACGATAGCCGCACTGCTCCATGATATATTCAATATCGGTTTTAGCCTTGTTGGCAGCATTATTAACACCCTTATAGTTCCTTGATAAATAGCAAATCATAATTCTTTTTTTAGTTCATTTTTAGCCAGGTTCAATGCAGCCTCCACCGTATCATCCATATCAAAATAAGCATATTGGGCCAAACGCCCACCAAACAAAACATTCGCCGTAGTATTCGCCAAATCTTTATACTTCTTTAAAAGCATCATATTAGTATCATCATTCACTGGATAATAGGGTTCGTTTTCAGCAGTAAAAGCCGCAGGATATTCACGGGTAATCACTGTACAAGGTTGTGTACCAAACTCAAAATGTTTGTGCTCAATAATACGAGTATAAGGAATCTCCCTTTCACAATAATTTACAACAGCATTACCCTGATAATTATCTATTTCAAGACGTTCATGTTCAAAACAAAGACTACGATACTCCAAACGCCCAAAACGATAATCGTAAAATTCATCTATACAACCGGTAAATAAGACTTTATCTGCCAATGCATCCAGCTCTTCACGCGCGGAAAAATAATTCGTATTCAAACGTACTTCGGCCTTCTCAAGCAACTTGTGTATCAGCTCATTATATCCTCCTTTGGGAATTCCCTGATACTCATCATTGAAGTAATTATTATCATAAGTAAAACGAAAAGGAAGCCTCTTGATGATAAAAGCAGGAAGTTCCGTTGCTGAACGTCCCCATTGTTTTTCTGTATAACCTTTTATCAATTTCTGATAAATATCTTTTCCACAAAGCGTCAAAGCTTGCTCTTCCAGATTGGCCGGAGACTTTATATATGCGTACTCTTTACGTTGCTCTTCAATCTTAGCTTTTGCCTCTTGAGGAGTATTAACGCCCCATAACTTATTAAAGGTATTCATATTAAAAGGCAGATTATATAATTTACCTTTATAATTTGCTAATGGAGAGTTTGTATAGCGATTAAAGGAAACAAAACGGTTTACATAATCCCAGACCTGCTTATTGTCTGTATGAAATATATGAGCTCCATATTGATGCACATGAATATCATCCACATTCTCGCAATAGATATTCCCACCTATATGACTACGTTTATCAATTACAAGACAACGCTTTCCTGCCTCAATCGCCTGCCGGACAAACACAGCAGCGAATAATCCTGCGCCAACCACCAAATAATCATATTCCTTCATACATACAAAGTTTTTTATAATCAACCTACAATCGCCTCTATTTTTTCTATCACCTGTTCAGGAGTAATATTTTTCAGACAAGCATAATCTCTCCTCCAACAAGGCTTCTGCCCGTAAACCGAACAAGGCCGACAAGGCAAATCCAGCTGTACCGTATTGATGGGTAACTGTTTCCACCCCATAAACCCGGCATATGGATGAGTAGCCCCCCAAATAGAGACGACAGGTATATTGACCAACGACGCCAGATGCATATTGGCAGAGTCCATTGAGAGCATTACATCCAAATGGCTCATCAGATTTAACTCGGTGCACATATTCAACTTACCTATCATAGATACGATGGAGGGATATTTGGCTATCCAGGTATCAAACACTTCCTGCTCTTTCTTGCCTCCTCCGAACAGAAAAACCTTCACCGTAGGATCTGCCGCAAAATGGGCAACGACCTGCTCCTGCAGTTCCAACGGATAAATCTTGCCGGTATGTTTGGCAAAAGGAGCAATGCCAATCCATTTTTGGCTCCCTTTTGGACCAGTTACAGGCTCTATCTCTGCAAAGTTCCCTTTTCCTTCACCATAAATAAAAGAAAAGTTTAGCAGAACCGGAAGTCCCAGCTTTTCCAACACATCCGCATAACGGCGAAAGGAACTTTTCTGGTTCTCCATCACCTTATGGTGGCGGCGAACCAGTTTCTGTTTACCAGCCCGCCCTTTACAGATAGAAGCCACCGGTACATTAGCAAGCCAAAAACGCAAACATAAATATCTGGAACGGAGCACATGATGAAAGTCCGCCACATAGTCAAACTGCATTGCTTTCAACTCCGAGTAAAGGCTGTTCAATCCCCAAAAGCCTTTATGCTTGCCTGTCAGATCTGCTCCTACAAAACTTACATTCTCCGGCAATTCCTGAAAAAGCGGTTGCCACACGGAACGGCTCAGTACAGTTATCTCATGCTGGGGATATTGTACTGCCAGAGAATGTATTACGGGCACTGTCATTGCGACATCACCAAGAGCTGAAAAACGGATAATGAGAATACGCGCCATTCGTTATTTCTTTGCATAAAGCACCGGATTCAATGCCGGGTCGTTATACATCTTCATCTGTTTATATACTTTCATATATTTCTTTCCGGCTTCGATGTCAGCCAATAACTGATCAATAGCCGACGAAAGATCCTTGCGTTGCTCTAACAAAACATTCAGTTTGGTCTGGCATTGTGTACGATGTTCTTCGCTGGTATCCGTACGTTCCACCTCTTGCTGCATATGGTAGATTTTCAAAGCAAGGATAGACAAGCGGTCTATAGCCCATGCCGGGCTTTCCGTATTGATTGTCGCATCGCCAAGGGGGATTACCTCTTTGTATTTGTCAAGGAAGTAACTATCAATCAGCTCTACCAGATCCGTACGATCCTGATTGGACTTATCGATTCTTCTCTTCAAAGTTAAAGCAGCCACCGGATCAATCTGGGGATCACGGATGATATCTTCGAAATGCCACTGAACGGCATCTATCCAATTTTTCAAATATAAATAATACTCAATCGACTTCAATTCGTAAGGATTGTTCATCTGAGCGTCTACACTATCCGTTACATGGTAATCATTAGTCGATTTCCAAAAAATCTCGTTGCAAAGGTTACTAAATGTCATAATCTTAACTAGCTATTAGATATTATAATAGGGCAAATCTATGTAATATTTCTCAGACAAGCAACCCTTTCTTACTTTTTTATTTAGTACCTTTGTGGATACCAAAGATAAATTGTATATGAAAATCATTATAGACAACAAGATACCTTATATAAAAG
The DNA here is from genome assembly GCF_000156195.1 of Bacteroides finegoldii DSM 17565. GTDB lineage: Bacteria > Bacteroidota > Bacteroidia > Bacteroidales > Bacteroidaceae > Bacteroides > Bacteroides finegoldii. The sequence continues at coordinate 34,085 of NZ_GG688329.1, read as the reverse complement.
AGGCCGTCCAGAGTATAGCAGATGAAGCAATTTACGCTCCCGGAAAGGATTTTACACCAGAACTGGTACGGGATGCGGATGCGCTTATTATCCGCACCCGTACACACTGCAACCGTGAATTATTGGAAGGAAGCCGGGTAAAGTTCATAGCGACAGCTACGATTGGCTTCGACCATATCGACACGGAATATTGCAAACAAGCAGGCATAGAATGGACTAATGCGCCGGGATGCAACTCAGCTTCCGTCGCGCAATACGTACAAGCTTCGCTGCTGGTATGGAAAGCGATGAAGAACAAAAAACTGGAGGGACTGACTATAGGTATCATAGGTGTCGGGAATGTAGGAAGTAAGGTAGCAAAAGTAGCAAAAGGCTTTGGGATGCGGGTCCTATTGAACGACCTGCCTCGGGAAGAGAAAGAAGGGAATCGTTTCTTTACCTCTTTAAATGAAATAGCTGAAGAGTGCGACATCATCACCTTTCACGTACCTTTATATAAAGAAGGAAAATACAGAACCTTTCATCTGGCAGATACAAATTTCTTCCGCTCACTAAAACGCAAGCCCGTCATCATCAACACCTCTCGGGGAGAAGTCATTGAAACGGGAGCTCTTCTGGAAGCATTGGACAATAAATCGATTTCGGATGCCATCATTGATGTATGGGAACACGAACCGGAAATCAATCTCGAACTGCTCAGAAAGGTCATCATAGGCACTCCACACATTGCCGGATATTCTGCCGACGGGAAAGCAAATGCAACACGTATGTCTTTAGATGCTATCTGCAGATTCTTCCGGATAGAGAGGAATTATGAGATTCATGCACCGGTACCGAATTCTCCTGTCATTCATGCAGAAAACTACGAAAATGCACTTCTCCAAATATATAATCCGGCTGAAGACAGCGACCGGTTAAAAAATCAACCAGAGCTATTCGAAACCTTACGTGGAGACTATCCATTAAGAAGAGAAGAGCAAGCTTATATAATTAAATATAAAGAATAAGGCGTACCATCTCCTACGTCTTATTCTCCACACAATACTCTCTCTATAACACGGGGGAAATGTTCATACTCCAAAGCATGTACTTTTTTGGCTACATCCTCAGGTGAGTCGGTCGGAAGTACCGGACAAGCGGCTTGAAAAACAATGTTTCCTTCATCATAACGTTCATTTATATAATGTATAGTAATGCCGCTTTTTTTCTCGCCGGCAGCCACCACCGCTTCATGAACACGATCGCCATACATCCCCTTTCCTCCAAACTTAGGCAGAAGAGCCGGATGTATATTTATAATTTTATTGGGATAAGCATGCAAAAGTAAATCCGGAACCCGGACCAAGAAACCCGCCAACACCACAAAATCAATGTGATATTCCTGCAAAACAGCCAGAATCTCATCTCCAGCCATCCAATCTTCCTTTGGAAACACGTTACAAGGTACTCCCAGACGGTGTGCACGTTCCAAAACGTATGCATCACTTCTATTCGAAAGCACCAACGAAACCTGAATGGCTTCGTTTTCTCGGAAATACCGGATAATGTTCTCTGTATTAGAGCCGGAGCCGGAGGCAAAAATTGCGATGTTTTTCTTCATAACTCTCAAATTCAATGCACAAAACAGTGAAAAATGTGCAAAACTTTGCATTTATTTAGTCAAATATTTGCGCAAAACGATAAATATTCATTCCTTTGCACCGCAAATTTAAAGAAATAAAACTAATTATTAATTAAAAACTTAAAGTTATGTCTGAAATTGCATCAAGAGTAAAAGCGATTATCGTTGATAAATTAGGCGTAGAAGAATCAGAAGTTACTAACGAAGCAAGCTTCACTAACGACCTGGGAGCAGATTCTCTTGACACTGTAGAACTTATCATGGAATTCGAAAAAGAATTCGGTATCTCTATTCCTGATGACCAAGCAGAAAAAATTGGTACTGTAGGTGATGCTGTATCTTATATCGAAGAACACGCTAAGTAATCCGATTTCATCAATATGGAATTAAAAAGAGTGGTAGTAACAGGTCTTGGCGCCATTACTCCCGTTGGCAACAGCGTTCCTGAATTTTGGGAAAACATTGTGAACGGGGTTAGTGGAGCAGGACCTATTACTCATTTTGATGCGTCGCTATTCAAGACCCAATTCGCATGTGAAGTGAAAAACTTCGATGCAACAAAATACATCGACCGCAAGGAAGCAAGAAAGATGGATTTGTATACTCAATATGCCATCGTTGTAGCCAAAGAAGCGGTAGAAGATTCTGGTCTTGACATAGAAAAAGAAGACTTAAACAAAATCGGCGTTATCTTTGGTGCCGGTATTGGTGGTATACATACATTTGAAGAGGAAGTGGGCAACTACTATACCCGTCAGGAAATGGGTCCGAAATTCAATCCGTTCTTCATCCCCAAGATGATCTCGGATATTGCTGCCGGACAGATTTCCATCATGTATGGTTTCCATGGTCCTAACTATGCGACTTGTTCAGCATGCGCTACTTCTACCAATGCCATTGCAGATGCTTTCAATCTGATTCGTCTGGGCAAAGCAAATGTAATTGTATCCGGTGGTTCGGAAGCAGCTATCTTCCCGGCAGGCGTAGGCGGTTTTAACGCTATGCATGCATTGTCAACCCGCAACGACGAAGCTTCTAAAGCTTCACGTCCGTTTAGCGCAAGCCGTGACGGCTTCATCATGGGCGAAGGTGGGGGTTGCCTGATTCTGGAAGAACTGGAACACGCAAAGGCTCGCGGTGCAAAAATCTATGCAGAAGTTGCCGGTGTAGGTATGTCTGCAGATGCACATCACTTGACTGCTTCTCATCCGGAAGGTCTGGGAGCTAAACTGGTGATGAAGAATGCATTGGAAGATGCAGGAATGGATCCGAAAGAAGTAGACTATATTAATGTACATGGTACATCTACTCCGGTAGGTGATATTTCAGAAGCAAAAGCAATCAAGGAAGTATTCGGTGATCATGCCTTTGAATTGAACATCAGTTCAACGAAGTCAATGACAGGTCACTTGTTGGGTGCTGCCGGTGCGGTAGAATCTATTGCAAGTATTCTTGCCATCAAGAACGGCATTGTTCCTCCGACTATCAACCACGAAGAAGGTGACAACGACGAGAATATTGACTATAACCTTAATTTCACGTTCAATAAAGCACAAAAACGCGAAGTTAATGTTGCCTTGTCCAATACATTCGGATTTGGCGGTCATAATGCGTGCGTTATCTTCAAGAAATACGCTGAGTAATATCGTGTTACGTAACAAAATAGATAAGATAAGGCTCCTATTCCGCAAGGATAGAGAGTCTTATCTTTGTTTTTACCGGATACTCGGATTCTATCCACGCAATATTCAGCTTTATGAGCAGGCTCTCCTGCATAAATCAACCTCCCTCCGTTCGGAAAAAGGGCGTCCGTTGAATAATGAACGACTGGAGTTTCTGGGGGATGCCATCCTTGACGCTATCGTAGGCGACATCGTCTACAAACATTTTGAAGGAAAGCGGGAAGGATTCCTTACAAACACACGTTCCAAGATCGTGCAACGGGAAACCTTAAACAAGTTAGCCGTAGAAATCGGATTGGATAAACTCATAAAGTATTCCACCCGTTCGTCTTCTCACAACAGTTATATGTACGGAAATGCTTTCGAAGCATTTATCGGGGCTATCTATCTGGATCAAGGATATGAACGCTGCAAGCAGTTTATGGAGGAACGAATCATCAACCGTTACATTGACCTGGACATTTTATCCCGTAAAGAAGTAAACTTCAAATCCAAATTGATTGAGTGGAGCCAAAAGAACAAGATGGAAGTCTCTTTTGAACTAATCGAACAATTCCTTGACCGGGACAGTAATCCTGTATTTCAGACTGAGGTACGGATCGAAGGATTTCCTGCCGGAACCGGAACCGGATATTCCAAAAAAGAGTCTCAACAAAACGCCGCCCAAATGGCAATCAAAAAGGTAAAAGATCCTGTATTCATGGCAACAGTCGATGAAGCTATCCAAAGCAAATCCCCATGCGACGACCTTGAATCACCAAATCATGATCTTCTGTAACTAATTTTAATTTTCCGGCTACTTCAGCGAGAGGAACAGACGATATACCATTTCCTTTCAAAGCTACCATACGTCCGAATTCTCCATTGGCAATCAATTCTGTTGCATGACCACCCATCCGCGTAGAGAGATTACGGTCGAAAGGAGTAGGTGAACCACCACGCTGAATATACCCCAGTACCGTTTCACGGGTTTCGATACCTGTCTCATACTCAATTTCTTGAGCGATATATTCTGCGGCACGCTTACGGCCGTCTGTCTGAATCCCTTCGGCCACCACCACGATAGAATAAGGTTTTCCTTTTTTCAGCCTCTCTAAAATCGTATTGCCGATATTCTTAATACTATAAGGAATTTCGGGAACAAGAATCACATCTCCTCCACCTGCCATACCGGAATATAAAGCAATCCAACCTGCCTTATGCCCCATTACTTCAATAACCATCACTCTTTTGTGGGAGCTGGCAGTAGAATGCAGGCGGTCGATAGCGTCGGTAGCAATGCTTACGGCCGAATCGAACCCGAAGGAAATATCCGTTCCCCAAATGTCATTGTCAATCGTTTTAGGAACAGAAACAATATTTACCCCCATCGCAGCAAATTTGGCAGCAGTCTTTTGCGTTCCGTTTCCTCCGATGCAGACAACACAATCCAGCCCCATTTCACGAATATTCCGGAGAATCAGGGCAGGCTTGTCCACATCGGATACAACACCCCCTTTTTTGAATGGCTTTTCGCGGGAAGTACCCAGCATGGTTCCTCCAAGATTCAGTAACCCGGAGAGAGATTTATCCGTAAAAGATTCCACATCTTTAGTCAACAACCCTTGAAAACCACTATGAATACCTATCACTTCCATCCCATAATAATTGATGGCAGTCTTACATACGCCACGAATGGTGGCATTAATACCGGGACAGTCCCCACCGGAGGTTAAGATTCCAATTCTCATTGTCTTATTTATTAGTCAAAAACTCGGAGATTTAGTGAAACTCGAAGATTTTAACGATTATTTCCGTCGTAAAGATAGAAAAAAAAGATAAATAAGGTTACTTTTGCACGAATAAACATTATCATGTTAAAGCAGAAATGAATATTACAAAAATTATCAGCAAGACTTTCGACTCCCGTTTAAAACAAATAGATTTATATGCCAGTGAAGCCAGCGAGATACAACACCGCGTATTAAACCGCCTAGTGCAACAGGCTTCCCAGACTGAATGGGGGAAAAAGTACGACTACTCCTCCATCCGCAGCTATGAAGATTTCAGAAAACGTCTCCCCATTCAGACATACGAAGAAATAAAACCATATGTGGAGCGTTTACGAGCGGGAGAGCAGAACCTGCTTTGGCCATCGGAGATACGCTGGTTTGCCAAATCATCCGGAACGACGAATGACAAAAGTAAATTTCTTCCTGTCAGCCAAGAAGCATTGGAGGATATTCATTACAGGGGAGGAAAAGACGCGGTAGCTCTTTATTTCCGTATCAATCCGGACAGTCACTTTTTCTCCGGAAAAGGACTGATACTGGGAGGCAGCCACAGCCCGAATCTGAACTCCAACCACAGTCTGGTCGGAGATTTGTCGGCCATCTTGATTCAAAATGTAAATCCACTTGTTAATTTCATTCGTGTTCCAAGCAAAAAGATTGCATTGATGAGCGAATGGGAAACAAAAATAGAAGCAATTGCCAACAGTACCATTCCGGCAAATGTAACCAGCCTTTCCGGTGTTCCATCGTGGATGCTAGTGCTTATCAAACGGATTCTCGAAAAGACCGGAAAACAGACTTTAGAAGAGGTATGGCCGAATTTGGAAGTATTTTTCCATGGCGGAGTGGCCTTCACACCTTACCGTGAGCAATACAAGCAGGTGATACATTCACCGAATATGCATTATGTAGAGACGTATAACGCTTCCGAAGGATACTTCGGCACGCAAAACGATCTTTCTGATCCTGCCATGCTGCTGATGATTGATTACGGAATCTTTTATGAGTTTGTTCCATTGGAGGAAGTGGGAAAAGAAAATCCGCAGGCGTATTGTCTTGAGGAAGTAGAATTAGGCAAGAATTATGCTATGGTGATTTCTACTTCTTGCGGTTTATGGAGATATATGATTGGCGACACGGTGAAATTCACCAGCAAAAATCCTTATAAATTCGTTATCACAGGAAGAACGAAGCATTTCATTAATGCATTCGGTGAAGAACTTATTGTCGATAATGCCGAGAAAGGACTGGCTAAGGCTTGTGCGGAAACCGGAGCACAGGTCAGCGAATATTCTGCCGCACCGGTATTTATGGACGAAAACGCCAAATGCCGTCACCAGTGGCTGATTGAGTTTGCCAAAATGCCTGATTCGGTTGAGAAATTCGCAGCAATATTAGATGCGACTCTGAAGGAGGTTAATTCCGATTATGAAGCAAAACGCTGGAAAGATATTGCATTGCAACCGTTGGAGGTGATCGTTGCCCGTCAGGGATTGTTCCATGACTGGTTAGCCCAAAAAGGAAAATTGGGAGGACAGCATAAAATTCCCAGATTAAGTAATACACGGGAATACATAGAGACAATGCTATTGCTAAACCAATAATAAATCACTCTAGCTTGATACCCCGGTGTCGGTATGTCCAACACCGGGTATCAGGTATATCGGCACCTGGGTATCAGCCGCATCCTCTTTCCTACGAAATTAGCGGGCATTCACTATTATCCCCCCTCCCAGCAGTAAACCATCTCTATAAAACGCAGCAGCTTGTCCTGCCGCAATTGCAGTTAAGGGCTCATGAAGTTGTATATGAAGTAAATTATCTGGTGTAACAGTGACCGTGCAATGGTTCTCTTGCTTACGATATCGTATTTTCACGATGACATCATTGTAGCCCAGAATCTTTTGGGGATTTACAAGATTCCAATCTTTCAGCTGCATTTCTGTTTTTTCCAAAGCAGAAAGAGAAGACAACACAACTTCGTTCTTTTCGGGATATATCTCTTTTACAAAAACAGGACGGTTCAGATGAATGCCTAAGCCACGCCTCTGACCGATGGTGTAAAAAGGGTATCCTTCATGCCAACCTATAAAATTTCCCTTTTCATCGACGAATCTCCCCCGTCTGACCATTTCGGACCAACAGCTGACATTTTCGGACCGCAACTGACCATTTCGGGCCAACCACTCTTTCAGGAAGCTCCGATAGTCCATCGGACAGAAACAGACTCCTATACTATCTTTTTTTGTCGCTACTTTTTGGAAACCGCGTTCGGCAGCCCAAACACGAGCCTCAACTTTTGTAATATTCCCCATCGGCAACAGTATCCGCCGAAGTATATCTTGCTTCAACCCCCATAGAAAAAAAGACTGGTCCTTATCCGGATCAGCGGCATGGGTTATATAATAGGTACCTTCCAACTCTACTTTCTGAACATAATGTCCGGTCGCTATATAAAAAATGCCCATTTCATCGGCAACTTTAGCGAGCAAAGGCCACTTCAGACAGTTATTGCAGAGTGTACAAGGGACCGGTGTACGACCTTCCATATATTCCTGTACAAAGTATTCTATGATTTGCTTACGAAAAACATCACGGGCATCATATGTGATATGGCGAATACCCAAACGCTCCGCCAAACTACGTGCATCTTCCAGATATTCTGTCGAGTCGTTCAACTCATAGAAACGGAAAGTAATTCCGGTTACTTCATAACCGCCCTCCAGTAGCCGCATGGCAGCAACGGAACTATCCGTACCACCGCTCATACCCAACAGTACTCGTCTATTTTCTTCTATCATACTGCAAAATTAAGGATTTTCCCGTATCTTTGTCAGTTAAAGCCTAAAGAGAATGAAAGAGAAAACATCTGACGGACAAATTATCATCGTATTGACAGAGCATCCTGTACTCGGTATATTACTCATACCCTATATAGCTGAAAGATTAAGTGACAACACATTACAATTAGTAGAACAGGCATTTCACGCCTCTGCCGAAGCTATGAACCGGATGAGTGAAGCGGAAAGGCAGGCTATTGACATCGCGTCACACTATACGGAAAAGTATTTGATGGGAGTATACTCCCGAGAGAAAACAGTCTCCCGCTTCCTACATAAATTATCCGAAGACCCCGAACGGATAAAAAACAACGTCCGTCCATTTATTGAAAAGAAGTTGCAGGAAATGCTGGCTCTGATACGTGAAAAGAAGTTAGCGCTTTATCAGAAACAAGGGGGAAGTAAACTGCTGTATGCCCATCATGCCTACCACGTACATCCACATGACGCTGAGATTCGTTTCATATTTCAGATAGATGAAAATATTTTCCGCTACCAACTGCAATGTTATTATAAAGGCGAGCCATTCTCTCTCAGTGAGCAAAAACCCGTCAATGTGTTAACATCCATGCCGACCACCTTATCATTGGGAATGGAGCTGTATTTCTTTCCAAACATCGAAAGTAGCCGACTTTTGCCTTTTACCAAAAAAGAAGTTATCAGCGTAACAACTTCCGAGACCGAAAAGTATATTGACAACATTCTCATTCCCATAGCCCGTTATCATGACATCAAGACTGAGGGTCTGAACCTGATCGAGAAGAGGCGAAATTGCGAGGCTATGTTAATCATCGAAAATACGATTTACGATAAACAGTTGCTACAGCTTAGTTTTCGTTATGGCGACCAAACCTTCACTCCGGAAGACAACAATACCGGCATGAAGAGGATTATTTACCGAAACGAATCCGGAGAAATATACTGTTTTCGGCGAAATGCCAATGCAGAGAAAAGAGCGATACAGTTCTTGACAAATGCCGGATTGCAACGTATCAGCGATGTTCACTTTCAGTTATCACCCGATATTCCCGAAAGAACACTCTCCGAATGGATAAGCAGCCACCGGGAAATATTACAACAATCTTTTATATTATCCGGTAATATGAGTAATACGCCTTATTGCTTGGACGAGATACATACTGAACAAAGTTGCGATGATAATCCCGATTGGTTTGAACTGCATATTACTGTCGTTATCGGTGACTTACGTATTCCCTTCACACGTTTCCGAAAACATATCCTTGAAGAGAAGAGGGAATTCCTGCTACCGGACGGACGAATGATTTTATTACCGGAAGAGTGGTTCAGCAAATACACGAATATGCTGGAAATGGGAGTCCAGACAGAAAAAGGATTCCGCTTAAAGCATACATTCATAGGCGTAGTAGAGACTATCTTGAATACACCTGCATCCAAGACTCCCACATTCAAGAAAGAAATACGTAGCATTCATCCGCCCAAAGGACTAAAAGCACAGCTGCGTCCCTATCAGCAAAAAGGATTCTCGTGGATGGTACATCTCAACAAAGAAGGATTCGGCGGATGCCTGGCAGACGACATGGGATTGGGAAAGACACTTCAGACACTTACCCTGCTACAATATATCTATAAGCCAATATCCCCAACCGCCCGTCAGACTGCGGATATCACCGTCTCTTCTCCCGCCATCCGGGAAGCAAAAGCGGATATCGACGGACAGTTCTCTTTATTCTCTTTCGACTCCGAAGATGAGTTACTGCCCCAACCAAACGAGATTCGTGGAAAAGAAATGAATCCGGAAAATGTATCACAACCACAAGCACGAAAGCCACGAAAGCCCGCTACACTTATTGTGGTCCCCACGTCGTTACTTCATAATTGGCGTCGGGAAGCAAAACGTTTTACCACGCTTTCAATGGTAGAATACACGAGTACCAGTATTCTCAGCAAGACACATCCGGAGAAGTTTTTCAGACGTTTTCATTTAGTGTTCACAACTTACGGGACAATGAGAAAGAATATTAACATACTCCGCTCCTACTGTTTTGAATACATCGTACTCGATGAGAGCCAGAATATCAAGAATAGCGAATCGCTCACCTTCCATTCGGCTATCCAACTGCAAAGCAAGTACAAACTAGTACTTACCGGTACTCCGATTGAGAATTCCCTTAAAGACCTGTGGGCGCAATTCCACTTCATACAACCGGACTTGCTAGGTTCGGAAAGCAGTTTTCAAAAGCGATTTATGTTACCAATCCGTCAAGGGAATACCCGCATAGAAGCACAACTGCAACAGTTGATCGCTCCATTCATTCTCCGCAGAAGTAAAGGAGAGGTTGCTCCGGAACTTCCTCCGCTTACGGAAGAGACAATCTATTGTGATATGACGGAAGAACAAAACACCTGGTATGAGCAAGAGAAAAACAGCTTGCGTAATATTCTGCTTCAACATCCTCAAAGTACGGACAAACTGCACTCATTCAGTGTATTGAACGGAATTCTACGCTTACGCCAATTGGCGTGTCATCCTCAACTAATCTTTCCTGATTTCACGGGATCTTCCGGGAAAACTGCACAAATCATTGAGACTTTCGACACCCTACGGAGTGAAGGACACAAAGTATTAATATTTTCTTCATTCGTCAAACATCTGGAAGTACTGGCAGAGGCCTTTCAGGAGCGTGGCTGGAAGTACGCCTTACTGACAGGAGCTACCAACGACCGACCTTCCGAAATAGCCCATTTCACCGAACAAAAAGATGTGCAGGCTTTCCTTATTTCTTTGAAAGCGGGAGGAGTAGGACTTAATCTGACACAGGCCGACTACGTATTTATCATCGACCCCTGGTGGAATCCTGCCGCTGAATCACAAGCTATAGCCCGTGCCCATCGCATCGGGCAGGATAAACAAGTGATTGCCTATCGTTTCATTACTCAAGGCAGTATAGAGGAAAAAATCCTTCAACTTCAAGACGAAAAACGAAAACTGGCAGAGACATTCGTTACTGATAGCGAAACATTGCCAGCATTGAGTAGTGAACAATGGGTGGACTTGCTAAAATGATTTTTTATTATATCTTTGTATCCAAAACCATACAGCATGAAATACAAACTTATCGTGCTCGATCTTGACGGCACACTGACCAACTCCAAGAAAGAAATCACCCTCCGCAACAAAGAGGCATTGATACGTGTACAAGAACAAGGTGTACGACTTGTCTTAGCCTCCGGACGACCAACCTATGGTATCGTACCTCTAGCCAATGAATTGCGGATGAACGAGTTCGGCGGATTCATCTTGTCCTATAACGGAGGAGAAATCATCAACTGGGAAACGCATGAAATGATATACGAGAACGTGTTGCCTAATGATATCATTCCCCGACTTTATGAAGCTGCCCGCACATACCATCTGACTATATTGACTTACGACGGAGCAGAGATTGTGACTGAGAATTCCCATGACCCATACGTAGAAAAAGAAGCGTTTCTGAATAAAATGGCGATTCGTGAAACCAACGATTTTCTTACTGATATCACCCTGCCGGTAGCCAAATGTCTGATTGTGGGAGATCCGGACCGACTCATTCCTTTGGAATCAGAACTATGTCTTCAGCTACAAGGACGTATCAATGTCTTCCGTTCAGAACCTTATTTTCTTGAATTAGTTCCACAAGGTATTGATAAAGCACTGTCTCTTGGTGTTCTATTAGAAGAGACAGGTGTAAAACGTGAAGAAATAATAGCAATGGGGGATGGCTACAATGACCTTTCCATGATAAAATTCGCAGGACTGGGTATTGCTATGGGGAACGCTCAGGAACCGGTGAAAAAAGCGGCTGACTACATTACCTTAAGCAATGAGGAAGATGGCGTTGCCGAAGCCATTGAGAAGTTTATCTATCAACAATAGCCTACATATCCGGATTTTATACTAACTTTGCGATTCCAATAAAACAAATATAAAAGGTTATGGAACATCAACTTACAATTTACAACACTTTAAATAGAAAGAAAGAGTTGTTCGTACCGCTTCACGCTCCTCATGTAGGAATGTACGTATGCGGGCCGACGGTCTACGGTGATGCCCATCTCGGACACGCGCGACCCTCTATTACATTCGACGTTCTTTTCCGATATCTCACTCATCTAGGATACAAAGTGCGTTATGTACGCAATATTACCGACGTAGGTCATTTGGAGCATGATGCCGACGACGGTGAGGACAAGATCGAAAAGAAAGCGCGTTTGGAAGAGCTGGAGCCAATGGAAGTTGTACAGTATTATCTGAACCGCTACCACAAAGCAATGGAAGCGCTCAACGTACTTTCGCCAAGTATCGAGCCGCACGCTTCAGGGCATATCATCGAACAAATCGAACTGGTACAGAAGATTCTCGATGCCGGTTACGCTTATGAAAGCGAAGGTTCCGTATATTTCGATGTAGCCAAGTACAACAAAGACCACCATTACGGAAGGCTTTCCGGCCGCAATCTGGACGATGTACTGAATACGACCCGTGAACTGGACGGACAAAGCGAAAAGCGCAATCCCGCCGACTTTGCCCTTTGGAAGAAAGCGCAACCCGAGCATATCATGCGCTGGCCGTCTCCGTGGAGTGACGGTTTTCCCGGATGGCATGCCGAATGTACCGCTATGGGACGCAAATATTTGGGCGAACACTTCGATATTCACGGAGGAGGAATGGATTTGGTTTTCCCTCACCACGAATGTGAAATTGCACAGTCGGTCGCTTCTCAGGGGGACGATATGGTTCACTATTGGATGCACAATAACATGATTACCATCAACGGAACAAAGATGGGCAAATCACTCGGCAACTTTATCACGTTGGATGAGTTTTTCAACGGTACCCATAAGTTGTTGGCGCAAGCCTATACGCCCATGACTATCCGTTTCTTTATTCTGCAAGCGCACTACCGCAGTACGGTGGACTTCAGCAACGAAGCATTGCAAGCATCTGAAAAAGGATTACAACGCCTGATGGAAGCCATCGACGCATTAGAGAAAATAACTCCAGCCGCCACTACTTCAGAAGGAATCAACGTTAAAGAACTACGTGCCAAATGCTACGAAGCAATGAATGACGATTTGAACACTCCTATCGTCATCGCACAACTTTTCGAAGGTGCCCGTATCATAAATAATATCATTGCCGGCAATGCCACAATCTCTGCCGAAGACTTGAAAGATCTGAAAGAGACTTTCCATCTGTTCAGTTTTGACATTATGGGATTGAAAGAGGAGAAAGGTTCTTCCGATGGCCGTGAAGCGGCATACGGGAAAGTAGTAGATATGCTGCTGGAACAACGTATGAAAGCAAAAGCCAATAAAGACTGGGCGACATCCGACGAGATTCGCAACACGCTGACAGCACTCGGGTTCGAAATCAAAGATACCAAAGATGGTTTCGAATGGAGATTGAATAAATAAAAAATACAGAAGACCGGTCCACCACGAACCGGTCTTCTCTTCTTTCATAGAAACTAAAGCAACTAATACCTTTTCTTAATATTCACTAATCACTTATTTTCCATGAGCATCTCAACAGGTTGCCCATGTTGGCAAATCACTGTCAATACGGTATTTTCTCCCTGTTGCCGCAATGTTACATTTTCCATCGGACTCTTTAGCGTCCAACGCCCCTTAAGGCATATCTCTTTACGAATGGGGCGGCTAGGCTCTTTCGTTGTATATGTTTTCTCTTCTATGTTTAAGTTAGGATCACATACGCTCAGGCGAATACTCTTGTCCGACTCTTGTGCAACCATCACCATCGTTTCGGCCGGAATGGAAGCAACCACTTTGTCATTTGCAGATTGATAGGTTTCAAAAGCAGCATAACCCGTAATACCCGTTTCTTTATCATAAACAACGTGAGCTGTTTGATCACGTTGCAAGACTTTATATGGCAGGGTCTTACGAAGTTCCTCCAAATCGGAAGAAGAAGGTTGTATAAGAATCATATATTCGTATGTTCCATCTTTCGGAGCCTTGCCATGTGCTATCCAAGCAGAAGAGAATTTACCTTTCGTCACCGCTCGGGTCTTCTCATGGCGCGACTCCTGTTCCGCCACTTGCGAACGGACTGCTCCGTCTACTACATGATAATAATTATCATAACCATCATGCAGCCAATAGCCATCATCTCCCACCTTACTGTCTTTACCATTATATTTCGTCTGAAAAAGGGTAGTTTCCGTTGGGTACTCAGTATTACTGTTCGTGATACCTGTTCCCAGGCAAACCATTCTGTTATCGAAACAGAAAACAGACTTACGGGCTACAAAGTCGGGCGTAAAGTTCTCATAATCACGTTCCATCAACTTCATAGCGAACATTCCGTTTTTACCGTCCAAAGAAGTACTTCCGGAGAAGTTCTCTTTGGAACGCGCCATAGTAGTTCCCTTCAACGGACTATCAAGCAACTCAAAGGGTAAATGAATGGTAGTCGTACCCGGTAAACGATTCCAGTCCCATCCTTCCTGCACAAAACCACTTCCGGCACGGGAAACAGGATTCCCTTTACCCATAATCTGCACAGAGCCATAACTCTGATAACGCCCGTAACGATTATCTTTCGCATAAATCTCGGCTCCCCAGACATCAGTTGTATATCCTTTCAATGTCACCATCCAATCCGCACGACGGAATATTCCCGCTGAACCATAGTTGTAAACAAAGAATCCTTGTGGAGCTTGAGCTGCCTTGACACCCTCTTTCTTAAAGAAACGTGCATTCGGAGTATCTTTGCCATGTACCAAGCGCAAATAATCAGCAGCCAAATTACGGTCGAACGCATTCCCTTGACCGGACAAGTCACCAGACAGAGCAATATTAGCAAACGCTTCAATATCATCACTACCCATCTTTCCACCGAAAGGATGACGTCCACTGATACCGATTCCCCATTCATAAAGATTACAATAATTACGCATGGCGATAAAAGCAGACTTTATATGCTGGCGGGCTTCTTCCGTCAACTCGAAACTCGTTCCATTCGTGAAAGCGATGAATTCTCCTACTGTTGCCAATACTCCGGTGGTATAGCCGGGATAAAAACCTCCGTGATGGAAAGTAGTCCCATCCACTTTTATACCGCCAATTGTTCCGGAGGTATAGCGTAACGAAGAAGACAGCCAACGGGACAAGCCGCTCAACGCCTGTTCCTGTTCTCTTGCATCCGGGAACATCATGGCCGAAACGAATTTCGCCATCAGCAGTGTATGCCAGGAGTCTAATAGTTCGTCCCGAGTGGGCGAACATGGCTGGCGGGTTTCCTGTAAAGCAGCCCAGAAACGCAATGTAGAGAGATAAGCATCCCGATGAGGATGTTTATAAATCGCATCACGCATCAGCCAGGCAGTCGTATATATCTTACGAATCTGATAACCATAATGATGATTGGTTCCCATACCGCTACCAAAGGCAAATCCCTGGTCAATAGCATAATCGAATACCGTAAAGTAATTCTTCTTTGAAGCCTCGTTCTGATTACAGAGATAATCGTATGCAAAACCTGCAAGCATGGTCTCAATATCATTCCATGACATTTCCCCTTTCTTCTTATTCTGCTCGTCGGGAGCGACAATAGGAGTTCCCACAAATCCCGTTCCGGCAGCAGAAGGTGTGATAGCTGCTTTTTCAAATGTCTTATAAGCTGCATTAATCTGCCCTTGCGGAGCTTTTTTCACTTCCAGAAAATCCGTTAAACGCTGTTCTATCGTTTTCAATTCTTTCTTTCGCTTATCGGTCAACTTAGTTGCCAACGGGATATCATACGACTGCTGTTCCCATTTCCACACAAGGCACCAATGCCAAAGGTCACGATTGGACAAACCGTTATTAGCCGGTAACTGTTGATCGGGAGTCGTCCTCAGGTTCATTTTCTTCTCCGGGAAAATCAAACGGTCAAGAAAGACACGTCCTTTCCGTCCGGGAGCAACAAGCCGATACCCAACAATATTCTTATCCTTCTTATTACCTTGCATATATGCGAAAGAAATCCAGCAAGCACGCCAACCGGCTGCTTTCAAGTGATACGGAAACCAATAGGAGACCTCACCCGCTTTATTCAGGAACTCAAAACGAATAGAATCCTGCTGCGGTTTCTCATTATAAATCCACAACGTAATACCAAACTGCTGTTCTTTTTTCGCATTCAGAGACAACGGATTGATTTGGACATCCAATGTAGAACCGGGGTGAAAATCCCATTCCAGGCTATTCTCCCCTTCTTTGTAGAAAAGAGAAGAAACCTTGGCATCTCCCTTCCCTGAAACTTTAAACGTTTCGGGAACTCCGTCTTCGAAGCCGATAAGTTGAGCAAAAGCAGAAGAAATTCCTCCGAAAAGGAAGAATAATATCAGAGTTATATTTTTCATTGCTATTCTTAACTTAAACGCAGATTAACGCAAATTATCGTAAACTTAAGGGTTCAATCTCTGCGATAATCTGTGTTAATCTGCGTTTTATAATTACTAGTCATTTAATAAGGAATCCGATCCGACAAAATTTTCTCTGTGTACCAAGGATCATTTATTTCTTTCAGCATGGCTCCCATTTCACGATAGAGTTGCTCCACCACTTCCTTATTTTCTTCCAAAGACAAATTGTGCAATTGATAAGGGTCTTTTACATCATCAAACAAAAGGCTCTTTTTCAACTGTTTCGTATTACGGTCGATATATAAAGCTAGTGTATACTGCGCAGTTTTAATACCTCTTGAAGAAGGGAAGTAGGTTTGTACCAATCCGTTCTCATCTTTTTCGCCATCCAAATTCTGAATATAGAGTGCACCGGTGGGACGTACGATCTCCGCTTTCTCATCAAAGAAAAGAGGAGCGAAATTACGGCCTTGTACTTCGGCAGGGATTGAATCCCCCAATCCGCACAGTCCAAGAACAGTAGGCATAATATCCGGTGACGATAACAGCAGATCATCCACTCTCGGCTGAATTTTACCGGGGAAACGTACCAAGAAAGGTATATTCATAGATTCCGAGTAAGGAGAATTCTTCGGATCTTCCGTACGTTGGCTACACATGGTCTCGCCATGATCGGAAGCAAAGATAACAACCGTATTCTTATCCAATCCCAAGTCTTTCAAAGTCTCCAAGATCTGGCCGAAAGCACGGTCTACTCCCGTCACAGACGCAAAATAATAACGGACAGACTCTGCCTTCTTCATTTTCAGATCCACGTTCGGACGAACCAGCAGGCTATCCAACGGTTGGCTACGGTAAAGGTTGAAATCCTCTTCCTCGCAATCATCCAAAGAACGATACGGACTGTGAGGCGGATTCATTCCTACCATAATGAAGAACGGTTTCTTTGTATCGCGTACATTCCCTTCATTTCTCAGATAAGAAACGACCTTGCCTGATTCATGCAAAGGCGACCACTCCTTCGGATCATGTCTTTTACCGTCCGTATCCCAATAATGCGGATTCTTATGTTCATCGAAAGTTCCATAAGAATACCAGTAATTAAAACCATGACGACGGTCTTTCGGTGTATAGGCGTCCCATACCGGACGCTTAGTCTCTACATATTGTCCCGGATGTTCGGGATCGTTCGGAGTCGGGAAGTCAGCATGGAGCTTGCCGAAATACGCACAATCATAACCAGCTTTGCTGAATACGTCACCAATACATTCCGCATCTTCACGCAATGAACTGATAGGCCGTGTAGAATTACAATTCAAAGGTATACCGCTACGGTTCGGATACATACCTGTCAGCAGCATTCCACGATGCGGACTACTTAACGGACAGTTACTTTGTGCCGAAGTCAATACTATTGATTCACGTGCAAAGGCATCCAGATTGGGAGTATGCACGGGATCACCCTTAAAGTTTACCTTATCCTGAAACCCGTTCTGACTCCAAATTCCCAATGCCTGGTTACGGTATTGATCAGGGAATACATAGATAATATTCGGATGTTCGACTTGCTCTGCTACCTGTTTCGGAGCTTTGCATCCCTGTGCGGCAAACAGCGTCAAGCTGCCGACCAGAAGGTTGATAGGTTTATTCATATTCATTTCTCCAAATCTCTTTTACGCATCAATGCTTCCAAGAAATAATAGTCGGCATAGTTCAGGGGAACATCTATTTCCTGACCGTGAGGAATACTACCTACCGAGTGCATCAGGATGAAGTTCCCGTTTGTACCCACTTCGGCACGATAAGCAGGAGAGCCCAAACTTTCCATGATCTTATCAGCAATTTCTTTATAATGATTGCCCGGTCGATAACCATCCAATTCGTAGAGTGCAGAAGCTGTACATGCAGCAGCGGAGGCATCACGAGGTTCGTTCGGAATATTCGGAGCATCGTAATCCCAATAAGGAACGAGATCTTCCGGCATATTCTTATTGTTAAAGATGAAATTATATACTTTTTGTGCTTGGTCGAGGTACTTTTCGTCTTTCGTATAACGGTAGCAAGTAGTATATCCATAGAGAGCCCAAGCTTGTCCGCGAGCCCACGATGATTCGTCCGCATATCCCTGTGCTGTCTGTCTCTTGCGTACTTCACCGGTCTCCGGGTCATAGTCTACTACATGATAGCAACTGTTATCCGGACGGAAATGGTGTGCCATCGTCGTATCGGCGTGTTTCACAGCGATATCATAGAAAGTAGAATCTCCGGAAAAGGCTGTTGCCTCAAACAGCAGTTCAAGATTCATCATATTGTCTATAATCACCGGACACTTCCATCCACGCGTTCCTTGCCAACCTCTATCAGCATCCCATGACTGGATCACACCTGCTCCGGGACGGAAACGGGTAGATAAGGATTTGGCGGCCTCCACCACTACATCTTTATATTCTTTCTTATCTGCCAGGCGATATCCGTTCAGATAACTACAACCAATCATGAAACCTACATCATGATGCCATTTCAAATGTTTCACAGAGTCTAATGCTTCTGTATATTTTTCAGCCAATGGTAACCATTTTTTGTCTCCGGTCAAATTATAAGTCAACCACATACTACCGGGGAAGAAACCGGAACACCAGTCATCAATAGGGATATAAGAAATACTACCATCTTTGTTAATTGTTCTCGGATTCAGAATCTTACCGGATTTCTCGATAATATCTGTTTGAATAGTGTTTTGTGCTACCGCGTTGTCAATGTTGTCCTGAATAAAGTCTACTTCAGCTTTTTTTTGTCCACCGCAACTCGTAAAAACCAAAAGGGAAAGTCCTAATGCGCTAAGAATTGTTTTCATAATACACGGGTTATTTGTTAAGTGATTAATTTTCTTGATGGCAAAAGTAGTGCATTTAAATAGAATTGACCGACCTAAATAATCCAAATGAAGGACAAATTTGGTACATTTGCAAAAGAAATATACATATCAAATTAAAAAAAAACAAATATTATGACACCACAAGAGTTTTTCAAGAATGACATATTCGCCACAAAGGCAGGTATAGTACTACTGGAAGTGCGAAAAGGATACAGCAAAGCCAAATTAGATATCAAACCGGAACATCTGAATGCGGGAGCACGCACACAAGGAGGAGCTATCTTTACTTTGGCAGATCTGGCACTTGCCGCAGCCGCCAATTCACACGGCACACTCGCTTTCTCTCTTTCATCTACCATTACTTTCGTTCGTGCAAGCGGTCCGGGAGATACTCTTTATGCTGAAGCACACGAACGTTACATCGGTCGGAGTACAGGTTGCTATCAAGTAGATATCACCAATCAAAATGGAGACTTAATTGCGACCTTCGAATCCAGCGTGTTCCGAAAAGAGCAAAAAGTTCCTTTTGAGATAGAAAAAGAAAAATAAAATCCCTTTGAGAGTTATTATTTCCCCACCTATCTCATTTTACAATAGAAGTCAGCGGATGACGGTTACCTCTAACGTCGTTTAGGAATGCTTTGGCAGAACCGAAGTTCAAATACAAATCCAGACGTACGGGAAGATGATTCAGGTCATCTGTTATAAAAAAGGTAATCACCTCTTTCTCCTTACCTTTCTTATCATATTCCACTAATGAGAAGATCAGACAGCGATAGGTTGTTCCATTCTCCGCCTTTACATTCTCCTTTCCACGATAAATAAGCGTCTGTTCTTCTACCTTTCTTCCGGTAGCCATCGGAAACTTGATTTTATCCCCTATCTTATAATCCGCAGGATCGTAAGAACGCGCCTGTGCCAGAATACTCAACATATCATATATACAACGGCTATCACTTGCAACTGCCTCATCAAAATTTCCATCTCGATATGTGCGCTTCTGATTGACAAAACAAAGACCATCCTTATAAGAGAACCAAGCCTCATCTACCGTATACCGTTTCCCTTCTTCAGCACCTTTGCGAAAATAACGAGGTTCCAACTTCTCCCCGATCACACAAGTCAGCGTGTCACGCATCTTGAAAAAGAAGTCCGCCCGTTTACTGCCTAGAGCAAGCAGATTGATCCGGAACGCAGGTTCCGAATGATAAGTTGTCGCATTTGTTGTCAAACTGGCAAGCCCGGCTTTCACCCAAACAAATTTCCAGTTAAAATACAAATCATACATTACATGTTCACCGGTCTGAAACGCATCATTTTTCGCCTCACATTGGGCACTTGCAGGAAGGGCAAAAGCACCCGTCATTAATGCCACTAATCCAATAATGAGTTTGCATCGGACGTTAACGACGCCGGTTCTGATTATTTCGTTCTTTTTTCTTCTTATCTTCATCTGGTTTTTGTTTTTTAAGTTCATCCGGTTTCTGCTTATCAACAGGAGTCGCATGAATATCCCATGGTTGTGTTACATCCCACAATGCTTTATATTCCAAGATAGTAGGGTAATAGAAAACTTCTTCCGGTTGTATGCCCTTTTCAAAGTCTCCCGTATCCCACTCGCCATTTCCATTCCTATCATTAATCAACCGGGCAGCATACTTTCCAGGATTCAAGAAATAGAAATCAACCATTCCATCCTCCTCTACTCTCCGTTTACGAACGACTTTATCTTGGGCATCAAGTAATTCTACAAAAGCCAACGAATCCGCTCCACTAACATTAAAATGAAGTGTGAAATACTCATCTTCGCTGCGAACCTTGAACTCTTGTTTTATTTTATCAGTAAACAATCCGTATATACCATGAAAAGCAGTCGAATCTACCGAAAACTCGTACTCCAGAGTCGGTTCCCAATCATAATAAAAATTGAACTTTTTCAGATTTATCGAATCCTGCTCAAACTCGAACGGTATATCCTTCCAAAGCGTATCGACTTTCTGCCGTAAATGAATTGCCGCACTATCAAAGCTGGCTATCGGCTCTTCAAAATCCAAAGAAATGTACCCATACACATCCATTGATGAAGGGACATTGACTTTTACAGGTAAGAACTTTGTAGGTTCCGGTTCTTCTTCCTCATCTTTCTTTTTCTTCTTTTTCTTTTTGGGCTTTTCCGATTCTTCTTTCTTATATTTCTGCTTCGACACCAAATTCAAAGTATCCGTACGAGACACCAATTGATTCAACGTATCTGTATAAAGATAAGTAAGACTCATAGCAAGAGTATCCTGCTTGAAGAGCAGAGAATCTTTCACCCAATAATGAATCGTATCGTTCCGTTGATTCTTCTCGATAACAAAAGCATCCTTTTCATCGAAGTTCAACCCTTTCATCACAGGCAAGGTGTCCGCCTTACCGGCAAAATAGAGCGTAAACTTGTGTGGGATAAGCCGTTCGGACTTAATCAGATACTGTGAATAATTAAATTCCTTAAAAGCACGGAGAATTACATCATCCGGCAAATAATGCATATATTTCTTTTCAACAATCGTATCATACGTCAGAGAATCCACCCAAGCTGTGTCCATACGGGTACGTTCTTCCATACGGGGAATAATCAGAGAATCATGAAAAGCGATCATTTCACTCTTCTGATTAAAAGTAAAGTTCTGGTCTGCATCCATCAATCCGTAAATACGGTATTTGCCGGGAGCCACACCACGAATAGAAAAACGCCCACGACTGTCTGTACGTGCCACACGTTCGAAAGGTAATTTGTTAAAAGCCGAATCGTTCAAGTTGGAATGTAACCCGACAAGCATACCTTTAATCGGTTCCAAATTAGAAGCATCAAGCAGAGTTCCTGCAACTTCCATCGTATCGATTTCCGTACCCGTAGAAAAGGTAAAAGCGAAATTACCCAACGGATTACCTTCATTATTGTCGACGATAGCATCCGAAAAGTCGATTGTATAAGTAGTATTAGGCTTCAAAGAGTCAAGCAGATTCACTTGTATCCTCTTGCCGGAAGCCTTTATTTCAGGCTGCTGTATCTGAGGAGGGGAAACAACCACCTTTTCAGTCGCCTTTTCCAGTTTTATAAATTCGTCAAACACCAGAGAGACTTTAGTCCTCTTATTATTTAAAGCACCTGCAGCAGGAGTGCTACCTACAAAACGGGGTGGCGTCTCGTCAATAGGACCACCGTCCGGTCGTCCGATACTGGCACAGGAATATAGCATCACTACCAGTGTTACTACCGGAAGTACCTTGCGTACTATTTGTTTTATCTTTTGATTCTCAAACTGTAACATGGTGCAAAAATAAGTGTTCTTTACCAATAAATACCATACTTCTAGCTAATTTATTAAAAAACGAAGCGATGGATTCCTGTAGAAATCATTATCTATGCTGTTTTTATTTCTTTTTCTCACTAATCTTACTACCTTTGTTAGCTGATATTATTTCATATAACTATAGTTATGCGTAAAGTAGACTATAGTTATCCTTACGCATAACTATAGTCATACGCAAAGTACACTATAGTCAAACGAAATAAAAACAGCAAACGAAACACATCCGAACAGGCAAACGGATATTAAATATGCCTACATAATATAATTACGCAAATGAGCATACGTTACGACCTTTACGAAACTCCTGATATTCAACAGACAGGCGAACAACAACCACTTCACCCCCGTGTAGTTATCAATGGAACCGTCGACCAGAACGAATTTCTGGATCGCGTACACAAATTCACCGGAATAAGCCGCAGTTTATTGTCAGGTGCCATGCAGTCTTTCCAAAACGAGTTAAGAGATTTACTCGCTAACGGATGGAATGTGGAGCTGGGAGATATCGGTTACTTTTCCGTTTCTCTGCAAGGCCCTCCCATCATGAAGAAAGAAGAGGTACGTGCACAATCTATCAAACTGAAGAATATCAATTTCCGCCCAAGCGCTCAATTCAAAAAGGAAGTGGGCTGGCAAATGAGATTGGAACGCGGGGAGTCTTTCACCCGTCCGCATGGAAAAGGACACAGTGAAGAGGAATGTCTGACTATAGTCAATGACCATCTTGGGAAATATCCCTGTCTTACGCGTGCCGATTATTGTCGGTTGACAGGACATGACAAGCAGCGGGCGCTCAATGAACTGAATGCTTTTATCGAACAAGGGGTGTTGATGCGCTACGGGGCGGGGAAACAGGTGGTTTATACGAAGAAGTATCCATGTTCGGTATGATTCCCGGGAATGATGGCGTTTCGTCAGGTAAAAAGTTTATAATACAGTCAATTTATTAAAAACCATCCCTAATTGAATGTTTTTTTGCCCTTCATTGAATAAAATAATCCTTATCTTTGGCTCCCGAAATTCAAACCTAATACAAAAAACCCATGAAGAAACAACTACTATCTTGCTGTCTGGCGGCATTGGGACTGACGGCAATTCAAGCACAAAGCTTCAACGAGTGGAAAGACCCGGAAGTGAATTCCGTAAACCGCTCTGCCATGCACACTAATTATTTTGCTTACGCATCGGCTGATGAAGCTAAAGCCGGCATCAAAGAAAACTCAGCGAATTTTATGACTTTAAACGGTCTTTGGAAATTCAACTGGGTGAGACACGCGGAAGCACGTCCGACAGACTTTTATCAGACTAATTTCAACGACAAGGGTTGGGATAACCTTCAGGTTCCCGGTGTATGGGAATTGAACGGCTACGGCGACCCTATCTACGTAAATGTAGGATATGCATGGAGAAACCAGTTCAAGAACAACCCACCGTACGTTCCGACAGAAAACAATCACGTAGGTTCTTACCGGAAAGAAATCATCGTTCCTGCCAACTGGAAAGGAAAAGAGATTTTCGCCCATTTCGGTTCGGTAACTTCCAATATGTATCTTTGGGTGAACGGACGCTACGTAGGATATAGCGAGGACAGCAAACTGGAAGCTGAATTCAATCTGACCAACTATCTGAAACCGGGTAAGAATGTGATTGCTTTCCAAGTATTCCGCTGGTGTGACGGCAGTTACCTGGAAGATCAGGACTTCTTCCGCTACTCCGGTGTAGGACGCGACTGCTATCTCTACGCACGCGACAAGAAATACATTCAGGATATTCGTGTTACTCCTGATCTGGACAGCCAGTACAAAGACGGTACGCTGAATATCGCTGTTGACCTGAAAGGAAGCGGTACAGTTGCCTTAGACCTGGCAGATGCTCTAGGCAACAGTGTGGCTACTGCTGATTTAAAAGGTTCAGGTAAGTTAAACACCACTTTGAACATTTCCAATCCTGCTAAATGGACGGCTGAAACACCTAATCTTTATACACTGACCGCTACATTGAAAAACGGTAACAATACAATAGAAGTAATCCCCGTTAAAGTAGGTTTCCGCAAAATTGAACTGAAAGGCGGACAGATACTCGTCAACGGACAACCGGTACTCTTCAAGGGAGCCAACCGTCACGAAATGGATCCGGACGGCGGATATGTAGTTTCTATCGAGCGCATGTTGCAGGACATCAAAGTAATGAAAGAGCTTAATATCAATGCCGTACGTACCTGTCACTATCCGGACGACAACCGTTGGTATGACCTCTGCGACCAATATGGCATCTACGTGGTAGCTGAAGCGAATGTAGAGTCTCACGGAATGGGATATGGTGACAAGACATTGGCCAAGAACCCGATCTATGCCAAAGCACATTTGGAACGCAACCAACGCAATGTACAACGTAGCTACAACCATCCGTCCATCATTTTCTGGTCATTAGGCAATGAGGCCGGTATGGGACCTAATTTCGAAAAATGTTATACATGGATTAAAAATGAGGACAAGACCCGTGCCGTACAATATGAGCAGGCACGTACCAGTGAATTTACAGATATTTTCTGCCCGATGTACTATGGTTATCAGGACTGTATCAAATATTGTGAAGGAGATATCCAAAAACCTCTGATCCAGTGTGAATACGCACATGCGATGGGAAATTCGCAAGGAGGATTCAAGGAATATTGGGACATCATCCGCAAATATCCGAAATATCAAGGCGGCTTCATCTGGGACTTCGTAGACCAGTCTTGCCATTGGAAAAATAAAGACGGAGTGGCCATCTACGGTTATGGAGGTGACTTCAACAAATATGACGCTTCGGACAATAACTTTAACAATAACGGTTTAATCAGCCCGGATCGCATACCGAATCCACATGCTTACGAAGTGGCTTATTTCTATCAGGATATATGGACAACTCCTGCCGATCTCGCCAAAGGTGAAATCAATATTTTCAATGAGAATTTCTTCCGTGACCTGTCTTCATATTATCTAGAATGGCAATTGCTGGCAGACGGGGAAGTTGTGCAAACAGGCATTGTGCCGGATCTGAAAGTGGCGCCCCAACAAACCGTCAAAGTGCAGATTCCGTTTGACACAAAAAACATCTGTCCGTGTAAAGAGTTACTGCTCAATGTCAACTATAAACTGAAAACAGCCGAAACATTGTTACCCGCAGGAACAACCATCGCATACGAGCAACTGAGCATTCGTGACTATAAAGCTCCGGAGCTCAAGCTGGAAAACCGACAGGCTTCCAATCAGGCAATCACCGTACCCGGTATTCTGGATAACGACCAAAATTACCTGACCGTCAAAGGCGAAAACTTCTCTATGGATTTCAACAGACACAACGGCTATCTCTGCCGCTACGATGTGAACGGAATGCAAATGATGGAAGACGGTAGCGAATTGACTCCCAACTTCTGGCGTGCACCGACCGATAATGATTTCGGAGCAGGCTTGCAACGCAAATATGCAGTCTGGAAGAATCCGACATTGAAGCTTACTTCCCTGAAACATGCTATTGAGAATGATCAGGCCGTGATTCGTGCAGAATATGACATGAAGTCGATAGGAGGAAAATTATTCCTGACTTATATCGTCAACAACAAAGGAGCAATGAAAGTTACCCAGAAGATGGTAGCAGACAAGAGCAAGAAAGTGTCTGAAATGTTCCGTTTCGGCATGCAGATGCGTATGCCTGCCAACTTTAACGAAATAGAGTATTACGGACGCGGACCGATAGAGAATTATGCCGACCGCAACAATGCAGCCAAACTTGGCAAATACCGTCAAACGGTAGAGGAACAATTCTATCCGTATATCCGCCCACAGGAAACCGGAACGAAGACGGACATCCGTTGGTGGAGACTCTTGAATATCAGCGGAAACGGTTTGCAGTTTGTTTCCGAAGCTCCGTTCTCTGCTTCCGCACTGAACTATACCATTGAATCATTGGATGACGGTGAAGGCAAAGACCAGCGCCATTCCTCCGAAGTGGAAAAAGCAAACTTTACAAACTTCTGTATTGACAAGGCACAAACGGGACTGGCATGCGTCAATAGTTGGGGAGCTATACCATTAGAAAAATATCGTCTTCCATATCAAGATTATGAGTTCAGTTTCATAATGTCTCCCGTATCTCATAAACTAAAGTAAAAAACATAGTTAAAAAACACGGTATCAAAGAACAAGAATAGCGAAATTACTGTACTTTTGCAGCCGGAAACTGATTATTAATAATTAGTTTCCGGCTTTTTTGGCCTTTAAATCACTTATCGACATGAATGATGACACACCGGTAACAAACGCATTACATTAAAAACAGATAATTATTAAGTATGAAAAGTAGAATTGTTTTATTTGCATTTTGCGTAGCCCTTTTGTCTAGTTGTGGCAATAAGGGCAACGGAACGGGACAAGTCCCAGAATATGCAGTACAAGAGTTACAAAAGACCACTGCTAATTTAACGACTGCCTATCCGGCGACAATCAAAGGTAAACAAGACGTAGAAATCCGTCCACAGGTATCAGGCTTCATCACGAAATTATGTGTAGACGAAGGAGCAACTGTACGCAAAGGTCAAGTTCTATTCATCGTTGATCCGACACAATATGAAGCAGCAGTACGTACGGCTGAAGCAGCAGTCGCAACAGCAGAAGCGGCAGTGCGTACCCAACAGATAACAGTGGATAACAAACGTGAACTGAACAAAAAACAAATTATCAGTGACTACGATCTGTCAATGGCAGAAAACACATTGGCACAGTCTCAGGCACAATTGGCACAAGCGAAAGCACAGCTTATCACAGCCAGACAAAACCTCTCTTTCACACAAGTGAAGAGTCCTTCCGATGGTGTAATCAATGATATCCCCTATCGTTTAGGAGCACTGGTGAGCCCTTCTATCGCTACTCCGATGACTACAGTTTCTGAGATAGAAGAAGTATATGTATATTTCTCCATGACAGAAAAAGAATTGTTGGCGATGACTAAAACAGGCGGTACCATCAAAGAAGAAATCGAAAAAATACCGTCTATCAGGCTTCAGTTGATTGATGGTACAGAGTACAGCATCGAAGGTAAAGTGGACGCAATCACAGGAGTAATCGACCAATCAACCGGTTCTGTAAGTATGCGTGCCCTCTTCCCGAACAAAGAACACATCCTACGTAGTGGTGGAACAGCAAACGTACTGATTCCTTACACAATGGAGAATGTAATTACTATACCGCAATCAGCAACAGTAGAAATCCAGGATAAGAAATTCGTTTATGTCCTGCAGCCGGATAACACGGTGAAATATACAGAAATCACCATCTTCAATCTGGACAACGGAAAAGAATATCTCGTTACTTCCGGTTTGAACTCCGGAGATAAAATCGTCATCGAAGGCGTGCAGAATCTGAAAGATGGTGAAACCATACAACCAATCACACCTGCTCAAAAAGAAGCAAACTATCAACAGCATTTGAAAGACCAGCACGATGGTAATTTAGCTACTGCTTTCAATTAATAACTTAGATAATCGTATGAAGTTAGATAATTTTATTAACCGTCCGGTACTATCAACAGTTATTTCTATTTTGATAGTCATTCTGGGTGCTATCGGATTGGCAACATTGCCTATCACCCAGTATCCGGACATTGCTCCCCCTACCGTGTCGGTAAAGGCCACTTATACGGGTGCCAGTGCATCAACTGTATTGAACTCCGTCATCGCTCCGTTGGAGGAACAGATCAATGGTGTAGAAAACATGATGTATATGACATCAACTGCATCCAATACGGGTTCCGGTGAGATATCCATATATTTCAAACAAGGAACAGACCCGGACATGGCCGCCGTCAATGTACAAAACCGTGTTTCTATGGCACAAGGTCTGTTGCCGGCCGAAGTAACCAAAGTCGGTGTAACCACTCAAAAACGCCAGACTTCCATGCTGGTAGTATTCTCTCTCTATGACGAGACAGATACATATAGCGAATCGTTTATTGAAAACTATGCTAAGATCAACTTGATTCCTCAAGTACAACGTGTACCGGGTGTGGGTGACGCCAACGTTTTGGGTCAGGACTATTCTATGCGTATCTGGTTACGACCGGACGTCATGGCACAGTACAAACTTGTTCCCGGTGATGTATCTGCAGCCTTGGCAGAACAGAATGTCGAAGCTGCTCCAGGACAGTTCGGTGAACGCAGTAATCAGACATTCCAATATACCATCCGCTACAAAGGACGTCTGCAACAACCGGAAGAATTTGAAAACATCGTTATCAAATCTCTGCCTGACGGTGAGGTACTCCGCTTGAAAGATATAGCAGAAATTCAATTGGATCGTTTGGGTTATAACTTTACAAACCGTGTAGACGGCCACAAGTCAGTAACCTGTATCGTATACCAGATGGCAGGAACCAATGCAACACAGACCATCAGTGATATTGAGCAACTGCTGGATGAAGCATCAAAAACCTTGCCTACCGGATTGAAGCTTAACATTTCCATGAATGCCAATGACTTCTTGTTCGCTTCTATTCACGAGGTGTTGAAGACATTGATCGAGGCATTTATCCTGGTGTTTATTGTGGTATATATCTTCTTGCAGGATTTACGTTCTACGTTGATTCCAACCATTGCCATTCCGGTAGCTCTTATCGGTACTTTCTTCATTCTGTCTTTGGTAGGATTCAGTTTGAACTTGCTGACATTATGTGCGCTCGTCCTAGCCATTGCGATTGTGGTCGACGATGCCATTGTGGTCGTCGAGGGTGTGCATGCCAAGCTCGACCAGGGTTATACTTCTGCCCGTCTGGCTTCTATCGACGCTATGAATGAACTGGGTGGTGCTATCGTATCTATTACGTTAGTCATGATGGCCGTGTTCGTCCCGGTAAGTTTCATGGGAGGTACGGCAGGAACATTCTATCGCCAGTTCGGTATGACTATGGCTATCGCTATCGGTTTGTCTGCATTGAACGCTTTGACATTGAGTCCGGCTTTGTGTGCCATTCTTCTAAAACCGCATAAGAAGGAAGATGGAACGGAAGATTCGACATTGAAGGAACGTATGAAAGTAGCTTATACGGCAGCTCATACAACCATGATCAACAGATACACCGAAGCTATCGGAAAAATGCTACATCCGGGAATCACACTTACCTTCACGATTATTGCTATTCTCGGTATGATTTTCGGTTTCTTCAGTCTCAATCCAGTGGTTACCGCAATCTTTGTACTTCTTAGTATCCTGGCACTGATCGGAATGAGTACAAAGAAGTTCAAGAACAGATTCAACGATACATACGAGTCTATCCTGAAACGTTACAAAAAACGTGTATTGTTCTTTATTCAGAAGAAATGGCTGTCTATGGGATTAGTTACCGCCTCTATCGTACTGCTTATATTCTTCATGAACACCACTCCGACAGGTATGGTACCGAACGAAGATACCGGAACCTTGATGGGAGCAGTAACATTGCCGCCGGGTACATCACAAGACCATTCTGAGAAAATCTTAGCACGCGTAGACAGTCTGATCGCTTCTGACCCTGCTGTATTATCACGAACCATGATTTCCGGATTTAGCTTCATCGGTGGTCAGGGACCTTCTTACGGTTCTTTCATTATCAAGCTAAAGGACTGGGATGAACGTTCTATGATACAGAACTCGGACGTTGTAGTCGGCTCCTTATATATGCGCGCACAGAAGATTATCAAAGAAGCACAGGTATTGTTCTTCGCTCCTCCTATGATCCCGGGATATTCGGCATCTACAGATATCGAGGTGAATATGCAGGATAAGACCGGTGGTGATTTGAACAAGTTCTTTGATGTAGTAAATGATTATATGGCAGCCTTGGAAGCACGTCCGGAAATCAACTCGGCAAAAACATCTTTCAACCCGAACTTCCCGCAATATATGATCGACATCGATGCGGCGGCTTGTAAGAAAGCTGGTATCAGTCCGAGCGATATCCTTACAACTATGCAAGGATATTATGGAGGTCTGTATGCATCTAACTTCAACCGTTTCGGTAAGATGTATCGTGTTATGATTCAGTCTGATCCATTGTCACGTAAGAATCTGGAATCTCTGAAGAATATCAAGGTACGCAACAGTGCAGGTGAAATGGCTCCGATTGCCCAGTTCATCTCTGTAGAGAAGGTATATGGTCCGGATATTATCAGCCGTTTCAACCTTTATACTTCCATGAAGGTGATGGTAGCTCCTGCCAGTGGTTATACCTCCGGTCAGGCACTGGCTGCTCTTGCAGAGGTTGCTCAAGAAAACCTGCCTACCGGTTATACCTATGAATTAGGAGGTATGGCACGTGAAGAGGCTCAGAGTAGCGGAAGTGCTACCGGGCTGATATTTGTGCTCTGTTTCGTATTCGTTTACTTATTATTGAGTGCGCAGTACGAAAGTTACATACTTCCATTAGCCGTATTGCTATCCGTTCCGTTCGGTCTGTTAGGTAGCTTCCTGTTTGTCAACGGTGTAAGTGCACTCGGTAATATCTCAGCGTTGAAGATGATTCTCGGTACGATGTCCAACAATATCTATATGCAGATTGCATTGATCATGTTGATGGGTCTGTTGGCAAAGAATGCCATCTTGATTGTAGAGTTTGCCCTCGACCGTCGTAAAATGGGTATGAGTATCACTTGGGCAGCCGTATTGGGTGCCGGTGCCCGTCTCCGCCCGATTTTGATGACATCCTTGGCTATGGTAGTCGGTTTGCTTCCGTTGATGTTTGCTTTCGGTGTAGGTGCTCACGGTAACCGTACACTGGGTACTGCTTCTATCGGAGGTATGTTAATCGGTATGATCTGCCAGATCTTTATCGTTCCTGTTTTATTCGTTATCTTCCAGTATCTGCAAGAGAAAGTTAAACCGATGGAATGGGAAGATATTGACAATACAGATGCTGTAACAGAGATTGAACAATACGCTAAATAATGAAATTCGATATGAAGAAACAGATTCTATATATGTTGTGTGCAACTGCTCTCCTGAGCAGCTGCCACATCTATAAGTCGTATGACAGACCCGAAGATATCACAACTTCCGGCCTGTATCGCGATCCGGTAGCGGATAACGATACACTGGTTTCGGATACGACCAACTTCGGTAATCTGCCGTGGAGAGAAGTCTTCACCGACCCGCAACTACAGTCTCTCATCGAAGCGGGACTGAACCAAAATACTGACCTCTTGTCTGCTGCGCAGAATGTGAAAGCCGCACAAGCCTCCCTGATGTCTGCACGTCTGGCTTATGCCCCATCTTTGGGATTGTCTCCGCAAGGAACAATCAGCAGCTTTGACAAGAATGCAGCTACAAAAACTTATTCATTACCGGTTACAGCCAGTTGGCAAGTCGATTTGTTCGGTCAGTTACTGAACTCAAAACGGAATGCACAAGTTACTTTGAAACAGGTTAAGGCATACCGTCAGGCTGTACAAACTCAAGTAATCTCAAATGTAGCCAATATGTACTACACGTTGTTAATGCTTGACCGCCAACTGGAAATAACTAAAGAGACGGCCGAAATTCTGAAGCGCAATGCCGAAACAATGGAAGCGATGAAAGATGCAGCAATGTACAACATCAATTCAGCCGGTGTTGAACAAAGTAAAGCTGCTTATGCACAAGTACTTGCTACCATTCCTGATATCGAACAAAGTATCCGTGAAACGGAGAACGCCCTGTCTACTTTTTTAGGAGAAGCTCCTCATGCCATCAAGCGTGGCGTATTGGAAGCACAAGTACTTCCGACCGAGCTTTCTGCAGGCATACCTATTCAATTGTTATCCAACCGTCCGGATGTAAAAGCAGCCGAAATGTCACTGGCAAGTTGCTACTATAACACCAACTCCGCACGTGCCGCTTTTTATCCGCAAATCACACTCAGCGGTTCGGCAGGATGGACAAACAATTCAGGAGCAGGGATCGTTAATCCCGGTAAATTATTGGCTTCCGTTGTTGGTTCACTGACACAGCCTTTGTTCTATCGGGGACAGAACATCGCTCGCTTGAAAGCTGCCAAAGCGCAGGAGGAACAGGCTAAATTATCTTTCCAACAGGCCTTATTGAATGCCGGTAGTGAGGTTAGCAATGCGTTAAGTCTATACCAAAAGACCAGCGAAAAGGTAGAATCCAGAAAAATGCAGGTAGAATCTGCCCAGAAAGCTTCGGAAGATACAAAAGAATTGTTTAACTTAGGAACCTCAACCTATCTGGAAGTACTGTCTGCACAACAATCCTATTTGAGTGCACAGCTCTCTCAGGTGTCCGACTGCTTTGATCAGATGCAAGCTGTAGTAAGCCTCTACCAGGCACTGGGTGGTGGAAGATAAGAATAACTTTAAATATATAATACTATTATGATTAGTCCGTTAGCTTACGTAGACCCCGAAGCAAAATTAGGCAAGAATGTAACAGTTCTGCCTTTTGCCTACATTGAAAAGAATGTAGAGATCGGAGATGATTGCATCATCATGTCTTACGCTAGTATCCTGAAAGGTACTAAAATGGGAAAAGGGAACAAGGTACATCAGAATGCCGTTCTCGGAGCGGAACCGCAAGATTTCCACTTTACGGGAGAAGAGAGCAGCCTGATTATCGGTGACAACAATGATATTCGCGAGAACGTAGTCATCAGCCGTGCTACATTTGCCGGCAATGCTACTAAAATAGGAAATGGCAATTATCTGATGGATAAAGTACATCTTTGCCATGACGTACAGATCAACAACAACTGTGTAGTTGGTATTGGTAGCACCATTGCCGGAGAGTGTACATTGGACGATTGCGTTATCCTAAGTGGTAATGTCACGTTACATCAATATTGTCATATCGGTAGCTGGACGCTCGTACAGAGTGGTTGCCGCATATCCAAGGATGTACCTCCATATGTTATCATGTCGGGAAATCCAGTGGCATATCACGGAGTAAATGCCGTGGTTTTGTCACAACACCGCAATACATCGGAAAGAATCCTCCGGCACATTGCCAATGCATATCGCTTGATTTACCAAGGTAACTTCAGTGTGCAGGATGCAGTGCAGAAAATTATCGATCAAGTGCCAATGAGTGAGGAGATCGAGAATATCGTAAACTTCGTGAAGAACTCGGAAAGAGGTATCGTGAAATAATACTCACCACAGAGGACGCAGAGGTTTAAAATAAAGATAGTAAAACCTAAGACACCAAAAAGCAGATTCATGTAGATTGCATAAGTATTAATCATTGCAATATTTACATGAATCTGTTTTTATTATATCGGGATATTCCTAAAATAATAAAATTTAAGGCAACTACTTCATTGCGAATTAGTTGCCTTTTTTGTATCTTTAAGCATTCCCCCCAAAAAACGGTTTGACGGCCAAAACGGGGGTAATCTAAAATAAAAACACATGGTAAAGATACAAAAAATCTCAGAAATCGAACCTTGTTTAGGTTTTACCGAGTTCGATATGCTTAAAAAATATCGTCAAAGTTTTGCAACGAGTGAATTAGGTCGACTCCATTCTCTATTCCCTTTCTCGGAACTGG
>NZ_GG688330.1:144178-144645 GCF_000156195.1 Bacteroides finegoldii DSM 17565 | reverse complement strand
CGAACTAACTAGCTGAATCATAACGATGTTGTAGAACATGTTTTTTCAACAACGGAAGAAAAGGACAAAGGAATCAAGGGAAAGGATACATTATTATATTAATGCATGCGTGCGTATGTGTGCGCGAGAGGGAGAAAAAGAAGGAAGCGGGCAGGGCGGATATACACAGAAGTTTTTCGCACTTCCCTCTATCACCTATCACCGGCAATCATGAACATCCCTGTTCATCGGAATTTAAGGCATGGTGACAGGTTGTCCGAAACCTATCACCGCATCTGTCACCTATCACCGGCCTATCACCGGAAGGCAGATGATGGATAAAAACCATAAACTATAGATATTCAGCATATTAACTGCATAAATACAGGATATAAAGAACCAATATATAGGATATTAATAACTCACATATAGGATATTAACAACCTATGTACAGGGTTTAATACTCAATACATAGCCTATTAATGCCT
>NZ_GG688330.1:48166-144078 GCF_000156195.1 Bacteroides finegoldii DSM 17565 | reverse complement strand
TGAGAAGACAGGCAGTTATGACTGAAAAGCAAGCATCAAGAGCCGAAAGAGAGTACAAGAACAGACTGTTTCAAGTAACAGAAAATGTTGTTTCACCACAGGATACCAGAAGTTCAAGCAAATGAAACTAAAGGTTCAAGCAGAGGAAACTGGAGTTTCAAGAGGGGGAAACTAAAGTTTCATACGCAGGAAACACTTAGTGAAAAGCAGGATGGCAAAGACAGGGCGTAAGGATAAGTAAGGGAAAGTGTAAGGATGAGCGAGGGAAAGGGGTAAGATACACCGCATCTGCAACCATCCCACACCACTATCCTACACCCTATTAATATACTAATATTCAACAACATAAAGTGAGACTAGTGTAGGATGGCAGATGATCTTCAATTTTAAATCCACGAGGAGAAATACTCTTTCTGATATATTAAAGACATGAACAGGTCTCAATCAGATTTTATACTCTTCTATCTTTCTATACAACGTAGTAAGTCCAATTTTCAGCAAACGGGCAGTTTCCGTTTTATTTCCCTTAGTGTATTCCAAAACACGGGCAATATGTCTTCGTTCCATTGCCGCCAGTTCAAAGCCCTCCGCACTATCGTCCGAACATTCGTAATGAGTATTTTGAATTTCCAAAGGTAAATCGCAAATATCCAACCGCCCACCTTCGCAGACAATCAGGCTACGCTCGATAACATTTCGCAATTCGCGGATATTTCCTTTCCAAGACTGTTTCTCCAAAGCCTCCAGAAAAGCGGGAGTCATCTCACTAATGGAATACGAAAGTTTCTCGGAAAAGCTCTTGGCAAAAGCTGCTGCAAGAATACTGATATCCCCTGCCCGCTCACGAAGTGCAGGGAGATGCACCTGAAATACAGAAAGACGATAGAACAAATCTTCACGAAAACATCCCTCTTTGATTTCTTCCTGCAGGTTGCGGTTCGTTGCAGCAATGATACGCACATTCACCCTGGTAGGCTTTGTGTCACCTATTTTTATATACTCGCCGGTTTCAAGAATACGCAGTAACTTGGCTTGCAGTTCAAAAGCCATTTCCCCTATTTCATCCAGAAAAATCGTTCCGTTATGAGCTTCCTCAAAAAGCCCTTTCTTATCTTTCAAAGCACCGGTAAATGAGCCCGCCTTGTGCCCGAACATCTCACTCTCTAATAATTCCTTACTAAAAGAGGAGCAGTTGACCGCTACGAAATTCTGTTTACTCCGCTTACTATTATAATGGATAGCCTGAGCAAAAACCTCTTTTCCTGTCCCGGTCTCTCCGGTAAGTAATACCGGAACATCCGTGACAGACACCTTCTGTGCCAAAGAGATAGCCTCTTTCAGCACTTTCGATTCTCCTAAAATAGAATCGAACGAATACATCTGCCCGACTTTCTTCTCCAGTTTTTCCAACCGGACATTCATTCTTGCTTTCTCCGCAGCACGACTAATCAAAGGAATGATCTTATTATTATCATCTCCCTTCGTTATATAATCGAATGCACCATTCTTGATCGCCTGCACCCCGTCAGGAATATTGCCATGTGCGGTGAGAAGAATCACTTCCACATTAGGAGCCTGCTTCTTGATATTCAGCACTAAATCCACCCCATTCCCATCAGGAAGAAAAACATCACACAGAACCACATCGGGCGATTGGACTTCAAGTTGTTTGACAGCAGCTTTACAATCGCCAGCCTGACATACTTCGTACCCTTCAAGTTCCAGCATACGTGCCAAAAGGCTACGAATCTGGATTTCATCGTCAACAATAAGAATCTTACTCATACAATTTACTTACATTTAATGGAAGAATAAAAAACAGGGTGTGCAAATATAACTTTTTTCGATGAGTCTATGAACATTTCTTATATATAGTTCGTTATTTCCATAGGAAAATATTTACACTATAAAATTATGAAGATTATCATTATCGGAGGCGTTGCAGGAGGAGCTACCACTGCTGCCCGAATCAGACGAGTAGACGAGACAGCAGAAATTATCCTTTTGGAAAAAGGAAAGCATATATCGTACGCCAATTGCGGGCTGCCTTATTATATAGGAGGAGTGATTGAAGAACGGGAAAAATTATTTGTACAGACTCCCGAAGCATTCTCGACACGCTTCCGTGTTGATGTCCGCACGGAAAACGAAGTGATTTTTATTGACCGGAAGAAAAAGACAGTCACCGTACGTCAGAGTAGCGAGGATACGTATGAAGAGAGCTACGACAAACTGCTGATATCAACCGGAGCTTCTCCCGTACGGCCGCCATTACCGGGAATCGACCTTCCGGGTATTTTCACGCTAAGAAATGTCACAGATACAGACCGTATCAAAGAATATATCAACAGCCATTCTCCCCGAAAAGCGGTAGTGGTAGGAGCCGGATTTATCGGTCTCGAAATGGCCGAGAACCTGCACGCACAAGGGGCGAAAGTCTCGATTGTGGAAATGGGGAATCAGGTAATGGCTCCTATCGACTTCTCGATGGCTTCGCTCGTGCATCAACACCTGATGGACAAAGGAGTGAACCTGTATTTGGAACAAGCCGTAGCTTCTTTCGAACGGGAAGGAAAAGGACTGAAGGTTACTTTCAAGAACGGACAGTCGATTTCTGCCGATATTGTCATTCTATCTATCGGAGTACGGCCGGAAACCAGTCTGGCCCGGGCTGCCGAGCTAACGATCGGCCCTGCCGGCGGTATTGCCGTGAACGACTATTTACAGACATCCGACGAAGCCATTTATGCTATCGGTGACGCTATCGAATATCGCCATCCAATCACCGGAAAGCCCTGGCTCAACTACCTTGCAGGCCCTGCCAACCGTCAAGGACGCATCGTTGCAGACAATATACTGGGAGCTAAAATTCCATACGAAGGTTCCATCGGCACTTCCATCGCCAAAGTCTTTGATATGACGGTGGCTTCCACCGGCTTGCCCGGCAAACGGCTACGCTTGGAAGGTATCGATTATATGTCGTCTACCATTCATCCCGCTTCTCATGCCGGATACTACCCGGACGCTATGCCGATGAGTATAAAGATTACGTTCGACAAACAAACGGGACGGCTGTACGGAGGACAGATTGTCGGCTATGACGGAGTGGACAAGCGAATTGACGAGCTTGCGCTTGTCATCAAACATCAAGGTACGGTATACGACCTGATGAAAGTAGAACAGGCATACGCTCCTCCATTCTCCTCCGCCAAAGATCCTGTAGCAATAGCCGGATATGTAGCGGAAGATATGATTACGGGTAAAACGAATCCTGTCTACTGGAGGGAGCTGAGAGACATCGAGATGGAGAATAAATTCTTACTGGATGTCCGTACACAGGACGAGTTTGCATTAGGATCATTACCGGGAGCGGTCAATATCCCGTTGGATGAACTCCGGGACCGGATGTCGGAACTGCCGAAAGACCGTATGATTTATACGTTCTGCGCCGTCGGCCTGCGCGGTTATCTCGCTTACCGGATATTGACGCAACACGGATTTGACAAAGTACGTAACCTTTCAGGCGGATTGAAGACTTACCGTGCAGCCACAGCCCCCATCGTTATACACCAGGAGAATGAAGACCAAACAGACGAATCCCCTTCACCGCAAGAGAAGACACTTTCGAGCGAACCGTCAGCCGCACCGGCAATTCCCGTAGCAGCTGCAAAAACAATCCGTG
The DNA here is from genome assembly GCF_000156195.1 of Bacteroides finegoldii DSM 17565. GTDB lineage: Bacteria > Bacteroidota > Bacteroidia > Bacteroidales > Bacteroidaceae > Bacteroides > Bacteroides finegoldii. Next base: position 140,396 of record NZ_GG688330.1, on the reverse strand, counting down.
TGGACGCGTGCGGGCTGCAATGTCCCGGTCCAATACTGAAAATGAAAAAGACGATGGACGGACTGGCTTCCGGCGAGCGGGTAGAGATTACGGCTACCGATCCGGGATTCCCGCGTGATGCTGCCGCATGGTGCAGCTCGACCGGCAATCAGCTCATTTCCAAAGAGGCATCCGGAGGAAAATCTGTTGTTATTATAGAAAAAGGAGAACCAAAAGCGTGCAATATTGTTACTTCTTGTGAGGACAAAGGAAAAACTTTTATCATGTTCAGTGATGATTTAGATAAAGCTTTAGCTACCTTTGTACTTGCCAACGGTGCGGCAGCCACAGGACAGAAAGTTACAATCTTCTTCACTTTCTGGGGATTGAACGTTATCAAGAAACTGCATAAGCCGGAAACCGAGAAAGATATTTTTGGAAAAATGTTTGGCATGATGTTGCCTTCCAGCTCGAAGAAACTGAAACTTTCAAAGATGAGCATGGGAGGAATAGGCGGAAAAATGATGCGGTATATCATGAATAAGAAAGGTATTGATTCTTTGGAATCACTGCGCCAACAAGCTCTGGAGAACGGGGTGGAATTTATTGCCTGCCAGATGTCGATGGATGTGATGGGAGTGAAACAAGAAGAACTTCTGGACGAAGTGACTATCGGCGGTGTAGCGACTTATATGGAACGGGCCGACAATGCCAACGTTAATCTGTTTATTTAACGGAACGAAATAATAAATATATGCAATGAGAAATATGAAAACAATATGTGCCATACGCGATGTATTCAGAGCTATGACCAATTTTGAGGCTAGCTTTGAGCAAGTCTACCAGATAACGCTGAACGAGGCCATGATTTTGTGCGCTCTCAAGTGCTCTTCGGAAAGAATGACGGCAACAAACCTGTCGAAACAAACAGATTTGAGCCCTTCCCATACATCAAAAATGCTCCGGATACTGGAAGAAAAAGGACTGATCGTCAGAACTTTGGGAAGCGAGGATCGGCGGCAAATGTACTTTACCCTGTCTGCTGCAGGAAGAGAACGGGTTTGTGACATGGAAATACAGAAGGTGGAAATCCCCGAATTACTGAAACCTCTGTTCAAAGACGCAGAATCTTAAACGGTTCTCTACAAAACTATAAAGAGAGTTCAAAACGCGGATTAACATGAATTAATCCGCGTTTTATTATTCATTATGACACACTCTCTTCTTTATTACAGACACAGAAAGAAAAATGTTAATTTTCCGGCAAAATAATTCTTCGTGCGAACCTTTTTATTTCTTTGTTGTTGTTTGTAACAAAAGCCCCAAGGTACCAGGGCCTGATTTTTATATAACCTAAACATTATAAAGATATGAAGAAATTAATTCCTATTTTATTGGCGGTCTTTGCACTCGCATCCTGCGAAAAAGACCCGGACATGGGTAAGCTGGATAACAACTATCTGGTATACACTAACTACGACAAGAAAGCTGACTTCAAAGTTCCTACATTCTATCTGGCAGATCAAATTCTGGTAATCAACGACAGTAAAGAACCGGAATATCTCGAAGGAGAAGGCGCTGAACAAATTCTGGCTGCTTACACGGAAAACATGGAAGCCAGAGGCTATACAGCCGCTGATACCAAAGAAAATGCTGATCTTGGTATCCAAGTAAGCTACATCGAAAGTACTTATTATTTCACCAGCTACAATCAACCCGAATGGTGGTGGGGCTATCCCGGCTATTGGGGACCCGGTTACTGGGGCGGAAACTGGGGTGGCGGATGGTACTATCCGTACGCTGTGACTTACAGTTATAGCACCAACTCATTCCTGACGGAAATGGTGGACTTGAACGCCGACCAAGGTGAAAAAGCCAAACTCCCTGTTGTATGGACCAGTTATCTGACCGGATTTGAAACAGGTTCGAGCGCTGTCAACCGTACTCTTGCAGTGGAAGCTGTCAATCAGTCATTCACTCAGTCACCTTATCTTACTAACAAATAAACAACTACAACTGTTATGAAAACAAGAAAAAATATATACTTCAAGGTAGTAGCCTTGGCGGCTATTGCCATCGCCTTCGCCATGCCGGCTAAGGCACAGCTATCAGACAACGGATATGCTAATATCGACTGGCAGTTTAATGTTCCCCTCGGCAATCATTTTGCCGACAAGTCCAGTGGTTGGGGTATGAACTTTGAAGGTGGTTATTTCGTGACTCCTAATATCGGTTTAGGTCTTTTCCTAAACTACCATACGAACCACGAATATGTAGGCCGTGAAACCTTCCAACTGGGAGCCGGTGAGGTAACTACCGACCAGCAACACACCATGTTCCAATTGCCTTTCGGTGCTGCTGCCCGTTACCAATGGAATCGCGGTGGATCCGTACAACCATACGTCAGCGCTAAACTAGGTGCCGAGTATGCTAAAATCCGTTCCAACTTCAATATGCTCGAAGCAAGAGAAAACAGTTGGGGCTTCTACGCTTCTCCTGAAATCGGTATCAACGTATTTCCTTGGGTATACGGACCGGGACTACACTTCGCTCTCTACTACAGCTATGGTACCAACAAGGCTGATGTACTGCATTACAGTGTAGACGGACTGAACAACTTCGGTTTCCGACTGGGTGTATCATTCTAAGGCTAAACTCTATCAGAATTACGTTAATAAAAAGAATGCCTCTCTGCTTCCACGAGCAGAGGGGCATTCCATTTTATAGCTTGCCGGAAAAGGAGGGATTACTTTTTCTTCATCGCATCATAAATCGCTTCCTGTATCCTTTCACGAATGTGCAATTGATTCAATTTACGGTTGGTCGCGTCCGGATAAACCCGGTTACTCAAAAAGACATAGACCAACTCATTCACAGGGTCCACCCAAGCACAGGTCCCGGTAAACCCAGTATGACCATACACTTCGGCAGGCACACCGGGAGCACAGTTCCCTTTCTTCGAATCAGTCATATCCGGTTTGTCGAATCCCAAACCGCGTCGGCTTATCTTTGAAACTTCTGTAGTAAACAGTTGACAGGTTTCCTTACTCAGATAACGCTGCCCGTCCAACTCCCCTCCATTCAATAACATCTGATAGATACGGGCAACCTCACGGGCTGTGGAAAAAAGTCCGGCATTCCCACCCAATCCACCAAAGAAAGCAGAAGCCTCATCATGAACAAAGCCTTGCAAAGTCTCTTTTCGCAAGAAACGATCTTTATTGGAAGGCACAATCTCCGATTTGGCAAAGCGGCGTAAAGGCAAATAACCCGTGCGCTCCAACCCCATCGGTCCGTAAAATTCACGTTGCAGATAGGCTTCCATCGGCATTTCCGCCAACTGTTCCACCAGCATTCCCAACAGAATAAATCCGATGTCACTATATACATAGCGTTTCTGTCTCAATGGAGTTTCCGCAATTTTCTCTTCTATCACTTTCCTGAATGAACGGTTCAGCCATATACTATCACAGATTTGAACGGTATAATCCCCGGTCCCGACAGACGAGATATATTCTTTTTTAAACTTAAAATCCGGATTCGCCCATGTAGTCGTACCAATCCGTAACAGATGTTTCGCATCCCTACGCGCACTGAATAATCGTCCGTCGTAACTATCCTTGTCTATCACTTCCTGATAGAACGGTATCCAAGATGGCAAACCGGACTGGTGAAGCAGGATTTCCTGAATAGTGATATCTTTCTTGTCTGTACGTTGCAGGAACGGTAAATAATCCGAAATCTTATCGGTAAGGCTGAAACGTCCTTTATCGTAAAGTTTCATAATAGCCAGCAGAGTTCCCGTAGTTTTGGATAAAGAGGCCAAATCGTAAATATCCGTAGATTCAACACGAGGACTGCCCTTTCCCGCATACGTACCGAACGCTTTATCATACATGATATGCCCGTTTCTCAAAACAACTATCTGGCAACCGGGATAGGCTCCCTGCTGAATGCCGTCCAGTGCAATGGCGTCAATCTTTTTCAGAAGGATGGACGAAAGACCATGCTCCTCCGGGATGAAATGTAAAGGCGTTCTCGGTGTAATGGTCACTCCCGCCCCTGTGGGAAACAATCCGCCTATACTTGCCGACAACCTTCCGTCCGCCGTGGCTTTGGCATATAAGATATCAGCCACCTGCCGCTGCACGTCACCATGATGGCTATGCCCCAATATCACGGCTGATGCGCGGGACACCGCACGTTGAATCTGCAACATCATTTTGCCGGGTGTAAAGAACAGATAGATAGCCGGGCTTTTAGGAACAAACTTGGCAAAGAAAGGCTGATAAGCCCCCAATCGTTGTTCACTGACCGCTACCACAATCCGTTTATAAGCAGCCAACGAATCACGCAACTTCTGATTTTCCTGTTCAGTCTGATTGGCACGAAGACGGAAACGGACCAATGAAGTATAACGGGACATCTGACTCGCCAGCGCATTCGTCTCACCCGGTTTTCCAACTTCGAGCAATGCAATCTTCTGTTCCTTGTCCGCGTGCAACGGTAAAATATGGTTCTTATTGTTCAGCACAGTAATCGCCGCCCAATTCAACCGACGGATTAAATCACGTGTCTGAGGAGTGTTAATACGCTGTTCCAAACCGGATACTTGCACAAACGGCTTTTTCTTTAATCCCAGTGCATATTTATAAGTCAGCACCTTACGGCATTTACTCTCAATATCCTCCCGGCTCAACTCCCCTTTTTCAATGGCTTCCAATACGGCGGATATCTCCGCTTTCAGATTACGGGGAGCCAGCACCATATCATTTCCCGCTTTCAATGCTTGCAAACTGACACTTCCATTCCCCGACACCCCTTTCATGGCAAGCGCATCTGTAAATATCAGCCCTCTAAAAGCCAATTCGTCCGTCAGCAAATCATACACTACATTGCGAGACAATGACGATGGGAGTCCGCCCACCGGTTCTATGATGGGCACTTGCAAATGGCCGACCATCATACCGCCCAATCCTGCCCGGATCGCTCTTTTAAAAGGATAAAGTTCTACACTGTCCAACCGCTCGCGAGTGAAAGGAAGCACAGGTAACGCCTTATGCGAATCAATATCCGTATCTCCATGACCGGGAAAATGCTTGCATACAGACAGTACTCCTCCTTCTTCCAGGCCGGATGCGTAAGCGATAACCTTATCTGCCACCTGTATCGGATTTTCTCCGAAAGAACGGGTATTAATCACCGGATTCTTCGGATTGATATTCACATCCGCCACCGGAGCAAAATTAACCTGAGCCCCAATCTGTTTGCACTGGCGGGCTACTTCACGCCCATACGCATGAATCAACCGATTGTCCTGAATACAGCCCAGCACCATATTTCTCGGGAAAACAGGTGTGCCGCGCAAACGCATTGCCAGCCCCCATTCTCCATCGAAAGTAATCATAACAGGTACTTTGGCTTGCCGCTGCGCCCGATTCGTCAAGTTGACCTGGTTCTGCAGTTTTCCACCGGAAAAAAGAAGTCCCCCCACTTTATAAGTATCAACGGCTTCACGCAGCAATTCCAGATTTCGTTTGGTATCCACAGGAGCGATGGTATAGATAAATAACTGCCCGACTTTTTCTTTGAAGGAAAGCCTATCCATTACCGAGTCTACCCAATGGCGGCAGTCCTTATCCTGAAGAGCCTTATATACCAACTGCGGTTCAACGGCAGCAGCATTTTGAGCCGAACCCGTTACCGGTCCGGCTGAAATAAGAAATAAAAACGCTAAGATTGAGAAAAGTTTCTTCATTTATGTTCCAAAGTCAAATCAAGACGGCCTACACGCACACCACTCTTCCCCGTATGCATGACAGCCACTTCTTCTCCATCCATGTTCAAATATGTTTTCGGGCCTTTCATAAAGGTGTGCGAATGCCCGCCCAAAATCACATCGATATTACGTGTATTCGCCACCAGGCGTTCGTCCATCTGAATTCCCAAATGCGACAGACATACCACAACATCACATCCTTTTTCTTTCAGCAAAGCAGCCACTTCATTCGATACCCCGACCGGGTCCTCATAAACTACTCCCTCACATTTATTAGCCTGAATCAGTCCTTCCGGTTCCGCTCCCAGACCGAAGACACCTATTTTCAAACCATATTTCTCTAAAATAACGTATGGCTTTACAATATCCTTCAATACCGTAGCTTCCAAATTATAATTGGCACAGACTACCGGAAACTTTGCCATCTTGAAAATACGGGCCATGTTATCCACATCGAAATCAAACTCATGATTGCCGATAGTCATCGCGTCATAGCCCATTTCGTTCATCAACTTAATTTCCACTTCCCCCTGGAACATATTATAATAGGGAGTCCCCTGCGAAATATCCCCGCAATCGAACAACAATACATTGTCGTGCTCTTTGCGGAACTGTTCAAGGAAAGTAGCCCGACGGACAAATCCTCCTTCATTATAATTGCGGTCACCTTTCTGATTGACCGGTTCAATACGACTATGCACATCGCTAGTCTGCAAAAGTATAAGTTCTTTAGTATCCTGCGCAAATAGGGAAAAGGCAAAGCTTACTACCAAGCACAGCAGAAATGATATCTGAATTCTTCTCATATCCAACATTTTTAGGTTCTCCTTTTTTATTTTATAGAAATACGTCCATCCAGTCTGGAGGTAATCAGCTTACCTTCGGCAGTCTGCTTCCGCACATATTCAAGAAACAGGCCGCGCAAAGTAGCGTTCTCCGGACATACACGTTTCTCCGCTTGCAGAAGAGCGTCCATCCGCCCGTTTCCATCCGCCAGATAATCGATGGTAGCTACCGTATAAGATTGGTCATCCTTCACCGGTTGTCCGCCAATGGTTACATTCAGCAGTTCGCCTTCCTTACTGATTTCCATACGAATGCCGCTCACTCCTTCTCCATGCAAGGAAGCGATAGCCTTAAAAAGACGTTTCATGTCCGTCCCCTTCATTGTCAACACACAAAGCGAATTCTCGAAAGGAAGGATTTCGAAGATTTCGCCAACGGTGATATCTCCCTTCGGTAAAATATTGCGCAATCCTCCCATATTTACCAATCCCATATCGGCAGGTTTACCCAATACCCGAACCGCCGCCTGCTGCAACACACTTGCCACAAGATTGGAAAGGAGGCTTTCCGGATTCCCTTTATCCATTATCATTTCACTGGTGCCAATGACTTCATACATCATCGCATCTACTTTGTCCTTATAGGGCTTCAATATCTCAGCAGCTCTTTTGTCGGGATTCGCATCCCAGACCGAATCGATCGTAATCATACTGCCTTTTACTCCAACCACTTCGTAGTTAGCCGTGGTTTCCCGTGCCGAGCGACAGGACGTAAAGAGGAAACCTCCCGCCAACACGGCTACAATCAGATACTTTACATAAGTCTGTTTCATGTTCGCTATTTTTAGATATGCTACAAATATACGAAAACATTTGGCTATCTGACAAATAATTCGTTACTTTGCACCGCTTTCGCGCAATCGCTGTCAAGAGAAGAGATACTTGGTATGTTGCGTTGTAACGATGAAACAATTTAATAATAACAACAATGGATTTAATTAAAATTGCAGAAGAAGCATTTGCTACCGGAAAACAGCACCCGAGCTTCAAAGCAGGAGACACTGTAACAGTAGCATATCGTATTATCGAAGGTAACAAAGAACGTGTACAGTTGTACCGTGGTGTTGTTATCAAAATCGCCGGTCATGGAGACAAAAAGCGTTTTACTGTACGTAAAATGTCAGGAACTATAGGCGTAGAAAGAATTTTCCCAATCGAATCACCGGCTATCGATAGCATCGAAGTGAACAAGGTAGGTAAAGTTCGTCGCGCTAAATTGTACTACCTGCGTGCTCTTACCGGTAAGAAAGCTAGAATCAAAGAAAAAAGAGCTAACTAATCCTAGTTACTTTTCGATTCGAAATAAAAAAGGGAACTTCCATTGCAGGAAGTTCCCTTTTTTATTGTCATTTCTCCCTCTGATCTTCCACTCTGAAACATAAAGCCCCGAGAGTCATAAACTCCCGAGGCTTCATTACCTTTACTACAATAATGATATATTATTCTTTCAGATCCTTCAATTCCCAAGCCAATGCACTGGCACCCAGTACGGCGGCATCAGAATCCTTCAGTTCGGAAACGAGCAATTTCGTCTTACCTTTATAGATATTCAGGATATTCCTATCGATTGATTCCTGAATCGGTTTCATGATATAGTCACCGGACTTAGCCAAACCGCCGAACAATACAATTGCTTCGGGACTGGAGAATGCGATAGCGTCCGCCAAAGCTTCACCCAAAATATTTCCGGTAAATTCGAAGATTTCCTGTGCCAGTTTATCGCCTTGAACGGCTGCGTCATATACATCCTTTGAAGTAATGTTTTCTGCAGGAATATTACGGAGCAGACTTGCATCCGTGCGGGCAGCCAAAAATTCGCGAGCAGTACGGGCTACACCGGTAGCCGAACAATAAGTTTCCAGACAACCTTTACGGCCACAACCACAAAGACGACCATCGCGACGAGCGATAACATGTCCCAACTCACCGGCAAAACCATCATGACCATACACCATCTGACCGTTGATAACGATACCGCTACCTACACCTGTACCTAGTGTAATCATGATAAAGTCTTTCATGCCACGGGCGGCGCCGTATGTCATTTCACCGATAGCGGCAGCATTAGCATCGTTTGTCAGGGCTGTAGGAATGCCCAGTCTTTCTTCAAACATAGCAGCCAACGGAAGAATACCTTTCCAAGGCAAATTCGGAGCGAACTCGATAGTTCCCGTATAGTAGTTACCATTCGGAGCACCCACACCGATACCTCTGATTTTATCCACACCGCCATTGGCGATAATCAATGGAAGAAGATTTTTGCACACTTCATCTGCATATTCTTCTACCGTAGGATAACCGGATGTTTTGATAGAACTGCTTGCTATAATAGTTCCGCGTGCGTCTACAATTCCAAAGACGGTATTTGTTCCGCCTATGTCAATACCTACTACGTAGGGTTTCTCCATGTTTGAATTCATGATACTTTTATTTAAAAGGGTTAGTTAATCATTAAGTTTACTGCACACAAATTACGTAAAGAAGATTGAGTCTACAAAATGTTTTTCAAAAAAAGTTCAACCTCTTTGCAACTTTTCTTATCTCGCTACCGTCTAATAGAAGAAATTCATAAGAAAACTGAAACAAAATAAAGGAAACTGTGATACAACTGACAAATATCAATAAGACCTATAATAACGGAGCACCTCTTCATGTGCTCAAGGGTATCGACCTCCACATCGGGCAAGGTGAATTTGTTTCCATCATGGGAGCGTCAGGGTCAGGAAAATCGACTTTACTTAACATATTAGGTATTCTTGATAATTACGATACCGGAGATTATTATCTGAACAACGTACTCATCAAAAATCTAAGCGAAACCAAAGCCTCCGAATACCGGAACCGCATGATCGGATTTATCTTCCAATCATTCAATCTGATATCGTTCAAAGACGCAGTAGAGAATGTAGCACTTCCTTTATTCTATCAAGGAGTAAGCCGTAAAAAGCGCAATGCCCTTGCTTTGGAATACCTCGACCGTCTGGGGTTGAAGGATTGGGCGCATCATATGCCGAACGAGATGAGCGGCGGACAGAAACAGCGTGTAGCCATCGCCCGCGCACTCATCACCCGACCGCAGATTATTCTGGCGGACGAGCCCACAGGAGCATTGGACAGTAAGACCTCCGTAGAAGTGATGCAAATACTGAAAGACTTGCACCGGACGGGGATGACCATCGTAGTCGTCACACACGAAAGCGGAGTTGCCAACCAGACCGACAAGATAATACACATTAAGGACGGTATCATTGAACGAATCGAAGACAACATTGCCCATGACGCTTCTCCTTTCGGTAAAAACGGATTCATGAAATAAAAACCAATCAGACATGATAGACATCTGGCAAGAAATATACAGCACCATTAAGCGCAACAAGCTAAGGACTTTCCTCACAGGGTTCGCTGTGGCATGGGGAATATTCATGCTTATCGTCCTCTTAGGGGCCGGCAACGGACTGATTCATGCTTTCGAAGAGTCTTCTTCGGAACGTGCACTGAACAGTATTAAAATCTATCCGGGATGGACTTCCAAGTCTTACGACGGACTCAAAGAGGGACGGAAAATTCAGCTGGACAACAAGGACTTACGGATCACCGACACTCATTTTCCGGATTATGTAATTAAGGCCGGAGCTTCCATCTGGCAAGGTACCGTCACCATCAGTTTCGGCTCGGAATATGCCAGTGTCGGGTTGGCAGGCGTCTTTCCCAATCATATAGAAATAGAAACCATAAAGCTCTTTAAAGGACGTTTCATTAATGAGACGGATATTAAAGAAAGACGGAAAGTAATCGTCCTGCATAAAAAAACGGCTGAGATTCTTTTTCATAAGACACATACCGAACCTATCGGGCAGTTTGTCAATATAGGAAATGTTACCTATCGGGTAGTGGGACTTTGCAACGACAAAGGAGATAGTGGTGAAAAACCTGCCCTCATACCTTTCTCTACCCTGCAAACGATCTATAATCAAGGAGACAAGCTGAGCTATCTGACCATCGCTACGAAGAATCTGGAGACGATTGAAGCGAATAATAATTTTGAAAAAGAGTATCGGAAAGCTTTGGGAGCCAACCACCGTTTCGATCCTACCGACAACAGCGCCTTATGGATATGGAATCAGTTCACCAATTATCTGCAACAACAAAAAGGTATGGCCATTCTACGTACCGGAATTTGGGTGATCGGCATTTTCACTCTTTTAAGCGGCATTGTAGGAGTATCCAATATCATGCTGATCACCGTTAAAGAACGTACACGCGAATTCGGTATCCGCAAAGCGTTGGGAGCCAGACCGGGCTCGATCCTTTGGCTGATTATTGTAGAAAGTGTAATCATCACTACTTTATTCGGCTACATAGGTATGGTGGCGGGCATCGGAGTGACCGAATGGATGAATGCCACTTTCGGCAATCAAGTCATGGATACCGGCGGATGGACAACAACCGTCTTCCTGAATCCGACCGTCGATATAAAAATAGCTATTCAAGCTACACTTACATTAATAATCGCCGGAACGTTAGCCGGATTGTTCCCTGCCCGCAAGGCTGTCAGCATCCGTCCGATTGAAGCACTTAGAGCAGATTAAGATTATGAAAATAGACATGGACACCTGTGAGGAAATCCTCATTACCATCACAAGAAATAAAACAAGAAGCCTGCTGACCGCATTCGGCGTGTTCTGGGGAATCTTCATGCTCGTAGCCCTTATCGGAGGCGGACAAGGATTGGAAGAGATGATGAAGAAAAACTTTGAAGGATTTGCCACCAACTCCGGTTTCCTTGCCGCGCAAAGAACGGGCGAGGCTTACAAAGGTTTTCGCAAAGGAAGATGGTGGGATCTGGAAGCAACAGATATCAACCGCCTCCGGTCACAAGTCAAAGAAGCGGAAGTGATTACTCCTTCCGCAGCCCGCTGGGGCTCCAAAGCCGTATACGAAGATAAAAAATACGATTGCAGTGTGAAAGGACTGTATCCGGACTATCTCCATATCGAATCACAGGAGATAGCATACGGCAGGTTTATCAATGATGTAGATATAAAAGAAGCACGCAAAGTATGCGTTATCGGGAAAAGAATCTACGAGAGTCTTTTCAAGCCGGACGAAGATCCGTGTGGCAAATACATACGTGTGGATGGAATTTATTACCAAGTCATCGGAATGTCTGCTTCCGAAGGAAACATGAGCATACAAGGACGGTCTTCGGAGGCGGTCATCCTTCCTTTTACTACCATGCAACAGACTTACAATTTGGGAGGGCAGATTGACGTGATCTGTTTCACCGTGAAACATGGAGTCAAGGTATCCGACATACACCCCCGAATGGAACAGATCATTAAAGCTGCGCATTATATCGCTCCCAACGACAAACAGGCACTTATGTATCTGAATGCCGAAGCGATGTTTTCTATGATCGATAACTTGTTTACCGGTATCCATATACTCATCTGGATGGTAGGATTGGGAACTTTGCTGGCGGGTGCTATCGGCGTGTCCAATATCATGATGGTCACCGTAAAAGAGCGTACCACTGAAATCGGTATCCGCCGGGCAATCGGAGCACGTCCGAAAGATATCCTGCAACAGATTCTGTCTGAAAGCATAGTGCTGACCGCCCTTGCAGGAATGTGCGGAATCTCCTTTGCCGTCATAGTGCTGCAACTAACAGAAATGGCAGCTAACTCAAATGGAGGTGATATCCGTTTCCAAGTTACCTTCGGACTGGCAGTCGGAACGTGTATCTTACTGATTGCGTTGGGTATGCTAGCCGGACTGGCACCCGCTTACCGGGCTATGGCTATCAAACCGATTGAAGCGATCCGGGAGGAGTAGAAGTTGAGAATTAGAAATTAAACATATATATCCAAGATGAAAAAGTATCTGAAAATCGCATTATTGGTAGTCGTTGCTATCATTCTTGTCGGAACATTTGTGTTCCTTTATCAGAAATCCAAACCTAAGGTAATCACTTACGAAACAGTTAGACCGGAAGTGACTGACCTCCAAAAAACAACAGTAGCTACCGGAAAGGTGGAACCGAGAGACGAAATCTTAATCAAGCCGCAGATTTCGGGTATTATCGACGAAGTGTACAAAGAAGCCGGACAAGCTGTGAAGAAAGGGGAAGTTATCGCCAAAGTAAAAGTAATCCCTGAACTCGGTCAACTGAATTCTGCGGAAAGTCGTGTGCGCCTGGCAGAGATTAATGCAACACAGGCAGAAACGGATTTTGCCCGCGTAAAGAAGTTGTACGAAGATCAGCTGATTAGCCGGGAAGAATATGAGAAAAGTGAAGTAGCTTTGAAACAGGCTCGCGAAGAAAGACAGACGGCTAAAGATAATCTGGAAATCGTAAAAGAAGGGATTACCAAAAACAGTGCCTCTTTCAGCAGTACCCTGATTCGTTCCACTATCGACGGACTGATTCTGGATATACCTGTCAAGGCTGGAAACTCCGTTATCATGAGCAACACTTTCAACGACGGAACCACTATCGCCACATTAGCCAATATGAACGACATGATTTTCCGTGGTAATATTGATGAAACGGAAGTGGGACGTATCCATGAACAGATGCCGATCAAACTGACAATCGGAGCTTTGCAGAATCTGACTTTCAACGCCATTCTGGAATATATCTCTCCGAAAGGGGTAGAAACCAATGGTGCCAACCAATTTGAAATCAAGGCTGCAATTACCATTCCGGATTCCGTACTGATCCGTTCCGGATATTCGGCTAATGCGGAAATCGTATTACAAAGAGCCAATCAGGTATTGGCAGTACCCGAAAGCACTGTTGAATTTAGTGGTGACTCTACATTTGTGTACATCATGACAGATTCAGTGCCCGAACAAAAGTTCCAGCGTACACAGGTGACTGCCGGTATGAGTGATGGGATCAAGATAGAAATCAAGAAAGGGGTAACCATTCAGGACAAAATACGTGGTGCAGAGAAAAAAGATAAATAATTGAATCCGATGAAAATAATTCGTAAAACCATATCAGCCTTTCTGCTTGCCGGAGTCGGAATCATCTCCATCCAAGCACAGAACAACCCTTCGCAAGCGTGGACGCTGCGGCAATGTATCGACTATGCCATTGAGCATAATATAGAAATCCGTCAATCGGCCAATAATGTCGAAGCAGGCAAAGTGAGCGTAAACACCACTAAATGGGCACGCCTTCCGAATTTGAGTGGTAGTGCCAGTCAAAACTGGAGTTGGGGGCGTACCGCTTCTCCGATAGACAACTCGTATAGTGACATCAACAGCGCCAATACCAGTTTCAGCTTGGGAACAAACGTACCTATATTTACCGGTTTGCAATTGCCCAACCAATATTCACTTGCCAAACTGGATTTAAAAGCTGCTATAGAAGATTTGAATAAAGCCAAAGAAGACATTGCAATCAATGTCACTTCCGCTTATTTGCAGGTTTTATTCAACCAAGAATTAAGTAAGGTTGCTCATAATCAGGTAGATTTAAGCAAAGACCAGTTAAAGCGCATCCAAGGGCTCCACGGAGTGGGTAAGGCGTCCTCTTCTGAAGTGGCCGAAGCACAAGCCCGTGTTGCACAGGATGAAATGACTGCTGTACAATCAGACAATACATACAAGTTGTCATTATTAGACCTCACCCAACTTTTGGAATTACCTACGCCTGAAGGATTCGTGCTCGAAGGTCCTAAGGAAGAACTAGAGTTCGAATCTCTCACTCCGCCGGATGACATATATACACAGGCACTTGCTTACAAACCAAGCATTAAGGCTGCAGAATATCGTTTGCAAGGTAGTCTTAATAGTATTCGTATTGCCCAAAGTGCGTTTTATCCACAACTCTCTTTCAGCGCCGGTTTGGGTAGCAATTATTATACTGTGAGCGGAAGATCAGAAAACAGCTTCGGCAGTCAGATAAAGAACAACTTGAATAAGTATGTAGGATTCAATTTGAGCGTTCCGATCTTTAATCGTTTTTCTACACGAAACCGAGTACGCACCGCTCGTTTACAACAAATAGACTTATCTTTGAGATTGGATAACGCAAAGAAAGTACTCTACAAAGAGATTCAGCAGGCTTGGTATAATGCTCTAGCTGCTGAAAGCAAGTACAACTCCAGTGAAGTGGCAGTGAAAGCTACCGAGGAGTCTTTCCGCTTGATGAGTGAGAAATTCAATAACGGCAAAGCTACCTTTGTAGAATATAATGAAGCCAAACTTAATCTGACGAAAGCTCTTTCGGATAAGTTGCAAGCAAAATACGACTATCTGTTCCGGACTAAAATTCTGGATTTCTACAAAGGACAAGTCATTGAATAAAAAGAAATATATTTGAGTTTAGTATAGTAGTTCCTTAAAACATATCCGTTGGTTCATTCGTTATTATAGAAAGAACTAACGGATATGAAGTGTTTTATCATCATAGTGATCGTAGTGATTAGTAATACATTTTTAGGAGTTGCTAAACCAATGAAAAATCAAGCAGAAATCTATTTTGCAGGAGGATGCTTCTGGGGAACAGAACATTTCCTGAAACAAATTCGAGGAGTAGAAAGTACTCAAGTAGGATATGCCAACAGTAATGTTGCCAATCCGAGTTATGAACAGGTCTGTTCAGGAAAAACCAATGCTGCGGAAACGGTAAAGGTGGTTTATGATCCTAAAACGATAGATTTAAATTTGCTGCTCGATCTGTATTTCAAGACAATTGACCCTACCAGCCTCAACCGTCAGGGTAATGACCGGGGAACACAGTATAGAACCGGAATTTATTATATAAATAAAGAAGATCTTCCTGTCATTAACCAGGCTATTAAACTATTGTCTGCACAATATAAGACTCCTATCGCTATAGAAGTAAAGCCATTGACTAATTTCTATCCCGCAGAGACTTACCATCAGGACTATCTGGATAAAAATCCGGGAGGATACTGTCATATCAATCCCGCTTTATTTGAAATGGCACGCAAAGCCAATGCACCGAAAACAAAAGTGTATCAAAAACCGGATGACTCAACCCTCCGCAAGGAACTGTCGGCGGAACAATATGCAGTAACCCAGAAGAATGCCACCGAACCGGCCTTCCACAATGAATACTGGAATGAGCATCGCCCAGGCATTTATGTTGATATTACCACCGGAGAGCCTTTGTTTGTTTCTACCGACAAGTTCGATTCGGGTTGCGGGTGGCCAAGTTTTTCCCAACCGATTCAAAAAGATCTAATCACAGAGAAGAAAGATACTTCGCATGGCATGATACGTACGGAAGTGCGCAGTAGAACCGGAGATGCCCATTTGGGACACGTATTTACAGATGGTCCGAAAGAGAAAGGCGGATTACGTTATTGCATCAATAGCGCCTCCCTTCGTTTTATCCCGAAAGAGAAAATGCAAGAGGAAGGTTATGGAGAATATTTGCCGCTCGTTAAATAGATATTGAAGAGTTACAAAAGCTAATCGTAATTGTTCATTAGAAAAACAGAATGGTGTACGAAAACGAACGAGGTTGTGTCAAAATGCTGACACAACCTCATCCAAGTTACGGGCGTTGCCCGGAATAGTCTAGCCGGTGAAAACCCGGAGTCTAGTTCTCCTTCCGCTGAGGAGTAATGAGATTGATATAAATAATAAAGGAATAGGTTATCTTCTTGAACCGCTGCTGTTTCTTTCAGAGGAACGGGAAGAGCTTTGAGTGCTATTGCTTCTCGCACTTCCGGAAGAAGAGCGTCTTTCTGTTTGTCCACTAGAGACATTGCTCCGGGTAGATCTACTGCGACCAGAATCACTGCGACTGGAGCTACTACGACTGGAACTACCGCGCCTGGAACTGGAAGAGCTGTTATTTCTCTCAGAACTGTTATTTCTATTATAGGAACTACTATCGTTTCGTTTACTTGAACTTCCTCTCGAACTACTACTTGTTTTTCCACTTTCACGATTGGAGGAACTGAAGCCAGTTGAACTTCCGCTTGTTGGTCTGCGATTAGAGCTTGAAGAACCGGGACCTGTTTCCGGACGGTAAGAATTACCCGGACGAGTCGGTGCATTATGCGGACGTACCGAAGAATTCGGACGAATCCGAACCGAGCCAAAATCCGAACGGCGGTAAGAGTGATACACTCTTTGATCTCTTACCCGATGAGGCGTAGAATAATGGTGAAGATTATTGTATCTACCCCGATAATAGCTGGTATGATGAATATGCGGACGATAGTGCGCTCCACAATAGGTATGATAATGATAAGGCACACCGAAATAGAACAAGCCGCGATTCGGATAATTGATATAAACCCGTAAACTCCATCTTCCTCCGGTCACATAAATCGGCCGATAAAAATAATCGGCTCCCATGAACCGGCGATATTGTCCATCACTCAATACCCAACGAAGATCGTCATTACGGATGTCCAACGCTTCATAATAGTCATCCATCGCCCATTCATAACCACGTGCCACGTAATCCATGATATTACGGACCGAATAAATAAAGTCGTAATTAATCTCATACGCATCATTATATTGTTGAGTGGTCAGATTCAGTTCATACGCCATCTTATCTGTAAGAAAACGTGTTTCCTTACGTATCTTGCTAGTACTCATTCCTGCCATCACAGTCATACCGGCACCCAAACCGATAGCAAAAAGTAAAAATAATATCCGCTTCATAATTCAACCTCCTATCATTTATTATTTCAATCCCCCCACACACTTAATCATTTATCACTATCGACGTCTGCCGTAGCTTTGCACAAACTTATTCATCTCATCCCTGTTAGACGAAAATGTCAGCGTAGCAATGACTGTAAAGAAAGCCCCTTTATCAACAATACGCGGATACATCATCTTCATAATCTCCATCCGGTCATCATCAAAAGTATAAAGTCGCGTCAATTCAAGACATTGCCCGGAAGTAAAATCCGAACCGGCCAACGCCGTCTTAATCATCTCCATGCGGTCATCCTTAAAAGGTTCTTTCTTCACCTCACTGAGAAACCTCTTAAAAAGTTGCTCACTCATCACTCTATCATATTGACTATCCGGACAATATCCCTCTTGTCCGGGGCGGCCAGGACTACCAGGACGAATCTCTCCACGTCCATCCACGTAAATCTCTTTCACACTATTCCCATCAAAATAAATACGTTCATTATATAACCGCCTCCCTTTCCATACTCTCTCTCCCGGACGGGCAGAGCGCGTAGCATACACTTCAACGGTGTAATATCCTGATTTCAAGTTAGCGACAAAACATGTTGTAGTCGGCAGACACATCTGGTTTCCTCCAAAATACACAAGAATCGGGGTATCTCCGCCATCAATACGAATTCCACTTACAGTCTGCGCCTTTAAAGAGAGAGCAGCGAGTAGGATACAGAAACTTATTACAATCTTACGCATACTTATCCAGTTTTTATTATTAATATCTCTAATCTGATAGTACAAAAATAGGGTGAGAAAACTCCCCACCCCAATGATTCCCTCTATTCGTGCATAGGGATTTCCCTATTCTATTTAGGATTCCACCAAAGCAATGCCATCCTCATGCAAGGTAATCAGACGTTTCTTATACAAATCGCCTACTCCTTTCTTAAAGGTTTTCTTACTCACACCGAACGTATCATAAATATCTTCCGCAGGACTCTTGTCGTTCAGATGAATCCGTCCTCCCTGCTCTTTGATATAATCAAGTAATGTCTTCGCAAAATCATCGACCTTTTCAAAGCCCGGTTTCTGAAGAATCAAATCCACCTTTCCATCCTCACGCACCTGTTTCACAAAAGCCTTCATCTCCATTCCGGTCTCTATCGAACTGAATATTTCATTCTCATACAGTAAGCCGCTATATTTATTATCTATAATTGCCTTAAAGCCTAAATCCGTCTTCTGCCAGATAAGAATATTCACCTCTGCTCCCGGAGCATATTCCGGCTTTTCTTTCGACAGATAACGTTCCACTTTTGCTGAAGCTACAATACGGTAACTCTCTTCATCCACATGTGCATGAACCACATACTTCCGTCCAACCTGCATTTTCATCTTCTGCTCACGGAACGGCACAAACAGATCTTTCATCAGTCCCCAGTTCAGGAAAGCTCCGTATTGATTTACCCAGGAGACTTCCAGACAAGCAAACTGTCCGACCTGCACTAACGGGGTTAGTGTCGTAGCAATCAGCCTCTCATCCATATCCAGGTAAAGAAACACATTCAAAAAATCTCCTATCTTACAATCCTCGGGCACATAGCGGGTAGGCAACAAAATCTCACCTTCTTCCCCACCATCGAGATATACGCCGAAATCGACTTCCTTCACGACTTCAAGCTGGTTGAACTTTCCTAATTCGATGCTCATATTCTTATCTATTATATTATATAAGATACAAAGATAATCTATTTTGAATAGATCCCTCAATCAGTCAGCTATAACTTTTCGTTATCGGGCAAAACTATTTGCAATGAACAATTTGCTTTCTAATATGTTAACTTTGTAGCGACAAAAAGAAAGAGTAAATTATTCACCTTTTTAAACATATAAAATTATGGAATTTCTAACCAACGAGAAACTTACGATTGTGGGAGCTGCCGGAATGATCGGCTCCAACATGGCACAAACAGCCATGATGATGAAACTCACTCCGAATATTTGTCTCTATGATCCGTTCGCACCAGCTTTGGAAGGAGTAGCTGAAGAACTGTATCATTGCGGTTTTGAAGGTGTCAACCTTACCTATACTTCCGACATCAAAGAAGCACTGACCGGAGCTTCTTATATTGTTTCTTCCGGTGGAGCAGCCCGTAAGGCAGGTATGACCCGCGAAGATCTGTTGAAAGGAAATGCAGAGATTGCCGCTCAATTCGGAAAAGACGTTCGTCAATATTGCCCGAACGTAAAACATATCGTTGTCATCTTTAATCCTGCAGACATCACCGGCTTGATTACTTTGTTGTATTCAGGTTTGAAACCTTCACAAGTTTCTACATTGGCTGCGTTGGATAGCACCCGCTTGCAAAACGAACTGGTGAAATACTTCCATATCCCCGCTTCCGACATTCAGAATTGCCGTACGTATGGCGGTCATGGAGAACAAATGGCTGTATTTGCATCTACCACTAAAATAAAAGGAGAGCCCCTGACCGATTTCATCGGTACTACCCGCCTTCCGTTGACGGAATGGGAAGCACTGAAAGTACGTGTCATCCAGGGTGGAAAACATATCATCGACCTTCGCGGCCGTTCTTCTTTCCAAAGTCCGGCTTATCTGTCTATCGAAATGATTGCTGCTGCTATGGGCGGGCAGCCATTCCGCTGGCCTGCCGGAACGTATGTTTCCAATGGCAAATTCGACCATATCATGATGGCGATGGAAACTTCAATTACTAAAGACGGCGTTACTTATAAAGAAGTAGCCGGAACTCCTGCCGAACAGGAAGAATTAGAAAAGAGCTACGAACACTTATGTAAACTTCGTGACGAAGTGATTGAAATGGGAATCATCCCAGCCATCAAGGACTGGCATGCTTTGAATCCCAATATTGACTAATCAAACAATATTAGCGAAAGCAGAAGGCCGAAACCTGACGATCTTTTTATCGTTCCGGGTTTCGGTCTTTTTTATTTCATTGCCAATGTCATTCCCATGGAGGAACATTCCTGACAAATCCCTTTAAGGACATAATTAATGCTATGCAAAGTAAATCCTTCAGGCAAATCAATCACCGGGATATGGGTACCTTCCAGGCAGAATGTACGATGGCATTTCTCACAATAAAAATGCGAATGTAAATCCTGTACCACACAATTGCAGGAGTTGTCGCAAACGGCATACTTCAACGAGCCGCTTCCATCGTCTATGCTATGTATAAGGTGATGAGACAAGAAGAGAGCAATAGTACGGGATATAGTCGATTTATCGACTGTGTCGAGCAATGTTTCGAGGTCAAGCAATGACACTGCACGCTCTGCCTGCATCATCTCTTTTATCACCAAGAGCCTTATTGCAGTTGGCTTAATGTCTCTTCTGACCAGCTTATCCAAATAAATATCTTCTTCCATCTTTCTCCTACTTTATCATTTTCTGTATTCTGACGGCGTTCATAATGGCAAGCAACGCAACGCCTACGTCTGCGAAGACAGCCTCCCAAAGAGTAGCGATTCCACCGGCTCCCAAAATCAACACAAGCAATTTCACTCCAAATGCCAGTGATACATTCTGCCAAATGATTCTTCGTGTCAGCTTTCCAACTTTGATAGCTTCGGCTACTTTCGACGGCTGATCTGTTTGTATCACGACATCGGCTGTTTCAATGGCTGCATCACTGCCCAATCCTCCCATAGCAATACCGACATGACTCAAAGCAAGCACCGGTGCGTCATTCATTCCATCGCCGACAAATGCAATCTGGTTTGCCTCATCCTGACGCAATTCTTCCAGGTGTTTCACTTTCCCTTCCGGCAGCAAGTCGCCATAGGCTTTCGATATGCCGAGCTTCTCCGCAAAGTTAGTAACAATACTCTGTTTATCACCGGATAATATCTGTATGTTTTCAATATTTAAAGCTTTTAAGCGGTCAATAGCTACCTTTGCGTCTTCTTTCAAGGCATCAGCCAACAACAGATAACCGGCATAACGGTTTCCAGCAGCACAGACTACAATGGTATCTGTCATCTTCAACAATTCTTGCGGAAAGGATATATCAAACTTGGACAGTAACCGGCAATTACCAACCAGAACCGGAATTCCGTCTACCGTTGCTTCCAATCCGAAGCCGGCATATTCTTTCGTATCGGCAACGGTTACGCGTTCAATATTTCGTTCTTTCGCATAATTCACAACAGCCTTGGCAATCGGATGTGTGCTATCACTTTCTACCGAAGCAATCAGTTTCACTAATTCTTCTTCCGAAATATCGCCTGCACTTTTACAGGCCTGCACGTCAAAGGTTCCTTTTGTCAGGGTTCCTGTTTTATCGAATACCACCGTGTTGATCCTAGTGATAGCATCCAGATAATTACCTCCTTTGAATAAAATACCCAATCGGGATGCCGCTCCGATACCACCAAAATAGCCTAACGGAATACTAACCACCAATGCGCATGGACATGAAATCACCAAAAAGACCAAAGCCCTGTATAGCCAATCATTAAATGTGAATACAAATGCAGGATTGATAAGTGAATAGACCAATGGAGATAATACAATTAATACGGCCAGTATGATAACAATCGGTGTGTAAACACGGGCAAACTTACGAATAAACAATTCTGCCGGGGCTTTGCGTTCGGCGGCATTCTGAACAAGTTCCAATATTCGGGCGAGTGCGCTCTTGTTAAAAGGTCTCGTCACTTCAAGTCGGATTACCTTGTCGGTTACAATCATTCCGGCAAGCACTTCCTCCCCTTTCCGAATATTACGAGGCACGCTTTCGCCCGTTAATGCGGCTGTATTAAAGGCGGCAACTTCATTCTGCATGGTTCCATCAAGTGGCACTCGCTCACCTGCCTTTATTTCTATGATTTCGCCGACTTTTATCTTTTTAGGACTTTCAAGAACAAGATTACCCTCCCTAAGTACCAGTGCTTTTTCGGGTCTTACGTCCAATAAGGCTCCGATATTACGTTTAGCCTTATCTACCGCTTTACCCTGAAACAGTTCTCCTACCGTATAAAATAGCATCACGGCTACGCCTTCCGGATATTCGCCAATATAGAAAGCCCCCAGAGTAGCAATAATCATTAGAGTAAACTCACTGAAATAGTCTTTTTCCCTGATACTTTCCCAGGCTTCTTTCATCACCGGAATTCCTACCGGAAGATAGGCTACGATATACCATATCAAAGAAACATATCCTTCACGGAAGAATGCTAAATCAAGAGCATTCATTATTATTCCACCTGCCAGAAGCAGGAGAGAAAATATCACTTTCCCATATTCATGGAAGTTCGAAACCTTTGCATCAACCTTTTTTTCTGTTGCGCATGAGTGAGCGCCACAACTACAATGTCCCATAACATTCATCATTTAGTTGATGCAAAGGTAGCAAATGATTTATGCAACAAAGTTGCAAAATCAGTTTTAGCACCTTTCAATGTCAGCAATATCGCAACAGCCATTTCCAAACCGGCACGACTTCTATATCCAACTCATTCCCTGAAATTGTCCTTTCTTCATCCCAAGTAATGATAAAAGTCTTTTTCAAGCCAAAAACTTCCGACATTTTATATAAAGCCCTGACCTCCTGTTCCCGGGTAATCGGATCATCAATGCTATATGATACTTGTATAGCCATTCCTTCATCAGGAATATAAAAATCCACCTCAATACCCTTATTATAAAAAAACACTCTATCTTCTTCTTTTCCATATCGCTCTATTAAATTTACAGCAACGATATTCTCCAATAGTTTAGTTTCGGCATTTATCAGAAAATTACTGAGCAACCCATTATCATAAAAATACCTTTTACAACTAGACATGCGTTCAGCTACTGAATCTGTAAAATTGGGGATGTTAAAAGTCAAATAAACATCATTCATATAAGTGAGATAATCTGCCAATGTATTACGGCTGATACCACTACCAGAAGATTTTACAATATGCAATAATCGTGTCTGCGTAGTTGGCTGCATGACACTTTCAGCAAGCTTCTTTGCCAATAGCCGGATAGCAGCGCTATTGCGAATCTCGTTGCGTGCTATAATATCTCCCAGTAAAATCTTTTGATATAACGAATTAATCCATTCCCGTTTATCTATCAAAGAAAACGTTTCGGCAAATCCTCCGAAATGAAAATAGGTATTGAACTGCTTAATGACTTCCAGCCGTTGTTCCGGTTCAAATTCCCAGTTTGCCTTCAAGTGAATCTGATGAAAAGTGAGATACTCTGCAAATGAAAAGGGAAATACTTCCCGCATGATATATCGTCCACCCAAAGTAGTGGCAATATCCCTACTAAGCATTCGCGCATTACTTCCGGTAATGAAAACCCTATATTTAGAATCAGCCAGCCTACGAGCAAATTTTTCCCATCCGTCAATATTCTGAATCTCATCAAGATATATCAAAGGCTTACGGTTATCATACATTTCAGCATAACACTCCAACAGAAGTCCTAGCTCCGAAGCCTCAATAGAAGAGATACGCTCATCCTCAAAATTAATATAAAGACAGTCTTCAAAAGTCACTTTACCCAATCTTACAAGATTCTGTATATCCTGATACATTTGATAAGACTTACCCGCACGACGAATACCAACCAGAACATAATTCGCCTGCTCCTCAAAATATATCGGTCTTTCAACCAGCTGAATCTTACTAATTTCTTGCTGACGCTCGGCTATAATTGCCTTTATTATTCGTTTTTCCATAAAATATGCTCTTTATATTGCACAAATATAGCAAAAACATGCTTAATATAGTAAGCAAGACTCTCTTTTCTTTCCAACCGTAACTACTATTTTCTTTAGTTGTCAACTGCTACTTATCCTTTACAGGACAAACTTTGACAGGACAGAAGAAGATTACATATAAATTTGATGATTCTTATTGTCAACCAAAGTTTTTCTCCAATAGTATAATGATTATCATCGGTTTACATGATGACAATAAGCCATGACAATAGGCTGACAATAAAAAATTAGAACTTTTATTGTCAGCCTGATCCATTTTATAAGCACCCGAAGGACATCATCGCCTGCAGTAACCATACCATCCACATAGAAAGCAGCTTTTTAAAATGAATCCCCCTATTAAATGAATGTTATATAGCCGGATCTTTCACTTAACAAGCAGGTATTGTTCCATTAAAGCATCAGTATTGTTAACTCTCCACGGCCGTGACGATATCTTTCCACGGCCGTGGTAGGAACTCGCCACGGCTGTGGGAAGAAGTCACCACGGCCGTGACAAAGTAAAGATAGCGGTACTTTAGTAGAACTATACTGGCACTCAAGGGCAACTACATAGGCACGTTAATGGAACTATATAGGTAGATATCACTTTGGGAGGCTGTTATTAAACAGGTATGTTTCTTTAGATTGAAGGCCATGACAAATATGCCCAGGGTAAAGAATTTATAAAAAGAAAGAAAAAGTTTGCCGTTCCCTTAAGAATAAATATCTCTGTAACCATGGTTACAGTAACCACGGTTACTAATATAATTCACTGATTATGAGGTTTTATAATAGAGAAGAAGAACTATAAAAGCTAAAACAAATTCAGCAATTGGCATTTGAGGAAAGTTCAAGAATGACAGTCGTTACCGGTCGCCGTAGAATTGGGAAGACAAGCCTCATCATGAAAGCCGTTGAAAAGACTCCCACTGTCTACTTATTTATAGGGCGTAAAAATAAAGCAACCTTGTGCGAAGAATTCATCCCACTTATCGCACAAGCCCTGCAAATCTTTGTTCCGACAGAAATCCGAAGTTTCCGAAACTTATTCCAATACCTAATGCAGCTTTCGGCACAACGGACTTTCAACCTGGTTATTGATGAATTTCAGGAATTCTATACTATAAATGAATCCATATTCAGCGATATGCAAAATATTTGGGACCAATATCGGAAGTCCTCACACATGAATTTGATTGTCAGTGGTTCCATCTATTCTCTTATGCAAAAAATTTTCCAAGACAACAAAGAACCACTCTTCGGAAGAGCTGATAACATAATCAAGCAGTCAGCCTTCAGTCTCTCTGTCCTAAAAGAAATCATGCATGAATATGCCCCGACACATTCGAATGATGATCTTTTAGCACTTTATACTTTTACTGGCGGGATGCCTAAATACGTGGAACTTTTTTGCGACAACCATACGCTTCACGTGGAAAGCATGATCCATTTTATGGTTCGCGATGAAACAATGTGTTTGTCATTGGAAGATATGTAGTACATAGTTAGGCACGGATGACAGGTTTTCTATGAAATCAGTCCCTCATCACCTGTCATCCGTGTCCAATATAATATCATTGCAGGTTTTCTTCCCGGTCTGTCCGGATAAACTCCAAAAGTCGTTCTACTGCCTCTTCTTCAGGAATATTCTTTTCTACACAGACCTTGCCTTTATAAAGACTGATTTTGCCTCGTCCTGCTCCTACATAACCGTAGTCAGCATCCGCCATCTCACCGGGACCATTCACGATACAGCCCATGATACCGATTTTCAGTCCTGTCAGGTGTGAGGTAGCAGCCTTGATGCGGGCAATTGTCTTCTCCAAGTCGTAAAGCGTACGGCCACAACCGGGACAAGATATGTATTCAGTCTTAGAGGTACGGGTACGTCCGGCCTGCAAGATTCCGAAAGCAGTAGCGTCGACAACGGCATGGCTCAAACCGCCCTGATTGAACAGGAAGATACCATCGCAAAGCCCGTCAAAGATCAGAGCCCCCATATCGGCCGCAGCTTTTATCTGCAAATCCTCCGCATCATCTTCCGCATAATGCTGGAAGAAAACAACCGGATTTTGCAGCCCCTCTGTCATCAGTTGATGCACCAACGCACGATGTTCACCCAAACGGTTCGGATGGTTGCTTTGAGAGACGACAACCACTTCGGGATGTTGTTTCAGACAGGCAATCACTTCATCCGTCTGTGCCATATAAGGCATAAACAGGAATTTGAGTTCTGCATTACATCCTCCCATCAACGGCAGTTGCTGATGATTATAAGCAGGCCAAGTACCGGCTTCTCCGGTCCATACGTCCGCATCAAGAATATAGTCCACACCTTCTTCCCGTTGTTCGGGCAAAGCACGTCCGGCATAAATATAGTCCGGAGTAAATTGCGGATTCACTTCGGTCTTCCCGTCCATACGGTCGGCAATGACCACAGGCACGTGTTCACCTCCTATATTGCGGACAGCCCGCGTCTTACGGCGTTCGGGCGACAAATAGTTAAATCCAGGCGCTTCCAGTCCGGGAATATAAGGATGATTCCGCCTCAACAGGATATAGTCCACCAACTTACGGGCAACAGGAATTTCCGCTTCGGGAGCTTCGCTCAAAGATACCCGTATAGTATCCCCCAGTCCGTCGGCCAACAGTGCACCAATGCCGAGAGCGGACTTGATACGTCCGTCCTCACCGTCTCCGGCTTCTGTCACCCCGAGATGCAACGGGAAAGCCATCCCTTCTTTCTCCATCACAGCTACCAACAGACGAACGGTTTTCACCATGACAACCGTATTGGACGCTTTGATGGAAATAACCACATCGGTAAAGTTCTCATCAACACAAATGCGAAGAAACTCCATACAAGACTCTACCATGCCTTCGGGCGTATCACCATAACGGGACATGATGCGGTCGGACAAAGAGCCGTGATTCACACCGATACGGATAGCCGTATGATTCTCTTTGCAGATATTCAGAAAAGGCACAAAGCGGTCATGAATTTTTTGTATTTCCTGCGCATACTCCTCGTCGGTATATTCCAGCTTCTTAAAAGTACGTGCAGCGTCTACATAATTCCCCGGATTGATGCGTACCTTTTCCGCATATCGGGCTGCCACATCGGCAACTTTCGGATTAAAGTGTACATCGGCAACCAACGGAACCATATATTCCTGACTGCGCAAACCGATATTAATATTTTTCAGGTTCTCCGCTTCCTTGATACCTTGCGTCGTCAGACGGACATACTCACCGCCCGCGTCGACAATACGTTTCGCCTGTTCCACACAAGCCTGCGTATCCTGCGTAGACGTATTGGTCATCGACTGGATACGAATAGAATTGGGGCCACCCAACGGTACGGCCCCAATATTCACTTCGGTAGTTTCCCTCCGAAAATAATTGAATAGATCCATTAGTTTGTTTTATATTCAAACTTGACTTCTTTCAGTTCTTCGTTTGCTTTTACGATTTTCTTTTTCAGTCCTTCTTTGTAAGCTGCAAATGCTTCCGCCAGCTTTTCATCACTCAAAGCAAGCATCTGAATGGCCAGAATAGCCGCATTCATCGCTCCGTTGATAGCAACAGTGGCTACAGGAATGCCCGGAGGCATTTGAATGATGGAATAAAGTGCGTCCACACCATCGAGCACGGAGCCTTTCACCGGCACTCCGATTACAGGAAGTGTAGTGTTAGCCGCGATTACACCGGGAAGGGCGGCAGCCATTCCGGCAGCAGCGATAATTACTTTAATGCCACGAGTACGGGCATTCTTAGCAAACTCTTCCACAGCCTCAGGCGTGCGGTGAGCGGAAAGTGCGTTCATTTCGAACGGTACATGCATATCATTCAGCAGTTGTGCGGCCTTTTCCATAACTGGAAGGTCGGACGTACTGCCCATGATGATACTTACAATTGGAGTCATATTTTTAATGTTTAATTTATCCGTTAATCACTTCTTTATACCCTTCCGCATCCAGCAAGTCTTCTACCGCCTTCACATCAGCAGGTTTCATCTTAATCAGCCAACCCTCGCCGTATGGGTCTTTGTTCACCAGTTCCGGGTTCTCTTCCAGCGCTTCATTCTGTTCCAGCACCTCACCTGCCACCGGCAGGAAAAGATCGGAAATTGTTTTCACTACTTCGATAGTTCCGAAAACCTCACCGGCTTCCAGCGACTCACCGACCGTCGGTATGTCCACAAACACAATATCGCCCAATTGCTCCTGAGCGTAATCGGTGATACCTACGTATGCAATGTCTCCTTCTACGCGTATCCATTCATGTTCGTTCGTGTACTTCAAATTCTGTGGAAAGTTCATAATAATTAGTTTTTAGGATTTATACTGTTTTAAAATAAAAATACTCGAAATAAGATATTACTCACCGGATGAAGCACCAAAAGGGCGCATACCAGGCCGACCGTAAAACCGGAAATGACCTCTCCCAGCGTATGATGTCCCAGAATGATACGGGCAGAACCCAGCACACCGGCTATCAATATAAACAGGCACAGCCACCCTACCGGGTTATAACCGAACAAGGCGCTAAAGGAAACCAATCCGCCTATCACTCCGCCTATGCCCGCCATGTGCTCGCTCAGTTTCCATCTCAGATTTACTGCTATACAAATAATGGAGACTACGAGAGAAGCCAGAATAATGCCGGTCATGTACCAAGGCAGATTCAGCCTACGCATCATCAGCAGGCAGAATACATACGAAATGATAGTCAGCAGGATAGGTACAAAACGTTTCTTCCGTTCGCCCAGCTCCTGACGGGCAAAACCATTGATCTTGCGGAACAGAAAGATGGTTATAGTGGGAGTCAATATAGTAAAGCAATAGACAATTCCCAATACAATCAACTTATATACCATCGGCATGATACGGAGATAAGAAAACAGGAATAGCACCAGAAATGACAAAAACGGAATAGAAAACGGGGTAAACACCATCGAAGTGACTCTTGCCACCTGCAACATTGTCTTATCCGCTATGATATGCTCTTTCTCTCTATCCATTATCAATTATCTATTAATCAATTATTTTCTAAGTCTTGCCACCGGAATATTCAACTGCTGACGGTATTTCGCCACTGTCCGACGTGCAATAGGGTAGCCTTTTTCTTTCAGTATGTCCGCCAATTCATCATCGGTCAACGGTTTCTTCTTGTCTTCTCCGTCGATACATTCTTTCAAAATCTTACGAATTTCGCGGACAGACATCTCTTCCCCGTCTTCCGTCGTATATCCGTCGCTGAAGAAGAACTTCAACGGATAAATACCGAAATTGGTCTGCGCATATTTACTGTTGCTGACACGGGAAATGGTTGATATATCCAGTCCCGTACGTTCGGCCACATCTTTTAGAATCATCGGTTTCAGCAGGGATTCGTCCCCTTCGAGAAAGAAAGGACGCTGCAGGTCGATGATAGCCTGCATAGTAGTCATCAACGTATTCTGCCGCTGTTTGACCGCATCTATAAATCCTTGTGCCGCATCCATCTTCTGTTTCAGAAACATCATCGCTTCTTTGGACTCTTTGGACTGGTTGGCCTTATTCTTGGTATGTTCCTCCACCATCTCCGTAAAATCACGGCTCATACGAAGCTCCGGAACATTACGGTTATTAAGGCTGACATTGATAGTACCGTCATCATACGTTTCCACGATGAAGTCGGGGACTATCTGCTGGAGGTTCCTCCCGATAGCCTCTCCCAAAGAAGCTCCCGGACGGGGATTCAACTTTGTAATCTCACTGATAGCTTCATTGAATGTTTCTTCATCAACATCCAGCTTTTTTATAATCTTTTCCCAATGCTTCCGGGTAAATTCTTCATAACAATCTCTGATGATGCGTTCTTCGATATCCAATATAGGAGCAGGATTCATCCCTTCTTCCTTCTTCCGGCGGATCTGTATCAACAGACATTCTTGAAGGTCACGTGCTCCGATACCTGCCGGATCGAAATCCTGCAAGATGCAGAGTGCTTCTTCCAGCTCCTCTTCCGTAGATTCTATACCGGCATAAATAGCCAGTTCGTCACAGATACTTTCCAAAGATTTGCGGAGCAGGCCGTCATCGTCCAACGAGCCGATCAGGTATTCCACCAGTTCATGCTGGTGTTCTGTCAAATTGCGCTCACGAAGCTGCTCCTTCAGTATTTCGTAAAAAGAGGTAGAGTCGGAGAACGGAATATCTTCCGCCTGCTCGTCTTTAGATCGGTTGTTCTCTTGCAGTTTGTAGTCGGGAATATCGTCTTCGGTGAGATAATCACTCAAAGAATCGTATTCGTTGGCATCATTCTCCATACCCTCCCCGGAAGTGTCACCATCGGAATATTCATCTGCGACATTCTCTTCTTTGCCCTCCTCAAGTGCCGGGTTTTCAAGCAGTTCAGCATGGATACGGTCTTCCAGCTCTACTGCGGGAAGCTCCAACAGTTTCACGACTAGAATCTGCTGAGGCGAGAGCGTTTGGATTTGCTGTTGCGCCTGCGATTGTATTTGACGGGAACCTTGTGCCATATTCGTTTTTGCTTTCTACTCTGTTTCTCGCTACAAAAGTAACTTTTTAACCAGAGATTACACAGATTAGAGGAATAATTTTTAATCCTATAACACAAAAATCGTTATCTTTGTTGCACGAACTTAAAATTAGAACAATATGTTTGCCAAAGAAACGTATATGCAGCGAAGAGCCCTGCTGAAAAAGAAATTAGGCTCCGGAGTTTTGTTATTTCTAGGAAATGACGAGTGCGGACTAAATTACGAAGATAACACCTTCCGCTATCGTCAGGATTCTACTTTCCTTTATTATTTCGGACTGTCATGTGCAGGACTTTCGGCAATAATCGATATTGACGAAAACAAGGAAATTATTTTCGGTGATGAATTATCAATTGATGCCATCGTGTGGATGGGGTCACAACCTACACTACAAGAAAAATGCGAACGGGTGGGCGTGGCTAACTTACTGCCATCCGCAGAAATAGTCAGCTATCTCCATAAATGTGTCCAAAAAGGGAAGTCAGTGCATTATCTACCTCCTTACCGTCCCGAACATAAGCTAAAACTGATGGATTGGCTAGGTATCCCCCCTGCACATCAGGAAGGTTCCGTTCCATTCATCCGCGCCGTAGTAGCCCAGCGGAACTATAAATCGGCAGAAGAAATCGTAGAGATAGAAAAGGCTTGCAATGTGACTGCCGATATGCATATCACCGCCATGAAAGTACTTCGTCCGGGTATGTATGAATATGAAGTGGTGGCGGAAATGAACCGGGTAGCGGAATCAAATAACTGCGAACTTTCTTTCGCTACAATCGCTACCATCAACGGACAAACTTTGCATAACCATTATCACGGCAATAAAGTAAAACCGGGTGATCTGTTTTTAATAGATGCCGGTGCGGAGGTTGAATCGGGATATGCAGGAGATATGTCATCTACCATTCCTGCCGACAAGAAATTCACGCCCCGCCAACGGGAAGTCTACGAGATACAGAATGCCATGCATCTGGAATCGGTTAAAGCACTCCGACCGGGCATTCCTTATATGGATGTATACGAATTGTCCGCCCGTGTCATGGTTGATGGAATGAAAGCTCTCGGACTGATGAAAGGCAATGCGGAAGACGCTGTTCGCGAAGGTGCGCACGCCTTATTCTATCCGCATGGATTAGGCCACATGATGGGGCTGGATGTACACGACATGGAAAATCTGGGAGAAATATGGGTAGGCTACAACGGTCAGCCGAAAAGTACGCAGTTCGGCCGTAAGTCACAACGCCTTGCCATACCTCTGGAACCTGGATTTGTACATACGGTAGAACCGGGTATATACTTTATTCCGGAATTGATCGATATGTGGAAAGCGGAAAAGAAATTTACCGATTTCATCAACTACGACGTAGTGGAAACTTATAAAGATTTCGGCGGTATCCGCAATGAAGAAGATTATCTGATTACCGAAACCGGCGCCCGTCGATTAGGCAAGAAGATTCCTTTAACGCCAGAAGAAGTGGAGGCTTTGCGATAATTGTTCACCACAGATTACACGGATTAACACAGATAATAAAATAATATTGATAATCAATGTATTAATCTAATCTGTGTAATCCGTGTAATCTGTGGTAAAAATGACTTCAATCATCCCAATCGGATAAAGGTAATACTTTCTTTCCATACCACCTCATCCAGGCATACGCCTTCCTTTTTCTAAGATAAAGTGTATCACCACAATTCTCCAATGCCTCCCAATCAAAGACAGAGTGAGAGCGGAAGGACTTCTCCAACCAATAAAAGATGTGGTAAGTCGCAAAGGGAAGCAACATCCACCACCATGAGAAGAACAACGACAAGACCAAAGCGGGTAGCAACGTCAACAAGAAGCATTCCCAGAACTGCCTTGCATGGATTCTGACTTCCATATCTTCCCAAATCTCCAAATATTTATATCGGGTAAAAAAAAGACCACCCAACATAAAACAATGCTTCTTTCCTTTTCTTAAGAACCATTTTGCCAAAAGATTATTATAAAAAATCATACTCTTACTATTTTTGCATATAATCTATATAACAGAATATAAAATCAAAGGTTTAGGCTTTTAGCGTTTAATATCATTATACACACCCTCTTCTCACTTAATATTTAAAGCTGCTTCCCCCAAGAAATTCGCGAAGCAAAGAAGTCGGCGGAATTTCCTTATCCTGTACGGGAACGAAATATTTGATAAACTTCAATAACCGATAAGCCTCGCAATATTCGGGACAATTACGCGGTACTCCCATCAATATAGGCTCGGCATGGAGACGAAGCACGGCAAACTCGAAAAGCAGTGCCGAGTTAAACATTACATCTGCATTTTCCTGATAAGGGAAGATCCACTTGTCTTCACCCGCACGCACACTAGGCCAACGCGAGATTGTCTCACGGGCAGAATATCCCCGATAATTGAAATCACGGATAATACGGCGTAACAAACGATTGTCCGTTGTCGGAATCCAGTTGTGGTCGTCCAACGAAATGGTCGTCAACGCAGAAACATAAATCTTGAACTTCCGTTCTGCCGGAATATGAGGAGTAAGTTCGGGATTTAAGGCATGAATACCTTCCAGGATTAATATCGTATTATCTTTAATTTTCAGTTTATCACCCTTATACTCTTTCTTTCCGAGTGAGAAGTTAAAACGGGGAAGTTCCACCTCCTCTCCACGAAGCAATGCCTGCAACTGCCGATTAAACAGTTCCAAGTCGAGCGCGTAAAGCGATTCATAATCATAGTTTCCGTTCTCATCCAACGGCGTATCTTCACGGTCTACAAAATAATTATCGAGAGAAATAGGATATGGCTTTAACCCGTTCGTCATAAGCTGAATAGAAAGGCGTTTGCTGAAAGTAGTCTTTCCCGAAGAAGATGGTCCGGCTATCAGCACCAGTTTCACCCGGTTTCCGTTTTCTCCCCGATGGAAAATGGTATCGGCAATCTGAGCAATCTTCTTTTCCTGCAATGCTTCCGCAACGTTTATCAAATCCGTCGCGTGTCCTACTTCACATGCCAGATTGAAATCACCCGCATTGTTAAGCCCCATGATATAGCTCCAATTCAGATATTCCTTAAAGACATCCAGCATCTTCTCCTGCTTCACGACATCTTCCAAGACTTCCGGATTCTCACGGCTCGGAATGCGAAGAAGTAATCCATCGTAATATTTCACAATGTCGAACAGTTTCAGATACCCGGTGCTGGGCAACAGATTACCATAGTAATAATCGACCGTATCTCCCAACGTATAATAATAGGTATAGAGAGAACCGGAAGTTTCGAGCAATCTGACCTTATCATTCATTCCCCGTTCGCTGAAAATACGCACAGCCTCAGTTGTATGGCATTCAATGCGATGATAAGAAATATCCTCAGCAATAATTTCCTGCATACGCTGCTTGATACGCATCACGTCTTCCAGCTCCACAGGACGCCCGATCCGCAAATTGCAGAAATATCCTTTTGAGACAGGGTGCTCTACAAACAATTTTCCTTCCGGGAACAATTCCGTGACAGCCTTGAACAGTACAAAGCAAAGCGAACGGACATAAGTCCGCATACCGGACTGGTCACGCACATCCAGAAACTCTATATCCTTATTATTATAGACTCTGAAATTAAGCCCTTCAGATCGGTTATTGACTTTGGCGCTAACCACCTGGTAAGGAAAATTAAGATTAAAACCGTAATAAATATCCAAAAGTGAGCTCCCGATAGGGAATTCTTTAGAAATATTATTATTTTTGCAACATATTTGTAACATCTGTTTCATCGAGTTCGTTAAAAGGTGAATATTATGGGACTAAATATACTTATAATCAGATTGAGAACAAATAACCATTAAAAATATTATAGATGGAATATTCTTTTTATGATTTTTTAAAGCTCATAGGCTCATTAGGACTCTTCCTTTACGGAATGAAGATCATGAGCGAGGGCTTACAAAAGGTCGCGGGTGACAGGCTACGAAGTATCTTGACGGCAATGACTACCAATCGGGTAACGGGTGTTTTAACAGGTGTGCTAATCACAGCCCTTATCCAGTCCTCTTCAGCAACGACTGTAATGGTCGTAAGTTTCGTTAATGCAGGACTGCTCACTCTTGCCGAATCCATCAGCGTAATTATGGGCGCCAATATCGGTACTACCGTAACCGCCTGGATTATTTCTATTTTCGGATTTAAGGTTGACATGGCCGCATTCGCCCTTCCACTTCTGGCCATTGCCCTTCCGCTTATCTTCTCAGGCAAAAGCAACCGCAAATCCATCGGTGAATTCATTTTCGGTTTCTCTTTCTTATTTATGGGACTTTCTTACTTGAAAGCCAATGCTCCCGACTTGAACGCCAATCCGGAAATGCTTGCCTTTGTACAGAACTATACGGATATGGGATTTTTCTCCATCCTCCTGTTCTTATTCATCGGTACTATACTGACCATGATCGTACAGGCCTCCGCCGCTACGATGGCAATCACGCTAATCATGTGTGCCAACGGCTGGATCAGCCTGGAATTGGGAGCTGCCCTCGTATTGGGTGAAAATATCGGAACAACCATCACCGCCAATCTCGCCGCATTGACAGCCAACACACAGGCTAAGCGGGCAGCATTGGCACATTTTGTATTCAATGTATTCGGTGTTATCTGGGTGCTGATTATTTTCCATCCTTTCATGCAGATGGTTAACTGGGTAGTAGACACTTTCTTCCAAAGCAGCGATCCGGAAGTCGCCATCTCCTACAAATTGTCGGCTTTCCACTCTATCTTCAACATCTGTAACGTATGTATCCTGATATGGGGTGTGAAATTGATTGAACGTACCGTATGCGCTCTCATACACCCGAAAGAAGAGGACGAAGAACCACGATTGCGCTTCATCACCGGAGGTATGCTTTCCACTGCAGAGCTCTCTATACTTCAGGCACGTAAAGAAATCCATCTCTTTGCAGAGCGTACCCATCGTATGTTCGGCATGGTGCAGGATTTGCTACACACAGAAAAGGATGACGATTTCAACAAGCTGTTTAGCCGGATAGAAAAATATGAGAATATCAGTGACAACATGGAACTTGAAATAGCCAACTATCTGAATCAGGTTTCTGAAGGACGCCTAAGTTCAGAAAGTAAATTGCAGATACGTGCCATGTTGCGGGAGGTGACGGAAATCGAAAGTATTGGTGACAGTTGTTATAATCTGGCACGCACCATCAACCGGAAACGTCAGACCAACCAGGATTTTACCGAGAAACAATATGAGCATATTCATTTCATGATGAAACTGACGAACGATGCACTTGCTCAAATGATTGTGGTAGTAGAAAAACCGGAACATCAGAGCATCGATATCAACAAGTCCTTCAACATCGAGAATGAAATTAACAACTACCGTAACCAACTGAAGAATCAGAACATTCTGGACGTAAACAACAAAGAATACGATTATCAGATGGGAGTTTATTACATGGATATTATCGCCGAATGCGAGAAACTGGGTGACTATGTGGTAAATGTGGTAGAAGCCAGCAGTGATGTAAAAGAGAAGAAAGCTTCTTAATAGAGCAAAATTGAATCATAAAAAAGGAGAATCAGCTAAAATATATTTATAGCCGATTCTCCTTTTTTATTTTCAAAACTACCCTTCTGATACTTGATATAGAGTATCTATACAAGAATATTAGACACAAACAACATAAAAATAGAGAAAATCAAAATAGATACGGGTAATAACAAGAAAGCTAATTGATAAATTCTTATTAAATTTGCTCGTGATAGGAATCATTCCAGAAAGCAGTCTTAATCTATCATTTTTAATAACCTCAAATGGATATAAAATGAAAACACTATTATTAACCGGTCACAAAATTATTTGCTTATCACTCATATTATTCTTTAGTTCTAATATCAGGGCTGCATCCACTGATCACATAAACTTCAGAAAACTTTCCGTAAATGAAGGATTGTCTCAAAACACTGTATGGGGAATGATGCAGGATGCAAACAACAAAATATGGATTGGTACGACAGATGGTCTGAACCGTTATGACGGCTATACGTTCACCACCTACTATCACACTTCCAATGACAGCCTTTCTATTGCAAATAACCAGATTATATCACTTTGCACCGATTCGGACGGTGTATCGTGGTTCGGTACGCTGGTCGGCTTATCACGTTATAACCCGGAAACGGATAATTTCACCAATTACCTCTTACCTAATACCCCTTTTCAAGTATTAGCAATAGAGGATGCCTCCGATAAGGGTATCTTATTCCTCGCAACAAACATCGGACTTGTTTCTTTCCAAAAAGGAGACAAGAAACTACATATAGATCCAACACTTAAACATCTAACTATCAACACTATTTGTAGAATAAAAGACGAACTATTATTGGGTACTTCTCAAGGTGCATATCTATATTCAATCCATACGAAGAAAACAAAAAAAATACTCCCTGAACTACTCGATACGCCAATTGCCAGTATCATCTATAACACTAAGACCAAAGACTACTGGGTAGGTACCCAAAAGAAAGAAATCTATCGTTTCAACAATAAATGGCAAATATTGAAAAAATATCAGATAGATAAAAGTGATACGTTCTCTCCCGCCAATACAGTGCGGGTACTGAAACAGTATACAGACGGACAAATATGGATTGGTACCACCGAAGCATTGTTCAGTTTTGATCCGGAGCACGAAATATTTGAAAAACGCTTGTCTCATAGTTCTATCCGTTCTCTCTTTATAGACAATCAGGGAGGAATATGGGTAGGAACCTACTATGATGGAATCAATTATTACCACCCGTTTGCCCCGACATTTAAAACGTTAGAATATTCTCCTTATTTCAATTCCCTGAATGACAAAGTCGTCAGCTGTATTGTGGAAGAACCATCTACCAAGAATCTATGGATCGGAACAAATGATGGCGGTGTAAACTACTACAACCGTCAAAAACAGACTTTTTCTTATTATAGAGCCACAAAGCAAGGGAATGGGTTACGTTCCAATAACATTAAAGCCATTTCACTGGATAAATCCGGTAATATCTATGTAGGTACACACTCCGGCGGACTAAGCTATATCCACACAAAAACAGGAAAAATAGAGAATTTCTCAATACCTCAAATGGAAGCTGAAGACAACAGCTGCTACTCCTTACTGGATGACGGTGAAAACTTTCATGTAGGTTCAATGGTCGGTCTGCTGCTCTTCAACAAAACAACCAAAGAGTTCAGAAAACACCCGTTGGCTGAAAGCAACCCGGAATTATCCGGAATATTAATAAGAGCCTTATACCGTGATTCCTCCGGAAAGATTTGGATTGCTACCGAAAAAGGACTGTTCTTATACACCGGAACTCCCAAAGTTCAACATCTGACAGATAATTTGTCTTCCGACTTTTCGGCTCATATCATAGCATACTGCATCCACGAAGATAGTCAGAAAAATATATGGGTCACTTCTGCCAATGGGCTATACCAATACGGACCGGATATAGAACTGCATAAACATTACACTGTTAAAAACGGCCTCATCAACAATTGTATATACGGGCTTTTGGAAGATAGTTCAAGGCGTATGTGGTTGAGTACCAACAAAGGGTTGTCCTGCTTCGACATTGACAGAGAACAATTTCACAATTACCGTCAGGAAGACGGCTTGAGCCACAATGAATTTAACGTATATGGTTACTGTAAAGGTTCCGATGGTACTTTCTATTTCGGAAG
This sequence comes from Bacteroides finegoldii DSM 17565, assembly GCF_000156195.1. Lineage (GTDB taxonomy): Bacteria > Bacteroidota > Bacteroidia > Bacteroidales > Bacteroidaceae > Bacteroides > Bacteroides finegoldii. The sequence goes on along the minus strand of NZ_GG688330.1, from coordinate 102,126 downwards.
TCTGAACGGCATCACTTATTTCAGCCCGTTCAAGTTTATGGAGAACCCGTTCATGCCCCAACCTGATATTGTAGGAATATCCCTTATGAACCAGTCGGTCACCCATCTCCAGAACAACATATCCCAAGTACACCGGGGCGAATACGGCCGACTGCAGGGCATAGATTTCCCCTTCAACCAACGACAGTTCAATATCCGGTTTACCGTTTCAAACTATCTCAGCAACCAGCGCAATGCGTTCGCTTACCAGCTCAAAGGCTTCGACAAGGAGTGGAATTCTACCGAAGAACGTAATGTCAGTTATTCCAACCTTCCGCCGGGACATTATACCTTCCTGTTGAAAGCGTGTAACAACGATGGCAAATGGTGCGAGATGCCGACTGAATTCTTTATACACATCACTCCGATGTGGTATCAGACATGGATAGCCAGGTGTATTTTTATCCTGTGCGGCTTAGGTATCATCGGCTGGATTATGTATTTCTTCATCGCAAGAACCAGAATGAAGATGCAGTTGCAGGTTGAGACACTTGAACACAACAAGATACAGGAAATCAATAATGAAAAGGTGCGTTTCTATATGAATATGTCGCACGAGCTGCGTACTCCGCTAAGCCTGATTATCGCCCCATTGGAAGACATGATGAAACTAAGCAGAATGCTGGATAAAAAACTGCAACGCGATTTGCAATATGTTTATCAAAACAGCCGTAGGCTGCTACATATCATCGACCAGCTCTTAAACTTCAGAAAAGCGGAGTCCGGCGCTCTGCCCATTCAGGTAGAAATGTGTAATATCGAAGAATGGTTCCGGCAGATATTCATGCTGTTTTATAATCAGGCAGAAACCCGTAACATTGACTACCTGTTCCATTCGGGAATCATCGGCACACAATTTCCGATCGACAAAAAATATATCGAAACTATTTTAATCAACCTGTTATCCAACGCCTTCAAATTTACACCGGACAAAGGAAAAATAGAACTGGAACTCTGGGAGAAAGAGGATACCTTCGGATTTAACGTAAAAGACAGCGGTAAAGGTATTCCCCAGGAAAAGCTGAACTATGTTTTCGAACGCTTTTATCAGGTTAATGAGAATGACAAGGGAACCGGCATCGGGCTTTCCTTGGTGAAATGCCTGGTGGACAAACATCACGGCAGTATTTCCGTGGATAGTAAAGAACGGCTATACACCATATTCAGCGTTACACTTCCCAAAGATGTAAATACATATACGGCCGAGGAACTGGCAAAACAGCCCGTCAAAAGTTCCGACTCCAGTCTTTATATCGACGAACCCCTATCTTACATCCCGGCAGAAGACAATCAAGAGAACGGCATGGATGAGGATACGAACAAACCTGTCATTCTACTAGTGGATGACAACATCGAAATGTTGGACTACTTGAAGGGTATCCTGCAATCCAAATATCAGGTTATAACAGCTACCAATGGCAAAATAGCCCTCGACATTATGAAGACACAGCCGGTTGATATTGTGCTCTCGGACGTGATGATGCCCGAAATGGACGGATTGCAACTGTGCAAGTTAGTCAAACGTAACATACAGACCTCTCACATTCCGGTGATTCTCTTATCTGCCAAGAGCTCTCTCGAAGACCAGACCTCCGGCATTGATATCGGTGCAGACGATTATATCGGAAAGCCGTTCTCCACCTCTTTACTCAAGGGAAAAATCAATAATATACTGAAAGCCAGAGAACGCTTTCGGCAATATTACTCAAGTACAATCAATATAGATACGGCAAAAATGACTTCCAATGCTATGGATAATGAATTCCTGAGCAAAGTAATACAAATTATTGAAGACAACATCAGTGATGAAAAGTTCTCGACAGAAGATTTGGCAAACAAATTATTTATGAGCCGTTCCAACCTGTATATCAAGATGAATGCCATATCCGGAGAAGCACCGGCAAACTTTATCCGTCGTATCCGCTTCAACAAAGGATGTCAGATGCTGCTTGAAGGACGCTATACCGTTGCTGAAATCAGTAATAAAATAGGTTTTAGCTCTCCTTCTTATTTCACCAATAGTTTTAAGAAATATATCGGAATGCTTCCTACCGAGTATATCAAAAAGCATCAGGAAAAAAGTAATTCCTGAAATCAGTCATTCTAAAGACTGAACGTATCAAAAGGAAAAGTTCCCTCATGTTGAAGGAACTTTTCTTTTAAATCAGAATGTCAGGATAGCACGGGCATTGCCACTATTTGTCACTGCCCACCAGTCGTCTTCGATGCCTCCATAATCATTCGTTTCTACACCGAAACAGACAAAACCAGCCCAAAGCCCTTTACTTTTCTTGTCAGTAGCAGTGCTATACCAATGACGTCTTTCATTACCACCCACAGGAAACAGTTCGCCCACCCCGGCATTTGCCAGAACTTGCAATGAATTCCGGACAATCAAAGATTCCGTCAACTGCCCGCCACTTGCTGTTGCGTATGCTTTTGCAAGCGCATCATATTGCTTGACAGCTCCCCAATACCAACCACTGGTATTGGCAGGTGCTTTTGTTATCTCATCATTCTGATAGTTTATGACAATTTCCGCAATAGGATAATCAGACAATGTTTGCCGTTCCAATAATTTTGTTTTCAAAAAACCTTGAATATCATTCATATCTCCTTTCAATCCTTCGGGAATAACCACATCTGCCGATTTTCTAGGTTTCAGATTAAGATCATTAGTTCCGTCTCTGAAATCAAAAGCCGCTACCACCCAACCATTAATCGCTTCTAAATCAGCTAAGGCTGTTCCGGGATAGTTTTCTGGAGAATCAAAAGCCGCCGCACCGTTGCTATGCGCCACTGCAAATACCACACCGATACACGGATTATCAGCATCCGCCACATAATTGGACGAAGTTGTACCATCCTTATAGAAGAAATCACCCACTTTCACTTTACCCTGCTGCGCTATTACAGTCATATCCGCAACATCCCAATCGGCTACATCAATATCGTAAGTAATATTAAAGTCAATTTCCGGTTCGGGAGTTTCCTGCATCATAGCTGCGCTCACTTTCACGTGACGGTTACGTACTATAGGGATAAGATTATCAGGAATGTTCACAGTCTGTTCCGGTATTGCTTCTATACCGGTAGTGAAAGTCAGGCTCACACCATCCAGTTTCTGTGTTTCACTGTTAGCGAATGTATAAAATGACAGTAATGTGCGCTCTGCCATTACTTCCGGTTTGAAATCCGTCACATGATGTTCCTGTTGCACCGGAGTGCCTGCCACCATTCCGGTAGCTACATTGAAAGTAGTAGCTACGGGGAAGATTGCTTTCAGTTCTTTCAGCAAATTAAACTCACGCTGGTTTTCCTCGCGGATACTGATTTTTGAGAATGGGCGCATCAGGGAAATTTCCATGGCAAGTCCTTCGCCATCGTTCTTTTGCATCTCACCGCTATAGAAGAAAGCATCACAAGCATCGTTATTGACAAGCTCCAAAGGATTCTTCATACTCACGGCAGTCAAATCGGACGTATCAAAATATTTATCCGCATAACGGGTCGTTTCTGTATTGCCACCTACATTCGGAGTAGCATTCGCATCGATATAATCCGCCCAAATCAAACAATTATATGTTCCCGATTTCATCTCAAAAGAGAAAGAGAGTTTTTCGTCCAACGTCCCTGGTTCTGTCGCTATCTCTTCACGATAAGCCAGCAGGTTGTTCTCTCTATGGTAAATTTCAAGAATACAACGCAATTTATGAGCGGCAGCATCCACACGTGTCTCAGACAATTCTTTCGGAAAGAAAGCCGATAAGCGGACTTCGTTTTCACCTATACCTGTAGGGAGCTTATCGTCATCTTCGCTACAAGCCGCCAATAGTCCCAGACTGCAAAAAAGAAGTATATAAAAGAAAATATTTTTCATAAATTCATCGATTTAATTAGATATTATATTTAGAATGTCAGGATAGCACGGGCATTGCCACTTTTTGTCACCTCTACCCAATCATCTTCAATGTTCCCATAATCTGTATTCCCTACACCCAAACAGACAAATCCTGCCCAGAGACCTTTATTCCTCTTATCTGTAGCAGTACTATACCAATGCCATCTCTCATTGCCATTTAAAGGGAACAGTTCCCCTATTCCGGCATTTTCCAAAAGCAACAACGACTCACGAACTGCCAAAGATTCCGTCAACTGCCCACCACTTGCTGTTGCATATGCTTTTGCAAGCGCATCATATTGTTTGACAGCACCCCAATACCAACCACTGGTAGAAGCAGGCGCTTTCGTCTTCTCATTATTCTGATAGTTTACAATCATTTCCGCGATAGGATAATCAGACAAAGTCTGCTGCTTGAGCAATTCTGTTTTCAAAAATCCCTGAATATCATTCATATCTCCTTTCAAACCTTCAGGAATCACCACATCTGCCGATTTTCGAGGTTTGAGATTATTCTTTGTGTTATCGTCTCTAAGATCGTAAGCAGCCACCACCCAGCCTTTAATCTCTTCCAAACTAGTTTCTGGATAATTATCCGGAGTATCCGCAGAAGCTGCACCGCCATTATTTGCCACGGCAAATACCACACCGATACAAGGATTGCTTCCGCTTGCCTTATAAGAAGAAGACCAGCTACCGTCTGCATAGAAAAAATCACCTACTTGTGGAAGTTCAGACGGTTCGGGCTCTTCGGGCACAAAAGTTCCGTCACCTATCAATTCTCCTTTCACAGTGAGTTGCTGATTCCGCGTCAGCGCGACAGCACCTGCGGGAATTTCACGGTTCAGAACCGTACTGCCTAATGAAAACTGGAACGAAATGGTTTCCATTTCCTGTTTTCCGGTGGAAGGAGTGAACACGTAGTTGGTAAACAGCACACGTCCGGCATTATCCTTATCAATATCCTTCTTTATAAAGTTCAATGGCTGCATAGAACTCAACGGTTCACCGGTCGCCACATTAAAGCCTGAGGGTACCTGATACGAAGCTCTTAATTTAGTTAATAAAGAGAATTGTTCCGCATCATCTTCCTTAAATACCACCTTTGCCAAAGGACGAGTCAGCGTTACAGTCTGTGCGACAGCTTCCGACTTTTTCTCCAGGTCTATCCGGGCAAAGAAAGCGTCGCATGCATCTGTATCAAACAGATTGGCACCGTTGACATCTTTAATTGTTACCGATTTCAGGTTCTCCGTATTATAAAAAGTATCGGCATAACGTGTATAAGTCAATCCGTCTTCCGTAGTAATCTGCTCTTCCGCAGCATCAGCAGCTATAAAGTCTGTCCAAATCAGACAAGTATAATCGCCGGCTTGCAACTTGAAGTCGATTGAGGGGGTAGCACCACCCTCAATCGCTTGTTCCTCACGATGTTTCAGCATCGGTTCATCATCAGCAGTCCACGCTTCCAGGATACAACGCATCTTATAAGACGCGGGAACCGTAATTGCCGCACGCGTGGAAGCTACCGATGACGGTAACTTCAAGGAAAAGTTCACCCGGCTGTCCCCGTTCAAGGTTTCCACACTTTCCTCTTGCGTACACGCAACGAAAAGCGTCATAAACAAAGCTACTAATATATAAACTATTTTCTTCATTTCTTTCTGAAATTTCTATTAAACAAAAAGTTTACCTTATCTCAACGCACGGGTCACTTGCAGTGGTTTGTCTCCTATCTCCTGCGTCTGTGCCGTACCACGTACTTTATCATAAAGCACGGAAGATTTCTCCTGCATACGCTGGTAAGGCGCACCGCCTAACACCGGAGAGCGGTCACTATTGTCGAATACCGTGCCCGTCACTGTATTCGCAATAGAAATGGCTGCGGGTTTATCCGCACTCAATTCAGCTTCGATTGTCCAGTCGCCCACTGTAAATGTGTCGTCTACCCGCCAAATGTTTTCCACGTTACCGTTTTCACTCACCTGGATAATGGTAAGAATCTTGTTTTGTGCCACCGGGCCGAATTCCGCCGTCAGATGCCACTGTTTGTCAGCGGCTTTCGCCGGTTCACCGCCCGGGAACCATTTGTTGGTAGTCGTAATCTTAGGTGTCTCATCACTGAATATCTGCGCTACGGAAGTAAATCCTACCGTCTCATTCTCCGTAGTCACCTTGTTTCCCGCTACGTGGAATTCCACCGGACTATGCAGCAACCATTGCCAGGTGGCAGGTTCGGTAGCACCTAAATCATCATAGATAACCACCTTATTGGGACGAAGCATAAAAATCTGACGTTTATAGTTGTTCAACGGATTATCGCCGAAACCATACTGCTGTGTCTGCGACAAGCCCGCTTCGGCAAAACTGTTTATCCAATACGTATTTTCCGTCGTTCCGCAATATGCCTGCGAAGCATCGCCCATAAAGTAGGCCAGATTATCTCCGTTCAATGCACGCTCGATATTGCCATAAGCTCTTGTAGTAAAAGGCTGACCGACACCGTTCACCATCACCGTGTTGTGCCCGCGGGTATTGCGATATTGCAGAATGGCATGAGCGTCATTATAAACCTGATAATAACCAGCATTCATGTATACGTATTCTCCTTTATAAAGAAGTCGGAAGCTGTTCTGATCCGAGTGCGTATGATTACCCGAACCATAAGGACTGGAACGGAAAGCAAGAGACATATTGCTGCTGCGTTCGTTCATATCCGAGAAAGCCACTCCTTCACCACTATCCTTATACCATACAAAGTTCTCCAATCCCGGATCTTCATGACCACCTACATTATAAGGTGCATCTCCCTGAGAGATACGATACAGGCGCAGGTCATAATTGCGATATAAATTGTGCATACTCTCCGACGCGATACTCGACCGTTGACATTCCTGCACATACCAGATAGCATTGGGGTCATTAAGTTCACGAGCCAGGAAATCGGCAAAACCGATTCTGGAGCGGGCCGGTCTGTCCTCTCTGTTGAAATCACCGAAAGAAGTATTCTGACTGTCCGGCAACCAGGAATAAACCAAGGCTCTTCCCGCATTCTGGAACCAAGGATGTTGCAGGAAGTCCGCTCCTGTGAGATGAGACAACAGCATAGTCATATAATATAAGGTATACTGATTGGTTTGGAAGTATCCCGCACCGTTGAACCAGGAACCGTCACGATTGAAACCGTTGGATGGCGCACGTGAAGTCCAAAGTTCATAGAAGTATTGCAAAATAGTCATTGCTTCCGGATTTTTCTGGCAAAGCACAAACGTTCCCTGCACCATTCCACGCAATGTAACCTGCCAAGTGTGTTCATCAAAGAACCAGTTTTCCATGCGTCCTCTGAAATGATTGTAATAGTAAGTGGCGATTTTCATTATCTCCGTCTCCATCTTTGTCATTTCATCGGCAGTCAGGTCATTCTGACATGCATCATAAACGGTACTCAGAATAGTTACGATTTCGGCAGCGGCGAAGTCATTATTGCGCCAAGTGTCATCAGCCAACGTTTCACCCAACATTCTGCGCACATAGTCCAGCATCTTATCATAATACTTGGTTTCACCGGTCAGCAAATACGCCGTATAAAGATAGTCAAATATGTATTCGCTCAATGTAGCGCTTTGAAGATACAAACCTTTAGCGGCATCTATTCCTTGCTCTTTATAGGCTTGTTCGGCTCTGGAAATCATGTCGTCATATTCCACATGTTCTTGTATCTTCGCTTTCGCAGTCTCGATATCAGCAGCCAAGTGACAGTGAATACGGGGATATCCCACAGGAATGTTCTGCCGGAGCACCGAGAAGTCCGGAGTAACGAACACCGGTTCCTTACCGGTCACTGTAAAGGAGTATACCTTACTCCAGCCTGCAGTCCTTCCATCCTGATCCACTGTACGGAAACGCCAGTACCACTGTCCTGCCGCCATCTCTTCGTGGATATTAAATACATTCCAGTTCAGCTTTCCCGAACGGTAGGTACCCTGTTCGGGAAAAGAGGTATCTTGCGACAGTTCGAACTCTAAAAATTCATTCTCTTTCCTCGCGGCTCGCGGCACCAACAGCGGTGCCGGATTAATATAAAGTTCATGTTCCTCACGCGGATAGGGTTTATCCCGTTGGTCGGGATGCACCACTTCCGGTGCCTCTTCCCGGGCATAATCTTCGAAAAAGATTTCCTGATCGTCGCTACACCCTGTTGCCATAAAGAACAACAAGGCAAACATTATTTTTGAAAAGATTTTTGTATCCATATTTTCTTAATTATACTTGTGGTTACCAATCGGGATTCTGTACCAAATTCTCATTCATATACAACTCTTCCTGTGGGAAAGGGAACAGGTACATCTTGTCATCCCACTGATTCTGTCGCACCAATACTTTTGAATACGTAAAGTTTGTATCGGTTCCTGTTATTCTGACGCCATAGATATTCTTTACGACTTCACCTGTCTTCCAACGGCGGATATCCCAAAAACGATGGTCCTCAAAAGCCAGCTCAATGCGTCGTTCATTGCGCAATTTCTCCAGGAAAGCATTACCGGTTTCTTCCACATGTTTCATTTCGGCACAATCCCGAACCAGGTTCAAAGCTTCACGAGCCGAATAAGGATAGTCGGTTGGTTTCGTGTCCTCTCCTACCCAATGATACATCGCTTCGGCATAATTCAGCAGAATTTCAGCATAGCGGAACAAAGGAAAATGATGTTCCTTGCCAAGCGGACTCACCGGATTCAGGCTGACTTGTGCATTCATGTGCTTACGCAGATAGTAACCCGTTTTTGTAGCGCCGTCCATACCGGTATGCAGACCACCGACATTCGTTTCCACTCTTTGCTTCAGCCATGTAGCACCATTATACAGCACATTCAGGTAAAGTCGCGGATCACGAGTCGGGTTGCCCAGTTCATCCACGTACATATTACGTACATGCTCTGCATTATTCCAATTAAACGGAGTGCCGTTTTTCATGTCAAAAGCATCCACCAAGTTTTGTGTCGGCGTATTTCCTCCCTTCGAGCCTTCATAGCCCATCGGTTCATTGCGTGCTTCAAAAGTGCTTGTCTTGGCTCCGTCGCGGCGTTCGAAAATCAACTGGGGCGAATTGAACAGATTGTTATCACCCATATACAACGGATCGCTGCCTACTTTGGGCAAGTTATATTTATTCATCGCAATCACAGCAGCCGCGGCTTTCGCTGCCTTCTCCCATTTTGCAGGCTCTCCGCTTGGGTTATGGAGCGGACTGGCTGCATAAAGCAACGCTCTGGATTTCAAAGCAAGTACGGCTCCCTTCGTCGCACGACCGGTATCACCCCGGTAATCTCTATGATCTACCGGCAATCCATTATCCGCAATAATCCGGTCGCACTCCGTGACGATAAAGTCAATCACCGCATCAAAAGAAGAAGGTTCCACCAAATTGATTTCTTCCGGTTCATAAGTCCGGAGCAGCAACGGAATGTTCCCATAACGCTTGGCAAGTTCGAATAGGTAGAAAGCCCGCAGGAAACGTACTTCATAAGGAAATAAGGTAGCTTTGGCCTTTATCTCTTCATAGTCGTCATTATACTCAAACTTATTCAGTACCTCGATATCAAAATTCTCCAGGAAAGAGTTAGCGCTTCGGATAGCGTCAAAATAATCCCAGCCGGTATCAATCGTCTTAATGGGACTCCATACATTATTGCCGATATCGTAAATCGTATTCTGCTCCCAGCTATAGATAGAATTGTCCGTAGCCGACTCCAGCATCGCACCATCGTTGCGGTCTAAATCTGTCGGTAGAAAACTGTAAACGTAAGCTACCAGTTTTTCCAAATTATCATAGTAGGAATAAGCCGTCTCTTTCGTATCGCCATTGGTTTCGTCAAAATCCAGACTACACCCTGCCACTAAAAGAGAAGCACACATCATCGCTATATATGTTTTTATTTTCATCGTACTTTCTTTTTAAAAGTTTATATTCAATCCCAAAGAAATGCTCATCGTGTCGAAATAACCCAATGAAAGGTTTTCACAATTCAGATAATCAATATGGTCTAAAGAGAATAAATCCTGTGCACGCACATAGACCTGAAGTTTGTCCATACGCAGCTTTTCCGACCATTTCTGTGGGAAATTATAATAGACATTGAGGTTACGCAATTTAAAGAACGAACCGTTTTCCAGCCATTGGGTACTGCTGCGATAGTTGTTCGCATTGTCCAATGTAGACAGGCGGGGGAGATTGGCAATGTCCTTTGTACTCTCCGTCCAGCGGATTCTGTCTTTCAGATACCAGGTGGAAATATTGTTATTGTTACGAAGCGGACGATAGACATGCGGAGTAGTCAGCATCGTGCTGATACCGCCGACTCCCTGAAATGTCGCGTCTACTCCGAATCCCTTGTATTCAAATCCCAGATTCAGGCCGTACACCATTTCGGGCACGGTAGTCGACTTGCCAATCGCCACTTCGTCATAAGCGTCAATCCGGCCATCGTTGTTCTGGTCTTTGTATTTCACGTCACCCGGACGTACTGTAGAGAACGTCTGAACAGGACTCTTACGGATATCCTCCTCATCGCGGAAGTAGCCGACAGCCTCAAGACCAAAGGCCTGTCCTACCTTATGCCCTTTCGCATACAGATAGTCATAAGGCTGATAACCCTCACCGTTTTCCAGCACTTTGCTGTCCATGAAAGAAACATTACCGTTGATATAGTAACGGAAATCACGGATTTTATCATTCCAGCCAAGGCTCAATTCGAGTCCTTTGCTTTCCACCTTACCTACATTCTGCTGCGGAACGTCGATACCGATCATTCCTGATACTTTATTGTTCGAAACTAAAATATTTGAACGCTTGTCATAGTACATATCGGCTGTGAAACTAAGTTTCTTGAACAGCTGTACATCCAGTCCGATATTGTATTTATCCGCCGTTTCCAGTTCCAATGAACGCATGGGTATTTTTCGTTCCAAATAGCCGGATACTTCAGTGTTACTATCACCGAAGTAATACTCACGCAAGCTGCTCCAATAATGTTTACCCAAACCGTAAGCAAGATTGTCGACAGCCGAACGTCCATAAGAGAGACGCAGCTTAAGCAGATCTACGAACGACCGGTCTTTCAGAAAATCTTCGTTGGACAACACCCAGGCAGCCGACACCGCCGGATAAAAGCGGAACTTGTCTCCTTTCAGCAGTACACTGGTACCATAACGATTGGCTACCACATCTACCATATACTTGTTCCGGAAATTATAACTTGCCATTCCCATCAAAGAATGACGGTACCATGAAGAATTGACTCCCAACGACTCTTCCATCTCCTGACGGTAAAGAGCGGATACGCTTAACTGGTGATTATTCCATGCACGGTCATATCCCAATTTCACTTCCCAATTGCTGCGGATCGTTTGTTCCAATACTTTATTGGAACCACTGCCTATGTTCACTACATATTGAGGATTATCATTATAGACAGTTCCCACTTTACCCGTCTCGTCCGAATATGAAATCACTTCATACGAATAGGTCTTGGAACCTTCCTGCCAAAAAGTAGCCGTATTGTCGTAAGCGATGGCAGCTTCCGCCTTCAAACCTTTCAAGAGCATGGACAAATCCTGGGTGATTCGCATATTCGCTTCCAATTTTCTCCAGTTAGTCTGATAATATCCCTGATCGGCGATTACAGCCAACGGATTCATCTTGTGAAGCAAATTGCTTCCCCATAAATCATTGGAAGTCTTGATTGGAAACGCTGCCGACGGCACCTTGTACAGATTCTCAAAAATAGTACCGATTGTCTCGTCCGGCCGTTTTGATTCATTCAGCACCCCTACAATGCCAAACTGCATTTGTGTACTGGAAGTGAGATCTACGTCGATATTCATTCGCAAACGCATATCATAGCTACGAATCTGCGACTTATAACGGTCGGTATACTCAGTATACTTCTCATTCAACAAGCCAAAATCGTTTTTATAATCAAAAAGTCCCATATAGCGCAACTTGCTTCCCCCGCCACGCACCAGCAGGTTCAACTGATTGTTTTCGCCCATGCTCCGTGTTCCTTCATCCACCCAGTTCACATTCGGGAAAATATCCGGAGAAGTTTGGTTTCTGAACGCATTCAGGTCACTCTCGGAATACATGGGAGCCAGTCCGTCGTAATACAACGCCTCGTTCATTGCCCGGGCATAAGTATAGGCATCCGCCATCTCCGGCTTGTTGACGGGGAGAGTAAAACCATGCTTATAATTAATATCGACATCAAAAGAGTTGTAAGCACCTCTTTTCGTAGTGAGCAAAATGACTCCGTTGGCACCACGTGCGCCATACAATGCCGTCGCCGCACCATCTTTCAGCACAGACATCGTTTCCACCTCTTCCAGCGTAATCGCATTCAACGAACGGGGGAAACCGTCGACAATAATCAAAGGAGTTCCGTCGCCTAAACCGCCCCGTCCGCGTACGTTCAGTGCCGCTTCAGCATGCCAGCCAACGTCTTGTTTCGCATACAGCCCCGGGAACAATCCGTATAAAGAATTCTGCAAAATCGTAGCTGTCTTGTTCTCAAAGACTTCGGAAGAAACGGTAGAAACCGCCTGTGTCAGATTCGACCGGTTTTTCTTGATATATCCCAAGTCTATCATCTCCGCATCAAGTCCGTTGTTCCCAAGACTATCCGCTGCATGTTGCTGCCCATTCGCTGTGGTAGACAGCAGAAATGCCATACCGACAATATATAATAATTTATTATTCATTTTTCTTATCTTCTATGTTTAAGAGTTAACCTATCTCCCCATTACCATCCGGGATTTTGAATCAATCCATACTTCTTGTTTATCTCATCCTGCGAGAATGCAATCAGATACCAATGGTCTTTCCAATCATATTTCTGTTCGGTCGTCGACCTTTCATACGTAAAGCTACCATCTGCATTCTTCACGATATTCAGCGTCTCCACCGGAGTAGAAAGCAAATCGGCACGTTTCCAACGAATCAAGTCGAAGTAGCGCATCTCTTCCGCACCAAATTCAACCACACGTTCGTGCAATAGGATATCTACCAGTTCTTGTCCTTCCACCTCACGGACATCGGGCATTCCGACACGGTTGCGGACTAAATTAATATAATCGTAAGCATCCCGTCCGAATTCATCTTTCTGCTTGGCAATCCCCAACTGGTTCATTGCTTCCGCAATACTCAAATAGACTTCGGGCATACGCACCAACGGGCATTGGTAAGGCTGGTTCTTTACTTCCTCTCCCTTATCCCTCACAAACTTGCGGATACTGTAACCGTATATGGATGATTTATTATATTTTGAGTTTTCCTTGCTTTGCAGTCCGCCTTGATAACATTGCGCCCCACCATTCTGTTTCTGGAATTTATCCTGATTGATTATCAACGTTTCATACAGACGCGGGTCACGGGTTGGCTTCATGTTCTCATCAAAAAAAGGGTGAGCCTCATGATTCGGATTGTCCCAACTGAACGGAGTACCGTCTTTCCACTCAAACATATCCGCATAACTCGAACGCGTGGATATATACCAGTCATTATGTCCGCGGTCTAAAGATTTCATGCTCATATCATATATAGGATAGCGATGAGACGCCATAATGATTTCTTTGCTGCCACGTTTCCAATAGCCGTCAACATAATTCTGCCGGGCATCGTCACCTGTTTTCACAATCTCATGATAATTGTCATTTTGCTCATTAAGTCTTAAAAATTCAAGACCAGCGTTTAAAGCATCTCTCCAACGTTCCTGGCGGTAATCTCCAAACCATGTTAATTTTTGAGCAGCCGCTTCTCCGTCCATATAAGGCGCATCATTATTGAACAAAGGACTTGCTACAAAAAGACATACACGCAGTTTCAATGCTTTGGCGGCGGCAGCCGTCAGATGTCCGTACTCAGCATCGCTTGCATACCACGGCAAATCAGCAGCAGCCTCATCCAGCAAAGTGACAATTTTACTAACTGTCTCTTCCAGAGTCAGACGAGGGAACTGGAAAGAGTCGTCAGGATTGTAGGCATGGTCTATCCATGGCAATCCCCCATAATGCCTCAGCATCTGTGAATAGTGGTAAGCGATAATGACCTTCATTTCTGCTTTGCGCTGTTTCTTTTCATCTCCGGTCATATCCGGCACACGGTCTACATTCTCCAAATAAATATACGCTTTCCGGATGCCATACAGCGGATTACCAATATTCTGTGTAGTACTATTGGGATAATAAGGAAAACCGATTTCGTAAGACGCTTTAAGGCTACCTGATACATAAGCACTTTCGCGATTGTAACAAATATCTGTCACTCCATCCGTATTCCCCCAATTGCCACGGTAGCCGCGGGATTCCATAGGCAAATAATCCGGCAATGACCTATACACCTGGTTCAAAACCTGGTCGGCATACTTCTTGTTCGAAAAGACAACATCGATATCAACATCATCACCCGGCGCTTTTTCCAAAAAAGCATTACCAAGCTTGAAATCTTCACAACCGGTTATCATCCCGACCAATAACACCCATAAAAGGGCTTTTATACTTTTGTTCATCTTGATATTCAATTAAAAGGTTACATTGATTCCTAAATTATAAATCTTCATAATCGGATAAGACTGTTTCCGGTTCGGTTCGCCTTCCGGATCCATGAAGTCCAATTTGTCAAATGTCAACAAGTTATACCCAGTCAGCTTGATCGAAATCAAAGAAGCGCCGATAGCGTTTAATATCTTCTTGTTCGTAATGTTATAGCCTATAGTCGCATTCTTCAGTTTGATATATGAGGCGTCCTGCACCCAAGTAGTCGATGTTTGCTTATTACTGTTGTTGGACGACAAACGCGGATATTTGGCAGTGTTTGCCGTTTCCGGTGTCCAAGTACCGTCTGCTATAAACTGATAAAGCACTTGGCGCTTGTCAAACGGAGTCTGAAACGAATATGCCAGCTCCACATTAGCCTCTTTGGCAGCAGTCCAGTTCATGGAAGCAAAGAAACCTTTATATTCAATGCCATAATTAAAACCGAATGTGTAAAGCGGACGCTTAGGATTGCCGATTTTGCAGACATCATCCGAATTAATCACATGGTCTCCATTCAAATCTTTGTATTTCAAGTCTCCCGGACGCACCGTTTCTCCCGGTTGCGGTAATTCCGGCAACAGTTTTCCACTCGAGTCAAAATCATCTTCCGTATAGAAACGTTCCGTCACATAGCCGAAGATAGCATCTACTGACTGTCCGGTACGCCACATGTAAGGTTCGTTCGGCTCCACCTCATCCTGATAAACAATCTTATTCTTGGCATAAGACATGTTGGCGTCCAACCAATAACTGAAGTCTTTCACCTTGTCATTCCATTTCAAGCTGACTTCATATCCTTTATTGTCTACCTTACCCATATTAACCACCGGCAAAAGAGATTCATTCAGTGATGTATAAATCGGAATAGTACGGCGGTTGATAAGAATATCCTTACGCTTTTCTATAAAATAATCGAAGGTCAGACGCAGTTTATCACTGAAAAAATTCATATCGACTCCATAGTTCTGCTTCAAAGCAGTTTCCCATGTCACAAATCTATTGGCCAGACGCTTTTCTTCCGCTCCATTCGCAATCACCGTATTATACAAACCGAAATTATAACCATCCAAATAGTCTTTATAATCTTTATCCCTATCCAATTTATCTACCACATAAGAGTCTAAATACAAGAAACGATTATTCCGCATATTGTCATTACCCACCAAACCGACAGAGGCACGCAGTTTCATATAAGTCAGATAGTTATTCTTTTTCCAAAAAGGTTCTTCCGTGAGAACGTAGCCGATGGAACCTGCCGGAAAGGTACCGAAACGCTTGTCCGGCGCAAAATTTTCAGAACCGTTATAACCGATATTAAACTCGGCTAGATAACGGGAGCAGTAATCGTATGTCAGACGACCGACCAGACCGACATATGCGGTAGGAATTGACTCATAATCCTCCGGATAATACTTCTTGCTTTGATTATAAAGAGCAAGAGCGCCTACGTTGTGATTGCCGAACTTACGTTGATAACGCAGACTAGCCTCAAAATACCAGTCTCTCGAGCGACTAGTATCCCCTTGCTTATAAAGAAGTTCTCCGTCTCTACCGCTCGTTTTATAAACAATTTCTTTATTAAAATTGGGATCTTCAATTTTCAGTCCTGGGTCTTTCACTGACGAATAATAAAAAGGAATATAGCTTACTGTTTGAGTGGAGACGTCCTTTGTGTAAGAATAAGTGGTATTGTAAGAACCTTTGGCTTCCAACGTCAAGCCTTTTGTCACAAAATCCAAATTCTGTGTTAACACCATATCAAAATTCATGGTATTGCTCACCTGCCTTGAATAACCGGTGCCGTAGAAATTCTGAAACATTTCATACCCATTCATCAGCCCGGGAAACCGGGCAGGATCGGTCACGACTTTCTTTCCATCCACCAATCCCGGGGAAGAAAACGGAGCAGAGGTCGCCATCAGACTCCACCAAAAGTCTTCATGATTATTCGGTGCATTCTTAACACCGACAATTCCACCTATATTCAGTTTCAGAACTGTCGATTTGGACAGATTCATATCCAGATTGGCACGATAGTTATAACGAGAATATTTATAGTTACTGTTATAATCCAATTCTTTGAAATTCTTGAAGAAACCATCCTGATAAAGGAAACCTAATGACACAAAGTACTTCACATCTTTCGTTCCGCCGGAAATATTCAAGTTATGCTGTGTTTGTATGGAAAGCTTCTTGGTCAGATAATCATACCAATTGACATTCGGATACATAATCGGTTCATCCCCCAAACGGAACCGGTCCAAATCATAGGGCTGAAATATCAACTCTTTTTCAGAAACGCCATTGTTGCGGTCGAGCATATTTTTCATCACCGCATGCGTATAACTATCCGCAACATCCACGATGCGTGTCGGCGACTGCACACCCACTGAAGAGGTGACGGACACCTTCGCCTTGCCTTCCGTACCGCGTTTGGTTGTCACCAAGATAACGCCATTGGCACCCCGCACACCGAATACGGCTGTTGCCGAAGCATCTTTCAATACAGAGATAGATTCGATTTCGTTCGGGTCCATCTGAAAGAAACTGCGTTCCACACCATCTACTAATATAAGAGGTGTAGCACCGGCTTCTGTGAGAGAACCGACACCACGGACAAAAATCTTCGCGTCATCCGCTCCCGGTTCGCCGCTTGTCTGAACGGAAGAAATGCCAGGAATAGAACCTGCCAATGAGTTGGATATACTCGCATTCGGTGACTTCAGCAAAGCGTCTCCTTTAATTCCCGAAATAGCTCCCGTCAGAGTTTCTTTCTTCTGACTACCATAACCCACCACCACAACTTCCGACAGGGTCTGGACATCTTCCTGCATTTCGACATTCACAGATTTACGTCCTGCCACTTTCACTTCTGCCGAGTTAAATCCGAGATAAGAAATAACGAGCACCGCATTCTTGTCAGAAAGTTCAATTTCAAAGCGACCGTCTATATCGGTCAAAACTCCGCCTGCGGCATTTTTCACAGTAACCGTCGCACCAATAATCGGCTCACCTTTAGAGTCCTTTACCACGCCCGAAACTTTGAATCTCGCTTGAGACACAATGTTGGACCGTTCCACTGCATTGGAGTTCCTATCCGGATTCATATCTTCCGCTGCACTTAAACATACATTGGATAAACAGAGTCCCGCGAATAGTAATGTCCTGCAAGTACCATAATTCATTGTTCTGATTTTCATAATCAAACTTGACTTAGTTAACAATTTACTAATTCTATTCATTGCTTTTTATCTCATTTCTGATGTGGAATTTCTATCGGAACAAAGTTAAGGACTCTTAATAAGAGGGCGTCTCCATATCGTCTAAATCGATTGACATTAGCTTTAGAGCAATGTTGTTTTTATACAATTTGATTGAGATTTTATATAGCCACAAGCCGCAACAGCCCAATAAGAGCCGTTCCGGGCAGAAAAGAACATTCGTTCAGGCTATAAAATTCATTGATTTGACGACCGGATAAAGAATATTATCTTTCATAAAGCCATTTATTTATTCCTCTATAATAAAGACTTATTTTTATTGCAATAAAGATTTGTACGACACCCGGGTGTCAGACAAGTTGTAATTGCACCCGAAAAAGATTTGGTTATAAGGGAAGCAGCCATTCAACAGTATTCCCATTATACTAAAAATAAGAGTACCCACCCCCCCAAGTAGCGATTTCAGTACCGATTTCAGCTCTATTGGATAAATTCAACATAATAAGAGACAAAATTAATGCTCTCTATTTACAATCTAAACTCTATTGAACAACCTTATCACATGCATACGGTTAACATTCACTATTTTTACAAACAGAAAAAAATCAAGTAAAACGATAAATTTATAACATGAAAAAGTACAATCTATTTTTGTTCTTCACGGCCCTTCTGCTGGCATCGTGCCAGACTCCTCAAAAGGAAAACTACGAATGGTTAAAAAAGAGTTTGGATACAGCCTCCGCCCAATTAAAGATTACCGGGGAAAAGTTAAAAGGTACAGGCAAGTTTCCCCGAAGTATCCATCAGGTCTGCGACACTATGTTCATAAGCCGACAACTGGAACGCGACCCTTCCGTATTCAAGGATTCGATAGAGTCGGAATCTACCCCTGAACTGGCAGGACAAATCCTACTCTGCCCTGTATCCGACTGGACCAGCGGTTTCTTCCCCGGTTCATTATGGTATGCGTACGAACTGACCCGAAAAGACTCTTTAAAGAATCTCGCTATCTATTATACCAATCAACTCAATCCGGTACGCTACATAAAAGATACACATGACGTCGGTTTCATGGTGAATTGCAGCTATGGAAACGCATTGAGATTATCCCCCAATGATACGATAAAAGAGGTTATCAAAGAAACCGCCGATAACCTATGCGGACGTTTCAACGACACTATCGGTTGTATTCGTTCGTGGGACTTCGGAGAATGGAACTATCCTGTGATTATTGACAATATAATGAACCTGGATTTATTATTCAACGCCTATAACTTAACTTCCAACTACCGCTATAACGAGGTTGCAATCAAACATGCCAAAACGACCATGAGAAACCACTTCCGCCCTGATTATACTTGCTATCACGTAGTAAGCTATAACAACGACGGAACCGTAGACTACAAACGTACCCACCAAGGCAAACACGATGAATCTTCCTGGGCACGCGGACAAGCATGGGCAGTCTATGGTTATACATCTTGTTTCAGAGAAACCAAAGACTCCCTATTCCTGACTCATGCCGAGAATGTAGCCAACATGATTATCAGCCGGGTAAAAACCGAGGATTTGATTCCATTATGGGATTATGACGCCATACAAAGCCCGGAAACGCCCCGTGATGCGTCAGCAGCAGCAGTCACGGCATCGGCATTCATCGAGCTAAGCACCCTTACACAGAACAGCAAATATTTCGACTATGCAGAAACAATACTGAAAAACTTGTCAAGCGATACTTACCTCGCCCCGATAGGTGACAATCAAAATTTTATATTGATGCATTCGACAGGCTCTATCCCCAACGGTTTCGAAATAGACGCCCCGCTGAATTATGCCGATTATTATTATCTTGAAGCCCTGAAAAGATACATGGACGTGAAGAAAATCAAATACGCTGACCTATAAACGCTATTGAAATGAAAAAAATAACCTTATTTTTACTGTGTGCATGGTTACTGACAGGCTACACAATAGAAGTTAATGCCCAGACAAGTGTTAACGAAAAAATATTTTCATTGCTCAATCTGAATTACCCCGGACTGGAACAAGTGAAAGCACTCTATCAGGCACAGAAACAGGAAGAAGCAGCCCAAGCATTGCTCAGTTACTATCGGGAACGCAAGAACATCCACCATCCCGACATTAACTTGGAAAACATCCGTCTAAGCCCGCAGGATAAAAAAAGGGCCGATGATGCAATGCAGCACATCTTTTATGGACAGGAAGGTTACGAGCCGACCTTTTACGGGAAAGATATCAACTGGAAATACTGGCCGATAAAGGATAATGAGGTACGTTGGATGCTTCACAGGCATAAATGGTTTATCCCGATGGGGTATGCTTACAGGGCAAGTAAAGATGAAAAGTATGCCAAGGAATGGGCATTCCAATATATGGACTGGATTAAAAAAAATCCACTTCTGGAGATTCCCAAAGAAGAATATGAGATTCTGGACAACAGTACACTCCAGGACGAAGCCGAGAACAATCGTTTTGCATGGCGTCCGCTAGAGGTGAGCGACAGGTTACAGGCACAATTAATTCAATTCCTGTTGTTTCTGCCCGCCCAATCGTTTACTCCGGAATTCCTGACCGAATTTTTGTGGAACTACCACAGACATGCCTTATTTCTCTCTAAAAATTACTCCAAACAGGGCAATCATCTACTTTTCGAAGCGCAACGAATGTTGTATGCAGGCACTTTCTTCCCCGAATTCAAAGATGCCGCCCAATGGAGAAAAAGCGGAATAGATGTATTGAACCATGAAATCCAGATACAGGTATATCCGGACGGCGGACAATATGAACTGGATCCTCATTACCACCTGGCTACCATTAATATCTTTTATTATGCACTGAATATGGGAACAGTCAACGGCTTCCGAAATGAATTTCCACAAAGCTATATAGACACCATTGAGCGCATGATTATGTTCTACGCCAACATCTGTTTCCCCGATTACAGCAATCCCTGTTTCAGTGATGCTATCTTAACCGGAAAGCAGCCGACTATCAACTATTACAAAAAGTGGTCTGCTTTATTCCCGGACAATCAAGCCATCCGTTATTTTGCAACAGAAGGCAAAGAAGGGAAACGTCCTGATTATCTGTCTAAAGGATTCACAACCTCGGGTTTCTTTATATTCCGTAATTCATGGGGACAGGATGCTATCCAAATGGTAGTGAAAGCCGGTCCGAAAGGAGAATGGCACTGCCAACCGGACAACGGAACATTCGAACTCTGGTTCAACGGGAAGAACCTGTTCCCGGACTCCGGCTCTTATGTTTTTGCGGGCGATGAGGAAGTGATGAGATTGCGAAACTGGTTCAGAGCAACTGCCGTACATAACACGTTGACACTGGATAACCGGACCATAGAGGTCACCGAATCAGTAACCAAATTATGGCAGCCGGAAGGAAATACACAAATTCTGGTAACAGAAAATCCGGGTTATAAAGATTTGAAGCATCGTCGTTCTGTATTCTTTGTCGACAATTCATTCTTTGTCATTGTAGATGAGGCAATAGGAAAAGCCAAAGGCACAGTTAATTTGCATTATCAGTTCTGTGAAGGAGAAACAGCTTTGGACTCCCAAAAGATGTCTCTTACGACAGCTTTAGAAAATGAAAGCAATGTAAAACTACAATGCTTCAGCACTGACAAAATGAAAGTTGTTAAAGAGGAAGGCTGGTATTCAACAGGCTATCGCCAACGTAGCGAACGTCCTGCAATAGCGTTTAATATAGAGAAAAAAGATGATAAGCCGGTGCGTTATATCACTGTTATCTATCCTTTCAAAGACAAAAATAACAAAGACAAGTTCAACGCTCGTTTTAAAAATAAGAAATTCAATGAAAACGAATTGGAAATCGAAGTAAAGGTAAATGGGAAATCGAGAGTTTTAGGGTATAAGTTATAAATACAAGGGATTGATTAGTTTTCAATAGGCAGGGGAAGGGGGAATACTCCTTCCCTTTTGTATTTAAATACGCAGCGGAGGCAACGGAACAGCTCTCCTCCAGAAAAACAAAAAAGACCGGGCATATATCTATACACCCGGCCATTCTCCTCTTAATAATTCTCTCTCTTGGTTTTATCCTTCGTACGGTTCAAAATCTTCTTTGCCGACTCCACATAACGGACAAGTCCAATCATCTGGAATGTCTTCAAAGGCTGTTCCTGGTTCAATTCCGCTTTCCGGATCTCCTTGTTCGGGGTCGTAAATATATTCACAGACCGTGCAAATGTACTTTTTCATAACGTTCGTATTTTTAAATGGTTCTACATGATAAAACACACAAAGCAATCTATTTGTTCAATCTGTTATTCAAATATCAAACAATTCACAACTTCATAAAAAGTTTTAATTAAACAGTCAATCACAATTTTATATTGTACTTTTGTAACTCAAACTAAACGCATGTATCTGCATGAGTACAAATAAAAATGACATTTATCACATAGGACTTACCGATAATGAGGTCCTGCAAAGCAGGGAAAAGAATGGCGCCAACCTGCTGACACCCCCCAAGCGTCCCTCTCTGTGGAGGCTATATTTAGAGAAATTTGAAGACCCCGTTGTACGCGTACTGTTGGTAGCAGCCGTATTTTCGTTAATAATTTCTATCATCGAGAATGAATATGCCGAAACGATCGGAATTATAGCCGCTATCTTGCTCGCCACCGGAATTGGTTTTTTCTTCGAATATGATGCGAACAAGAAATTCGACTTACTGAATGCGGTCAATGAAGAGACTTTAGTTAAAGTCATCCGAAACGGTCGTGTACAGGAAATTCCGCGCAAAGATATCGTAGTCGGCGATATCGTTATTCTGGAAACCGGCGAAGAGATTCCTGCCGATGGAGAGCTGCTTGAAGCCATTTCTCTGCAAGTAAATGAATCGAATCTGACGGGAGAACCTGTTATCAACAAAACAACCGTAAAAGAGGACTTCGATGAAGAAGCGACATACGCCTCCAACCTGGTAATGCGAGGCACTACCGTAGTTGACGGTCACGGCACGATGCGCGTTCTCCAAGTAGGTGATGCGACTGAGATTGGAAAGGTGGCCCGTCAAAGTACCGAAGAGAGCCTCGAACCGACTCCGTTAAACATACAGCTGACCAGACTCGCCAACCTGATCGGAAAGATTGGTTTTACCGTTGCCGGTCTCGCTTTCCTTATTTTCTTTGTCAAAGACGTATTGTTCTACTTCGACTTCGGAGCATTGAACGGCTGGCATGAATGGTTACCGGTTTTTGAACGGACTCTCAAATATTTCATGATGGCTGTCACCTTAATAGTAGTAGCCGTTCCCGAAGGGCTACCAATGAGTGTCACACTCAGTCTGGCACTGAATATGCGCCGTATGCTTGCCACCAACAACCTCGTACGAAAGATGCACGCTTGCGAAACAATGGGAGCTATCACCGTGATATGTACGGACAAGACGGGTACACTGACGCAAAACCTGATGCAAGTGCACGAGCCCAACTTCTATGGTTTAAAGAACGGCAGCGAATTATCCGACGACGATATCAGCAAACTTATCACCGAAGGTATCAGCGCCAATTCTACTGCTTTTCTTGAAGAGACCGACACCGGTGAAAAGCCGAAAGGTGTGGGAAATCCCACCGAAGTAGCACTATTGCTATGGCTCAATAGTCAAGGAAGGAATTATCTGAAACTCCGCGAAAACGCACAGATCCTCGATCAGCTGACTTTCTCCACAGAACGGAAGTTTATGGCAACGCTTGTAGAGTCGGCCTTGCTGGGAAAGAAAATTCTCTATATAAAAGGTGCTCCTGAGATAGTGCTCGGAAAGTGCAAAAAAGTCATGTTGGACGGACAGCAGGTAGACGCTACCGAATATCGTCCGACAGTTGAAGCACAACTGCTGAACTACCAGAACATGGCCATGCGCACATTGGGATTCGCCTTCAAGATTGTAGGAGAGAATGAACCGGACGATTGCACGGCATTGGTATCGGCCAACGACCTAAACTTCTTAGGTATCGTAGCCATCTCCGACCCGATTCGTCCGGATGTGCCGACCGCAGTTGCCAAATGTCAGTCGGCAGGTATAGGAATCAAAATTGTGACCGGTGATACTCCGGGAACCGCTACGGAAATCGCACGTCAGATCGGTCTTTGGAATCCGGAAACGGATACGGAGCGGAATCGCATCACCGGAGTTGCTTTCTCCGAGTTGAGTGATGAGGAAGCATTGGACCGTGTGATGGATCTTAAAATCATGTCCCGTGCCCGTCCTACGGATAAACAACGTCTGGTGCAATTGCTCCAACAGAAAGGGGCGGTAGTAGCCGTAACCGGTGACGGAACCAACGACGCCCCGGCTTTGAATCATGCCCAAGTAGGTTTATCAATGGGTACAGGCACTTCCGTTGCCAAAGAGGCCAGCGACATTACCCTTCTCGATGATTCATTCAACAGTATCGGAACTGCCGTGATGTGGGGACGTTCACTGTATAAGAACATCCAGCGTTTCATCGTATTCCAGTTGACTATCAATTTTGTCGCGCTATTGATTGTCCTGCTCGGTTCGGTGATAGGCACGGAACTGCCGTTGACCGTAACACAGATGTTATGGGTAAATCTGATCATGGACACTTTTGCCGCTCTAGCTTTGGCTTCTATTCCACCAAGTGAAACCGTTATGCTTGAAAAGCCCCGCCGCAGCACTGACTTTATTATCAGTAAAGCGATGCGGTCTAATATAATAGGTGTAGGTTCTGTCTTCCTTATCATACTGCTCGGAATGATCTACTATTTCGACCACAGCACACAAGGTATGGATATACACAATCTCACCGTTTTCTTTACCTTCTTTGTCATGCTGCAATTCTGGAACCTGTTCAATGCCCGTGTATTCGGTACTACCGATTCGGCATTCAAAGGCCTTTCCAAATCGTATGGGATGGAGTTAATTGTATTGGCCATCCTAGTCGGACAGTTCCTGATCGTACAGTTCGGTGGAGCTGTATTCCGCACAGAACCGCTTGATTGGCAGACGTGGCTTCTTATTATAGGCGTTTCGTCCATGGTGTTATGGGTTGGAGAACTTATTCGCCTTGTTCAACGTATGATTCACAAAAAAGAAAGAAATGAAAAATAAAGGGATCAAAAACCTTCTTATTGATTTGGGCGGTGTACTTATCAATCTCGACCGCCAACGATGTATGGAGAACTTTAAGAAATTAGGGTTCACGGATGTAGAAGAACGTTTGAATATCCAACAGTTGAACGGTATCTTCATGCAACAGGAAAAAGGCTTGATTACTTCCGCAGAGTTTAGGAACGGGATGCGGGAAATGATCGGTAAAGCAGTCAGCGACAAACAAATCGACGAGGCTTGGAACAGTTTCCTGATAGACATCCCCACATACAAGCTTGACTTACTTTTGAAATTGCGTGAAAAATATGTAGTCTACCTGCTTAGCAATACGAATGAGATTCATTGGAAATGGGCTTGCGAGAATGCGTTCCCATACCGTACGTTCAAAGCAGAGGACTATTTTGAAAAAGCATACCTCTCATACGAGATGCACCTGGTAAAGCCGGAGCCCGAAATTTTTAAAGCAGTCATCGAAGATGCAGGTATCGAACCGCAGGAAACGTTTTTCATTGACGATTCTGAGATGAATTGCAAAGCAGCCCGAGAACTCGGAATCTCGACTTATACCCCCAAAGCCGGAGAAGACTGGAGCCACCTTTTTAAGAACAAGTAAATTCGTAGAGATGCAGATTATACGTGACATATCGACTCTTCGCCCGGAACCCTCCATAGCTACCATCGGCTTCTTCGATGGAGTGCATACGGGACATCGCTATCTGATCCGACAAGTGAAAGAGATAGCGGCCGCCAAAGGTTTACGTTCTGCATTAGTGACTTTTCCGGTACATCCCCGCAAGGTGATGAACGCCGATTATCGTCCTGAGTTACTGACTACTCCGGAAGAGAAAATAAGACTGCTGGATGACATCGGAGTAGATTATTGTCTCATGCTTAACTTTACTCCTGAGATTTCCCGGCTGACAGCCCGCGAGTTTATGGCTCAAGTGCTGAAAGAACGCTATCAGGTAAAATGCTTAGTCATCGGTTACGATCACCGTTTCGGTCACAACCGCAGTGAAGGTTTCGAGGATTACGTACGTTACGGTAAGGAAATAGGCATAGAAGTGATTCGTGCTCACGCCTATACCAATAATATAAAGACAGGAGAACATCAGAATACCCCGATCAGCTCCTCCCTGATCCGCAAACTTCTGCATGAAGGAGAGGTGGAACAGGCCGCTCTTTGTCTGGGATACGAATACTTTCTGGACGGAACAGTAGTAGGCGGTTATCAAGTAGGCCGGAAAATAGGTTTTCCTACCGCCAATTTAAGTGTAGACGATCCGGATAAACTGATTCCCGCAGACGGAGTTTATGCCGTATGGGTCACATTCGACGGACAAACCTATATGGGAATGCTGAACATCGGTGTCCGCCCGACTATTGACAACGGTCCTAACCGTACAATCGAGGTGAATATCCTTCACTTCCATTCTAACATATATGACAAGTTTATCCGGCTTACGTTTGTCAAACGGACACGCCCCGAACTGAAATTCGCCGACATTGACGAGCTGATAGTGCAATTGCATAAAGACGCCGAAGAGACGGAAACAATCCTTCTTGGCAAACAAGCAGAGCGGTCAAAATAACGACCGAACTAAATAACATATAACTGAGTAATAACTTTAAAAGCAGATTCGTATGCAAAAGACATTCATGAGTATCTCCCTGGTGGTAATAGCAATATCAATGCT
The DNA here is from genome assembly GCF_000156195.1 of Bacteroides finegoldii DSM 17565. Lineage (GTDB taxonomy): Bacteria > Bacteroidota > Bacteroidia > Bacteroidales > Bacteroidaceae > Bacteroides > Bacteroides finegoldii. The sequence goes on along the minus strand of NZ_GG688330.1, from coordinate 75,544 downwards.
GGCCATGTTTATATGCAGTTTCTTCACAACCCGATAAAGCATAAAATGGTATGAAAACGGCTATCAAATTAATATTAATAGACCTTGTCATCGCGCAGATCGCTGCCCCTATTCTGGTAATGATTCCCTATACCATCTATTTATTGGTCACTACCGGGAATCTGGATAAAGGTATACTGACGCAAGCGATTATGATTCCGGCACAATTGGCGGGACAAGTGATGATGGGTATCTATTTATGGAAAGCCGGTTATATCAGTATGCAAAAAACAACGTGGTCTCCCGTATCAGCAGGCTATCTGTCATGTAGCGCATTGGCCATTCTCACGGCCGGATTTGCTGTATCTGCATTGATGGGTCTGCTGGATTGGATCCCTAATATCATGGAACAGTCTTTCGATATTCTCCAATCCGGATGGGGAGGTATTCTCGCCATATCCATCATAGGTCCTGTACTCGAAGAGTTATTGTTTCGCGGAGCAATCACCAAAGCATTGTTACAGCAATACAGTCCGGCAAAAGCAATTCTCATTGCAGCATTCCTATTCGGTGTCTTTCATATCAATCCAGCCCAGATACTTCCGGCATTCTTAATCGGCATCCTGCTGGCATGGACATTCTACAAAACCGGCAGCTTAATCCCCTGCATACTTATGCATATACTGAATAATTCGTTGTCGGTATATCTCAGTATCAAGTTTCCGGAAGCTGAGAATATGGACGACCTGATAAACGGCAATTTATATATTTACGTTCTTGCAGGAGTCTGTCTCATATTCATAGCAACCATCCTATATATGCAGCGCATGACCTCTAATAAGTAGAGGTCATATCTTCCGGAACACAAATATAGAAATCCGCCCTTCCTTTATTCTCTTCATCCAATTGTCCGATACTCTCCTGGCGCACCGAACAAACGGTCTTTATCGTCGTTCCCGGACGATATTGAAGCAGATACGGAATGATTCCGCCTTGAAAGTCCGAATGGTAGTTTCCATTGAAATGAAGGAACTTGCTTTTCATATTACGGGCAATAAACCATCCCATCGTAGCGTCTTTGATGGCCTGCGCCTGTGCCAGATATTCCGCATTCCCCTTGCTTTTCCCCATCATGTGCATCAATGCGAAGGCTCCCTGTTCCTCTTCTTTATATGTGAACGATACCGGAAGAGGCGGCAAATAGCGTTTAGCCTCATCGGACAATGAGTCCAAATACTGCAATCCCCTGTCTTTCACCACGTTTGCATAGCGACGGGGAACATTGGTCGCAATGAACGGGATACGGTTCTCCTTAGCAAAGAACACAAACGGAGCATAATCCGTACTATAATTGTCCCACAAACGCGCTTCCGCTTCAAAACGGTCATAAGAGATCTGCCGATTCATATATTCATCCAGAATCAGTTGATTGTCGGCCTCCAGCATTTCCGCCCCCATCATCAGTTTATCCTTATGAATGGCATACAAAGAACGGGCAAGCTCGTACTCCAGCCAATGAGTAATGCAGCAATTATGAATCTCACCGATAAACACGACGTCCGGCTGCGCCAACGCAGCAACCAGTTCGTCATATCCAATCTCCTTGCCGTTCGCATCAAACAAGGTATACGCTTTCTTATAGCCTTTTTGGGCAAAGGCTGTCACTCCTACCAAACATAGGAGTAACAACACACATACTTTTTTAGAAAATAGTTTATTCATTGTATTTCTGATGTTTTCCAATATATAATAATACAAACTTGTCAGGGTTCACCAATTCCTTGAATGCTTTCCGAATATCCGTAGTGGAAATAGAAGACAGGCATTTTTCGTACTGTTCAAAGTCGTCTATCGTCTCTCCGTTCTTCAGCAAATTCACCAGATTGGTACGCCATTCCGCAGACGCCTCGTTTGAAAGGACTTTTTGTTTTGTCAGCAAGAACGATTTTTTCATTGCATCCAGTTCCTCTTCCGACACTTTATGAGTACGGAGTTCATGAATGATTTCTTTTATCAATCCTTCCACTTTTTTCGTATTGCCCCAATCAACGGAAGCGGACAAATCAAAATAAAACACCTGCTGCGGCAGTCCATTATAAAACAAAGAAGCATACGGAGAATAAACGATATTTTCCCGTTCGCGCAATATACTCAACACACGGTTCTGCAAAATATCACGCATCAGCTTCAGTGTAAGACTATTCCTCAAAGAGGGTTGGTAATTGCCACAGAATACATAATCGAATATAGTCTGCGTATCATTTTCATTCGGGAATGCTTCGACATACGTTTTTCCGGGCAACTTGAATGGTTTGTCAGAAAAGGACAATCCCGTCTCTACTTTTTCCATACGGGCAAAAGTACCGGTCAGCAACTTCTTAATGCTGTCCGTATCAAACTTACCGGTCACAACGAACACCGTTTGCGAGGGATTGGCATATAAAGAACGGTAATAGGCAGCAATCTTATCCAGATTAAGCGACTCTAAATCTTTCTTTGTCAACGCCGGGCGAGAAACTATATTCCCCATCAGCGAATCCAGACGATTCGTCAACGCACGGTCTGAAGCACGTTTCATCATCTGCTCAAGTACCGTTTCCTTTCCCAAACGTTCTATCTCGTCCTGCCGGATTTCATCGAAGTCTTTGTAACAAAGTTCCGGACGATAAATCTTCTCATACATCAGGTTAAACAATTCTTGCGCTTTGTCGGCAGGTGCCATTCCCATTATATCATGCCAGAAGTTACTGATGGCAAGGTTCATGGATATTTCTTCTTGTTGCATATAAGAAGACAGGGTATCATAAGGCACACATGCTATTCCTCCCATTTCCATATAGCCACCTGTTCCTTCGTAAAGCGGATAATCCTCATCCGACAAATCTCCAACGCCTCCCCTACCGAAAGCGGTCACAAAGAGAGACTGATTCTCATCATCCGTAGGACGGAGCAGAAAGCGCAGCCCGTTCTTCAAAAAGACTTCCGTCAAATTCATCTCCGGATATTTCTTCTCACTGACAATATCAGAAGCATCAAACATGTGGCTTTTGGTCAGACATACAGGTGCCGTTATCGTCTCTTCCTTCACCTCTTTGGGTACGTAGACAAACTCTTTCAACGGACTCCGGATTCCTTTTTCCCATGCACGTAGTATGTCTTCTTTCTGAATAGAGTTCTGTTTACCCGTATTATTGCGATAGGCAACCAGCAAAGCCTGCTCTTTGTAGGAAAGCCATTCCTGCAATAGTTTCTGCAAAGTAGCACTGTCAGTCGACCGGATCTTTTCAAGCAATTGGCGCATCTCCTTCTCCGATTGTATATAGCGGTCACCGGATATAACGTAATCTACAAAATCATCACACCACTTGCCGGACAGCTGTGCGGAACAGTCCACCTTCAATGTTCTGGAAAGTTCTTTGATAGCATCATCCAGCTCTTCCGGCGTAAAGCCGTTCTTCAAGATACATTCCAGCTCGTTAGACAAATCGGATACTTGCTGCAAAAGACCGGATTTATCCGTTCCGGAGAAAGTAAACACAAAATGATTCTTATCGGAAAGAAACCAGGCATCGGATACATTACTACGAATCTGCCGAGCTTGCAAACGGTTAGTAATAGCCCGTACCAACAAAGAGCCAAGCTCTTTATGGTAGATAGTTCCAACTGTATTTCCCACTACGCAAGGATGAGGGATAATCAACTCCAGTTCAGAACTGCGTTTGAGATCATCTCCTATCTCATGAAGAGCTATTCCTTTTTCATAAGTGAGAGGATAAACACGATACCCTTTCACCTTCTTACGGGGAATGGAAGCGAACATTTCTTTGATCTTCTTCTCTATGGAAACCGGATCTACATCCCCTACCACCACAACAGTGGCCATTTGTGGAGAGTACCATTGCTGATAAAACTCAATCAGTGTTTTACGGTCAATGCTACGGATATCCTCCGAACTGCCCAACGGCATACGGTCGGTAAAACGGTTTTGACCGATCTTCAAGCTATAAAAGTCATCTCCTATGTCATAGCCGCGCAACTCTTCCAAAATCACTCCGCGTTCTTTCTTCGTCCGTTCTTCCTCAAAGGAGAGTCCGTCCAACCAATCTTTCAGTATCAACAGAACTTTATCACTTACGGCAGAATCAGTCTTATCCATCGGCACTGTCAGCATGAAAATAGTACGGTCATAGCCGGTTACAGCATTGATATCCCGCCCAAACTTCATTCCTAGACTTTCCAAATAGTCCACCATGCCGCGTCCGGGAAAGTGTTTGCTACCGGCAAAAGACATGTGTTCCAAAAAATGGGCAGCTCCCTTTTGCTTATCCGTCTCCTGTGCTGAGCCGAGCCGCATCACCAGACGAAACTCCGTCGTATGAGCCGGTGTCCCGTTCGGGAGAATCAGATAATGCAAACCATTCGGTAATACACCTTCAACGGTGTTGGGAGGTAAACCGATCTTCTTCTCTGAAACGGATTGTTGCGCAAGCATATCTACAGATATTACTCCTAAAAGAAATGCTAAGACTAGAATAGCTTTTGTTTTAATTTGTTGTAGCATAAATTAATTATAAGTCTGTTATTTATTTAAGGTATAAGTTACATAGATTTGGGTGTAACCACCTGAATTATAATGATCCCATGAAAATTGGAAAGTAAATGTATCCTCGTTAAAAGAGCCTTTCGGTTCAATAAAATCGGAAGGTTCATTTTCCCATCCATCTTCATCAATAGTTGATATAACCAAGTAAATACGAGGTTCTAATGTAGTACCCATTTCAATTAAATCAGATACATTGTACTCTGTATATATTGGATTTCCACTATCCCCTTCTCCATCCGGGACAGCTACTTTCTCACCATTATCAGCTTTTTGTTTCCAACGGTTCCATGCCGTAAAAGAATACTTAAAAGGAACTGAAGTTATCGATTCATCATAGTTATTTAACACTGTTCCCAAAAATGAAATAGAGCGTTCTTCCAATAATAATTCCAAATTATCAAGTGTCACCTCAAACTCTTCTTTATCACGATCAAACTCAATAGCAGTCAACATACATTGATTCCATTCATTAATAGCCCAACTTTCCTCCTCTATTGTTTCTTTTTGTAATATTTCCCATAAGAATGAGGTCAGTCCCATCGGATTATCAATCATCTTCAATATCGGTCGTTCAGCAGTAGCATTATCACTTAACGTAATCACACTCTTACCTTCAAAAGAACGGGTTTCTTCATCATAGAATGTTCCAATATCGCCTTCCGGATAACGTATTTCCACATTACATTTCAGCACTCCAATAAACTGATTCAAGTCTAAACCATATTTTTCTTTATACCCTTTAATAAGTTCAAGTTGCTCTTCAGTCAAAGTAGGTGATTCCACACTTGGCTTCACAATCAGTTTTAAATCTCTCCAAGCTTGCATACGAGGATCAGTATAATCCTTTACCTTCAAAGTCATTGACCGTTGAGCTTTTATTAATCCTTTATGATTGGAAGCTATCTTAAAGCTCGCTTTTTTTTCGCCAGCCTTAATCAGCACACTCCCATCGTTCTCCATATTCAAAACTCCATCCTCATTGCCCGACAATTCAAAATGAATTGTAGCGTCCGTTTCTACAGCAGTAGCCAAAAGCACATCTACAGTAACAGGACGATCATCATTTTCCGCTATGGCAGGGTCATCCGCCGTACTGATCTGTATATAATTACTTCCTTTGTAAGTATAATCAATATCGTTACTACAACTTGTCACTAATCCCAACAAGAAAAGGACGTATAAACACAGATAATAATAGTTATATCTCATAATCTTCCTTTTTTATTGAATCAATTTTACCTATTCAAAGGCCATCCTTCATTCTGAGTTATATTCTCATTATATTTATATTCCGAACGAGGAATGGGAAAACACCAGCGATAATCATCCACCTTTATTTTGGTATCTTCTCTATCTCCCCACTGCGACAATCGGGACAAACCTCCCGAGTGCAAACGCTTCAAATCGAAGTAGAGCACGCCCTCACCGGCAAATTCCTTTTGTTTTTCTTTATGAATAGCCTCTATCAGATCCGTTCCTGTCAAATCATCCTCCATAGGAGTAGCTTGGCAAGCCTCCAGATATTCATTCATCTTTTCAATCGCCTTGCCTTCTTGCCCGGTCTGCCGACTATAAGCCTCAGCAGCAATAAAGTAAGCACCGGCATAGCGCATCACGTTGATATACTGTATACTTTTGGATTCCTTATTCCATTTATTATATTTCCCCATCAGATTTCGGGACTCTCCATCCATCTCGAAAGGATATACATTATAAGCTTGACGTATATCATCGTCTCCATAAGTGATAGCGGGATTCAATGCAAAGTAATCACCGTTCGTCGCATCAAACTGAATACCTGCATAAAAACTCTTCGATGTATAAAAAGCGAATATACGCTCTTTGCAGGAAGCCGTTTCCCAAAGTCTTTCGTAACCATTCTCCGTGAACATATCATCCGTCGCTTTTTCCAGCACCTTCTCCGCATAAGTTACGGCTTGCCCATACTGTCCGGCATACAGTTCCAACTCAGCCAACAGATAATAAACCGCAGTCTGAGACAGCCAGCCGTTCTTATCCGGATTATTCTCGACCGCAGCAGCTTCTGTCAGTAATGTACGGATAGTAGTCGTACAGGTTTCGATGGAAGAACGTTTCGGAAAAGCAAGTCCCAGTTCATCCTTCAATACAATCCCATCCGCTTGCGGATTCTTGTCATAGGCAGGAGCAAACAGTCTCAACAGATTGAAATAGCAAAGCGCCTTTAATGCTTTCGCCTCACTAATGATAGCCGCTTTATCCTTCTCCTCCGAAGCATTCTCCAGCGTTATGTTATCCACGCGTTCCAATAAAGCGTTGCAGGAGGCGATCGTGTTATAATACTCTCCCCACAAACTTTCGGCAAGAGTCGTTATGGAATTATCCTGCCAAGCATAAAGGTTCTTCAGGCTCATATCTTTTCCCACAATGGAAGTCGGGCAAAAATCATCGCCCAAAATAGAAAGTTCATATTCGTAATGTGGATACAAACTATAAACAGAAGACAAAAGAGAGCGTGCCGTTGAAATATCCACAATAGCATCCGGATCCGAATACTGATCGGAAGGGGGAATGTCCAATGAACAAGAAGACAATCCTGACAGACTCCCCACCATGACGGCACATATATAAATGAGTTTCTTTATCATAATCGTTATCCTTTAAAAAGTCAGATTCATATTGAATGTATAAATAGGCTGCATACTTCCTGCAAGTGTGCCGCTTTCCGGGTCGGACTCTTTGTATGAAGTCCAGGTAAACAGATTGGAACCTTGAAAAGCAAAAGTAGCATACTTCACGAACGGTATCGTTTTCCGCAAGAAACGTTGGTCTACACGATATCGCAGAGAAATCATAGAGAGTTTCAGGTAATCACTCTTTCCCACAGTCAAGGAGTTGGGATACAAAGTAAGGTTCTCTTCCGCAGTAGCTGAAGTATAAAAAGGAGTAGGATATACTTTCCCTTCATCACCGGCTTTGAACCACATTCTTTCCGTCTGTCCTGCCACAGCGTTCCGGTTCACATTATCCTTATCACGCACATACGAATAATTGAATTGATGAATGCCGCCGTGTACATAATAGAAATCCACATCCAAGTCGAAGGCTTTGTAAGAAAGAGAGAGGCCGAAGCTTCCGGTATACGGTGGTGTAGAATGCCCCAAAGCTACCACATCATCCACTGTCAATGTTTCACTCGCCTGCTTCTCCTTATTATCTTTCACCAGAAATACCGGATAACCGGTCAAAGGATTAATGCCTAAAGACTGAGGACCATAGATCATATCGTATGACTTGCCCACTTCATAATCCGGAACCAATACATCCTCAGATGCATATATCTTGTCTGCATAATACAAGTCAATTACCTTGTTACGATTATACGCCATATTCCATCTCAAATTCAAAATCCAATCTCTTGTATCCAAGACTTTCGCTTTCAGTCCGAATTCGATTCCCCGGTTTTCCAATATACCGATATTGCGCTTCAATGTGGTATAACCGGTGGAAGAAGGAATAGGCACATCAAGCAACGCTTGTTCCGTGCGGCGATTGTACCAGCTTGTCTCCAAAGTCACCCGATTGAACAACTCAATACTGACTCCCGCATCAATGGATTTCGTCTGTTCCGGTTTCAAGTCCTTATTATAAAGTCCCATCAACTCCAGAACACGCTGATCCTCATATGCATTATTGGAATAGGCGAAAGTAGCTACCGTAGAGGAAACGGAAACACCGTTCAGATTGGCTGTATATCCGTAAGACGCTTTCAGATTCAAGCGGGTCAGGACAGTATTGTCTGCCAGGAAAGAGTAATAGCTGGGAGTCCAACCGATACCGACTGCCCAAGCGCTATTCCAACGCTTGTCCGAAGGCAGGATAGAAGACGCGTCCGCTTTATAAGTCGCATAGAAATCGTAAATATTATCAAAGGTATAACCTAATACAGCTCCCAATCCCAACTGCGCATTTTTATCTTTCAGAGCGCCGACTTCCGCCTGACGGGTTCCCTGAATGGAGTGATTGATGGCAGCAGCCGAATTAATCGTTCCCACGCCATAACCGGTTATGGACACATTATCCAACTGAGTGAGGTAGTAGTCCATATTAGCTCCCAACGTAAGGTCATGCCTACCGGCAAATACATGATTATAAGTCGCACGAATGTTAGTAGAAATGTTCGTGGTCGTATTCTTTGATTTTGCGAAAATACCCCGTTTAAGTTCCGGAATACCACTTGTCATTTCCGAATAAGAAGTAGAGGGGGTAAACTGTTCCGTTTCATCCAACAGAAAGTCCAATCCCGCCACTGCGGCAATATCCAGTCCGGGCAAGGGATTCAAGGTCAGGCTACCACTGATCCCGGCAGTTTTCGCCGCACTCTCCTGGCTGAACTGATTCATCAAGTCCTTATAAGTACGTCCCGGATAAGAAATCAGTTCGCCACCGTCTTTCGTTTCATAAGGATTCAACTCATAAACCAACTGGGTCGGATCGGAAGTAGATCCGTTCGGGGTATTCGTCTTCGCATATCCACCGTTCACACTCAGCAAAGCGTAACCGATATGTCCCAGTTTCTGATCCAGATTCATACGCAAACTCATACGCTGCTTGTCATTACCCGGCAAACGTCCTCCTTGCTTGGTATAATTGGCAGATATATAATAGGTAGTCTGTTCGCTTCCGCCCCGAATGCTTACATTATGTTTCTGATACAGATTGTTACGAATCAACTCTTTGAACCAATCTGTATTGATATTCCTCAATTCGTTCAACTTCTGTTCCCCCGACGCAATCAGTTGCGACAAGTTAGGATCGCCCGCATAGTATTTATTGTAGTAATCAGCACTGTAACGATATCCCGGAGTCTCCGGATTCTGCAGCAACCGTTCCAGTTCCAGTTTCTCCGCTGAGTCCATCATAGACACGCCGCGACGACCGCGCGTCGTGACTCCCATGTCCAACGTATAAGTAACCATTGTCTGCCCGCTGACACCTCGCTGGGAAGTGATTTCCAATACCCCGTTGGCAGCCTTGATTCCATACAAGGCACAGGCAGCCGCATCCTTCAGCACCTTTATTTCCTTGATATCCATCGGGTTTAGATTGTAGAAAGTTTCCGGACTGATGACCTTACCGTCCATAATATACAACGGTTCATTCGTTGTATTCCCTTTACGTAAAGAAGAGTTTCCACGAATACGGATTTCAGGGGTCGAACCCAGTTCCCCGGTATTTTGGATAATCAATCCGGGAACAGAACCTTGCAATGCCAGCCCCATATCGATCATCGGCTTACTATTGATGCGTCGCATATCCACCTCTTGCACCACTCCGGAGCGGGCACGAATATCAATCTCATTAATATTAGCTTTGGCTGTGACAACAACCTCATCCATATTATTCACATCATCAAGCAAAGTCACATCCAGCCGTGTTTGTCCTTTATAGGTAACTACTTTCCGCTTCATACCGATAAAGGAAAACTCAATACTCACACCGGGCTCCCACTGTCCCTTCAACACATACTCTCCCTTTTCATTGGAAATAGCTCCATAAGGCGTATTTTTTACCTTAATATTAACTCCCGCTAACGGAAGATCCTGCGAATCGCGCACATGACCAGAAATTCGTTTTTCTTCTCTTTGCGCTTGCAAAATGACACAAAATGAAAGGAAAGCTAAAAACAGTATCCGTCTCTTTAAATAGTAGTTCATACATTTTGTCTTTTAACTATATGGCGTAAAAGAACAAAGAAAAGCTAATAAAGACAAATAATGCCTACGGCAATTAAACTATTTTAAGAATTATACCTATTAATAGGTAGAGCGGAACTGCCCATCTGTTTTACTTTTAACTACTTCCCCTCTTTTGCTTTGAATGCCAACGCATACATCCGTATTTGTTTTACCATCGACAGCAAACCGTTGCTACGGGTAGGTGACAAATGTTCCTTCAACCCGATTTTATCTATAAAATAAAGATCGGCATTCAATATTTCATCAGGAGTATGATCCGACAATACCTTAATCAGCAAAGCTATAATTCCTTTTACAATCAAAGCGTCACTTTCCGCCTTAAATACAATCTTGCCGTCTACATCGTCCGCCTGAAGCCATACCCTGCTCTGACAACCTTCAATCAGATTCTGTTCTGTTTTATATTTTTCATCCAGCGGTTCCTGCTCATTTCCCAAATCAATAAGTAGCTGGTAGCGGTCCATCCAATCATCGAAGTCACTGAACTCTGCAATTACTTCGTCTTGTAATTCATTAATTGACATACTATTTATTTTATTTCTCGTTATAGATTACCTCCAATACAGTCTGACCGACTGCTTTCAATGTATTCTTATCAATGTGATCCATATTATCCGTGAGGGTATGCCAGGTAGGAGTAAATCCACCTTCCGGATCAGAAGCAATGATATCAATTGTCTTGATACGCGCCAACCGGTTAATGAACAAATGATCGTCCGTCACCCCTCCTCCATCTTCATTGATAAACAGATTGCCGTATCCCAGCTTCCGGGCAGCCTTCCAAACCTTCTTATTAACGTCCGGCGCAAACTTCTCGGAATAGGATTCTTTCAGAAAGACCGTATTCTTACCTCCTACCATATCAAGCAGAATTCCGAAACGGGCATTGTATCCTTGAACATGAGGATTGCGCGCCCAATACTGTGCTCCCAGACACCACGACTCTTCGTTATCCTGATCGTGCGCTCCATAATCTTCCGCATCAAGAAAAATGATGTCGATTCCAAGCTCCGGTTGCTGTTGATGAACCAGACGGGCAATCTCCAGCAAAGCTCCCACCCCGCTTGCTCCGTCATTAGCACCGAGAATAGGTGTTTTATGATTCTTTTTGTCAGGATCATTGTCGGCCCATGGGCGTGTGTCCCAATGTGCGAACAAAGCGATTCTTTTCTTACTTTCCGGCTTATAGGAGCCAATGATGTTTCTAGCCTTCAGCAAAGTACCGTCATAAGCTATCAAATCTGCATACTGATCGGTCACCTGTGCGCCAAACTCCTTCAATTGCTGCGCCAGATAGTTTCCACAAGCTACATGCCCCTTTGTGTTGGGGACACGAGGTCCGAAGTCCACTTGATTCTTTACGTACAAATAAGCGCTGTCCGCATCAAACTGAGGTACATTCACCACTATCTTTTCGCTTTGTTCATTAGTTGTATTCGCTTTGTTGCCTCCTCCGCACGAAAATGCAGACAGTAGCAGAAAAGCAGTCGTCAGTAACATCATAGATTTCTTTTTCATTATCCTCTTATCTATTAAGGTCTCAAAATTAATTATTTTCATCAGAGTATCACCCGGATGGAATAGATTATTAACATATAAACTTTAATTCCACATTTTTCTTTCCAACGGTGAACTCCACTCTGGCTCCATTGATAAGCGGCAGATTGTGCGCGACATGTCCCACCGGAAAATTAAAACAAACGGGATAATCATACTCTTTCACCAAATCCGCCAAAGCCGCATACAGTTCCTTGCCCAGCGAACGGTCTTCTTCATATTCCGTAAACTGTCCGATGATGAGCCCGGACAATTTTTCGAGCACACCACCCAATTTCAAGTTATACATCATACGCTCAATGGCATGAGGACGTTCGCCCACATCTTCTATAAAGAGCACTGTTCCCACTGCCGGAATATCGTATGGAGTACCGCGCAAGCCATAAGCCACCGCCATATTTCCGCCCCGCAAAATACCTTCCGCACTGCCCTTCCTGTTCAACTTATGCTTCTCACAAGTATAAACAGGAAGATTGCCCGACAATATATCCTTCAAATAAAGCGAACACAGATCATCCTCCGGCTCCACCGTAAGATGGCGCGCCATCAATGAATGCAACGAAGCATAACCGTTTTTCTGGAACAGGTTATGCAGAGCGGTAATATCACTGAAACCAAGCAGCCATTTCGGATGTTCGCGGAAAGCGGTAAAATCAAGTTTGTCAATCAGATGAACCGCTCCATACCCGCCCCGGCTGCAAAGGATGGCTTTTACTTTCGGATCGTCCATTGCATCCTGCAAATCATCCAAGCGTTGTTTGACTGTTCCGGCAAACCGGCCGGAAGAGCCACCGGCATGTTTTCCCATAGCGACCTTCAAGCCCCATGACTCCAACCGTTTCTTCGCACCTTTCAAGAACAGCTTATCTATCTTACTGGAAGGTGATACGATGACCACTTTATCGTCTTTCTGCAAAAAGGGAGGAAATTGAATATCCATACTTAATAATCTATTTATGATTCGGTAGATTTGCTCATGCAAAAATACACGAAAAAACGATTCTAAGCGCATCTACCCGACAAAACAAACAAAATATAGCAAAATGTTACATCACAAGCGCAACTTTTCGGTTTGGAATCGTTATTTTTTCAATGATTTTTCAGATATTTGCTAAAAATCTAACGTTATGGAACCTATTCGAAATTTCGCTCAACTGACAGCCCATCTTAAAGTACTGAACCGCAGAAAACGTATCGCCGTAGTCTGTGCCAACGACCCCAATACGGAGTACGCCATTTCCCGCGCTTTGGAAGAGGGCATTGCGGAGTTTCTCATGATCGGAGATTCAGCCATTCTGGAGAAATATCCCACACTCAAGCAATATCCCGAATATGTGAAAACCCTTCATATAGAGGACCCCGACGAAGCGGCGCGTGAAGCGGTGCGTATCGTCCGCGAAGGGGGAGCCGATATCCTGATGAAAGGGATTATCAATACGGACAATCTGTTGCACGCCATCCTCGACAAGGAGAAAGGCTTGCTCCCTAAAGGAAAAATCCTGACTCATCTTGCCGTCATGGAGATACCGACGTACGATAAGCTGCTTTTCTTCTCGGATGCAGCCGTCATTCCGCGTCCTACATTGCAGCAACGCATTGAAATGATCTGGTATGCTATCTGCACCTGCCGTCATTTCGGGATCGAACAACCGCGCATCTCATTAATACACTGCACCGAAAAGGTCAGTGCCAAATTCCCTCATTCATTGGATTATGTGAATATCGTAGAGCTTGCCGAAGCCGGCGAGTTCGGCAATGTAATTATTGACGGACCATTGGACGTGCGTACTTCCTGCGAACAGGCAAGCGGGGATATCAAAGGAATCGTCTCCCCCATCAACGGACAGGCAGATGTACTGATTTTCCCGAATATCGAATCGGGGAATGCTTTTTACAAGTCCGTTTCCCTCTTCGCCAAAGCAGAGATGGCGGGATTGTTGCAAGGACCTATCTGCCCGGTGGTTCTTCCTTCGCGCAGTGACTCCGGATTGTCCAAATATTACAGTATCGCTATGGCATGCCTGCAAGTGTCGGGAGACTGTGAATGCAGGAAGCAGGGCACTCAAGTTGCAAGTTCATCCATCTAAATCACACTTAAGCCTCACGATCCATGAAGATTCTAGTTATCAACCCCGGCTCCACGTCCACCAAAATAGCCGTTTATGAGAATGAAACGCCATTGCTAATCCGCAACATAAAACATACGACAGAAGAGTTAGCCGCATTTCCACGTATTATCGATCAGTTTGAATTCCGCAAGAACCTGGTACTGAAAGCGCTGGAGTCCGAAAAGATACCTTTCGACTTTGATGCGATCATCGGACGGGGAGGACTGTTGAAACCGATTCCCGGTGGAGTGTATGAGGTAAACGATGTCATGTTGGACGATATCATCCATGCCATGCGCAATCACGCTTGTAATTTGGGTTGTCTCATAGCTTCCGAACTCAGCCTCTTGCTTCCCGGTTGCCGGGCTTTCATCGCAGATCCGGGCGTTGTTGACGAGCTGGAAGACGTTGCCCGTATCACAGGCTCTCCACTCATGCCGAAAATCACTATCTGGCACGCATTGAACCAACGGGCCATCGCCCGACGCTTCGCTAAAGAGCAGCGCACAAAATATGAAGATTTAGATCTGATTGTCTGCCATTTAGGTGGAGGGATTTCCGTAGCCGTCCACCGGCACGGAAGAGCGATAGACGCCAACAATGCATTGGACGGCTCCGGGCCTTTCTCCCCCGAACGTGCCGGCACACTGCCTGCCGGGCAGTTGATTGACTTGTGCCACAGCGGCCGGTTCACGAACGACGAACTTAAAAAACGTATTTCCGGACGTGCCGGACTGGCTGCCCATCTGGGAACAACCGACATCCCCACCGTCATACGTTCCATTGAAGCAGGCGACCATCACGCCAAACTGATATTGGATGCCATGATTTACAATATCGCCAAAGAGATAGGAGCTGCCGCTACCGTGCTCTACGGAAAGACGGACGCCATTCTACTGACAGGCGGTATCGCGCATTCCGATTATGTAATCAGCCGATTGAAAGAACGCATATCATTCATTGCTCCCGTATATGTATATCCCGGAGAAGATGAATTGGAAGCATTAGCCCTCAATGCACTCGGCGCATTACGGGGAGAATTGCCGATACAAGTATATAAGTAAGGTTGCTCCACACAGAGAATAAGGAATTGACGCGCACAAAACAGTTCCTTTTTATGCACACGGGTAGTCGTCACCTTACAAGGTGACCAATGTCCCCTTATAAGAAGACAAATGGCACTTTATAGAATGACAAACATCACTTTGCAAAGTGACCACCCAAACAGGCAAAAACAAAATTTCTTAAGATACGAAATTAATATAAGAAAAACAAGAAAAGCGACATTAAAAACCAAGTAAAATCACTCCTTTATAACAGCCGACAAACATCTCAAGCAACAACAAACGGAAAAGCATATTATCCTCGCAGTCTAAACTTTTTTTAGTAAAAAGTCCTTTCTAAGAAAAAAATCTCATATATTTGCAACGTGTTAAGTTAATAAATTGATTAAGGTCGATTTTTGACTGTTTCGAATCGGGAAGTATGGGGGTACTTTCCGATTCTCTTTTTTAGCCCGATTCTCTCTCCTTATTCCCTATTCATCGTATAAAAAAAATAGCCCGAAAACTAAGTTTTCGGACTATCCTTACTATTATAAAGCTATTCGCTCTTTACTTCTTTTCCGGTCTTGGCAACAAAACTTTTCTAGAAAGTTTGAATTTACCGGTTTTCGGATCGATATCGATCAACTTCACGTCAATCTCATCACCTTCCTTAATTCCGGCTTCTTCTACAGTCTCAAGACGTTTCCAATCAATTTCGGAGATGTGCAGCAAACCGTCCTTGCCCGGCAAGAATTCGACAAACGCACCATAAGGCATGATAGAACGAACTTTACCTTTATACACTTCGCCTACTTCGGGAACAGCAACGATCGCTTTGATCATACGCATTGCATCATCAATACATTTCTTATTTGTTCCTGAAACCTCGATGCGTCCCATACCATCAATTTCCTCGATAGTAATCACAGCACCTGTCTCTTCCTGCATACCTTGAATAATCTTACCGCCAGGACCGATCACTGCACCGATAAATTCTTTAGGAATCGTCATTGTCTCGATACGCGGAGCGTGTTCTTTCAGTTCAGCACGCGGCTCGGCAATTGTTTCGGTAATCTTGTTCAGGATGTGCATACGACCTTCTTTTGCCTGATTCAAAGCACGTTCCAGAATTTCGTATGACAGACCGTCTACCTTGATATCCATCTGAGTAGCAGTGATACCATCCTTTGTTCCAGTCACTTTGAAGTCCATATCTCCGAGATGATCCTCATCACCGAGTATATCGGACAATACGGCATATTTTTCTTCACCCGGATTCTTAATCAGTCCCATAGCGATACCTGATACCGGCTTCTTGATTTTCACACCTGCATCCATCAATGCCAATGTACCGGCACATACGGTTGCCATAGAAGAAGAACCGTTAGATTCGAGGATATCGGAAACTACACGTACTACATACGGATAGTCAGCAGGAATCTGTCCTTTCAAAGCACGCCAAGCCAGGTGACCGTGGCCGATTTCGCGACGGCCTACACCACGCTGTGCTTTTGCTTCACCTGTAGAGAAAGGAGGGAAGTTATAATGCAACAGGAAACGTTCTTTTCCGTGTTCCAGAACATCGTCGATAATCTTTTCGTCCATCTTAGTACCCAGCGTAACAGAAGTCAATGACTGAGTCTCTCCACGAGTAAAGATAGCGGATCCGTGAGGACCGGGCAACGGGCCAACCTCACACCAGATCGGGCGGATTTCAGTAGTCTTACGGCCATCCAAACGCTTGCCTTCGTCAAGGATGGAACGGCGCATTGCTTCTTTTTCCACATCATGATAGTAACGGTCGATCAGAGGTCCTTTTTCTTCCAACTCTTCTTCAGAGAACTGAGCCTTGAACTCTTCACGGATAGCTTCGAAAGCGTCAAAACGCTCGTGCTTATTGTTATTTCCTGAAGCTGCTACGGCGTAAGCCTTGTCATAACAAGCCTCACGAACTGCCTTACGCAATTCTTCGTCGTTCACTTCGTGACAATATTCACGTTTTACCGTCTTACCTACCGCTTCTGTCAACTCCATCTGAGCCTTGCAATGAATCTTGATGGCTTCGTGAGCCACTTTCATGGCTTCCAGCAATTCAGCCTCAGACACTTCCTGCATTTCGCCTTCCACCATCATGATGTTCTCATAAGTAGCGGCAACCATAAGGTCCATATCTGCTTTTTCGAGTTGTTCAAAAGTCGGGTTGATAACGAACTGACCGTCGATACGTGCCACACGTACTTCAGAGATAGGTCCGTTGAACGGAATATCGGAAACGGCAAGTGCTGCAGAAGCTGCAAGTCCTGCCAATGCATCCGGCATATCTACACCATCAGCCGAGAAGAGGATGATGTTCACATATACCTCTGCATGATAATTATCAGGGAATAAAGGACGGAGAGCACGGTCAACGAGACGGCATGTCAGAATCTCATAGTCAGAAGCTCTACCTTCTCGCTTGGTGAAACCACCCGGGAAACGGCCGAATGCCGCAAATTTTTCTTTGTATTCTACCTGTAAAGGCATGAAATCTGTTCCGGGAACTGCATCTTTAGCGGCACAAACAGTAGCTAATAACATGGTGTTGCCCATGCGTAGCATTACAGAACCGTCTGCCTGTTTTGCCAACTTTCCCGTTTCGAGTGTAATGGTTCTTCCATCCGCCAACTCGATCGTCTTAACAATTGGGTTAATCATAAAAATTGTTTTATCTATACTTTTTCTTTCAAAATTCCTGCAAAGATATACATTTATCGTGGTAATCAGGTGGAAATGAGATAAAAAGTTAGTTGCAAACCGATTTTTTTTTCAAAATTAGGAGAAGAACACAACAAAATGCTTTGACTAATCTCGAAAAGAAGTATATTTGCAACTCGTAAATAACACACGCTATATGAAAAAGATAACTTTTGCAGCACTTGCCGCACTTACTATTACAGCTTGTAGTTCCGGTCCTAAATTCCAGGTAACCGGGGATGTATCAGGAGCCGACGGCAAAATGCTTTATCTGGAAGCTTCCGGTCTGGAAGGTATTGTTCCGCTCGATTCAGTGAAATTGAAAGGTGAAGGTACATTCAGCTTTAAACAAGCTCGTCCCGAGTCTCCCGAATTTTACCGTCTGCGGATAGACGACAAAGTAATCAACTTTTCTGTAGACTCTATCGAAACGGTTCAGATCAAAGCTCCGTATATGGACTTCTCCACCGATTATACCGTAGAAGGTTCGGAAAACAGCAACAAGATAAAAGAACTGACGCTGAAACAAATCCGTCTTCAGAAAAATGCGGATGACCTGTTGGCTGCACTGCGCGGCAACAAGATAGGACACGATGTCTTTGAGGACAGTCTGGCAACATTGCTCGGTAAATATAAAGAGGACGTGAAAGTGAACTATATCTTCGCAGCTCCCAACACGGCAGCCGCCTATTTCGCACTGTTCCAGAAGCTGAACAATTATCTGATATTCGATCCGTTGAATAATAAAGATGACGTGAAATGTTTTGCAGCCGTAGCGACGAGCCTCAACAACACATTCCCCAATGCCGTACGCTCCAAGAATCTTTATAACATTGTTATTAAAGGCATGAAGAATACACGCCAGCCGCAAGCAAAAGCTTTGGAGATTCCGCAAGACAAAATTGTAGAAACAGGAATTATAGATATCGCGTTGCGTGACGTAAAAGGAAATGTACGTAAGCTGACCGACTTGAAAGGTAAAGTCGTATTACTTGACTTCTCCGTGTTCCAGTCGCCAGCAGGTGCTCCCCATAACCTGATGCTTCGCGAACTATATAATACATACGCTTCGCAAGGTCTGGAAATTTACCAGGTATCTCTCGACGCGGACGAGCACTATTGGAAAACATCGGCCGCCAACCTTCCGTGGGTATGCGTACGCGATGGCAACGGAGTATATTCTACGAATGTAGCTGTATATAATGTACGCCAAGTACCGTCCATCTTCCTGATTAATCGCAACAACGAACTGAAACTTCGCGGCGAAGATATCAAAGATTTGGAAGCTGCCGTCAAGTCATTACTCTAAAGTTGTTATAAATTAGCATATTTCATTTAAATATGTTACATAGCAGCTTTTTTAACTTGACACGTATCACTTAAAAGTCTATCTTTGCAAAGAAATAATGAAAAAGAGGGTTCCAACATGACTCATGTTGGAATTCTTTTTTGTTTATATGACCATAAAAACAATTAAAGGAGGAAAACATCATGGCTTATATGTCAGAAGAAGGTTACAAAAAACTAATGGCGGAACTTAAAGAGCTGGAAACAGTGGAACGCCCGAAGATCTCTGCGGCAATAGCCGAAGCCAGAGATAAAGGAGACTTATCGGAAAATGCAGAATACGATGCCGCCAAAGAAGCGCAAGGTATGTTGGAAATGCGCATCAACAAATTGAAAACGGTGATCGCAGATGCAAAAATCATTGATGAGTCCAAACTCAAAACAGATTCCGTACAGATTTTAAATAAGGTGGAACTGAAGAACGTGAAAAACGGTATGAAAATGACTTATACCATTGTTTCTGAAAGCGAAGCTAACTTGAAGGAAGGCAAGATTTCCGTTAACACTCCGATTGCACAAGGACTGCTTGGCAAGAAGGTAGGTGAAGTTGCAGAAATTACAGTTCCACAGGGCAAAATTGCATTGGAAGTAGTAAACATATCATTTTAACAAAAAGGCAAGTCTCCGTGTGAGGCTTGCCTTATTTTATCAATAAAAAGTTATGGCAACAATATTCAGCAGAATCATCGCAGGCGAAATCCCCTGCTACAAGGTGGCGGAAAACGAAAAGTTTTTTGCTTTCCTCGATATCAATCCGTTGGTAAAGGGACATACATTGGTAGTGCCCAAACAGGAAGTAGACTATATTTTCGATTTGAGCGATGAAGACCTGGCCGCAATGCACGTATTTGCAAAAAAGGTAGCCCGTGCCATCGAAAAAGCTTTCCCATGCCAAAAAGTGGGCGAAGCAGTTATCGGACTCGAAGTTCCTCACGCTCATATTCATTTAATTCCTATCCAAAAGGAATCGGATATGTTGTTCTCAAATCCGAAATTGAAATTGTCGGATGAAGAATTCAAGTCGATAGCACAAGCAATCAACTCCTCTCTATAAAACATGATGATGAAATAAGCAAGAGCGTTCTGTGAAGGACGCTCTTTTTTTGTTCCATGCCTTGAAACAAAGTGTTCCACACCGAGAAACTTTTATCGCTCCTTGCTTTCGGCAACTTCTACCAAATAAACTCCGATACAGATAAAAATAATGGCAAACGTCTGCGTCCAGCTAAAACGGTCTTGTCCCAAAGCAAGGGAGGCAATAGTTGCCACAATCAGAATCAGATAACCATAAATAGCAACCACCGTTGTCTTCAGATATTTCAAACCGACAGGCAACAACATATAACTGATAATGGTCGGGAAAATCAATACGAACATCAGGATAAGGAAAGGTGCCCAATGGAACGGCATGGAAAATACCGGAGCATCAAATCCTGTAATGAACGTTACTATTATAGCAGATACGGCAGCACCGGAAAAGGTATAGCGCAACATGGTTATTGCTCCGATGGCAGTCAAGATACGCTGACTAAGAATCAGATAGACAGCATATACCACAGAGCTAAGAAGACAAAGCATATTTCCCGTGAAAGCATCGGACGCCAAATCATCACTTTGCTGAGTTAAAATACAAACCAATGCTCCTATCAGACCGATAGAAATTCCTATTATTTTTTTAGTGGTCGCTTTTTCTTTATAAAAGAATATCATCATGAGAAAAACCCAAATAGGTTGGAGGCTGGTAAAAATGGAACTGGAAACAGGAGTTGTTTTACTCAATCCGGCCAGGTAGAGAAACATAAAGCCATAAAGTCCCAAGGCCCCCAACAGGAAAAGGAGCCATTTATCTTTGGCGGATGATTTTTCCGGAGGCATAAACCACCCGATTACCCAAAAGGCTGCTGCCGCAAACGTGCAGCGAAGGGTTGCTCCCGTCAGCGGACTCATCCACAAAGGCAGAAGATACTTCAGGGCATTCATATTTAACCCGCTAAAAACTTTCGAGACAGCCATGCTAAGATTGGCTTCCAGTTTCTTATTCTTCATTTTTTATTTTAATTGGTCGTTAAACAAAAAGGTATGACGGCGCCGGTATGCCCAGAAAAGAGTGACAACAGTAATCAGCAGATTAAAGATAAACGGAAACTCTTGTGATTGGGTATGAAATATCCATTGGAAAAAATCGACGATAAAAGGATAAAGTAAGATGGCAAGATAGTTCATCATCATTACAAATGCCAGTGCCAATGTGGCCTTTTCCGGCAATGCGGTATGCGTAGTCTTATCATAAAGCATGGGTTGGATGACACCATAGCCCAACCCCACAAACAGACATCCGGGAATAATCAGCCATTCAAGCGGAGCTATCCAGATGAGCAACAATCCCAATGCCATGAACAGCAAGCTGTATGCTTTGGTACGTTCTTTCAATGTAGCCGCAATCTTATCCAGACAGAATCCCGGAGCCATAATCGCCAGAAAGAAAAGAGAAATCATCAAGCCCGAATTTCCACTTGAGAAATGATGCTTCTCCATCAGGAAAGGCAGATTGAATATCACCGCCAATACGATATAAGTCGTCACTCCGTAGAAGAACATCAATTCTATCAAATGCTTCACATGGATACCATATTTACTACCGCCTGTATCTATCACCGCCCGTTCTTCTTTCGAACTTGCACTATCAGCAGCGGCAACTTCCGGCCGGTCTTTCTTCAGACGACCGATCAACAGAATAGAAATCAGCGGAAGCAAATAGACCAGAAAAGGTAAATGCCAACTGACTTCCGCCAGATAACCGGTGACGGCAGTCGCTATCACCAACGTAAAATTAGTGATTGCTGAACTAAAGCCGAATTGTTTTACCCGGTAAGTTCCGGTAAAATACCTCGACACCAGACCGGTAGACAACGGAATAATCAGCCCAGCCCCGATACCCAATAAGGCACTTACTACAATCAATTGCCACATCTTATTGGAAACCAGATACAACATACCGCTCACCGCAAAGAGCCAAAGTCCGATTTTCAGGATACGGACAAAGTCGACTTTCTCCGTCAACTTACCACCCAGCAGAATGAAAGGAATAATGAGCAAGGAAGGAAGCGAAGTCAACATCTGGATATCCAAATCCGTAGCTTCCGGAAATATCTTCGTAAGATCGCCCAATATAGGCGAAACGGCCAGCCCCGGCAGAGAAGTCAGTGCCGAAACAGACCAGATGGCAATTAAAGTGATAAGAGAAATCGTTCCTCTTCCCGTCTGTATTTTCATACGCAAATTCGTTAAAAGTTTAGGTTTGATGAGAACAATACTCATCGCATAAAGTTCAAAACGAATCCCCCCCTTAATAAACGCCAAATAATGTAAAAGCCGAAAACTTTCAAAACAGCCTGCTGTTGTTGTGGGAAATTCGACGGGGAAAATCCCCATCGCCCTAAACCTTTTAAAAAACAAATTAAGTATGAAAGATTTAAATTTCAGAAAAGGCGATGCTAAAACAGAAGCATTTGGTTCAGACAGAATGTTGCAACCCTCTCCGGTAGAGAAGATACCTGATGGACCTACTACTCCTGAAGTCGCCTATCAGATGGTAAAAGACGAAACATTCGCTCAGACTCAACCGCGCCTGAACCTGGCTACTTTCGTGACTACCTACATGGATGAATATGCTACCAAGCTGATGAACGAAGCCATCAACATTAACTACATTGACGAAACTGAGTATCCGCGTATCGCAGTGATGAACGGTAAATGTATCAATATCGTTGCCAACCTATGGAATTCTCCGGAAAAAGATACTTGGAAAACCGGTGCTCTGGCTATCGGCTCCTCAGAAGCTTGTATGCTGGGTGGTGTAGCTGCTTGGTTGCGCTGGCGTAAGAAAAGACAGGCTCAAGGTAAACCATTTGATAAACCGAACTTTGTTATTTCTACAGGTTTCCAGGTTGTATGGGAGAAATTTGCACAGTTGTGGCAGATTGAAATGCGTGAAGTGCCTTTGACACTTGACAAAACCACACTCGATCCCGAAGAAGCCTTGAAGATGTGTGATGAGAATACAATTTGTATCGTACCTATCCAGGGTGTTACATGGACAGGATTGAACGACGACGTAGAAGCATTGGACAAAGCACTGGATGCTTACAACGCCAAGACTGGTTATGACATTCCTATCCACGTAGACGCTGCCAGCGGTGGTTTTATCCTTCCGTTCCTTTACCCGGAAACAAAATGGGACTTCCGCCTGAAATGGGTGCTTTCCATCAGTGTATCCGGTCATAAGTTCGGTCTGGTATATCCGGGACTCGGTTGGGTGGTTTGGAAAGGCAAAGAATATCTGCCAGAAGAGATGTCGTTCAGTGTAAATTATCTGGGTGCTAACATCACTCAAGTAGGTTTGAACTTCTCTCGCCCGGCTGCTCAGATTCTGGGACAGTACTACCAGTTCATCCGTTTAGGATTCCAAGGTTATAAAGAAGTACAGTACAACTCTTTGCAGATCGCTAAATACATCCATGACGAAATAGCCAAGATGGCTCCGTTCGTCAACTACTCTAACGAAGTGGTAAACCCGTTGTTCATCTGGTATCTGAAACCAGAATATGCAAAGAACGCTAAATGGACTTTGTATGATTTGCAGGATAAACTGTCTCAACACGGTTGGATGGTTCCGGCTTATACATTGCCTTCCAAACTGGAAGATTATGTAGTGATGCGCGTCGTTGTCCGTCAGGGATTCAGCCGCGATATGGCAGATATGTTGCTGGGCGACATCAAGAACGCCATCACAGAACTGGAAAAATTGGATTATCCTACTCCTACCCGCATAGCACAAGAAAAGAATCTTCCGGTAGAAGCTAAAATATTCAACCACGGCGGCCGTCGTAAAACAGCTAAAAAATAAAAGATCTATGAATAAAAAAGTAACACTCGCTCAATTGCAAGAAGTGGTACAGGAGGCATACGATCAGGTAAAGACGAATACGGGAGGCAAGAATGCCGACTATATCCCTTACTTGGCCAATGTCAACAAAGATCTCTTTGGAATCAGTGTCTGCCTGCTCAACGGACAGACCATCCATGTGGGGGATACCGACTACCGCTTCGGAATAGAATCCGTATCCAAAGTACATACGGCTATCCTGGCTCTGCGTCAATATGGCGCTAAGGAAATATTGGACAAGATCGGAGCTGACGCGACAGGCTTGCCTTTCAACTCTATCATCGCCATCTTGCTGGAAAACGACCACCCGTCTACTCCATTGGTAAACGCCGGCGCCATCTCCGCTTGCAGTATGGTGAAACCAATAGGCGACTCTGTCAAGAAATGGGACGCCATCGTAGGAAACATAACCGACTTGTGCGGCAGTGCTCCTCAACTGATAGACGAATTGTATAAGTCCGAATCGGATACTAACTTCAACAACCGTTCCATTGCTTGGCTACTGAAGAACTACAACCGTATCTATGATGATCCGGATATGTCTCTAGACCTTTATACGCGTCAATGTTCATTGGGAGTGACCGCATTGCAGCTTTCCATCGCTGCCGGAACAATCGCCAACGGCGGTGTGAATCCGGTGACCAAGAAAGAAGTGTTCGACGCCAGCTTGTCTCCCAAAATCACAGCCATGATTGCCGCGGTAGGTTTCTACGAACATACCGGCGACTGGATGTATACTTCCGGTATTCCTGCCAAGACAGGTGTAGGAGGTGGTGTGATGGGTGTGTTGCCCGGACAGTTCGGTATCGCAGCATTCGCTCCTCCTTTGGATGGATCGGGTAACTCTGTAAAAGCACAGTTGGCTATCCAGTACATTATGAACAAACTAGGACTGAATGTATTCGGTCAGAATCATATCACGATCGTCGATTAAAAGACTTTCCCGATAAAAAGTGAAGGGTTACTATTGCGCGATAGTAACCTTTTTCTATTACAATCTATTTATCTTACGATGTTAATTAACGAACTTTGAAAGAGATTGCGGGAACATCTCGTACAAAATGTTGTTATAACACTGACTTTAAAATATTTTTCACTTAAAACCTTAACTTATGGCAAATATTAAAAATGCAGTGAAGCTGGGGGTGTTTACCCTCGCTATCATGAACGTTACGGCAGTAGTATCATTGCGTGGACTACCGGCCGAGGCCGTATACGGAATGAGTTCGGCCTTTTACTATCTTTTTGCAGCTATTGTCTTTCTTATTCCTACATCGCTCGTCGCAGCAGAATTGGCGGCCATGTTCCAGGATAAACAAGGCGGTGTGTTCCGGTGGGTAGGCGAAGCCTACGGCAAGAAACTGGGATTCCTCGCCATTTGGGTACAATGGATTGAAAGTACAATCTGGTATCCCACAGTACTAACATTCGGTGCCGTATCCATCGCCTTCATCGGAATGAATGACGTACATGATATGTCACTGGCAAACAACAAGTATTACACGCTCGTCGTCGTACTTATCATCTATTGGCTGGCAACATTCATTTCCCTGAAAGGTATGAGCTGGGTTGGTAAAGTGGCTAAAATCGGCGGTTTGGTCGGTACGATTATTCCGGCCGGATTGTTGATTATCCTAGGTATCATTTATCTCGCAACAGGCGGACACTCTAACATGAATTTCGACAGCAGCTTCTTCCCCGACTTTACCAATTTCGACAATGTCGTTCTAGCCGCCAGTATCTTCTTGTTCTATGCCGGTATGGAAATGGGCGGTATCCACGTGAAAGATGTAGATAATCCATCCAAGAACTACCCGAAAGCAGTATTTATCGGTGCGCTTATCACCGTTCTTATCTTTGTGCTAGGTACTTTCGCACTTGGTGTTATCATCCCCGCAAATGATATTAACCTGACTCAGAGTTTACTTGTCGGTTTTGACAACTACTTCAAGTATATCCATGCTTCCTGGTTATCACCGATCATTGCCATCGCCCTTGCCTTCGGTGTATTGGCAGGTGTATTGACATGGGTTGCCGGTCCGTCAAAAGGTATCTTTGCCGTAGGTAAAGCCGGTTATATGCCTCCGTTCTTCCAGAAAACAAACAAACTGGGTGTACAGAAAAACATTCTGTTCGTGCAGGGTATAGCAGTAACTGTATTAAGTCTGTTGTTTGTGGTAATGCCTTCTGTACAGAGTTTCTACCAGATCCTGTCTCAGCTGACAGTGATTCTTTATCTTATCATGTATCTGCTGATGTTCTCCGGAGCAATCGCACTTCGTTATAAGATGAAAAAACTGAACCGCCCGTTCCGTATCGGTAAGAGTGGCAACGGTTTGATGTGGTTCGTCGGCGGACTCGGTTTCTGCGGATCATTGCTTGCCTTTATCCTTAGCTTTATCCCGCCCAGCCAGATTTCTACAGGTAGCAACACTGTATGGTTCTCCGTACTGATTATCGGTGCTATCATTGTCGTTGTTGCTCCATTCATCATCTATGCAGCAAAGAAACCGTCTTGGGTAGACCCGAATTCCAATTTCGAACCGTTCCATTGGGAAGTACAGCCTCAAACTGCGAATGTAGCTGCCGGTAGTGTCAGTACAGCAACTTCCAATGCGACAACTTCTGGTGCTACTCCGTCAGGAAGTTCTAAGGTTTCAAGCGGAAGTGCAACCCCTAATAATACATCTCCGGAAACCGGAAATACCAAAAAGGAGATACCTAAGTAAAAGGTAAAGGTATATCTCTGTATATAAAAAGTAATCCCGTATCGGCTATTCAGGTAGTTGATACGGGATATATATTATCTAAAAAATACAACTATTATTCTCCATATCAGAAATTGGCGAAAATTTCTTCCAAAGTTATTGCGGTATTAAAAAATATACTTATCTTTGCACCCGCAAACAAGAAAGGTGTCATAGCTCAGTTGGTAGAGCAAAGGACTGAAAATCCTTGTGTCCCCGGTTCGATTCCTGGTGACACCACTTCTTAAGCAATCGGAATGTAGCGCAGTTGGTAGCGCACTACGTTCGGGACGTAGGGGTCGGGCGTTCGAGTCGCCTCATTCCGACAATCAAAGGGGTAGCTTTCTGTTTTTCAGTAAGTTATCCCCTTTGTTTTTTAAATACCAACCTATTATATCATGAAAAACAGGGTCAACGTAACAATCTGAGGGATTCTATATTTAAGCATATAATTTAGCAAGTCTATATAAGAAAAAAGCTCTATCTCTTACTCCTCTGAACTGTGCTCTAAATGCTTTGATTTTAGCATTGAATGACTCTGCTGCGGCATTGGTTGCCCTCCTTTCAAAGAAATT
>NZ_GG688330.1:16832-48066 GCF_000156195.1 Bacteroides finegoldii DSM 17565 | reverse complement strand
AAAGGTCAGAACGCCCCCACGTAAAAACCCCGCCGGAGGCAGATTTCAAGCATACTCGTTTTACTAAAATACTAAGATTAGTCTATACTAATCTTAGTATTTTAGTATTATTGTAATGTGCATTACAATATAGGGGGGGATATGAAAAAGTGGGGATGTCGTAATACGTCAATTCGCCCCACTTTTAAGGCTTGACGTGCAATAGCCGTCAGCCCCCAGACGGACGGGAACCACCCCGGCCGCACACAAATATAGAGAATCTTCCGGATTTAACCAAACAGGTCGGGATCTTTCTTTTTCCCCCTGGCCTTGATACCGAAATCCTCACGCAGCATCTTTGCCAGTGAGTTATGTGCGTGGGCTGTGCTCATTTCACCGCTGCAAACCTTCTCGTCGTAATAGGCGCAACGGTCGTACACGTCTTTCAGCCGTCCGCTTTCCAGGATCTTGTCGAGTGCCCTTACCGGGGTGTTGTCGCTCGGATAGCTTAAAGCACCGTAAACCCAACGGTAAACGAACGAGTATTGTTGTTGCTGGTCGCCTCGCAGTTCTTGGGGATTTCTCGCATGGATGAACAGGATAATCGTGTCGGCTTTCGGTTTTTGCCCCTTTTTAGGCGTTTTGCAGATGAATTTGTAATCGAACCATACATCGGCCTCGCTTTCCTTGATTCGTGTCTGTGCAGGCCTTAAAACCTTTTGGTCGATCTGTGCGTTCGAGTAGGAGGCCGGGATCTCCAGGTCTTTACAGAATTGCTCGATCGAGTAATAATACTCCCGTCTGTCCCGTTGGCTGCAAATGATCTTGTAGAGCCGCTTGGTGTAATTGCCCCGGAGGGTTAAGGCGATGTTCTTCCCGTACCTTGTACCGCCGACACCCGTACCGTAGTAGAGCAGGAAAGGGATCGCCCAGGGGTTGAGCGTCAGGGCTACCCGGTTTGTGCCTTTGATGTTGTGTACCGTCGTTATCACCACCCCGAACGTTTCCACCGTCTGGTGGATATTGGGATGCACCCAGCGAAAGGAAAAGTTTTTCCGCATCATGGCGATAGCCTCTTTCAGAACTTTGCTCTTGTTGTTCTTCCCCCCGGCTTCGTCGCATTTGATCTCGACGACAGGCTGGTTAAAGAGGTCTTTAGGCAGTTGTTTTTCCCTGGTCATGTGTTGCTGGATCTGGTCGCTTATCAGCGTCAGGAGGTTTTCTTGCCACTCGGTCACGGAGTACTGGCCGAATGTTACGTTATTCGGCTGGATTAACATTACTTCTTCCTCCGTAGGAGGAATATAGAGGGTGATGTCGTTGGTCGCCATAGGCTTTTTTTTTGAGTTCGGGACAAAGTTAAAGAAATAAAAGATACCGCCAAAAAATACCAAGTATTTTTTATTGTAACCTTTAGTAAAATGGGTATTTATTGGAGGGGGTAATTTTAGTAAAATAAGTATTTTCCCCCTTCGGATTTTAGTAAAATGAGTATTTTAGGTTGTGTTTTTTCACTTATAACGATTTGTATTTCAGTTAATTATAAATGAAAAAACGCTTTCTTACAAAGAACCTCTACAAAGACTATTCTTACAAAGAAGGAAAATTTTAGGGAATCACAGGCTTCAAAAACGGCTGGAAAATGTGCATTTTGAAAACGGAAAATGAGAAACGGAGAAAAAATGAGCGAAGCGTTTCTTTAGTGCGATTTTTCCGCGCGTTAAAATGTGTGAAATTTTGTTTTTGTGTTGTAAAATCTAAGGTGATCGGAACGATTGCCGCCGTTTTACAAATGTACACTTTTTTGGGGGGCGGTGTACATTTGTAATGTGCATTTTGGGGGCTGGGTGTCTGATGTATTGGAGCGAAGCCGTGCGGAGCGTTCCAGGAGCGACGAGCGAAGCAAGGAGAGAGAGAACGACGGTTTACCAAAGTGAGCAAGCAGTCATTGGACTTAGTCCAATGCTGATTTTCTAAATCACTGATATATAACTGTTTACTTGTTTATATGTATGCGAATTGCATACATATTGCATACATTATTTTGATAATTCATTGAATTATAGTATATTGTAGCCGATATTTATGTATGCAAACCCCTATACGTGAAATTATGGCAACAACAAGTAAAGATACGTCTATCCGTATAAAGGAGAGTACAAGGTTTAGGCTTGATATGCTGAAAGGAAACAAATCGCACGATGCGTTCGTGGCCGAAATGTTACTCTATTTTGAAACAACGGGGATCACCCCGCAGTCGAATGTAATGCCGCCGAACATTGCGGCCAAAGAGCAGGCAAGCCGGGTGATCGAAGTTGTCCGGGGCATTGAGAAATCCACTAACGTAAGGCTGAAAAACATCGAACAACTCCTTTTGTCGCTTGTCGGGGAAGTGAAAACGCCGGGGGACAATCCGGACGAATATATGCACATCTCACAGGTACAGGAACTTTTGGAGCATTCCAAGCAACTGGAACAGGAAGCCAGGGAAAACCGGGAGAAGGCCGGGAAACTGCAAACGGATCTCGAAATAGCCCGGCAGGAGAAAGGAACTCCGGCCGTCGGATGCAATACGCACAAGATCCTGGAGATCGTGGAGCGTATCGACGAGGTGAAGAAGATACCGACATTCAACGATACGGTTTATGAGATAGACCGTAATACGCTGGATATGTGGGTGAAAAGGTTAAAGGACGAACTAAAGAGATAAGCCTATGTTTGCCAAAGTACACCCGGCCGAGGACGTGAAAAGCGGAAATACGGGAAGCTGTCACGACCTGGTGCGTTATCTGGAAAAGGAAACGGGGGAGGGACAGCGTTTTTTCTCCCATACGGAGCAGGATATTTCACCCGAACGGGTAATTATGGATATAGACGGGAACAAAAAGGCGTTAGGGGCTAACGACGCTAAATTCTTCATGCTTTCGCTCAATCCGTCGCAGTCGGAACAAATGCACCTTATCGGCCGGAAAGTGGACGATTTAAAGGAACTTACACCACAGGAGAAAAAAGAGGTTTTCCAAAAGCTGGAGGCGTTCACCCGTTCGGCTATGGATGAATACGCCTTGAACTTCGGACGGGACAATATTAGGGGAGGCCGGGATCTCATGTATTACGCACGTGTGGAAACGGAACGATCCTATCATCCGGAAGATGAAGAGGTGAAACAGGGGATCGCCAGGATCGGAGAGCCTAAACCCGGTCTGAACTTACACGTTCACGTAATCGTTTCACGCAAGAGCCTGGACGGGAAAGTGAAACTTTCTCCGGGGGCTAAATCGGCCGGGAACACCTGGGAACTGGAGGGCAGGGGGACGGTGAAACGGGGTTTTTCACATGAGGGCTGGAAAGTCAGGGTACAGGAATGTTTTAACCGGAAATTCGATTACCAGGCCAAAGAGGGGGAAACTTATGTACGTCCGCAGGTATCGGCCGAGATCGGGAAGATCACGAACCCGGAGCTTAAAAGGATATTGCAGGACGAGCAGTTTACGGCGGCAAACCAGATCGTCGCAGCCATGAGGGAACAAGGTTACACGCACCAGGTAAGGAAGGGGGTGCATTCCTTTTCACGGGAGGGTGAAGTGTTCCAGGTTGAACACAGGCTCTTGAAAGCGTTCGAACAACCTCTGTCAGACGAGCAGCTAAAAAGCATAACGGAACGTTTCGACTTGACAAAGTACGAGGCGAACCCGGCCGGGTACAGGGAGAACGGTTTGCAGGTAAAGGATATAAGTTTCTCGACGTATGTAAAAGATGAAGCACAGAAGGGGGAAAAGGCCTTGAAAGAGGTCGCTTATAAAGTGGTTTATGATGAACAAAACCATACGACGGTATCGTTCGCCACCGTCCGGCAGTTCGCATACGAGCATCAAATAAACCTGGTGAAAAGCGAACCGACGGCCGAAGCCGTCTTGAAGAAGATCAAGAACCCGGAGCTTAAAAACCTGTTGGAGAACTACCGTTTTACGTCCGCTAACCAGATTGTCGTAGCCATGAAAGAACAAGGCTACACGCATAAGGTACGGAAAGGGGTACATTCCTTTTCACGGGAGGGTGAACGGGTGAGCATACGGCACAAGGATCTGAAAAAATTCGCCGATCCGAAACTGGAGAGCCGCCACATGGAGGGCATTATCGAACGGTTTAACCTGTACAAGTACAAGCAGGAGGGCGTGGCCTACCGGGAAAACGGCCTGGAAGCCAAGAATATTTCTTTCCTGACATACCAGAAAGTGCCGATCGAGCCGGAAGAGGATAAAAGCGTGACCGGAAAGCCGGAAACAAAGGAGGAAGCGCAGCAGCCACAGCAGGAAACGCCGGGGAGCGAGGCACATCCGGAAGAAACGGAAAACGAAGCGGAAACGCCCATGCCTGAACCCGATCCGGTGAAATACAGGAAAGAGCTTAAAGAGGTGTCTTATGATGTACTGTTTGATAGGGAAACGAAAACCTATGTGCCGATTTCGGCGATCCGGAAATACGCATACGAGAATGAGATCAATCTGATAGACCGATACAAGCATGGGTACGCAGTCAGGAACGAGGATCTTAGGGAGTGCCTGGCAAATCCCGAATACCGGACGGTAAGGCAGATAAACAAGGCCATGAGGGAGAGGGGATATACGATCGAAAGGGACGAGGCCGGAAACTATACCTACATCAAGGGGGAAAGTTCTTTCTTTATGGAACGCCGGGATTTGCTTGCCTTTACCGGGTACGCCAAAGATACCGGAGGCCGGGAAAGGGAAAGGGGAACGCACCGAAGCGCAGACAAGACGGTCGGGTTTATCGGTGGTAAGGCCAAACAAAAGCTGATAAACGAGATCCTGGGGGATAGCTTCCGGACGGAAAGGATGCTTGTAGGCAACGTGAAAAAGGCCGTCAGCCTTATACAGAACCCGGCTAATATAAAAATGATGCTGATAAAACAGATCGGCAGTTTTCTAAACCCGTTTAAAGAGTTATGATATGATGATGTATATTATTATAGGGATCGCCTGCCTGGTGGGGATCATCGTTGTTGTGCTGTTGCTTCCAAATTCCGGGAAACAGCAGCAAAAAGGACAGAAATACCGTTTTGAACTGTCGGCCGGGGGAGGGAGGAAAATAACCTTTGCCGATCCGTTCGATAATTTCCTGGTCTATGGTGGGGCGAACTCCGGAAAGACCAAAAGCATAGGAAAGCCCTTGTTAAGCCAGTATATACAGGCCGGGTTTGCCGGATTTGTCTATAATTACAAGGATTTCGATCTGGCAAGGACAGCCGTACACCTGGTAAAAAAACATAATTACCCTTATGGGTGCTTCCAGATCAGTTTCACGGATATGGAACGGACGCACCGGACAAATCCGATACGTCCTTCCGTGGTGAAGAATGAAACCTTGTTCTTGCAGCTAATGGATGATATGCTGACCGCCTACCAGGGAAAGGACGGCAAACGGGACGAGTGGTTTAACGGGGCGTTGGGGATATTAAGGGGCGTTTCGATCCGGTTTTATAACGATTATCCGCAGTTTTGCACGATACCCCATATCGTTAATTTCATTTGTTCGGCCGGAACTGTCCGGATAACGTCGTTCCTGGAGGGCAAGCACCAGAGCCGGGTACTGGCCGGGGCATTCCTGGACGCAAAGGACAGCCCCAAGACGCAAAGCAGCTATCTAAGCAGCCTTACCAACAGTCTAAGCACGCTCGCCAACGAAAAAAAGGTGTGTTATGTCCTTTCCGGAAATGATTTCGACTTTAACCTGATAGATCCGGAATGTCCGAAATTGGTTGTCGTATCGAACGCCTATCAGATCGAAAACCTGATTTCCCCGGTTATATCGCTCATGCTTTCCATTTCGTCCCGGCGTTTCACGCTGGCGAACAAAGTGCCGTTCTTCTACTTTCTGGATGAAGCGACCACGTTCCGGATCGCCGATTTCGAGAAACTGCCGTCCGTTCTAAGGGAATACCTTTGCAGTTTCGTTTTCCTCACGCAGTCGGCGGCGAAGATCGAGAAGATATACGGGAAATATGACCGCAGTTCGATAGAATCCAATTTCGGGAACCAGTTCTTTGGCCGGACAAAGGACATAGAGGCCTTGAAAAGCTACCCGCTTGTTTTTGGAAAAGAGGAGAGGCAGAGGGTTTCAAAGACCACCGGAAGCAGCCGGGGAGGGGAGAACCGCAGCCGTACAGTTTCCACGCAGAAAGAGGAAATATACGACACGAATTTCTTTACCAGCCTGAAATCGGGCGAGTTCGTGGGGAGTGCGGCACATTCCAACATGAGGAACTTTCATTTGAGGTTTGAAATGTACGAGGACAAGGAAGATCCGCTTCCGATCGTGCATCCCGTACTGGCCTCGGATATAGAGGAAAATTACCAGCAGATCATAAGGGATATACAAGGCATTGAATAACAAGGGAAGTGTGGCGACATTCTACAAAGTGTGGGACAACTCCACACTTTTTTGTGGAATATAAAAAAGGGGTAAAATTATAAAAGTTTGATAATTAGTGTATTTATTAAAACAGTAGTGTATTATGTCAAATTGGAATGGATTTTGTACAATATAATTGTATAAATACACTCCAGTTTGAAACTCCAGTGCAATAGCAAAGGTTGTTTTTGGATTGGCCGGATAAGAATTTATTTACTTAAATACTTAAAAATAAACTCCTTATGAAAACGCCTTTGTTTATCTTGCTCCAGGCTACTGGAGGTATCAGAAATGAAGTAAACACATTCCTTAGTGATTATGCCGTTCCGGTGATCGCCATGCTCCTGATCGTGGGAGTGGGGATCGGTGTGGTGATGAATTATGATAAGATTATAGACCGGGACGGACAGGGAACAAGAAAAGAGGGTATTGTAAACTTACTCTGGGTAGTTGGTTACATCATCATCGGGCTTGCGATCATTGCAGCCGTTATCGCACTTATCAATAGCAAACTTAAAATGTCCCTCTAATGGACTTCCAGGTTAGAAAGGGGCTGGAAACACCCCTGAAAGTGCATGGAATGAGAACGAAGTTTTTTTGCATCTATTGTATTATCCTGGCTGTGATTGTTCTTTTTGTCGTGGGCTTCCTGACAAGTGCCATGAGTGGGGAGGGATCTTTTTTGGCCTTTATCGTTTCGCTGGTGGCCGGGGCGTTCGCCTCTGTGGTCTTGCGGATCGTCTTTATCAACCTTTCCATGCAGCGCAAGTTCGGCAAGTTCAAAAGACAGGTATTTGTCATATCGAATAAGGATCTGTTAAACAGCCTGTAAACACTCTTTTTATGAAAATATCGGCAGCGCAAGCGTACTGTATCTTGGATACGGTAGGATCTTCCATACTTACCAAATCCGGCGAAATATCCGTTTCCTACCTGTTGGAATTGCCGGAGGCCTATTCGCTGGATCGCTCGGATCTGGAGGAAAGGCATAACGAGTTATTCCGGGCTTTCCAGTATGTCCGAACCGGGTTTATACATAAGCAGGACGTGTTTTTACGCAGGAAATTCAAGCCGGAATATGTGATCGAGGGGGAGGGCTATATACAGACGGCCGAAAGGAAGTATTTCGACGGACGGGAATACCTGCATCACTTCTGCATATTGTCCTTTACGCTTTCGGGACTGCAAAGCCTTGAAAAAGCGTACCAGGCCAACCCGTTGGCGTATAGCGAGAAACTGGCGAAGGCAGACCGGGACAGGCTGGCCGAGTTTCTGGAATCGGTGGAGAGTGCAGTTTCCATTATCCGGAATATCCGTGGCACGCAGATCCGGCCGTTGAACGTGGCCGAGGTGAAACAGCACCTTTTCCGGTACGTGAACGGTTTCCATGACGACGAGGGACTAAGGGATATACAGTGTTCCGATATGATAAGGATCGGGCAGAAGAAAGGGATATTCTTTGCCGTTTGTGATGAAAGGTATCTGCCCGACAGGATGAAAGTATATGTTACGGACAGCACTTTGCAGGAGGCAAACAGCCAGCTTTATATGTCGATGCTGGAAAGGATCGGCGTTCATGTGCCCTGTTCCCATGTGGTAAACCAGATATGGAAATTCGCCGGGGGAAGCTACCGGGAGGAACTGGCCGAGAGGGTGAAGCTGTTCGGCCGTTACCGGGAGTTTGACAAGGCCATAAAAAGCCGTTATGACGGCCTGGCCTCGTATGAGCAGGAGATCATCAACGAGGAAAACGTGCTTTGCAAAACGCACCTGAACGTGTTGCTGTTGGAGGATGACGAAACGATCCTGAACCGACAGACGGAACAGGTAAAAATGATTTTCACGAACGCCGGGTTTAAATATTACATTCCAAGTTACGAGGGGCTTTATAATATCTTTATAGGCTCGATCATCGGCCGGGAAAACAACCTGAATCCGGACTACCTGTTTCTTTCGGATCTGCATTCGTCGCTCTGCATGGGGATCAATTACTCTACGTTCCGCAGCGACAAGGAGGGGATCTTGTTTAACGAACGGCTGTATCAAACACCGATTCGAAAGGACGTTTGGGACGCAGATAAGAAACGCATTCCGGCACGTAACATGATTATCGTCGCATCGACGGGTGGGGGAAAGTCGGTTACGTCGTTGAACATCATCCAGCAGAACATCGAGCAGAATTATAAACAGATCGTCGTCGAGTTCGGAAAGAGCTTTTACCAGCTTTCGCAGTTGTACCCGGACAGGTCGCTGCATATTGATTATGACGGCAGCAGCCCGTTGGGGATCAATCCGTTCTATACGGCCGGGAAGCAGCCGGACAACGAGAAGATAAAGACGCTTGTAAACCTGGTGCTTAAATTCTGGCGGTCTAAGGCGATCATGGAGGACACGAAACAAGTTGTTTCGCTGACAAAGATCATTTGCCGTTATTACGAGGATATTCCCGACGGCCATTGTTTCCCGGACTTTTACAGGTACGTCCAAAGAGAGGGGAAAAAACTGTATGAGCGTTTGAATATCCTGCCGGAATACTTCGATATAGACAGCTTCCTGCACGTGTGTTCGGAATTTATGCCGGGGGGATTTTATGAGAACGTGTGCAAGCCGTCCCCACTGGAGAACGATATGCAGAACCGGGATTTTATCGTCTTTGAGCTGACGAAGATAAAGAAAGATCCGTTCCTGATTTCCGTCATTATGACAATCCTTTTCGATACGATAGAGAACAAGATCCTTTCGGATCGTTCCGTCAGGGGGATGCTGATCTTTGACGAGTACGCAGAAAGCCAGTCTATAAAGGACACCTTTTCAGGTGCGGACATACATTCGACGGTGGCGTTCTGTTACCAGAAACTCCGCAAGGAAAACGGGGCGGTGGGTACGATCGTCCAGTCATTGGCGCAGCTTCCCGATAACGAGTACACGAAAGGCATTATCGCCAATACGCAACTCTTATACGTGCTTCCGGCCAACGAGATCGTTTACGACCAGACGGTAGAGGCGTTCCATATCAAGAACCGGAGCCACGTAAACCTGATGAAGTCGATCCGTAACGACTTTTCAGGGGTACGGCCGTATTCGGAGATATTCATCCGGTTTATGGATAGTTATGCAACGGTGGTACGCCTGGAGCTTTCACCGGAAAAATTGCTTGCATTCCAGACCGACGGCGAGAAATGGAACAAATTGCAGGAGATTTACAAGGAGGCCGGAAGCATGGAAACGGCCATAGAGAAGTATAAACAATTAAAACAGAAAAGTTATGAAACGGAAATGTCTATGTAGTTTGCTTGTGATGATGTGCTTTTACTGTACGGCGTTCGGCCAGTGGGTGGTGTCCGATCCGGCCTTGACGCAGCTATCGCAGATAACCTGGGCGAAAGAACTTAAACAGGCATACGAACAGTTTCAAGTGCTGGGGGAATCCAGGGACATACTGACTAAGAGCCTGGATCTGTACCGGCAGGTGAACGGGGTTATCAAAAACTCTAAAATGGTGTTGCAGGTGCTTTCCATGCAGGGGGAAATGTTGGAACTGGCGGCGAAAGAGTGCACCCGGTCGGACGTGTTTACCGGACAGGAGGCATACGGGGAATATACGAACGTGCTGAACAAGATCATGGAGGAAAGCGTGCTTTCCTTTGACCTGATCCGGACGATCATATCGCCCTCGGTGAGCATGACCGACGGGGAGAGGATAAAAATTATCGTGGATCTGGATAACAAGCTGAAAGAGAACCGGGACAAGATGCTCGACGAGAGAGCGAGGTTTAATACGGTCAATGACGCTATAAAACGGATCGCAGCCCTGAAATCAACAGCCAAGAAGTGAGCCTATGGAAGTGATCGACAATGTGATTAGCGCATACGAGGCCGTCAAGATGAACGGCGTCAGCCAGGGGATCATCGCCCTTTGTTCCTTTATCGCCGTTATCATCGTGATACAAAAGTTCGTGACGGCCTGGAAAGAGGCCTTTAGCGAGGGGGACAAGCCCGTCGATATGAAACAGTTCTTCAAACTGTTCTATATCTATATTTATGTGTTCGCCATTATCATGGTCGCACCGTTCGCCTTTACGATCGTGGAAACGGCACTTGGAAATCTTCAGAACGAATTGATAAGCCATTATCAGGAGGACGTGGATCTAAGCATTGACGAGGCGATCGTAACCTTTACAAAGGACTATATCGAGGACGTGCAAAGGCGGCATAACTGGGTAGGGCAGCAGATTCAGGAGGTTATCATGCTGCCGTTCAATATTGCGGCTTATACGATACTCCTGTACGCAACGAAATATATATTTTTCTTCTTTGCGTCAGCCCGGTATCTGTATCTTATACTCCTGGAGATCGTCACGCCGATAGCCGTAATACTCTACATGGACGAGAAAACGAGGCATTATACGCACGCATACCTGAAAAACCTGTTTGTCTGTTACATGACGATCCCGGCGTTCCTGATAGCCAACGCCCTGGGGTCTATCATTGCGGAGAATATCATGCACATGTGCGGACAGAACAAATATACCATGCTGGGACTTCTTTTCGCTTTCGTGTTCAAACTTTTCCTGTTTGCCAAAAGCGTGAAATTTTGTCGTGAACTGTTTTAAATCCTGATCTTATGAATAAAGACGATATACTGAAAGATTTTGATACACTGGCCGAGGCCAAGCGCAAAGGAGCGGTAAACTTAAAATTGTGCCTGGGCTTTGCCCTGGTGGTGGTTGTCCTGGTGCTGGCCTGGGGACTGGTGGTGAATTTTACGGCACTGGATAAGGTGGTCGTGGTGGAGCGATCCGGCGAGTACCTGAAAACGCACGCCGAGGATAGCGAGGCTCTGTTTCTTGCCCTGGTGAAAAAGACGTGCGCCGAGGCGACCGGGTACGCTAACAGCTTCGATCGCCTGAACCTGAAAAAAAATCAGGCGCACGCCGCTTTTTATGTCAATAAGAACGATCTGAATGCCGTGTTCTCAAAGTATTATAATGATAAGGCCTATTTTGATGCGGTGCAGAACGGGGCGGTCTATAAATGCGAGATAGACAGCATCCAGACGATCGCCGGGGACAATGAGCCGTACAAGGTGGCTTTCACTTCCACCCTGACGATTTACGGCGTTTCGGGGCAGAAGCTAAGGTTTCTTATCAGGACGAAAGGGGAGATCGTGAGAACCACGCCGCAATTTCCGGAGAACGTGACGGGATTTTTCTTTAACCAGTTTATACAGCAGATTGTCCGGATAGAACAAGAACCTGAAAAAAAGTAACACTATGGATAAGGCCACGAAAACAAAAATAATCCTGTTCGCATCCCTGGGGATCTTCGTGCTGGTGGTGCTGGCCGTTACGCTGGCACTGACCGGGAAAGGGGACAACCGGGAAGAGGACGGGAGCGTGAACACTTCGCTTAGGGCACAGCAGCAAAGCGATTTTACCCTGGACGATATGATGAATACGGACGGACGGCCGGAGTACGAGAATTTTACCGATGAAGTGTACCGGGAACGTTCGGGAGCTATGTACCGGGAAGATCCGGAAGTGATAGCCTTGCAGGAACAGTTAAGGCAGAACCAGAGAGCCGACAGTCTGAAAGCGGCCGCAGCCATGAAACGGAGAACGGCGAAAGCCCGGCCGAAAAAGGAAACGCCGAAGAAGGAAGAGCCTGAAAGGACAGTAGGACGTTTCTTTTCGGGGGAAGAACCGGAGAACAAGGGAAACACGATAGAGGCCATTGTGTCGGGCGATCAGAAGATCACGAACGGGAG
The DNA here is from genome assembly GCF_000156195.1 of Bacteroides finegoldii DSM 17565. Classification (GTDB taxonomy): domain Bacteria; phylum Bacteroidota; class Bacteroidia; order Bacteroidales; family Bacteroidaceae; genus Bacteroides; species Bacteroides finegoldii. The sequence continues at coordinate 35,888 of NZ_GG688330.1, read as the reverse complement.
CGTGATAAAACTTGTCACGCTCCAAGAAATGCAACTGCCCGGCGGCATGGTGATTAACAAGGGGACGGCCGTTTTCGGGGTGGTGAAGCTCGCACAGGACAGGATCAATATAACGGTTGAATCCGTCCGGATCGGGAACAGCATCTATGAGATGCAAAAGACCGTGTACGACAGGGACGGACTGCCCGGTATATATGTGCCCTTGAACATCAAGGCGGAAGCGACAAAGGAGGCGGCCGACGAGGTGGTTAGCGATATGAACGTTACCTCTTACGGGACGGACGTTCTAAGTACGGGGGTTAATGCGGTGAGCAATGCGGCAAAGAGCGTGTTCCGGAAGAAGAACAACCAGGTCGTTGTCACCGTGAAGTCGAACTATAAACTATATCTGAAATGAAAGCTATTTGTTCTTTTATCCTGGCGTTGGCCGTTTCCTCGGCCGGGGCGCAGATCCGCCCGGTGGAAAGCCTGCCTATCGCAGTGAATTATTCCAAGACGATACATCTTGTATTCCCCTCGGCCGTGAAGTATAACCAGGCCGTTACGGACTTCGTGGCCGTCGATAACCCGGAGAGCGTGCCTAATATCTTGCGCATAAAGGCCAACCGGAAAAGTTTCAGCAAGCAGACGACCGTCAGCGTGGCGACCGAGGGAGGTTTTTTCTATTCGTTTAACGTGACCTATGCCGACAGCCTGGAGCATACGAACTATTTCCTGCCCGATATGTCGAGCATACGGCCGGACACTATCTATCTGAATGAGGTGTCGCAAACGCACCTGATCGCACCGGAAAAGGTGATTTATATAGATTACGGCGATACCTGCATACAGGTAAGCAAGGCCGAGAATACCGAGAATATCGTGCGAATGATCGCAGCCACGGGAAAGGTGGAGGAATTTCCCAGGCAGACAAACGTGTCGCTGGCGACCGAAGGGGGGAAGTTCTACACGTTCAACGTGGATTATCGGCAGCAGCCGGAGGCGTTCGTCTATGAGATAGGGGAGAAACGGCCGGAGAAAAAGGCGAACGTGATCCTGACCGACAACATTATCCCGGCCGGGGAAAGGGATCAGGTCATGAGCCGGGTATATAACGCAAAAAGGGGGATATTCAACAAGGGGATCGTTCGCAACAAGATCGTTTTCTCCGTGAACAACCTGCATATATATGATAACTTGCTCCTGTTTACCTTTGAGATCGAGAACAAAAGCAAACTGCCTTATGATATAGATTATATCCGGTATTACATCATCGACAAGAAAACGGCCAAGCTGACCGCATCCCAGGAAGTGGATCAGCAGGCTTTGTTCTCGGAGAATTATTCGCCCAGGATAGAGGGGAACGGCCGGATGAAATACGTGATCGCTTTCGATAAGTTCACCATTCCGGACGAGAAAGTTTTCCGTATCGAGATCAACGAGAAGAACGGAGGCCGTCACGTTCTTTTTGACCTGGAGAACAGCGACATCGTGAATGTGGAGGATATTTAGCCTTGCGATCCTTGCGCTGATCCCTGTCGGCCGGGTGGGGGCGCAGGACAAACGTTCGCTGATCGTGGAGGTGTTGCAGACCGCAGGGGATTACGGGGACATCGCCCCGGTGTGGGGGATCGTCCAAAAGGACGGGGATATTTACCGTTTCGTCCCCTCTGTCGCACCCCTGAAAGAGAAATACCGGATCTCCGACCGTTACGGCTACCGGACGCATCCGATAAGCGGTGAAAGGCAGTTTCACGCAGGGCTGGATATGGCGGCGGTGTATGCGGCTACCGTACACGCCGCAGCCAGTGGGACGGTGACGTTCGCAGGTGAAACGCCCGGATATGGGAAAACGGTAGTCGTTACGCACCGTTTCGGATTTCAGACCAGATACGCACATCTGACACTCATTTACACCCGGAAAGGTGCGAAGGTGGAAAAGGGGGACGTGATCGGGTTCGTGGGAAGCACCGGGATAAGTACCGGGAATCATTTGCATTATGAGGTGATAAAAAAACAAAAGAGAATAAACCCTTTAAATTTCATTTATGGAACTAAGTAATGAATTGAAAGTAGAAAGGATCAGGCTAAGCCTGACGGCGAAAAGCGTTGCCGAGGAAATGGGGATCAGCCGCCAGCAGCTTTGCAACATCGAGCAGTCGGAAACCGCCCCCGTGGTGGTGAAATACATCGCTTTTCTAAGGAGCAAAGGGGTGGATCTGAACGCTCTGTTTGACCGTATTATCGTGAACAAATAAAATAAATCGTATGAGAAAATTAGTTACCGCCTTGTGCGCTTTGGTCTTTTTGTCGTCTTGCGACGACGAACTGAAACTTGTCAGCCGGGATTTTTCCGTGACGCTGAAAAGTATAGACGGCAATACGGCCGTAGTGGGGAAGCCCATTAATTGCACCCTTACGATCTCGGATCTCGATCCGGACAACGGGGATCAGATATTGACACGCTTTGAGGTCAGGGACGGGGACGGCGTTATCCTGGTGGATAACAACGAATACAGCCCCGGAGAAACGTTTGAATATGATTTCAAGGCAAACAATCGGCTGGATTTCGATTTTATCCCGGCAACCGAGGGAGAGGCGTATATCGTCATGGGGGTAGCCAGCGAACTGGTGACACGATCCGACAGCATCAAACTGAAAGTTTCCAGCCCGGAGATAAACATACGTTTCCAGAACGTGCCGGATCTTATGCTGGTATCGGAGGAAGCGGAATTTTATTTGCAGCTTGATACGGAACTTTACGGGGTGAAAGCGTCGGCCAGGTTCGTAAAGGGAAGCGGCCGGGTGTATATTTCCGGGTATGATGCGACAAGGGGCGAGGGCGTGGCACTGGAAAAAAACAACCTGGTGACGTTCCGGCCGGATGCGACCGGGCAGGCGGTGATCGAGTTTACCGTTTCAAGCCGTTACGGTCTGCCAGTGAAAGAGAATGTAACGATACAAGTAAATCAATGAGGTTATGAGAAAAATTGCCGTATTATCGCTCTTTTTGTGCCTGGTGGCCGTGTGCAGGGCACAATATATCGGAAGCCAGTATATGAACGTGAAGCTGGGCTATATCGTGGATGAAAGTCAGGTGCAGGGGACGTTCGGTTTTGGAAAGGTGTACAAGGCTTTCAAGGTGGGGGCAAACCTTAATTACCGGAATCTAAACCGGGATCTGGTAAAGGCAAACACCGTGACGGTCGGCCCGGAGCTGGCCTATTACGCCCTGAAAGGACGGAAATTCTCGCTCCTGGGGATCGCAGCCGGGACGATCGGCTACCAGAAAGCCAAGGCGAAAAGCGATCTTGTGTACCTGGCGAAAAGCAAGGCTTTCGTGTATGGATACGAGGTCGGGATAAGGCCGGAAATGTTGCTAAGCCCGAAAGTGGCTCTTTTTGCCGAATACAGGTTTGAAATGTTGTTTAACTCCATTCTCCGGAATAACAACCATGTCGGCCTGGGGTGCGTGATCTATTTATAAACTTAAATAATTGAAGGTATGAGAAAGTATTTGTATTTGTCGGCCGTATGCGTGTGCATGGCATTGTGTTTCGTCGGTTGCAGCAAGGACGACGACGAACCGGGAGGAAAAGGGGCGATGTATGAGGTAACGATCGAGCAGTCGGGAGATTTCCGCAGCTTCATTAAGTCGGTCGTGGTAGTCGCCAACGGTACGCGGTTGAAAGACGGGGCGACGGGGGAAAGCCTCGCAAGCCCGTTGATTCTAAGCGATGAAGAACTGGCCGTCGAAAAGGTGACGTTAACCACGACGGGAAAGGCGATCGAGTTCGCCGTTTCCGGTAGTGTCGTGGACGGGGAGGACGGTGTCGTGAACGAGCCGATGCAGTGGGTTGTGACCGTTTACAAGAACGGAAAGGAGATCGAGAAAAAGAGCCTTTCTTTCCGGGACGGGAAGGAGATCGGTATGGATGATCTTAATCTGTATTATAATTGACGTGACGGCCTGAATGTCCCCCGGATGAATGTTCGGGGGATTTTTTTTCTTTTGGGCGTTCCCGTGGGACGGTCGGGCTTTACGTTTCAAGTCCTCGCCTAAAGGCTGTGGGCTTTACTCTGCAATCCCTAACGCATGGCTGAAAACTCCTCTTGCCGGTGGTGTTCTTCTTCATACAGCCTCATGCGTTCTTGTAATGCTTCTTTTAAATTGTCGCTTTTTTTCAGTCCGAGTTTGGCACGTATGTTCGCTCGTTGGCTGGTTATGTTTCCGCTACTCCGATGTAATAATTCGCATATTTGGCTGACGGTCTTGTCTTGCAGTATTAAACGGCAGATGTTTAATTCGGACGGGGATAAATTGGGATATATTCTCCTGATTGTATCAAGTTTACTTTTTTCCTTTTTCTGGTATGCGGCAAGGGCTGTAAAAAGATTTTCTTTGGATTGTTCCCCTATTATGTTTAACAGGGAGCTTGTCTTTTCTTCCGGGTTATTCTCGCTTAACAACTCGGCGAACGCGAATAGTTCTTCCTTTTTCATTTGGAGACGTTTCAAAAGCATTTCCTCTTCCTCTTTTAGCAAGTTGCTACTTTTTAGCAAGCTGCTGATATTACTGTGTAAGGATCTTCCTAATAAGGGGATCATGGTGTATATGATGATGATCAAAGGCAGATAACTGTATAGGAACGGTTCGTCGGTGATAAGTGTGCAGATTGTATAGGAAGCTATGGTAAGGGAGGACAATAGGATGGAGATATTACTCATATAGGCACAGATGGAAAGCATGGTAAATAAGAGAGAGATAGTAATGTTACTCATTATCAATGCTCTTTGATAACTATATTCATATCCGCTACATATTGAGCAATAAATTATCTCGATAAAAATCTCGATATGTATGGCTATCAGTATAATGGAAAAGGTCGTGGTCAGATTTACTCTCTTTTTAAAATAAGCGAGAGTGCACATAATGATAAACAGGAATAATACGCTGTTAATATAATAAAACTGTTCATTGGGAAATGGAACTGAATATATGTATATGGGTGCGCATAAGGCCAGCATGAGCAGGGATAGATGAAAGACACGTTTTTGTTGATACGTTATTATCATTTCGCTTTCTTTTTTGTCGTAAGTTTGAGTTTTTATTGAACTTAGAAAAGTAGCGGCTTTTGTGCTGAATTTCATGTGTTTTATTGTTTTAAGTGTTATTAAGTATAATGTTTCCTGCAAAAATAACTGTTTTTTGTATGTTTAAGTACTTTTCTTTATGATGTTAAGTGTTTTTAATTGTTGTGTAAGCGTGATTGGCTGCTGTGGTAAGTGTTGTAGCTGTTGTGTGGTTGTCTTTTTAAGTATTTATAAGTTTAAAATACTTGTTTTTTGCTTTGGAGGTTGGTTTATAGGTATGTATTTTTGCGGTCGAAATTCAAGGGGTGTAAAAGCCTGGGTTTGGATTGTCATATTAACAAATGATTAAATGACGAAAAGATGTTTTTTTTATATTAAATGTGTATTGTTCGTGCTCGTGTTGAGTATAAGCGGAGAAATATCCGCTCAGGAGAAGCGTGATTCGGTAAGGATCTATTTTCATCAAGGAAAGGTAAATATAGATACATGTTTACTTGACAATGGGAACGAGATGGAGCGGTTTGCTAAAATCTGTTCCGCATTGAACGACTCCGTCCGTCTTATCAGGAAAATTCAAATAATAGGAGGAGCTTCCCCGGAAGGAGGGGAGCTATTGAATGGAAGGCTGTCTGAAAAACGAGCAGAGGTTTTGTGGCGGTATATATCACCTTATATAAAGATTCCGGTATTGGAGAAGGATTTTCATTTTTCGGGAAGTGACTGGAACGGACTTATAACGATGGTGAGAGCGGATGTGAATGTTCCGGAGAGGGAGGATGTCCTTCGTTTGTTGGAGAAGATCGTCCGTTTGGAAAACCAGGACAGCCCTTATTGGGGGGGAGAACTGAAAAGACTGAAAGGGGGGAGGCCATACTCATATTTGTATAAATTCCATTTTCCGAAACTTCGTTCGTCGATGGTGAAAATATGCTATGATAGTGATCCGATAAATCCCGTCAGAGATACGGTATATATACATACACGTGATACGTTGTGCATCCGTGATACCGTTACCGTCATAGCTCCGGTAAAGAAACGGCCGTTTTGCATGGCGGTGAAAACAAACTTGCTTTATGACGCTGTTTTGATACCTGACATCGGGGTTGAGTTCTGTTTGGGGAAGAACTGGTCTGTGGCCGGGAATTGGATGTATGCCTGGTGGAAAAGTGATCGGAAGCATAATTATTGGCGTATCTATGGGGGAGATGTGGAGTTGCGCCGCTGGTTCGGTCGGAGAGCGGTGGAAAAACCGTTTTCCGGGCATCATGTCGGATTGTACGGGCAGATCGTCACCTATGATTTCGAATTGGGTGGGAAAGGTTACTTGGGGGATAAATGGAGTTACGGGGGAGGCGTGGCTTACGGCTACTCGTTACCTGTGGGACATCGGTTCAATGTGGATTTCACGTTGGGAATCGGCTACCTTGGAGGATCGTACAAGGAGTACATCCCTTTGGACGGTCACTATGTATGGCAGACCACTAAAAACCGCCGCTGGTTCGGCCCGACCAAGGCGGGTATCTCTTTGGTGTGGTTGATCGGGCGGGGGAATTATAGCCGGAAGAAAGGAGGCAGGCAGTGATACGGATACGCTTTAGTCTGGTGTTCATATTTTTATGGATAGGACTGACGGCTTGTGAGCATAAGGATTTATGTTACGATCATCCGCACTTTGCCACGGTGCGGGTAATATTCGACTGGACCAAGATTTCCAATCATGACAAGCCTGAAGGCATGAGGGTCGTATTTTATCCGACCGATGATGAAAGCAACACGTGGATATTTGATTTCCCCGGAGGAGAGGGGGGGGAAGTGGAGCTCCCCGAGAATGATTACCGGGTAATTTGCTTCAACTACGATACCGACGGGATGGTTTGGAAAGGAAACGGCAGTTACACGCTTTTTACTGCCGATACGCGTGATGTTCAGTCACCGGATAACCGGACAATGGCTGTCACCCCACCCTGGCTGTGTGGCGACCATATAGACGGAGTTATCCTCAAGGACATTCCGGGAGGAAGCGCGGAGATAGTACGGCTAACTCCCGTAAACATGGTATGTCACTACACGTATGAGGTGAACGGTCTTCGGGGACTGGATAGGGTGGCGGATTTGCGGGCCGCTCTTTCCGGCATGTCCGGCTCGCTTAACATGTCCGGCGACAGTTTGCCCGCCGATCTTTCGGAGAGCCTGCTCTTTGATGGAATGGTTTCACGGAATCAGATTATAGGCGGATTCTATACGTTTGGACATTCCGCACTTGAAGGAGAGCCCAATGTTTTCCGGCTGTATCTCAAGAACCGTTCCGGCAGCATGTCTGTATTGGAACAGGACGTGAGCGACCAAGTGCATGATGTCCCGGTAGCGGGGCATGTCGGTGATGTGCATCTGGTGTTGAATTTTGATTATGATGTACCATCCGAGCCGGGAAGTGACGGTGCGGGATTTGATGTGGACGTTGATGATTGGGATGATGTGAATGTGGATATAGTGTTGTAATCGAGTTTTATTAATTATATTTATTAACAATTTTATTCATTTTATGAAAAAAAGTACAGTAATGCTTTGGGCAATCTTTGGAGTACTACTGATGAGTTGCTCAGAAGAGGAGATTGCGAATGTGGAAACCTCCTCACGAAATGCGATTGGTTTTAACGTGTTAAGTAATGCGGCGGAAACGAGGGCTACCCCTACTACCAACACCAACTTGAAGAACACCGATTTCGACGTGTTCGCTTTTACGGCGGATGGTACTGCCTTCATGGGAAAGAACGACACGGAATTTGAACATGACGGAGTGAAGATCGTGTACAGAAATGGTAAGTGGGATTATGACAATGCGAGCGACCTTCGTTATTGGCCTACCGAGGCTTTGGACTTTTACGCGTTCAATCCCGGAACGGTTAGTGAAGACATGATGGTGTTTTATAGTTGGGAAGCCACCAAGGAAACCCAAAAGATAAGTTATACCTGCATGGATGAGTATGGAAGCGGTACTACTCATGCAAACTACGACGTGATGTATGCCATGGCCAAAGGCCAGACAAAAGACTCAAACAACGGAGTAGTGAAATTTAACTTCAAACATATTCTGTCACAGGTCGTATTCAAAGCAAAGACCGAATACGAGAACATGCAGGTGAATATCAAGGAGATCAAGATTCATAACATCAAATTTAGCGGCGTCTTCACATTGCCTGCGACAGCCGAAGAAATGGGAAGTTGGAGTGTGAATGATGTTAATGCACCCAAATTTGGAGTAGTGCAAAACGCAAACATCGAGGTCAATGGTAATGCCACAGCTACCGATATTTCCACAGATACTCCTATGCTGAATATACCACAGACGCTGACTGCTTGGAAAGTTTCCGAAACAGCCACCAAAAGCAAGTTGGAGGCCGATAATGCGAAGCAATGTTACCTGGAGATTGCCTGCAAAATCCAGCAGTCCGGAGCTTATCTGTTGGGTTCAGCAAGCGAATACAAAACAATTTATGTTCCGTTCGGAGATACATGGGTAGCGGGCAAGCGTCATATCTACACGTTGATTTTCGGTGGTGGTTATAATGATCAGGGAGAGGCTGTGTTGAATCCGATCCAGTTTAATGCAGAGACAACAGAATGGGTTGATGCAAATAGCAACGTAAACGTTAAACCTTAAACAAAAAGTTTATCAATATCGTACCCGTTGGCAGGTTAAACATACGCAAGATTAATCCCGCCAACGGGTTCTTTATAGGGAATCGCATTTTCAATATACTTTTTGATGTGTAGGGGTGCTTTTTGCGTACCTTTTTCCTGGAGAATTTCTTTTGTGGAGTGTTTGCCCTGTATATTCCCGATACGCTGTTATAGCAGGGAACTGTTTTTATCCAAGTAGTCAGATATAGCCTCTTGCAATACCGATTTTAGCGAATCGCCTTTGCGGATCGCGATCAGCTTTAAGTTCTGGTGATAGGTTTCGTCCATGACAAAATTACAATGCACGGTTTTCGCTTTCTTCGGCTTTTGAGCCTCTTTTTGCCCGGCCGTGGATTGGATCAGGCTGTCTAATCCCCCGGTCAGCCCGGCCGACATACTGTTTTTTAAATCGTTCTTCTTTGCCATATGGTTACTTTATTTCTGTTAGCAGTTCGTTACATACCTTTTCGTAGTCCTCTGCCCCGGCAGATTTGGGGGCATAGTGAAAAATATCCTGCCCTTGTGTCGGGGCTTCGGCCAGCGTAATGGCGTTGCGTATATGGGTGCTGAACACTTTGCCCTGGAATGTTTCCTGTACCAGTTCCGAAACGCTCTTGTTCAGGTTCTTTCTTCCGTCGTATTGGGTTATCAGAACCCCGGCTATCGAAAGATCCGAGTTCAAACGTTGCTGCACCTTGTGGACGACCTGCATAAGTTTGGCCATTCCACGCATTGCCAGGAATTGAGCCTGAACCGGGATAATCAACCGATCCGAGGCCGTCAGTGCGTTAAGCGTGAGCAGCGACAGCGAGGGGGGACAGTCGATCAGGATATAATCGAATTTCTCCTTTTGGCCCTTGATAAGGTGGGCTAAGATAAGTTCCCGCCCGGCCTCGTTGATTAACTCCGTTTCAACGGCCGAGAGATCCAGGCAGGAGGGAACGACGCTAAGGCCGTCCTTATGCTCGTAGATCGGCAGGTCGTATTCGCCTTTCATCGCGCCGTAGATCGTTTGGGGAAGCTCCGCGGAGAAGCCCAGCGATTCAGTCAGGTTGGCTTGTCCGTCAAGGTCGATCAAAAGAACCTTGTACCCTTTTTGACGTAACGCGCCGCCCAGGTTGATCGTGGTTGTAGTCTTTCCTACTCCCCCTTTGTGATTCAATACGGAGATTACTTTTGCTTTGCTCATAAATTCAGTTTTTTAAATGGTTGTCATGTCCGCAAATATAGTCAAAAACTAATATACTAAAATACTAAAAGTAGTATTTCTCGTTTTTTGCGTGTTTTTTGTACCGATCGGGGAAGCGTACCGAAATAAATCCTGTTTCCGTCTTTCGGTACGTTTTGTTTCTGTACCGGAATTAATCAAAGATTAGAATAACCATAAATGTTTTTATACGTTAATCATACGTATGTATATATGTATATATTTGTTTTTGAGTATCTTTGTGTGCTATAAATAAAAAATAAAAGACATGAGCACTTATTCGTATAAAAATCCGAAGTTTATAAATTCCCCTAAAGGGGTGGTTGAAGTTGTAGAAGTGATTTATGACGGCAAAGATGATCCGGCCTATTCACTGGCTATTATTAAATGGGAAAATACCTATAAATTAGGTATTCGTTGGAACATCGCTTATAGTGAATGGGACGATTACCGCAAACAGAACGGGCAAGATGAATGTATAGGTAATCCACAGTCGAGAGGTATTCCCACCTGGTTTGTTTTGCCCGATGATATGATGTTTGGTGAGAAGTTCAGCGGTGCGATGCAGAGGCTTGATGAATTAAGAAAAGGTAAGTAAGCAATGGAACAGGGAGAAATCATATTATACCAGCCGGATGAAGCGGTCAAGTTGGAAGTGAGGTTGGAAGATGAAACCGTTTGGCTGACACAAGAACAAATAGCCGACTTGTTCGGGACTAAAAGGCCAGCTATTACCAAACATTTGAACAACATTTACAAAAGCGGCGAACTTGATATAGATAGCACATGTTCCATTTTGGAACATATGGGTAATGACGGCAAACAGAGATATACTACTAAATATTATAATCTTGATGCGATTCTGTCAATAGGATATCGGGTTAATAGCAAGAACGCAACCCTTTTTAGGAAATGGGCGAATAGTGTATTAAAGGATTATCTTTTAAAGGGGTATTCCATTAATAAACGTTTGTCAGAACTTGAAAGGACTGTCGCTCAACATACCGAGAAGATAGATTTTTTCGTGCGTACTGCCTTGCCCCCGGTCGAAGGCATTTTTTATAACGGCCAGATTTTCGATGCGTACAAGTTCGCCACCGATCTGGTAAAGTCGGCCAGGCGTTCGATCGTGCTTATCGACAACTATGTGGACGAAACGGTCTTGCTCATGTTGAGTAAACGCAGCGTCGGTGTCTCGGCCACCATTTACACACAGCGTATCACGCAGCAACTCCAACTTGATCTTGACAGGCATAACAGCCAGTACCCACCTATCGACATCAGGACGTACCGGGACAGTCACGACCGTTTCCTGATCGTTGATGAAACGGACGTGTACCATATCGGAGCCTCGTTAAAGGATCTGGGGAAAAAGATGTTCGCTTTCTCAAAGCTGGATATTCCGGCGGTTGTGATAACTGACCTGTTATAATATCCCTTGTCTTATGAATGTGGTTATCTATTCACGTGTAAGCTCGCAGTCGGCCAGGCAATCGACCGAACGGCAGGTTGTCGATCTGGAGAGGTTCGCAGCCGGACGGGGGTACGAGGTGACGGCGGTCTTTGAGGAAAAGATAAGCGGACGAAAGGCCAATATTGAACGCCCGGTTTTAAGCCGTTGCCTGGAATACTGCACAGATCCGCAGAACCGGGTGGATATGCTGTTGCTGACCGAGATCTCACGCCTGGGGCGTTCCACCCTGGAGATACTAAAGGCACTCGATACGCTGCACACGCATAAAATATGCGTGTATATCCAAAACTTGAACCTGGAAACATTACGGCCGGACAAGACGGTAAACCCCTTGTCCTCTCTGATTACTACCCTATTGGGGGAACTGGCCGCGATCGAACGCCAGGGGATCATTGACCGCCTTAATAGCGGACGGGAGTTGTACATCCAGAAAGGGGGCAGGCTGGGACGGAAGCCGGGAAGCCGGAAAACGGCCGAACAGAGGAAAGAGGAATACCGGGAGGCGATCGCCTTGTTGAAGAAAGGCTACTCGATCCGGAACGTGGCGAAGCTCACGGGAAAAGCCGTTTCGACGATACAACAAGTAAAAAAAGACTTCATTAATAGCTGATTATCGGAACAAATATTGTATTTTTGCAACAAATACGAGTAAATGCGCGAAATTAAAAACGAGTATTTGCACATGTCTAAAAACGAGTATTTGCACGAAAATAATCAGAATCTAAATAAAAACGGTAGTATGGCAACAATGGCGGAGAAAATGGCGGCTTCACTGGAGGAATTAAGAAAGCTCCAGGAGAAAGACCGCTGTGTCGTTCTACAAGGGACGGCCGAGATAGGGAGGACGCATTTAACCCGGCTGTTGGATAACGGCTGGTTGCAGGAAGTAATGAAAGGCTGGTATATTGCGGCCAGGCCGGGAACAGAGGGGGATACGACGATCTGGTACACCTCATTCTGGTATTTTATTGCGAAATATGCGGCCGTCCGGCTGGGGGAACGGTGGTGTTTGACGGCCGACCAGTCGCTGGATCTGTATTCGGGGAAAACGACCGTGCCCGTGCAGGTGGTTATCAAGTCGCCGAAAGGCCATAACAACACGCAAAAGCTGATGTATGATACCTCGCTTTTGGTGTTTCAAAGCGAGATCCCGGATCAGGTATATAAAGAGCCGGAATACGGCCTTAATCTCTATCCGCTTGCCGAAGCCCTGGTATATGCCACGCCGAGATATTTCCAGGTGGAGAAGATCGCAGCCCGCACCTGCCTGGCCATGATACGGGACGCTGCCGATATATTAAAGGTACTGACGAAAAACGGGGCTTCGCTTCGTGCCGGAAGAATAGCCGGGGCGTTCCGGAACATCGGGAACAGCGAAATCGCCGACAGCATCGTTTCCACGATGCGGGGGTTCGGGTATGACGTGAGAGAAGAGGATCCGTTCGAGGATCAGCCACGAACGCCCCTTGTTTATGAAGTGTCGCCTTACGTCACACGCTTGCGCCTGATGTGGGAGAACATGAGGGATAAGGTTGTAGAACTGTTTCCCGAAGCCCCTGGAAAGATTGATGACGTGGAGGGGTATTTGAGATCCGTCGATGAAAAGTATTCGGAGGACGCTTATCATTCTCTCTCGATCGAGGGATATAGGGTTTCCCCGGAACTGATCGAGAAAGTGCGTGTCGGGAACTGGAAGCCGGAGGAAGAAGATAAGGAGCATAAAAACGCACTGGTGGCACGTGGGTATTACCAGGCGTTCCAGGCTGTCAGGGGGACGATCTCCGATATACTGAAAGGAAAGAACGCAGGGGAAGCGGTAAGGGCGGATCATCCGGTCTGGTATATGCAGATGTGGATGCCGTTCGTTACGGTGGGGATCTTGCAAAGGGAGGATCTTGTGGGTTATCGTACCGGGCAGGTCTATATACGGGGATCGCAACATATCCCGTTGAACCCGAAAGCGGTCAGGGACGCTATGCCCGTCCTTTTCGATCTCTTGAAGAATGAGCCGCACCCGGCGGTAAGGGCTGTCCTGGGACACTTCTTTTTCGTGTATATTCACCCCTATATGGACGGGAACGGGAGAATGGGACGGTTCGTCTTGAACGCCATGCTTGCGTCTGGAGGCTATAACTGGACGGTTGTTCCGGTGGAGCGTAGAAAAGAATATATGAAAGCGTTGGAAAAGGCCAGCGTGGAGGGGGATATTTCCGAATTTGCCAAAGTGATAACCTCGCTGGTCAAGTAATGATATTTATAATAATGACAATATGAAATCAACGGAATATATCGAATGGGATAAACTGGAGCAGATCCCGTTCTGCCTTTGCCGGATCGCGGAGGATGAAGAAAACCAGGAAATAGATGTTTATTATCTGGATAAACGGGTTTGCCATGATTACGATCATGTGGGGCATTATTTTCGTACTGCGATAATCATGTTTAGAAGGATCAGGAACATAACGGCCGATTGGGTGAACCTCAAAAACCTTTGGTTGCTAAGGGACTGTATCAGGGAGAATTTTAATCATGGCCTGGAGGTGGACGATCTGATCTTCGGGGAAACATTCGACGGTGAGGATCCGGAAACTATAAAGCCGCTAACCAAAGAACGGCTGTTCAAGATTAAAAAGGTGATTCAGGAAAAAGATCCATACGCTACCGTATAGGGGGGGAGTATATAAAAACAAAACCCTGGAGTTTGTCTTGCGACAGGGACAACAGGGGATTACTACGCAAATATAGGGAGTATATCTCGTTTATACAAGGATTTTATGGCTTTTCTGGATTGATTTTAAAAAGAATAGAGGCTTGTTCCCTGGAATGTAGTATTTACTACTTTTAGTATTTTAGTATATTAGTACGCTTTTCTTTTGGAGGATTTGGGCGTTCCCGTAAACGGTCGGGCTTTCTGCCTCCAAGTCCTCGCCTAAAGGCTGTGGGCTTTCCACTGCAATCCCTAACGCATGAATACACCCACCCACCCGATTAAGGTAGGCTATTTCCGGATAGAGCCGTTCGGTGAAGCCAGCCGGATAAAAGCCGCCTGACTTTTCACTGATCGGCACAATCCGGGTACTCCGGTAGCCGATTGTCGAACCCGGTTTTAAACCCCCTTTCAGGGGAGAGAGGTATTTTAGTTTTTCCGGCGTGGCCGCCTTGCGTTTACCTTGACCGGGGTTTTTGTCTGCAAAGGTCAAACGGCTTTTTCCATATCCCAAGTTGAGCCGCAAGCGGCTTTTAGAAAAAATCTCCAGCCTGGCTAAAGCCAGGTAGTATTTTTCCTAAAAAACTTGTGCTATGGAAAAAAACGTTTGGGGTGTTCTCATACAAAAACCCCTCGGAACTCAAGGTAAACGCAAGACGACCACACCGACAGCCCCGAAAAACCAAAATGAGGTTGTCTTGATACAAAAACATCGGAATCTTAGGCATCCGCAAGGTTTTTTGGGGGGGGAGAGGGTGCGAGGTGGGGAGTTTACTATCGGAAAAAATCAGGTAGTAAATACTAAATTTAGTATATACTAAAATACTACTTTTTCATATAATTATCTGATAAATAGTTAGTTAAATGTTGTTTAAATACTTGCATATCTCAAATAAAAGTGCTATATTAGAGGTATAGAAAAAGAGATAACAACCTTTAGAACTGGCTCACCCACCAGGATAAAGAACGGGGGACGTAGTTATGAAAACTGATTATTTCGACAAGGCAGCGCAACAGTTTGCAAATTTGATGATCGAGAAGATCCAGCAGGTAGAGGACAATTGGCAAAAGCCCTGGATCACCATTGCGGCGAATACACGCAATTTCTTTCCGCAGAACCTCACAGGACGCAGGTACACCGGAGGCAACGCCTTTTTACTCCTTTTCCTTTGCGAGAAATTCCAGTACCAGACACCCGTATTTATGACATTCAACCAGGCGAAAGAGGCCGGGATCTCCGTGCTGAAAGGATCGAAATCGTTTCCGGTCTATTACTTCCTTTTCTACGTGTACCACAAGGAAACACGCAAGAAAATAACCTTTGAGGAATACAAGGCGTTAAGCCGGGAGCAGCAACAGGAATACAACGTTATACCGACCTATAAATATTACTCGGTCTTTAACCTGGATCAGACCAATTTTTCGGACGTGAGGCCGGAAGAATGGGAAGCGTTAAGGGAGAAGTTCAGAGGGGGACAGGCAGAGCAGCCCGACGGGACAACCGGAGAGGCGCACCCCGAAATAGATGCCATGCTGGAGGCGAAAAGCTGGTTTTGCCCGATACGGGAGCAGCAAGGCGACAGGGCTTTCTATTCTCCTTTAGTCGATTATATCGTAGTGCCGCTTCGCTCGCAGTTCGTCGATATGCAGAGCTTTTACGAAACGCTTCTGCATGAAATGGGACATTCCACGGGACACCCCACCCGATTGAACCGGGATCTTGCGCACCCGTTCGGATCAGAGGAATACGGCAAGGAGGAATTAACGGCCGAGTTCGCCGCAGCCCTGGCAGGAATGTTTTTCGGGATAGCCGAACATATACGCACTGAAAACGCCGCTTATCTGAAAAGCTGGATAAAGGCGATCCGGGAAGAACCCAAGTTCATTTTAAACGTACTGGCCGACGCTATGAAAATTGTCAAGATGATAGCCGGGAAACTGGATATCTCCGTAGAAAGCGAGGAAACGGCCGCAGATGAAGCGGAACAGGTGGCATGATACAAGGAAGATCCCCCGAAAGGGGGACAGCCTTTCGGGGTGAGTTCTTTTTGGCACTCGCCCCAAAAAGAACCAAAAAACGCTTTGCCGCTACACTCCGTTTCGCTTTCATAGCTCTGATAATGCGTTTTTTGATTGGATAGATATATATTTGTAGATAAAATAATGTAATATGAACAAACCGAAGATTATACAGATTATTGATGTTGTTTCCAATGCGATAGACGGAAACCGTATCGACGAGGATTTTATAAAGAGTTGTATTTACGGCAAAGTGAATGCGGAACTGTATGCGCATCTTTTAGGCAAATACAGGGGGTATGACGGGGATTTCTTTCAGTTTTATTTGGGGACGGACGATCGGATAAACCGGGCTTTGCTGGAGAACCTGGGGATTAAGGTCGAACCCGACAAATATCCGGACTACGATAGCCGGATTGTTGCGCAGGTCGTCCAGGGAAAGAAAAGGTTTGATATTTATCCTTTCGAGTTGGAAGCCTTTAACAGATATGCCATGTTTGGCAATAATAATGCGCTTTCATGCCTGAAAGGGATTTCCCCGACAGCCGGGCAGACCGTCCGGGAAAACGGTATTAACGAGTATGGAAACGCCTTGAATTGGTCGCTGTTCTGGATAAAGGCAAATCCGGAGGACAAAGCCCTGTTAGTGGATCACGTTTTGAATATCCCCGAACGATGATAGCGGAATATTTCATTTACCGGAGAAAGGGGGATAAAGAGCCGTTTATCTCCCTGGGGGAAATGCCGCAGTATAGGTTAAGGCCGAAACAGAAGTTTACCGGGAAAAAACTTAAAATAGAGGTGATCCGCAGGCTTTCCGGTGTGGAAATCGAGCAGACGGCCACCACTCCGCAGATAAACGCCTATATCGAGGCGAATATCTATGATACCGATCGTTGGCCGGAGTACCGGAAGTTATACCGACAGGTGGCCGGAGAGGTGGAAACCGTGGCCGACATCTTTACGCTCCAGTATATTTTAGTGGCCGAACTGGAGGATCAGACCAGGACGGGAAAGGACTGCCAGCCGCAGCCGACAGATCCGAAAGACGAGAGGCTGATACACCTAATCCGGTGCGAGCTTATGGGTGAATCCCTGGAAATGTACAAGACGATGATAAACCCGATCATCGCCTTAAAGAAACGTTTCGTTTGATACTACATCTACTAAAAATAGTAGATACTACTTTTAGTATTTTAGTTCGTGCGCTCAATCCTGGGAGAGATACGCATCGGTGTACTCTTTAAGTTCCCGGTATGCCTTCTCTAACTCTTCTTTGGTGTGACGTTTGAATTTTTTTTGCCTTAGGATGAAAGGCAACCGTTGGTTTATCTCTTTTTCGTACTCGTCCAGGCGTTGTTTCCCAATTCCGGTAAGGATGACGTGGGTACGGTCGTCGGACATTTCGATTTCTTTTAAATCGTTCATCGTATCTAATATGCGGAGGATGATTTTCTCGTAAATGGGGGTACGTAGTAACGGGTGTTCGAGCATGGGAGAATTGTATTTTATATCGAAATTCTCGATGATCTCCGTCTGCACTTCCTCTATATGCTTGGAAAGTGCTTTTCCCAGGGTGTAGTAAACAGCTATCTGAAAGTCTTTGTAATTTGGAAACATGGGCGTATATGGTTTATTGGGAACGTGGATATTTTTAATATTTCCGTTCCGGAATTCTTCGGCCGAAAGATAGGA
This sequence comes from Bacteroides finegoldii DSM 17565, assembly GCF_000156195.1. Lineage (GTDB taxonomy): Bacteria > Bacteroidota > Bacteroidia > Bacteroidales > Bacteroidaceae > Bacteroides > Bacteroides finegoldii. The sequence goes on along the minus strand of NZ_GG688330.1, from coordinate 18,032 downwards.
AAATTATCTCAAATAATCTTCCGGATAGATGCGTTTTTTAGTATATACTAAAAATAGTATTTTTGCAATGCGCATTACAGTGGTGTATTTTGTAAACGTAACGTGTACTTATTCAAGCATTTTAGTAAAATGGGTATCTTTTATATCCGGTTGTACTAATCTTAGTATTTTAGTATTTTTGTAATGTACATTACAAAAATATCCGTATCTTTGTATTCGGATTGAAAAACAAAAGGCTTATGATAACGACGATCCAGTTCAAGACGTTGGACGACTTGTATCAGTTTTACAACGACGCAATTTTTAACGGTGAGCTTTCGGAATGTATCGTGAATATGTCCCGTCACGGTGGGGCGTTCGGCTTTTTCGCCGCCAACCGTTGGAGAGGGGACGGCCAGGAAAAAAAGGTCGTTCACGAGATCAGCATCAACCCCGATTTTATGAACCGGGAAGATCGGGACTGGCATTCTACCCTGGTACATGAAATGTGCCATTTGTGGCAGGAGGATTTCGGCAGGCCGAGCCGGGGAGGGTATCATAATTCGCAATGGGCTGACAAGATGATCCAGGTCGGACTGATGCCGTCCGACACCGGGGAGGCCGGAGGCAAAAGGACAGGCCAGAGCATTACGCATTATATCATTCCGGGAGGGAAGTTCGAGCAGGTTTTCAATACGCTAAGCCGGGAGGATCTGCAAAACTTGCGGCTTAGGTACAAGCCGACTTTGGCGGCCGTACCCACCCGGCCGATCCGCATCGCCGGAGGCGACGGGGACGAAACGGAAGAACCGGGAGATCCGGACGAGGGGGAGAGCAAAAGTGGAAAGCGGAAGAAATACACCTGTGGGTGCGGCTGTAACGTGTGGGGAAAATCCGGGCTGGTGTTAAGGTGCGGACTGTGCGACACTGATTTTACGGAGCAATAGGAAACAGTGCAAAGGTCAGAAGCCCCCAGTAAAAACCCCGCCGGAGGCAGATTTCAAGCATACTCGTTTTACTAAAATACTAAGATTAGTCTATACTAATCTTAGTATTTTAGTATTATTGTAATGTGCATTACAATATAGGGGGGATATGAAAAAGTGGGGATGTCGTAATACGTCAATTCGCCCCACTTTTAAGGCTTGACGTGCAATAGCCGTCAGCCCCCAGACGGACGGGAACCACCCCGGCCGCACACAAATATAGAGAATCTTCCGG
>NZ_GG688330.1:16447-16732 GCF_000156195.1 Bacteroides finegoldii DSM 17565 | reverse complement strand
CGATGTGCATGGCGGAAACATGGCTGATGTCGCTGTTCCCCTTGTCCTTTTCCACCAGCAGGACTGTTTCCGCCTTGTTGTTCAGTTCCGTACCAATGTGCCCTCTTGCGTTCTCATCCCCCTTGTTCTGATGCAGTATCGTATGGATATGAATCTGCCTGTCGTCCGTCCACTGCATCAGCTTGGATATGATGCGGGTGGATTCACCGGGGCTGTTGATGTCGTACACCATATCCCGGATGCCGTCTATGATGACCAGCCCAATATCCGGTGAGTGGTAGATAG
>NZ_GG688330.1:11433-16347 GCF_000156195.1 Bacteroides finegoldii DSM 17565 | reverse complement strand
CGTACACCATATCCCGGATGCCGTCTATGATGACCAGCCCAATATCCGGTGAGTGGTAGATAGCCTGTTCTACAATGCTGATGCGCTGTTCCGGGGTGTATTTTCTCAAAGCGAGAAACTCCAGATAACCGCTGTCCCTGTCATCGGGCAATCCTGCCATCCGCAGGATCCGCTTCATCACTTTCAGGCAGTGGTAGGGGCTTTGCTCCGTATCTATATAAAGCACTTTCCGCTTTTCCTCGGGCAGTTCAGCCGCATATCGTAACACGGTACCGTTCTTCAATGCAGCGGCTACGATAGCCGATACATTGAAGGTTTTCTTGCTCTTGGCTTTGCCGATGGATGCGCTGAAATTGCCCAGCGTCCCGATGACAGAGCCGTGTACTTTCAGAATTTCGGGGGCTTTTTCGTAGCATCTTGACAGACTTAGCCGGGATTCCTGCCAGAGGATAACGGCTTGTTCGGGTGATATTTCTTTTATATAGTCCATAATCACCTCCTTTATCTGCGTTCTCCGGTTTTCTTGCCAGCCAGTTCCAGCGCCAGTTCCGCATCCACGATAATCTTGCGTCCAATCTGGGTAATGGCTTTGTCTATCTTTCCGCTTTTCTTGATGCGGTTGGCTGTGGGCAGGCTGCACCCGAAAAGCTTGGCTATGCCGAGTATGCCGTACACGTACTTTCTTTCCGTGTCGGTGGTCGGCTGCGGTTGCGCCTCTGCCTGTACCGAAGCGTGTCTGCTTAGAAAAAGGAACTCTTCGCCTGTCATCTGCCAGACGGGTTTCACTAACAGTTCTTTGAGGTTGTTCATCGTCCGTATGATTACTTGTTTGACAATAGCCCTGCGCACAGGCTGTTTCTTCTGTTCTCGAACGATGCAAAATTAGGTAGGGTTTTGAGTGGTAAGTATGTGGATGATAGATATGGATTGTTCTGTTATATCGCTGAATATCAAGAAATAAAAATACCACTCAAAAATTATTTAGAGTGGTATAAGTGGTCATGTCGTAAAATATATTGGAATATCACGGGTTATCGGAATATTCCGTCCATTTCCTTGGCGAACTTTTGGTTGGGAATACTGGGTAAATCGGAAACGGGTTCCCTGTACTTGGACTTGTAATAGTCTTCATCAATATCCAGGTGTTTCAGGATGGCTTCCTTCCATTTGTCCTTATCCTGCCCCGGCAACTGCTCCCTCATCAGGGAAATCAGATAGCATACCCGTATCTTTTCCCTTGGCTTTATTTTCAGTACGTACTGGCAGGGATGCAGATTCATGCAGGCATAGAAATCCGGTGCGGTAATGTCTTCAAACTGTTCCCCTGCACAAACTTCATGAATTAGGGAAATCAGCTTCATGCTGAAATATTCAGGCAATCCGGCAGTCGTAGCTGTAGTCGATGCGGTTGTAGTTTCAGCTTCCGGCTGGCTGTCTGTACGGCTCTGCCTGTCTGCTTCGTTCGGTTGGCTTTCTTCGTCCGGTACATATTTGGTCAGGATGCCCATGAAGTGTACGCTAAGCAGGTAGATGTCGTCGCAACGGTTTTTCATGTATTGCCGGGCTTCTTTCCAGAGAAGGGTTTGCTGCTCATAAAGATGCTCCAGTTGGGCTTTCTCCCTTTCATATTCAGCCTTGCAACGCTCATATTCTCTTTCCGCCAGCTTTTCTTCTTCGGGTGTATGCTCTCGGTAGCCAATGGAATCATAGCGGTTGTTGGCTTCGTTCATCGGTTTGCGCAGCCTGTTTACCACTTCCATCTCTTCCTTGATGGTTTCCTTGTAGCGGTCTGCGTATTGGTAGCATACACGTATGATCACTTCGTCATGGAGAAGGCGGTAAGATTCATAAAGCCGTATGTATTCTTTGACTTCCTTTTTCAGACTTTTCAGCAGCAGGGTACATGGTTCTGGCGGTGTATGCAGCACCAGTTCAAGGATAGCTTGCTCAAAAGCCTTTATATCGCTCCATTTCGAGTAGAAATCAACGATGAATTTCTGCTTTTCAAAAGAGAAAGTATGGCTTACAATCCAATCTTTGCAGATTCTGTTCAGCTCCCCGTATTGAGGAATGAGGGTTGTTATCGTTTTCTGCATGGCATACTCTTATTATTGGGGATCCTTGTCAAGGAAAGAAGCCAGTTCTTCTTCCACTTCTTCTACGCTGGGCAACGCTGATTTCAATTTCTCGGGAATCGCCTTGCTCAATTGGTAATCGCTGATGCCGATGGGCTGGTCATAGCCGGAAAGGGCATACTGGGCAACCACTTCGTCCTTTCCTCTGCACAACAAAAGACCGATGGTCTTGTTGTCGTGTTCCCCTCTCAACTTATCATCCACCACGTTGATGTAAAAGTTGAGTTGTCCGGCATATTCCGGCTTGAAAGGAGTGGCTTTCAATTCTATGACAATATATGCGTGCAACGGAATGGAATATAGAATCAGGTCGGCAAAGAAATCGCTGTTTCCGACTTGGAAGTGCTTCTGCCGGGCAACGAAGGCAAAACCGTTGCCCATTTCCAACAGGTAGCGGGTAACGTGTTTCACCAGCTGTTCTTCAATATCCCTTTCGTCTGCTTTTTCTTTGGCTCCTGCCAAATCAAAGATGTACGGGTCTTTGAGTAGGTAATTGGCAAGGTCGCTTTGTGGAGCCGGAAGTGTGGTCGTGAAATTGTTTACCTTGTTGTTGCTGATTTGTCGGCTATACAAATCACTGTCAATTTGCATTTTCAATACATTGCTGCTCCATCCCATTTCCACAGACTGCTTCATGTACCAGTAGCTTAGACCTAAAGGTAGCGAACTGTCAAGTATAGTCATTTGGCTTGTCCAGTTTATTTTGGCTATAGGAGAGGTCAAGAAAACTTCTTCTATTTCCCTGATTCCCATCCTGTAAATGGCAGACACGGTTTTTCCCACATCTTCAAATTGCGCAGGAACTTCCTGCGTAATTGCTAATGATTGACAATCAATCGATTGTATTTGCGCAGTAAGTTCCTGCGTAAATTGCTTGTCATTCAGTTTTAATACTTCATTGGTCACACTCTGTATGGTTGGGACAGACAGGCTTGCATCTGTTTCTATGAAACTTTGCAACGCTCTTAAAGGATATGCTTTTGCAAACTGGCACATATAGGTAAGGTTACGTTCCGAATAGCCTTTCTTTTCAGGGTAATGCAGTCGGATAGCCTTTGCCAACTGCTTGATGATTTTGCTTCCCCATCCGTGCAGCTGCTGGTGATAAAGGATGTAATTGCCTATCTTCCAGTAATGGAACAGCATTTGTGCATTGGCTGCAACAATCAGCCTTACTTGTGCCTGTTCTATTTCCGAACCGACCGCTTGTATGAATGCATCAAAATTCGTTTTCTCTATGTTGGATTCCTTGTTGCTCATATTGTGATGATAATTTCTACAAATATAGTCATTGATAACTATCTATGAAACTGTTTGATACTTTTATAGTTGATTAAACTTGTTCATGGCATTTGCCTTAATATCATCCGCTATGTCAATGTAGGGTTTCATAGCTTTGTAGTCGCTGTGTCCCGTCCATTTCATGACCACCTGTGCCGGGATTCCGAGAGCCAGCGCATTGCAGATGAATGTCCTTCTTCCTGCATGGGTACTGAGCAAAGCGTATTTGGGTGTGACTTCATCAATACGTTCATTTCCCTTGTAGTAGGTTTCCCGTACAGGCTCGTTGATTTCTGCCAGTTCGCCCAGCTCTTTCAGGTAATCGTTCATCTTCTGGTTGCTGATGACGGGCAGAGCCATGTAATTCTCGAAATGGATGTCCTTGTATTTGTCCAGTATGGCTTTGCTGTATTTGTTCAGTTCAATCGTCAGGCTGTCGGCAGTCTTGACTGTGGTTATTTCGATGTGGTCGGACTTCACATCGCTTCTTTTCAGATTGCGAACATCCGAATACCGCAAACTCGTAAAGCAGCAGAACAGGAAAACATCACGCACACGTTCCAGGTATTGCTTATCCTTGGGTATCTGGTAGTCTTTCAGCTTGTTCAGTTCATCCCAAGTCAGGAAGATTACTTTTTTCGAGGTGGTTTTCAGTTTCGGTTTGAATGTATCGTATGCAATGTTCTGATGATGTCCTTTCTTGAAGCTCCAGCGCAGGAACCATTTGAGGAATCCCATTTGCTTGCCGATGGTGCTGTTTCTCATATCCTTGGTATCACGCAGGAAGTTGACGTATTCGTTCAATCCAAACTCGTCGAAATAGTTGAACGTTGCATCCTCCTTGAACTCTTTGAGGTGGTTCCTCACTGCTGCAAATTTTTCATAGGTGGATGCCGTCCAGTTATTCTGGTTACCGCACTCTTTTACAAACTCATCGAATACCTCCCAAAAGCTGACAGGGGCTTCTTCCGGCTGTTCTTCGCTGGTGTCTTTCATTCTCATGTTGAAAGCTTCCTTCAACTGTTGGGTCGTTGGCATGACCTCCTGCACCTCAAATTCCTTGAAAATATTCTGGATTTCGGCATAGTATTTCAGCAAGTCCGTATTGATTTCGGCTGCACTCTGCTTTAGCTTGTTGGTACATCCGTTCTTTACCCGCTGCTTGTCTGCATCCCATTTGGCTACGTCAATCCGGTAGCCCGTTGTAAACTCGATGCGTTGGCTGGCAAAGATGACACGCATACGGATGGGTACGTTCTCTACGATTGGCACACCGTTCTTTTTCCGGCTCTCCAATGCAAAAATGATGTTGCGCTTGATATTCATAATTGGGTGCGTTTGAAATTCTACACCCAAATATACACCCAATTATTGAGATAGCAAAAGACATTTAGAAACATTTAGTTTTACTCTATGTTGTAATTTGCACTTGATTATCAGTTGTTTGCGGTTTTATGAGATTCTGTGAAAGTATAAGTTCGAGAGCCTGTCTCTCCGC
>NZ_GG688330.1:0-11333 GCF_000156195.1 Bacteroides finegoldii DSM 17565 | reverse complement strand
AGGACTTCACAAAAGCCTTCAAAAAGTCATTCAAAGCACCGTATATCAGCTGATTACGGTGCTTTTTTATTTTTGCGCCCCAACAAGGTGAAGGCCTGAATGTAGGGTTTAGCCTTCAAAGTTCGGTCATTATTTGCTACATTTACTGCTACACTTTGAAGACCCCTCAAAAAAATGTAGCAGTGACCGAAAAATGAAGCCCATTTTGAAGCCTATAAAATCATTGATTCATAACTGATTATGTAGAACTTTGTAGCCATGGTGCTACATTAAATTTGAGTCGTTATGAGAATGATTTTTAAAGTGTCGTACTATGTACGTTCAAACTACGAAAACAAGCAGGGAAAGTCTCCCTTGATGATCCGGATTTTCCTGAATGGTGAAATGCTGAATGTCGGTTCTTCCGGTATCTACATTGACAAGAAGCTATGGAACAATTCCACCAACCGGGTAAAGGGGCGTGGAAGCGAATCCTTGAATCTGAATGCCCAGTTGGACAACATCTCAAATTCGCTGCAGATGATTTTCAAGAAGCATGAATTTGACGAAGACCTGACCCTTGACAAAATCAAGAGTATCTTTTTAGGCAAGAACAAGGTCAAGACTACGTTTGTGGAGTTCTATGACAAGTATCTGGAGGACATCAAGGCTCAGGTTGGTGCAGGAAAAAGCATAGCCTTGTATCACAAATATTCGGCTGCCCGAAGCCATTTTGTGAATTTCCTCCATGCCAAATACGGCAGAAAGGATCTCATGCCGGGTGAACTGACGCATCTGATTATCCATGATTTTGAAATATACCTGAAGACAGTGGTTTCCCTGAAGTCAAATTCGGCTACCAAGACGCTCAAATTCTTCAAGACCGTAGTCATCTTTGCCCAGAAGTGCGGCGTGATGACGCACGACCCTTTCTTGAACCACCACTTTCACCTGGAACCGGTGGATCGGGGTTTTCTTACGGATGAAGAAATACAGCGCATCATGCAGAAAGATTTTGAGATTCCTCGGCTTGAAATGGTAAGGGACGTTTTTATCTTTTCCTGTTTCTGTGGGCTTGCCTACATCGACGTGGCTCACCTGACGCAGGAAAATATCATCACCCTTGATAACCGTCCGTGGATTATCATCAACCGTCAGAAGACCAATGTGCAGAGTAATATCCCTTTGTTGGAGATACCTCAAATGATTCTTGACAAGTATAAAGGAAAGACTAAAGACAACAGGCTGCTTCCAGTCCTGTCAAATCAAAAGATCAATGCTTATCTCAAAGAGATTGCTGACCTTTGTGGAATCAAGAAACGTCTCAGCTACCACCTTGCACGTCATACGTTTGCAACGATGTTGCTCAGCAAGGGTGTTCCCATTGAGTCCGTTTCAAAGATGCTGGGACATACCAACATTAAAACAACACAAATCTATGCGCGTATCACCAACAAGAAAATTGAGCAGGATATGATGCAAGTCGCCGACAAGTTTGATGGCTTCAAAAACTGTTTCATCAATTAACCGACTTGCTTCAGTTCAATCCTTACTTCGAGGGAAAAGACCCGTTACACCTTTACCAAGCCGTATCATTCCAACAGGAAGATACGGCTTTTTCCATATTGTACCTTTCCTCATCTCACTTTTATCCGTCCGAATGCTGCCGGAACAGATTGCCGGAAATAACCAGCACAAACGCAAGCGTCACCAGCTTCCATATCAAGACGAAAGTTTTCTTTACCAGCCATAATGCCAACCGCAGCATTACGCGAATAAGCCAAAGTGCCAACCGTATCAGCAAACCGATAAGAATGCAGACCGGCAACATATATATAAGGAGTAACAGTTCAAACATGGTCATCTGTTTTTAGTTATAAAAAATCTCTGCCGAGGTAGATTGTTATTACCAAATATACTAAAAATCAATGAGATACGCAAGAAATCATCTGCATTTTATTCGTGTCAATACATGTTCTTTCAACCTCATTTTCTGCATTTTATGGCCATGAACTCGGTGCTTGTCAAGCATTGTCACTCTGCAACTTTGAACATCATGTTGATTGCCCGAAGTTTTGAATGTCCAGAATGTGTAGGTTCTACAATACGATTACACCTTATTCTTTTTATCCCTCCGGGTTCAGTTCCATAATTGCCAGTACCATTGTTCTTTTTTCCCTTTTATCACAGAACGCATGTTTACAGATTTTCATTGCTGAATGCTCTTTTCCTTGTGTTGTCATGGCTATCTGGATGACAAGCAAATATAAACATAGGTTGAATAAAGACTGATGCCATAGCTATATGTCCTATTGTCTTTCAGTTAATGGTCACATGGCAATATGATTGCACATTCTTCTGTTTACAGATTTGTTGTTCCTCTGTCTCTTGTTTCACTCATTATGAAAACTGTGCAACACCAATCAAACAAGCGCAGGATGATACAGCCATGTAACTGGCATGCCTCCGACAGCTAAACTTCAAACCTTGTTTCTATAGCCACATGAACAACCGTCAGTTTCTACTTCATGCTTCGTGAACATTTCACCATGATATGGATGAACAAAGAGTCAATGAACAGGAGCTTTGGAAACCTTTGAATGCAAATCCCAGAATGCTTGATACACAGGTGAATTTGACAGAAGATTTTCTCTCAGAAAGATGTTGTGCATTTTTGCGCTTCGCAAAATTTTGCGGTAATTTGGGTCTGAAATCATCCCGGAAGACATCGAACTGTGTTGCATATGGAGCCAAGCAAGTTGTACCCTTGTCATTACAAAACAAGTTTTGTCCTCACAAGGGTAACTTGCCGACTGCCGTGCAGCGGAGCGATGTGCATCGCTGTTTCGCTTCGCGAAAGAGGTGTCCGGGAATCCGAACAACTAAAGTCAAGGCATATGAAAAACCAGCGTACCAAAGTATTTCAGTTACGGCTTACCTCCGATGAATTGCTGAATCTGAAGGAAAAAGCCGTTCCCTACCAGTCTGTGAGCAACTATATCCGCAAAGCAGTTGAAGAATTTACCCATGTGGATGTCAAACAACAGATTGAGATGATGCAGGACTTGTGTGCATTTTACCGAAAGTTCCAGAACGAACTGTCCTGGGCTGGCAGCAACCTGAATCAGTCGGTCAAGCGGGCCAACGAACTGGCGGTTGCCGGACTGCTGTCACCCGGTTATGTGAATGAAGTCTTGCTCCCTTCGATTCAGGATGTACAGAACATCTTGAAAAGGATAAAGGATGACTTGGAAACTTTGAACAACAGAACACGGCTGATTAAGTAAAGGTAAACGGATATTTTGTATTTGGGTGTGATGAATAGACTAACCTGTATCCAGTTTTACAAGCGACCGGGATTTTTAATCTGTCTGGTCCGCAACCCCAAGTTTCATGAATCAGCAAACAAATAGATAAATTATGATAGCAACCATACTTCCCGGAAGCGCAGACTTCCATGCAGTCGGTTATAACGAACACAAGGTCTATAAAGGAGTGGCCACCCTGCTGGAGATGCAGAACTTCGGTGGACTGGATGCCTCGGAACATCCGACCGCCAAACAGCTGGTGCAATTTCTCCAGTTCTACAGTTCCCAGAACAGCCGGATTCAGAAACCGCAGTTCCATGTAGCCATTTCCTGCAAAGGACATGAAATGTCGGAACAGCAGTTGCTTGATTTCGCGCACCAATATCTGCAGGAAATGGGGTATGCCGAACCCGGACAACCCTGGCTCATTTATGCCCATCACGATACAGACAATACACACCTGCACATCGTTACTTCGAGAGTGGCGCCCGACGGTCGCAAGATACAGCACGACCATGAACGCAGGCGCTCACAGACGGTCATTGACAAGATACTCGGTATGGACCGGCAGCAGAAAACAGAAAAGGACATAGAGGCTGCCAAGCAGTACAGCTTCTCCTCCTTTGCCCAGTTCAAGGCCGTGATGGGAACCATGGGCTATGAAGTCTTCCAGAAAGACGGAAACGTCTTCGTCAAGCAAGGCGGCCGAATCCAAAAGAAACTCCCCCTGACAGAGATTGAAACTCTATATAAGAAAGGTTATCAGGACAAGGCGCGCAACCGACAGCTGAGAGCCTATCTGAAAAAATACAGGGACGTATGCGCCAACAAGGAAGAACTGCAGAAGGAAATGAAGAAGAGCTTCGGCGTGGATGTGGTCTTCTTCGGCAAGAAAGACAAGCCCTACGGCTACATGCTGATTGACCATGCCAACAAGACTGTCATCCATGGTGCCAGGGTTCTAGCCGTAGAAGAACTGCTCGACTTCGCTACCCCCGAACAACGCTTTGACCGGATAGAAGCATTCATAGACCGGCTGCTGACCCTCAATCCCAAGATAACTCAGGGAGAAATTTTCCAGAAACTCAAGAAACAGCATGCCTATATAAAGAAAGGCGTCATCTACTACGATGGCCAAAGCAGACCCTTGCCGCCTTTCATGGCCAAGGCCATTGACCGGAACAACCGCATCAGCTTCATTGAGAAGTTCCGCCCTACCAATGACGCGGAAGTGGACTTGCTCTGTAAGATTTTCAAGGTGGACCATCCGGATCTGGTGGACATCTCTACAGAACGTCCTCCCAAGTATGCTGATTCCGTCGGTCGAATGCATGAAATCTTCAATGATCCCGAAGTGAAGTCCCCCCGCAGCGCCATGTACCAGGAAGGCTTCATCATCCGTCAGGTTGATGATACCTACTATGCCATCAACTTCAAGGAGCATATTCTCATCAACCTGAATGAAGAAGGCTTCGATGTGGAACGGGTGAAGAAGAAATCCAAAAAGCAGAAGCGCCAGGGTGTGCCGTTCAAGAAGTCCAAGAAGAAGACGCTCAATCCGGTCAAGAGTTTGCAGCGGAAGTGTCATCAGGGACTGGGCAAACTCCGGAAAGAAGGAGAAGGCAGTCACAGCGCCAACCGCGAATGGGAGGTTGGAAATAAGACCGACTACAATGATGTGAATGATGGACGTTCATTAAAGATGTAAGGAGCTTTTGGTCCTTTGCGGAAGAAGGAAACACTTGCTTACGGGAAAGTAACATTGTTTTAATCATGCAGATAAACGAATATTTATTAAACAGGCTATGGCTATAATCCGTAACCGGACAACCAATGGGGACCACTATTTTTTTGAAAGACTTTCATGGGACTGCCTACTGCAACCAATTCGGGCATATAGATTGAAAAACTCAGGTTCATCCGACTTATTTACCCATATTTCTGCAATCTCAAGCACATTGATGTTGTGCATTTAGGTTTTCAATATCTCTGCACATATTTTTGCTTGCAAATTTAATTCAAGTAAAAACGACATGATACAGCCCCCTGTCATAGTAACCTTTGCCAACCAGAAAGGAGGAGTCGGAAAGACTACTCTTTGTGTGACCTTTGCCAATTACTTGGTGACGAAAGGTGTCCGTCTGGTAATAATCGACTGTGATTTCCAGCACTCGATTATGAAGTGCCGTAAAACGGACCTTAAAAAATATGGAGAGGTACAGGTGCCTTACGAAGTATGGGCTTATGAACCGGATGACAAGACGGCCATGACCTCCCTGATTGAAAAGTTGCATAATGATCCGGAGATTGATGTGGTGCTTATGGATTCACCGGGAAGTCTGAAAGCGGAAGGTCTGGTCCCCATGTTTGTCAATTCAGATATCATCGTTGTTCCTTTCCACTATGATCTGGTGACCGTTCCTTCCACAGCCAGTTTTCTGCTTTTTCTTGACAGACTTCGTCAGGTAGTTGGAGACCGTATGAATGCACAGCTCTTCATCATTCCCAACCTCAATGACAACCGCGTAGGAAAGCGCTCAGAACTGATACTTTGGGACAATACACGGGAAACTTTTTCTAATTACGGTTATGTAACCGGGAAAATACCGAGGCGGGCTGATATGGAGCGGTTCAGTACAGTGGCTGCACTGGATATGCAGATTCGTTATGTTGGCAATGTTTTCGACAAGATCTATTTCAGCATTTTCGGCAAGGTAACTCCAGTGAGGGAGGTAAAGCTTACCGGAATACAACTGACGGATAATCTTAATCCGAAAATAGGCAAAGAAAAAAAATCGGGAAGAAGGTGTTACACATATTGCCATGGATGAAGATGGAAATGAAGAAGAACGCGAAGCAGGAGGTCTGTCTGCTGATACAACCGATAAGGAAGAATCGGAATATGAATGACGAGATTAAATTTATCAGTAACCATCAAATAACATAGCGCATGAAAAAAGACATTCCGGAAATTGGTGACTTGACACAAGGCATCAATGATTCTGACATTATCCTGACGCACAAGTTGCCCGAAATGTTGGAAAAATCATCCGGCCTCCAGGATCGGACGAATGGTACAAGTGAGAAGAAAACGGAAAGTGACGGAGAACCTATCCATCTTTCTCCCTCAAAGGAGGTGGAAGATTATTGGATAGGATTCCTGAAAAATTTGGAAATTTCCGATGAAAGTAATGTCAAAAGCGAACGACTGGTATGCAGGCTGGACCGGGATCTGGCAGACTCGCTGGATGACTGCAACATCCATAACCGCAGCCGTTCGGATATGGTCAATGCCATTGTCCGTACATTCTTTGATATTTACCTTCTACAGCTTGTGCCGTTTCGCAGAGAAAAGAAATCATTGTTTACAAATTTCAATCAAAAAGATTATGAGAAAGAAAAGGACTAATTGGACAGAGCAGAAGATTGCGGTTCTTATCCAGCTCTATCCCATAGAAACAACCCCGAGAACCGCAGAGATTTTGGGCATGTGCGAACGTGCTGTAAAGGAAAAGGCCCGTTGCTTGGGGCTGAAGAAAGCGGTCAAAAACCGTTGGATGGAGCATGCAGATTATGTACGCAATCATTTTGCTCACCGGTCTTATGCTGAGATAGGCAAGGAATTGGGAATTTCACGGGAATATGCCCGGCGCATTGCTGTTAGAATGGGATTAAAGCGTACTGCGTTGGAAGATTTTAAGGTGCTTTCACGAATCCATTCTGATATTATGCGGAGGGAAAGACGCAGGGTTATCTTCGGGCTGAGTCCCATCACCCGCATCAAGGTTGTGTCCAACCGGGCACGGGTAAGACTCCGTTCATGGCTCAAGTCCAAAGGCTACATTGCCGGAGAGGAATACGGTATCCTTTATTATACGGATGACCTTCACCGGATTCAGGAATCAGAGTTGAGAGGAGCCAAACTGGGCTTCCGCTTCCTGCCTTATCCGTCAGAGGAAACCATTGTATTGTCAAACATCCTATAACTACAGCTATGACCTACGGACAAGTAATCTTAATCCTCTTTGTGGTATTGATAGGCTACTACGGCTTTCTGATATTCATGGACATCCAGCATCTGAAGGCAGCCGAGGCAGCAGCGCAGGAGAATCAATCCGAAGAGGAAATAGACATCACGGATGAAGCCCGTTCCTTCCAGCCCCAGCAGGTGATCCGGGACGATAAGAAGAAGGAAGAGGAAAAGAAGCAGGAAGAAGCAGGGAATGAAAATGATTCCAACACGGATAAACAGCAGACAACATCTGATGAGCAACCGAATGAGAATGCTTCTTCTGAAAGTGGTGAAGATGTTTCCAATCCGGAAGCATCAACAGCTACCGAACAATCAGATATTCCTGTTCCGGCAGAGAATCCTTCCTCTGAAACAGTATCACAGACTCAAACTGCTGAGCCGGATAATACGGATGCCACATCAGCTTCTGATGCTACGGATGAAGATGAAATTGAAGACACTACCCATGCGGATGCCGAAGCAGCCCCATCGGAAGCTGGAACTTCTACCGGATCCAACTTCTCACCGAGCTACCGGGAACCCATCCTGACAGACGGCATCCTGGTGGATGACATCTTCAAAGCCATCGACCAGCTGGCAGAAACCGGTGAATGTGACCTGGGTACCATTATCTATCACTGCGAAAGCATGCGATATGCCGGGTAGATAAACCCGAAACCAACCGGACGAAAGTCCACCGTTCCTTTAGCGACCTCTGATACTTGAATGACCTCTGTTTCTTTGGCGACCTCTGTTCCTTTGGCGATGAAATCCATTATCAAAGAAATATACAATGAAACAATTCAATCAACTTGTATGCGGAAACCCAAACATCTTCCGCTCTATCCAGCGTTTTTCTGAAAAAGCAGTCAACCGCCTCATGGCCTGCAGTGCGGTACAGAAATGCCTCATGTTCATCTTTGCCCTTACGGTATCGGTCGGTGAAGCGATGGCAGGCAGCAAGGGAGCCGCAGGTTTTACCAAAGCCACGCAGGAAGTGAGTTCCTACCAGACTCCGGTGTCAAATTTGATGAAAGCGATTGCGGCCGTTATTGTGCTTGTAGGGGCGTTCAACGTCTACTTCAAGATGCAGAACGGCGACCAGGATGTCAAGAAAACCATCATGCTGACGATTGGTGGATGTATCGCATTTATCGCTCTTTCTGAGGCTCTTCCGCTCTTCTTTAAGTAATCCAATTTGTCAACATACTATCCAGAATTATGACGATGAATCAGGAGGGTTATCCCGTTTTCAAAGGCTTGCAGAAACCGCTGGAGTTCATGGGCATACGCGGCCGTTTTCTGACATTGGCAGCAGCGGCCATCGGTGTGTCGTTCGTAGGTTTCATCGGCTTCTCCATCGCTTTGGGAAAGCTTGCCGGGTTCATCGCCATGCTGGTGATGGCATTGGTCGGATTGGTCACCATTTATGTCAAGCAGCGTGGCGGTCTCCACAACAAACGGCGGGCAAAGGGTATCTATGTTTACAAGAATCTGAGACGCAACTCGTAAAACAAAATGAATGATTATGGCACGTACCAAGAAAAGAATATTTGACGGCCTTTATGCGCAGCTGGAGGAAACGGACGGCAATGTCGTCCTTTTTTCAGCTAAGGGGGAACCGTCGGTTATTTTCGAGATAACCAATCCCGTGCAGCAGCTCTGTACCGATGCGGAGCAGTACATGCTTTTTCAGGATGTGCTCTCCAACGTGGTGCAGACCCTTGGCGAGGGCTATGCCCTGCAGAAACAGGACGTGCTCTG
This sequence comes from Bacteroides finegoldii DSM 17565, assembly GCF_000156195.1. GTDB lineage: Bacteria > Bacteroidota > Bacteroidia > Bacteroidales > Bacteroidaceae > Bacteroides > Bacteroides finegoldii. The sequence continues at coordinate 2,270 of NZ_GG688330.1, read as the reverse complement.
TAAGCAGTCCTACCACCATGAGGTGCCGGAGAATGCGGAGTTCCTGACCAAAAGCTACTTCCGTTACTTTGAGGGAAGAGAATTTACGGAGATACGTACCTACCTTATCCTCACGCAGGAGGCACAGCGCAGCCAGTTCGTTCAGTACGACCCGAAGAGATGGCTGGACTTCCATTCCAAGGTTTCCAAAGTGAGCGACATCCTCAAGGAGAAGAATATCAAGCATCGGAAGTTGACCAAGGAAGAGGTGAACGAGTATTGCCACCGCTTCATGGCTTTCCAGTTCCGGCATGGTCCCTTCTCGATGACCAACTTCAAGGCATCAGACGAATATCTGAAAATCGGCGACCGGGTAGTCCGTTCCTATCCGCTGGTGGATATAGACGAGATTAACCTGCCTTCGCTGGTGAAGCCCTATACTCAGATGAACATCAACGGCTACGGCATCGCTACGGACTTGTTCTCTTTTCTGACGAGTGTGCCCCATGCTGATTGTGTGGTGTTCAACCAGGTGGTACAGATACCGAACCAACGGAAACTGCTACGCAAGTTACAAGCCAAAGCCAAGCGCCACGGCTCCATGCCTGACCCGAGCAACAAGATTGCGAAGGAAGACATTGAGGAAGTGTTGGACCGCCTGGCAGTGGACAGCACGCAGCTGGTCTATTGCAACTTCAATATCTTGATAAGCTGCCCGGCAGACAAGGTCACTCCGGTCACTTCCTATCTGGAAACCAAGCTGTATGAGTGTGGCATCATGCCGTCCCGTACTGCCTACAACCAGTTGGAATTGTTTACCGACAGCTTCCCCGGAAATGGCTATGCCTTCAATCCGGACTATGACCTGTTCCTTACTTTATCTGATGCAGCTTTGTGCTTCTTCTTCAAGGAACACTTGAAAGATTCGGAAGATACTCCCTTGACTACTTACTACACCGACCGCCAGGGGCTGCCAGTGTGTATTGACATCACAGGGAAAGAGGGCAAGGTGAAGATGACGGATAATGCCAACTTCTTCTGCATCGGACCTTCAGGAAGCGGGAAGTCATTCCACATGAACAGCGTAGTTCGTCAACTATTAGAGCAAAAGACGGATGTGGTTATGGTTGATACGGGCGATTCCTATGAAGGTATCTGTGGTTACTACAAGGGAACCTATATTTCTTACTCGAAGGAGAAGCCCATCTCCATGAATCCTTTCAAGGTAACAAAGGAAGAGTATGACCTGAACTTCGGGGAAAAGAAGAATTTCCTCAAATCGCTCATCTTCCTCATTTTTAAGGGTAACGACTTTCCATCAAAGATTGAGGACATGCTCATCAACCAGACCATCGTGGAATACTACGAAGCCTACTTCCATCCTTTTACCAAGTTCACGGAGAAGGAACGTGAAGGGTTGAGACAAAAGCTGTTGGTTGCCTCCAAGATGGAAGAAGACTACGACAAGTTCTCCCATAGCATGGAAGACATTGATGCCCAAATCAGAGAAGCCGAAATGGACAAGCAGGCAGAAAGCAGGGCACTCATGCTTCCGGCAGAAGCCCGGCGACTCAAGCTGCTCCGCCAGTGCCGTTCGCTTTTTGCCCTTGCCCAGGATGAAGCTGCCAGTAAAGGCGAAAAGGAACGTGCCCTGCAGATAATCGAGAACTACAAGAAGGAACTCTACAACAACTCCATGCTTATCAAGATAGACAAGCAGATAGACCATATCGAGGAACAGAAACGCAGATTGATAGTCCGGGAACTGTCATTCAATTCTTACTACGAGTTTGCTTTGGAGCGCATTCCGCAAATCGTGGCACAGGAGAAGATTCAGTTCAACATCCGCGACTTCGCTGCCATCCTGAAGCAGTTCTACCGGGGTGGCGAACTGGAGATGACCCTGAACTCCGACCTGGACGTGAACCTCTTCGATGAGCAGTTCATCGTCTTCGAAATCGATAAGATTAAGGATGACCCCGTGCTGTTCCCGATTGTGGTACTCATCATTATGGACGTGTTCCTGCAGAAGATGCGCATCAAGAAAGGACGCAAGGCGCTGATTATCGAGGAAGCGTGGAAGGCGATTGCTTCGCCCACTATGGCAGAATATATAAAATTTTTGTGTGCGCCCGTAAAGGTTGCATCGTAAATATCTCTTTGGCAAGAGATTAGGAAAGTGTTCTTTGAAAATGACCTATCATCAGCCGACTTATCTGTTTCGGGAAAACTTAACCGAGCAGGGAGTGTAGCATGTCGGAAAAGTCATAAGTCAGTTAGTTACCAAACTG
>NZ_GG688331.1:119975-124500 GCF_000156195.1 Bacteroides finegoldii DSM 17565 | reverse complement strand
ATCCTGTATCCTTATTACAGTCCATTGTAGGTTAGTCAGAGACGGAAGCATACGATAGTAGAGAGTATTACATAACCGTAGGATGTTATAAAAAAGCTACAATAAACACTATTCTTTAAGCATTTGTACCTTTTTGTAAATTTTTATTTATGCCTCTCTTTGTCTTTCAGCTATGTCTTACATTCTACTCCGTTCCATGCTTTCGTCTCTGACTGACCCGTTGATTCTCATGATATAATATAAATATGCTTGTTCGGCTCTTTCTATATACCCTTTTTTCTCTTACTGTAATCCGGGAAATCCGTATTCCATATCCATCCGTTATGTTCTATGAAATGCAGTTCTTCTTCCTTTTCGGGTTCTATAGTTACGATCCTCCTTCCCGAACTGTCAATTTCTATTTCATTATCCAGTTCAAGAAAGGCTGTCAGGAGGGTATCTTTTCCGTCCCCTTCAAAATGCATGGCTGTCCTAAACCTGTAAACTCCTTTTCTACATTTGTTGTTTATAAAGATGGGAGTTCCGGAATAATCACCCGTACAGTGTCCCTTTATTCTGGCGCCCGGGTCCCTTGCCTGAGAAAACAGGATCTCCCAGTCCTTCTCCCTGATCCTTTCGTATATTTCTTCTCGGCTTCCTGTTCCGTCAGTTCTCTTTTCTTTGTCTGGTAAAGGGTGGTAGCTTATTTGGAGACCATGGGATAAGAAAGCCGTTTTGCCCGTCCTGTTGTCTATTCTTGTATTCCAATGATAGTAGTTGTGTATATTGGCAAACATTGCGACCTGGTACAAAGGGATTACTTCCATGTCCATACAGATTATGTCAAAATCTGTATTAACGGTTGCCATGACAGAGCAGGTGTCATTGCCGGAGGTCACCACATCCATTTTTATTTTTCTACTTCTGATATATGCTGTATCCAGTTTGTAGTCCAGGTATGCTTTGGCTTCCGGAAGTAAACGGTAGTATATTGTTTCATCATCGGGTCGTTCTGTTGTTACCGGTTCCCATATTTCTCCATTTCCTTCCGTCTGTTTTTTGAAGCGGTCATTAAAAGTCAGCGTATCCCCGCCTATGTTTGTGATGATAATTTGTAGTATTGAGTCTGCGCTGTAAGCTTCCAGTTTGGCACCGGTCTGCCTCCTCTTTTCTTTTTGGCAGGAGATGAGAATACCGACCCCGATACATAATATAATATATCCCCATTTCATATTCTTCGTATTTATTGTTACTGATAACCAAAGATAGGAAAAAGTTTGATTTCTGTCTTCAAAAAAATAAAAGAATTGCTTTTCTCTTTAGATTGTAGCAATAACCTTTCATATTGTTGAAATTAATTGCTAATGATGTCATATTGGTATTAATTATTGTTATATTGTCACATAAAGTATTCTGTTGTGGAAGAAAAATAATATTTTTATGTGTCATTTAAATTATTTCAATATGGATAAACACATAATCGGAGAAAATGCCGGTATCTTATGGCGTTTGTTAAATACAGATGCACAGAAAAGATGGGAATATTCGGAAATAAAGAACATTACAGGTTTTGATGATTCCGAATTGGGCAGTGCTATTGGCTGGTTGGCTCGTGAAGACAAGATTTAATTTGAACTGGAACATCACCAAAGCAAGGACAAGAGTGCACATATATATCTAATGTTGAATGTCTACTATTAAACGTATTAGTCACGGGAGAACTGTTGGGAAGGATGGCTTTTTCCGGGCTGTCCTTTTTCATGAGATTTAGTACGCTGTCCGATTATAACCTGTATCATAAGAACATACGGAAACTCCGTTGCTATATTCTGTTCCTATTTCTTAACTCCCGTAGTATAAATTGATTTTTCTTGTCACCACTTCTTCCACATCCAGTTCTATATTCATCCTTTCCAATTGTTCGAGCATATCCAATGTTTCCGTTGCCATTTCCCTATCCACAGGAATAACGACTCCTTCACCCATGGATACTTTGCAACTTTCTCCATCAGTGATTCTCTTTAGAACTACTGTTGGAAAGCGTCTGTTTTGTACACGTTCAGCAATTAATAATGAACCGCCGATAAGACTGTCTGAAACAACGATACTGTCAGCCCTCATCCGGAAAGCCTGATTCAAATCATTTCTATTCTGTATTGTCATTATTATAGTATTATTCTTTAGTGAGCGGCAAAGATACTTAATTAAATTTTTGAATGACATTGTAGACAGGTAATTTTGTAATTCCAGTGGTTGGCTTTTACTTTCCATAAATATCCCGAAATTCAAGGAAACAAAGATAATAACCTTTTTTCTTTTCTTTCTTATATTCCATATATAGAGTATTAGAAATTTTTTGGTTCATGAATACAGGTGTTATCTGGAAAAGATAAAGTTTACAAGTTATAATTTAAGGTATAGTTCTGAATATCAATTGTTTTTTTTCTTCCTCCTACCTCAAAGAGAAAGAGGAATTTTCGATAATTTGTCGGGAAACATCTTTTTTTATAATATTTCTAACTTGACCTGTTCAGAAAATAGTAAAAAAATAGGTTTCTCAATTTCCCCTCCCCGCTTTCCCCGCCTTTTCCTTTTTGAGGGTGGGAGAGATACCGGATGTTTCTGATATTGGAGAAAAAAATTACCTTGAATATCCTGAAAACCTGAAAGACAAGTAGAATAACCTTTTTTCTTTTTCTTTCTTATATTTTCTATATAGGAAATAGAAAATTTTTGGTTGTAAGAGTTATAGATTTACTGTAAGTAGTTGATTATATTCTAATTCATTTATTGTGAAGTAAAGATATTCATATATAGTATCTACCAATTTTCATATTTACCTCCAAACATCATTATTTCAATATCTTCTTTCATTATAATCTATCTATTGTCTTATTTACCTTTCACTTAAATAATCTAAGAACTGAATATCTTAGTTTTGACTTACTACTGTCTTTTTGAAAATGGAAATATTACTTTGCATCAATAATACGATCAATTCTTTCTTGTTCTTTCTTTACAAACTCATATAATTCGGGTTCGAGAGCCAGTTTGTGAGTTTGAATTTGGCTGGATATTACTGATTCAAAAATGTTCATTAGTTCTCTGGCTATATCTATTATATTATTTTTTTTCTTGCAAATATCAGATATTATCGGTGTGTATTCGGGATTGAGTTTCTTACATGTTGTTGCCATTTGTTTTACAATGTTTGTAATACACACCGTTTGTTCTTCTATTGAGAGCTTATCTCGGGATTCTAAATGCAGATGTAGTAAGTTGATACATTTTACCCATTGTCCATATAAATCTCTAATTATATTCAGACGAGTGAGCAAGATATTGGCAGTAGGATAGTTTTTCAATTTTATTAGCTGGATATTCAGCCGGATATTATTCAATTGATCTTGCTCTGCTATATGGTCGATCTTATGTCTGTCTTCTGTCGTAATGTCTTGTCTATCCATTTTGAAGAGAAATCAAGAACATCAATTGGTTTTATAGAATGGATTATCTCTAGAATATTATTTACCATTTCATCAAGCCTTTTTTGCTCTTGTTCTTTACGAATCAGCAAAATTTGAAGTTTAGGATTTTCTCTATTCTGTTTATTGGATGCATTTATGGACTTGAAAGCAATTATCAAAGCGATTGTAGTTGCTACCGATCCTATAGCAGTCCAGTCTATTGTATATAAATCAATATTCATTTTGTTTATTACTTCTAGTAGTTTTTTTCTACTTCCTTATCATTCTCTGTATCATTATCACGATCCATACAAATACAATAAAGGGAGCGGTTAAAGTCGTTATCCCTAATTTCATTCCGATAATCTGTAATATGGTAGACAATGTAATAGCTCCCGTTACCCATATACAACTTTTCTAATCTGTTCCTCCCAAGACTATGGCACATAATACACCATTATAGTAATAGATAGATAAATACATTGTGTACGTTCATTAATTCATCAATAACTGGGGCGGATTTGACCAAAGATTGCAGTATATTAGTCGATAAATAAAATATCTGCAAGAATTATATTATAACAATACAACTTCTTACAGATATTTGTAAAATCCTATTTTTAATATATCTATAATTTTTTTATAGATATAATTTAATAGATGACTTTATTTCAGAGAACGAGTTCCTGTCAAAATATCATCGGGGACTTTGTCACAACGTACATATACTGAAATATCTTCCGGATTATCTTTAACAATCCATTTCATTGAATTGTCCAACATTTCAGTCACTATATATTTATTAGTCCAATCACCTTTACCAAAATCATATGTACCACTCAGAATAAAGTCATCTTCTTTTTCTTCTATCAAAAATGAACCAGTCAGTTTTCGTGAATACATACTATTGAGGTTTTGATACATTATATAAGTATGTTCTTTTCGGTCGAAGGTGATATAGCAATAAAGTTTGTCATTCATTTCCTTTCCATTCCATTCACTCAAACGCCATGTACCGTTGAGATTCTTATAGTTTACTTCCAATATTGCGTCTTTTACATCATCGTCATCATTACAGG
>NZ_GG688331.1:101534-119875 GCF_000156195.1 Bacteroides finegoldii DSM 17565 | reverse complement strand
ATTACAGGCTACAAATGTGGCGAGTAACATGGTACATAACAGCATTTTAAAAAATACGTTCATTACTTTTCTTTTTTACTTGTTTCTTTACTAATTTCTATTCTCAAAATCCATTCTCTATAGACACGGTAACTGTGCGTTCTGAGGGCGTGGAGCTGATTCCTTCCAGAATGACCGGAAACTTTAGAGGATATTTTAGGCCTTGAGGTATCAGGTGTTTGTTTACCTTGATGAAAATATTCGCTTCCATTCCGGCCGGTATGACTTCAGGCTCTACTGTTACGGTTACATAATCAGGGAGCAGGATTTTCATGGCTGTTACCGTCAGCGGATTGTTCCCACTATTTATACAGGTGAGACGTTCGGCGGCAATGCCTTCAGGACCTGCTTCTGTAAAATGGACCACTTTTCTTCTAAGTCTCAAATCCCCCATTTTATAGGGAAAATTTCTCCATTGCTTTTTGGAAGGAGTGACTATGCCTGTCAGCACAAGTTCTGCTACCGGAGTTGAAGAAGACTGGTCGGTATACACAAAAGCACGGGTATATAACTTTCCTGGATGTCCGTCCGGATGATAGGTGAGTACAATCTCACCTTTTTCACCCGGATTCAACTCTTTTTGTGTAAATTGGGCAGCTGTACATCCGCAGGTTGTAGTCACCTTGGTGAGTTTGATGCTCCGTTTACTTGAATTGTGAAAAACAAAACGATAAGCGGATGCTTCATCATCCTCGGATAATGTACCGACGTTGATCTCTTGTCCGGTAACAAACTGCAAGATTTTTTCCTGTGCATTGGCACAATGCGTAGCAACCCATATCAGCAGAAAAGTGATTAATGAATATTTTTTCATATCCGTCCTTTTGCGATAGAGTCAATTTATAACCAGCCATTGCCACCGGCATTGGTACGCACAGTGATATAGAACTCTTGAGTGGTAGCACTTCCTCCATTTAGCTTGGCGGTAGCTACAGCCTTAGTCAAACCAGATTTCAATCCTTTTACTGTATATTTGCCGGGAGCTATTTCAGTCACTGTCGCAACCGTTTCGTCAGCTACCTGACAAGTGAAGTCTGCATTTCCGGGTTTAAAATAAGTAGCCAAGTTAATGGTTGTCGTCTTGCCTGTTCCCAGATAAATGTTGGGCACTTTCATGTCTACACCAGAACCTTCGATGTTATTCAACAATAGAGCTGCATCGATCATGCCGCCTACTTGACCGACATAATCACTTAACTGAAGACGGGTAGGATGATTAGTTCCGTTAACCGACCAGTTTTCGTAATATAGTTTGCTTTCATCGGAATAAGTAATCGGTTGTGTGGATTTCAATAATAATTTCCGGAAGTCTTCGGCGCGGAAGTGCTTGCCGAGTTTCACTGCATAAGACAACCCCAAAGCAGCTACGCCTGACACATGAGGACATGCCATCGAAGTCCCTTCGTAGTATCCATAGTTATCACCGAAATCGGTTGAGGTAGATCCATTCTCATCGGGTGTAGCAGTTCCTCTTCCCGGGAGGGTAGAGAGTATAGAACCATATTCAGTGCAATGATACCAACTGTCACCGCCGGGAGCCGAAATGTCAACTCCTGTGCTGTAATTGGAGTAACAAGCCGGAGTTTCATCGGCAGCTGTTGCGGCGACTGAGATATAGTCTTTGTATGCTCCCGGATAAGAAGACATCGGAGCAAATTCATTTCCTGCTGCGAAGACTACGATTCCGCCTTCAATCACTCCGTTCGGAGAACCGGCATTGTTAACAAAATAATCCAATGCCTCCTTTTCCAATGGGGTAGTGGATGCCCATTCTTCATCTGTTGTAGGTCCCGGAGTATAATTCATGGCGTTGGAACGCCCGGAGTTATATCCCCAACTGCATTGCAAAATAACAGCACCGTTATCTGCCGCATATTTGATAGCTTGGGCTTCGGCAAAAAGAGTTACCCCTTTATCTCCGGAAAATAATTGGCAGGACATAATCTTCACACCCGAATTATCTGTTCCGTCACCACCTGCTATACCGGATACGCCTATTCCGTTATTATTGACAGCAGCAATTGTTCCGGCAACGTGTGTACCATGTCCGGTATCCGTAGCTTCCGACCAAGATATATATCCATTTCCGGATACGAAATTATAGCCGTGTACGTCTCCTGCATATCCGTTCCCATCATTATCTACAGGAGAAGTAACATCATTTTCTCCCGGATTTTTCCACATGTTTTGAGCCAGGTCTTTATGAGTGTACATTACTCCTTCGTCCAAAACGGCAACAATAATAGATGGATCACCGGTGCATTTTTTCCACGCTTCTTTACAGTTCACGTCTGCACCGACCGTTACAGTCCCTTCTTTGGCTTCTTTTATTGTTCCGTTATTGATGTAGCTCCATTGCAAAGCCAGTCCCGGATCATTAAATGGCCTTTCTGCCGATTCACTTGTACACATGGCAATGGCACGTTTGGTTTGCTCGTCGAGCATAAAAGGACGCTTTTGAGTGTTGTAAGCCCGTTTTATAGTACGGTTGTATTCGATAGCTGCAATTTCTCCAACATTGGATAGGTCTTGAGCTATTTTCTGCAAATCCGCATCCTTATCAAAACGTACCAGATACCAAAGGTGAAGCCCTCTTTTACGAGTACGTTCTTCATGGCGTACATCTACCGGGAAAATACGTTCAAAATGATAAGCGCCTGCAACATCCAGCACTTCATCTACAGTGGGAATACTGGAACGAGTCATCACACCCCGTTCTGAACGTGTCTGTGCCTGATCCAATAAATCAGCAACTTCCGGTTTGAACTTGATTAACAATTCTCCCCGGCATGCATCTGCCGGAATGGAAGTTACCGGAGTAGTCAGTTCATTCGTTGTTACCATTTCCGTGTCTGTGCAGGACACGAAAAAAGCAGTGAACAAAATCGCTATTTTATAGTATATCTTTTTCATAATTCTTCAACTGTTTAATTTTCCCAAGTCGGGCGTTTGTTAGGATACAACTCGTAATATTCTTCAAAATCCTTCGGTATATTGACAAAGCCCGGAAGGTTGCCTTTTGTATCACTCTTTGCATCTTCTTGAGTAAAGATGAAAGTGAATGAGTTCCAGTCAGCCATTTGAGGATGAAGCAGAATCCAATTGGGAATTTCACCATGCAAATAGTTCAGGTTGACAGTAAATCCCTTGGTCTTGAACATTACCTTCGGTGTACCTACCAGAATTTCAGGTAATTCATCTTTCTTATCTCCTGTATTGTGGGATGCTTTAATATCTTCCTCTGTATAGAGATCAAACAATCCGGAGTCAGACAGATCTTTATCAGTTGGCAATTCACCCTCGATATAGTTATTGGAAAGTTGTAAAGTATCCAATTCCCATGCCAGTATTTCCATGAAGCGCCGTTTATCTGCATAGCTGTTCAAATCCAAATATAAGCCATCCTTATCTTTATCCAGCGTAGTCAGATCGGAAACAACGTCTCTTCTTCTGTTGGCATTCATTTTCAACACTTTTAAGTTCGGAAGTATCTCTTTATTGAGCACAGCCGGTATCTTGTTGAAATTATTGCTGGACAGACTTAAAACTTCCAATTTGTCTCCCAGCTTCTTTAATTCGTTGATATCAGGCAATTCCGTCAAGCCATAAGCATCCAACCTCAGATTTTTCAGATATTCCAACTGACAGACTTCATTTCCTAATTTGATACTCTTCAATCCATTATTCGCATTACTGAAGAATTCCAATGTTTCTACATATTTCAGATGGATGACTTCAGCAGGAACCGATTCTTCTGTTTGGAACATGCTAAAGAGAACGGAACGCACACGACCTTTCATTTGAGGATTATCTTTTACCTCCTGATCGGTATTTTCCCAAAGTTTTACACCGTTCCAATATCTCATATTGCGGCTACCATCCCAAGGCGACATCACATTCAGACGTTCGCTGATAATCAGCAGTGCCAATGAGTCTCCTGCACGGTTGTCCGTAATGGTAGGAGCTGCTTTTTGCATTACCGTCACAACCGTTTCCTGAGGATTTCCGTCATTGTCTGTAAATTTGAAAGCAATTTTAGCCGCACGCTTCTGGTCTTCTACATTGACATTCCAATCAAAACGTAGTTTGGCGGCAACCGGGCGCTGACCATAGTCAAGATTCAAATCTTTCTCTTTGTAAGTCGTAGAGAGCCATTTGGCCTTTTCGCCCATTTCACCGGTGTCGTTTCCGGATTCATCCAAAATAGCTTCCTTTATTTCTACGCTAAATCTCACGTTGGTTACAACAGACAGTTCAAAGAAACGCTTGTCTTTTAGTGCCGAATTTTCAATCAGCGTATCAGTGGTGGAAGGATACACTCCCAGTTGATATCCCATCTGGGTCAGTTTGATGGTCTTAGGCATCTCTCCGGCAGCTTCTATACGGATGGATGCTGTTCTCGGTTCTGCCAATACCGATGCATCTGCTGAAACGGTGAACTCTCCGCTTCCCATACCATTTGCCGGTGTAATCTTCAACCAGGATGCGTTTGCATTTATATTCCAGGTATTGGCAGTAGTAATTGTCACACTCTCTGTTCCGCCATTTTCCGGAAAAACCAGTTCCTCCGTGCTCAGCCCGAAAGCAATTGCTTGATCATCGTCATCATCGTCTGTGCAAGCCGTAATGAAAGCAGCAGACAACATCAAGCCTAAAGTCAGTTTTACTATATATTTCTTCATAAAATTCTATTTTACTGCAATACAACTTATTTATTCTCCAACTTTAATGCAGGACATCCGCGGATATTCTGCCAAGAGTCGTAAATCAATGTATACATTCCGGCAGTGATATAAGGACAAACGGCTGATACGTTAATTACGATTTCCGGATTGTCGCTGATATCGAGTATGTAAATGCGGTAAGAGATTTCCTCAGTTTCGGGCACTTCACCGATATCATTACCACCTAAGAAGAGACGTTGCAGTACCGGGCAGGTAGCTACATTGGTAGGCCATTCTTTCATGCAACGATAACCGTCCGCGTCACGTTGATGACGGACTGCGATAGAACGCAATGTCTGAATATACAGTGCCTCGAACGGGAACTTGTTGAATCGGTTGTAACTTAAATCCATCTGTACTATATAGTAGAAGTTGGTAGAGAAATCTTCCGGTAGTTCAGTCAGGCAGTTGAAAGTCAAATCGAGTGTATTCAGCATATTGGCTCTCGGACCTTTTGAAGCTCCTTTAGGAAATTCGGAAATCTGATTTCCTGCCAGAGTCAACGAACTTACCGGAGAACCCGCCTGAATGATGGCCCCCGGAAACTTAGTCAGCTTGTTGTATGATAAGTCTATCGTAGAGGCATTGATCCCTTTATAGCCGTTGCCATCATTTTCAATGCTTGCTATTTCGTTGTATGAGAAATTGACAGAACTCATGACATAAATGGAGCTGGCATCGAACATATCGGGCAATACTTTCAGCTTGTTGTGAGAGAATGAATATGTTTCGATGTTGTTGATACCGCTGAAATTATCCGGAATTTCTTCAATCTCATTATAGTCCATGGTCAGTTGCGTTAAATCGATATCAGCACCCATCGGATAAAGGGTTTTGATTTTGTTGTGTACGCAATCCAACTTGGACAACTTTTTCATCTCAGCAAATTCTTTCGGAATTTCTGTCAGGTTGTTATAACCCAAGTATAAGATTTGTATACTCTTTCCGGCATCTGATGTTGCTAGACTCTTCAATCCATCCAATAACTCTTCACTTGAAAACTGAGGGTTCATGGCCAAGTTCAATGCCTCCAGATTCTTCAATTCATTTAATTCCTCAGGGAATTCTGTCATTTTCTGGCAATTGTAAATTTCTACGTCGCGGCACTCTTCCAAGTATTTCATAGAAGAAGGTAATGAGCTAATCTCACCGTTGGCAATATAGAACTGGCGCAGTTTAGTCAGATTCTTAAAGATGTTATCTCCATCCTCAAATCCGGTAATACCATTTGTATAGTCACCCGGCTGCACATCTGTCGGCATGATATTTGTCTCTTTAGTCTTGTTTTTCTTCAAGTCCTCAACTTTGAAATCCGGTTGCAATGTTGCAGAGAAGTTGGCGTACGGACTTTTTTTCAAAAACTTATTGTAATAGTCATTACGTGTCTCCTCAAGATAAGTAGTAGCGGCTTCCGCTTCGTATTTCATTTGCGGACTGATAGAGCCGATCTTGTCGTTATGAGAACCGAGTGTCAAGACTGTAAGTTCGGTAAGCAAGCCGAGCTCTTTGGGGACAACTCCTTTGGGATTGAAATCGCCGATATTCAAGGCTGTTACACGACCTTCGCTGTTCACTGCGACTCCCGGCTGATTTCCCCACATATCTTCTTCCTTGTTAAAGTCCCAGTTGGTACCACGTGGATATCCCTCGCCATTGAACGACCAGTTCTTTCCTCCTAAAGCTTCCCAAATCGCTTTCAAAGCATAATAATCCTGGATATCTGCAGCCAGACGATTGGTTTTCACCGGAACTTCTGCATGGGTCTCTTCACCCTCCTTGATAATAAAACTGTTTTCTTTCAGTGATGCAGTCGATTCCAAAGGTATTTTACTTGTCTTATTGTAAGTAGTGTATGAGATGACTTCATATTCACCGGCCTCTAAAGTAACTAATGTGTCGATAACGCCGACTGCCATTCCCGGACTTCCGGCTTCCGTACCATCAAATCCCTCTTTATATTTCACTTTCAAGTTGGTGAAAGTGCTGTCCTGCTGAGTATAACGGTTTCTTACTTTGATATCCACTTTAGCTATCTCAGAGAAAAGATACGTCTTTCCACCTCCGTTTCCTCCGGCACGTGTATTTTCAGAAGTGCCTTCATAAAAGTCTTTCACTAATTTGAACTTTACCAAACCACTGTTGACAGCTTTCACATAAATGTCCTGTACGATCAATCCACCTGTCTGTATGGTGAAAGTGGTAGGCTCTGCCGGTTCTCCAGAGAATATTTTCTCTTCCACTTTGTTGAACAGGTAATAACCGATCAGTTTGTAATCTCCCGGAAGCAACTCTAGTTTATCGCTACGCAAGCCATATTCTGCCAACTGATCGTTATAAGCATTCAGAGGAACACTTTGAGTAATAGTTGTGTTGTTATGCAAAAGTACAACCTGCATTTTCTTGGCATCATTCAAGAAATCCAATTTATCAGTAGTTGCACGAGTGGCAGACTCCTCCCCATCTTCAATACTCTTATAGAGTTTAAACTGTACATAGCCGTTGCCTACCTGCATCTCTTCGTTGTCATCGGAGCATCCGGTTATTGCCACTGTGCAGAGCAGGGCAATAACTGTGACTATATTCAGTTTTGAAAAGAATGATTTTAATTTCATAATTTGAAAATATCTTTTTTTTCTAATATAATTATTCGAATGCAATATATAGTACACCAGATGCTCTCCACATATTATCTCTTATTACAATGTACATATCTTCATCTCCAATCTCAACATTTTCAGAGATATCTAAATAGAATGTATTGCCTGTAGCATCCAACGTGACTCCATCCCAAAGAGAGCTTTCATGGCTGTCAACGGATATACCTTTCGCCTCAATAATCAGCGTTATTGCAGTGTCTGGTTTTTTCATGGTTAATTTCCATGCATTTTCTGTTCCGAATTCATTTCCCAACTCTGGTACTTGAACTAAGCCCTCTGTTATAGGGACACCATCGCCAGTCATGATGTTAAATCCTTCTTTTTCTCCTTCTTGGTTAATTCTTGTCAAGATGTATTGCTCATACTCCGGCTTTAACTCACCATATTCATCATCGTATGGATGGTTTAATAAATCTTTTCCTTCTACATTGAGAACATCTGGTATGGCAAGTATATATCCTTCTCTTTTTTTATCACTATTTAGAATTACTGAAATCGTAACATTGCGATTGTCATTATTGCTTGTATTTTTAATGTCTGCAATAATCCAATCGTCTTTTCCCAATAATGTGTATCCATTTGCCATGCTATAAGCAAAACTATGCAATTTATATGTACCAGGGGTAATTACTTGTAATTCTATAAACTCTTTCTCTATGATTTCCGGTTCGTCTTCTCCTGGTGTACCAGATGAAATCCAATATTGTGTACCATCCTGTGAGAACGTCCATCCTTTGAAAGGATCTGTCGGGAACTGCACAGCATCTTCCGGCATTCCTTCATACGCAACCGGAATCTCGATAAAATATTCTTGTCCGTCCTTATTTACGAATACAATTTTGTTATTTATATCTCCTGCTTCTAACGGATATCTCACATCTGCATTCTCAGCAAAATCAAGAGCAATAACAGATATCTTTCCGGCTTTTCCTACTCTGTATTTGCCATCAATGGAGATCCATTCCGGATATCTTTGTATTTCCCAATCAAAATTCGCAACTACGCTGATATTCTCCAAACTGATTCCTATAACTGAATATTTCAATGTAGCCGGATTTCCCTCTCCGAAAGGATGTTCGATGTCCTGATACATCTTTAAATCGCGTGTATTGGCAGAACGGTTCACTACAGCAATCGCTTGCGTCTGCCCTCCCATTGATAATGTGATTTCAGCCAAAGAATTTTCAAAATCCCACACATCGTCTGTAGCTATTATTTGCACCTTCTGTTCACCCGCCTTACCGGCCAATGAATTCTGCAATTCACCGTCTACAGAGAATTTGCACCATAATTTGGAAGAAGCGAGTGTCCAAGGCTGGTTGGCGGTAAATACCAACTCGGCCGACTCATTCTCTCCCGGCTGGCAATTAAGTACTACCGATTCCGGGAATACCGGAACTTCCAGTTTGTCGTCGTCATCCGAACAAGCAGTAAAGGTAGTCATAGCCAGCAGCATTGAAAATGCTCCCAAGAGCCATTTTATATTTTTCATACTCATTTGAATTTCCGTTTATTTAGTTATTCTCATCTGATGGTTCTTCCGGTTTAACTCCGGCTTCAGCATCACTGATCCATTCAAGAATAGTCAGATAGGTGTTTTCTGTCTGTACTTCGTCTCCCTTTTGTGCATACAGCATAAAATATAACATACAATAATGCTGACATACATTATAATAAGAAAGCATATTGACAGGTTGCTGTATTCTTAGATTACCATCTCCAATTGGTCCTCCGAAAACTTCATTCGTACTGGCTATCACCTGACCTTGCTCCAAGTCGATTAGCGGTTGGAGCGGATCTTCGGTACTAAAGCGTATTTTAATGTCATATCCTTTATAGAAGAAATCTTTGAGTATGACTGCATTTTCTTCTTCCGGATCGGGTTCGGTCATAATGATACGTTCTGTTACACCCGGCATGTGGCTATCAAAATATGTAGAAGTAACACGACAGTAGCGAGTGAAGGTATTCAGATTGAATGGACATACTTTGCGCAAGACAACGCGTGCCTTATCACCATATACGCTCCATATCTGTTCTTTATTGACCAGGCGCAGCGTGACACCGATAGAATCCGTGTCTGCAATTTTGTCGAAATTACCACGGATACGCACCGCTGTAGAGTACTCACCGGCTTTAATCGTCACTGAGTTGGACTCGATTGAATAATGTTTCCCTTCGATGGCGTTGCTCTCCTTGTCTATTACTTCTACTCCGTAGGTGCGGTCGTAACCACATGCTTGGGTAGCTGATATATATACATCATGGTAGTCATTATTCTGAATGGCAATAGTCGATAATGTATCGGAGAACATGACATAATTCGGACCGTCGTATGTGACATGATCTTCGTCACATCCTGCCAGGCTGCATCCTATGATGACAGTCGTGCATAATCCTGCTAGATAGTGTTTCATTGTCATATATTCTGTTTAGTTACTTATTTATTGCTCTCATTCGGTTCAACTTGCGACCCCGGTAAATCCAGTTCGTGTTGTGGAATAGGCCATACAAACAAAGGATTGGAAGCATCTACCTTCAGACTGCTTCCTACTGCAATCGTATTCGCTTGTGGCTTACGGGTGAATCCGTCAACAAGTCCTTGTTGCCCCCAACGTTTCAGGTCATTCAAACGGAAGCCTTCCATATAAAGTTCCCTCACACGTTCTTCTGATATTTCCTTAAACCAGTTTTCTTCCGTTAAAGAAGCGGAACCGTAGTTTGAATAACGTGCCTGACGTAATGTGGTAAGATCATTTGCTCCTTTCCCATATTCAGGATTCGACTTCTGGCAATAAGCTTCTGCGCGAATCAGATACTGTTCAGAGAGACGGAATACTTTCGGCATGGTAACATGCAGGATGTTCTGTTCATAGAATTCCTGGTTTCCGAAATATTTAGCCAGCAAAGGCCATTGTAGACCGTGTTCGTATCCGGTTCTATAAAATTGGAAGAAAGTAGTAGCACGCAAATCAGTATCTGCATACAGATTCAACACCCATTCTGCCGGAACATAATCCGGTTTGAACGAATTGAAATCATAATTGAAGAATATCTGTCCTAAACTTCCACCATATGATGTGGTGGTGAATCCTACTTTCCAGATGGTTTCCGTGGAATGGTCGTACTGCCACATATACTGATAATAGGAAGTTTCGGAATCAATCATTTCGGTTGTACTGGACAACTTGAATTTACGGCTGTCGATTACTTTCGAAGCATACTCAATTGCCTTGTCCCATTCTTGCATATTCAGATAGACACGTGCGTAAAGAGCGTTTACTGCATATATAGTGAAGTAGAGAGTATCATAATAAGATTCGTCATTCTCGTTTTCATCCGGTTTGAGGCAAGTCGCAGATTGAGCTAGATCGTCTAGTACGAATTGATAAGAGTCCTTCAAGGAAGCACGTTTCAATGTGCCAGCGTTTGAATAGCTTGATACCAATACTACTCCCAGTTCATCAGCGGCAGTGGCAGGATCGTATGCTTTGCAATACATCTTGATAAGATCCGAATATGAGAGGGCACGGGCAAAGAGAGCCTCTCCCTTGAACTGTTGTAATTTCTCATAATCTTCATCGTCAACCTCCTGCTCCAATACGGCAATTCTTTCCAGCAGGAAATTGCATTTACCGATCAGAGCATTTAGTGTTCCGTAAACGGCTTCCACTTCTGTATTGGTAGGCAGGATATCCCAGCGCCAAATGTTGCCGTATGTATTGGTGTATCCTTCTACGGCATAAGCCAGATCGGCTTGTAAGTCGGGTAATAATGTCAGTAAGCCGCTATAAAGATTAGGATTCTTCATGTAGGCATAAATTCCAATCACAGCCTGATTGGCTTCTTCTACAGTTCTGATTGCATCTCCTTCCGGAATCGCATCTTCAGGATATTTGTCTAGACAAGACACCGAAGAGAAAGCGACAGCAGCCAAGGTGATATATATCTTTATCTTTTTTATCATGATTACTATGTTTTTAGAATGTAATGTCTAATCCGAAACTGAACTGACGTGACATCGGATAGGCAGCCTGATACATGTTTGAGTTCGTTTCCGGATCCAATCCTGTAAACTTGGTGAATGTCAACAGATTCTGAGCTTGTCCGTAAAGACGCGCAGAGCTGATGAATTTGGTCTTCTTCAGCCAATTCTGCGGCAGGGTATAGGACAACATCAGGTTTTTCAGACGAAGGAATGATGCGTCTTCCAAGAAACGGGTATCATGCTGTGCATAAACGCCGTGACGAGGAATATCCGTTATGTCTCCAGGCTTTTTCCAACGGTCGTAAAGCAGTCTTTTCGATTGGTTGTACATAGAGAATTGTCCGTTGCTTTCTTCCATATAGCGGTCGTTGTTGTAAAGCCAACGATCGGCCATCCAACTGAACTGTGTATTTAGTGACCAGCCTTTCCAAGTCAGTGTAGTGCCGAAACCACCCTGCCACGGAGCGATATAGCTTTTACCGGTCATCACTTTGTCTGCTTCTCTGAGTTCAGTAGTCACTTCACCGTCTTTGGTGTACCACAACGCATCACCATTAGCCGGATTGACACCAGCATAGCGGTTCATGTAAAACTCACTGACAGAATGCCCTACGGTCAGTTTGCTTGCGGTGGTACCTACAATGTATTCATCTGCACCGTTATACAGCTCTTTCAGCTCATTTTTGTTGTAAGAAACATTGGCATTGATATTCCATGTGAAGTCCTTTGTCCGGATGATGTCGGTATTTAATGACATTTCGACACCGCGGTTGACCATCACGCCGACGTTGTCCCAACGAGAGGAGTAACCTCCATCAGAGTAGGACACAGGAACTTCCATCAACATATTGGAAGTACGTTTGTTATAGAACTCGAAGTCAAAGTTGATACGGGAAAATAATCCCAGGTGCAAACCGATATTGGTGGTCCACAACTGTTCCCAACCTAATTTTTCATTACCTCTTTGAGAAGGGGCAATACCTGCTTCTCCCATATAATCAAGTCCGCCGGATACCAAAGCCAGGTGGTCATAATTGGGAATGGTAGAGTTACCGGAAGTACCTGTACTGAATGTTACCTGTGCGTTGGTCAGCCAGTCGTATTTCTGTATGAATTTCTCTTTACGCAAGTTCCACATTAAACCTACCGACCAAAAGGTAGCCCAGCGACCGTCTACACCGAAACGGGAAGAACC
Source organism: Bacteroides finegoldii DSM 17565 (assembly GCF_000156195.1). Classification (GTDB taxonomy): domain Bacteria; phylum Bacteroidota; class Bacteroidia; order Bacteroidales; family Bacteroidaceae; genus Bacteroides; species Bacteroides finegoldii. Next base: position 107,272 of record NZ_GG688331.1, on the reverse strand, counting down.
GTCCGTACGGACAGAAAAGTCTGCATAATAACGGTCGTCATAGTTATACTCACCTCTACCGAAGAAAGATACATATGCATAAGCGGCAGCTACATCACTCCAACTGGTAGCACGTGTACCGGAAGTGACGTTGGTCAGGAAATCGTTATTCTGCCCTCTGGTACTTACCATAAAACCTTCCTGACGGAAGTCAACGCCTTCCTGTCCAATCATAAAATTGAAAGAATGGATGTCTTTCAACATAAAGCGGTAATTAGCCGTATTGGTAATGGTCAGGTTCAATATATCCGTAGAACTTCTGCCGGAGCTACCTTGCAGGTTGTTCGGTTTATAGCTTGGGAATGATTGCATAAACGCTGACTGGTGAGAAAAATCGATACCAAATTGAGAGCGGATTGTCAGCCCTTCTAATAGTGTCGCCTCAGCAAAAAGCGTAGATATTACTTTATATTTCTTATATTTTACAGGGTTATTGGCCATCCATTCCAACGGGTTTTCTCCTGTTCCTGTCCAGCTTCCGTCGTTGATGGAAGCAAGCGAACCGTCTTCACGATAAGGATTCCAGTAAGGCAGCATAAAGCGTGCAGCCGGAATCGGAGCATTCAGTGCGTAACCGTTTCCGGACTCGGCCTGTTCTGTCTCATCGTAGGAAAACATAGAGTTTGTGCCTAATTTCAACCATTTGGTAGCTTTGTTTTCTACATTGGCACGCATGTTATACCGGCGAAAAGTTGAGCCTGTGGTGATACCGTCCTGATCAAAGAAACTTCCGGATACGAAATAGTTTGTTTTTTCTGTAGCACCATTTACCGACAATTCATAATTTTGCAAAGGGGCGCTGTCATTGAATACCTGGTCAAGCCAGTTGACATTGGTTCTTCTTAATACATCATAATCTTTTCCGGCATCTATTCCGATTTCTTTTTCATATTGAATGCGTTCTTCTGTATTCATCATATTCCATTTGGAACGGGTCAGTTGTGAAAAACCGTATTGTGCACGGAAAGTTACTTTGGCTCCATCCATTGAACGTCCTCGCTTGGTGGTGATGACTACAACACCATTGGCGGCACGAGCTCCGTAAATAGAAGTAGAAGAAGCGTCTTTCAGTACAGAAATGGATTCGATGTCACTCGGACTGATTGTATTGAAATCTGAACTGGAAATAGGTACTCCATCCAATATAAACAGAGGGGAAGTGCCTGAGTTGATGGAGTTTGTTCCACGAATCTGGAACGTGGAGGCTGCACTGGGTTCACCCGAACCGGATATAACCATAAGTCCCGGGGTTTGCCCTTGCAGTGCCTGGTCGAAACCGGCAGCCGGTACATTTTCTAATTTTTCTGATTTTACAGTTGATACCGAACCAGCTATTGTACCTTTTTTACGTACACCGTAAGCAACAACTACAACCTCATCTACCATTTCGGTATTATCAACTAAAGTCACATCTAAAACATTTGTTTGAGCATTGACTTTAAACTCTTGAGGCTGCATTCCAATGTATGAAAATCTCAACATTGCGTCCTTGCCTTGAATTTGCAGCTGGTAATTACCGTCAATATCAGTAACTACCCCATTGGTAGTCCCTTTTTGCAATACCGAAGCACCAATCAATGGCATACCATCTGTCTTGGAGACAACTTTGCCTTTGACAACAAATGATTGCGCCATTATTAATTGAACACTTAAGATTGCTAAAAAGACTACTCCGAAAAATAATCTTTTCATCTTGAAATTATAAATTAAATAAATACAGGTTTCTTTGCTGTTACTAGAAGACAATCAATGAAAATTTGAAATGAATCTCTTGATTTGATGTTTTTAAATTTTACACTTGATTTACAGATAAATAAGATAGAAAGAAAAAAATTCATTTTATTAAAATATATACTAATTGGTTTGCAAAAATACTATAAAACAGAACAAAATGGTAAAAATGTTATTTTTTTAACTATGATAAAAATGTGCAAAAAATGACATTCATTGTCTTTGTGTTATCATTTTCTTATATATGTTTTTTTGTGTATATTCGTAGTGTCTTAGTAGTTACGAAATACGCATTTTTAAATGACTTTTTGCTAATGTGTTAAAAGTGTTATTTGCTTATACTAAATACATAACATACATTATTGTTTATACTTTATATAATTCGAGAAAAATACAATATTTAAATTATCTCTAGAGTTTACAGGAGGTGATTTTCTTAGTTTTCCTACCTTTCTTAGAGCAGTGTGCAATATTAGATGAAGGTATATAATTCTTAATATTGTCTAATCTTGATATGTATTAAAGAAAATATAAAGTTCGGTTTATGGTGTCTTTTCGGTAACATCTGAGTTTTGTATTATAAACCAGATGATGGAAGAAAAAAGAGAAATCATTCCACATAGTTTCCCTTAGTTTTTTTGGTCATTTTATATCAGAATCCGTACTTGCGTTCCAGATAAGTTTCAGTAACCATCCATTGGCAGTCATCCAGTCTGAATTCATATTCTTTTTCCAGTGTTGCCAGATACTCTTCAAAATCATCGTATTGTTCCGATTCCTTTTTCTGCCGTTCACTTAATTTAATCTTTATGATTTCTCCTGTTGAAAACTCCGGGAGTATAACGTATTCGGTTTCCATGATTCGGTTTCCTCCTTTATTTTAGGTTATATTTTAAGCAATATTGACCTGCGATGCTTTGAACTGACATCCCCAGGCTGTCACAAATCCTTCCTTGTTCAAGATTCTTGCCATCTCTGACAATGACTTCTCTTCTTTTACTAGACTTTTCAATAACGCAACAGCCCTCTTGTTATTTGGATTATCGAGAGCCTTCTGTCTGTTGGTTCTGTTGCTGTTCTCTACTGCCTGTGGTAATCTGCTCAATAAGTTTTCAGATTTGCCAAGCCTGCATCCTCTTGCTTTCTTTGTCCTTAGAGACTGTTTTGTTCTCTGGCTGATCAGTCCCGCCTCATATTCCGCTATGCTGCTGATTATATGCAGTACGAGTTTGTTCGCCTCCGGAAAATCACAAAACACTATTTCTACATCGGATTCCAATAATTTACTGGTGAAAGCAACGTTTCGGCTTAGTCTGCCCAGTTTTGCGACAATCAGGATGGAACCTGTTTTTCTACATACCTCCAAAACTTCCGTAAGTTTGGGCCTGTCAGATTTACGACCGCTTTCTGTTTCGATATATTCAGCGACCGGTTTTCTCTCCTTCAGGTAATTCTGTATAATTTCTCTTTGTGCCTCTACGCCAAGTCCTGATATTTCCTGTTTCATCGTTGACTGCCGTAGATAAGCTATATAATTCTTCTGTTGTCCCATATTTAACATTCAATTAACACTCTTCCCGGTTACTAAACGGACGTTCAATAACCTTTAAACTCGAAGAATAAGGTTTATAAAAAAGACTTTCCGTGAGATTTCGAGTTGCTATAAATTTTATTCTCTCACAGAAAGCCGTCTTTTTAGATTCTGAATTTCTCTGAAATTCCCTAATACCTTATAATATCGTATGTATCGGAAATCCTCTTCTCATAGTCATCCGTTTTCTCCAGATTCCTGTCTATCACGGAAACAAACATGTCCAGATAAACATCTTCTATCACTTTTTCTTCTCCTTCAGAATCGGGGATAAGATGTATTTCAAAGAGATCCTTTCCTTCATCGAGAATGATCCGCACCATTCCTGTATGTATGAATCCCTGTACATGAAATTCCGGTCCTTCTTCGACCGGTTTTATCGTATTCATATCCACTCCCCATGACATTACTATAAAGGGCTGTGTCTTTAGGATTGACCATATATATCCTGCCAATTTCAGATCATAATTTTTGTTCTCCATATCAGTCCACGTTACGTCCTTCATAAAATTCTTCAAAAGCCTGTCCTCTCATCAGTTTCTTTTCCGGACAGATAAAGAATCTTCCGTATTTGACATCTACCACATTCAATAGTTGTAAGGTGGTATTTTCCTGTCTCATTTTGTATACGGGAAAGGAAGTCTTCAATAATCTTTTCCATTGCTATTTGTTTTTGAGTTATTTGTTTCCCGGTTAATACCTCTATTCTGTAAAAGTCTTCATTACAGCTCTTACATTGAAGTGAGTAACCTTTTATTTTAGATTTACTCGGCATACGTCCGCACTTAGGACAGAATCTTCCTGTCTTCATACATTCCGCTTCCCCCTTTGTTATATACAAGTTCCCGGCTGCGTCTGTTTCAACTTTGGTACTGGTAATTCTCTTGGTATAATTCCATATAAACTTGATCATCGCCCGTTCTTTTCCGCTCGGGCTATAAACCTTGTATAATTTCTTAAGCAATTCCATAATTCTTATTTTTTGTGGGTCAAACATTTATTTCATTCATCTCGTATGCATAAGGCAGTCCTGTTTCCTCATCTATTCCGTTATAAAGCATGTCATTCAATTTATGAAGTTCTCCCGCTTCCTGCAGTCTTTGTGCTGACTCTACGGATATTGTCTTTCTTTCATATTCACAGAGGATATCGTTCCATACCTGATATATGGTTATGTCTTCTGCATGTTCATATATTCCTCGTCATAGTCGGAATAATGCCAGTTTTCCTTTTTGTATTCCTGTGTTTTTGTTGGAGTGTCCTGTGATAATACATCACTGACTCCGCAAACTTTTCGCTGTTCCATGACATATTGTTCAAGGCGTCTTCCAGTTTCTGTGCCGCCTTGAACTCCCTGCTGTTTTCAAGTTCAAATCTTTCCATAATTCTTTTCTATTTGATTTCTACAGGACTTTCCTCATATGTCAACTTTCTGCCCAATATCTTTTCAATTGTTCCATCAGGCAGGTCCATGGAATATTCTATATTCCCATATTCGCTTTCTATAGAGTTTTCTTCGGTATAACACCACTCAAAACCATCAAATTCAGGTCTGCCGGGTGATATTGTCTCTTTCCCGTTTTTGTCTGTTGCCAGCCATGCCATAATACCTCCTTTCTATCCTCTAATAATCACGTATCTTCCGGCGGCTATCTCGTTTCTATACTCGATAGAATAGCCTTTGGTTATAGACGCTCTTATGACGTTATCGTGTGCCAGCTCCGAAATTGGATGTCTGTTCCTGGCATCACTTCCGGTATTTTTTGCCCAACTATGAGGCCAGTTGTTTCCCCAGCCTACTCCATAGTGGAAGTAGACACATTCGCCTTTCTCCTTAAGTTCCGAGAGGATGAAAGCAGCAAGTGCATCCTCCTCGGATTTTCTTCTGTTTGATTCTGGAATTTCTATTGTCAATATATTTACCTTGTTTTATTCATTCTTGATTATAGTAGCCCGAAGACTACCGTATTAAACTCCATTACTATTATTGTTTTAAATTAAAATCCTCCACCCTCACAGGCGTACATGATAGAATCCACGACTCTGTTTCCATCCATGTCCCGTTTTCCATCTCACATGAAGGATTTTCCTTGGTCCCTTTCAGGATATTCAGATGCCCGTTGGCAAAGAGAATCAATGACTTCGGCTTTTTTCGAATTAATACCTTCAGTTCCTTGATCCATTCTTTTTCTTTTTTTGTCAGATTAATCGTTTCCATAACGCTTCTTTTCTGTTGTTGTGAATTTACTGATAAGGCTGTGGAGTGATGTTTCAGCCTCCTTGTATCTGCTTATATCTTTTTCCGGCATCGTAATCAAGTACGATACAATCACGGCAAAACTCTAGCCTCCTTATTTGTTGTTCCAATGTTTCATTC
>NZ_GG688331.1:61721-101434 GCF_000156195.1 Bacteroides finegoldii DSM 17565 | reverse complement strand
TTACATCAAATGACGAATCGCATTCATTACAGTAGTAACCGCGTCCCGGTTTGTCCACGATATCGTTTATCGTCATTTTTTTATTCCGGTTTGTTTGACTGATTATGTCTATGCCCATTTTTGTTTCTGATACCATTTATAAAATTCAACTTAAAGCTACTGATTTTATCTTGTCTGTGACAGGCATGTACTCTATAAGATAAGCAAGGTGTCCGGGAGCAATATCTTCCGGCTCAATATCTACCCGGTTTCCCCATTCATTATCATAAGTCAATAATCCAATACAACCATCATCCAGCCATGCTTTATGAACCACAACGTCCATAGGACCGTCATTTGAATTAACCATAATTATAGGCGGTTCATATAATTGTTCCTCATCGTTTTCATCATCAATCCAGACAAATCCGCCACCATGGGCCTCCAATGTCAGTTTCAGTTCTCTTGCCTCCATTTTCCTGATTTTATCACACATGGCGTAAAAATTAGAATGTTCCATATATTCCATAATGATATTGATTTTAAATTTCCATTGGTTGTAATTATCATATCTTATACCGGCCATACTTCTCATTCAGCCACTCTGCCGCTTCCGCTTCGCTGTTGAACTCCTCCACCCAACAGTCATTTGTGGAATTGTCAAATGCCACCCACTTTTCCGCCTCCCTGTCAAAGAAACGGCCTTTTGTTCCGCCATATCCGTAAATCGAATAGTCTCCATTCTTAAGAAGGCATGACAACACACCTTCCGCATTTTTCCCCCTGTATATCCCGTCCTTGTCCGGAGAATACTTTGATGCTCCTTTCTTTTGCAGTTGAAGTTTTACCTTCTCTGCATCAAATTCATAATTCATGCATCTTTTAAAATTTCCCATTAAAAGAAGCAGGGGAAATAACATCCCGTGCCTGCAACTCCTTCCGTGCTCGTCTAATGCTGATTTACAGGTGTCACATTTGTATATGTCCTGTATACATGCTATTTTCATATATTTTCTCCTTTCTTTTTTAGTTAAATTTCTGATGACAAAAAAGAGGATACCACCTTTCTTCCCTGGTGATACCCTCCTCGGATATGTAGTTCAAATCATATTCTTCCGGTCATTCTATAAACCAGGAATATGCCTCGTCCCTGTGATTCAATGCTTCTGTCATTCCTACCGAAATTTCCGTCGCATTTACACTACGTCCTAGAAATGAATCGAGATAGCTGTTCTTATTTGCTCCTGTTATAAGGTTGTAGAACATCCACATACTCAGTTCGCTGTTAGTCCCGGTAAAGTTCTCATCGTGGATATATTGTTTTGCTACATTGTTGATCTGACTGTCCGTAATAAGCAGTCTCGGTAGCATCCTCTGTTGGTGCTGAGGGAGGTAGTTATACAGCCTCATTCTTCCCAGTATCTGGCAGAACTGTTTTTCACTCAGCATTGTGTCACCCAGCGATTGCATCAGGTGAATATGTTTTGCTACATTATATTGTCCGAACAAGTCCAGGGTGAATTGATATAGTCCCCTCGAACTTGTTGCTTTGATTTCTTCCTTGTACCCGTCCGTTGATAAACACTGGTTGGTACAGGTCAGATTGAGAAATCCGACAGCGATATTGAATTTCTGAGCTGTCATTTTTCCGCTCAGATTATCCCTTGCATAGCTTTTACAGCCTGTGATGCATAGGTTCAGTCGATTTCCGTTTACATTCCGGCTGATGCTCGGAATCTATTGCTACTTTTGTATATAATGCTCCGGAAGGCTATTGAGGCATTTCAAAGGAAGGCTCATATTATTGGTTATATGAAGGGGCTGGATTGGAATTTCAAACTATAAAAAATGGAAGAAGACATGGGAACAGAAGGAATACAGGATAAGTATGTAATCCATATACCGATTTTGGCTTCAAGTTGCTTTTTGGTACGGCAATGAATAAGGAATTGTTGATTAGCTTTTTGAATGCACTCTTATTCAAGGAGGAGGTAATCAAGGATGTCACTTATCTTAATGCTGAACATCTTGGAACGCAGGAATATGACCGTCGAGCTGTATTTGATGTATATTGTGAGAATGAGAAGGGTGAGAAGTTTCTGGTTGAGATGCAGCGTGGCGAGCAGCAGTTCTTCAGGGACCGTAGTGTCTTTTATTTCACTTTTCCTATTCGTGAGCAGGCCAAACGTGGGGAATGGGATTATGAGTTGAAGGCTGTCTATGTGGTAGGTATTCTGAATTTCTCCTTTGACAATTCTGATGAGGAGTATTTCCATCATGAGGTGAAGCTTGTAGACCTTTATACGCACAAGGTTTTCTATGACAAGCTGACCTTTGTTTATCTTGAAATGCCTAAATTAAACAAGAGTGAGGATGAGTTGGAGAGCATGTTTGACAAGTGGCTTTTTGTCCTGCGTAATCTTGCCTCTCTGCTTGAACGTCCCAAAGCATTACAGAACAGAGTTTTTGACCGCCTTTTTGAAACTGCGGAGATAGCAAAGTTTACCAAGACTGAACTGAGTGAGTATTGGGACAGTTTGAAAAATTTCCGTGACTGGTATAGTGTTATATCTACGGCGGAAAAGAAAGGAAGGGAAGAAGGGAGAAAAGAAGTAAAAAGAGCGAATGCTCGTAATTTAAAAAAAGTTAGGAATAGCTATTGATGTAATTTCACAGGCTACTGGACTGTCTAAAGAAGAAATAGAAAAGTTATAGTGTAAATCTTAAATATATTCTTTGCGAAGAGGGGAATACATTATATATAATGTGTTCCAAATTTGTTGAACCATGTTACATTGAATTTGACGCTGGCGCAAACCATAGCGCAAACCGGAGGTAAAAAAGAAAAAGGCACCCAAGAGTGGAAGCCTCTCAAATGCCTTATTCTTATCAAGTAGCGGGACCCGGGATTGAACCGGGGACCTCATGATTATGAATCATGCGCTCTAACCAGCTGAGCTATCCCGCCATTATTTCTCGATTGCGGGTGCAAAGATAGATGTTTTTTTATAATCTCCAAAACAAATCGGTAATTTTTTTGTTCTTTTCTTCAAGAAAGGCTTTGTTTTACGCCGAAAACAGGGAGTTTCAGGACTGGAAATGAAAGAATAATTAAATAAAGTGCTTGATTTATGCCGCTTATTTAGAAAAAAGTATTTATCTTGGCACACGTAAAAACAATTCGAAATTGCTATGAAAAAGGAAAAGATTCATTTGGAGTATTTGTTGAATGCAACGTCTAAAAATATTCTTTGGTCAGCTATAAGTACACCGACCGGGTTGGAGGACTGGTTTGCCGACAAAGTTATTTCTGACGATAAAATAGTAGAGTTCCATTGGGGGAAGACAGAGCTGAGGAAAGCAGAGATTATTGCCATTCGCTCTTTCTCTTTTATCCGCTTCCGTTGGCAGGATGATGAAAACGAGCGTGATTACTTTGAAATCAAGATGACATATAATGAGTTGACAAGTGACTATGTATTAGAAATTACTGATTTCGCAGAGTCGGATGAAGTGGATGATATGAAAGAATTATGGGAGTCACAGGTTGCCAAATTAAGAAGAACTTGTGGTTTTTAGTTAACTTTCAACTAAAAATTTTCGGTGCTCCTTTTTTTGTGCTAATTTTGCATCCTAATTGCACGAACCTATTAAGATGCTACGCATAAAGAAATTAGATATATTCATTGTAAAGAGCTTTTTTATGCTCTTTATAGGTACATTCTTCATCTGTCTGTTCATTTTCATGATGCAGTTCTTGTGGAGATATGTAGACGAATTGGTTGGAAAGGGGTTAGAAATGAGTGTAATGGCTCAGTTCTTCTTCTATTCTGCATTAACATTAGTGCCAGTATCGTTGCCGTTGGCAGTGTTACTGGCTTCTTTGATTACTTTTGGTAATTTTGGCGAGCGTTACGAATTGCTTGCAATGAAAGCTGCCGGCATTTCTTTGCTCAAAATTATGCGTCCCCTTGTTTTCTTTGTTTGTGGACTTGTAGGCGTTTCATTCTATTTTCAAAATGTAGTAGGACCCATTGCCCAAGCTAAGTTGGGCACTCTGATTCTTTCAATGAAACAGAAATCTCCGGAATTGGATATTCCGGAAGGCGTTTTCTATTCCGAAATCCCTGATTATAATTTAAAGATAGCCAAGAAAGACCGTAAAACGGGTATGCTGTATGATGTCTTGATCTATAATTTGAAAGACGGATTTGAGAATGCCCATATTATTTATGCGGATTCCGGGCGTCTGGAGATGACAGCGGATAAGCAACATCTTTGGTTACATTTGTATAGTGGAGACTTGTTTGAGAATCTGAAAGCGCAAAGTATGAAGTCTCAAAATGTACCTTATCGTCGTGAATCATTCAGAGAGAAACATACGATTATTGAGTTTAACTCTGATTTCAATATGGTTGACGGCGATATTATGGGTAAGCAGTCGAGTGCTAAAGACATGGCGCAGTTGCAAAGCTCTATTGATTCGATGAAAGTAGTAGGTGACAGTATAGGAAGGCAATATTACCGGGAAATAGCTGAGGGAAATTTTCGCGCGTCTTATGGATTGACAAAAGAAGACACTGTCAAGATGGAGAAAGCGGATGTGTATGCGTATAATGTGGACAGTCTTTATAATGTTGCTCCTTTGACGCAAAAGCAGAAAGTTATTTCCGCTGCTCTTAGCCGTGCGGAAAATATGGCAAGCGACCTTACTTTCAAGAGTTATACGATGGAGAGTAATGACTATAGCATTCGGAAACATAAGACGGAATGGCATAAGAAGATTACAATTTCCCTCTCATGCTTGTTGTTTTTCTTTATCGGTGCTCCTTTAGGAGGTATTATTCGTAAAGGTGGTTTGGGAATGCCGGTAATTGTGTCGGTACTGGTGTTTATTATCTATTATATCATTGATAACACCGGCTATAAAATGGCCCGTGACGGTAAGTGGATTGTATGGATGGGTATGTGGACGAGTAGTGCTGTCCTTGCTCCGTTGGGTATCTTCCTTACTTACAAATCGAATAAAGATTCTGTGGTGCTTAATGCCGATGCGTACATTAACTGGTTTAAGAAGGTGGCCGGAATACGTAGTGTACGGCATATATTCAAGAAAGAAGTTATTATAAATGATCCTGACTATGAACGTATCCCGGGCGATTTGGAGCAGCTTACAGAGGATTGTAAAGCTTACATTGCTCAAAATCAGTTGACGAAAGCACCGAACTATTTCAAACTGTGGATGTCGGGTGAAAAGGACGATGAGGTGGTGGCTATCAATGATAAACTGGAAGCGTTGGTGGAGGAAATGTCAAATACGAAATCAGCTTCTTTGATAGGTTTGTTAAACAATTATCCGATGATTCCCGTTTCTGCTCATGTGCGCCCGTTCCATATATATTGGCTGAATCTGGCAGCTGGAGTGATTTTCCCCATCGGGCTGTTTTTCTATTTCCGTATCTGGGCATTCCGTATTCGTCTGGCTAAGGATATGGAACGGATTATAAAGAACAACGAACAAGTTCAATTCATCATACAGAAAATTAATAAATAATTGTTATGGAAGAGATTAAAATGGATAAAATAGAGGATGCAATTGCCGATTTTAAAGAAGGCAAGTTTGTCATAGTGGTGGATGATGAAGACCGCGAAAATGAGGGAGATTTGATTATTGCTGCTGAAAAAATAACTCCTGAGAAAGTTAATTTCATGTTGAAACACGCACGTGGGGTGCTTTGTGCACCTATTACAGTGTCTCGTTGCAAGGAATTGGATTTGCCGCATCAAGTAAGTGATAACACTTCTGTGTTGGGAACTCCTTTTACAATTACGATAGATAAACTGGACGGTTGTTCGACCGGAGTCTCTGCTGCCGACCGTGCTGCCACTATTCAGGCATTGGCTGATCCGTCTTCTACACCGGCTACGTTCGGTCGTCCCGGTCATATCAACCCGTTGTACGCACAAGAAAAAGGAGTGTTACGCCGTGCCGGACATACAGAGGCGACTATCGATATGGCACGTCTGGCCGGTCTTTATCCGGCGGGTGCTTTGATGGAAATCATGAGTGAGGATGGCACGATGGCACGCTTGCCCGAACTCCGTAAAATGGCTGATGAATATGATCTGAAACTGATTTCTATTCATGACTTGATTGCTTATCGTTTGAAACAGGAATCCATTGTAGAGCGTGGGGTGGAAGTGAATATGCCTACTGAACATGGAATGTTTCGTCTGATTCCTTTCCGTCAAAAGTCAAATGGATTGGAGCATGTCGCTTTGTTTAAAGGTACGTGGAATGAAGACGAACCTATTTTGGTACGTGTACATTCTTCTTGTGCCACCGGTGATATTTTTGGTTCCAGGCGTTGTGATTGCGGAGAACAGTTGCATAAGGCTATGGAAATGATTGAAGCGGCAGGAAAAGGTGTAGTCGTTTATCTGAATCAGGAAGGACGTGGAATCGGCTTGATGGAAAAGATGAAAGCATATAAACTTCAGGAAGACGGCTTGGATACGGTAGATGCGAATGTATGTTTGGGACATCTTGCTGACGAGCGTGATTATGGGGTAGGAGCGCAGATTCTTCGTGAGTTGGGAGTACACAAAATGAAGCTTTTGACAAATAATCCGGTGAAACGTGTTGGCTTGGAAGCATATGGCTTGGAGATTGTAGAAAATGTACCTGTTGAAACTGTTCCCAATCCATATAATGAACGATATCTAAGAACGAAAAAGGAAAGAATGGGGCATACTTTACATTTTAATAAGTAAATTGCCTATTTGTTTTCATATGTCGAATATTATCGCTTATTTTGCAACGATTTTCACTCAACAACAATAAAATAGATACAAAATGAATCAATTATCAGATCGTTTGAACAGCTTGTCGCCGTCGGCGACACTTGCTATGTCGCAGAAGAGCAACGAGCTCAAGGCACAAGGCGTTGATGTTATTAATTTAAGTGTAGGAGAACCAGACTTCAATACTCCCGACCACATCAAAGAAGCTGCGAAAAAAGCCATAGATGATAACTTTTCCCGTTATTCTCCGGTACCGGGTTATCCGGCTTTGCGCAATGCTATTGTTGAGAAGCTGAAAAAAGAAAATGGTCTTGAATATACAGCCGCTCAAGTTTCTTGTGCAAATGGTGCGAAACAATCTGTTTGTAATACAATTCTTGTATTAGTAAATCCGGGTGATGAAGTAATTGTGCCTGCTCCTTACTGGGTGAGCTATCCGGAAATGGTGAAAATGGCGGAAGGTACTCCTGTTATCGTTTCGGCAGGTATCGAACAAGATTTCAAGATTACTCCAGAACAATTGGAAGCTGCTATCACTCCGAAAACAAAAGCATTGATTCTTTGTTCTCCGTCCAATCCGACAGGTTCTGTATATAGCAAGGAAGAATTGGCCGGTTTGGCAGCTGTATTGGCTAAACATCCGCAAGTCATTGTTATTGCTGACGAAATCTACGAACATATTAATTATATCGGTGCACATCAGAGTATTGCCCAGTTCCCGGAAATGAAGGAACGTACGGTGATTGTAAACGGTGTGTCTAAGGCATATGCTATGACCGGATGGAGAATCGGATTTATTGCCGGACCGGAATGGATTGTAAAGGCCTGCAATAAATTGCAAGGTCAGTACACTTCAGGTCCTTGCTCTGTTTCTCAAAAAGCTGCCGAAGCTGCATATACAGGAACACAAGAACCGGTGAAAGAAATGCAGAAAGCATTCGAGCGTCGCCGTGATTTGATTGTGAAGTTGGCGAAAGATGTTCCGGGATTTGAAGTGAATGTTCCGCAAGGCGCTTTCTACTTGTTCCCGAAATGTAGCTATTTCTTTGGAAAGAGCAAAGAGGACCGTAAGATTGAAAACTCGGATGATTTGGCAATGTATCTGCTTGAAGAAGCGCACGTGGCTTGTGTAGGCGGTACTTCATTCGGCGCTCCCGAATGTATCCGCATGAGTTATGCAACAAGTGATGAAAATATAACGGAGGCTATCCGCCGAATCAAGGAAGCGTTGGCTAAATTGAAATAAGAGTCCACCACAGAGGACGCAGAGGACACAGAGAAGAAAAAATGAAAGGAATGATGTGTCGCCTCCTTATAAATTAGAAATCCCCCTTGCCACAAATGATTTGTAGCAAGGGGGATTCCACTAAAAGGAGAGTTGCAACACATCTCCCAAGCTATTTTACTCTGTGTCCTCTGCGTCCTCTGTGGTGAAAAAAAAGGCTGCCTTCAAGAGAAAGCAGCCTATACTTTTTGTTGTAGATTGTATTATTCAGCTGGGTGGATAGCTTCAGACGGGCAAACATCTGCACAAGTTCCACAGTCAGTACATACATCCGGGTTGATAGAATAGATATCACCTTCAGAGATAGCTTCTACCGGACACTCGTCAATACAAGTTCCGCAAGCAATACAATCGTCACTAATTACGTAAGCCATTTTTCTAAGATTTAAATTATTAGTACTAATTTTATTCCGCAAAAGTAAAGCTTTTATTGATTAGTTGTTATGCTTCTATGATTAAATTGACTTAATTTGTACGTCTTCTAAATAAGCAACCTCCCTATAATCTGCTATATTTTTCGTATTTTTGCACTCAAATTACTAATATATAGCGATTATGCCTTTAAATTTACCCGATAAACTACCTGCGATAGAGCTATTGAAGGAAGAAAATATTTTTGTAATTGATACTTCCCGTGCTACGCAGCAGGACATTCGTCCGCTACGGATTGTCATTCTGAACCTGATGCCGTTGAAGATTACGACGGAGACGGACTTGGTGCGTTTACTTTCAAATACTCCGCTTCAGGTGGAGATCTCGTTTATGAAGATCAAATGTCATACCTCCAAGAATACACCGATAGAACACATGAAGGCATTCTATACGGATTTCGACCAGATGCGTCATGAGAAGTATGATGGTATGATTATTACGGGAGCACCTGTGGAACAGATGGATTTCGAGGAAGTGACTTATTGGAATGAGATTACGGAAATTTTTGATTGGGCACGTACGCATGTGACTTCTACTTTGTATATATGTTGGGCGGCGCAAGCCGGGCTCTATCATCATTATGGGATTCCTAAATATCCGTTGGAAAAGAAGATGTTCGGTATCTTCGAGCATCGGGTATTGGAACCTTACCATTCTATTTTTCGTGGCTTTGATGATTGCTTTTATGTACCGCACAGCCGTCATACGGAGGTACGTAGGGAGGATATCTTGAAGGTGCCGGAACTGACATTGCTTTCCGAGTCGAAAGATGCGGGAGTGTATATGGTAATGGCACGTGGCGGACGTGAGTTCTTTGTAACCGGACATTCGGAATATTCTCCGTTGACATTGGATACGGAATATCGTCGTGACTTGGGTAAAGGCTTGCCGATAGAAATACCTCGTAATTATTATGTAGATGATGATCCTGATAAGGGACCGTTGGTGCGTTGGCGTGCTCATGCAAACCTTTTGTTCTCCAATTGGTTAAACTACTTTGTTTATCAGGAAACACCTTATAATGTTAATGACATCAAATGATAAAGCAGCGTAAAATAGAACTTCTCGCTCCGGCGAAGAACCTGGAATGTGGCATTGAGGCCATTAATCACGGTGCGGATGCGGTATATATCGGTGCTCCCAAGTTCGGTGCCCGTGCGGCGGCTGTAAATTCTTTGGAGGATATTGAGGCACTGGTACAATATGCCCATTTGTATAATACGCGTATTTATGTCACGGTCAACACTATCCTGAAAGAAGAAGAGCTGAAAGAGACGGAGGAGATGATTCATGCCCTGTATCGGATTGGAGTGGACGCACTGATTGTTCAGGATATGGGAATCACGAAACTGAATCTCCCCCCGATACCTCTCCATGCCAGTACGCAGATGGACAACCGTACTCCGGAAAAGGTGCGATTTCTTTGGGAGGCAGGTTTCCGACAAGTCGTTTTGGCGCGCGAATTATCATTGCGTGAAATAAAAAATATTCATACCGCTTGTCCGGAGACTCCTTTGGAGGTATTTGTACACGGAGCGCTTTGCGTTAGCTATAGCGGGCAATGCTATGTCAGTCAGTCCTGTTTCGGGCGTAGCGCAAACAGGGGTGAATGTGCACAATTCTGTCGTTTACCTTTTAGCCTTGTAGATTCCGATGGGAAAGTCATTGTGAAGGACAAGCATTTGCTTTCTCTGAAAGATATGAATCAGAGCGACGAGCTGGAGCAGTTGTTGGATGCCGGAGCTTCTTCGTTGAAGATAGAAGGCCGGTTGAAAGATGTATCATACGTGAAGAACGTGACAGCGGCCTATCGTCAGAAATTGGATGCGATTTTTGCCCGTCGTCCGGAATATGTCCGGGCTTCTTCGGGAATGTGCAGATTCGAATTTAAACCGCAACTGGATAAGAGTTTCAGTCGTGGTTTTACACATTATTTCCTGCACGGTCGTGATAAGGAGATTTTTTCCTTTGATACCCCTAAGTCGCTGGGTGAAGAGATGGGAACAATGAAGGAGGCTCGCGGTAATTATCTGACAGTTGCCGGATTGAAGTCATTTAACAATGGCGATGGAGTTTGCTATCTCGACGAACAAGGACGTTTGCAGGGGTTCCGTATCAATCGTGTAGATGGTAATAAACTGTATCCACAGGAAATGCCCCGTATCAAGCCCCGTACTGTGTTGTACCGTAATTTTGACCAAGAGTTTGAGCGTGTACTTTCACGGAAGTCCGCTGAAAGGAAGATAGAAGTGCGCATCTCGCTTACTGATAACGAATTTGGCTTTTCGTTACGATTGACCGATGAAGATGATAACAGTGTCACACTGGCTTTTCCCCGTGAAAAGGAATTGGCACGTACACCGCAGACGGAAAATCTGAAAACGCAACTTGCTAAATTAGGAAATACACCTTTCGAAGCAAAAGTGATAGAAGTTGGATTTGCTGATAATTGGTTTCTCCCGGTTTCGGTCCTAGCCGATTACCGTCGTCAGGCAGTTGAAAAATTAATAGCTGCCCGTCGGATAAACTACCGCCAGGAATTGTCAGTATGGAAACAAACGAATCATGCTTTTCCGCAAACAACATTGACGTATTTGGGAAATGTTATGAACACTCATGCAGTTTCTTTCTATGAGGAACATGGAGTACAGCGTATTGCTATGGCGTACGAAAAAGAAGCAGTGGAGAATGCGGTACTGATGTTCTGCAAACACTGTCTACGTTACAGTATGGGATGGTGTCCTATTCACCAACGGGTTCGTTCACCTTTCAAAGAACCCTATTATCTGATGTCCAATGATGGTAAACGTTTCCGTTTGGAGTTCGACTGCAAAAATTGTCAAATGAAAGTAAAGGCGGCGCAATGAAGACTATTTTCTATCACAGAGGACGCGGAGGACACAGAGGATATAGTGAAGGTAGCATCTTCACTCATGCTTCTGACACCGATCGTTTGAATGTTAGGCAGAAAAAGTGTGGAAATTTTTTCTCTTTCCTCTTTTTATCCTCTGCGTCCTCTGTGGTAAAAAATGTGATGAACCTGCTATTATGTTTATTTTTGCTATCTTCCTGTTATTATAAGGCTCCGCTACTGGATTCGGAGGAATTGTCAGAGAAAACAAAAGATTCATTGACCTATCTTTATGAACGTCACTACACGTGGGATACGAATCTGGAAGTAGTGGATGATTCCATAGCTCTGGAACGTCTTCCGATAAAGGACACTTTTATTCAATTGAATAAAGGAGATAAGGTAGTCGTCGCAGAG
The DNA here is from genome assembly GCF_000156195.1 of Bacteroides finegoldii DSM 17565. GTDB lineage: Bacteria > Bacteroidota > Bacteroidia > Bacteroidales > Bacteroidaceae > Bacteroides > Bacteroides finegoldii. Next base: position 89,666 of record NZ_GG688331.1, on the reverse strand, counting down.
TTTGCGATTCATCCGGCCGATAGTGTGGATAGCGTTTGGGTTAAATTGGCGCATACGCAGGATGAACAGGGTTGGATACGTGAGGTGGATTTGAAGAGGTCGTTCGTTCCGACCGACAGTATTTCACAGGCCATTCATCTTTTCAGTGACACGCACGCTTCTTATTTTGTTGTTATTTTTGCCCTGTTTGTAGGCGTTTATTTGCTTCGTGCTTTCCGGAAGAAGCAGTTGCAGATGGTTTATTTTAATGATATAGACAGCATTTATCCATTATTTCTCTGCCTGCTGATGGCGTTCAGTGCAACGATTTATGAGTCTATGCAGGTCTTTGTGCCGGAAACGTGGGAACATTTTTATTTCAATCCAACTTTATCTCCATTCACAGTACCTTTCATACTCTCTGTTTTCCTGTTTAGTATCTGGTTGTTTCTGATAGTCGCTTTGGCGGTGCTGGATGATTTGTTTCGGCAATTGACTCCCGCTGCAGCTATCTTTTATCTGCTGGGACTAATGTCCTGCTGTATTTTCTGTTATTTCTTTTTTATCTTGATGACACATATCTATATCGGTTATTTATTCCTGATCTTTTTTATACTGGTCTTTACGAAGAAGGTTTATCGGAACATCGGGTATAAGTATCGCTGCGGACATTGCGGGGAGAAACTGAAAGAGAAAGGTATATGTCCTTATTGCGGGGCAATTAACGAGTGATGATTGGCGGTTATCATTAAGCAGTAGGTAAACTAATGTCAAAGCATTGATAAAGTTCCGTTAAAGTGCTGGTATAGTTGCGGGAAGGTACCGATACCTTTACCTTTCCACGGCCGTGGTGACTTCTTCCCACAGCCGTGATGAGATCTCTCCACGGCCATGAAGAGAAGCTACCACGGCTGTGGAGAGTTAAGAATAGCGTAAGTCTAATGGAACAATACCGATTGGGTAAATAAAGTATAACGGCTTTATAATGCAAACTTTATAGGGACATACGTCCTTTTATCCCGTATTCCATGCTGTTGATCTACAAAGAGACAGGCTGACAATAAAAGTCCGGAACTTTTATTGTCAGCCTGTTTTTAGTTATTGTCAGCGTTTATTGTCAGTTGTTAATCTGTTGAAAACCATTGTTTTGTGTGGATGAAATCTTTAGCTGACAATAAAAAGACTAAATAATATCCTTATGAGTAAAAATGATTAGAAGCGGCAGCGAAGATCTATCCCAAATTGCATTGGACGTCCTTTCTGCATGAAACCTTTGTTCATTGTTTCGAAATAGAAGGCGGCATAGTCTTTATTCAAGAAGTTGCGTGCCCAAAAACTAATCATTGCATCACCGATTTCCAGATTCGTTCTCCAGTTGAGCGTGCCGTAGAAGGATTGGCTGACGTCGTTCAGTTCAGTCCAGTAGATACGTCCGGCAGCGTTATAGTTCGCCTGGAATACAACCCGGTCGAAGATAGAACGTGGGCTGCAGGTGATGGCATATTCTCCACCGATATTTAATGTATGCTTGGGGACAAAAGGAACATACTTGCCATTGTAATCGGCTCTAACTTTGAGCGTTTCTTCATCTTCTCTCTCATATTCGATATAGTCTGTAAAGGTAGCGTAGGTATATCCGTAGCTTGCGTTCAGACTTAATTCATTAGTCAGACTTGCACGAAGAGACATTTCGGCACCATAGCTGCGGCTTTTCCCTGCATTGACGGTGGTACGTCCCAAGCCGCTTCCGGTGAATTGGGAAATTTGTTGGTCGCGCATATCCATATAGAAAGCGGAAAGATCTGCCCAAAGCTTACCCTCCCAAAGGGTAAGATGGCTTCCTACTTCGTAGTTCCATGAATATTCGGGTTTGTAGCGTGTCGCCTCTTTTACTTCGGGTACATCCGCTTTCTTGGCATATTTGTCAATCATTGCAGCAAATCTGGCGAACTGCTCGCTCTCTTTTATAGCATTTATCATGGAGTTCTGTAAATCTCCACTAATAAGATCGGAGAACATTTGTACGTTGTAGCCACCCGACCGATACCCCTTCGACACGGTTGCGTATACATTATTGCCCTTTTTCCATTCATATTGCAGAGCAAACTTAGGTAACAGTTGGACATAATCATCTGATATTTTACCGTCATAACCGGCATTGGCAATCAGGTTCTTGGCTTCTACTGATACAGATGGCATTGGTGGCCGTGACGCCATCTTCATACTGAAGTTGAAGTCTGTAGGGTCACTGATCGATTTATACTTCATGTTCATCTTCTCATAATCCAGACGTACTCCGACAGTAAGAGACAAGCCTTTCACAAAAAGGTCATTCAATGTAGACTGATGGAAAACAGCTGCATTCCAAACAGGAGTATCAAAGTCTCCTCCTACCAACAGAGTAGGATTGTTGATTGCTAAATGTAATTTCGGGGCGTTTGCAGGCATACCGGCAAAGGCTGTATTTGCACTTCCTTCGATAACATCTTTCACCCCGTCTTCCCAAAAAGTCACCGGACCTTTGGTGTTCAAGGACTGATACAGTCCGAAAGCTCCTGTTGCCCATTGCCATCTTTTGTTGGATTTTGATTTAAACACGATCTCTTCGGAAATTGTATTCGACTTTTGCTTCTGTTCCAGTGTATAAACCGCTCGTTCTGTAAAGTCTTGGTCGAGGAACATACGGTCATTCAGATTCTGATAGCCGGTAACTGCACTGAGGATGAAATTTCTTGCTTGATATTCCAGATTGACGCCGGCATTCATTAATCCCCGACGATAACTGCTGCGCTCGTTATATGAAATCTTACCAATGTAGTCTGCACGGTCTTCTGTGAGAGGTTCTTCCCTTTCTTTTGTGCTGGGAGCGATTCCGGTATAGTAATAGGGGTATCCACCCTGATCGCTATATTCATAGTTCAGGTTTATATCTACTTTCAGATTGGAGGTCGGTATGTAAACTCCACGAAATCGTCCACCTCCGGCATTGCTTCGGTCAACCTTCTCATTATTTCGTGCTGCGTTTTCAAAGAATCCTCCGGTATGTTCGTAAAATCCTCCGGTAGAAAAGGCGAACCGTTCGGATATACGGTGATAATGGGTAAGCGAAACATTATAATTATTGTACGTCGCCGCTCCCATGCGGATGTCGGTCCCTTGATAGGTGAAAGGAGATTTGGTGTGTACCTTGATAAGTCCGCCCATCGTGTTACGCCCGTAAAGTGTTCCTTGAGGCCCGCGAAGTACGTCGATACGTTCGATGTCACAGTAATTGAAATCGAAGGCGGATTTGTCTATATAAGGGATATTATCTACATAAAGTCCTACGGACGGTGTGTTGATACGTGAACCGATTCCACGAATATAGATGGAAGTCGTTAATTTCGAGCCATAATCAGGGATGAACAGGTTGGGAACAATACCTGTAAGGTTCTTCACGGAATGAACCTGATTGGCACACATATTTTCCTGTGATAATACGGTGGCGGCTATAGGCAATTCACGTAGTTTGCGATTCTCTTTCGGAGTGGCTATTACTACCACCTCTTCCATATCCACTACTTTCAGTGAATCTTTTGGGAAATCTTCGCCCCATACAGTTCCTGTCGTCAGGAGGGTGAGGGCAAGCATCATAATCTTTGTCTTCATTCGCAGTTTATTTGTCCGGTGCAAAGTAACGGCAAATATAGTTGGCAGGCAATCCTCATTTATTAGGATTTGATTCACCACAGAGGACACTGAGGACACAGAGGTATAATAGGATTCTAAAAATTCTGTATCCTCTGTGGTGAATTAGATGCGGTCGGCTTCGATATATCCGTTCATTACAGCATAAATAGTCAGTCCTGAAACGGACTTGATTCCTAATTTCTCCGTAATGTTCTTTCGGTGTGTAATGACGGTAGTTAGGCTGATATTCAGTTTGTCTGCAATTTCTTTATTGATCAGTCCTTTGGTAATCAGTACGAGTACTTCGATTTCGCGGGCAGATAAAAGTTCCTGATGATGCGCTGGCGGAATCATTGGCGGCATATCCTTTACCGGGTATCCTTTGTGATGGGCATGTTGATGGAGTTTCAGGATATTTTTCACCAGCTCCTCTTCCGGCTCATAAATATTGAGAACCGGTACACCGGAAAGTTGAAACTGCGGACTGTCACTGGCCAGAACAATTGTTTTTCGTTTTCGGGGAAGAAAGAAAGCATTGTGTTCCACATAGATTTGTGCCGATATGAAATAATGGGCATACATATCCGGTGTGTCATCCATTAATTCATTGAAACGGTGGAAAGTACGAATGGTAGCCATCGGGATGATTTCTTCCAATATGGATTTGAGTCCTAAACTACTGAGTGTATTGGGTTCAATGATTGCTATTTCGGGTTGGGTAGTCATCAGTTTGCTGGGTTTTGATTAATGATGTAAATAATTAGCAGCGGCTTCCGCACACCGTTCTCCGTCTATTCCGGCAGAAACAATACCTCCGGCATAACCCGCTCCTTCTCCGCAAGGAAATAGACCGCGGACGGTTATATGCTGTAATGTTTCCTTGTCGCGTACAATGCGTACAGGCGAAGAAGTCCGTGTCTCGACACCAATCATTACCGCTTCATTAGTCAGAAATCCGTGACTGCTACGTCCGAATTGCTGGAAACCGAGAGATAACCTTTTACTGATGAATGGCGGCAACCAAAAATGAAGCGGAGAAGAAATAATTCCCGGACTATAAGAAGATTCGGGTAAATCGTAGCTCAATTTCTTACGGGTAAAATCCATCATACGTTGTGCCGGAGCAGTCTGTCGTCTTCCTCCTTGCAACCAGCATTGACGTTCCAGCTCCTCTTGAAAGTGAAGGGGGAGAAGTTGAGAGTTGAGAGTTGAAAGTTGAGAATGATTGAGAGATGGATTGATAGCGAGCAGCCGCTCATTCTGTTGCGCAGCCAACTCTCCACTCTCAATTCTCAACTCTCCACTTCTTAAATCTTCCGGTTGAATTTCCACCACCATTCCAGAGTTGCTCCAACGTGAGCCACGATTGGATGGAGACATGCCGTTTACTACCACCTGTTCCGGTCCGCTGGCGGCAGGAACGATGAAGCCACCGGGACACATACAGAAGCTGTATACTCCTCTGCCTTCTACCTGTGTCACAAAACTGTATTCGGCGGCAGGCAGGTATTTGCCCCGTCCGTTTTTATTATGATATTGTATTTGGTCAATCAACATTGCAGGATGTTCCAGGCGGACACCGACAGCAATCCCTTTCGCTTCAACTGTCACATTATTGGCGGCCAGCCAACGATACACATCTCTTGCCGAATGTCCGGTTGCCAAGATGACCGGTCCGAGAAACGTTTTTCCTGTATTCGTCTCGATACCTTTCACTTCATTGTTGTCGATAATCAGTGCATCCATTCGAGTTTGAAAATGCACCTCTCCACCACATTCGATGATGCTATTCCGCATATTTTCAATGACGCGTGGCAACTTGTCTGTTCCAATATGCGGATGCGCATCTACTAATATCGAGGTCGAAGCTCCATGTTGGCAAAATACATTCAGAATCTTATCTACATTTCCTCTTTTTTTGCTCCGGGTATAGAGCTTTCCATCCGAATAAGCTCCTGCACCCCCTTCGCCAAAACTGTAATTCGATTCCGGGTCAACCGTGTGTTCTCTGCTGATTTGTGCCAGATCTTTTTTACGCTCACGCACATCTTTTCCGCGTTCGATAACGATAGGACGTAATCCGAGTTCTATGAGGCGTAAGGCTGCAAACAGTCCGCCGGGACCGGCACCGACAACCACCACTTGCGGTTTTCCCTCTACACTATTATATATAGTATGTTCGTACTCATCTTCTTGAGGCATCTCATTGATGTATGCCCTCACCTTCAAATTGACGAAGATTGTCCGTTGGCGTGCATCAATACTCCGCTTCAAGATTCGGGTAGCAGTGATGTCACGCAGATTCAAACCTTTTTCTTTAGAAAGGTATTCCTTTAATTTCTGTCCGTTTACAGCAATTTCGGGGAGGATGCGGAGTTGGTATTCTTGTATCATATTTTTTCACCACAGAGGACACAGAGGTCACAGAGTTTAAATTTTTAGATAATAAAACGTTTGATTCCTTGTTTTAAATGAGGAACATTGAAATTTATTAATAGTCCATATTTTAGATGGCCAAGTTTCATATATGTCAATAGTTGGGCAGAATGTACCGGTTGTAGCATTTCCACACTTTTCAATTCTATAATGAGTTGGTTGTCTATCAACAAATCTATTCTGTAATCTGTATCTAATTGGGTTCCTTTATAGATTATAGGTAATTTCTTTTGTCTTTCTACATCTATATCGTTTGCTCTCAATTCATAGAATAAGCAGCTTTCGTATGTACTTTCAAGTAAACCCGCTCCCAATTGAGTATGCACCTCAAAAGCTAATCCCAGCACTTTACTCGTTAAATTATTAATATCTTCTATCATTATTTATTTACTTGATTAATCACTCCTCCGTGTCCTCTGCGTCCTCTGTGGTGAACCTAACCGAATAAAGCCCTGAACGCCTCTTCCACTTTCCTCACCGGTACTAGTTCTATCTTCAGTTTTTGGGTGTCGATTCCTTGCAAGTTATATTTAGGCAGTAAGAAACGTTTGAAACCTAACTTTTCAGCTTCACCGATACGTTGTTCAATTCGATTCACAGGACGTATCTCTCCCGACAGACCGATTTCTCCCGCCATGCAAACTTCCGGTTCGATAGCCGCATCCATATTCGAAGAAAGGATGGCGCTGATAACAGACAAATCAATGGCCGGATCATTAACTTTCAATCCTCCGGCGATATTCAGGAATACATCTTTCTGAGCCAACTTAAATCCTACGCGCTTTTCGAGAACAGCCAGCAGCATATTCATTCTTCTTAAATCGAAACCGGTTGCCGAGCGTTGCGGATTTCCATAGACAGCAGAACTCACCAAAGCCTGCGTCTCAATCAAGAACGGGCGAATTCCCTCAATGGCGGAAGCAATGGCTACCCCGCTCATCCCCTCATGATCCTGACTTAGCAAAAGCTCGGAAGGATTGCTGACTTGGCGCAACCCATCCTGACGCATCTCATAAATACCTAACTCTGCCGTACTACCGAAACGATTCTTGATACTGCGTAGAATACGGTACATATAATGTTGGTCACCTTCAAATTGAAGAACTGTATCTACGATGTGCTCCAGCACTTTAGGTCCTGCAATGCTTCCTTCCTTATTAATATGCCCGATCAGCAACACAGGTGTATGCGTTTCTTTCGCAAAACGAAGAATAGACGCCGAACACTCTCTGACCTGTGCGATACTTCCGGGAGACGATTCGATACTCTCGGTAGAAATAGTCTGTATGGAGTCGATGATCACCAGATCGGGATTCGTATTCTTGATATGTACATAAATCTGCTCGAGGGAAGTCTCGCAAACAATGAGACAGTCACTGGAAATAGAAGAGAGACGGTCGGCACGGAGCTTTAGTTGACGTGCACTCTCTTCGCCCGAGACATAAAGAATCTTCTTTTCCGGCATGTGCAATACAGTCTGCATGACGAGCGTAGATTTGCCGATTCCCGGTTCACCGCCTATCAGGACCAGAGAACCCGGTACCAGTCCCCCGCCCAATACACGATTCAATTCGTCATCGTGCATATTGATACGCGGTTCGTCATCCGCCACTATATCGGCAAGCGCAAGCGGTTTGGGCTTTTGCGTTTCAATCCCCGACACAGGACGGCGGTTGACCGGCTCTTTTCTCACAATTTCTTCTACATACGTATTCCACTCCCCACAGGACGGACATTTACCTACCCACTTCGGTGAATCCTGTCCGCAATTACTGCATACATATACGGTTTTCTCTTTTGCCATCGAACTTCCTTTCTTCGTTGTAGGGTACAAAAATAGGGATAATTTATTAGAAATAAGTTATCCCTGCCTAATAGAAATAGATGTATGCCTATATAGTTATCTCTCCGGCTATCGAACGGTTCATCCGGTCACGCACTTCATCCGGGGTATATCCGTGTCCTAATAAGAACATTAATTTGGTGACGGCGGACTCCATCGTGCTGTCGTAACCGGAGACAACACCTGCCTGCAATAGTTGATATCCCGTTTCATAGCGTTCCATCTCCACCATTCCCGCACTGCATTGTGTCACATTGACGATTACAATCCCTTGTGCGCTGGCCTGGCAAAGTCTTCGGATAAACCACTCTTTACGGGGAGCATTGCCGGAACCGTATGTTTCGAGTACAATCGCTTTCAGCCCTTCGATTCCTAGAACAGTAGCAATTACATTTTCCTGAATTCCCGGGAATAGTTTCAGTACAGCCACGTTCGTATCCAGCAGATAGTGTGGTTTCAACTTATGTTCCTCTCCATTCGCATGGATCTGTACATTATTATATTTGATATGAATGCCCGCCTCCGCCAGTACCGGATAATTGAATGACCGGAACGCGTTGAAATTCTCCGCATTGATTTTCGTTGTGCGGTTACCTCGCATCAAGTGGTTTTCAAAGAAGATGCAGACTTCCGGTACGAGCGCCTTTCCCTCCTTGTTCCGTGCGATGGCAATCTCGATACTTGTCATCAGATTCTCTTTCCCATCCGTGCGAAGTACCCCTATCGGAAGTTGAGAACCCGTCAGTATGACAGGCTTGTCCAACCCTTCCAGCATAAAACTGAGTGCGGAAGCGGTATATGCCATCGTATCCGTGCCGTGCAAGATTACAAACCCTTGATAGCGTTCATAGTTGTCATGAATAACATGAACCAGCTTTTGCCACATATCCGGTTCCATATCCGAAGAATCCATCGGCGGATCAAACTGATAGGTGTCTATCGGAAAGTTGAATTTCTGCAATTCGGGGATGTGCTTTTGGAGTTGTTCAAAATTGAAATTCTCCAATGCACCTGTTGCGGCGTTCTCAATCATTCCAATTGTTCCACCGGTGTATATTAGCAATACGGAAGTATTTATAGGGCTCATAAGCTGATTTTGCGTATTTGTATTCGCAAATATACTAATATAAATGATATATTTATAGCAAAATGATATAAAAGTGAATCTCTGCTGCAATAAGGGATTACTATGAAATATTCTTTTTATCAGAAAAAAACCGAAAAAAGTGATAGATTGAATGTTTTTATTATTACTTTTGCGACACTTATCAAAAACAAGAGTAGAAACAAGGACTATGATGAAGTACTATCCACATACAGTCACATCCATGTGTACCATGACCCTTAGGGGTTGATGGATAGTTTTTGTGTATCTACGTGATTCACGCCTGTATAAGCAGGCAAAATTCAAATTCAATTTTATTCGTAAATAACCAATCGTTCTGTTATAACATATACGCACAGGACATTGCATTTAAATAAGTATCTTCATGAAAGTAATGAAATTCGGCGGAACATCCGTAGGTTCCGTGAACAGCATTTTAAGCGTAAAGAGAATTGTAGAGTCGGCTGCTGAGCCGGTAATTGTAGTTGTTTCCGCATTGGGAGGCATCACGGACAAATTGATAAACACGTCGAAGATGGCGGCAATGGGAGATTCGGCATACGAAGGCGAGTTCCGTGAAATCGTTTATCGTCATGTGGAAATGATTAAAGAAGTGATTCCTGCCGGTGAAAAGCAGACATCATTGCAACGTCAGATCGGAGAACTGCTGAATGAGTTGAAAGACATCTTTCAAGGAATCTATCTGATTAAAGACCTTTCTCCGAAGACATCGGATACCATTGTAAGTTATGGAGAACGTCTTTCCTCTATCATAGTTACCGAACTGATTGAGGGGGCGCAATGGTTCGATTCGCGCACTTTTATCAAGACTGAAAAGAAACATAATAAACATATTCTGGATGCGGAACTGACTAATGAACTGGTGAAAAAGGCTTTCAGCTCAGTGCCGAAGGTTGCATTGGTGCCCGGATTTATCTCTTCTGATAAGACGACAGGAGATGTGACAAACTTGGGACGTGGCGGTTCGGACTATACGGCTGCCATTATCGCTGCTGCGCTGGATGCGAATAGTCTGGAAATCTGGACGGATGTAGACGGTTTCATGACGGCTGATCCGCGTGTCATTTCAACTGCTTACACAATTACCGAACTGAGCTATGTAGAAGCAACAGAACTTTGTAACTTCGGTGCGAAAGTAGTTTATCCGCCTACGATTTATCCGGTATGCCATAAGAATATACCTATTATAATAAAGAATACGTTTAATCCCGATGGCGTGGGAACGGTTATCAAACAAGAGGTTTCCAATCCGCAAAGCAAAGCCATTAAGGGTATTTCCTCTATCAATGATACGAGCCTCATTACTGTTCAAGGACTTGGTATGGTAGGGGTGATCGGTGTTAACTACCGTATCTTTAAGGCATTAGCAAAGAACGGAATCAGCGTGTTCCTTGTATCGCAGGCTTCTTCCGAGAACAGTACTTCTATCGGTGTGCGTAATGCCGATGCGGACTTGGCTTGCGAAGTGCTGAATGAGGAGTTTGCAAAAGAGATCGAGATGGGAGAGATTTCCCCGATTCTTGCAGAAAGAGACTTGGCTACGGTGGCTATCGTAGGTGAAAACATGAAACATACACCGGGTATCGCCGGCAAGCTGTTCGGCACATTGGGACGTAACGGTATCAATGTAATAGCTTGTGCACAGGGTGCTTCGGAAACAAATATCTCTTTTGTGGTGGATGCAAAATCTTTGCGTAAGTCTCTCAACGTTATTCACGACTCTTTCTTCTTGTCCGAATACCAGGTACTGAATCTCTTTATCTGCGGTATCGGTACGGTAGGCGGCAGTCTGGTAGAGCAGATTCGTTGTCAGCAACAGAAGTTGATGATGGAAAACGGACTGAAACTTCATGTGGTAGGTATCATTGATGCGGCTAAAGCGATGTTCAGCCGTGACGGTTTCGACCTCTCCAATTTCCGCGAGGAACTGAAGCAGAAAGGAAAAGACAGCAACTTGCAAACGATTCGTGAAGAGATAGTAGGCATGAATATTTTCAATTCCGTATTTGTTGACTGTACGGCAAGTGCGGATATTGCATCGTTGTATAAGGATTTGTTGCAGCATAACGTCTCTGTCGTTGCTGCCAATAAGATTGCCGCTTCGTCGGCTTACGAGAATTACCGTGAATTGAAGACAATCGCCCGTCAGCGTGGAGTGAAGTATCTGTTTGAAACCAATGTAGGTGCGGGACTTCCGATTATCAACACAATCAACGACTTGATTCACAGTGGTGACAAGATATTGAAGATTGAGGCGGTGCTTTCGGGTACATTGAATTATATCTTTAATAAGATCAGTGCTGATATACCTTTCAGCCGTACCATCAAGATGGCGCAAGAAGAGCGTTATTCCGAACCGGATCCGCGTATCGACCTCAGTGGAAAAGATGTAATCCGTAAATTGGTGATTCTGGCGCGTGAAGCGGGCTATCGTATCGAACAGGAAGATGTGGAAAAGAATCTTTTTGTGCCGAACGATTTCTTTGAAGGTTCTTTGGATGACTTCTGGAAGAAAGTGCCGAGTCTGGATGCGGACTTTGAAGCCCGTCGTCAAGTCTTGGAGAAGGAGAACAAACATTGGCGTTTTGTGGCAAAACTGGAGAATGGAAAAGCCTCTGTCGGCCTGCAGGAAGTCGGAGCCAACCATCCGTTCTACGGTCTGGAGGGCAGCAACAATATCATTCTGCTGACTACGGAACGTTATAAAGAATATCCGATGATGATTCAGGGATACGGTGCCGGTGCCGGTGTGACTGCCGCCGGAGTTTTTGCCGACATCATGAGTATCGCAAACGTTTAATTCAGTTGAGAGTTGAGACTTATTAAAATGAAACATATTATCATATTGGGAGACGGAATGGCCGATTGGCCGGTGAAGTCATTAGGGAACAAGACGCTCCTGCAATATGCAAAGACGCCTTATATGGATAAGTTAGCCCGCATGGGACGTAACGGACGGTTGATTACCGTAGCCGAAGGTTTCCATCCGGGTAGTGAGGTTGCCAATATGTCCGTATTGGGATATGACCTTCCGAAAGTATACGAAGGTCGCGGACCGCTGGAAGCTGCCAGTATCGGTGTGGACTTGCAACCGGGGGAGATAGCAATGCGTTGCAACTTAATTTGTGTAGAGGGAGAAATCTTGAAGAATCACTCTTCAGGACATATTTCTACTGAGGAAGCCGACGTGTTGATAAAATACCTGCAAGAAAATTTGGGGGATGACCGCGTACGTTTCCATACGGGAGTTCAGTACCGCCACTTGCTCGTTATTAAAGGCGGTAATAAGGAATTGGACTGCACGCCTCCGCATGATGTGCCTTTGAAGCCTTTCCGTCCGTTGATGGTGAAACCGTTGATGCCTGAAGCACAGGAAACGGCGGATCTGATTAATGACTTGATTCTGAAATCGCAGGAACTGCTCAAGAATCATCCTTTGAACTTGAAACGTATAGCCGAAGGCAAAGATCCGGCAAACAGTATCTGGCCTTGGAGTCCCGGTTACCGTCCTCAGATGCCTACCTTCTCTGAGACTTTTCCGCAAGTCAAGAAAGGGGCTGTGATTTCAGCAGTCGATTTGATTAACGGAATCGGTTACTATGCCGGTTTGCGCCGTATTGCCGTAGAAGGAGCTACCGGACTTTATAATACGAATTATGAAAATAAAGTAGCCGCTGCCCTCGAAGCTCTGAAAACTGACGATTTTGTTTATCTGCATATCGAAGCCAGCGATGAGGCCGGACATGAAGGAGACATCGACTTGAAACTCCTGACGATCGAGAATCTTGATAAGCGTGCCGTAGGTCCTATTTACGAAGCTGTGAAAGATTGGGACGAACCCGTAGCAATCGCTGTGTTGCCCGATCATCCTACTCCTTGCGAGCTTCGTACGCATACCTCCGAGCCTGTTCCGTTCTTTATCTGGTATCCGGGCATTGAGCCGGATGAGGTGCAGACGTTCGATGAGGTGGCTGCTTGTAACGGTAGTTACGGTTTGCTGAAAGAAGACGAGTTTATAAAAGCATTCATGAATTTCACACTCACCGCAGATTACACGGATTAACACTGATTATTTTCTCATAATTTCTAATCTGTGTGAATCCGTGTAATCCGTGGTGAACTTAAAATAATAACAATGAAATATTATAGTACCAATAAACAGGCTCCGATCGCTTCTTTGCAAGAAGCAGTCGTTAAAGGTCTTGCCGCAGACAAAGGTTTGTTCATGCCGATGTCCATCAAATCTCTTCCGCAAGAGTTTTACGATACGATTGATACATTGTCTTTTCAAGAGATAGCGTATCGTGTGGCCGATGCTTTCTTTGGAGAAGACGTTCCGGCAGAAACGTTGAAGCAGATTGTATATGATACTTTGAGTTTTGATGTACCGTTGGTAAAGGTATCGGAGAATATTTATTCCCTCGAACTCTTCCACGGTCCCACTTTGGCGTTCAAAGATGTAGGCGGTCGTTTTATGGCACGTCTGCTGGGATACTTTATAAAGAAAGAAGGACAGAAGAACGTAAATGTGCTGGTGGCGACTTCCGGTGATACGGGAAGTGCGGTGGCTAATGGATTCTTAGGAGTGGAAGGTATCCATGTGTATGTGCTTTACCCGAAAGGGAAGGTCAGTGAGATTCAGGAAAAGCAATTTACTACGTTGGGACAGAATATTACTGCGCTCGAAGTAGACGGAACATTCGATGACTGTCAGGCATTGGTAAAATCGGCTTTCATGGATAAGGAGTTGAATGAACATCTTTCTTTGACTTCCGCTAATTCCATCAATGTAGCCCGTTTTCTTCCGCAGGCGTTTTATTATTTCTATGCATATGCCCAGTTGAAACGTGCCGGAAAGGCGGACAATGCAGTGATCTGTGTACCTAGCGGAAACTTCGGAAATATCACAGCCGGATTGTTTGGCAAAAAGATGGGCTTGCCTGTGAAGCGTTTTATTGCCGCCAACAACCGTAATGATATTTTCTATCAATATCTGCAAACCGGTAAATACAGTCCCCGTCCTTCCATTGCTACCATTGCCAACGCCATGGACGTGGGCGATCCGAGTAACTTTGCCCGTGTGCTCGATTTGTACGGAGGTTCTCATGCGGCTATCTCAGCCGAGATTTCGGGAACTACTTATACCGACGAGCAAATTCGCGAGACAGTGAAAGAGACTTGGAAAGATCATCATTACCTGCTTGACCCTCACGGCGCTTGTGGTTATCGTGCGTTGATGGACGGCTTGCAACCAGGTGAAACCGGAGTATTCTTGGAAACAGCTCATCCTGCCAAATTCCTCGAAACAGTAGAAGGTATTATTGGCGAGGCTGTGGAAATCCCTGCCAAATTGCAGGAGTTTATGAAAGGAGAAAAGAAGAGCTTGCCTATGTCTAAAGACTTTGCGGACTTCAAAAAGTATCTACTAGCGCTTTAATCGTATGAAAGTTTTGTCTTACGAGGAAATTTAAAATACGGCTTATTGTCACTTGTTGGTTGTAGGAGATCCCGATGCGTTTCGGCCTAAAACCTCTCTGGTGCAGAAAGCGTGTCGTCTGACACAGTCCGACAAATTGAAAAGCGTCAAGTTATTATCCCCCAATCCTGTAATGAAGGTGTGGTTGAAACGGGAATTGGGGGCATAGTCTTGTCTTAATGAGCAAGATAAACAAGATACTCTCCTATGCAATGGATTGTGAATTGATTGGCTGTAGCCTCATTGAGTGTACCTTGCCACCAATTGCTAAAGTCACTGAGAGGATAAACCAATTCTTCTCCTTTCAATCCTTTTGCTCCGAAATTGATAATGGAAACTTGCTGACCGGGATGCGACTCGAATGTCTGTGTACCGCTGGCGGGCATAAATACACCGTAATCGGTGATAGTCCTGATTTCCAGATTCTCTTTCATATAGTCTATGAGCAGACTGATATTTCCTAATGTATGATCTTCCCGTTTGCCGGTGGCTCCTACAATAGCAATCTTCCGATAGCCTTTCTTTTGCAGAAACAGGACAGCTTTGGTCTGGTCGTTCGTCTCTTGGTCGGCTATCCGGTGGATGATAGGAGCAAACAATTCCTTATATTCCGGTGAAAGGGAGTCACCGTCGCCGATAATCACATCCGGAGTATGTCCGCGTGAAATATATTCATTGGCTGCCCCGTCACAGCAAACTACGAATTTTGCCTCTTCCAACATTCGCAAAGGAAGAGGATGGGTAGGATATTCGCCATTGGCAAGTATCACAGCCTCAGGAATATAGTGCTCGTTTATCATTGTACGCTCATTAATCTTTTCCATTTAAAGTAGCCAAAGATAGCGATAATGGAATAAAGTCCGTATAAAGCAGAGGTGAAATAAAGGTCTTTATAAATATAAAGTCCGCAACAGACAATATCGACAAGAATCCAGGCAAACCACTGTTCGATATACTTGCGTGCCAACATCCACATACCCACAATACTTAGTGCCGTAGTGAAACTATCCAACCACGGCACGTTACTGTCGGTGTACTCGATAAGTATCCAGGCAATGCCGAAAAAAGAAATGATAAATACAAAGAAAAGAGGGAGATAATATCTACGCGGAGTATGGACGATAGAAAGTTGTTGCAATTTATCATTTTCTCCCATGTCGGCAGATTCCCGGCTTTTTCCTTTTCTTCGTCCCCACATCCAGAAAAACCATCCATAGACCGCCGCTATCAGATAATAGATATTGATACCGAAGTCTGCATACAGCCCCGCTTTGTAATAGACGAAGATGTAGATAGCAGGCATGATGATACCCGCTATCCAAAGATAGATGCTTGCTCGGTATTCCAACCAAAGGTAGACTAAACCGACTACTGTACCGAACATTTCAAGGAAATTCATATCCATCATTCGAGCCTGTATTTTATTTAAAAACGGAGGGTGAGGTGTGCCAGAATATTGGTACCTGCCATCGGGTAGAAGCGTGGATCATGCTTTATCGCATACGTTTTTGTCTTATCCCCATTCTCATAAAGTGCCACACTTTGGGAGTATCCATTTGTCTCATATTTCGTATTGAACAAGTTATAGACGGTAGCTCCTATCGTGATTCGCTTTGTGTGGCGGGTTTTAAAGGAGTAAGAGGCACTCAGGTGATTGACGAAATAAGCGTCGAGTGAATTCTCTTTTGTACCGAAATTGTCGAGATACTGGCGGCTGACATATTGTGACTGGAGAGCAATTTCCAGTCCGTTGCTTCCGAGAGTAATCAGGCTGTTTCCGATGAAAGAAGGAGAGAAGGCGATCGGAGTGTTTCCACCCTCGATAGCTGTCTGCGTATATAAGTCATCGACAATCTCACCATTCACCAGGCTTTCATCATACACGTAACCTACGTAGTTCTTGATACGGTTTTTGCTCCATGTGCCGTTAAGATCCCAACGCAGCCAATCATTGAATTTTGCGCCTAATGACAACTCGACCCCCATGCGATAGCTGTCTTTTACGTTCTCTGCCATCGCTTCGCCTATATCATTGGTCTTTCCGTTCAATACCAACTGGTCTGTGTAATCCATATAATACAGGTTTACACCGGCCGTAAACCATTCACTACGGTAGGTATATCCCAACTCATAATCCAATAACTTCTCCGCTGTGGGATGTTCGTCAAACATTCCATCCGTATAATTGTTGCGGGTAGGTTCTTTCTGAGCTACCGAGAAAGAGGCGTATGTGCTATGGTTCGGATTGATTTGCCAGAAAAGTCCGGCTTTCGGATTGAAGAAGCTGAAGTGTTCTCTCACATCCAGTCGCTGCAAACGCTCGGGGGTAGCGGTGAAGTCCCATTTATCATTATCCCCATCAATCGTATAACGGATATAACGGTATTGCAGATCTGCGTAGGCACTCAGGCTGCCGGTCAGTTGGTAATTGGCTTTCAAATAGACATTCCCGTCCGTCTTTCCGCCGTTATTACGGTAATACTCATGTTCCGGGTCGAGTTGTTCGGTATAATTCTTTACCCACAAAACTTTTCCATAATGGTCGTTACTGTATCGGTTGAGTCCGCCGCCTAGCGAAGCGTTCAGTCTTTCATTCTGGTAATTCAGAGAGAAGATACCACCGCCGAAATCACTATCCACCAACTTCTGGCGTACGAGATTGGTTTTCTTCTGCGGTTCGCTGTTATCCGGCAGGTAGAAAGGCTTCAAACCATATTCCTTCAATGTGCGTCCGTTCTTGTATTCCTGATAATAACCGAAGCCATTGGTATAATGGAAAGCGATATTCAGATTCCATGCCGGAGAGAAGATATGATTGAATAGAAGTTGATAATGTGTCTGTCGGTAATTATCCGTTTGATCATCATAAAAGCCGATCGGATTACCTTTTCCTTTATTATCATCCAGAATGACTCCGTTCGGATTATATGTCCGGTCGTTCTCCAGTTGTTCTTTACTGATACCGTCCCAAGCATGATAAGTCTTCTCCTTTCCACCGAAAGTGATAAACTTGATCGTTGTGCTCTCACCGAAGTAACCGCCTTGCACGAAATATGATTTCAGATCTGATGAGGCGCGGTCGCGGTATCCGTCACTCTGGATATTAGAGAGCCGCGCATCGAATGCCCAATATTTGTTAATCAGCCCGGTTCCGACTTTGACCGTTTCTTTGTGCGTGTTGAATGAACCGTAAGAGCCGGAAACTTCGGCGTATGGTTGGGATGAAATGCTTTGCGTACGCATATTGATACTGGCGCCGAATGCTCCCGAACCGTTGGTCGATGTGCCTGCGCCTCGTTGAATCTGCATATCTTCCAGAGAAGAGGCGAAGTCGGGAGTATTTACCCAGAAGATGGCGTGGCTCTCAGCATCGTTCATCGGAATACCGTTGGCGGTGACGTTAATACGGGTAGCGTCCGTTCCGCGAACGCGAATCGTAGTATATCCTACTCCCGCCCCGGCATCTGAAGTTGTCAGTACGGAAGGAGTGGTAGATAATAGGAATGGGATATCCTGTCCGAAATTCTGTTTACTGATCTGTTCTTTTCTTACATTGGTGAATGCTACCGGAGTTTTCGCCGTAGCACGCGTGGATACTACCTGCACTTCTTGCAGGTTTACAACTTTCAGACTGTCCGCTTTAGCACTCGTCTGTGCATGGACAGCGAAGCCTGCGCCCGATAAGGCGATGGCCATCATAACAATTCTTTTCATCTTGCTTATTTGTTAGTTCTCTACGCCGGCATTACCCGGTTCAGATTCTATGGGTATGTTCTCAGCCCGTCATGTTAAGGCACCCCTACTAGTGAATCGGATGCAAAAATACAGCATTTACAGGAGGAAAGCAAAAAAAACTTTTAGATTTGCTAAAAACAATATAACTTTGCAATTCGTTGAAAAGGACAAACAATCATTTATTCATTTAATACATTTAGATTATGTTACTATTATTCCAAGCAACACAAGCTGCGGATTCCGTGCAAGTGGCCGCAGATGAGCTGATGAAAGAGGCGATTGCCAACGCTGAAGGTTTGGACAAGCTTTCATTGATAACCCAGCAACTGATAGACTTCGGTATTCGTGCCGGAGAACGTATCCTGATAGCGGTCATTGTTTTTATTGTAGGGCGTTTCCTTATTTCGATGCTCAAAAATTTTGTAGGGCGTTTGATGGATAAGAGAAAGGTTGATATAAGTATCAAAACTTTCGTCCGGAGTTTGGTGAATATCCTATTGACTATCCTGTTGATTATTTCGGTTGTCGGTGCTTTGGGAGTAGAAACAACTTCGTTTGCGGCTTTGCTGGCATCTGCTGGTGTGGCTGTCGGTATGGCGTTATCCGGTAACTTGCAGAACTTTGCCGGAGGACTGATCGTGTTGCTGTTCAAACCTTATAAAGTAGGCGATTGGATTGAAAGTCAGGGTGTTTCGGGTACAGTAAAAGAAATACAGATTTTCCACACTATTCTAACTACTGCGGATAACAAAGTGATTTATGTACCGAACGGAGCGATGAGTAGCGGTGTGGTTACCAATTATAGCAATCAGGTGACTCGTCGTGTAGAGTGGATTGTAGGAATCGATTATGGAGAAGATTATGACAAGGTACAGGAAGTCGTTTATGAGATTCTTGCTGCCGATAAGCGTATCCTGAATGAACCCGCCCCGTTTGTAGCTCTTCATGCATTGGACGCAAGCAGTGTGAATGTAGTTGCGCGTGTTTGGGTGAACAGCTCAGATTATTGGGGAGTTTATTTCGACATTAACAAGGCTATTTACGAAACCTTCAATGAAAAGGGTATCAATTTCCCGTTCCCGCAGCTTACAGTGCATCAAGGCTGATTATTATACCGTATATAATAGAAAACGAAAGAGTCTCACTTTTGTGGAACTCTCTCGTTTTATTTAGAACAATAGTCTGGTGTGATTGAATGAATTTACTTTTATTTAATACCGAAATCTTCGGCTAGCTCGTATCTGTCTTCTTTAATCCCCAGTACGTGATTGATTTTCCTTCTTTTTTCAAGATCCTTGAAGTAATTTTCTACGACCTGATAGAGATTAAAGTTTGTAGTAGATCCGGCGGCTAAATCGAGTGACTCCACTAGCTTTTCTACGGCTTGATGGATTTTCTCTGCGTCTATCAGATGCAGTTCGTTGCTGTGTATTAAATATTTTTCCATGACTGCAATGTTTTTAATGTTATATAGGTATAACATCTTGCAGTCATGGAAAGTTCAATGATTGAATGTTAGATTTTCGCAAGCGCCTGATCCAGATCCGCAATCAGGTCATCGATATGTTCCGTTCCAATGGATAGACGTACGGTGCCCGGATAAATCTCCTGTTCGGCTAGCTCCTGTGCATTGAGCTGTGAATGGGTAGTGCTTGCCGGGTGGATCACCAATGATTTCACATCGGCAACATTGGCAAGCAGGGAGAAAATCTCCAGACTGTCGATGAAGCGGTGTGCTTCTTCTTGTCCGCCTTTTACCTCGAAAGTAAAAATGGAACCGGCACCGTTCGGGAAGTAACGTTGATACAGTGCATGGTCGGGATGATTGGATAATGACGGATGGTTCACTTTCTTCACTTTCGGGTGATTGTTTAAGAAATTCACTACCTTCAATGCATTTTCTACATGGCGTTCTACGCGCAAGGAAAGAGTTTCCAGGCCTTGCAGCAGGATAAAAGCGTTGAAGGGACTGATGGTGGCACCTGTGTCTCGCAGCAGAATAGCACGGATACGGATGGCATAGGCAGCCGGACCGGCTGCATCAACGAAGCGTACGCCATGATAGCATGGATCAGGTTCGGTTAGTTGTGGAAATTTGCCGGAAGCTACCCAGTCGAATTTGCCCGAATCTACAATGACTCCTCCTAATGAAGAACCATGTCCGCCAATGAATTTTGTTGCAGAATGTACTACGATATCTGCTCCGTGTTCGATGGGGCGGATTAAATACGGAGTACCGAATGTGTTATCAATAATTAAAGGAATTTTGTGGCGGTGAGCTATTTCAGCTACTGCCTCTATATCAATGATATTTGAGTTCGGATTTCCCAGTGTCTCGATAAATACGGCTTTCGTATTTTCCTGAATGGCTTTTTCAAAGTTCGATAAATCACTTGGATCAACGAATGTTGTTGTGATGCCATAACTGGGTAAGGTATGAGCCAGTAAGTTATAGCTTCCTCCATAAATAGTTTTGGCTGCCACAATATGGTCGCCTGCACGAGTGATGTTCTCGAAAGCATAAGTGATGGCAGCGGCACCCGAAGCAACTGCCAGCCCTGCTACTCCTCCTTCAAGAGCGGCTACGCGTTGTTCAAAAACTCCTTGAGTGGAGTTGGTCAGACGACCGTAGATGTTTCCCGGATCCTGCAGGCCGAAACGTGCGGCTGCGTGAGCGGAGTTGTGAAATACATAAGAGGTAGTCTGATAAATAGGTACTGCACGGGCATCTGTTGCCGGATCTGCTTGTTCTTGTCCTACATGAACTTGTAAAGTCTCGAAATGTAATTTCTTTGTTGCCATAATCGTATGTTTTTTAAGTTTATATTCTTCCTTTATTTTCTTGCAAAGTTATGGGATGTAGATATATCGAACAATATATAGCTTAAATATAGAAAATAATGCTATTTTTGTGCCGTTATATGGAATAATGTAACTGCGTTATTCCTAAAAATCACCTTTTAGAAGAATATTTTTCTTATGGATACTTTTGATAAACTGGATAGAGTCGATTTGCAAATACTCCGTACTTTGCAGGAAAACGCCCGATTGACAACAAAAGAGTTGGCTGCACGGGTGAGCCTTTCTTCAACTCCTGTTTTTGAACGTCTTAAACGGTTGGAGAGTGGAGGATATATAAAGAAGTATATTGCCGTGTTGGATGCGGAAAAGCTGAATCAGGGATTTGTCGTGTTCTGCAGTGTGAAGCTTAGACGTCTGAACAGGGATATAGCAGCCGAGTTTACACGGATCATACAGGATATTCCTGAAGTAACCGAATGTTATAACATATCAGGAAGTTATGATTACCTGTTGAAGATTCATGCTCCCAATATGAAATACTATCAGGAGTTTATTCTGAATGTGTTGGGGACGATTGATAGCTTGGGGTCACTGGAAAGCACGTTTGTGATGGCTGAAGTGAAGCATCAATATGGGATACATATTTAGTTCGTTGTGTGATAGTCTGAAATTTATCTTGTATATTTGCTACCCGATATCCGCAGTTGATAAGTAAAGCTATATCTATGGATCATCGCAGAATGATAATGCCCGGAATACAGAGTCCTTGACTCTGTACACTAAGAGGATGCGGTTATGATGCAGGTTCTGGAGTGTTACCTACTGAAAAGGAGCAGGAACAATTCCGGATGAAGGTTGTAAAAGTTTTATTTTATTCAATGGTTTTAAACCGGAAGCCTGTTTTTCTTATAACTTTGCAACAGATTTTAGAAAAAGGAGTTTGGGATGATAAATAAATATGAAGAACGACTGGGGACAGAGCGCATGTTACCGCTTGTTTTTAAGATGGCACTTCCGGCTGTGGCAGCGCAATTTGTTAATTTGCTTTATAGCATGGTCGACCGTATTTATATTGGTCATATCCCTGGGATTGGTACGGATGCATTGGCGGGTGTAGGAGTAACGACTTCTCTTGTTATACTGATTTCTTCTTTTTCAGCGATAGTAGGAGGTGGCGGTGCGCCGTTAGCGGCTATTGCACTCGGGCAAGGGGATCGTTCACGTGCCGGAAAAATTCTGGGTAATGGTTTTATCCTGCTGATACTATTCACCTTGTTTACTTCTCTCATCGCATATATCTTTATGGAGCCGATTTTACTTTTTACAGGAGCTTCGGAAAATACATTGGAATATGCGGTCGACTATCTTTCTATCTATTTATTAGGAACTATCTTCGTAGAAATATCCACAGGATTAAATTCCTTTATCAATGCACAAGGGCGTCCTGCTATCGCCATGTACTCGGTATTAATAGGAGCGCTGTTGAATATCGTTCTCGACCCGATTTTCATCTTTTGGCTCGATATGGGAGTAAAAGGCGCAGCCCTGGCTACAGTACTTTCACAGGCATGTAGTGCAGTATGGGTTTTAACTTTCCTTTTCTCCCGGCACGCCTCTCTCCCTTTGGAAAAACGTTACATGGCGTTGAACCGGAAGATAATACTTTCTATATTTGCTTTGGGCGTATCACCGTTTATTATGGCAAGTACCGAAAGCCTGGTTGGCTTTGTTCTGAACAGCAGCCTGAAAGATTTTGGAGATATTTATGTCAGCGCATTGACCATCTTGCAAAGTGCGATGCAATTTGCAAGTGTCCCTTTAACAGGATTTGCGCAAGGTTTCGTTCCCATTGTGAGTTATAATTATGGGCACGGCGATAAACAACGTGTCAAAGACTGTTTCCGTGTCGCATTGATAACCATGTTCTCATTCAACTTACTGCTGATGTTGTTTATGATTCTTTTCCCCTCAACAGTAGCTTCCGCCTTTACGAGTGATGAAAGACTGATAGAAACAGTCCGCTGGACAATGCCTGTTTTCTTGGGTGGTATGACTATTTTCGGATTGCAACGAGCCTGCCAAAATATGTTTGTAGCCTTGGGACAAGCAAAAATTTCTATTTTCATAGCCTTGCTGCGCAAAGTAATTCTGCTGATCCCATTGGCATTGATATTGCCACACCTTATGGGAGTAGCCGGTGTATATGCGGCTGAAGCAATATCCGATGCGACAGCGGCAATTTGTTGTACTTTGTTGTTCTTCTGGCAGTTCCCCAAAATATTGGGAAAAATCCAAAGGAGCGCTTTGCGCATAAGCTAAATTTCCTGATGTTTATCCATAAATAGAACTAGTTATGTAACTGCTTACGTATTTTTGCGAAAAATGTTTGTTCATATTATAAAAAGCTAATGTATTTCCAAAGTATCTCTCATGGAAAGTGGTCGTCTCATCATTATTTAACAAGAGAAACACTATGAAATATCAGTCTTTCTTAAACCACCTGTAAAACCATTTACCCACCTTTTCATAATGCCGGGTTTCGGTATCAGTGTATAGCTTAGAAAAGAATGACGTATCTAATGGTTCTCCCGATTGGTTAGGATATAATACGATTAAGCTATTGTTGGAGAAGTATTTGCTAAGCTGTCTCGGTAGTTTCTCAAAAGAACTGTCGTAAGAGAGAGTTCCCGGTCGTGCGCTGATAATGACTAATAAATGGTCATAGCTTACTTGTCCTGTTAATACCAGCAAGTCATTCCAATCTTCTAAAAGAGAGAAATCGGTTAGCACCTGTTTATGCTTTTTCTTTATCAATGTTTGCAGGTGGGCGGTTGTCTTTTCATTTGCAAAGAAATGTACCCGGCAACCGAGCGTGCTTCCCATCCGGCAGAAATGTTCCATCCAACGGGGAAAGCCGGATTCATATTCTGCTTTCGGTGGGACGGCAACGACAATCCGTTTAAGCGTGTGAACCGGTATCAGGAATTTGGAAATAATAAGCTCACAGTTCAATCTTTTCAGCAGGTGTCCGGCAAGTACACCGAAAAATGAATCCGTGATGTTTGCCTTGTGGTGCAACCCGGTGATAATGCTTGTTATCTCATTCTCTTTGGCGGAATGGATAATGCCGGAAGCGATATTCAAGTCATAACGGGTAATTTGTCTCAACGGGACGTTGACCGCTGTTGTCATCATAGCCGCTTTTTCCAGATAACGTTTGCTCCGCATTCTCAGATTGTCGGAAGTGTTATCATTATTGATTACATTGATTGCCAATAGATTATCTTTCAATTTCGGGTCACGTATAACTAAAGAAAGATTTACCATATCTTCGATGGTGTTCGGATTGTTAAGAGCCACTAAGATCTTTTCCGTTTCTGTAGCCGAAGAGGTTTTCTCCGGTTCAGAGTCGTCTATGGCAACCTTCTTGGCTGCCCGTTCCGTTATCAGCGAACTTACCACACAGGTTACCAGAATCAGTAGTACTGTTCCGTTCAGTACATCGTCATTCAGCAGGCGTTCTCCTCCGGGCAGGATAATGTTATATCCCACCAGCACGGCCGCCAATGTAGCCGCTGCTTGTGCGGTACTCAGCCCGTACATTAGCTTTCGTTCAAGAGCAGACATCTTGTAGATCTTCTGTGTCAGCCAACAAGCGATCCATTTGCCGGTCAGAGCCATTATAATCATTACGGCAGCCACTTTCAGCGCATCTCCGTGTCCGAAGATGACGCGAAGGTTAATCAACATTCCCACTCCGATAAGAAAATAAGGAATGAAAAGCGCATTGCCGACAAATTCCAGATGATTCATTAAGGGGGAGACGTGCGGAATGAGCCGGTTTAATACCAGGCCTGCCAGGAAAGCTCCTAGAATCCCTTCCATACCTACGAACTCCATTAGTCCTGCTCCCAAAAAGACCATAGCCAGGACGAAAATGAATTGCATTACATTATCATTGTACCGATGGAAGAACCAGCGCCCGACACGTGGAAAAACGTAGATGATAAACGCACCTAGAAAGATGACTTTTATTACCAGCCAAATCCAGAACAGCCCCCCTGTCTCCCCTTTGAATAGTCCGCCTACAACGGCGAGAATCAACAGTGTGAGTGTGTCCGTCACTGCAGTTCCTCCTACTGCGATACTTACGCTGCGATGGCGTGATACGCCAAAGCGTGTGACGATGGGATAGGCTACAAGGGTATGTGACGCGTACATACTGGCCAGCAGTACGGAAGTGATTACACCGTATTTCAGGTACGATACATTTGCCACAAATCCTATTCCTATGGGGACGATAAAAGCCAGTAATCCCAGTACTAACGCTTTGTTTCGTGTCTCCTTGAAATCTCCCATATTCATTTCAAGGCCTGCCAGAAACATGATGTAATAGAGACCGACTTTCCCGAATAGCTCGAAACTGCTGTCGCGTGCCAGAATATTGAAGCCGTGCTCACCAATTGCCAGTCCTGCTAGGATCATTCCTATAATATGCGGGATACGCAGCTTGTTCAATAGGATAGGGGCAAATAATATAATAAGGAGTACAAGGAGAAATATCCATGTAGGGTCGGTGATAGGAAGTGTTAAATCAAGGCCAATCCAATCCATAAGTTGATAAGTTCGTAATATTCTTCGCGCAAAATAACTTAAAAAAAGTCTTTTAAAAAAGCATTCGTTGATAAAATACTCCTTTGTACCATATAATCTGTATCTTTGCTTCCGATTTAAACCAACTAACAATTTAGAAAAATGAAAACAGCGTTATTGGCATTAGGAGTTTTGTGTATTATGGGCAGTTGCTCGTCGGAGATGAAAAGTTCCAAAGGGATTGTTTGCGATGCGTCAATGAATACGGTATCCATTGTTACGGATAAGAATGACACGCTTTCGTTTAGTACGATGGATGCGAACAAGGAACAAGTTGACGGTTTGCTTTTGAATGATACATTGGAAGTATTTTATGCAGGGAAATATACACCGGGAATGCAGGCTTCCAAATTGGTTCAATATCCGCAGGCTCCCCGATTGGGCGGTGACCGTGATGAGCACGGTTGTATCGGTTCTGCTGGATACGTATGGTGTGAAGTACAAAAAGACTGCATCCGTTTATTTGAAAAAGGTATTCGTACAGAGGCTGTTAACGGAGGTGAGACTTCTGCTTTTATCGTTTTCAGTCCCGATTCTACACGTGCTGAACTCTTCTTCTCGGATAAGCAACCCAATGAAATATTGGAAAGACGTAGTTTGCCGTCGGGTGGCTATGCGTGGAATGTAGAAGACGATGATACAAAGAATGTGCGACTGGTGGACGGCTTATGGACAATCAGTCAAAGAGGTGATTTGATTTATACTCAGAAAGCTGAGAACAAATAATCAGTGGAGGAAGAGTATCGGTATGACTACTAATTCTTTTTTACAGCATCATCTCCTTTTCCGTTTTCGTCAGATGGACCTAGCTAATGTAAAATTACCACTCTCTTATGTCAAAAAGCTTCACCATAGAATATAACTTAACGTAAGTTCGATATAAAATCAAAAATAGCCACTTGCCAGTCATCGATAAACTTCACATCAATGGCGGACAACTTGCTATTTTTGATTTTATTTCGAACTCACGTTATTTAGTGAGCATTATATAGCACAAGAGGATATTCGAAAAGGCCTGTTAATCCTGCTTGACTATATAAAAAGGCTATAGTTAACACAACAAACAAACCGACTATAACCTTCCAAAAATATACTCCAGTAGTACTTACAACAGAGAAGTTAAAGACGACTTCTTGAATGTTAGCAAAAAAATTACTGGAAATACTTCTTCCATTCTGCTTTTTTCAATCCCATAAAATTCAGTTCCAGAATTTGTATAGTGAAACAACCAGGCACACTGCTTTCCATGAAAGGTATTCCGTCTCGTATCTGAATTGGTTTACGAATCATGCCAGCTTTAGTCAGCGTTCCATTATCTAGATTATTTTCCAAGTCCGTGTCATTATTATCGGTGATATATAAGTAGGTTATTTCTCCTTGAGAATCAAATTCTGCTCCCCAAATGTTAATAGCGTGTGTCTGCCTTCCAAAGGAATGGGCGCATCCTATGGCCTTTTGTCCGGATAGAGCTTCTTTTATGATTTCCGTAAAACGATAGCGAAAAGATTGACACGTTTCGCATACCGAGCAATTTTCACCAAGCACTTCCTTAAAGAAACCGGCTTCCTGTTTAGCTCCGTTAAGGAACTTTCCGGTGAAGAACCAGTTTAATGCAGCAGCCACATTATTACCAGTATTCGAGAAATTTTTTTTGTAAAAATCAAACACCTCACAATCCAACGAACCATTATAGCGGGATGGCCCGTCATATCCAAACCTATTTACATATTCCTTGTTTTCTTCCAACCACCAATAAATGATATTGGATACAGAAGCAGCCCAACAAAGGTTATTATCACTATTGGGTTGCTCTCCCCATACATCTTTTTTATTACAATCAAACCAACCGTATGCTTTATTCCATTTCAGCCCCCGCACCTTGCTTGGTGTTAAGTACGCATACTCCCACATTTGTGGATCCGGCATACCTGTGAGACCATGTGTCCATACCACTTTTCCGGCCCATTCTTGCGGAATCTCCGGTTCAGGATCGGGATCAGGCTTCTCCGGTTCAGGATCGGGATCAGGCTTCTCCGGTTCGGGATCAGGATCAGGTTTCTCTGGTTCAGGATCAGGTTTCTCCGGATCAGGTTTTTCATTATCCGGATTTATTTCTTCCAGCGGAGGAATAATCACTTCATCAAGAGGTTCATCCTTATCGCATCCATCAAGAAAAACTGATAAAGAGACGATTGAAAGAACAAGAATAAAAATTTTGAATCGTTC
>NZ_GG688331.1:61235-61621 GCF_000156195.1 Bacteroides finegoldii DSM 17565 | reverse complement strand
ACATTGGTATCCAAGAAATAGATGAAGAACAGCACCGAAAATGAGTTGTTTTGCATAGCCATACTCTTTGTTTTTGACGTTGTAAAATTACTGTTTTAACGTGAGTTGGATTTGTGCAAAATATAGATATTCAATGAGATATAACCCAGGAAGGTGGTACTTTTTTCGGCCGGAAATCAAGTCCACCTTTTCGTCCACCTCGTAAATGCCGTAAAGTGGGGTCAATGTAAAAACCTGAGGGGTAAATTTATAAATTGTTATCTTTGTCTCCAAATTCATAGCTTATGGAATTAAACGGTTATCGCCTTCTTCTTCCTGAAGGCACTTTAGACTACTTTGATCTTGTTGATGTGAAGGAAAGTGTAAATGAAGTTGTGTTCTACCTT
>NZ_GG688331.1:60531-61135 GCF_000156195.1 Bacteroides finegoldii DSM 17565 | reverse complement strand
TTATTTCTGATAAACAGTAACTTCAGTAATATTGATGTAGTCTGCTTCTTTAATAGGGATATCCATCTCAGTCTTAATATATTGTGCTTTTACAGGAACTAAGAAGATAAAGTCAGATGCACCATTCTTTTCAACAGCATTCTCGATCGTTCCTACTTTAGTCCAAGTGGAATTATTACTAGAAAGAGAAATCGTCACTTCTTTATAGAAGTTGCTTGGATTGCTACCAAGATATTTAACTCTGATACCAGAGAAAGTTTGAGCATTCTGCATATCTACAGTAAAAAGGAAATTGCTTCTTGGTACAAACCTCTTAGCAGCAACAAATATTTCTATAGCTTTGTTACTATCGTTACCGTCTACCAAGCTATTTTCGCCATATTTTATTAAGTTATCAGGAAAACGGCTACTGAGAATAGCTATTTGCACAATTTCAGTTTGAGGAACTTCATTATCTTCTTCCAATGCAATTTCTGTATGTCCCAGTTCAATCAATGTTTGGGGATACATCTTAAAATCAGTAAAATGTTCTTTGTTGTAGGTGACCAAATATTCCGGATCGATGGAAACTTGAGCATTCACTTCTCTATTGGCAGGTTTACTT
>NZ_GG688331.1:17419-60431 GCF_000156195.1 Bacteroides finegoldii DSM 17565 | reverse complement strand
CTCGATCGTTCCTACTTTAGTCCAAGTGGAATTATTACTAGAAAGAGAAATCGTCACTTCTTTATAGAAGTTGCTTGGATTGCTACCAAGATATTTAACTCTGATACCAGAGAAAGTTTGAGCATTCTGCATATCTACAGTAAAAAGGAAATTGCTTCTTGGTACAAACCTCTTAGCTGCAACAAATATTTCTATAGCTTTGTTACTATCGTTACCGTCTTTTCGCCATATTTTATTAAGTTATCAGGAAAACGGCTACTGAGAATATCAGAATCAATCTCAGATATTTCCCAACCTTTTTTGTTCAATTGGTGCCAGCTTTCCGGTATCGGTTTTCCGGCTGTTCCAAATTCTTAACCATCTTCTCTATATATACTGTCATAAGGTCTCTTGTGTCGTCTAATTTTACCGTTGAATCTTCAGTTTTAATCTCAAATTGTAGATTCAAGTTAAACTTCTCGGCTATTTCACCATTCTCCAACATAAAATTAGCACCTAATTCCCAATCAAATGTAACAGATTTACTACCTTGAGGAATAATAACAGGGGAACCGTCATTGATAACAATATCATCCAAAAACTGAGCATACAAAGAACAGATGAACTTTTAGACAATATTGTACATAGTTATTATTATGTAGCAAAGTCCACATATAGTAAACCCCAATGGCATATAGATTTCCAAATAAGGAATATTTATATCTCAGCAAGATACCATATCTATTCTACAGGATCAGATGAAGATTCCAATAGTACTGTAATTAAGAGTGATTATCCTTTTATTTATCAACCGAATGCTATTGGAATCAGTTCATATCCACTACCAATAGCAGGATAAAACTGTAGAAAATGAATAAAGAAAATATAATTTTTAAAAGAAAAACAGATGTAGTGGAAAAAGCGATAGCATGGTATCAGGAAGCATTGGATACATATAATATGATGCAAATCACAATCAAGGGAATAGACACAAGCAATCAAACTACATGGCTTGCATTGCAAAAATTAATAATGAAATGTAATAATCTATTTGAAGAATCAGTAAGTAGGCTTGACCCTTTATATTTGTACTATGATTTTCAGGAGATTGAAAGAAAATTTCATGCTACGGAATCATTGAGTGATATAAATGACAAACTTGTAGAAATTCAAGAAATAGGCGAAAAAATATCTAAACTTGATTCCAAAAATAATCAGATTGAATACGAAATGCTACAAAAAGAAGAAGCTCTTGCTTTTAATGATTATTCAAAATTGATAGAGAATCAGAAAAATATAATTATTTCTATACAAAAACAGCTTAGGGAGGAATACAAAAAATATCTTTGCTGATTTCAATGAAAGCATAACGATGCCTATCTATTGGATATATTGTATATAAAAAAGAATAAGGAGACCGGACAATTAAGTTCAGTCTCCTCTTTTCTTTTATAACTTAAATCCATCAGGTAGAATCAGGTTTACTTTCTTCCGTACTCCACTGCCATAACGGTATTCCTCCAATTGTTTTTGGCATAATGAAGATTCTGTAAAACCGGATTGAGTAATTAACCGTTTTCTACCTTCAAGCACCCAGTTCATAATTCCGGGTAACTCTGTAGAAACAATCTTCTCAGCCAGTTTCGGATCCACTTCCGATTTGGGTATCTGGACTTTGAAGGGAACGATAAGAAACCTCCTGAAATATCCGTTCGATTTGTCATTGGTTCTCGGAAGTTCGTTCAGACAGAAAAGCATTTTGGCGTAATCGGTAAGTGTTGCCACATCCTTATATAGTTGTCTGGTGCTGATAGGTTCTCCACTGGCAATACGTTTGAAAATATCCCCCGAGAAAGCATTTGGAGCGACATCAGAGCAGGTATTCAGCAATTTTCCTGATAAATTTGCCCTGCTTCTGTCTCCATTCTCACCACACATGTCCGACAAAGATTCATGGGAAATATTCTCCTTACCCAGAAGAGCCTCGACAATATCCACGAACACCGATTTCCCATTTTTTCCAGAGCCATAGAGGAACAAGACCTTCTCCAGTTTCAAAGGAGTAAAGATCCAACCGATATATTCAGCCAACACCTTCTGAGCGTCCTTGTCCGGTAATACTCTGTCCAAGTACTTCATAAACATCTGACACGTCGCATTTAGGTTATAGGGGTAAGGAAGAACATACCTGAAATAATCCAAATACAGATGTTGTTCCAGCCTTCCGGTTTTAAGATTAAAAGTACCGTTCTGAAAGTTAATTTTCTCCTTGTCCTGCTCTACCGCCAATCCCATCACCGTATATGGAAACTGCTTGAATAATCCTTCCACCACTTCCCTTTGTGATGCTTCCACCATATTATTTGTCATTCTCCCCAAAGCTTCCCTGAGAAATATTTTCAAATCAAAGTCGTCAATACTAACCCAATGGTTTCCGGTGTAACAATAAACACACTGGTCCCTGAAAGTTTGGAAAGGATGACCGATACTGATCGCCGTCTGCTGTATCTTGTCACAGATTTCAGCATTCGTCCCCTTCTTATTGGTTGGAGTAATTGATTGGGGAATGGCATTGATTATATCCCCTAATAATTTTTTGTAATCCATAATCTTAAATTTTTCTATATTTACTACCAAAATTACCTTTATCATTAACCCACTTATAGGCATTCCTTACTTCACGTTTTATCTCCTCTTCTGAAAAATCCGGTTCTATGAATTGGGAGAGATATCTGAAAGCTGTTTCTTGTGGAATACCCCATTCCGCTAATTCTCTGGCTCTATCAAAAGATGACCGATGTCTGTTTCCACGTGTCATTGGGTACTTGTTAAATCCACCTTCTAAGAAATTTAGCAGCTTCTCATATTCGTAAGGTGGAGCATAAGTTTTGACACGAATAACAACTGGGGAAGAAGGGGATGATGAAATTTTCTTCGTCCATACAATACTGTTCCTGTTCTGATAAAGATCAGGGTCACTGCTAAGATAACAAGCTCTGGATATCCCCTTACAACTGTTATCCCAGAACGGAGAGTTATAATGATCCTTCAAAGCATCAAGGTATTCGTTATGGGTGGTGTTATCAATATTATTGGCAACACGGACAATAGCCTTATAACCTCTACCGGAAGGGGAAAGGAATGCTGCATAGGTATAAGGGTCATTAACCAGCATATTCCATACATCAGGCATTTTTGGAACCGGAATCTTATCGAAATCAACAACTACAAGACCTGAAGGAGTAATAAGAGCATCATTACAGAATCTTCCGAATGTTCCGGCAAAAAGACAGATAGGTAATTTCCCTTTAATCTTCTCATATGTAACACGGTCTGAATCATAGTAAGCCCTTGCCTGATCTATCCGTGATTTTAATTTTTCTTCCTTGATTATATCAAATACCAGATCAACATCCACATGGTTGGGAGGATATTCCATAGTCTGATAATACTCCTTACCTGTCAGTGAATGAATATGTTTCTCACTGTAGGGCTTTTCTTTAAAAACAGTTGTTTTCATATTTTAATATTTTTTATCTCACATTTCCTTCTTCCCTCCCTCAAGAAAGAAAGGAGGGGAAAGCGGGGAGGGGAAATTATAAAACCTATTTTTTTTACTATTTTCTGAATAACTAGAATTGAAAAAGTTAAGTAAAATAGGCTTTTCCACCCCTTTTCCCGCTCTATTCCCGACATTTCCTCTTCTCTCTTGAGGCAGGGAAAGAAAGAGCTAGGGATAAAAAGGAGAAGGAACAATAGAAGGCACAGATGTAGTAATAGCGACTTTGATAGCTTTTTTTCCTTTTCCTCAATTGTATAACCTTCCTCTTTCAGTTTGTTTTTTAGATTGGATTTGGACTCGAAGCGAATACTATTGCTCTTGCAGTACTCCTTATATTCATTATATAACTCGGATAATCTCTTGAAATCCTTATCACCCGGTATGTAATGTTTACTTCCCAGGAACATGACAACACTGTCAGTATCTTCCTTATATTCCTGTTCCAGAGCTTCAATAGTCGGAGATGAACTGAGTTTCTTTCCATTCCTGATAAACCGTTGCAAGCCTTCAATCGCCCATAATAAAATACCGGGAAGTTCGGAGCGAAGTTTTCTGGCTAAGTCAGGGTCAGCTTTCTCCTTGCTTATCTTCATGCCGAATGGAATCATCAGCAGTCTCCTTCTGAAACCATAGGAACTGTCTGAACTGGTCGGAATCGAGTTGCAGTTAAAAGCCAGTCTTGCATATCCTTTTACCATTTCCGGGTCTTGATACAGCTGTCGAGCTTCTACCGGTTCCCCACTGGCAAGTTGTTTGAATATTCCATTACCCCATATTTTACCATTGAAGTCGCTGCTATAGTTTAGAAGTTTATTCTTGATCATAATTCGTGAATAACCTTTATCATCACATAAGGAGTTGATGTTATACGAGCTAACATTATTCTCTCCCAGTACAGCCATTATTGTCTCAAAGAACACACTTTTGCCATTTGCTCCAGTTCCGATGCAACATAGAACCTTCTCCAGTTTGATGAAGGGATTAAGACAGCAACCGACAAACTCCTGTAATACTTCCTGAACATCCTTTTCTGGAAGAACTTCATCTAGAAACTTTTGAAACATGGGACACATCGCTTTGGGGGCGTACTCATAAGGAAGGACATAGAAGAAATAGTCATCAGCCGAATGCTCCTGTTCCTTCACACTTCCATCATGACCAATCACAAGGGTCGTATTAGTCAGATTGATTTTAACCACACCCTTATCCCGTTCTGTCTGCTTGTAAAGAGAATAGCAGGCCTGTTCATGGATCCTGTTCGCTATCCTCACATTTCTGGCTGTATATTTGTCAGCTCCCATTTTCTGGAAAGCCTTGCCTAGGAAATGTTTCAGGTCAAGCTCGTTTATCGGTTCCCAGAACACTTTGTTATACAGATAGCACGTTCCTTCCTCATTGATCACAAGGCCATAGCCCAATTGTTCAGTGACTTCCTTCACTTTCTCGACAACAAGGACGGATTTGTTCTCATCAGTGACCTGTATGGAATAGATCTTCTCCTGAAAAAGTTTCTTCACATCAGGATCAGTTTCCTTTTCCAGTCTCCGGTACAATCCACCGGCATAAATCTCCTTGAAATCCGTTTTTGGAATATTATCAAGGATTTCCTTAAGAATTTCTTTTTGTTTATTCATTCATTGCTTTTTTAGTTTACAATTTGTTATCTTCTTATTTATAAGCCTGTTACATTCTATACCCGGGATATTTTCAGGCATAGGAGGACCTGTAATGAAAAGAATGTAGCTTTTCACCATACTGAATTTGAATTATGTTATTGCTTGTTCTCTTCAAATCCACAGAGTGTTTCCAATTCCATAACTTCTCTTTGGAAACCATGATGAAAACGGTCTTGTGGAAAGTGGATGTCTTCCGGTTCTATCAGTCTGTTGATACCACCAAGTTACCGGAAATATCATACAGTTCGATACTATGTCCCAGCTCCTTCTCAATATGTTGCTTCAATATTTTGGGGTTGACAGCCGGTGAGTCAGAATGGAATCTGATATTTTCCCGATATCCTCTGAAAGCGTTTGCCGCAATACTACCGACACAAAGTGGAATATGAATATCAGTCAGTGACTTGCATCCTTCAAATGCTGACTCGTCAATATCCGGATCTATGGGGAGAGTAACTTCCTTCAGGTTTATACATCCCTTGAACAGATTGGCCGGTACTGTATCCGCATAATCCGGAAGTATCACCCTTTTAACGTGCCGGTTCACATAAAAGCCACCAGGAAACAAGCCCGTCCCACTTTTTGACAAGTCAATCTCTGTTTTCTTGCAATACATCCGCTTCGGGAATATATTTTCATTTCCTTTTAAATGTTTCATAATCAGTTTTTTACCTTGGTTAAAATTCTTATTAATGGGAGGGAGAACATCGAATTCTCCCTCTTCCGGTTGGGAATTGCTATTTGATGCTCCACAGAATATCGTCAAGCCTTTTTATTGTATTACCCGTCAGTTTTTCGCCCTGATATTTAATCTGGTCGGTAAATCCATTGAATACGTAGAAATCACTGTTCCTATAACCCAAAGCGACCCCTTCCGGAAACAGCCATCTGGCTTCTCCTGAAGACTGTTGTGAGATATATCCCGCTTTACTGGCGATAAGGAAGAAATAAACTTTTCCAAACTTTGTCGAACCCGAGAAACTTTCAAAAAATGATTCGGTAAGAAAGGCCGACACTCTCTTTTTCGGTTTATCAGGATATATCATTCCGAATGTGATATTGTCACCTCCGTTTCCAAGAACAAAGTCTTTAGTCAGGGAAAGGAGCAGGTTGTCTTTCCTTTCCGGCCAGTTCATGCCGACATGGGTTGTATAACCGTCTTCCAGATCAATGGACGGAAAGGTTTTATAATGTGGACCGATATCGGAATGGTCCGTATCAGAATAGGCCTTGTACAGAGGCATGTTTTTGCCTATTTCCCGGCCGATTTTATGCGTAAGGTAACTGAAATTGCCCAAAAACTCTTTCTTTACCTCACCCAAAGAAGTATATTCTTTTTTACCGGGAAATGGTAATGTATTTGTTGTTGATAAGTTCTTTTTTTTCATTGTTTCTTGTTTTAAGGGTTTAGTTGCTGCTATCCTTCTGTTTCCAAGCCCTTTACATTCTGCGTCAAGGATATTTTTAAGCACAAAAAGGGCTGTAATGGGAATTTTGGTTTTTTCCATTATCGTAATTTTTTTATTAAACTTCAATTGTGATAAAGCAAGCTGGGCCCCTGCTTACTTTATATTAGAATTTCATATATCTGCCTGCAATTGTTTCGATATTTACCTCCTCATCCTTGACAGCAGATTGTAACAGAGCATACCAAAGGTTCAGATCACTACTAACAATAACCAGCTTCTTTTCCAAGTCGTTATCAAGGGAAGTTACAAGATCGCCATTTTAGTCAACTACGGACACACCACGTACCAGATATTCACTGACCGGAGTAACATGAATTATAACAACTCCAACAGGATACATCAATTGGCATTGTAATTTGTTGATAATCCCAGTATCAAGTTTTGTTTTTTGAGGGAGACAGAAACTATACCCGTCTTCCCTAAGTTGTTTCAGGTTCTTCATTTTCTGAGCATTGTTTATAGAATCCCCACCACCTCTCACATGATGGAGAAACTGGGATTAGTGTTTTAAATTAAAATCAGCAAATAATTCGTTCAACTTGGCAATAATCATATTGTCCTTGCTCTGGCTAGCGTTCTTCTTTATCTGGCTTATTTCCTGTGCATTGGTAACTCCTATGCCTTCAAGAAATGTAACCAGCAGATTCATGGCCTCACTCCGTTTCATATCTTTTTTTATCAGAGAATCCAGTTGCTTGTAGATCCATTCCGGTAGCACTTTCCAACCGAGAACTTTGGCTGAGTTCCCTTCAAAAGACTTGGCGGCTGATTCATAAAGTTTCTTGTCCTCCTCAAATGATGTAGTATCAGCCAGCTCCTCCAGTTTTTGATCATCAGTTGAAGCCTTGATGCAGACTGTCTTTGAATTGGTTTTGCCACCATTTACCCAAGACCATGCAGCGGAATCAGATCCGGTTTTGGCTTTCTCTTTTACCCACTCCAATTTTTCAGTTGATATACCTTTCTCTTTTGCTGTGGCAAGGAGTTGTGTCACCCAATCCATACCATCCCAGGGATTCGTTGCTGAATTGGCTTCCCGCAGCACCGTGGGAACGTTGTAATCATCTATAAGAGGAAGATAGACATAGCCCTCATATTCTGTTTTGCCCTCTTTCCTTAACTTCTTGTTCAATTGCTTGAGAGCCTCCATACGGTGCTGTCCGTCAATTACAATAAGGATAAGATCGAGGTCTGGGGTATCCTCTGTGATTGGATTTCCGTCAGACTCCTCCAGTTCCAATCCCGCTTTTAAACAGACAGCAGCAGGCACAACAAGAAATGGAGAGATTATACCTTTGCAGGCCAGAATGGAAGCAATTTTTTTCTTGACCTGCTTCGCATCAATATCACGGTTAATCTTGATGCGCCCGAAAGAATACCTCATTCCGAGTAATGTAGATAAGGTGAAAATCATTCCTCTTGTCAGTTTTATTGGTGCTTCTTTGGGGGAGGCTGTTGAATTAGGTTGTTGTATTAGATTATTTTCCATAACTTTTGGTTTTTAATATTGTACTTACTTTTCCGATTACTTACACGCAGGATTTCTAGTACCTTATAGGTATCGAAAATTACGGTCTTTCCGTTCTGGAAGATTGCATCATCAAGCAATCCTTCAGTTTTCATCCTGTTTACCGTACTTACAGAGATACCCAGTACCTTTGCAAGTCCTTTAATACCCGTTATGAACTGTGGTAAATCCCGATAATCATTTAGTGAAGACTGCTTTTTCTCTTCCTTTACCTCTGTTCTTTTCACTTGGTGCAGTAATTCCAAAAACTCTGCACCGTTCATGGTTAGCACTGTCTTATTAAGAAGTGCTTCGAGTGATTTTACTTCTTGTTTCATAATTTATTTTTTTAGTAATTTATCTCCTTGCAAGGATGGCACAAAGTTCTGTGTTATTTTTGAGAGTATTTTTATGGAGGACGTAAATAGGAATGAAACCTTGAAAGAAATAAAATAATAACTCCCTGTAAAAAAGGCAATTATCTTTTTACAAGGAGTTAAATAAGGAATGAAAGAGGAATGATGGAAGAATGATTATTTCTTTTTTTCGAATTTTAATTCTAATAATCTTATTTCCTTATCAGCCAATAATTCCTTAGGTATCAATTGTGATTTTTTTAATATCTCCCACGCTTTACATTGAGCCTTACTTTCTGGATATTTCTTAGTATTGGGAGCCTTTATCGCAAATATCAATCCTATTTTATGAACAAATCCATCATTAAATTTTAATCTTCTCCAATTTAAAAATTGAGATTTATAAATAAGATAAGCAAAGCCATATAAAGAATAATCATCATTTATTGTATCAGCATAAGTAATAAGAGAGGATAGGTAAACTTTTCTAAAAAGATGCCCTTTTTCTGACGATGTATTCTCTTCAAAAAGGACATAATATGGATATAATTCATTATCTATTAAAGAGAAAACATTATTGAACTCCTGAAATAATGAAGGACTTGTTTCTATCTGAGATGGTTCTTGAATTGAATTATTTTCCTCTGCTGTATCGAATGAGTGTTTCCAATTAGACAAATCATAATCTACAATTCCAAAAGTGCTTAAATCAACAGAAGCTCCTGAATAAAAAATATCTTTGAATAATTCTTCCGTCTTATCAGATTCATGTTGATACCAATCGTATTCATGTTGATGCCAATCGTATTCATGTTGAATCAATGGAGCATAATCCGGTTTTTTAAAAGATTCTCTTAGTGATATTTTTAAATTTAATGGTGTCTTGTCTGATTTTAATAGCCAAAATCCTATAGGAATGAACACAGGCAAATGATAGAGAATAAAATATGCTATAAACATAATATCTAAAATTAATGCAGGTGATATGGAGTAATCATCTGGTGTATTATCCAACGAATTATCCTGTAAATCCTTCTCATCATTCGTATATAAGTCTGTCATTTTATATCTCTTAATTAAGTTTAAGTATCTCTTCTCGAAAATCCGTATTAAGGCTTCATTATGATGTATAAAATATTCATCAAATTTATTAAATATATCTCTATAAATCATCATTCTTTCTTTATAAGTATCAAAATAACGATCCCCTATATATTTTATTCTTTTTGCCAAAAAAAGAAATGTATCTTTATCTAAAATGTCAAACAGCATCAAGAGGCATTTTCTTAACTGATAATAGAAAGATAACCCTGTAAAGTAGCTTTTTTGTTTGTTATCTTTTTCCTCAAAACAATCAACAGTCATATTTACAACTTTCCAATCATCTTCACTGCTTATTTTATCTATACATTTTACCCTTACTGCAAATTCTTTGGGATTCTCAACGCCAATCTGTAATAATATATTCTCAATGTTAGGTAAATCTTCTATTAGTGATTGATAATTACGAAAAAGTAATATCTTATAAAACTGTTTATTTTTCTGCTCATCAATACTATTGTCTAAAGATATAGAGTCCTCAGAATCCTCAACAGGGGTTTTATCATTACTTGACACTTGCATTAAGGCTTTAAACTCACTATATGTAGACATTTTTTATTTTTCCAACGAACTATTGCCTCTCTGATTTTAAGGTAAAATAATTCTGAAATATTAGTTATATCACTTTCATTTTCAAATTCTATTTTATCAACTTCCTCTAAAACTTTTTTTGCAAATTCATTATATTCAACATTAGTCATGATATTTATAATTTAAAGTTGGAACACAAAAAAACAGCACCGGATTTTCCGAATGCTGTTCCAAATATAGCGATTTTTTATTACGCTATACTCCTGATATGCTCATAAATTTCTTTTAATTGTGCCGGAGTCATTTTTTCCAAACTTTCTATAATGCCTGATTTGTATTGATGAGTATTCCATTTTTCCATTTGCATTTTCTGTGTTTCGTCTGCAACTTCGATGTAAGGCTTCATTGACTCATAATCACTGTGCCCCGTACAACTCATCACTACTGTAGGAGATATGCCTAATGCAAGTGAGCAACAAACAAAGGTACGTCTTCCGTCATGGCAGCTAATTGTCTCATAAAACTTATGGATTTCCTCATGTCGTTGTGTCCCTATAAAATAAGTTTCGACAATCTCTCTATCCAATCCCGCCAGCTCTGCCGCTTCTTTCAAGTAATCATTAAGTTTCTGATTGGAAGGGACTGGAAATATTGTACCGTTCTCAGAGTGATACCACGAATATTTATCTATAATCTTTTGAGCATTCTCTATTATAGGAATAGTAATTTTATCATTTGTTTTTTGGGTATACATCTCAATTTTTCCATTTAAAATATGTACACTCTTTAATGCTCTTAAATCAGAATAACGTAAAGATGTAAATGCCATAAAACAAAACATATCTCTAGCTCTATCTAAGTACTCTTTATTTTTAGGGAATTGGAAAGATGCAAAATGGAGTAATTCTTTATATTTCAGAAAAGTAACTTCTTTTTTAGTTACAGTTAAGTTTACCTTATAGTTGAGTACTCCTTGTTCTACTAGATAACCATTGGCAGCAATCCATCTAAGAAAAAATTTTAATATTCTGAATTGTTTTACAGTGGTACGATTACGATATCCATTTTTTACGTACCATTTTTTTAATTCTGTCATTTTATTCTTATTAAGTGTCGCTAGAGAAATATCTGGATCACAACTATTTAAGTGGTTCCATGCTTGAACATATTTGTGATGTACAGATTCACTCCAACTTCTTTCTATAGAACAAACTTCTAAGAAATCATTGAAAATTTCACGAAAAGATTTTTCTCTCTCTATTGGACCATCTACTACTATCTCCTTTTCTATCCTTCCCAGCTTTTCGTTTACCAGCTCTTTCAACTCTTTTGTGGTAGGGATTTGGGAATGTACACCATACTCTGTGAAAGATTCTTCAATACATTCCAAAAATTGAGAAATGCGATTGTTAATATCCCGGGCAACATATACCTTTCCACCAACTTTATGAGTAGTGTTGTATCTGGCTCTCTGGTTCTCATTATCCCATTTTTCAGGATCAGCATTGCAACCTACAGAAAAGCCAACTTCACACTTCCTGTTATTCCATCTGACACGAATCATAACCTGTCCGTTCTTGTGTAGAAAAGCTCTACAACTGTGACTAATTTCCATCATATATCTTACTACTTTATTTGTTATTTTGGAGCAAATATAGAAAGAAAAATCGTGGGGAGTAAGCCTCTATTTCTACTCCCCCCTTTTTTGAGCGTACATGATTTTATGTGCCATTAAAAGATGCAATTCACCACATATATTACTGATATACAAGAGCGTATAAAATCAAGCCAAAGCAATTGTACTCAAAGCTATAGTCCGATACGCTCCACTTCCTTTCCAATATTGGAATGTTAATAAATTACAGGATTCAGATTTTTATCAAAAAAAGGGCCTTTATTCAAGGTCCTTCTTTATCACTTCATCTATTTCCTTTATACGTTTCTTACGGCCTTTGTCGGGACCGTCTTTCGTATCATTCTTGAAAACATTGTCTGCACGGTCAGAAACTTCACTGCTCCATTCTTCAAAATCATTCGTGGCCGGACGACCATTCGGTTCGATATTTTCTTCTGCAATCGAATCGTGTCTGTTAATCATATCATCCATAAGTTCTCATTTTATATATTTATGGTCATAAGACAATCAAGAACAAGAAAAGTTCTTTGTTTTAATGATTTTTTGAATCTGATTATACATGAGTAACTATCTTGCCAAAACATCTGTCACCCAATACGATCATACGATTTGCCTAAATCGACTATACGTTTCACTTAAACTAACCATACGATTCACCTAAACCAACCATATAATTCATCCCAAGCATACGGAGTAGAGTCGTGTTTCAACGGCTTGAGA
The DNA here is from genome assembly GCF_000156195.1 of Bacteroides finegoldii DSM 17565. Taxonomy (GTDB): domain Bacteria; phylum Bacteroidota; class Bacteroidia; order Bacteroidales; family Bacteroidaceae; genus Bacteroides; species Bacteroides finegoldii. The sequence continues at coordinate 47,894 of NZ_GG688331.1, read as the reverse complement.
CAAAGTGTTCGACAGTGCGAAACAAAGTGTTTAGCAGCGTGAAACATAATGTTTTCCACCGTTAAACAAAATGTTTCAAATAGCTATGAAACAAAATAATAAATAGTAAGAAAGACATTCTACCGATTACTGTTTTCAGAGAAAGCGGTGATAGGTGACAGGTGCGGTGATAGATTACACACAACCTATCACCTTATTGAAAGCACGATGAATAAAGGAATTCAGAGCAACAGGTGATAGGTGATAGAGGATTTTATGTTTTTATACTAGGGAAGGAAGGTTATTTCGCCCGATAATTCTGCGGTCGAAAAGGAATATAAAGAGTATAATTACTATCTGTCGGTTTACCTTCTACAAGAGCAGGAGCCCACTTCGGCATTCCTTTTACAATGCGGAGAGCTTCTTCCGCAAACTCCGGATGCGTAGACCGTACTATATGTGGACGAAGTATAACTCCTTCTTTATCAATAGTAAACTCGCACAAAGCAAATCCGGGAATATTTTTCTCCAATAAATCGACCGGATACACCATCTGTCCGGCAATATATTCTTCAGGAGTCATATCCGGAAAATGAGCTAACTCTTCTATCCGTTTTCCAGAAAGTGCTCTCGAGCGGGGACCTACCTGATAAATTCCAACATATATCGGTTGTTTATATGCATCGGAAGCTTCCTTGCTGCGTTGTTGCAGGGCCTTCAACAGAGAAGCGGCTTCTTCTGCCAAAGTCTGCTCCGATATATTTCCACCTTTGGACAACATATAAGCCGACTGGCAAACCAACACAAGACGCTCCATCAAAGTTCCTTTTTCCGGAGACCACTTCCTTCCCATCCGCTCTTTCCCTTTCTCATTGGTGGAAGAAAAATAATAGACAACCCCATCCAAACCGGCACTGGAACCATCCAAATCCTGTATCTGCTCAGTGGCTATATGAAAGATAGCTCCCAAAGACCGATAAAGCGACGGACTGACGGCAACTGATTTCGTCTCCACTTTCACCGTTCCTTTCTCCGCCTGCCAATAAGTTCGTGACAGCGTGTTCGATATCAGAAAATAACGTCCGTTCTTCTTTTCTACCGACATGGCATATTCGGGCGAAAAGGAAGGAATAGCTGTAAAACGCGCATAAGGCTGTTTCTGAAAACCTGTATTTAACAAAGAGAATACACTACGATAATATTCACCCAACTCGCCTTTATAAGTAGAGAAAGATCGCACCGGCTCCAAATAGTCTGTCTGGGCCGCAAGGCGAAAAGAAAAAGCCAAAATTAGAAGAGTGAAAACAATCTTTTTCATAAGTTGCCGGATTTTCGGTATATAACGGTGCAAAGATAGGAATTATTTCAATGCGTACCGATAAAACAATGGGGAATATACTCCATCACACTGTGGAATTTTTACACAATTCCACAGTCTGCAATTCCACACTTCTAAAAAAACACACTTTATTTCTTAAATACTATAACAATAAAAATCAATTATTTACGTTTTATCCGGACAGTATATAGAATGGTCTGGCACGCTGCTTGCTAATTATTAACAGAATTCAATCCCTATAAGAAAATCTAAACTTAAATAAACATGAAAGTGACAAGAAAAAGCAAACGGTTGTTAAGCATTCTTTTTGTGTTCCTTTTACCATCACATCTGTTTTCACAAGCAGCAAGCATGCCGATGGAAGCCCCGACAGAGGGAGAGCCGGTGACGGAAGTGCAAGAAGACGAAACCGATGAAGGCGGGAACAGAACCATAAAAGGAATTATTTATGACGAACAAGGAGAAACCATCATCGGTGCCTCTGTATTAATAAAAGGAGAAGAAACGACAGGGACAACGAGTGATATGGACGGCAAATTTACACTGAGTGTTCCCCAAGGATCCACCCTCGTTATTTCTTATATCGGATATCATCCGCAGGAAATAAAAATAAGAAAAAGAACAGCCCTTCATGTCATACTGAAAGAAGACAATCAGCTACTAGAAGAGGTAGTGGTGGTAGGATACGGAACAGTCAAGAAAAGCGATTTGACGGGCTCCGTTTCCGGTGTGTCGACCAGGCAATTCAAGAACCAACCGGTAAAACGGGTGGAAAACATCCTTCAAGGCCGGACACCCGGTGTGGAAGTTACTGCGACAAGCGGTGTGCCCGGAGCAGGCATGAAAGTACGTGTACGCGGTACTACCTCTATCAATAAAAGTAGTGACCCGTTGTACGTGATAGACGGAATCATCTCTTCCAGCGGGCTGGACGGTATCAATCCGTCGGATATCCAATCGATGGAAGTTCTGAAAGACGCTTCATCCACCGCTATTTACGGTTCGCGAGGTTCAAACGGAGTTATTTTGATCACCACCAAAGGCGGTAGCGAAGGAAAAGCCAGTATTACGTTCGATGCTTCCGTAGGTCTTTCCACAGTGAGAAAACAATATGATTTACTGAACGCATATGAATATGCAACGGCACTGAATGATATACGCGGTTCATCTACGATTTCAGCAGAAGACCTCGAAGCCTACAAAAACGGGACAAAAGGAATCAATTGGGCTGACCTCATCACTCACACCGGTATCACGCAGGATTACAGATTAAGCATCTCCGGTGGAAACGCCAAAGTGAAATATCTTATTTCCGGAAATATGCTGGATCAGGAAGCCGTCACTATCAGGACGGATTACAAACGTTATGGTATCCGGGCAAACATCGATGCTGATGTAAAACCCTGGCTGACTATCTCCGCCAAGATGAACGCCAGCAGTCTGCATAAGCATAACGACGGCGCCAACTGGTTTCATATCACCAACTTCTCCCCTACGATGGAAATGAAAGATCCGGAAACCGGCATATACAACAGAGACCCGTATAACATCGCCAACGGCTCGAATCCATACGGTGAGCTGATGGTTAACTACAGTGACAGTTACAGTTATAACCTCAATGCTAACCTGACCTTATTATTCAAGATAATGAAAGGGCTTACGTTCTCCGTACAAGGTGGATACGACTACGACCACAGCCCTTCCTATTCTTTCAAATCGAAATTGGAAGCTCCCGGTGCAATCAACAGCATGAACAACACCAGCAATATGCATAACTATTGGCAGAATACCAATAACCTGACCTGGCAAAGACAATTCGGTGACCACAACGTTACGGCAATGGCCGTATGGGAAATCAGCCGCTCGTGGGATACGGGCTTGCAAGGTACCGGTTCGAATCTGAACAATGAGAGCGTAGGATATTGGAATATCGCCAATGCCGCCATAAGAAATGCAAGTAACTCGTACACAGAAGCGTCTCTTGCTTCAGGAATCATACGTGCCAACTATGACTACAAGAAACGGTATTTCATCACTGCCGCATTAAGAGCGGACGGCTCTTCCAAATTTCAAGGAAACAATAAATGGGGATATTTTCCATCCGCAGCAGTAGCTTGGGATATAGCAAAGGAGAAGTTCATGAGCAACCAACATATATTGGAACAATTGAAATTAAGAGGTAGTTTCGGTGTCACCGGTAATCAGGACATTGCCGCATACAGTACGCTGGGAATGTTATCGGGCGCAACTTACGGCTGGGGTACTTCCAATGCTTACACAGGGTATTGGGGTAACCAGTTCCCTACTCCCGATATCACTTGGGAAAAAACCTACCAATATGATTTGGGAGTAGATTTAAGCTTGGGCGGGTTCAACATTACATTCGATTGGTTCAAGAAAATAACCAAAGACCTGCTCTTCCAAAAACAAGTACCCAAATACAACGGTGGAGGTACGTATTGGGTGAATCAGGGTGAACTGAAGAACACGGGAGTTGAATTCTCGGTCAACACCTTCCCGGTGAAAGGAACGGTGACTTGGGAGACCGGTTTCAATGCCGCTTATGTGAAAAATGAAGTAACTGACCTTGCCGGCAGTGACTTCGTACTGACAGCCAACTACAGCGATTTGGGCGGTGCGATGCAAATTATGAAGCCCGGTTATCCGATGGGATCTTTCTATGTATATCAATGGAAAGGATTCGACGACAAAGGCGCCAACCTTTATCAGAAAGCAGACGGTAGTCTGACTACCAGCCCTACTTCCGACGACTTGGTAGTAAAAGGACAGGCAAGCCCGAAATGGACAATGGGGTGGAACAACACAATCAGTTGGAAAAACTGGACTGTAAACATCTTCTTCAATGCCGCCACCGGATACAACCGCCTGAATATAAGCCGCTACACGGCCGCCTCAATGACCGGGAATTCACGTTTCGTCACGCTGCGGGATGCGTATTTCAAAGGTTGGGATCACGTAAGCAACAAAGCGGAAGCAGCTTATCCGAGCCTCACCAATACCGAAAGTAAGAATTACGCCAACTCGGACTTCTGGCTGGAAGACGCTTCTTTCGTCAAATTGAAAAACGTCAGCATTTCGTATCGCATTCCGAGACGGGTTGCCAAATTTGCAAGTATACAATTATCCGTAAGCGCGCAAGACCTTTTTACAATCACCCGTTACAAAGGAATGGATCCGGAGGTTTATACCAGCTATGACGGTCTGGATTATGGTGCGTACCCCATCCCACGAACAATAACTTTTGGCGCCAAAATCAGATTTTAACCATTGACCTATAAATAAAGAACAAGATGAAAACAACATATAAGTATATCAAAAAGACATTGCCATTCGTTTGGGCGGGTCTATGCTTGGTTTCGTGTAACGACTTCCTGACCGAAGACCCTAAAGGACAGTTGCCCTCAGAAGAATTCTTCAGCAACAAAGAAGATCTTGATGCTTCACTGACCGCACTATACTCCGTGATAGCAAGTTCACAGGCAAGCAATAATCTTTGCGGTACTAACTTCCTAGCCGGTGATGATATTTCCACCCACCCTTCCAGCAACAAACAGCCGCTTAGGGAACATGACCAGTTTGATGTGAAAGATAATAATTCATGGTTGTCCAGTATGTGGGAACAGCGTTTCAAAGTAATCAAAGCCGCCAACTTCATTATCAACAATGCTGGACGCACCCCTGACGTATCAGAGGAAGAAATTAAGGCTGCTATCGGACAGGCACATTATTGGAGAGCCTATTCGTATTTCTATCTGGTGACAACGTGGGGAAAAGTACCTATCATGCTGGAAGAGGAAATCAATTACAACGCTCCTTTGCAAACAGAAGAAGAAGTTTATAAATTGATTCTATCCGACCTGAAGATTGCAGAAACAGATTGTCCTGCAAATTACACCAAAGAGCCTTATGCCAGAAACGGAATAAATATCGCCGTAAGTGAAGGAGCAGTGAAAGCGACAATGGCATACGTGTATATGTGCATGGCAGGATGGCCGCTCAACAAAGGAACGGAATATTATAAACTGGCGGCAGGCAAAGCAAAAGAAGTAATCGACGGTGTGGAGAACCACATTTATAATTATGCACTGCTGGATGAATACAGCCAGGTATATTCTTGGGAATATAATAATAAGAATAAAGAGTTACTGCTGGGTATCTACTATAACCGGGACCAGACAAATCAAGCCGCTCCCTTGACCGACTTCCTTCAGGATATGGCACAAGGCGGATGGGGAGATACCAATGGAGAAATCAAATTCTGGAAAGCTTTTCCGGAAGGACCGCGCAAAGATGCCACTTACTTTCCTAAAATCATATTGAGCGATGGCGAGCTACATGACTGGTGGTATGACACCGATCCACCTTCCCGCGAAGTGGTTGCACCTGTTTTCATGAAAACGGTGGAAGGTGCTGTACGTGGAACGGAGTTCGATTACACCAATCCCGCTCTGGTGAATGCGGCAGGCGAAAAGACGCTCCAACTGATACGGCTGTCGCAGGTATATTGCTGGTATGCCGAAGCAACAGGGCGTTCGGGAGAAGTCAATACAAAAGCCATAGAAGTATTAAATAAGGTACGTAACAGGGCTGACGGTCAAGAAACTAATTTTTATAAGGAAACCATGACCCCCGAAGCACTGGCAGAAGCCGCCTACGATGAGCACGGCTGGGAAATAGCCGGATACTATTGGGGAGGCATTGCGAGCAGAGCCAGGGATATGTTCAGGATGTACCGGTACAAAGATCATTTTGAATACCGCAAGGAGAACCCGCTAATAAAAGTAGCGGAGGGTATCGAGAGAAATGAAGCGGTGCCCGTGACGGGTACATGGGATGATAGTAAAATGTACGCTCCCTATCCTTACGAGGATGCGATTTTAAATCCGAACCTAAAGTAAGGAACTCCATAAAAACGTCTATATAGATTTTACTAACTGAAATAAATATTATATCTTTGCAAGGTTTTTACCAAGAAACTGAATAACAATATATCAAAAATATGATAGCTAAGATTGAACAACTTCTGAAAGAGGTGGAAGCCTTGCACGCCTCCAATGCCGAAGAACTCGAAGCTCTCCGCATCAAATACCTTAGCAAGAAGGGAGCCATTAACGACTTAATGGCAGATTTTCGCAACGTACCGGCTGAGCAGAAAAAGGAAGTCGGCATGAGGCTGAATGAACTGAAAACGAAAGCGCAGGATAAAATCAATGCGCTGAAAGAGCAGTTTGAAAACCAAGACAACGGTTGCGACGGATTGGATTTGACCCGTTCGGCTTATCCTGTGAAACTTGGTACACGCCATCCGCTCACAATCGTGAAGAACGAAATCATCGATATTTTTGCCCGAATGGGTTTCAACATCGCAGACGGACCGGAAATCGAAGACGACTGGCATGTATTCTCTTCCATGAACTTTGCGGAAGACCATCCGGCACGCGATATGCAAGACACTTTCTTTATTGATAACAATACCGAAGTGTCTCACAATGTCGTTTTGCGTACACATACATCCAGCGTACAGAGCCGTGTAATGGAGTCTACACAACCTCCTATCCGCGTACTTTGTCCAGGACGCGTATATCGTAACGAAGCTATCAGCTACCGTGCACACGCCTTCTTCCACCAAGTGGAAGCTTTATACGTAGACCGCAACGTGTCTTTCACGGATTTGAAACAGGCATTGCTTCTTTTTGCCCGCGAAATGTTCGGTGAAGATACCAAAATCCGCCTGCGTCCTTCTTACTTCCCTTTCACAGAGCCCAGTGCCGAAATGGATATAAGCTGTAACATCTGCGGTGGAAAAGGTTGTCCTTTCTGCAAACACACAGGTTGGGTGGAAATTTTAGGTTGCGGTATGGTAGATCCGAACGTGCTGGAGCTGAACGGTATTGACAGCAAGATATATAGCGGTTATGCTTTAGGAATGGGTATTGAACGAATCACCAACTTAAAATATCGCGTCAACGACCTCAGACTGTTCTCTGAAAATGACACACGCTTCCTGAAGGAATTCGAAAGCGCTTACTAAATTTAGATTTCACCACAGAGGACGCAGAGGACACAGAGTTCTTATTTCAGCCGTATCAATTACGGCTCGTTCTTCATAGAAAGTCATTAGAAAGAAAAACTCCGTGAGACTCTGCGTCCTCTGCGGTGAAACAAATACATTCATTATGGCAAAGGATAGACTCATTACTCCTAGTTATTGTTTCATCTTGGCAGCCAATTTTCTGCTCTACTTCGGTTTCTGGCTGCTGATTCCCGTTTTGCCGTTTTATTTATCCGAGTTTTTCCAGGCAGGGACCTCTATCATTGGCATCGTACTTTCCTGTTATACAGTAGCGGCACTTTGCATTCGTCCGTTTTCCGGTTATCTGCTTGATACATTTGCACGCAAACCGCTGTATCTTTTCGCTTATTTTATCTTTATGATGATGTTCGGCGGTTATCTGATTGCCGGTTCACTGACCTTATTTATCATATTCCGTATTATACACGGTGTCTCGTTCGGGATGGTTACAGTGGGCGGAAATACAGTCGTTATCGATATTATGCCCTCTTCACGCAGAGGCGAAGGTTTAGGTTATTACGGACTTACAAACAACACAGCGATGTCTATCGGACCGATGTTCGGATTATTCCTGCATGACGCGGGAGTCTCTTTTGCTACGATATTCTGTTATGCGCTCGGTTCATGTGTATTGGGATTTATTTCCGCCAGTTTAGTAAAAACACCCTATAAACCTCCGGTGAAACGGGAACCTATTTCACTCGACCGGTTTATCTTGTTAAAAGGATTGCCTGCCGGACTTAGCCTGTTGTTGCTTTCTATTCCTTACGGCATGACTACCAATTATGTAGCCATGTATGCCCGTCAGATAGGAATAAACACGCAAACGGGATTCTTCTTCACTTTTATGGCTATCGGTATGGCTATCTCCCGGATATTCTCCGGGAAGTTGGTGGATCGGGGGAAAATAACACAAATAATAGCCACCGGACTGTATCTTGTCATTTTCAGTTTCTTTCTGTTAGCTTCTTGCGTATATCTGATTCAATGGAATGAAGCGGCCTGCACAATCCTGTTTTTCGGTGTCGCACTACTGATGGGCGTAGGCTTCGGGATCATGTTTCCGGCATTCAATACGCTGTTTGTCAACCTGGCCCCCAACAGCCAACGGGGGACGGCCACTTCCACCTATCTTACTTCGTGGGATGTAGGAATCGGTATTGGTATGCTGACGGGAGGATATATTGCGGAAATCAGCACATTTGACAAAGCCTATCTGTTCGGAGCCTGCCTGACGGTAGTTTCCGCCATCTATTTTAAAATCAAAGTAACGCCTCATTACCATAAAAACAAACTACGATGAGAAAGAAAGAACGTTATGAGAAAGTGATCGCCTGGTTTCAGGAGAACGTGCCTGTGGCCGAAACAGAATTGCATTACAACAATCCGTACGAACTGCTGATCGCAGTAATCCTCTCCGCCCAATGCACGGACAAACGGGTAAATATGATTACTCCGACTTTATATAAAGATTTTCCAACTCCGGAGGCTTTGGCAGCCACCACTCCCGAAGTCGTTTTTGAATATATCCGGAGTGTATCTTATCCGAACAACAAGGCGAAACATCTGGTCGGCATGGCAAAAATGCTGGTGAATGACTTCCAAAGCCAAGTTCCCGATAATCTGGAAGACTTGACAAAGCTGCCCGGTGTGGGCAGGAAGACGGCCAACGTGATTCAGTCCGTAGTATTCAATAAAGCGGCAATGGCGGTTGACACACACGTATTCCGGGTAAGCCACCGCATCGGATTAGTGCCGGACAGTTGCACTACTCCGTTTAGTGTGGAAAAAGAACTGATAAAGAATATTCCGGAAGAACTGATCCCTATCGCCCATCATTGGCTAATCCTTCACGGTCGTTATGTTTGTCAGGCACGTACTCCCAAATGTGCTACCTGTGGTTTGCAAATGATATGCAAATATTTCTGTAACACCTATAAAGTTACAAAAGAGGAATCAAAAGCCAAGAATAAATAACGATTTAATAGCGGAGAACCGAAATAAATAGTAACTTTGCGGTCGTTCTTAACGAAGAATCTTAAAAACACTTTTAAATAAAAATAGAGTATTATGCAGACAATTGACAAATTCAATTTTGCCGGAAAAAAGGCATTTGTTCGCGTGGACTTCAATGTACCCTTGGACGAAAACTTCAACATCACAGACGACACCCGTATGCGTGCGGCTCTTCCCACTTTGAAGAAGATCCTTGCAGACGGCGGAAGCATCATTATTGGCTCTCATCTGGGTCGTCCGAAAGGCGTTGCCGATAAATTTTCTTTGAAACATATCATCAAACACCTGTCTGAATTGCTGGGTGTTGAAGTTCAGTTTGCTAACGACTGTATGGGTGAAGAAGCTGCCGTGAAAGCTGCTGCTCTGCAACCGGGCGAAGTGCTGTTGCTCGAAAACCTTCGTTTCTATGCTGAAGAAGAAGGCAAACCAAGAGGTTTGGCAGAAGACGCAACTGACGAAGAGAAAGCTGCTGCAAAGAAAGCTGTAAAAGAAAGCCAGAAAGAATTTACCAAGAAATTGGCTTCTTACGCTGACTGCTATGTAAACGACGCATTCGGTACCGCTCACCGTGCTCATGCTTCTACGGCATTGATCGCTAAATATTTCGATACTGATAACAAGATGTTCGGTTACCTGATGGAAAAAGAAGTGAAAGCCGTAGATAAAGTATTGAACGATATCAAACGTCCGTTCACTGCTATCATGGGTGGCTCTAAAGTTTCTTCTAAAATCGAAATCATCGAAAACCTGTTGAACAAGGTAGACAACTTGATTATCGCAGGTGGTATGACTTATACATTTACTAAAGCGCAAGGTGGTAAAATCGGTATCTCTATCTGCGAGGACGACAAACTTGACTTGGCTTTGGATCTGATTAAGAAGGCTAAAGAAAAAGGTGTGAACCTGGTTTTGGCTGTTGACGCTAAAATCGCTGACGCTTTTTCTAACGATGCAAATACTAAATTCTGTCCGGTTAACGAAATTCCTGATGGATGGGAAGGTCTTGATATCGGTCCTAAGACTGAAGAAATCTTCGCTAACGTTATCAAAGGATCTAAGACTATTCTTTGGAACGGTCCTACAGGTGTATTCGAATTTGACAACTTCACTCACGGTTCACGTACAGTAGGTGAAGCAATCGTTGAAGCAACCAAGAACGGTGCTTTCTCACTCGTCGGTGGTGGTGACTCTGTAGCTTGTGTCAACAAGTTCGGTCTGGCCAACGGTGTATCTTACGTTTCAACAGGTGGTGGCGCATTACTTGAAGCAATCGAAGGAAAAATCCTTCCGGGTATCGCCGCTATTCAAGAATAAATTCACATAAGATTTCAACATTCTTGAAGGGCAGTTCTTTGTGAAAAGAGTTGCCCTTATTTATAACCTATAATGAAGGTTAATACGTTGATTTCCTTTTTTGGCATTCTTTTTGCACTGTTCCATGTAGATGGAAAGAAATAAATAATTGATCAAATTATGAACGAAAAAACAATTAATGAACAATACGCATATATATATTCCTTACTTGAAGATAGAAGACTTAAGGAAGCCTTGATACAATTGGAATCCCTGTTGTGGCAATGCTCTGACTGGGATTTACGTACCCGATTGGAACAGCTGCAAACTTCATATAAGTATATGCTCGATTATATGAGACAGGGAGCCAATGATCCCGAACGATGGAATCTGTATCAGAAAATGCTTACGGATACGTGGGCTATCGCCGACCAATCGCGGTTGCTCATGCTAGACAACGCTTCATCCAACTATTATCACAAAGTGCGCCGCACTCCTACATCACCGGACTTAGCGAACTACGGCATTAAAACAATACTGCATATATTGGAGTCTTTCAATGACGACTTGGCAGTCAGCGGATTACTCTCTGACACAAAAATGGATGAAGTCCTGAAACGGCATGAAGACACACTCAAATTCATGTTCGTCAGGGTATGGACAAACAGCGCATGGACTCCTCAGGACGAAGAAGAGGCACAAGCCATGCTTGCATCCGAATTACTTCCAGGAGAAGATTTATGCCTGTTCACAAGCGCTGTCACACTAAGTTTGATGGAAAGTTTCGATGTGCGGAAAATAATGTGGCTACTCAACGCATACAGTCATTCGAACGTCAGCGTTAGCCAACGGGCATTGGTAGGTGTAATGATTATCTTCCACATTTACAGAAACCGTTTGATCTTTTATCCGGAAATCCTCAAGAGAGTAGATCTCATGGATGAAATCCCTACATTCAGAAAGGAGGTCGCACGTGTTTATCACCAAATGCTCTTATGTCAGGAAACAGAGAAAATCGATAAAAAGATGCGGGAAGAGATTATTCCTGAAATGTTGAAGTCTGTTTCTTCTATGAAGAATATGCGATTCGACCTAGAGGAGAACGATGAAGAGAACGATGACAAGAATCCGGATTGGGAAGACACTTTCGAAAAATCCGGTTTGGGAGACAAGCTGCGTGAAATGAGCGAGCTCCAGCTTGAAGGAGCTGATGTATATATGAGTACATTTGCCGCTCTGAAGAGTTATCCGTTCTTCCGTGAAGTGCAGAACTGGTTCTATCCTTTCAGCAAGCAACACTCCAGCGTACTAAAAGCGCTGAAAAAAACAGGTAATAAAGGAAACACTGTATTGGACCTGATACTTGAAGCGGGAATTTTCAGCAATAGCGACAAATATTCGTTGTTTTTCACCATCCACCAATTACCCCAAGCGCAGCAGGAGATGATGCTCAGCCAGCTCAACGAGCAGCAAATGAACGAATTGATGGAGAATTCAAATTCAAATCCTGAAATGATAAAACGGCTTAACGAAAGTCCGGGTGCTATCAGCAACCAGTATTTACACGATCTTTACCGTTTCTTCAAACTGAGCGTGCGCCGACAGGAATTCAGAGATATTTTTCAGGATAAACTTGACTTCCATAATGTTCCCGCACTCGACAATATCTTGTATTGGGCAGACGTGTTATTCCCCATCGCCGACTTCTATATATCAAAAGAACGCTGGGAGGAAGCGGTCGAAATCTACAAAGAGTTGGAAGAAATCGGAGAATTTGAAGGGGACGATATTGCTGACGGTTACCAAAAGTTCGGATATGTGTTACAGAAAACAAAACAATACGAAGAAGCTATTCAGGCCTATCTGAAAGCTGATACACTAAAACCGGATAACATCTGGAACAACCGCCATCTGGCTACCTGCTATCGGCTGACTAAGAACTACCGGGCGGCTCTCACCTATTATAAAAAGGTAGAGGAAGTGGCTCCGGAAGATGCAAACGTAATTTTCTATATCGGTAATTGCCTGGCAGAAATGGAACAATATGAAGAAGCGTTGAATTACTTCTTCAAGTTGGACTTCATCAAGAGCAATTGCATGAAAGCATGGCGTGGTATCGGATGGTGCTCATTCATCAGCCGGAAATATAAACAAGCCATGAAATATTACGAGAAAATCATCGGACAAAAGCCGCAGGCAATCGATTACATGAATGCCGGGCACGTTGCATGGGTGATGGGAGATATCCAAAAAGCGGTCACTTTCTATGAAAAGGCAATTATAGCCTGTGAAAGCCGTGAACATTTCCTGGAAATGTTCCATAAAGATGAAGAAGCTCTTCTCAAACAAGGTGTCCGAGAAGAAGACATTCCTTTAATGTTGGATTTATTATAACTTTTTCAACTCCCCGTACAGCTTTTGTATGGGGAGTCCCATTATATTATAGAAGCTACCGGAAATAGATTTCACTCCGATATATCCAATCCATTCCTGTACACCGTATGCTCCCGCCTTATCCATAGGTTGGTAACGATCGACATAATACTGTATTTCATCGTCAGACAAGACATCGAACAGGACATCGGAAGATGCGGTAAAACTTTTCTGCCATTCAGTGGTAGTCAGGCAAACACCGGTGAAAACCTGATGTGATTTCCCCGAAAGTGCACGGAGCATTTCAACAGCCCCTTCTCTCCCTTCCGGTTTGCCCAAAACCTGACCATCCAACCAGACAATGGTATCAGCAGTCACTAATAATTCTCCCGATTTCATCATTGCACGATAGGCGTCCGCCTTTTCACGGGCTATGAATTCGGGTATCTCCGCTCCAGCCAATGTATCCGGATAGGATTCATCCACATCGGGTAAAGTCCTTACCACATAATCTACTCCCAAACCCGACATTAGCTCTTTCCGACGAGGCGAGTTGGAAGCTAATATGATCTGATATTTCTTTAAATTATCAAGCATTACTTTATCAATTACGAATTAGTTATTCTGTTTGTTCTTTTTTGTGTACTACCAACCAAAAGCATCCTGTGCCATCCACAGCCCATGAGCTTTCAGCACTTGCTCCACCACATCACGTCCGCAGCCATGACCGCCGTCAGCATAAGAGATGTACTTTGCTACGGATTTTACTTCTGGAACAGCATCTTTCGGGCAGCAGGGAAGACCGCATTCACGCATCACTTCTATATCGGGCACATCATCCCCCATATATAATATTTCATCGTCAGACAATCCGTATTTATCACGGAACGCATGATAATCATGTATCTTTACGGCAGAGCCCATATACAAATCCTTCACTCCCAAGCCTTCAAAGCGGATACGTACGGCTTCTGTCCGCCCTCCGGTAATGATAGCGATATGAAGCCCTTTCTTTACGGCAAGTTGGATAGCATAACCATCCTTAATATTCACAGTACGCATCGGTTCACCGGAGGGATGCAGGGGAACTGTGGTCGAACTCAAGACTCCGTCAACATCGAAAGCTAAAGCCTTGATACGGGATAAATCATAGTTGATGGTGCTCATGGATACTTTTACTCATTAGTTTATATATTTCCTGCAATGCCGGAGAATCTACCAACATAGCAAGATGATTACTTATCACATTTTCATCATAACGCACTGCCGGTCCGGTTTGTGCCTCATGAGGTGTCAATTCGTGTACTTTACGCGCAGTCTCATCAATCAACGGAAGCATAACATCAAAAGGCAGATTATACTTTTCAAGCAAATCCGCCGCTAAGGCATACATATGATTTGTAAAATTACAGATAAAGACAGCAGCCAAATGAAGACTCTTACGCTGTTCGGAAGTTATCTCGTACACATTATCCGAAAGAGTCGCAGCTATCGCTTTCAGAAGTTCCACATCTTCCGGTCTTTTCGCCTCAACAAAGAAGGGTATTTCCCGGAAATTAACTTCACGTTGCTTACTGAAAGTCTGCATGGGGTAAAACACTCCATAACGTTCCGCATATTTCTCCCAAACACTCATCGGGATACTGCCCGCCGTATGTACCAACAGCGCATCTTGCTTTCCTTCCGTTATCTGAGGCAATAATTCAACAAAAGCCGCATCTTTCAGAGATACAATATATAATCGGGCTTCTTTTGATATTTCCTGTAAATCCGTCGTATATCCGGCTTCTACCTGTTCGGCTAAAGCACGGGCAGATTCTTCCGTCCGACTATACACTTGCACGATACGAAAACCTTTGTAATAAAGCGCCTTTGCCAGATTAGTGGCCAAATTCCCGGCACCGATAAATATAATCGGGGTATCTTCTATACTTCTATTCATTACTTCTTTACCGTTTTGCAAACCAGAATAAAATGATTCCGATAATGAGCAGAGTCAATGGCAGCAGATACCCGGATAACGAACCCAGCAATGACATAACCAAGCCGATATTCATCACTAGCCAAAGACCAAGTAACACAAAACCAATTGATTTATCGCGTTTGAAAATAAGAAAACAGATCGAAGCATACAATAACATATTGTCTTTATTCATCACCCAAGGCAACCCGAGGGTGGAGAAATGAATCAGTTTATCAATCAGATAAAGTGCTCCAATAACGATAAAGGTAACAGCAGTAGCCAAATAAGTATCTTTGCTGTTACTCGCTTTAGCAGCTCCCATATTTATTTTCCTCCGAATTTATTAATATGAATTTTCTCCCATTGAAGATGTTCTTCGTTGAAAGGTTTACGTTCCATCCCTTTATGTCCGATAGCAATAACGGAAAGAATTTGAAGTTGCAGAGGAATACCCAGGATTCCATGAACAAATTCATCGGAAGGCATTCCGGTAGCAGTGAAACGTTCGCGAACCTGCACCCAGCAGCTTCCCAAGCCGAGATCTTCCGCCTGTAACTGTATCATAATGGAGGCAATCGCAGCATCTTCAATCCAAACATCACTCGCCAACGGATCAGCCATTACAACAATCGCCAAAGCGGCGTCAGCAATAAAGGAAGAGGCCTGCTCCTTACAGTGAGACAGCTCTTTTAATATTTCTTTATCATCAACAACTATAAATTGCCAACTATTACTGCGTTTGGAAGAGGGAGACATCAAAGCGGCTTTCATCAAGGCAACCACCTCATCCTGAGTCAGTTCTTCATCAGTAAACTTACGCATACTGCGACGGTTCTTTATCAATTCACTGAAATTTTCCATATCATTTCCGGTTTCATCTGATTAATGTATGCAAAGATAATGCAATTATACTATTCTCGTCAATTCTCCGGTCGTAGAATCAATAATAAATCCGTAAACTCTCACATCCGAAGGAATCAAAGGATGGTGTACGATAAAATCAACAGTTCCTCTTACCGACTTCTCCGTATCTTCAAAACCGTCCAACCAGGAATTAAAATCTACTCCACAGAAACGCATCATGTCAATATAATCCGGATTGATCCCCCGCGCTTTCATTTTCCCGATCATCTCCTCACTATGCATGTGGCAAGCCCCACAGTCAGAATGAGCAATCACCATAATCTCTTCTACTCCCAACTCAAAAATGGCAACGAGCAAGCTGCGAATCACACTGCCGAAAGGATGGGAAATAACCCCTCCTGCATTTTTTATCATTTTCACATCACCGTTCTTTATACCCAACGCTGCCGGAAGCAATGCTGTCAGACGGGTATCCATGCAAGAAAGAATCGCTATTTTTTTATCAGGGTACTTGTTCGTTATATACTCTTCATATCCTTTCTTCTCTACAAATTGCTTGTTATAAGCTAAAATTTCGTCAATCATAGTAGTTATTCCATTTATATATTTTACTAATACACAAAAGTAACAAATTATCCGTTTTTTTGTTGTATGAGAAATAAAAATTGTAAATTTGTAGTTGAATGCCACTTAAACTAACAACATATTATAAAGGAAAGGATATTCCTGATTTGCCGGGAAAGAATACCTTTCATTCCAAAGAGTTGTTTCTGATTTACGAAGCGACTCCGGGTTATACTCCTTTATTGATAGTGGCAACGGAAAACGGCAAACCGATGGCACGTTTACTCGCAGCCATCCGCAAAGCAAAAAGATGGCTCCCCTCTTCATTGGTAAAACACTGTGTAGTATACAGTGAAGGCGAAGGGCTGGATGAGTCGCTTTCCACCAACAAGGAAAAAGCTGAGGAAGTTTTTGGAGAGATGCTTGAGCATCTCACTCAGGAGGCAACACGCACCTGCTTCCTTATCGAATTCCGTAATCTGAATAATTCAATGTTCGGTTATCGTTTCTTCCGAAACAATAACTACTTTCCGGTCAATTGGCTACGGGTACGCAACTCGCTGCATGGTATGAAAAATGTAGAAGACCGATTTAGTCCGTCACGTATTCGGCAAATAAAAAAAGGACTTAAGAACGGAGCAAAAGTAGAAGAGGCACATACAGTAGAAGAGATTCGCGATTTCTCACGAATGCTACATAAAGTCTATTCCTCCCGTATACGCAGATATTTCCCCGCCAACGATTTCTTCCGGCACATGAACAGTATGCTCATCAGAGGCAAACAGGCAAAAATATTCATCGTCAAATATAAGGAGAAAATTATCGGCGGAGCTGTCTGTATCTATTCCGAAGAAAGTGCCTTCCTTTGGTTTTCAGGAGGAATGCGAAAGACATACGCATTGCAATATCCCGGTATACTGGCTGTTTGGAAAGCATTGGAAGATGCCCATCAACGCGGGTTCCGCCACATGGAATTCATGGATGTAGGACTTCCGTTCCGTAAACATGGCTATCGGGATTTCGTGCTTCGCTTTGGCGGAAAACAAAGCAGTACCCGCCGCTGGTTTCGTGTCAGTTGGACTTGGCTAAACAATCTGCTAGTCAAATTTTATGTCTAAATGTAATCTCAAGATTACAAAACAGTTCTTCATATCCTATCCTATGATTTTTTATGCTTTATAACGCAGCAATTAAATGCAGAAATATTTCTTTATTAGGTAAGAATTGTCTTTCTTTGTGCTGTTTTATGCCATATAAGCACATAATTAAAACCAAATAAAAAAGTATAGTTATGAAGATTTCACACATTGAACATCTGGGCATTGCTGTAAAAAGCATCGAAGAAGCCCTTCCTTACTACGAAAATGTATTGGGTCTGAAATGTTACAACATTGAAACAGTGGAAGATCAGAAGGTAAGAACTGCTTTCTTAAAAGTAGGCGAAACAAAAATTGAGCTGTTGGAGCCGACTTGCCCGGAGAGTACCATCGCTAAGTTTATTGAAAACAAAGGTGCAGGTGTTCATCACGTTGCATTTGCCGTAGAAGATGGCGTAGCCAATGCCTTGGCAGAAGCAGAAAGCAAAGAAATCCGCCTGATTGACAAGGCTCCGCGCAAAGGTGCCGAAGGTTTGAATATCGCTTTCCTCCACCCGAAGTCCACTCTAGGTGTGCTGACAGAACTCTGCGAACATTAATCATAAACTCTAAAACTAACAAGAACTCATGAGTAATCAACTTGAAAAAATTAAAGAGCTTATTGAACGCCGTGCCGTAGCACGTCTCGGAGGCGGTGAGAAAGCAATTGCGAAGCAACATGAAAAAGGGAAATACACAGCACGCGAACGTCTAGCTATGTTGCTGGATGAAGGTAGCTTTGAAGAAATGGACATGTTCGTTGAGCACAGATGTACGAACTTCGGCATGGACAAGAAGCACTATCCCGGAGACGGTGTAGTAACCGGTTGCGGTACTATCGAAGGACGTCTGGTATATGTGTTCGCACAGGACTTCACCGTTTCTGCCGGTTCACTGTCTGAAACAATGTCACAGAAGATTTGCAAAATCATGGATCAGGCCATGAAGATGGGTGCACCTTGTATCGGCATCAACGACTCAGGCGGTGCCCGTATTCAAGAGGGTATCAATGCTCTTGCCGGCTATGCTGAAATCTTCCAACGTAATATCCTTGCCTCCGGTGTCATTCCGCAAATTTCCGGTATCTTCGGTCCTTGTGCCGGTGGTGCCGTATACTCTCCGGCTCTAACGGACTTCACTTTGATGATGGAAGGTACTTCCTATATGTTCCTTACCGGACCGAAAGTTGTAAAAACAGTAACAGGTGAAGACGTCAGTCAGGAAAATCTCGGTGGCGCAAGTGTTCACTCTACCAAATCAGGCGTCACTCATTTCACTGCCAAAACCGAAGAAGAAGGTTTCGCATTAATCCGCAAACTGTTGAGCTATATTCCTCAAAATAATCTTGAAGAAGCTCCGTATGTGGATTGCACAGACCCAATCGATCGTCTGGAAGATTCTTTGAATGATATTATTCCCGATAGTCCGACTAAGCCGTATGATATGTACGAAGTGATCGGAGCCATCGTAGATAACGGAGAATTCCTGGAAATCCAAAAAGATTATGCTAAGAATATTATCATCGGTTTCGCACGTTTCAACGGACAGTCAGTAGGTATCGTTGCCAACCAGCCGAAATATCTGGCAGGTGTGCTCGATAGCAACGCATCTCGTAAGGGTGCACGTTTCGTCCGTTTCTGCGATGCGTTCAATATACCTATCGTATCGCTGGTAGATGTACCGGGATTCCTTCCGGGAACAGGCCAGGAATACAACGGTGTAATCCTGCACGGTGCTAAATTATTATATGCATACGGTGAGGCTACCGTACCTAAAGTAACTATTACTTTGCGTAAGTCCTACGGAGGTTCTCATATTGTGATGAGTTGTAAGCAGCTTCGCGGTGACATGAATTATGCATGGCCGACTGCTGAAATCGCAGTAATGGGTGGTGCCGGAGCAGTAGAGGTATTATATGCACGCGAAGCTAAAGATCAGGAGAATCCCGCTCAATTCCTAGCCGAGAAAGAAGCAGAATACACGAAATTGTTTGCTAATCCTTATAATGCCGCTAAATACGGTTACATTGACGATGTGATTGAGCCACGTAACACACGTTTCCGTGTTATTCGCGCTTTACAACAGTTGCAGACTAAGAAACTGACCAATCCGGCTAAGAAGCATGGAAATATTCCGTTGTAATCCAACTTTTCACATTAAAACAAGAACGATTATGAATAAAACCAAAATCGGAATATTCCTTTCTCTGCTATTACTGATCGGGCTCACTTCTTGTGGAGAGAAAAAGTCGAACAGCAAGCTGGTACTGAACGAAGTCCTGATAGACAACCAAAGTAATTTTCAGGATGACTACGGACTGCACAGCGCATGGATTGAAATATTCAATAAATCATTCGGTAGCGCCGATCTGGCAGCTTGCTTACTGAAAGTGAGCAACCAACCGGGCGATACAGTTACTTACTTTATTCCGAAAGGTGACGTACTGACACTGATAAAGCCGCGTCAACATGCCCTTTTCTGGGCAGACGGCGAGCCTAACCGTGGTACTTTCCACACAAGTTGCAAGCTGAATCCGGAAGCCGCCAATTGGATCGGGTTATTTGACTCCGGTAAAAAGTTAATCGACGAGGTTGTGATACCCGCCGGTGTTTTAGGCCCTAACCAATCGTATGCACGTGTTAGCGACGGAGCAGCAGAATGGGAAGTGAAAGGTGGAAGCAGTGACAAATATGTTACACCGAGCACAAATAACCAAACTCTTGACAGCAATGCCAAGATGGAAAAATTCGAAGAACATGACTCGGTTGGTATCGGCATGTCCATTTCAGCCATGAGCGTAGTATTCTGCGGACTTATCCTTCTGTATATCGCTTTCAAAGTAGTAGGTAAAGTCGCCGTCAACCTGAGTAAGCGTAATACAATGAAATCCAAAGGAATCGACAAGCATGAAGCCAAAGAGTTGTCACAAGCTCCGGGCGAAGTTTATGCCGCTATTTCTATGGCATTGCACGAAATGCAGGATGAAGTACATGATGTAGAAGAAACTGTACTGACCATTACTCGCGTAAAACGGAGCTATTCACCGTGGAGTTCAAAGATTTATACTTTGCGCGAAACTCCTCCCAGAAAGTAAGTCACCTTATAAAAAGTAAAAACGATGAAAGAATATAAATATAAAATCAACGGTAACTTATATAAAGTAACCATCGGAGATATTGAAGATAATATCGCTCACGTAGAAGTGAACGGTACGCATTATAAAGTGGAAATGGAAAAGAAGCCCAAAGCAGCCGTAAAACCTGTGGTAGTACGTCCTATGCCTAATGCACCGGCCGCTCCTACTCAGGTGGTGAAACCGGCCGCTCCAGCTTCCGGAAAATCAGGCGTCAAATCTCCACTTCCGGGTGTTATCCTCGATATTAAAGTTAATGTAGGAGATGCAGTAAAGAAAGGACAGACCATCATTATATTGGAAGCCATGAAAATGGAAAACAATATCAATGCTGACAAAGACGGTAAGATTACTGCAATCAACGTAAACAAGGGAGATTCTGTTCTTGAAGGTACTGACCTCGTAATTATCGAATAATATGGGAGATTTCATAAACTTTTTAGGAAACAACCTAGCCGACTTCTGGACCTACACAGGCTTTGCCAACGCTACGACAGGACACATAGTCATGATTCTTGTCGGCTTGGGGTTTATCTATTTGGCAGTAGCCAAAGAGTTCGAGCCGATGTTGCTGATTCCTATCGGATTCGGTATACTGATCGGTAATATACCTTTCAATATGGATGCCGGACTGAAAGTCGGTATTTATGAAGAAGGTTCAGTTTTGAATATATTGTATCAAGGAGTGACATCCGGATGGTATCCGCCGCTTATTTTCTTAGGCATTGGGGCTATGACGGACTTCTCCGCACTCATCTCTAACCCGAAATTGATGTTGATCGGTGCAGCAGCACAATTCGGTATCTTCGGTGCGTACATGATTGCATTGGAAATGGGATTCGATCCCATGCAAGCCGGAGCAATCGGTATCATTGGTGGTGCAGACGGTCCGACAGCCATATTCTTGTCTTCCAAACTAGCACCTAATTTAATGGGAGCCATTGCTGTATCCGCCTACTCTTATATGGCACTGGTTCCGGTGATACAGCCACCTATCATGCGTCTGCTCACCACCAAGAGCGAGCGTGTTATCCGTATGAAGCCGCCACGCGCTGTTTCTCATACGGAAAAAGTGATTTTCCCAATTATCGGTCTGTTGCTGACTTGTTTCCTGGTTCCTTCCGGTTTGCCTTTGTTAGGTATGCTGTTCTTCGGTAACCTATTGAAAGAGAGTGGAGTGACACGTCGTCTAGCCAATACGGCAAGTGGTCCGCTGATTGATACGATCACTATTCTGTTAGGGTTGACAGTGGGTGCTTCTACGCAAGCTTCCGAGTTCTTGACTTTCGATTCTATCAAGATTTTCGCACTCGGTGCATTGTCATTTATCATCGCAACAGCTTCAGGCGTAATCTTCGTAAAGATATTCAATCTCTTCCTGAAGAAAGGCAATAAGATTAATCCGTTAATCGGTAATGCAGGCGTATCTGCCGTTCCCGACTCTGCACGTATCTCACAAGTTATCGGTTTGGAATACGATCCGACCAATTACCTGCTGATGCACGCTATGGGTCCGAACGTAGCCGGAGTTATCGGTTCTGCAGTTGCTGCCGGTATCCTGCTTGGATTCTTAATGTAAAATCACGATTTAAAGAAAATCATAAAACTAGAAAAGGCTGCAACATAATGGTTGCAGCCTTTTCTTATATATTTATATTGGAATAATCTGATTACTGAGCCAATTTGTTGTCAGAACCGAGCACGTTAAGGATTTTGTGCTTGTACAATTTTTCCATATTGTCACGAGCCGGACCAAGATATTTACGCGGGTCGAATTCAGCCGGTTTTTCAGCAAATACCTTACGTACAGCAGCAGTCATAGCCAAACGAGAGTCTGAGTCGATATTGATTTTGCAAACTGCAGATTTAGCAGCCTTACGCAATTCTTCTTCAGGAATACCGATAGCAGCTTTCAAAGCACCACCATATTTATTGATAGTTTCCACTTCTTCTTCAGGAACTGAAGATGATCCGTGAAGAACGATTGGGAATCCCGGAAGTTTTTCCATTACAGCGTCCAATACTTCGAATGCCAATGGAGGAGGAACCATACGACCTGTTTTCGGATCGATATGACATTGTTCCGGAGTAAATTTGTAAGCACCGTGAGAAGTACCGATTGAAATAGCCAAAGAGTCGCAACCTGTACGAGTAGCAAAATCGATTACTTCTTCAGGGTCAGTATATGTGTGGTGGTCAGCAGAAACTTCATCTTCTACACCTGCCAATACGCCAAGTTCGCCTTCAACTGTCACATCAAACTGGTGTGCGTAATCAACTACTTTCTTAGTCAATGCAACGTTTTCTTCGTAAGGAAGATGAGAACCGTCGATCATTACTGAAGAGAAACCTGAATCAATGCAAGATTTGCAAGTTTCGAAAGTATCTCCATGATCAAGGTGGAGAACGATTTCCGGATGTGCGCAACCTAATTCTTTAGCATATTCTACAGCACCCTGAGCCATGTAACGCAATAAAGTAGCGTTAGCATACTGACGAGCACCTTTAGATACCTGAAGAATCACAGGAGATTTAGTTTCAACAGCAGCCTTGATGATAGCTTGCATCTGTTCCATATTGTTGAAGTTGAATGCCGGGATAGCATATCCACCTTTGATAGCCTTAGCAAACATTTCTCTCGTGTTTACCAATCCTAAATCTTTGTAATTTACCATTTTGTTTAAAGTTTATTGTTAGTGAATAAAAATTCTACGCAAAAGTAAGCATTATCCACCGAATAACGAACATCGGAAAGAAAAATATAGTAGAAAAAGGTTTAAATAGAACATCTATTTCTTGCCGGAAAGCAAGGTAGACATTAGATTGTAATGTCTACCTTGCAAATAAATAACTAAAAGACAAATAATAACTCTTCGGGCAAATACACCTTATTATATAATAGGCAATGCGTCATAAACAAAAGTTTTTCAGCAAAACCTTTTTCTATTTCACAGAAAAGCATTATCTTTGCGCACTGAAAATGACCATTACACTATTTCTTACCAAAATAGTAACAGAATATAAATTAAAAAACAGATACTGAAATGAAAAAAGGCCTTCATCCAGAATCATACCGTCCGGTAGTATTCAAAGATATGTCAAATGGTGACATGTTTTTGTCTAAATCAACAGTAGCAACTAAAGAAACCATCGAGTTCGAAGGTGAAACTTATCCGTTGCTGAAGATTGAAATCTCTAACACTTCTCACCCGTTCTATACAGGTAAATCTACTTTGGTAGACACTGCAGGTCGTGTTGATAAGTTCATGAGCCGTTACGGTGACCGTAAGAAGAAATAATTCGATCTTTCGTTAAAGATGAAAAGAGGGGATTCTCAGCAGGGAATTTCCTCTTTTTCATTTTAAACTACATAGAGAGAACAGAAAAATCTTAAAAAATATCAGCGTACACAGTTTTTACCGAATAAAGAAACTACCTTTGTTAGATAATAAACAAACTAAAGTAATGGAAATAACCCAATTAGAACAAATGACTAAAGAAGAAGTTCTCAATTTTATCAGAAAGCGCCTTTCTTTCGGTTCGGAAATAAAAAGGCAACTCAAACATGTGGACGAGGATGATTTCAGCAAAGAGCATCGTAGGTTCGAAATGTCCGGCTGTGAACAGACTACAGGATGGTGCACTCTTTTCAACACTGCTATCTTAAATGAATTTGCCAATTTAGGTATCTACGATTATACCTCTTATCTTTTTCTCGATTTCGACAAAGGTACTCCAACTGTCTACCTCAAGTACTACGATGAAAATGAAAACCTGGAATATGATCTTAATGGTTATACAACGACAGAAATCATATTCACCATTTTTGAACTCACAATCTTTTCCGGAAGATCGAAAAGACCGAGAAGTTAAAACCTAAATCTTTCGGTTTTCCCGAACATTCATATCCATAAGTTGTTTATTCTCTGTAATAAAGAGAAACGAACCAACGCAAAAACTCTAAACATCAGTATGGTATATGAAGAAGAAATATGGATTCGTCCTGATAGCTGCAATTTTACTGGCAAGCTGCGGACAGAAAAAAGAGACGAAGACAACAACAAGTCGTCCCGTAAAGACTGCAATTGTTGAGTCTAGATCGATTATCAGAAAAGATTTTTCGGGAATTGTAGAAGCAGTAGAATATGTAAAACTGGCATTCCGTGTCAGTGGACAGATCATTCAATTGCCCGTCATCGAGGGAGAAAAAGTAAAGAAGGGACAACTGATCGCAGCCATTGATCCCAGAGATATTGCATTACAATATGCCGCAACCAAATCTGCTTACGAAACGGCAGCTGCACAGGTAGAACGTAACAAACGGCTTCTCTCCCGCCAAGCGATCTCTGTGCAGGAATATGAAATCAGCCTTGCCAACTATCAGAAAGCAAAATCCGAATATGAGTTGTCCGTCAATAATATGCGCGACACAAAACTGATAGCTCCTTTCGACGGCTCCATCGAAAAACGTCTGGTAGAAAACTATCAGCGTGTCAACTCCGGAGAAGGTATCGTGCAACTAGTCAACACACGTAATCTGCGTATCAAATTCACCATACCGGATGTCTATCTCTATCTACTTCGCACTAAAGATCCTCGTTTTCTAGTAGAATTCGACACATTCAGAGGACATATCTTTCAGGCAAAATTAGAAGAATACCTTGACATATCAACAGACGGCACGGGAATCCCGGTCAGCATAACAATTGATGATCCGTCTTTCGATCGAGATCTTTATGCTGTGAAACCGGGCTTTACGTGTAGCATACGTTTCACGGCCGATGTCGGTCCATTGGTACAGGACAGTTGGACAATCGTACCGCTCAGCGCCATATTTGGCGAAAGTGAAGGGAAGAAAATGTATGTCTGGGTAGTGGAAGGCAACAAAGTACACAAACGTGAAGTGACTGTCAATGCACCTACCGGAGAAGCTCAAGTACTAATCTCAGAAGGTCTGAAACCCGGAGAAAAGATCATTATCGCAGGCGTATACCAGTTAGTAGAAGGAGAAACCGTAAAAGAAATCGAGAAATGAACTTAGCTAAATATTCATTAGACAACACGAAAATCATCTATTTCTTTCTTGCAGTATTGCTAATCGGGGGAATCACTTCCTTCGGTAAGCTAGGAAAGAAAGAGGATGCTCCGTTCGTCATCAAGTCGGCGGTTATCATGACCCGTTATCCGGGTGCCGAACCGGCTGAAGTAGAACGACTGATTACCGAACCTATCTCCCGTGAGATTCAAAGTATGAGTGGCGTATATAAGATTAAATCAGAATCTATGTACGGACTCTCTAAAATTACATTTGAACTGCAACCTTCATTAGCAGCCAATTCCATTCCCCAAAAATGGGATGAATTGCGACGAAAGGTGCTCAATATACAACCCCAGTTGCCAAGTGGCGCATCTACCCCGACCGTTTCTGATGATTTTGGCGATGTATTCGGCATTTATTACGGACTGACGGCAGATGAAGGTTATTCTTACGAAGAGATGCGCAATTGGGCTGAACGGATTAAAACACAGGTAGTCACAGCAGATGGAGTGATGAAAGTTGCCCTATTCGGAGTACAGACAGAGGTAGTGAATATCTATATCTCAACCAACAAATTAGTTGGCATGGGTATCGATCCGAAACAACTTGCAAGTCTGCTGCAATCACAAAACCAGATTATCAATACCGGAGAAATCCGAGCCGGCGAACAGCAGTTGCGGGTAACAGCCAACGGTATGTATACTACTGTTGACGACATCCGCAACCAAGTAATTACAACAAAAGCCGGACAAGTGAAACTGGGTGACATCGCTGTAATAGAGAAAGGATATATGGATCCGCCGTCCAACATCATGCACGTAAACGGCAAACGTGCCATCGGTATCGGTGTATCGACCGACCCGCAACGAGATGTTGTACAGACAGGAGAAAATGTAAAAAACAAACTTAACGAATTGTTGCCACTCATGCCCGTAGGTCTGGAGTTGCAGAGCCTATATCTGGAAAATGAAATAGCCAACGAAGCCAACAACGGATTCATCATCAACCTAATCGAATCTATTCTGATTGTAATTGTAATTATTATGCTGGTAATGGGCTTACGCGCCGGTGTACTAATCGGCTCGTCACTTATTTTTTCCATCGGTGGGACGCTACTCATCATGTCTTTCTTCGGTGTAGGACTGAATCGTACCTCCCTTGCCGGATTCATTATTGCTATGGGAATGTTGGTGGATAACGCCATTGTGGTAACAGACAATGCACAAATCGCTATTGCACGTGGGGTAAATCGAAGAAAGGCCCTAATAGATGGCGCTACCGGCCCTCAATGGGGATTACTCGGAGCTACATTCATTGCCATTTGTTCATTCTTACCGCTTTATCTCGCTCCTTCTTCTGTGGCGGAGATAGTAAAACCGCTTTTCGTGGTGCTCGCCATATCTTTGGGATTGAGTTGGGTACTTGCTCTCACGCAGACCACAGTATTCGGTAATTTTATCCTGAAAGCAAAAGTAAACGATGGAGCAAAAGATCCATACGATAAACCGTTCTACCACAAGTTCGCTTCCATCCTACGTGCACTGATTCGCAGAAAAGCGTTAACATTAGGTTCGATGGTGGTACTGTTCATTATCTCGCTGGTTATCATGGGAACAATGCCACAAAACTTCTTCCCTTCTTTGGACAAACCCTATTTCCGAGCAGACGTATTCTATCCTGATGGGTATAGCATCCAAGATGTCGTGAAAGAAATGAAATCGGTAGAAGACCATTTAGCGAAGCAACCGGAAGTAAAAAAGGTATCAATCACTTTTGGAAGCACCCCGCTAAGGTATTACCTGGCTTCCACTTCGGTAGGTCCCAAACCGAATTTTGCCAATATATTAGTTGAATTGACGGATAGCAAGTATACGAAAGAATATGAAGAGAATTTCGACGGATATATGAAAGCCAACTATCCGAATGCAATCACCCGTACCAGCCTGTTCAAACTATCTCCCGCAGTAGATGCAGCTATCGAGATAGGCTTTATAGGACCGAATGTAGATACACTCGTGGCACTCACCAATCAAGCACTGGAGATTATGCATCAAAACTCGGATTTAATTAATATCCGAAACTCATGGGGAAATAAAATCCCCGTATGGAAACCGGTGTATAGTCCGGAACGGGCACAACCTCTAGGAGTCTCCCGACAAGGAATGGCTCAAAGCATTCAGATCGGTACCACCGGAATGACATTAGGGGAATACAGGCAAGGAGACCAAGTGCTTCCTATATTATTGAAAGATAATACAGTGGACTCATTTCGTATCAATGACTTGCGTACCCTACCCGTATTCGGTACCGGAAATGAAACAACCAGTTTGGAACAAGTGGTATCGGATTTTGATTTCCAATACCGATTCTCGAATGTAAAGGATTACAACCGTCAGATGGTAATGATGGCACAATGCGACCCACGTCGGGGAGTAAATGCAATTGCCGCTTTCAACCAGGTGTGGTCTCAGGTACAGAAAGAAATTAAAGTCCCGGAAGGATATACAATGAAGTACTTCGGAGAACAGGAAAGTCAAGTCGAATCAAATGAGGCGTTGGCTAAAAATTTACCGCTGACTTTCTTCCTGATGTTTGTAACCTTGCTGTTCTTATTCAAGACATATCGCAAACCGACCGTAATTCTATTGATGTTACCACTGATCTTCATTGGTATCGTATTGGGATTATTAGTACTTGGCAAATCGTTCGACTTCTTTTCCATTCTCGGTTTACTAGGATTGATTGGAATGAATATCAAAAACGCGATTGTACTCGTCGAACAGATAGACTTGGAAACAGCTATGGGTAAAAAGCCTTTAGAAGCTGTAGTCAGTGCTACAACCAGTCGTATCGTACCCGTAGCGATGGCTTCCGGAACAACAATTTTGGGAATGTTACCGCTACTATTTGATGCGATGTTCGGAGGTATGGCGGCTACGATTATGGGAGGATTGTTGGTAGCTTCAGCTCTGACGCTATTCGTTCTTCCGGTGGCCTATTGCTCTATCCAAAGAATCAAAAACTAAATATAACCCTTATTTAGACAGAAGAAATAAATTACAATGAATAAAATGAGAACTCAACTAATAACTCTGTCTCTGCTGCTCCTTAGTCTTACAGCCGAGGCACAACACCCCTTTCTCAGCCGGGAAGCGTACCGGGATAAAGTGGAAGCTTATAGTCAAATACTCAAGCAACAGAAACTAAAAACTATAGCAAGTGCGGAGGCACGTAAGATTGCTCATACCGGTTTCCTGCCCAAAATCGATATCAATGCGGACGGTACACTCAATATGAGTGATCTTAAAGCATGGAACGAGCCATTAGGGGAATACCGTAACCACACCTATCAAGGAGTATTCGTCGTCTCGCAACCTCTTTATACAGGAGGAGCACTCAACGCTCAACACAAGATTACCAAAGCGGATGAAAAACTCGGCCTGCTCAATGAGGAAATGACAATCGACCAAATTCATTATCAGAGCGATGCAGTCTATTGGAATGCGTCTGCTTCACAAGCAATGCTGCAAGCTGCCGATAAATATCAACATATCGTAAAACAGCAATATGATATTATTCTAGATCGTTTCAATGATGGAATGATTAGCCGTACAGACCTACTCATGATTTCCACCCGGCTAAAAGAAGCTGAACTTCAATATATCAAAGCCCGTCAGAATTACACGTTGGCATTGCAGAAATTGAATATTTTGATGGGAATAGATCCCAACACCCCCGTAGACAGTCTTTATACTATTGACAAGACTTCTGCTCCTATACAAATTCTTTCTCTTGAAAATGTATTGCAACGACGTGCGGATTATGAAAGTACGGAAGTGAACATCATGAAAAGTCAGGCGCAACGTAAAGCCGCATTAAGTCAATTCAATCCTCAGTTGAGTATGTATTTCAGTGGTGGATGGGCAACTGGCACGCCCAATCTCGGATATGATGTCTCATTCAATCCTATTGTCGGCATTAATCTTAATATCCCAATTTTCAGATGGGGCGCCCGTTTCAAGACGAACCGCCAACAAAAAGCATTTATCGGAATACAGAAGTTACAACAAAGCTATGTGACGGATAATATTAACGAAGAACTTTCAGCCGCACTTACTAAGTTGACAGAAACGGAATATCAGGTGAAGACAGCCACAAAAACGATGAATCTGGCTAATGAAAATCTCGACCTGGTTTCTTTCTCTTACAACGAGGGAAAAGCAAATATGGTAGACGTATTATCCGCACAGCTATCATGGACACAAGCACATACAAACTTGATTAATGCATACTTATCAGAAAAGATGGCAATAGCGGAATACAGAAGAGTTATCAGTGAATAATAAAAACCAAATTTTAAATTCATCTAACAAAGAAGAGAGTGTCAAAACGCAGAATGTTGCCACTCCCTTCTTTTCAGAAATCAGTTGTTCCTAATTAGGGATATTCAGTAAATGTTCCTCTTTCTAAAAAATCAAGAGAAAAGCTCACGTAAAGCAAAGCTCTTCTCTTGATTTTTTCGTTCAACTCTCCTAGTCTTCTATCTTTTTTGTAGAATATTGTTTACATATTCTTGTTTTTTCCTTCCCACCCATGCATTATGTACATGTCTTTTTTAGGGGAAGTTAAAACCTCTCCTGTTTTTCCTGTTATTTTAGTCAGATTATGCTGCCTTTCTTTTTT
>NZ_GG688331.1:16897-17319 GCF_000156195.1 Bacteroides finegoldii DSM 17565 | reverse complement strand
CCGAGAAACGTCTTTTGGTAATCAGAGGATAGTGCAAGCCTGTTCCTGTAGGATGAATGAAGCTGCTCCAGCTGGTCAAGTAACTTTTCCAATAACTGAAGTAACCTTCGTGTAATCATACGAGCCTGTGATTTCCTGCGTTTACGCAGTTTGCTATAAGCAAGATAGGCACGGCGTACATCAAGATACTTGTTACGGGGACGTTGTATGTGCAATGTACGGCAATGTTTGCACAGATGACGATGAAGCCATACAATACCTTCCCATAAGAGTTTGGCATCAGTAGGAAAACGCAGATGACTTTCATAACAGGTGGCATCGGTCATACAGACATGAAGGTTCTCAAGATAAGGTTTCCAATGCTCGGCAAGAATGAGCTGGAGGAACTCAACGTCAAGGCGATTCGCTAGTTCCTGACGAAT
>NZ_GG688331.1:0-16797 GCF_000156195.1 Bacteroides finegoldii DSM 17565 | reverse complement strand
CGATATTTTTTAAGCATATCGAACTCGGTAAAACCTAAACAAGGTCGATTTCTGAGATTTTTTGTATCTTTACCATGTGTTTTTATTTTAGATTCCCCCCGTTTTGGCTGTCAAACCGTTTTTTGGGGGGAATGCTTAAAGATACAAAAAAGGCAACTAATTCGCAATGAAGTAGTTGCCTTAAATTTTATTATTTTAGGAATATCCCTATAAACTTCTTTTTCGTGATGTATGAAGTATATAACTAATGAGCAAGCAGAGTGAATTATTGTGCTTTATATACTGTTGGAATATGGATTATTAGCGTTGTAAGAACTCACAGAGCTTTTGTATGGCTAATGCACGGTGACTGATTTTGTTTTTTATATCATTTCCTAGTTCGGCAAAAGTCTTGTCATAACCTTCCGGTTGAAAGACAGGGTCATAGCCAAAGCCTGATTCACCCCGTTTCTCTTTGATTATCTCGCCTTTTATTATTCCTTCGAAAAGATAATTCTTACCGTCCAATATCAACGAGATAGCAGTACGGAACTGTGCTTTGCGATTTTCCTTTCCTTCTAACTCGTGGAGCAGTTTAAGCATATTGGCTTGCGCGTCATGTCCTTCTCCGCCTGCATAACGTGCGGAATAGACTCCAGGAGCTCCATCCAATGCTTCCACTTCCAGACCGGTGTCGTCCGCAAAGCAGTTCAAACCGTAGTTGTTGTAGATAAAGGAAGATTTCAGCAACGCATTTCCTTCCAATGTATCGGCTGTTTCGGGAATATCTGTGTGGCAATCGATATCATTCAGGCTTAACAATTCTATTTGGTCTCCCAAAATAGCGGCTACTTCTTCCAGTTTATGGGCATTGTTAGTGGCAAATACAAGTTTGCGTTTCATCATTCTTTTTTATTTCAATAGAGTTATTCAATAACAATCAACTGATTATTTCAACTTGTCGAATCCTTCTCCGTATACTCCGATAACGGAACTTTGTGAGATAAATGCATTCGGGTCGATACGTTTCACCATGCGGAAGATGTCTAATGACTGGCGTTTTTTGGCGAGTACCACCAATACTTTTACATTGCCTTTGCTATACCATCCGGTACCGTCGAGCACCGTTACTCCACGATTGGTATCTTTTATGATATGGTCGGCTATTTCATCGTATTTCTTTGAGAAGATAAGAAATTGAACCGATTGACGGGCACTGTTGATAATCCAGTCTAATACGACACCAATAATGAACAGTGTGACAAAACCAAAGATAACACGACGCCAGTCATGGAATATAAAGTAGCAGGAACTGATGATAACTACGTCACAGATCATGATCATTCTTCCGAGTGATACATCTTTGTATTTGTTGACGATGGCTGCAATGATATCCGTTCCACCGGTACTTCCGTTATAATTGAAAGTGATGCCCAAGCCCACACCGCACATGGCTGCTCCGATAATACAAGCCATGAAATCTTGTCCGGGTCCAAGCAATAACGGTTTGCCGTCCGGTGTCATATCCGGTGCCACTATATAATTGTTGACTATTAATTGGAAAAGCCAAAGCAGGAATGTCAGCATAAAGATGGCGTACGTAGTTTTTATACTGAATCGGGGACCTAGCATACGGATGGCAAATGTCATCAAAACTGCATTGATAATAAAATATGACCATTGGATCGGAAATCCGGTCGCATAATAAATAATAGCTCCGATACCGGTAGTTCCACCGGTCGTTATCTGGTAGGGTAGTAAGAATGCCGCCCATCCCAAAGAATAACTTATCAATCCGAGAGTAATGTAGATATAATCTTTCACTTCCCTCATTAATTCCGCCTTTTCCAGTTTATACATAAAAGTAGATTTATATGATAGTTTCACCACAGATTACCGCAGATTATCACAGATTTATTCGTAATTCATCTGTGTAAATTTGTGTAATCTGTGGTGAGACAAATTAAAGTACGACGTTTACAATCTTCTTCGGAACAACGATAATCTTTTTCGGTGTCTTGCCTTCGATCCATTTTTGCGAACGTTCGTCAGCCAATACAGCCGCCTGAATAGCGTCCGATGTTTCATCTGCTGCAAATTCCATATTGAAACGTGCCTTTCCGTTGAAAGAGATGGTATAGTTGATTGTGTCCTCTTTCAGATATTCTTCGTTGTATGTAGGCCATTCGGCATCACATACGGAAGTTTTGTGTCCGAGTACATCCCACAACTCCTCGCAAACGTGGGGAGCAAAAGGAGCAAGAACGACAACAAGCTGTTCTAATATTTCTTTCTTGCTGCATTTCAGATTGAAAAGTTCATTTATACAAATCATGAATGCACTGATAGAAGTATTGTAAGAGAACTGTTCAATGTCTCCCGTTACTTTCTTAATCAGTTTGTGCAAACTCTTCAGTTCCTCTTTCGTTGCAGGTTCATCCTTTACCAGATATTCGTCTGTACGACTGTAGAACAATGACCAGAATTTACGGATAAAGCGATGTACCCCGTCTATTCCGTTGGTATCCCAAGGTTTGGATTGTTCCACCGGACCTAAGAACATTTCATACATACGAAGTGTATCCGCACCGTATTTGTCTACAATCATATCTGGATTGACTACATTGAACATGGATTTGCTCATCTTTTCAACTGCCCATCCGCAAATGTATTTTCCGTCTTCCAAAATAAACTCTGCCGTTGCATATTCAGGACGCCATGCCTTGAATGCATCCAGATCGAGAATGTCGTTGGATACGATATTTACATCGACATGGATCGGAGTGACGTCATATTGATCTTTCAGATTCAGAGAAACAAATGTATTGGTGTCTTTGATACGGTATACAAAGTTGCTTCGTCCTTGAATCATGCCTTGATTTACTAATTTCAGGAACGGTTCTTCTACAGCGGAAATGTTTATATCATGCAGGAATTTATTCCAGAAACGAGAGTAAATCAAATGTCCGGTAGCATGTTCGGTACCACCTACGTAAAGGTCTACGTTCTTCCAGTACTGGTCTGTTTTCGGGTCAACCAATGCTTTGTGGTTACGTGGATCCATATAGCGGAGATAGTAAGCGGAAGAACCTGCAAATCCGGGCATTGTATTCAATTCTAACGGAAAAATGGTAACATTGTCAATCTTCTCGTTTTCTGTGATACATTTGTTTACAGTATCCCACGCCCATTTGGTAGCGTGCCCCAATGGAGGTTCGCCTGTTTCGGTAGGCAGGAATTTAGCTACTTCCGGAAGCTCCAATGGCAGACAGCTTTCGTCAATCATATAGGGCATTCCGTCTTTATAATAGACAGGGAACGGTTCTCCCCAATAACGCTGGCGTGAGAAGATAGCGTCACGCAAACGATAGTTCACTTTCACACGTCCCAAGTTATGATCTTTCACATATTTCTTGGTTGTTGCAATGGCTTCCTTGATAGTCAATCCGTTCAAAGAAAGGTCACAGTAAGGGGTTACGTCCGGACGCGGAGAGTTGCAAACGATACCTTCTTTTGCATCGAAACTTTCTTCGCTAACGTCACAACCTTCTACCAACGGACGGATTTCCAATCCGAAATGTTTGGCAAAAGCATAGTCGCGGCTATCGTGAGCAGGTACAGCCATGATGGCTCCTGTTCCATATCCTGCCAATACGTAATCACTGATCCAAATAGGTACTGCTTCACCGGTAAACGGATTGATGGCATATGCTCCACTGAATACACCGGTAACGCTACGGTCGGCGATACGTTCGCGCTCCGTACGTTTCTTGGTGCGGTCGAGGTAGGCATCTACTTCTGCTTTCTGTTCGGGAGTAGTGACTTGTGCTACCAGTTCGCTTTCCGGAGCCAATACCATAAAGGTAACGCCGAACATCGTATCTGCACGGGTAGTAAAGATAGTAAATTCAAGATCGCTGTCTTTTACTTTGAATTGTATTTCAGCGCCTTCCGAACGGCCTATCCAGTTCTTTTGAGTTTCTTTCAGTGAATCAGTCCAGTCGATAGTGTCCAACCCGTCCAGCAGGCGTTGTGCGTATGCGGATACACGCAGACACCATTGGCGCATCTTTTTCTGAATGACAGGATAACCGCCACGTTCGCTGACTCCGTCTACTACTTCATCGTTAGCCAATACGGTTCCTAGCTCGGCACACCAGTTTACCATCGTTTCACCCAAATAAGCAATGCGATAGTTCATCAGGATTTCCTGCTGTTCCTTTTCACTCTTGGCATTCCATTCTTCAGCGGTAAAGCTAAGTTCTTCGCTGCAAGCAGCGTTCAATCCTGCAGTTCCTTGACTTGCAAAAGCTTTCTCCAGTTCTTCGATTGGACGTGCTTTTTGTTCATCGTTGCAATAGTAGCTATTAAACATTTTTTGGAAAGCCCATTGTGTCCAATGATAATATTCCGGATCGCAGGTACGGATTTCACGGCTCCAGTCAAAAGAGAAACCGATCTTGTCCAACTGTTCGCGGTAGCGATTGATATTGTTGACAGTAGTGATAGCGGGATGTTGTCCGGTCTGGATGGCATATTGTTCTGCGGGTAGACCGTATGCGTCATATCCCATCGGGTTGAGTACATTGAAGCCTTGCAGTCGTTTGTAACGGGCATAAATATCCGAAGCAATGTATCCCAACGGATGTCCTACGTGTAGTCCGGCTCCTGATGGATAAGGAAACATATTTAGTACATAAAATTTTTGTTTCGAATCATCTTCCGTAACTTGGTAGGTTTTCTCTTCCACCCACCTTTTCTGCCACTTCTTTTCAATTTCTCTGAAATTGTACTCCATAGTGATAAAGTTTTTATTTATAGTGATTTATACTGTTATTTCTAATTCGAGGCACAAATTTACGTGATTTGTCCCAAACTACCTAATATTTGTTTGGGTATTCCTAAGAGGCTTGTCAGTTTGTTTATAGAGTACATATTGTCTCATATTCAGTCCTCAAAGAACGGAATTTAAGAACCAAATTAAAGAACCAATTCAAAGAACAAGGCTATGGCAGGACAGGTATTCATTAATGAAATTGTAAAAGCTAGTTTTAATCTATGCCAACCTAAAAGTAAGAGGCCAATTAACATTTATTTGATAGTACGCATAAATCAGAAGCAAGCTAAATTGTCGACTGGAGTAAAAGTCTATCCAGGCATTATAATTTTTCAAATTCCTCTCTGGAGAGTTTGGTAAACTGCATGATGGACTCGATGGGGATATTGGCGGATTTCATGTTACAAGCGATTTCCACTATATTTTCAGAAACTAAAGTTACAAAAATTTATTGTATAATACAAGGTATTTATATTGCAACAGGAAAAATATATGATTGAAAACAAGAAAACTAAACATTGCAACAAGCAGAAGAGATGGTAAGATATTGTTAAAAAGTAAGATCTTTGAAACCGTTAATACCTGATGTTCTCCACTATGATAATTAATTTAATCGAAAAAATGCTCAAATAACATGCACAAAAATATAGGTTGGAAATTTTCAGACAGGAACGGAGTTGTGGTTACTAGCATTAGGTTTCAAGAGTGCAATTCATCAGGGTCTTATCAACCATAAACAACTTTCCGATCCTTTTTATGATATCAACAAACAAAAGATTCAGTGGGTGAAAAATGGAGTTGGAGAATACAGGACTGTTTTTACAGTTACTTCCAAACAACTAAAACGAGATGACGCCCAATTAGTTTTTAAGGTTTTAACATGTATGCCGAATGCCTTAACTGAAGTATGTTATAGATCGCTGATTGCAGTTCAGATTCAATGCAATCATATACGTATTATATTATAGTTGTTTCCAATCAAGCAAATGCCGTTATAGTCTTTCTTAATTCGGTTAGCGTTAAATATATTTGTCTTTCTACGGTATGAACAGAGATTCCCATTATGACAGCTATCTCCTTATGGCTTTTTCCATGAAAACGACTGAGTTCAAATACTCTTCTTCTGCGATCGGGAATTGCAGCCAATGCAGAATAGATAATCCCAAGTATTTCTCGATAATGAAATCTTTCGAAAAAATCATAGTCTATTTGTGAGGAAACTGATTTCACCATATGATATTCCATGTATTCCTGTCTGACCTGCTCATGCTTGTATATGTTCAACGCGATATTCCTTGTCATAATCAAAAGATATGAGTCAAACTCCCTTTCATTGTCCAACCAAATATTCTGTCTTTCCCAAAGTCTGGCAAAAACCTCCTGGGCGACATCCTCTGCATCAGGTTCGGATTTCAGCAAGACATAAGCAAAATATTTTACTCTGGAATAATTGTTTTTGAATAACATGGAAAAATGATCAACAGTCTCCACTTCTTCATTGTTAGCTATCATTACAATACAAAATTTAAGAAATAAAAATATTAAAAAATACGGAACTCTCCTTTTGAATCCCGTATTTTCTTAGTTACACTCAATGTACAGTGTTATTACTTAAAATATTCAAAGAGAAGTACGATGTCAATTAATAGCAACCGGTTCATCCAATTCTTTGAAACGGACATCAGTTTCTCCATTCTTTCCATTACCGGAAGCATCTTTAATGTAAGGAACACCACCTTCTTGAGTCAAATCTTTTCCATTCAGTTTGTAATAAGCAAACAAACCGTCTGATGCGGGATCTACAGAAAGCATATTTTGTTTAATCTGATTTTCCGTACGAGCCACACTCCATAATCTGACTTCACTCATATATCCATTGAAAGGACGTTCTCCCCACATAAAGCCTTTTACTTTTCCAACAAAACATCCGCCGTTTGACAAATCGAAACTTGGAGTATCCCAACTGCTTTCAGAGGCTTTTTCTCCATTAATATAGAGTATAGCCTTTCCCGAAGGTTGATCATAAGTAAATGCAACATGATACCATTGACCGGTTTTAAATTCCTGTTCAGAATGGAATTGCTTATTTCCGGCAATTTGCATCCAGTCATTGTGTCCGCCTGGTAAAGCTTCGTCACCTATACGGAGGATCAGAATACCTTCCGTTCCCATAATCGTGTTATTAGAATTAAAACGATTTAAATAGATCAAAGCTTCATAAGTAACCGATGTGAACGGACTAAGCGGACTTACCGGTATCTTGATATAATTGCTGGAGAACTGACCTACAGTCCGTATTTCTACCGGTTTGCTGATGACGAGATAAGTGAAATCCGAACCTTCGATGACAGGCAAAGAAGATGACCGCACACATACAGGCAACAGATAAGTTTTTCCTTCAGCAATATCTGCCATACCACTGAGTTTTACAGTGGTTTGCGGAGCGTATATCTTTCCGGCTTCAATAGTGGCCGATGTAACTTCCAGACTTGCCTGAGAAGGGTCGAGCAGTTCATAAGTTGTACCATGTGCGACATTGAAAGCCTCTACCGCACTTGCTCCTCCTATTTCATAAGTTACCTCTGTCGGCGAGGAACTTTTGAAAGAAAGTCTCGCCTGCAAATCATGGGTAATGACATCATCACCCGAGGCTTTAATAGTAACACTGTTTTCTTCAAAGTATACTTTGGTTTCCAGCAAGTCACTTTCACTGTCATTGCAACCGAAAAGCAATGCTCCAATGACAAAACCTGCTATGTATTTTAATCGAATCTTATTCATGATAATCTTTAATCTAATTTTTTACTTCAGTGGTTATTCTCCTTCTGTATTTTCCCCGTTCTGAGCGGCTTTCCATTCATTGAATACCTGCTGGTTAATTTGTATTGCCTGACGCATCCACTTATAATCCGGAGTATTACCATAATCATTGTCAAAACGATAAGCTCCTACCCCACCTTTGTAAGTAGTGCCGTTTTCAGGCATCCACCGGGCTTGGTTCAACAACTGCCCACCACTTGTTGCGCTAGACTCAAAGTTTTCTGTAATAATCAACTTTTTCAAATTACCACTCTGTGGCCTATAATTTGGGCTGGAATTTCCATATGACTGTGTAATCCAATAATCTATATATTCATCAAGCTCAGGACCAAAATGATTGATATATCCATCAATAACCAATAATTTATGTCCCTTTCCCTCCGGGTCGCTTTTCGGACCGATGTAATTACCCATTTCTTTTATTAGAAACTCCATGTTAGAATACCCATTATAACCTCTATACGTCAATGTATTATCTGCATCATTAAATCCGCCGGTCGGTTCCCAGTCAATATCAAAACCGTCCCATTCACTTACAAACAAAGAATCGCAAAGCGCTTTAGCGTATTTGGCCAATGCCTCTTTCATGTCGGCACCTTCAGGATTTCCGGAGGTATACCCCCAAAACTTCCAACGTGCTTTTTTTCTTTCTTCGTTCAGTTTACTCTCATTCCACCCTTCTTCTTCGGCCTGCTTCTCCACTTCTTCATAGACCCAGTCGGGAGTCCTTCCTTTACCCAAATGAGAAAGCAGACTTACTTCCAGCAATTTAATGCCTTTTACTTTCTGAACAAACTCTTTATCCTTTTTCTGTGCTTCCGTAATTTCATATCTTCCCGGAGCACCACTCCACATGGATATGATATCCATACTGTCGGGAACAGAAGTCAAATACCCCTTCCTTATCACACCGGATGGTGCCCAGTTGGAAAACCATCCGAAAGCCACAGGACGGCCATAGTTTCTGGCTGTTTCCTTATATGCCCGGAGTTCGGCATAATAAGCTTCACTCTCTTCATTGTTCATTGTATTGAAACCGCCAATATGTTCAATTTCCATTTTCTCTACATCCGTACAAGATGCAAATATTATTCCCGCTATGGGAATCGCATATAATAGTTTTTTCAGTACTTTCATAATACACATTTTTAAATTATTTATCTGCAATCCCACCACAATCTGGAGGTTGCCTTATCTGTTTTATCTTTCAATTTACTTATAGCATCTTCATAGTTGGCTCTATCTTCTGCAGATTGGGAGAAACTTATCGGATAAACCATACGGCGAATGCCTTTATCTTTGGTTATACCATTTGCAGAACCTCTGTTCTCCTGCACTTGATGCAACTTAGGATATCCTGTCCTTCTCCACTCAGTCCATGCTTCCTGCCCGTTGGGATAAAGTGCAATCCATTTTTGAATCATGATCTTTTCCAGTTTTTCTTCCTGGCTTCCTTCAAAAGCTGGAGTAGCTGTAGTAGGTTCTGAAGCCAAATAACTATTCTTAGGAGATTGAACCCGTACAAATACAGGTGCGCCTGCTCCTGTTATATAAGAATCTACACTTGTAGAGACTCCGTTTTCGTCAAACGACATCTGAATGCCTTGTTTATATAGTGCTTCGGCATCACCAAACTCTGGCCATTCCAAAGCGGCTTCAGCGCGTAAGAAATACATTTCCGATGCACGCATCCAATAAGTCGGTGTGCTTCCCGTCATATTAGGCTGAGAGCAATCGGTGTATTCTCCCTTACCCATAGTATGTCCGGGAGGCACAGGGGCATACCAATTGTCATCAAATCCCGGCAGTGAATTCTCCTGTTTGATACTTGTAAAATATTTGCTCATGCGCGGATCTTTATAGCCTTGCAGATAAGCATACATACTTGTACCCATACGGCACTCCTGATAGTTGCTTGCCAAATAAGCAATATTATTGTCAAACGCATAATTGGCATTCGGACTGATTTTAGCCTCATCATCTTTCGCGGTCATCACTCCTACGCTATGATTCAAGGCTTCATGCGCCCATTGTTTGGCCATATCGGGAGCACAATATTTCAAACGCATAGCCAGACGCAACATCAGTGAATTGGCATACTTTACCCACTTAACCGGATCTCCTGCGTACACCAGGTCAAAATCTTCCATCACTTTGGCACCTGAATTTGCCAGTGAAGTCAACTCAGTTATAGCGCTTTTCAAATCATTGAACATGGCAGTATACACTTCTTGTTCAGTGTCATACGGCACAACAAGCAAGCCTTCGCCTGCATATGTATAAGGGATCGGACCGAATGTCTCAAGCGCCTTGTGCCAGCAGGATATTTTCAAAATTTGTGCTAAAGCATAATTTGCCATATTTCCCGTTTCTTCTGCATTTTCTTTTATTTTTTTCCAGGAAGCATATGCCTTGGTATAAGTACTGGTATAGGTAGACGATGTCCAATCATCCTGTAAATAGTAGGTCAGATGGTTACTTCCGCTATACCAATTGTTGTTCTGGCTAAAATATCCGCTCCAGACATCTGCAGAAACATTAAATGATGTCTGATATTCGTTAATGATATCTGTTTTATTTGCAGGGGTACCCACCGGAAAAACTTGTCTGGCAAGGCTCATAATAGAACCACCAACAGCCACACCATCCCGGTTCGCCTCCTCATCAGTCACTTCATAGGGATTGGTGTTAACCTCCTCATAATCGCAAGATGCCCAACAAGGCAATATGCAAAAAGCTACCAAAAGCTTATATTGATTTATCTTTTTCATTGTTGCATTATAATTTTAATTTAATACCAAAGCCGAAACTTCTGACACTTGGTTGCATAAAGTAATCGTTACCTTGACCATAAGTTCCTATAGACGGAGTCAACTCCGGATCGAAAGGAGCTTCGCAATAAAGCATCCACGGATTGTTTGCTGTGAATGAAACTGTTACATCTTTCAACACATTCTTAAACCATGAGTTGGGGAATGTATAGCTCAACGTCAGTTCCTGCAGACGAATATTGGTTGCACTGTATACATAATAACCTGAAGTATGATAATCTCCGGTTCCAATCATTTTGTAATACTTTTCTGCATCTACACGCCCTTGTCCAGGCAATAAAGCACCACCTAAATCACGAGCTTCACCAGAAGCTTTAGAAACACCGAAGCGGTCAAGAATAGCCTCTGTAGAAGAAGTTACTACACCTCCGAAACGTCCGTTGATCAGGAAGCTCAATCCGAAACCTTTGTAAGAAAATGAGTTGTTCCATCCCATATTGAATTTGGGTGCAACCTGACCTAAATAAACAGGGTCCGTATTTTCCATTCCATAAGAACCGTCTTCCTTGATTTCAACAAACCCCTGACTGTCTTTCTTAAAGAATCGATCTGCATAAATGTCGTGTATACTGCCACCTACTTTCAATAAAGTACGTCCATTATCTTTTCTTACTTCCGGTATGTTGATTGGCTCTGAAGTAATGTCTGTATGGAAGTTTTCGACCATTTCTTTGATTTCATTAATATTACGCGAGAAAGTCAGACTGGAAGAAAGACTGAAATCACCGAATTTGTCATTATACCCCAAAGAAGCTTCCCAGCCACGGTTCTGAACATTACCTGCTTGCAAATAAATCTGTTTGTAACCGGTAGACTCGGGCAGATCACCCAAGAAAGTCTGATTGTAAGTGTTAGACTTATAATAAGTAACTTCCGCACTCAACTTATTCCATAAACGAAGACTTAAACCAAATTCATAAGAACGGGTACGTTCTGCCTTGAAATCTGTAAAAGGATAAATCATGTCTTCTTTAAGCGCCCCTCCTTCAATAGGTACAGTTACAGTACCCGGAGTCAGACCTGATCTGGAAACCGGTGAACCAACCTCTGTATAAGAACCGCGAACTTTCAAATATGAAATGAAATCGGGTAAATCAAACATTTCGGTAACAATGGCAGAAAGGCCGACTGAAGGATAGAAGAATGATTCTTCGTCTGTATTCACCAAACGGGAATTCCAGTCATTACGTCCAGTCAAAGTCAAATACAACATACTCTTGTAGCCAAGTTCCAGGTTGGCGAAAAGCGC
This sequence comes from Bacteroides finegoldii DSM 17565, assembly GCF_000156195.1. Lineage (GTDB taxonomy): Bacteria > Bacteroidota > Bacteroidia > Bacteroidales > Bacteroidaceae > Bacteroides > Bacteroides finegoldii. The sequence continues at coordinate 5,081 of NZ_GG688331.1, read as the reverse complement.
ATTATTGCGGACACGGCTGTCACCTTCACCTTCAATGACACGCGCTTTGCTAGCATTGATGTTTCCTGCTGTAAATTTATTGGGGATTAATGCCAACGGACCTCTATAACCGCTCAATTCTGCCCAGTAATTGGAATAACTGTAACCTAAATTGGCAGAAAGGCTGAAATCTTTGATTTGTTTGTTGATATTCACCATGAAATCCGCATATTCCTGGCGGTCTTTATAATGGTTGTATTCATAAAGGCCTTTTTGGGAACCTTCAGTGAATACATCATAAGAAGAGGCATATATTTTCCGCTCAAAATCAATGTATGAATCATCCATACGATAACGGGCAGCAACATTCAACCAATCGAAAATTTTATAAGTCAGACCTACATTGAACATATAACGGCTTTTTTCGCTAGGAGCAACATTACGGTAGGCTGTCCAATATGGATTCTGCGAAGCATAAGTACCTTCACTTATAGGCCAATATTGCTCTGAAATGTTACGTGCCGAATTTTCACGTTCAAAAATTCTGATAGCATCCCAACTTTCCCCACGCGGGAACAAATAGGCTGCCATAACAGGATTCCAATATTGTCCTTGTGAAACCATATTTTGGTCTGTCTGCTTCACGTAAGATGCACCTAAATCCAACTGTAATTTATCATTGAGGAATGTAGACGTATTGCGAATAGTGAAGTTTAATCTGTCATATTCATTGTTTGGCACAATGCCTTTTGAATTCGTAGAAGAAATAGAAGCAAAAGTCTGATTGTTTTTGTTACCGGTAGTCAAAGTCAATGAATTTATAAAATTGGTACCAGTATTGAAGAAATCATCCTTAGGATCATACGAAGTAGGTGTAGTCATCAGATCACCCCAACTTTCATATATTCCGCTCTTGTTCCGATAAGTTGTCTGGAACTCGGGGGTCATATAAGCTTTGCTGAACTCGGAAGAAGAGGAGAAAGAGATTGAAAATTTTCCTTCTTTACCTTTTTTAGTAGTAATCAGGATAACTCCATTCGCTGCACTACTACCATACAATGCAGCAGCTGATGGACCACTCAGTACAGAAATACTCTCTATATCTTCCGGGTTAAAGTCAGCGATGCCTTCGGTAGTAGCTCTACCCTCACCCAATACATCATTGCCAGTACCCAAAGTCGTATTGAACAAAGGTATACCGTCTACTACATACAATGCACTGTTGTCACCTTCGATTGATTTGGCGCCACGCATTACTACACGCGTAGAACCACCGGCACCACCGGCACTTTTATTAATAGTAACACCGGCAATCTTACCATTAAGAGAATTGACAAAGTTGGCATCTTTAGTACGTACCAGTTCTTCTGATTTTACCTGCTGCACGTTGTAACTTAAAGCCTTTTCTGCTCTTTTAATACCCAATGCAGTAACAACCACCTCATCCAAAGCCTGAGTATCTTCACTTAATGTGATATTCAGGGAATTAGCATTAGTTACCGTCACCGACTGTGAAGCATAGCCGATATAAGAAAACTCAAGAATATCCCCAGCGGAAACTTTTAATGTGAATTTCCCATCTAGGTCAGTCACAGTACCGTTGGTAGTACCCTTTACCAATACACTTACACCAATCAGCGGTTCTCCTTTGGTATCCTTTACGGTACCGGAAACACTGATTACATTGTCTTGCACTTGGCTCATAGAATGATAGTCGGATGCATACAAGCCCCCACCACCAGCCAACAAGAACAAGCTAAAAAGCAGGCAAAAGCCCTTGCGATTCAGATTTGTTTTCATTAAATAATAATTTAAAAATTAGAAAGGTTTTAGACAAATAACGGATAGTTATATTTACAGACGTTATTACAAGAAGTTCCAAAAGGAAGTTTGCAGATTTTCAACATATTAACAGCTGAACTTATTAGATACTCGTTTTTCATATATGTATTATATTTTTAGGTTTAACGGCACAAATATACATATTATATAAAAACAAACAATACAATATATGTTAAATTTTAGGTTCGCTAATATTTTTGGAAACATGCAATTATTAATTTACATATTATATTTATATATGAATACAGCAGATTTAAACTATTTATAAATAAGTGAAATATGATTATAAATGCCATAAGGATAGTCAAGAATAGAAATTGATTACTCTTTTTGATATACGGTTATCATAAATGCATAAAAAAAGAGCGGGCAGACATAAATCATCATGCTTACCCCCTCTTTCGTCAATAATGAGTCCAATTTTCGAACTGTTCCTTAAAATCTGTATGCTGCTCCAATGTTTATGACCCCTTGATCAAAATTACTTACCAGTTGATATCTAAATTCAAAATTCATGGCCCAGTTACGAGGTAAAGTAAGTTCAGCTCCTGCACCCAAATTTACACCAAACCGACACTCATTATGGTTCCCTCCATCATCAAAATGAAGATGGTCGCCATCCCAATCAAGGTCCAAATCATACCCATCAAACATCCAGTTAGATAAAGTCAAACCAAATAAAGGATAAAGTTTAACGCTCCCGGACACTGCAAACAGATAATGAAAATTCACATTCACATCCAACATGCTTACGTTGTCATTCTCAAAGAAATAGTTCAAAGATGGTTCTATACGAATAGGATTAGTTATATTATACTGATATTTGATCCCCAATCCTATACTTTCAATCTCTGTCCCATAGCTGAGTCCGAAACCTATAGCTTGCTTCCCTTTCTGGGCATATGAGCAGCTTAACGTCAGAAAGAAAACGATAAATAAAACGAATATTTTTTTCATACTAAATGATTATTTGGAAGTTATAATATAGAATATAAATCAATGTTTCAATTCTAAGATAGAAAAAACAGAAAGAAACATGCTAGCTATCAACTGCCCGATTTGAACAGGCTAGAATTTATATCCTAAAGTAATACCAATATTAGCATTATGGGGAGCACTTCCGTCCATCACTTTGCAAAAACCAAGTTGGGTATCAAGACCTACCAGAATGCGCCCGAATTCCACACCAAGTCCGATATTCCATCCTGCATCAAACCGATTATAGTCCAATCCGTCATTACCGAATGTGTCAATCTTATCATCACCGGTGATATTGATACTGCCAACGGATGCCCCGCCATCAAACTTAGTTTTTCCACCCACTCCGCAAGCCAGATACGGACCTGTCGCTATGACAAGATTAGTGTTATCCGCAATATTAAAACGGAACTGTACATTGATGGGCAATTCCAGGTAGAGCTGGTTGATTTTTACATCAGCATCGGCATCTATGATGCTTCCGTCATATCCTTCTGAATATTTCGCACCTTTTTGCGAAAAGAACAGCGAAGGCTGCAAGGAAACCAGATCGGTAAACTGATATTCCATTCCCACTCCGACACGTGCCCCCGGTTTGAATTTGGAATGGTCAGAATTGTCGCCAATGTAACTGCTAAGATTAAGGCCGGCCTTTACATTAAAAGACAGTTGTGCAAAGCCCATCGTACAACACAACGCTAAAAAAACAGTAAAAAAAACTTTTTTCATCACATTTGTAAATTTAAAAAAATTTGATTAATGTCCTGCAAACAGTACATAAAAACACTGTTACTTTATTTATCATGAAATTTCCGCAAAAGTATATAACATCTTCTATAAAACGGCAATTTTTCATACCTCAAAAACGGATAAAAGGAATTTATGATCTCTTTTACAGAAATAATAAACAGTAAATATACTTTTGGGGGTAGAAAGGAAAGATTTATATTCGTATTCACTTTATACCTTTTCTAAAAAAATAAAAATGTGATAAGTCGGATTCTACAAAGTTGTTACTATGAATAAAGCAAAAAATATTTGGGAATACTGGTCTGTTTTTCTTTCTTGCCATACTCCCTAACCAGCCGGAATAGATATCGGGAAAACGGTTGGTACCACATTTTATCCGAACAAACAGACAGTATCTCCAAGGAATCTATCGTGACAACTAAAGATTTCATTTTCCTTAGACTGGAGACAGACTATTCGGAGAAATATACAATTAGCGGGCAAATCAGTAAATACAAAATGAATAAATGGGCGAAAGAAACAGAAAGAGCAACAGGCAGGCAAATTGCTTTTGTATTCAATGACTCTATCATAGCCAGGCCACGGGTTAATTGCAGAATTGAAAATGGAGTTTTCTAAATTACCTCCATTTCTGATAAAAAATTGCCGGACATATACAAAGAACTGAAACAGGAAAAAATTGATTCCATTGAAGTTCTTTTCAAGGACTGGGAAAAGGACTCCCTTTACTGTACCATGTCCCCGGAATGCAGAGACTCCATAAGAAAGAATGGCGACTGATTATTGGGAAGTCACTGCATGGATAGACCTTGACTACTAAGTCCGAGGAGCACTATTGGTACAGCATAACGGATTCCACTGAATATGAACAGTTGGAAAAGGCATTGCAGGAAGAACTTCGCAAGCCCAATCTCAGCAGCAGAGCTTCAGACTATATGAAGTCAAAATCATATCTGGCATATAAAACATACATATACAACAATCCTGAATACATCAACCTTATGTTCCTAAGTTTCCTTTTCAAAGAAATCAGGGGATTGTACAGCTGTCTGGTAGATGATATTATTCAGACCAAATATACTTCCGCTCCAAGTATAAAGACATTCGTGGAAAAAACTGGCAACTTTGATGACGAAAGATTTGCCGTATATAAATGGCAGTGAAAAGGTTGGTTTTTGATGAACAAGGAGAAATAAATATATGAAGAGGGAAAAGCCATGTTTTCATATAGAAAGAAAAACGCTGAAGAAAGGACACCGAACACGTTCCAGGCACTATAAAATAAACTGTGTCACGCATTATTTTTTGGGACTATCCATCTGATTGTGTAAATAGAAAACTACGGGATTTTTCTCGTAGTTTTTTTATTTATATATTAACTTTGTAAAAATCAGATTTTATGGACATTCCTAAAGAATTTTTAAGTAAAGAGTTTCTGTCCCAGTTTAAGACTGGCGAAGATGTTACTGCTTTCATGAAAGAGCTTCATACTCGTGTTTATGAACAAATGCTGGAAGCAGAGATGGATAACC
>NZ_GG688332.1:54556-120941 GCF_000156195.1 Bacteroides finegoldii DSM 17565 | reverse complement strand
CCAATGCCGCAGCAGAGTCATTCAATGCTAAAATCAAAGCATTTAGAGCACAGTTCAGAGGAGTAAGAGATAGAGCTTTTTTCTTATATAGACTTGCTAAATTATATGCTTAAATATAGAATCCCTCAGATTGTTACGTTGACCCATCAAAACACCTTCTCGCTAAAGGCTACAAAAAACCCCCGCAAAAGTAAATATTTTGCGGGGGTTTGTATCTTCTAAACTGTTAGATTGTTGGACTACCAAGATTCGAACTTGGACAAACAGAACCAAAACCTGTTGTGCTACCATTACACCATAGTCCAAACTTATGCGCTTTCTGTTAAAAAGCGGTGCAAAGATAGAGGTTTGCAAGCAAACCTCCAAATATTTCATTCATTTTTTTACTTTGCTACCTAATAAATAATGAGCTATTACTTTGCAATCAGCAAATAATAGTTCTTTTTACCGCGCTGAACAAGCAGATATTTCTCATCAAGCAGGTCAGCTGCCGTAATTACCTGGTCAAAAGCTGCCAGCTTTTCTTTATTCAACGAAACACCTCCGCCTTGAACCAACTTACGCATTTCACCTTTCGAAGCAAATACAGCCGCATTATCAACGAATAAGTCAACAGCTTTCACACCTTCCGCCAATGCATCACGGGAAATCTCAAACTGAGGTACGCCTTCGAATACAGCAAGCAGCGTATCCTCATCCAATTTACGCAACGCTTCCGAAGTTGCATTACCAAACAAAATGTTTGATGCATCCACTGCTGCGTTATAATCTTCTTCGGAATGAACCATTACGGTAACTTCCTTAGCCAGACGTTTCTGAAGGATACGCAAGTGCGGAGCTTCCCGATGTTCTGCAATCAGAGCTTCTATTTCTTCCTTCTCGATGGAAGTGAAAATCTTGATATAACGTTCTGCATCAGAGTCGCTTACATTCAGCCAGAATTGGTAGAACTTGTAAGGAGACGTATAACGGGAATCCAACCAGATATTTCCGGATTCCGTCTTACCGAACTTACCGCCGTCAGCTTTTGTAATCAACGGGCAAGTCAGCGCAAAAACCTCTCCTCCATTCGTACGACGAATCAATTCGGCACCAGTCGTAATGTTACCCCATTGGTCAGAACCGCCCATTTGCAATTTACATCCCTTTGTTTCATATAAATGAAGGAAATCATATCCCTGAAGCAGCTGATAAGTGAACTCGGTAAATGATAACCCGTCACGCGCTTCACCATTCAGGCGACGCTTTACAGAATCCTTTGCCATCATATAGTTCACTGTGATATGCTTACCCACTTTGCGAGCGAAATCAAGGAAACTGAAATCTTTCATCCAGTCATAGTTGTTCACCAGTTCGGCACGATTAGGCACATCCGACTCGAAGTCGAGGAATTTGGCAAGCTGTTTTTTAATGCATGCCTGATTGTGACGCAATGTCTCTTCATCCAGCAGGTTACGTTCCGCTGATTTTCCCGAAGGGTCACCAATCATACCTGTAGCGCCACCAATCAATGCCAACGGTTTATGACCGCAGCGTTGGAAATGACGAAGGATCATCACTCCGCAAAGGTGACCAATGTGTAGCGAATCGGCAGTCGGGTCGATACCCAAATAGGCAGTCACCTGCTCTTTGCTTAACAACTCTTCTGTTCCCGGCATGATGTCCTGCAACATGCCACGCCATCTCAATTCTTCTACAAAATTCATCGTATTACTCTTTAATTATTAGGTTTTTATTCTATTTCAATCCCGTAGGGGGCAAAAGTACGACTCTTTCTCGGAAGATACAACTCTTATGCCCTAAAAAAGACATTTTGAATGTTCCGGCGGATGGTTTCTCGCAGTGTTTCCACTCCTACCCCACGCACTCGGGCTGCCCGATACAGAAGCTCTTCGATATCAAGCGAACTTTCGTCTGTCTCCAGAAACAGACGATCATCGGATACCGCTCTCATTGCTTCATCCGAATAAAACTCTCCGAAAGATAGATACAATCCTTTACCCTGCAATTGTTCCGCCTGTTCGGGCTTTCCCCTAAAGCCATGCCATATCCAGGGCTGTCCGGGCCGGAATTGCTTTTTCACAGCCAATATTTTATCCGTCATTCTCACATTGTGAAGAATCAGAGGCAAATCATATTCCATCGACAGAGTCATCTGCGCCATAAATGCTGCCGTTTGAATTTCCATTGAAGCTCCCTTCAATTTATCCAGTCCCCCCTCTCCTATGGCCACAATGCGCTTGTCGGGCAAATGCTCAATAATAAAATCCGATTGCTGTTTCAAATTATCCGGTGTCAGTTCCCAAGGATGAATGCCGACAGAATAATAATATCCCTCTTGCAACGGCGTTCCTGCCAACTGACGATAATTGATAATCGCCTTACCACCGGACTGTTCCTCTCCCTTATGGGTATGAATATCCAAAATAGCATTAACAGCGTTTATATCACTCTCTCCCATTATTACTTTTTATTTATATGATTAAGGTACGGGATCATAACCTGAGCCACCCCACGGATGACATCTCAGAATACGTCGCACAGTCAGATACAGGCCTTTTACAGGTCCATGTTTCTTAATCGCCTCAACTGCATAGGCCGAACAGGTCGGTGTGAACCGACAAGAAGGAGGAGTTAACGGTGAAATACAAACCCGATAAAAATAAATAGGAATAAGCAGCAAGAATGAAAACACTCTCCGCAGCATATCTTTTACGAATATCCAGCTGACAGATATTCGGAAACCATGAAATTTCATGAGGACAGTTTTTCAGAGATGCGCGAAAGCGCTATTTTCATCTTCTCTTCCAATTCGGCAGTCGCTGTAAGCTCGTCCGACAGATAGATAAAGGCGATTGCCAAATGCTGTTCCCGGCCTTGCAGACATTCCTGCAGGATGGATTTATTCTTCCGGTAAGCCTCACGTATCTGACGTTTCACCCGATTGCGCTTTACCGCCCGCTTAAAACGTCGTTTCGACACGCTGATCAGTATGGAAGCCGAAGCCTCGCCTTGTTCGACAGGCATATATACAACGCGTATCGGAAAGATGGAAAACGACTTTGAAATGCCGCCCTCAAACATCTTTCCGATCAAAATCTTACTATTCAGCCTTTCGGCTTTGCACAAAGTATATATACCCACTTTGTTTATTTATTGTTTTCTTTGATAAACATATCAAGCGCAGCAGTCATTGACGGAGCCTGCACCGTAGGAGCCTCAAGATCCAGACGAAGCCCGGCGTCGCGTACAGCCTGTGCGGTAGTGGAACCGAAAGTACCTATCTTTATCTCCTTCTGGTTAAAATCAGGGAAGTTCTTTTTCAATGAAGTCACTCCGGCAGGGCTGAAGAATACCAGCATATCATAATCAAAGTCTTCATCAGGTGTAAAATCATTGCTGACCGTACGATACATCACAGCTTCCGTATGCTGTATACCGTTCTTGTCGAGCAGATTCTTCACATCGTCATTATGCACGTCCGACATCGGAACGAAATATTTCTCCGTTTTATGCTTCACAATGGATGGAATCAGGTCTTCAATCTTTCCTGTAGCTCCAAAGAAAATTTTACGCTTGCGGTATTGCACATATTTCTGGATGTACAACGCAACGGCTTCCGTCACACAGAAATACTTCATCGTTTCAGGAATCGTCACACGTAACTCGGTGCACAAGTTAAAGAAATGGTCAATAGCATGACGAGAAGTGAATATAACGGCAGTATGATCGAGAATCGAAATTTTCTGTTGCCGGAATTCTTTCGCCGAAAGACTTTCAACCTTGATAAACGGCCGGAAATCTATTTTTACGCCATACTTCTCTGCTATGTCGTAATAGGGAGATTTCTCTGACGCAGGCTTAGGCTGCGAAACTAGTACTTTTTTAATTTTCAACGTCCTAAAATTTTATTAGCAATATATCATTAATTCGAACCATACCTTGATAGAGTAGCAGACAAGGTACTATTTCAAGAGCGCAAAAGTACAAAATTAATAGGAAAAGGTCGCCAAATTGATGAAAAAAAAGCTTTATCCACTTATAAAACATCAACATTTTGGTGAAAATCAGAATAATTGAGCCGATTATAATCAAATTGGTAAAACTCAAGTCGAAATAAACGAGAAAAAGCACGAACGGAAAAAGAGCAAATCCAATATAATATATGAGTGCGGAATAAGATTCCAGCCACATATTTGTCCTGTTTTTATTAAAGAAAGTCCACCCCAGAAACATATAAAGTAACCATTTCAGTAAGAGATAGGTAAGGCAAAAGACGACATAGATTCCCACTAGCAGGAGAGAGGACACATGATCCATAAGGGTAGGGCACGTATCATGAAAATAATTGAAAAAAGTGATACCCGACAACACGCAGGTCTGCAATACTAACACCAGCAGATAACGCACATCAGCCGCTGTAGAGCTATCGAAAATACTTGTCCGTTCGCGATGCAGTACAAAATCTTTCACTTGCTGAGACAGAAATTTCTTTCCTTTAGCCAAAGCAATAGACGAAAGAAAAAAGCAAACCAGCAAGGTCAGAGCAATAGTATCATCTGTACGGGGAGAATAGGAGACAGGAATGCCTTCAACACCGGAAGTAAACAGCTCCACAATCATATAGCCGCAAATTTACGAATGGAAATATCCCATACAGGAGTCTCATAGAGCAATCTCAACGCCTCTTCAGGTGTCTGTGCCACTTTCCATATATCTCCATGCTGTTGACGCATAAAATTCTCGTCAATCGCCTTCCCAAGCATTTCCAGTAATGGATCAAAGAAACCGTTTACATTCAAAATGACAATAGGATTGAGATACAGCCCCAATTGCTTCCAGGTAATAATTTCCAGCAGTTCTTCCAACGTACCGCAGCCACCGGGCAATGCAACAATACCGTCACTCAGATTTGCCATCTTCTGTTTCCGTTCATGCATGGATTCTACTTCAATCAGTTCTGTCAATCCGGTATGGTGCCAATTCTGTTCCACCATAAAACGGGGGATCACTCCCGTCACTTCACCGCCATTCTTCAACACCGCATCTGCAACGGCACACATCAAGCCGATACTGCCTGCCCCGTTAATCAGACGAATGTGATGTTCGGCAAGCAAGCTGCCCAACTCTTCGGCTGCTTTAAAATATACAGGATTTATCTTGGTGCTGGAAGCGCTATATACGCATACGGAATGTATCTGGTTCATTGCTACGATTTTATTGTATCACCCTGCAAAATTACGAAAAAAAACAAAGGCCGCAACCTCCTTTCCCCGAAAAGGAAAATGAAATTGCGGCTCTTATCAAATAAGTCAAGCTCGGTTTCAGACTATTTACAGACCGAAAGCGGCTTTAATTTTATCTACATAGTCGAGTTTCTCCCATGTAAAGAGTTCAACGTCTACCGTCTTGTCTCCTTCATAGCGGGAGAAGAACTTCTTCGTTACCACCTGCGGTTCGCGCCCCATGTGACCGTATGCAGCCGTTTCCTGATAAATAGGATTACGAAGTTTCAGGCGCTCCTCGATAGCTTTCGGACGAAGGTCGAACAACTGGTCGATAACGCGGGCAATCTCACCGTCAGTCATGTTCACGTGAGAACGGCCGTAAGTATCTACAAAGATATTGATCGGACGAGCCACGCCGATAGCATAGCTCACCTGTACAAGCATTTCGTCCGCTACGCCTGCCGCAACCATATTCTTTGCGATATGACGTGCCGCATAAGCTGCGCTGCGGTCTACCTTGCTGGGATCTTTTCCGGAGAAAGCGCCACCACCGTGAGCACCCTTGCCGCCATACGTATCAACGATAATCTTACGTCCTGTCAGACCGGTATCTCCATGAGGACCACCGATTACAAACTTTCCGGTAGGATTGACATGATAGATAATTTTATCATTGAACAGCGCCAACACCTTATCATGATGAATGGAAGCAATCACACGAGGCATCAGAATCTCAATCACATCACGACGGATGATAGACAACATCTCTTCGTCAGCCTTCAGCTGGGCAGTCTGCGAATCATCTTCCGGCTGGATAAAGTCATCATGCTGCGTAGAAACAACAATTGTATCAATACGAACAGGAGTTCCGTTGTCGTCATATTCGATAGTTACCTGGCTTTTTGCATCGGGACGAAGGTAAGTCATCACCTTTCCTTCACGACGGATATCAGCCAGCACTTGCAGAATGCGGTGTGCCAGATCAAGAGAAAGCGGCATATAGTTTTCCGTTTCATTGGTAGCATAACCGAACATCATACCCTGGTCGCCCGCACCCTGTTCCATCGGATCCTGACGTTCCACACCACGGTTGATATCGGGGCTCTGCTCATGAATGGCGGAAAGCACACCGCAAGAGTTACTTTCGAACATGTACTCTCCTTTGGTATAGCCGATTTTCTTAATTACCTCACGTGCGATGAGCTGGAGATCAACGTACGCTTTTGTTTTCACTTCACCCGCTAGCACCACTTGTCCGGTAGTCACTAGTGTTTCGCAAGCTACTTTCGAACTGGGGTCGTAAGCCAACAGTTTGTCAAGCACGGCATCCGATATCTGATCGGCTACCTTGTCGGGGTGTCCTTCTGACACCGATTCGGATGTAAATAAGTATCCCATCTTTTTAAATTAAGAATTAAAAATTGAAAATTAAAAAATGAGAGAGAGCAGGAGAGGTGAGTGCTGCAAGGATTAAACCGCAAAGCGTCGGTAAGACGTGTTTTAGCATTTTTTTCCGTGGTTGCAAGCTACTCAAATCTGTCCACACCTTCATTTCGGGTGCAAAGATAAAGAGATTTCGGAGATAATGAGTATCTTTGGTCCGTATTTAACACATAAATAGATTTAAAATGATTCTAAATAAGAAATTAAAAACGCTCTTAGTCCTGGCGCTTTATATAGGCTTCACGATTGCCATCTATGCCATTGTCTGCCATTTCATTGACAGACCGTTCCAGGAGATTCATCTGCTGTATGCAATATTGATAGGCTGCATTGCCTATTTGCCGGTATTTATTGCGGAGAAAAAGAAGAAATAAGTTCCCGCATCGTCTTCCCCAATACCGGATGTACCAGTTCCGGAGCTATTTCCGCCAACGGTTTCATCACGAAGTCACGTTCCGCCATCAGCGGGTGGGGGAGATTCAATTCCGCTCCGGACGGAGTGACTGCAGAGAGAATCAGATCCTCATAAAGCAACAGGTCAATATCAATCAGGCGGTCGCTATAAGCGCCATTGACCGACTTCTTCGTGCGCCCCAATTCACGTTCAATCGACTGCGTTTTCTGCAACACATCCAAAGGAGACAGTTCCGTTTCCACACAAGCCGCCGCATTCAGGAAACTATTCTCAGAGGTAAAGCCCCAAGGGGCAGTTATGTAAAAAGCAGACAGGGAAACGACTTTCCCTATCTGCTCTTCTATTTTTTGCACGGCAACCTTAAGATTCTGTTCTTTATCTCCCAAGTTAGTGCCGAGTCCTACATACACTTTCGCCATTATTTATCCAGAATCAGCATTGCATCTCCATACGTACCGAAGCGGTAACCTTCTTTCAGCGCTACATGATAAGCATCCATCACCTGTTCATAACCGCCAAAGGCAGCTACAATCATCAGCAAGGTAGAAAGCGGCATATGGAAGTTGGAAATCATTGAATTGGCTACGGTGAATTCATACGGGGGGAAGATAAACTTATTAGTCCAGCCCTCAAATTCCTTCAGATGTCCGTCCGTGCTGACCGCACTTTCAATCGCACGTATCACTGTCGTACCTACCGCACACACATTCTTGCCGTTATCTTTCGCACGGTTGACAGTCTTCACAGCCGCTTCATCCACAAACATCTGTTCCGAATCCATCTTATGCTTTGTCAGGTCTTCCACATCGATATCGCGGAAGTTGCCCAAACCGGCGTGCAGAGTGATGTAAGCAAAGTCCACTCCTTTGATCTCCAGACGTTTCATCAGCTCACGGCTGAAATGCAGACTGGCAGTCGGGGCAGTCACCGCACCTTCCTTCTTCGCAAAGATAGACTGGAAACGCTCCGCATCTTCCGGCTCTACCGGACGGTTGATAATCGTATGGGGCAGGGGAGTCTCGCCCAATTCATATAAAGCTTTCTTGAACTCGTCATGAGGCCCATCATAAAGAAAACGGAGCGTACGGCCACGCGAAGTAGTATTGTCAATCACCTCAGCCACCATCGAATCGTCCGGTCCGAAATACAGCTTATTACCGATACGGATCTTACGGGCCGGATCCACCAACACGTCCCACAGGCGTAGTTCTTCGTTCAACTCACGCAACAAGAACACTTCGATACGGGCACCAGTCTTCTCCTTGTTACCATACAAACGAGCCGGAAATACCTTTGTATCGTTGAATATAAACACATCCTTATCATCAAAATACTCTAGAACTTCCTTGAACATCTTGTGCTCAATCTTACCAGTATTACGATGCAATACCATCAAACGCGATTCATCCCTATACTTCGTCGGGTGCAACGCGATCTTGTCTTCGGGTAACTTAAATTTGAATTGTGATAATTTCATATCTATTCCTTATTACGTTAATTATTTTCTTCCTCATTTTCTATTTCCTGCCGGTCTATCCACTCTTTAAAGTGTTCAGGGTCCAGACAGTCTTCCAGACGGACATCGCCCACACGTGTACGAATCAAGCCCGTCAGATGCGCTCCGCTGTGGAGTGCTTCGCCAATGTCGCGTGCCAACGCACGGATATACGTTCCCTTGCTGCATACCACACGAATCCGAATCATCGGTTCCGGTGTTTCCAGACAGCATTCCAGCAATTCAATCTCGTCGATAACAAGCTGCTTCGCCTTTAGTTCGACTTCCTCGCCTTTCCGTGCCAACTCATAAGCACGTTTTCCATCCACCATGCAGGCGGAGAAGGCAGGAGGAACCTGTTCTATCGTACCTATAAAATGTGTCAACACTTCTTCCACCATCTCCCGTGTGATATGTTCGGTAGAGTAGGTAGCATCTATCTCGTGTTCCAAATCGTACGACGGCGTAGTAGCCCCCAGTCGGAGCGTGGCGATATACTCCTTCGTATGATATTGAAACTCTTCTATCCGCTTCGTGGCCTTACCCGTACATACTATCATCACCCCCGTTGCAAGAGGATCCAGCGTACCAGCGTGTCCGACTTTCAGTTTTTTCACTCCTATCCGGCGACAGATATGATAGCGGGCATGTCCCACTACTTTAAATGAAGTCCACCCAAGAGGTTTATTAAAAAACAGTACTTCTCCTTTTTTAAAATTCATCAGCCTTTATTTATAACTCATTCGCTTCTGCGACAACTCATCCAAAGCCCGTCAGCCTATTTGCAGATTATATCCCATCAACAACATCACCAGAATAGCTCCACCCACGATAATCCGATACCAACCGAAGGCCTTAAAACCATATTTGGTCACGAAGCTTATAAAGAACTTTATAGCAAGCAAAGCGACGATAAAAGCCACTACATTACCAATGATAAGTGCCGGCATATTATTCATCAGTATTTCAGTCCCTCCATCCAGAAAGAGTTTCAGCACCTTATATCCGGTTGCCGCAAACATCGTCGGCACTGCCAGGAAAAACGAAAACTCGGCTGCTTCCTTACGTGTCAGTTTCTGCGCCATACCGCCCACAATAGTAGCCATCGAACGCGAAACGCCCGGTATCATGGCAATACACTGAAACAAGCCGATATTGAATGCTTTCTTTTCCGTCAGCACCGTATCTTCACTTCCTTTCGTGAATATTCTGTCGCAAAACAACATGAACACTCCGCCAATCACCAGCATAACGGCAACCACCGTCACACTCTCCAACAATTCATCTATCTTATCACTGAATAAGAAACCCAATATAGCCGCAGGGATAAAAGCAACCAACAGTTTCCAATAGAAATCGAACCGATGCAGCAAACGCTTCAGCCAGAAAGTACCGGCAGGCACCGGAGTGTTGTTCAACCGGAAGAACCGTTTCCAATAAAGGCAGACAACCGAAAGAATCGCGCCAAACTGGATAATAACTGTAAAAGCCTTCACAAATTCCGTACTCTCTACTCCCAGTATGTTTTGTGTTATAATCATGTGTCCCGTAGAGGAAACCGGAAGAAACTCCGTCAATCCCTCTACAATAGCGATGATAATTGTTTCAAATGTAGTCAGATCCCCCATCTTTATTTCTCTGTCTTTTGAGTTTTAGGTTTGCGCAACACAGCGTATATCATAGACAAGAAGCCAAACAGGCAAACAGCAGGCGCTATCTTTATTCTACGTACACTGAAAATATCCGGTTCAAAGGCTGTTTCGGACGACGAAGGTCCCGCCATCAGCAGGAACCCGATGATAACAATCGCCATTCCTATTGCTAGCAAGATAAAGTTCACTTTATCAAAGGCAAATTTCTGCTTGTCAGACATAGTTTCAATTAAAAATTATAAATTAAAAATTATAAATTAAAGTCGCAAACGACGTGTCTCACTACCTCAACTTATTACTTATCACTCATTATCCACTAAATATAGTATAGGCTGTTCGCCCTCATTCTCAGATATTTATTGATTGACACATAGGCGCAGAGCCATGTAATCACAATTCCAAACACCAATACGCTTGCACATACAATCAACATCACCTCGGGCGTGATAACCTGGAGCAGCTCCGGCTCGTATGTCACCGCCCAATAAGCAGTTCCCATCAACACCGTATCTGCCACAACCGCCGCCAACACTCCGCTCCACACATTCTTTCGGAGGAATGGGCCACGAATAAATCCCCAACTCGCACCTACTAGTTTCATGGTGTGAATGAGGAATCGCTTGGAGTAAATGGCCAGCCTTATCGTATTGTTTATCAATGCAAAAGAGATAAAGGTAAGCACTACTGCCAACGCAAGCAGCACCAGGCTGATATTCCGTATATTGTCATTCACCGCGTCAATCAGCTCCTTCCGATAGAGCACATCCTGTATGTTGGTATTCCTCTTGATCTTCTTCTCTATCTTCGCGATACTGTCGGAATTCGCATACTCGGAATGGAGCTTGATTTCGATAGAAGCGGTGAAAGGATTATAACCCAGAAACTCTTTGGGGTCAGTGCCCATCGCCTCCGTCTGCTCTTTCAAAGCCTGCTTCTTAGAGATATATTCGGACTCTTTCACGAAAGATTCACCGTTCAGTTTCTTCTGAAGTTTCAGTATGTCGGCTTCCTTCATATCGTCACTGATAAGAATAGAGAAACTGATATTCTCACGAACATAGACGGAAAGATTGTGTGCCGTCAACACGAAAAAGACGACCAGTCCCAGCAACAGCAACACCAGTGTCGTACTGATACTCGATGTAATGAACTGCATGTCGAAAATCGAACCTGACTTATACTTGTTTTTATTTCCCATGCGTTATCTCTTTTTTCGGAATACGTAAATCATAGAACTGCTCCGTTCCTTTCGTCCCAAAGCGTTGAACCAAGCCAGCGTGCCTGCATACATCCCTTTCAGGAAACTGCACGAACTGCCACAATGTTTCTCGCTCAGCATAGATACGTAAAACGCATCGAACGGCATCGGATGGCGTGCTGCCATAATAAAACCGTGACGGGAAGCCAACTGCTGTATAGTGCCTGGAGTAAAATGCCAAAGGTGGCGGGGAACGTCGTATGCCGCCCAATATTCGCCATAACGCTTGGCATCGTACGAAGAACAGTTGGGCACTGCCACAATCAATACTCCTTTTTCCGTCAGCAGCTCACGGAGTCGTCCCCACACCTCATTGAGGTGTTCCAGATGCTCCATCACGTGCCAAAGGGTAATGACATCAAAGCTATCGGGAGCAAACTCTTTCAGTGCCGACTCCGGCTTTACGTCCAGATTGAAATGCGCTTTTGCAAATTCACGTGCCTGCGGACTTTTCTCTATCGCCTCCACTTTCCAACCACGACGTACCATCGTATCGGAAAAGTAACCGGTTCCCGTACCTATATCGAGCAAACGTCCCGTCTTGCGATGCGCTTCTCTGGCTACCAGACGCGCTTTACTGCCCAGCATATAGGAACGTACGTAATGATAGATATTATTCATCGCGCCCTTGCGCGTATCAGTGTGGGAGATGTAATCGGGAGTCTCATAATACTTGCCTATCTCTGCTTCCACCGGAACTCCTTGCGTGAACGTAAAGCTGCAACCGTCACACGAATACAGCTCAAACTGTTCGCCCGAAGCATAAAAATCCGTACAAGTCATGACGCGTTTCAAGTGCGTACAACCACACACCGGACAAGCATTTATACTGAGTTTCTCCATTAATCCTAAAACAAAATTAAGTGCTGCCTCAATGCAAGAAGCAACACTATACCCTAATTTGGTGCAAAGAAACAAATAAAATGTGATGGATTGGGCTTTCGTTAAGGACTTTTAATAGAAATCAGAAATATAAACCCTGCATGATTTTACTAAATCTTGAGAGATAAAATGATAAAGCAGCCTGTTGGGAGAAAGAAGTATACCAGTGAGTATCTAATCATGCTAATAGAAAAAATTACCCTGATATGGATTAGACAAATTTAAGTCAACTATATCAAGGTAAGACACGTTATTAATTACTGATCCCATTTAAAGAATCTACGTATCCTATCTTCTTTATCATAAAAACTTTCGTTATTGATCGTTCTAGATAATGAATCTGACTTCAAAATAATACCTGAATATCTATCATCATGTTGTATTCTAAATCCTGTCAGTTTTCCATTTATATTCAAAAAACAAAAGGTTGAATCTGCAAATAGCTGATACATATTCATCCAAGCCTCTTTATCCGAGAATCTCCGAAGAAAATCATATGGAGATTCGCTATCATAATTATAAACATCGAAAATCGTGAGGACTAATTCTTACCGGCAGCGAATCTCTTAAAATGAGGATCAATGTATCAATTCCATTTACTACTGCATAAGACATGTTTCCCATCGTCGGACTTTCGGACAAGATCAAAGTGGAGTCCGTTAGATTCCTTATATTAATCTTTCCACTGAATCTTTCAATATCCTGCCTGCTCACTTTTAGCTCCCGTTCACGAAGCAAGAATGTTAATGAATCGGGAATAATAACATCATGCTGAAACAATGTCATCAATGCAAATTTTCCTTGCGGGGAATCACCCGAAAAATAGGGTCAAAGCTCCGGATATTCTGTAGGATAGTAATATTGCGGTTTCTGCTTTATTAAAGTTTGTACATTTTCATGTTGCCGAAGAGCAAGCATCCAATATATTGAGCTATCACCCAAATATTCATTTTCCTGAAAATTAGAATCAGAAACGATTCCCTTTTCAAACAATTCTGTTCGTGTCATTTCCGGTTCATCCAACTCAATAAAACAGAAATATCGACCTTTATACTCAAGAACTCTTGAAGGCAACTCCGCATTCTCTGAACCTGGGGAATCCGAATTGCTAATATAATAGAAAACATTAGAATCATTAGAGAATGATTCGTAAATCTCTATGTAAGGGGCAGACAAATGTCCCTTGTCTATCAAGATCTTTACTTGATCGGCAACACGTTGATGTATCTCAGGAAGAGTAGAAGAGGGGGACATACATCCCCAAAATATCACTACCATAATAATTCTGATAAGTTTTCTCATATGTTTACTATTTTCGTATATATTGTAATAGGTCTTCTTTTGAAAATATAGGTATAGATTTTATCTGCGACTTTTTGTTATTATACTCATATAGCATTCCCTCCTTTCCACTATCTCTAATGTAAACAGCATTTTTACGTTTAGGTTTGGCCAGATTAAAATCATTCCCGGCTCCTCCTTTGGTACCTCCCGATAAATGGGAATGAATATCTATTATTCTCTCACCTTCTATCTGAAGTTGCTTTTGAGCATAGGTCCCATTCACAGAATATTCACTCTTATCTGTTACTACTGCTGTTTTAATACTGTTATCATCATATACATCTAATTTCCACTCTACCGAGGTATTGTCAGCAGCAAATTTAAATACTGCAGCAGCTGTTTCCAAATCTTGTGTACTTCCATAAGCTTTTATGTACGCATTTCCTTTTTGTGAATTATACATATTCCCAAGAAGTCCCGCTTTTACTTTAATCGACTTCGAACGGTCGCCAAAGGAAGCAAGGTTATCCGTAGAACTTCTATTCCTCATATTCTTTGGGGTTTCATTGAATAATCTTCCTGATTTGGTCACTACATAATCATCCTTTCCATCCAAATCAATCCTCAACACAGGACTATTCTTGCAATATGTATACGGACTCCAGCCATAATACTTCTCACTTGACGGATCCACCGCATGCCATCTACCTACCGCCGCATCATAATGTCTCGCACCATAATCATACCAATCCAAACCACCTTTTCTATCAAGCTCCTTACCATTATACTTATAAGGTTGAACTGAATTCGAAGAAGAAGACATCAGGCCACCGAAAGGATAATAATCATTCACCTCTTCTACATTGCCGGTTTCATCAACAACTACACGATTATTGCCCTGATGATCTTTCAGATAGTAATGGTACTTATCATCAGCCAAAGTGATATAACCGGACTCGGTCAGCAACCATGCAGCGACACCGTTTTCATAGATCAATCCGCTAACAGTTCACCCGAAAGATTGCAAGAAAGATACGACATATCATAACCTCCCCGATGATTGAGCGATTTAGTCTGTACAATACGCTCCAAGGAATCATAATAGCTCACAGAACAATTAATAGACACAGCACTATCCCCATACAAACACATATACACCGCTCCTGTGGGCAAACCACGGGGAATACAGGAGGAAATAGGTGAAAACCCTGAAACACAAGAGTCGCCTAACAGGAAAACCTTGTGGGCAGAAAAGAGTGATGTATCAAGAAAGGAATAATCATCATAATAATTAATTGCCAACAATGTCGGAGACACCAAAGAGAGACCCGTCACACTATATCCCGAACCGCCAAGCCCCACGGTATCACACAATCCTGCTGCCACTTTCGCCACATCCACAACAGAAGTGATATACGGAGAGATGTATATCGTCTCTTTCGATTTGGATGGAGACCAATATCTGACCGTGAAGTACGTCAGCAAATCAGAGAAAGAGGGTTGTATCCGACTCGTCAGCTACAACCCGCATCACGACCCCATGGACCTGCCTCTGAAATGCATTCACACGATGGCTATCGTAAAATTCTCGATCAGGAAAAACATGATGATGTAAGTTTCACCACAGTTTTCACCACAGAGGGCACAGAGGTTTTTTCCTTTTTTTTAAACCTCCGTGTCCTCTGTGTCCTCTGTAGTGAAAAATCAGATTTCTTCGCCTTTCAGCGTAGCCGAACTAGCTTCCGTGATACGTACGTTCACGAAGTCGCCGACACGATGTGTGCCCCGATCGAACACTACGACACGGTTCTGTTCCGTACGGCCGAACAGCTGGTCACGCGAGCGCTTGGAGACTCCTTCCACGAGGACTTCGTACGTCTTTCCGATACAACGCTGGTTGGACTCGGCGGACAGACGGTTCTGCAAGGCGATAATCTCGTTGAGGCGACGCACTTTCACCTCTTCGGGCACATTGTCTTCAAGATGTTTCGAGGCATACGTTCCCGGACGTTCGGAATATTTGAACATGAAAGCCGCATCGTATCCGCACTCTTCCATCAAAGAGAGCGACATGGCGTGATCTTCCTCCGTCTCGGAATGAAAACCGGAGAAGATATCCGTTGTCAGTCCGCAGTCGGGGATGATACGTTTGATAGCCGCCACCCGGTCCAGATACCATTCGCGGGTATACTTGCGGTTCATCAGCTTCAGAATGCGGGAACTACCGCTCTGCACGGGCAAGTGGATATGCTTGCACACATTGGGAACCTGCGCGATCACTTCAAGCGTTTCATCGCTCATATCCTTCGGATGGGAGGTCGTGAAACGGATACGTACACCCGGAGCCGCCTCCGCCACAGTACGCAGCAACATCGGGAAAGTGACTGTCTCGCCCGTCGGTTTCTCAAAACGGTAGGAGTTGACGTTCTGTCCCAGCAATGTCACCTCCTTATAACCTTTCGCCACCAGGTCAGCCACTTCGTTCAGGATACTCTCTACATCACGGCTACGCTCGCGCCCGCGAGTATAGGGCACGATACAGTAGGTACAGAAGTTGTTGCAACCGCGCATGATGGACACGAATCCGGAAATATGGTTGCCGCAGATACGCGACGGAATCACATCCCGATAAGTTTCGGTAGTGGAAAGTTCCACATTGATCGCCTTCTCTCCGGCTTCTACAGCGGCAATCAGATCGGGCAATGTCAGGTATGCATCCGGCCCCACCACGAGGTCTACGTGATGATTCGTTATCAGATCGTCCTTCACCCGCTCGGCCATACATCCCAGTACGCCCACAATCAAGTGTTTTTTCTTTTTCTTCAACGAATGGAAGAACTCCAGACGGTTCAGGATTTTCTGCTCCGCATTGTCACGGATAGAACAAGTGTTCATAAACACGGCATCGGCCTCCTCAAGCGTTTCCGCCACAGAGTAACCCGCCATTTGCATCACTGAGGCAATCACCTCGCTGTCGGCCACATTCATCTGGCAGCCGTAAGTCTCGATAAACAGCTTTTTGCTGTCATCAGCAGTTGCGGATTTAAAGTCCGCTCCCGTTAATTCGTTCATACTCAAATCTAAATTAAAAATTCGGCTGCAAAGATACGGCTTCGCTTTTAATAAGATACAAATTAGCGCGAAAATAACACCAAAACTTGCGATTAAGTCACATAACCTGTAATTAATGTTAAGGGAATAAACATTTTCCGGCAGTATTCTTGGCAATTTTAATTTTATTTTTCACATTTGTGCAATGAAAGAAACATTAGATTTTTTCATAGTTAAGGTTTAGGTTAAAAAAATTAAGGGGAGCTGTGAAGCTGCCCTTTTTTCATACTGAAAAGTTATCCTGAATCAGATTTAATACGTAACTTTGGCAGATAACTAAATAGCAGTGAAGCACAATGGAAGATTTCTTAAAATTTCTCTTGATAGCAGGCGTCATTCTTGTGGGAATATTTAAAGAGGTGAATAAGAATAAAAAGCCCGGCAAACGCCCCGTTTCCCCTATGCCATCGTCCGACGAAATAAAACCGGACGCAGTTCCTATGCCCGAAGCGTGGAGTAACCCCAAACGGAAAAAGAAACGGGAAGAAGTATCCGTAGCCGCCTCCATAGCGAACAGCGCCGCACAGGACAAACGCAATATCCGGCAAAACTCCCAATACAACGCTCCCGACGAGTCGTCGCCCGGCAACGAACAGGATTTCACAATCCGCTCGGCGGAAGAAGCCCGACGCGCCATTATCTGGGGAGAGATTCTTCAACGAAAATATTAAGCGATAATTAACCCTAAAATATCAACTGTATTTTAACACGAAATTGTACTATTTATGCCACTAAATCGTATCTCGGCAGCGGAAGCTGCAAGCCTGATCAAACATGGCTACAACATCGGCCTTAGCGGATTTACTCCCGCCGGAACAGCCAAGGCTGTCACAGCCGAACTCGCAAAAATCGCTGAAGCGGAACACGCGAAAGGAAACCCGTTTCAAGTAGGAATTTTTACAGGTGCATCTACCGGAGAATCTTGTGACGGCATACTATCACGTGCCAAAGCCATCCGTTACCGCGCTCCTTACACTACCAACGCCGATTTCCGCAAAGCTGTGAACAACGGAGAAATTGCCTACAACGACATACATCTTTCACAGATGGCGCAGGAGGTGCGCTACGGATTCATGGGCAAAGTGAACGTTGCCATCATCGAAGCTTGCGAGGTGACTCCGGACGGAAAAATCTACCTGACTGCCGCCGGCGGTATCGCCCCAACCATCTGCCGCCTGGCAGACCAGATTATTATCGAGCTGAACAGTGCGCACAGTAAATCCGGCATGGGACTGCACGACGTATACGAACCTCTGGATCCTCCTTATCGTCGCGAGATTCCGATCTACAAGCCGAGTGACCGCATCGGACTGCCGTACGTGCAGGTAGATCCGAAAAAAATTGTCGGTGTGGTGGAAACCAATTGGCCGGACGAAGCCCGTTCTTTCGCCGCTGCCGATCCGCTGACCGACAAAATCGGGCAGAACGTGGCCGACTTCCTTGCCGCGGATATGAAACGCGGTATCATTCCGGCTACATTCCTTCCGTTGCAGTCGGGCGTGGGAAACATCGCTAACGCCGTACTCGGTGCATTGGGACGCGACAAAACAATTCCCCCTTTCGAAATGTACACTGAAGTGATTCAGAACTCCGTGATAGGTCTGATCCGCGAAGGACGTATCAAGTTCGGCAGTGCCTGCTCACTGACTGTCACCAACGACTGCCTTGAAGGTATTTACAACGATATGGATTTCTTCCGCGACAAGCTGGTGCTCCGTCCGTCGGAAATATCAAACAGCCCCGAAGTGGTTCGCCGTCTCGGTGTAATTTCCATCAATACGGCTATCGAGGCGGATATTTACGGTAACGTGAACTCTACCCACATCGGTGGCACGAAGATGATGAACGGTATCGGCGGCTCGGGCGACTTCACCCGCAACGCTTATATCTCTATCTTCACTTGTCCGTCTGTGGCTAAGGAAGGTAAGATCAGCGCTATCGTTCCGATGGTGTCTCACCTCGACCACAGCGAGCATTCTGTAAATATCATCATCACCGAACAGGGTGTTGCCGACCTTCGTGGCAAGAGTCCGAAAGAACGTGCGCAGGCTATCATCGAGAATTGTGCGCATCCCGACTACAAACAGTTGCTTTGGGATTATCTCAAACTGGCCGGCGGCAAAGCCCAGACTCCACACGCCATCCAAGCTGCACTCGGAATGCACGCGGAACTGGCTAAGAGCGGTGATATGAAGAATACGAACTGGGCTGAATACGCAAAATAAATAGAATATAGAATTTACAGTATTCCAGGTCAAATAGATACAATTGTATTCTCTGGTAAACAAAATCCGGTTATTTTTGTTTATTAGAGAATACAATTGTATTTTTATAGAGGAATTAATAAACCACTCTTATGAAACAACTATTTGCCACATTCTATCAACTAAGAGAACGGGTCTCCTTAGACTTCGTAAGATATCTGTATCATGAGATTCGTTGAAACAACCGGTTAATAGCCATAACAGGCGCTCGTGGAACGGGGAAGACAACCCTCATGCTTCAATATATAAAAGAGCATTACCCTGGTTATGACAATGATACACTTTATGTTTCATTGGACAATATTTGGTTTACTACCCACTCTCTATTTGAGTTGGCGGATGAGTTTCAGAAAATGGGAGGGAAAGCTTTGTTTTTGGACGAAGTGCATAACCGGCTCTTCTTTGCTCGAAATACATAAAGGTGAAGCCGATCTTTCAAGAAGAGCCGTTACCTATCATTTGCACGGACTTTCTTTCCGTGAGTTCCTGCAATTTGAATATGGATATAAAATGGAAGTGCTCCCGCTTTCCGATATATTGACCAAGCATATAGAACTGGCCATGAACGTAAGCAAACAGTTGAAACCGCTTGTAGCATTCAACGAATACTTAACTTACGGTTATTTCCCTTTTTATAAAGAAGATAAAATATTGTACCACGAGAGGTTATTAGCCATCTTGAATACAATTCTAGATGTAGACTTACCTTCTACTGAAAAAATAGATTATTATTCCATTGGTAAAATAAAAAAGCTATTTTCCATCCTCGCAGGACTTGTGCCATATATTCCCAATATATCAATGCTCAGCAAAGAAATAGAAGTCAGTCGCATCAGTCTGTTGAATTATCTATCCTATCTCCAAAAGGCCCAAGCCCTCTTGCTGCTCGACAAAGAAGCTTCCGGCATCAAACAACTGACAAAACCGGAAAAGATTTATTTAGGTAATACAAACTATGCATACGCACTGGGAGGAGAAAAAACAGACATAGGAAATGTCCGCGAAACATTCTTCTTCAATCAAACAGCCGTAAAACATAAAGTTACCTATTCCTCTCAAATAGATTTCACACTGAATGAGACATACAATTTCGAGATTGGCGGTAAAAACAAAATTCAAAAACAATTAGCAGGAGTGGAGAACGGATATCTGGCTCTTGACAACATAGAAATTGGATTCAATAACGAGATTCCATTTTGGTTGTTCGGATTAATGTATTAACGGAGGGATGACATCACCATAGACCTTATAAAGAGAGGAAAGCGCAGACTTTATCCTGAAAAGCTCTTGCCTTAGCAGCCGAAAGTACATTCTGGTTCATGATGGCGAATGCCACCTCGTGCCCGTTCTTCATACGCAGATAACCCGCAAGCGTATTTATCGCTGTAAACGATCCTGTCTTGGCATGAACGTTCCGAAATACAGGCGCACTCTTCATTCTGTTTTTTAACGTACCGTCTACCCCGCCAACGGGAAGAGCCTTGTATAACTTCTGAAAAATATCCGTCCGCGAATAGGCATATTTCAAGAAATCGACCAATAGGGCGGGAGAGAGGTAATTATAATTGGACAGTCCACAGCCATCCGCAATCTTATAGTCTTTCGGGTCGTGCCCCAGCCGACGGATGAGCTTCATAATCTCGACAATCCCATCTTCGGCCGCCACCTGTTTCTTTCCCGTAGCCTGCGCGCCCAGACGGCAAAGCAAGGCTTCCGCATTCAGGTTATCACTCTCTTTCATCAACTGGTTCAACACTTTCTGCACGGAAGTATTCCAGCACGCCATCTGCTCCACTTTCACACTGTCACGGGGCAACTCGGCGAAATCATACGACGGAGGAACGGCAATTCCTTCTCCCCGAAGACGTTCAAGAAAGGTGTGCATGAAGAAACGGGGAGTGTCATAAATATTGATATCATCTTTTCTGATCGAAGTGACATTGCCCGAAACAGTCAGATTATTCCCGTTCGTCAGCCAATCCCTAGTAAAAGAGAACTTTCCGGCGGAGGAAGCGCGTGTTCTCGTCCGGTTTGTCAAAGTATAATAAGAAGATACGGGCTGGCAGGAGACGCTTGCCGTATCCCCCTGCACGGTAGAGGGAACTACCGATATCCGCACCGTTCCCTTGCAGAACATCAACGGAGAGAGATAGGGCTGATAACCTGCCGGAGTATCATCCCATGCCCATCCATGCCCCCAGTAAAGGGAATCTTTCATCGAAATATCCCCATACACTTGCCCGTTAATCACAGAAAACGGGTAACTGATTATTTTCTTAACCAACGAATCCATTGCCTGGCTGTCAAACTCCGGATCGAATCCACCCACCACATACAGGTTTCCTTGCAATGTATCATGTTCTATCACTCCATCGTGCCACACTTCCGTACGGAAAGGCTCATCGGCTTCGGGACGGGAGAGGGCGGTAATGGCAGTCAGCAGTTTCATAGTAGAGGCGGGACGGGACAGCTTCTCCGCACGATAGTCATAAAGCGGTTTCTTAGCCGTCAAGTCGTAAACGGATATGCCGACTTCGGATGATTCAGGAAGCAGTTGCTTGATAAGCGAATCTATTTGGGAGAAGTCCTTTTGTCCCCATAGGGGAAGAAAACAGAAAGAAAAAAGAACTGATAAAATAATATTCTTCATACTACACTGTTTATACTATCTTACATTTACCACATATTCTTTACCTGTCCAGTCACGCACCCCAATCTTATTAATTCGTACTACAACGTTTCCCGGAAAATTTCTCCTACCGTGGGATGTGGGAAAACAATCTTTTTCCATTGCGCTGCCGTCAGTCCGAGTTCAATGGCAGTCCCCGCAAGAGTGATAATCTCCGAAGCGGGATTTCCCAATACGTGAGCGCCAATCACCCGCTGTTGTTCATCCAACAATACTTTGCAAACTCCGTTCACGCCTTCATTTTCTGCTACAAAACGACCGGAATAGGCCATAGGAAGTTTTACTACTTTATACTGAATGCCTTTTGCAGAAGCCGATTCTTCCGTTTCGCCCACTCCGGCAATCTCCGGATTGGTATAGACAACTCCCGGAACAGCGCGGTAGCTCATAGTATCCTCTTTTCCCAAAATAGAATGTACGGCAACTTCCGCTTCACGGACAGCCGTATGCGCCAGCAAAGAGAATCCGGTCAAATCACCGCAAACGTAGACATTAGAAAGGGATGTCTGCATTCTCTCATTTACTTTGACGGCACCACGCTCTGTCTTTTCCAGAGTCAGGTTTTCAAGTCCGAAACCTTTCGTCACAGGACGACGGCCGACGCTCATCAGTAATTTCTCCGCAACAACTGTTCCGCTCCCCTCCGCATTCTCGTATGAGACAACGACGCCTTCCTCTGTCTGTGACAAAGCAACGACCTTCGTACTAAGCAAAAATTTAATTCCCCGTTTCATATAGTCAGCACGCAACAAAGCGGAGAGTTCTTTATCCATACCGCCCAAAATCTCATCCATCATCTCTATAACCGTCACCTGTACTCCAAGACTGTTGAAGAACGAGGCAAATTCCATTCCGATCACTCCACCGCCAACGATGACAAGTGAAGCGGACAGCTCCTTATTGTCCAATGCTTCCCTATGCGTCCAATAATCTACGGAATCGACTCCCGGAATAGGAGGGATAAAGGTTTCAGATCCTGTACAAAGTATCAGATTATCCCCTTCATAGGTTTCTTCACCACAACGAACCGTATTTTTATCAATGATCTGTGCTTCTCCCGCCACTATCGTAACATTGTTGGAAGTCAGTTTGGATTTTACTCCCAATACCAGTTTACGCACTACTTTACTTTTACGGGCAATGATTTTTGCCAAGTCAAAAGATACTTCGGAGACATTCACCGCATACTTTGACGCATGGCGGGCACCATCATACGTCTTTGCCGAATACAATAATGTCTTGGTCGGAATACATCCTTCATTCAGACAAACACCACCCAGATTATTTTTCTCGATAAGCAATACGCTCAAACCGGCCTTACCGGCAGCTTCGGCAGCTGTATATCCGGCAGGACCGCCACCAATAATAATTAGTTGATACTTCATAGTATATAATCAGTTAATCTTTTTTCAAGCAATTCGACAAATTCCCGTTCCTTGACAGGCATCACAGAGACGAACTTACCCTTTCCACATTCTATCAACACATACTCCGTCACCGAAAAACGTCCGAACTTCATAGAGTGGCATTTCCTTATGGCAGTAATCTCAGAGATCGGAATTACTTTTTTACGGATAAAACGCCCGGTAGATATCTCCAGAATCCCGTCAGGAGTAACTGTATAAACAGTATGGATAATCTGCTCGATCACAACAATCAGCATAAGTATCAGCAACACTGCCGGCAAGATATACTTACACCACAATGCACCGACAACGTTCACAGTAAGTACTACCAATAAGAAATATTGGTACCAAGCAATACGTGCATGGAAAATTCGATTCATTTTGTCAGATTTTTGCCCGCAAGGTAGCAATTTTATGAATTAGTGACAACGAAAAGTACAACGAAGTAACTTATTTTGTAGCTTTGCGGTGAGAAATAACAAAACTATGGTAAGAAAATTCGATTTCCTCGTCATCGGCTCCGGAATTGCCGGTATGAGTTTTGCACTGAAAGTAGCGCACAAAGGTAAAGTTGCGCTTATCTGTAAAGCCGGATTGGAAGAGGCCAACACTTTTTTTGCACAAGGCGGTATAGCTTCCGTAACCAATCTTGCAGTAGATAATTTCGAGAAGCACATTGAAGACACAATGATTGCCGGAGATTGGATCAGCGACCGAAATGCTGTGGAGAAAGTAGTCCGCAATGCTCCCGAACAGATCAACGAACTTATTCATTGGGGAGTAAATTTCGATAAGAAAGAAGACGGAGAGTTTGATTTACATAAAGAAGGCGGACACTCGGAATTCCGTATCCTTCATCACAAAGATAATACAGGCGCCGAGATTCAGGAGAGTCTGATAGAAACAGTAAAAAAGCACCCTAATATCACAGTATTCGAGAACTTCTTTGCCGTAGAGATCATCACGCAACATCATTTGGGAATTATCGTCACCCGTTATACACCGGGTATCAAATGCTACGGCGCATACGTGCTGAATGAAGCAACAGGCGAAGTGGATACTTTCCTTTCCAAAGTAACCGTGATGGCAACAGGTGGTTGTGAAGCTGTTTACCGTAATACGACCAATCCTTTGGTAGCTACGGGAGACGGGATTGCTATGGTTTATCGTGCCAAAGGTGCAGTGAAAGACATGGAGTTTATCCAATTCCATCCTACAGCCCTCTTCAATCCGGGAGACCGCCCCGCTTTTCTTATCACGGAAGCGATGCGTGGATATGGTGCCGTACTGCGTACACAAGACGGCAAAGAGTTCATGCAAAAATATGACTCACGGCTTTCACTGGCTCCACGTGATATCGTGGCCCGCGCCATTGACAATGAAATGAAACAACGTGGGGAAGACCATGTATTCCTCGACGTGACACACAAAGACCCGGAAGAGACAAAAAAGCACTTCCCCAATATCTATAAGAAATGCCTCAGTCTCGGCATTGATATTACCAAAGATTACATCCCCGTGGCACCCGCAGCACACTATCTCTGTGGCGGTATCACGGTCGATCTGGACGGACAATCCAGTATCCGTCGCCTATATGCATTAGGAGAATGCTCCTGCACAGGTCTGCACGGAGGCAACCGTCTGGCTTCCAACTCGCTGATAGAAGCGATTGTCTATGCCGACGCTGCTGCCAAACATGCGCTCAGTGTATTGGAACGTTATGACTTTAACGAAGATATCCCCGAATGGAACGACGAAGGAACCATCTCCAATGAAGAACGTGTACTGATTACCCAAAGTATGAAGGAAGTCAACCAGATCATGGAAGCATACGTTGGCATTGTCCGCAGTAATACCCGGTTGATACGTGCATGGAACCGGCTGGACATCCTCTATGAAGAAGCCGAACGGTTGTTCAAGAGTAGCAAGGCTACCCGCGAGCTGTGCGAATTGCGCAACATGATCAATGTGGGTTATCTCATCACAAAACAGGCTATGGAACGTAAAGAGAGTCGAGGCTTGCATTACACGATTGATTATCCGCATAAGAAAGATTAACAGGAACATTCCACAACTTACAAAGTGTAAGTAGAATATTATAAAAACGCGTAAAAAGAACGATTACCTTGTTCTTTTTACGCGTTTTTAGTCTTCTATACCTATCTTATATCACATTCCTAATATACAAGTCTATAAATACAGGATTTCACAGCTATTTCCGAATATTTATTCTTTTTATTAAATTACAGACTGGATTTATTGTCTTTTAATTATTATATTGTATTTTTGTGCCATCATCCTATTTGCCACAGATATGGCAAATATAAAAACATGAAAGCATGGGAAAATTCAAACTACCAATCTTTTTGCTCATCCTTCTAGGGATATCCGTAAACAATCTCAAAGGACAAACAACAGCGTATTCAAACTGGTACAAAGTGTATAATGATACATTGCAGGGCATAAATATGGAAAAAGCCTTACACTTTCTACAAGAAAAAAAGCTAAAACCCCACCGGCAAATCATCGTGGGTATCATCGATTCGGGTATAGATACGACCTCTATCGATCTAGCACCCGCACTTTGGTGTAATCCAAAAGAAAAAATCGATGGAAAAGACAATGATAAAAACGGATACGCGGACGATTTGCACGGATGGAACTTTCTCGGAACTAAAGACGGGACATTCAACATGACCAGTGCCGGAACTGAAGAGTACCGCGAATTCAAACGGTTATATCCCAAATATAAAAATATCGATCCGGCAGATATACAAGATACTACTGAATATGCCTACTACGAAAAGATGAAAAAGAAGGCGGGTATCATGAGTTATATAAAATATGTGGGTTATACGGCCGCAAAAGACCAAGCATATCAGCTGATAGATTCTGTGCTGACTACTATTCCCGGAATAAATATAGACACACTTACAGTCAATGGATTAACTCATCTTCCTATTGAAGATCCGGCATGGGGCAACGCCTACCAAACACTTTTTGTCGATATGTTCAAGAGTGGAAAAAAATCATTATGGAAAAATGTTCATAAGCAACACCGCAACACATTTGCCTTGATGCAGAAAAGATTATATGGTATCGAGCATGATGCTGACAAAAGGTTATTAATGGGCGACGATTTAAAAAATCCTTCAGATCGTTTTTACGGAAATTCGTTATTACAAGCAAAAGGATGCGACCATGGTACTTTCGTTGCAGGAGTGATTGCCGGACAAGGAATCAATAATGCTGCCATCACCGGTGTCTGGCCTCAAGCGCGGTTGATGATCATACGTGCCGTTCCTGACGGTGACGAATACGACAAAGACATTTCAACCGCTATCCGTTATGCAGTGGATAATGGCGCTAAGGTTATAAACATGAGTTTAGGAAAATACACCTCACCCGATGCCGACATGGTAAATGAGGCTATTGAATATGCTCTCAAAAAAGACGTACTTATCATCCAAGCGGCAGGCAATGACAAACGGAATATCGATCTCATCACCTATTTTCCTTCAGCAAAGGATGCGCAAGGAAAAATATTCCCTAATTACTTGAGAGTCGGTTCTTCTGACAAAAAAGGGCAACTAAGTCAGTTTTCCAACTATGGAGCAAAAGAAGTAGATGTATTCGCCCCTGGAGAAGAAATTACCTCGGTAACGGTCGGCAACAAATACATGGTATCACAAGGAACCAGTATAGCCACCCCCATAGTAAGTGGTGTAGCAGCAATGTTACGTGCCCATTTCCCAAAGCTGACGGCCACACAAATCAAAGAGATATTAATAAAGAGCGTTCGTCCGGCTGACAATTTAAAAGATCGTTGTACAAGCGGAGGAATCATTGACGCACTACAAGCAGTCAAATTAGCAACCGAATATAAAAAGAGATGAGAAAAAATACTGTCATAAGTTTTATAGGCCTGCTGTTCTGCTTATGCATACAAGCACAAGGAACATCCACATCGGTAAACAGTACTGTAAACGATGTGGATTGGGCACGTGCTGAAAAATTTTCCTCTGATGCACTGGAGCAATATATAAAAGGCAAAAGACCTTATCCCAACTGGATTGAAGGTAGTTCTTATTTTTACTACAATGTAAAAGAAGATAATGGAGTTTCTTACTATCTGGTTAATGCCAAGAATGGTAAAAAACGCAATATGATAAAGGATAACCTGCAATTCGTGCAACAATATGCAAGAATCACGGGTGACACACTCGATGCAAGGAATATACAGCTTTACGGGTATCGATTTAAGAAGAATGACTTCAACCGCTTTTATCTTGATAAGAAAGGAAAGTCTATGGTGTATGATATGCGCACCGGAATACTGACACAGATAAAGGCAGAAAACAAAAAGAAGGAACGTCCTGTTCTCAAACCATCGTACCATAGCTCTGACTCACTCTTCACTATGTTGGGATGCGGATATGACCTCTATATACGTAACAACCGTACAGGAATCATACACCGTCTGACAAAAGACGGTAAAGAGGATGCGTCCTATACTTACCGTTGCTCTAAAGACACAATAGAGTCTAACACCAAAGGATTCTGGCTGGGACATCGTTATGTCTGCCTGATACAGGATATGAGTGAAGTAAAAGAAATCAGCCTTATCAACTCCCTTGCACGGCAACGTCCGACGACAAATACCTTCAAGATGCCTATGCCCGGTGATGCCGGAGTGCGTCAATACCGTATGTTTTGGTATGATGCCGACCATGAACAAGGAAAGATGTTACCGATTGGGAAATATCCTGACCAAGTAGTAACTTTAGACTATTTCCGTTCTCCCAAAGCTCTTTTTTTCACGCGCAGAAGCCGTAAGGGTGATAAAATAGACCTTTGCCGTATCAACGTGACAGATGGCACAGTCACTGAGCTTATCTCGGAAGAATGTGCTCCACACATCAACTTGACCCTATCGGGCTATCGCATTATAGAGAAAGGAAAATATTTCATTTGGTGGTCGGAACGCACAGGAAAAGGTAACTATTATCTGTACAATAATGACGGACGATTACTAAACCGCATCACACATGGTGATAACCTTGTAGCAGGCAGTATCGTACACATAGATACCTTACGAAGAAATATCATTTTTGCCGGATATGGTAACGAACCTGATACTAACCCTTATTATACCTTTTATTATAAGGCTGATTTTGATGGAAAAAAACAAACGCTGCTTACTCCGGGAAACGGTAACCACGAATTAACCCTGTCCGACGACCAACGATATGCCATCGATACATATTCACGTATGGACTTGGCGCCTGTAATGAATGTATTGTCTATCGACCGTCCCACACAATATTTTGAGGTAAATCGCATGGACGACAGCCTGTTGCGAAAAGCAGGATGGCAACCGCCTTTACTGTTAAAGTTGAAAGCGGCCGATGGGAAAACAGATCTTTACGGACTCATGTATCTACCGTCTCAACTGGATAAAAACAAAAAATATCCTATTATCAGCAATGTGTATCCCGGTCCCCAAGATGACCAGATTCCGCAATCATTCACACTTGACGATAATGGTAACCAATCGCTGGCTGAGCTTGGCTTTATAGTCATCAATGTGGCTCCACGTGGAAGTTCTCCTTTGCGCGGACACGATTTCTATAACTTCGGCTACGGTAATCTGCGTGATTATCCGTTGGCTGATGATAAAAGCGTAATTGAGCAGCTAGCAAAGAACTACCCGTTCATCGATCTTAACCGTGTGGGTATTTACGGACACTCCGGAGGAGCATTCCAGACAGTAGCCGCCATCCTCACTTATCCCGACTTTTATAAAGTAGCGGTAGCTGCTTCGGGCAACCATGACAACAATATCTATATCCAATGGTGGGGAGAAGCATTTCACGGACTGACCGAGAAGACTGATCCAAAGACTGGAAAAACGGTATTTTCCACCAAGATTCCGACCAATATGGAACTGGCAAAGAACTTAAAAGGCCATCTGATGCTTATCACCGGTGATGTAGATAAGAATGTCCCGCCTTCATCTACCTATCGTCTGGCAGACGCTCTGATAAAAGCCAACAAACGTTTCGATATGTTTATCCTGCCGGGAAAAGATCATGGAGTAATGTGTCCCTATTATCAGAATTTGATCCGCTACTATTTTGTGGAGAATCTCATTCAACCGGTAAAGCAACATATTGATATCATCAATCATAATTAACCCTAACTCAAAAAGCTTATGAAGTATCAGAAAACATTCAAAGCATTCGTGTTTGTCTGTCTCTGTTGCATGGCTACAATCCTGTTCGCTCAAAAGCCGCAAGGCGATGCGACCATTCTAGTGAAAGTAACCATTGTAGACGTAGACAAGAATCCCTTGCCCGGTGCAACAGTAAAAGTTACCGGTAAGGCACAGGGAGTAGTGGCTAACGACCAAGGAGAAGTTTCTCTGTGGGTAGATCGGAACACCCAGATTGAATTTAAGTACGTGGGTATGAAACCGCTATTCATGCGGGTAACCAAGCCACTGTCCGGCTATATCACATTAGAAGATGAAACCTCCGAACTGGATCAGGTAGTAGTCACCGGATACCAGCGTACGACCAAACGCCGTACTACCGGTTCATTGACAACACTGACAGCCAAAGACCTGAAAGGAGCCCCTACAGCCAATTTGGATATGTTGATGCAAGGAAAAGTTGCCGGAATGGACGTGAAAGCTGTTTCCGGTCGCCCGGGAGAATCGGCCAAAATACGTATTCGTGGTACAAACACAATTACAGGTAATGCAGAACCATTGTGGGTGGTAGACGGGGTACCTTTGCAGAAAGATATTCCAAGCATATCAAGCAGCCAAATCCGTGCAGGTGATTTCAATGAAATCTTTGCAAATGGTATCTCCGGAATTAACCCAAACGACATTGAATCTATCACAGTATTGAAGGATGCTTCAGCAACAGCCATTTATGGCTCTCGTGCAGCAGGAGGCGTTATCGTGGTAACAACCAAACGAGGAAAAGAAGGGAAAATGAGTATTAATTATTCAGCCAATGTTTCCATCGTCACAAGACCTCCGGGAAATGCTAATCTAATGAACTCCAGTGAGAAACTGGCCTGGGAGCAAGAGCTGTGGAATGAATTCTCTGCCAAAGGTTTTGCCGATGGTACTCACTATCCGGTTATTGGCGCGGTCGGCATGATTCGATCCGGATACGGGAAATACGCCAATATGACCTTAGAACAGCAAAATGCGGAAATAGCCCGTCTTGGCGAACAAACAACTGATTGGTTTGACGAATTATTTCAAAATTCAGTTTCAAACAGCCATTATCTTTCTCTCTCCGGAGGATCGGAAAAAAACTCTTATTACGTTTCTTTAGGATATGCGAAAAACAATGGACTGGTAAAAAAAACCGATTACGAACGCTACAATGTAAGTGCCAAACTTGATATGAAGCCCAACAAACGGGTGAAACTTGGCATCTCTGCTGATATGGCTATACAGGAATCCACTTCACCATCACTGAATGTTGACCCTTTCAAGTATGCCTATTTTGCCAATCCATACGAAAGAATATACAACGAAGACGGATCATATGCAGCAGACAATACATATTACAGTATAACTCATGCCAATGGTGCTTATGACAAATTATTACCGGATGGTGGATACAATATTTTCCGAGAAATCAATGAAACATCCAACGAAACCAAAAATATGTCCGCATCATTAATCGCTAATCTAAGCGTTAACATCTTAGACAATTTAAGTTTCGAAGGATTGGCTTCTTACGGATATGTGACAAATGCCTCCGATAATATCAATGGCAAAAACACATACGCCGCTTGGCAGGACCGCCCATTTGAAGGTAGTGCAAGTAGTATATCTAAACGTACATACGGTTCCATTACTCAGACCAATGCTTATAACACCAATTACAATTTACGCGGCCAGCTCCATTATTTCAACACCTTCGGTCGCGACCATTATATAAGCGCATTGTTAGGCTCGGAGATACGAGGACAATATTCCAAAAGCATCTACGAAAAACGATATGGATATGATCCCATATCCGGTAATTCTTCTATCCCCATATATCCGGAAAGTATGGATATAGGCTATAACAACCTGATTTCGTATGCAGCCATCGTCGATCAGCTATCCGGTCAAAGTATTGTAGAAGACGCCTTCGCTTCTTTTTACCTTTCATTAGACTATGTATTCAAGCAACGTTATATTCTCAGTTTGACAGGACGTACTGATGGCTCGAATAATTTCGGTAGCAATGAACAATTCAACCCTACCGGCTCTGTCGGTCTATCTTGGAATGTTGATCAGGAAGAGTTCATGAAACCTTTAAAACCTATTATCAGCACTTTATCTTTACGAGCTGCATTCGGATATACAGGAAACATTAATAAGTCTGTTTATCCACAATTGGTAATGGATTATGAAAACTCATTCCGCAAAGCCGACAATGATTATTACCGCATGGGAACATTACGGAATGCCCCGAACGCCAAATTACGCTGGGAAAAAACACGCGATATGAAAATCTCAATGGATATAGGTTTTCTGAATGACCGTCTACGCTTACAAGGTGAACTTTATGACAGACGCACACGAGATGCCGTAACCAGTGTTCCGGTTGTTTACACCACAGGATTCTCATATCAAAGTTATAATACCTCAGAATTACTGAATCAAGGAGCGGAAGTGACAATAAGTGCCAATGTATTGAAAACTAAAGACTGGAATCTTTCATTAACTGCCAATATTGCTTACAACCGTAATAAGTTGCTAAAATATTCCTCACCTAATGGAAGCATTTTCAATTCTAACTACGTAGGCTACCCATTAAGTTCTATTGTCAGTGGAAAAGTAATAGGCATTGATGAGAAATTAGGAATTTATGCTTATGCTACCCGTCCGGACGTTACAATGTCTACGGAAGCAGATCGTGGTGAAGCTAAAAACTATGCTTTCTATTTGGGAACTAGTAACGCACCTACCAACGGAGGATATTCCATCTCTTTATCATACAAGAAAATAAACCTGAGTTTAGGAGGTTCTTATTCTTTAGGAGGAAAAATACTGAACAATATCACTTGTCCGGTATCTTACACCATGCTAAATGAATCATCTGCAGCAGTCGAAAGCATTCCTACGCAAGAAAATGACCTGTATACCAACTTCCTGAACGTAACAAAAGACCGTGTGAATCGTTGGACAAAAGATAACCCGATAACCAATGGATACCCACGTATCATTGATGCGTATGGAGAATATTTGGGATTGGATAATTATATGATAACCAGCAGCCAGA
This sequence comes from Bacteroides finegoldii DSM 17565, assembly GCF_000156195.1. GTDB lineage: Bacteria > Bacteroidota > Bacteroidia > Bacteroidales > Bacteroidaceae > Bacteroides > Bacteroides finegoldii. Next base: position 88,512 of record NZ_GG688332.1, on the reverse strand, counting down.
TCACTCGTGCCTCTATGTTGGAAAAAGTATCTTACTTCAAACTCGGATCATTACTATTGGGTTATAACTTTGAAAATGAATGGCTCAAAAGGGCACATATCAGTTCATTGGCACTATCATTCAGTGTCAGCAATTTATTCATAATAACCAATTATTCCGGTATTGACCCCGAAACCCCAGGAGCAGTTTATCCTACTCCACGTACTTTTTCTATGGGAGTTTCTATCGGATTTTAAAAACAAAACATTATGAAAAAAAAGAATATAATAAGTATCGGACTAATTGCATTATTATGCATATCGTGTAACAATTATTTAGATATAAAGCCTTATGGACGTACTATTCCTAAAACAGCAGAAGAATTTTCTGCACTTATTCATACACGACTTAACAGTATTGATGCCGGGTCAGACAGTTATTTAGTTGGAAACGCCAACCAATGGATGACGTGGGATGCAGTATGTGGTGACGATTTTGAAACCTGTCTGACAAGCTCAGGCGCACGTTCTTTGGCAACATACGTAGGCGATATTATTCGTCAAAATCAATATCCCAATTACTACCAATCTCTTTATGAATTTATCCGTGACTGTAATATTGTATTGAACGAAATGGAAGAAAGCGATACGGAAGAAGCTAATAATATTCGAGGTACAGCATATGCTATACGAGGTGTGGCATATTATCAATTATTACGAATATTCTGCGAAGTACCCCGCACTGGAGAATTCGACACTCAGCTTGGCCTACCGCTTGTAACAACATTTGACATGGAAGAAAAGCCACTCCGCAGTACCATGCAGGCCACTATCAATCAGATAGAGTCTGATTTGCAAAAGGCTGCCAGCTATCATATCAATGATAATATCTACCGTTTCACGGAAGATGTCATAAAAGGATATCAGGCTCGTATGTATTTCTGGACACGGCAATGGAGCAAAGCACTTCCGATAGCCCAAGACTTATTGAACAAATATCCCTTATTGGAAGGTGAGGCATACAAAGCTATGATGACTAATGCATACGAATTGACGGGCAACCAGCTTTTAAAATCATATCTTGCTGTCACAGCCACCGGTAGTGACGATCTATCCGGAGTAAATACCACCCTTCAATACCGTCCCGTTAGTCTGCGTTTTTTAAGTACTTTCTCTGAAGAAGAAAAAACAAGCGATATCCGCTATGCACTTTGGGTAAACACCCAACGGCAAGCAAAAAAGATTTTCTTTTGTGGTATGAGAGCAGCCGAATTCAAACTGATAGAAGCGGAATGTTATTATCACATGAAGCAAGAAGACAAAGCCTTGAAATCTATTAACGAATTACGAGCACATCGTATCAGTAATTATACCGACCTGACAGTTGACAAACTACCAACTCTTTCAGATAAAGAAGTCATAAAAACGGATGTAGAGGGTAATGCTCTAACCCCACTAATGGGATTCATTCTGCAAGAACGCAGAAAAGAGTTATTTCTGGAAGGAGACCGTTTCTTTGAACAAAAACGGAATGGCTCACCGGAATATTGGACAGCACTCAATGGCCTGAAGTATGTGACAGAGAAATATATGTATACCTTTCCAATTCCTTTGCACGATTTGGATTTAGAGAACGGATTGATACAAAATCCTGGATATAAAGAGATACAAAATAAATAAAATGGAGGATTTAAATATGAAAAAGAAAATATATAGCGGGATATTTATGATCTCCCTCGCATTATCCGGAGCAATTTACGCAGCTTGCGAAGATATAGATGAATTGCCACCGCAATCAGATACTAATTTCATAAATAAAACTTATAAATTACCCAATCCTACTGTGTTGACTACTGAAGAAGTAGCGGAATATAATGCGATAAAAGCAGAATATGAAAGCAGTATAAATCAACAGCAATAACCACATAAAATCCAAGAAATGTTATGAAGAAATTAGGGCATTATCTATGTATATTGATGAGCATGACATTTATTCTTGCTTCCTGTTCATCTGATGATAACCAGCGCCTGCCTCAAATCTATATCGACCAGCCATTCTATACATTGGCAAAAGGAAGTATAGAATTGAAAATAAAAGCTGACCAAGCTCCTCTAACGGATGTCTTTATTCCCGTTCTATTTGGTGGAACAGCTGTGGAAGGCGTAGATTTCACCGTATCAGAACCATCCATCTTATTAAAAGCAGGTGAGACAGAAGCTACTTTTACATTAACCCGTATTGAAGAAAATATCGGTGATGAAAATAAAGAATTATATGTTAATCTACAAAAAGCTCCGGAAGGTTTCTCGTTGGGATTGATGAATTATGCTTCTGTAAACTTATTAAATAATAATGGAATCATAATGTCCTTTGAGAACAGTACAGGAAAAGTTGGATTCAGCGCTGACTTCTCTATCAAACTGACTAATATGAAAGGAGGAGTATATAAGGTAAAAGTAGCGACAACCTTCGATATTGAAGTAGATGAAAGTTCTACCGCAATAGAAGGGGTACATTATGAATTCGTAAATGGAGCCCAAGTTGTTGTTCCTATCAACAAAAATAAAGGGAGTTTCTCTATCAAGTACCTGAAGAAAGAAGAAGGAAAAGATAAACTTATCCTCCGTCTGGCCAATAAAGACGGATATGCCATAGGCAGCAACGGCACACTTACTGTCACTATAAGCGGACCGGATATATTTACCGGAACTTGGGCATTTGATAAAATAACAAATCTTGATTTGTTCGAGATGTATGGAGAAGATATCAGCAAAGCACCCAAAGGGACACCTTCAGACCGAATAACATTTGAAGGTGACTCTTACTTAGAATATACATTCACTCCCGATCTATCCGGAGACCTGAAGAATTATTTCGGGACATCTCCCCGTAAAATCACTTTTAAAGAAGAAGGAGATAAATCGTTCCAAGAGAATAGTGGCGCAAACGTAAAAGTATCCATACTGGAAATACCTGATGTAAACGTCAAATTCTCTACTACCCACAAAGACATTCGCCCGGCTCTTGTCGGTTTCCGACTAATCACAGTGGATAGCAAAGAGGTATTGGAATGCACATTGGATGATTATGAACCGCAAGGAGAAGATTTTGGAGCCATGATTTATGAATTTATGAGCTCTATGGAAGATGCTCCTCTTCGTATTCACTTTAGCAAAGTAGAATAAAGTACTAGAGCCACACAATAAAAAAAGTTCCACGTCCGGAAACGAAAAGCCTCCCGACGTGGAACCAACTATCTTCTAATCAGAAATCCTCTTTTAATAGTTTTCCTTCTTTACTTCGAAGTAAGCCTGCGGGTGCAAACAAGCCGGACAAACTTCCGGAGCTTCCTTACCTACAGTGATATAACCGCAGTTACGGCATTGCCATACTACTTCACCTTCTTTAGCGAATACAGTCATATTCTCGATATTGTTCACGAAAGCAAGATATCTTTCTTCGTGACCTTTCTCAGCAATAGAAATATTACGATACATAGCGGCAATCATCGGGAAACCCTCCTGTTCTGCCACATCTGCGAAATGAGGATAATCTAGCGACCATTCTTCGTGTTCACCGGCAGCGGCAGCGCGAAGATTTTCGAGTGTAGTACCGATTACACCTGCCGGATAGCTGGCAGTGATTTCTACCATACCACCTTCCAAGAACTTAAACATACGTTTCGCATGTTCCTTTTCCTGATCGGCCGTTTCAGTAAAAATAGCCGAAATTTGTTCGTAACCTTCTTTTTTAGCCACACTTGCAAAATAGGTGTAACGCATTCTTGCCTGTGATTCTCCAGCGAATGAAGTCAGCAGATTCTTCTCTGTCTGAGTTCCTTTAATACTCTTAGCCATAATTCTTATTATATTTTAAATTGGTTGATTACCACACGTAACTTGTCGTATTATTCATAACGCAAATATAAGCTATTTGTTCATAAAACGCCCTACTTTTCTCATTAATAAAATCTATGCCCTCATTGATAAAACCTATCAAAAATCAAATAGTATGTCGAGAAACATACTTCTTTCGATTATTTTATATAATTTTGCAACCTCTACTTTACAAAAGACAAACGATCACGTAACAACTCATAGAAAATGAAACTATTTGAATTCAAACCTAAATTGGTTTCTTGCCTAAAAAATTATTCAAAAGAAACATTCATGGCAGACTTGATGGCAGGTATCATCGTTGGTATCGTTGCGTTGCCGTTAGCCATTGCCTTTGGTATTGCTTCGGGCGTATCACCCGAAAAGGGTATCATTACTGCTATTATTGCCGGATTTATCGTCTCATTGCTGGGCGGAAGCAAAGTTCAGATCGGCGGACCGACAGGCGCTTTTATCGTCATCATCTACGGAATTATCCAACAATATGGAGAGGCCGGGCTGATTGTAGCAACGCTCATGGCAGGCGTTCTCCTTATATTATTAGGAGTGTTCAAACTGGGAGCCGTCATAAAGTTCATTCCTTATCCGATTATCGTAGGTTTCACCAGCGGTATCGCTGTAACCATCTTCACCACACAGATAGCCGATATCTTCGGCCTGTCGTTTGGAGACGAGAAAGTTCCGGGTGACTTTATTGGAAAATGGTTGATTTATTTCCGCCATTTCGACACGGTGAACTGGTGGAATACCATCGTAAGTATTATCAGTATCATTATCATCGCCATCTCACCCAAATTTTCCAAGAAAATTCCCGGCTCACTGATTGCTATTGTCGTGGTGACAGTTGCCGTTTACCTGACGAAGATGTACGGCGGAATTGACTGCATCCCAACCATTGGCGACCGCTTTACAATCAATTCCGAGCTACCCGATGCCGTTGTACCCACATTGAACTGGGAAGCCATTAAAAACTTATTCCCGGTTGCCGTCACAATTGCCGTGTTGGGAGCTATCGAATCACTGTTGTCCGCCACCGTTGCCGATGGTGTGATAGGCGACCGCCACGATTCCAACACAGAACTGATTGCACAAGGTGCAGCAAATATCGTAGCTCCTTTGTTTGGCGGTATCCCCGCTACCGGAGCCATTGCCCGTACTATGACAAATATCAACAACGGGGGTAAGACACCGATAGCCGGAATCATCCATGCAGTCGTCCTGTTGCTGATTCTTCTCTTCCTAATGCCGTTTGCTCAATATATCCCGATGGCATGCCTTGCCGGAGTATTGGTCATCGTTTCTTATAATATGAGCGGATGGCGCGTATTCAAGGCTTTACTGAGAAATCCAAAATCGGATGTAACGGTACTTCTGATCACATTCTTCCTCACTGTTATCTTCGACTTGACAGTTGCCATCGAAATCGGACTTATCATCGCTTGTGTACTCTTTATGAAACGTGTTATGGAGACTACCGAAATTTCTGTTATCACGGACGAGATTGATCCGAACTCGGAACTCGATATCGCCGTACACGAAGAGAATCTGATAATCCCCAAAGGAGTGGAAGTATATGAAATCAACGGTCCTTACTTCTTTGGCATCGCCACAAAGTTCGAAGAGACAATGGCGCAATTGGGTGACCGTCCGAAAGTACGTATCATCCGTATGCGTAAAGTTCCGTTTATCGACTCTACGGGTATCCATAACCTGACCACTCTTTGTGAAATGTCGCAGAAGGAGAAGATTACCGTTATCCTTTCCGGAGTCAACGAGAAAGTTCATAAAGTATTGGAGAAATCCGGATTCTATGAACTATTGGGAGAGGAAAATATCTGTCCGAATATCAATGTAGCATTGGACAGAGCGAAAGAAATTGTAGAGTAATAATCTTATCTAATAAATAATAACATGGTAACTATCGTGATCGTATCCGCTTTATCACCGTACCAAGAATTAAAGACATTCAAAAGCGGACAGAGTTCGAAGGAAAAAATGGGAAGTATCTTCACTGGAAACAACATATCGGCAATGAGTTCTGTATCCATCCTTCCCCTAAAGAACCGGTAGGTCTCCGCCTTGCTACTCTTGCATTAACTCAAACTTACGGAGTACGCAAACTGCCATCCACCGGACCTATGATGACTAATGTGGAATATACTGACGGCAAAGCAATAGTAGCATTCGACAATGCTCGTGCCGGACTATTCCCCACGTTCGAACAACTGGAAGGATTCGACATTCAGAACAGATACATGGGATGATGTGAAATAAAGAACAGAAAAGTTATGTGAAACAAGGAGGATAAACCATCCGCCACATTTTTGTTCTTATTTTAAGTATTATAGGGGGAAAACAAAAATGTCACAGAGTTAATAATCAATTACTTAACCTTAAAAAGGCCCTTATTTTAAGAAAAGTTTACAGAAAACAATAGGTTGTTTTTGCTTTTTTCCATGAGAAAACTGCATTTTTTGCAATATGTTATTTACTGGCATATTGCTCCCTATATTTATATCTTTGTTTGCACTTGTGCATTCTCCCGAACAGACTTGAGCAGCCGCCTTGTTGCACTTATGTAACAAGACTGCTGCTCAAGTGCATTCAACAAATACATATAGAAGAATTGATTAACTGATGGGGAGAAGTTATTAATCTATGCAGAAGAAATTATGAATGCTACCATATGAATAAGCAAGAATAAGCTATAAACAACATAAGTTAATATAAGAGACCAAACAACCAAAGAGGTTTCATTTCTATTCTATTATCCTATATGCCTTTCCTGAGGAAGTAGGGAATGAGATCATATCATCTGCTATGACCTTCGCAGAAGTACCGGAAACTTTTAAATTCTTTGCATCCGGGCACTTGACAATACATTCCTTACCCGAATAAGAGGTAATAATAACAGACGTTATTTTTCCATTGCTCCATTCAGCATCCACTTCAAAATTACCTCTGGCTTTCATACCTTTGAAAGAACCTTCTTTCCATACGTCAGGCAATGACGGGAGCAGTTCTATGTAACCTCCGTGACTCTGCATCAGCATTTCCGCCACACCTGCCGTCACCCCGAAGTTACCGTCAATCTGGAAAGGCGGATGTGCATCGAACAAGTTAGTATATACTCCCCCAAAATTAGCACCGGGTTTTGTTAGTTTCAAGGCGCTTTCCAATAGCTTATGCGAACGGTTACCGTCATGTAAACGTGCCCAGAAGTTCAGTTTCCATGCCTTGCTCCATCCGGTACCCGCATCTCCACGCGTATTCAATGTCACTTTCATGGCTTCCGCATATTTATTATCCCATTCACTTCTGCCCGCAACGATGGCAGATCCCGGATGCAGCCAGAATAAATGATTGGTATGCCGATGTCCACCGTCTCCATTGATATCTTTCGTCACTTCATCTTTCCACTCCATGAACTGCCCGCCCAATCCAATTTTCGGACCGGAAAGCTTGGCTAGTGATGCGCTGATTTCCTTAATCTCCGGATCATTTTCCCTGCCCAATTCCTTGCTCGCTTTAATCATGATATTGAATATCTCCCAAATCATCGCCTGCGAGGTAGAACATCCCAACGAATATTCACCGTGTTCGGGAGAGTGAGAAGGGTTAGCAACCAACATTCCGTCACGTTTGTCTGTCCATAAGTTATCTACCCAAAAGAGAGCAGCCTGCAACATAGTGTCATAGTATTCTTCCAGGAATTTCCTGTCTTGATTGAACTGATAATATTCCCAAATATCCTGACACATCCAAATAGCACCTGCCGGAAAATGATGAGGTGTATCCTTTTTGGCGGGAGCAGTATTGCCCCAGATATTATTCTCGTGATGCGTCACCCAACCCCGTACAGGTTTTCCATCCGGACGGCAATAATAATGCTGAGCAGTATATCTGCCACGAGGAACAAGACTTTTCACATATTCCACCATCGGCAAATGACACGGACTCAAGTTGGTCGGCTGTGCCGGCCAATAGTTCATCTGTACATTGATGTTAGTATGATAATCTGAATTCCATGCATTTTGGAGTCTGTCAGCCCAAACCCCTTGCAGGTTGGCAGGCAATGAACCTTCACGCGAACTGGAGATGAGCAGGTAACGCCCGAACTGATAGTACAACATTTCCAGATAAAGGTTATCGGCTTGCAAATTAGTACGTTCGTCCATCCCTTTCAGTAACTTATCGGTAGTCATGACAGGCGCTTCCTTCACATTACCCAGATTAATTTTCATACGGTCGTACAAACTGCGATAGTCTTTTTGATGGGCAATCAACAGTTTCTTATAGCTTTTTGCAGACGCCTTCTTCAGAATAGCTTTCACCTTATCCAAAGGATCTTCCTTAGAAAAGAAGTTGTAACTATCATCCATACATTGAACATAGTTAGTGGCTGCCGACATAAGGATAACGATTTCTTTCGCTCCCGCTACTTTAATCATACCGTCTACTGCTGAAATCTTACCTCCATCATTTCTGACCATTACTTGCTGTGCATATCTCAATCCATTTTTCCAATGATCGCCCACACGCTTATCTCCACCCACCGGAGTCGGATAGCCTGTCATTGTAATGGTGTTTCCTTCTGATATGATGTTTTTAGTCTTGTGCAGTGATTCAAGTGCAATAGTACGTGAAATACCGTCTTTACTATCTGATGTCAACCGGATTACCATTACGTTGTCCGGATAACTCATGAAATATTCACGCTTATAAGTTATGCCACTCTCCTTATAACTGACTGTATGGATAGAATTATCTATATCGAGTGTACGATTATAATCAGAGTAAGCACAATCCGGACACTTGGTATTGTTCGAAGTAATGACAATATTACTCAAGGTCTGATATGAACCGAAATGTTCTTTCGTACCGGCAATATTATCTATATATCTGCGTAAATCCGTTTCTTCGCCGTCACCTTCATAATCATACGTAATGAGTTTACCGTTGGCATCAAAATGTGCGGCTTTGTCGGCCATAAAGTCTATCATCTTCTGTTGCAACAAGTTTCTTGCTTTCTGAAGATTATCCTTGTTTATTTCAGGAGTCCTCAAGTGCCCTCCGTTATAACCAGGATTTTCACTCGGACCTCCTGACCACAATGTATGCTCATTCGTTTGAATAACATCAACATAAACACCACCGAAAATCATGGCACCCATGTATCCATTGCCAATGGGAAGCGCCTCACTTTCCCATATTTTAGCAGGAGTATCATAAGTAGCTCTCAAAGGGGGTGGAAAATTACGGTCTGTTGTTTTGGCATTTACCACGGACAAAAAATTAAGAATCACACAAATCGCAATTATTAAAATATAGTTCACTTTTCTCATGATATTAGTTTTATATTATACAATTATATTTGCTTTCCGATATATTGATTGCTCAAAAATAAGATTCCCGACTTAATTTTTATCGAAATAGGACATTAATAAACAATTAATAAATTGCATTTCCGGATATTTTCGGTTCAGAATGTCGAGATAAAACTTATTAACCGTATTTTAATTACTTATTAATAGCAGGAAGATTACTTTTTTAAGTATCCACTTCTATTTTCGCATTAAACAATTTATCAACTTCTAACAAAAAAAGAAACAATGAAAAAATTTAAACTGTTCTCCGGAATTTGCCTCGTTCTGCTCGGCTTCTGCACAAGCGAAACCATGGCAGACAATCACTCTTTAGAAAAAGATGGAAACAAGAAGAAACCGGAGATGTATATGCACTTCATCATGGATGGGCAGAGTCTCTCCACAGGCCATCAGTCTTATCCGACACTATCTACCGAAAATGTACCTGGAAACTATATGATCAGCAACCAAGTGTGGATTAACTACGGAAATTTGCACCGTAAGCAACTTAATCCATTAGTGGGCAATATTGCAATCCCTTTCCGCCAAGGTAAGGATGTGATGAGCAGATCAGCGGGAACATTTGCAGAATCACCGCTTGTAGGAGCAGTGAATTATGTTCGGCTCAAAAAACCGAAAATGGATAAAATCATCGCTACTTCAGTAGGATTCAGTGGCGCCAGCGTGGAAGAACTGTCAAAGGAATCGGAAACACGTACACATTACAAGGATTTTGAGACAGCCGTCTCTTTAGCCTCTCAGATTACCGAAATACAGGGAGACTTCGTACAGTGTCCGGTCATTTTCTGGATGCAGGGAGAGTTCAACTACGGCACTGCCAATCCGGAGAAAGGACTAAAAAAGAATGAACCCAACACACTTGACAGACAGGAGTATAAGAAGCTGATAATCAATCTGAAAAACAATATGCAGAACGAAGTCGTAGAGAAATATGACCAAAAGCAAAAACCGGTATGGATCACTTACCAGACAGGAGCACAATATATGCGCGATACACTTGCCATTTCGATGGCCCAACTCGAAGCTTCTAACGAATATAAGGATATCATCTGCGCAGGCCCTATCTATCCGATGACAGACAGAGGAGGACATCTTGATGCCAATGGCTACCGTTGGTTCGGCGAAATGCTAGGAAAAGTTTACTATCAAACACAAATAAAAGGAAAGAACTTCAAACCCTTACAACCTAAAGAAATTCTGCTAGACCGTGCAACGGGAAAGATTCAGATCCGATTTCATGTACCTGTACCGCCATTGGCTCTTGATGTGAATACCCTGCCCAAAATCCGCGATTACGGTTTTGAAGTATACCAGGACAAAGCACGCTCCGGCAATCGGATAAACATTACAAAAGTAGAATTGAATGGAAAAGATAAAGTGGTATTAACCTGTGATAAACCGCTGGAAGGTGATGTACTCATCATGTACGCCGGTTCCGGTTCATGCATCGAGAACCAACCTCAGGGACTAAACCATTTGCAAGGACACGGTAATCTACGTGACAGTGATTCTTCTAAAGGATTCTACAAATATATCGACCTGGATGGTAAAAATGCCGATGGCGCTTACATCTATCCGCGTGAAAAATTTGAATCCCGTCTACGGCCAGATTATGAACCGAAAGATGATTCTGGTAATATAATTTATAACCAAAATTACCCTTTATATAATTTCTGCATCGGTTTCTATTATAAACTGACAAGCGGGAAGAATAAATTGCGTATTTTATAAAGTCGATATTGGTGCCAAATATCCTTTTTTGCTTCAATTAACATCATTAATAATTGCACGGCCTATATTAGAGAATACTCATTTATACTAAAATATATTGTACGACATCCGAGGGTCAATATACCAACATCCAGATGTCGTACAATATAATTATTTTCTTAATAAGAAGCTGTTGCCGGAATACCCTCTTTTTCCAGTAAAGCCACAATACGGTCTAACTCTTCATGCGTAGCCTTTTGCAAATCGTGGTCGGGAGTCTCCCGGTCAATCGTATAAATCATCACTTGACGGGGAGCGATTTCTTTCACTGCTTCTATCCAGGGGAGCACATACTTGTCGGATGTATTATCCATGTCTTTTCCCTGATAACCTCCTTTCAGGAACATCGTCTGTACGATGCAGTTTCCTTTGAACTCTTTCATTCTTTCGATGATCTTCTTAACAGAATATTTTCCGTTAGGGCGGTCCAACAGATGAATATATTCTTCATCCACCGTATCCAGTTTCAGGATATTATTATCTATCTTGTTCAGTGCTTCGAATACGGCAGGGCGATCAATAAATGTAGAGTTACTCAATACGCTTACTTTCGCTTTTGGGAAATACCTGTCGCGAAGCGCAAGAGTATCTTTTATGATTTCCGGGAAATGGGGATGCGCAGTCGGTTCACCGTTTCCGGCAAATGTCAGTACATCGGGAGCAGTGCCGTTTGCCTGCATGTCTTTTAGTTTCTCTTCGAGAGCCGTGCGGACTTCTTCACGGGTAGGAAGAAGTTTCTTCGTACGATGTTCGGCATTGAAACCACACTCACAATAAATGCAGTCGAATGAACAAACCTTACCGTCGTCCGGCAATAAATTGATTCCCAAAGAAACGCCCAAACGGCGGGAATGAATAGGGCCGAAGATGGGTGAAGGAAAAATAATAGTCATCTTATTCTAATTATTTATTCATAAATCATAGCAAAGATAGCCCAAAACTTATAGGTTATTCTATCTGTACGACCATTTTTTCATCATCCCAAACAAATAATTACTCTAACGCCACTCAAGAAACCGCACGGAAATATTGATCCATTCTTCTCAAAAGCAGAATATACATATCACGTACTTCCTTTTGGGAATGTATCGTGCTAAGCTCCTCCAGTCTATCGTGCAGACTATGCAATTCGTTCGTTAAACGTTTCTTTATACTATTATGTTCAGTAGCTTCCTGCATAATATCCAGCCATGCTTCCAAACATATCAGCTGAATATCCATCTGTTCATAACTAACGGCAGACTGCGGATCAAAACCATTAAACAATCCTTTATAAAGATCCCGGAAAAAATCAATATCGTCATACCCCTTCCGGTCACTCTGCAACGCCTGCAATCGAAGAGCTGAAATTGTCTTTACACTCAACAATTGTTTGAACAACTTCGCCAATTCCGGATACAGAAGATTGTTTCTTGTTTCCAACAAATTCTCTTTTACATAGGTACATTCCATCTTTTTAACAGAATGAAATAAATAGTTGTCCAAATCAAGCATTGCCTGACGCTGCGCATCTGCCGGTTGAGAACTACCCACCACCTTTGCCATTTCCATCAGATAACTCCCATACAGACGAATAGCCTTTCTGTATATATCAGTGAGCGAACTCCCTTTATCGTATTTCTTCCCCTTATACACAATCTTATCCAACCGACTCACTACAGTCTGTAAATCCAATATTTTGACCGTATAATCTTCTGGAAATGAAGAATTAGAATTCTCCTCCCCTGATGGTTGGAATAAACGAATGTGATCTGGTAAATTATGCTCTATCCATTGGCGGAGCTTCTCCCGTTCATCATAACAATTTTGGTCTCCTTTGAAAGGATGATAGCCAAAATAAATAGTCCGGCAATCATCATCTCCAACTTTTAAAGTCTTTCCACACGAGCTTTTCGATAAACTTCTGCGCAAACCTAAAAGATATCCAATTTCCTCCGTTATTTCATTTTGCAACAATTCTTTTTCCACTTCTTTAGAATAACGGTCAGCCAGAATACGCGAATCCGAGGCACCGCAACTTAACAGATAGTCGTCTAATTTTCCTTTTAGGAATCCATGTCCGATATTCAGACGACATGAAAGTATTTCTCCGGTACGAGGATGACAGATAAAGTCACTTTTGATCCCCGGTATTCTCAAATCATAAGATATAAAAGCACGTTGTTCCGCCGGAATTATCTTTCGGTCTGCATACCTTACTTGTAAAGCATCATGAATACCTGCTTTATGGAAGGCGGTATTCCATGCTTCCACTCCTTCCTTTACTGCCTGAAAGTATTCCTTCGGAAAAAGGGTATCTACATAAAAAGCAAGCGGTTGTGACATATCCCAACGAAGAATCAATGAATCTTCTACCATACAATAAGGATTTTGCGAGTAATCTTTGAAACTCAATGTCCGGTAAGGTATTCTGTAATCTGCCAGGCGGATCTGATCTCTTTTCAGAGGTAGCAAGCGTACTACACAAGTAACTTCCAAAGGCATACTACCTTCAGGCAATAGAACGGCAGAACTGGACAGCATATATCTTTCCGCTTCAACTCCATGATAGCGCCTGACCGTAAACGACACACCTTCCTTAAAAGGATGTATTTTCATTATTTCCGACAGTTCCGGAACCAAGGAACGAATAAAACTATCATTATAGCTGAACCAGTCATCGCCAGTCATCAGATACTCTGTTATCCGAATAATAGCTCCCTGCTCTTTTGAATAGGCCACCACTGGATAACTTTTACCGGCAGGTTGCATATTTGACAACGAGAAAGATTGCTGATATGTGCTTTTTTCATCTAAAATACGCTCTGTATAAAACGGTTTTTGAAAGCAAATTGTAGCTTTATCCGGAGATATAATACGCACTACTCCCAGTCCGTCAACCGGACGATTCAACAAATCAAACCCTCGATCTATCTGTCCACTGACTTCAATTTCCCGCCCGATATATTTTTCGGGTATTTCCAAATAGATTTCTTTTTCCGCTACATACACAGGAAACACACCGTCGATCTTATCCATCCCGGCAACAAAAAACTCGTCAAATGACTTGACGGAATCCTGTGCCTGAAGCAAAGCTGTGACACACAACAATACACCAATCACATATCTTCTTCTCTTCATGAATTTCTTTATTTACTTTTCATCATTAAAACAAAATACTATCTACAAGAAACATTGCCCGTTTTTTGGCAACCGGATCCGTAATCTTATGGCTATAATCAAGACTTTCCTCCTTTATTCTATTCAAAGCCTGCATGATGGAAACCAATAATCTCGACGAAGTTATCTTTTCTGATCTATCCAACAATTTAACAAGTTTACTCACATAAAGCAACTGCACTTTATACTTGGCGTCACTTACAGGAATATTGTCAGCCCATTCGGTAAATAATTCTTTATGTATGCTTTCCAAAAACTCATCTACAGACAACATATCCTCACAAACATTCTCCGTTCTTTCCACTTCCCGGAGGGAACGAATCATTTCCGACATCAGCTCTTCATAAAAGCGATCGAACTCCCGACTACCGTCTATTTCTAATTTAGCGGTAAGTTTTTCATCAAACATCCACACAGGCGGTTGTAATATATAAGCCTGTATAAAGCTCATAACCTTCTTATTGTAATCGGCTTTTTCGGGTATGTAAATATTCTCATCATCCGGCTCAGCAAGACGCTTTCCACCTAAATGTGACAGAACATGCTGTACCCACTGTTTATAATGCTCCAATACCGCTTCATAACGCCCCTGTAATACACGCAAAGACGTTTTATCCGTCACATTCCAGACATCCGGATGTTCACACAAATATTTCAGGTTCTCTATTCCTTGTGTATTAACCATAACATGGTCATTACCCAAATCTTCTGCCTGGGCTCTTACATCCATTCTGCCCGAAAAATGTAATGAGAGATCTTTCTGTTTTTCCTGATTCCAAAGGGTCCTGTTCTTTTCTCTTTCAGAAGCATCTTTACCCGGAAATATACGGTAGCCCCATTCAATAGCCCACTTATCATATTCACCGACACGTATCCTCCTGTTTCTCAAATCAACTTTATCTTGAGGACGTAAAGCATAATTACACCGCACATAGTCCATAATGGAACTACCAATACTATATTGACTTAAAAAGTCATTATCACGTAATTGATCGATGGAGTAATGAGAACTACCCAGAAAGTTATGTTCCAATCCTAATGTATGACCTACTTCATGTGTCAGCACTTGTTTTATCTGTTCGTATTGCAAAGAGTCCGGCAGCTCTATATTCCATGCCTGCGGATCATTCGCTCCACATTGAGCAAAATACCATTTCTGTTCCAAATTCAAGACACTGCAAAAAATACCGATGTGGCAAGCTATAATCTCACTGGACCGGGGTTCGCATGGAGTCGGTCCATAAGCGTTATTTTGTCCTGATATCTTCCATGAGATGAACGGATAAGTACTGTCATAAATACTAAAATCAGGATCTTCCTCAACGGTAGGAGCCAGTCGCGCATCAATGGCGTTCTTAAATCCAGCTTTCTCGAAAGCCGGACGCCAGTCACGCACCGCTTCAATGATACAGTCGATGTACTTTTCCGGTGTATTACGATCTATATAAAAAATAATAGGTTGTATGGGTTCTACCAATTCCCCCCTCATGTATCTTTCTTCATCTTCCGCCCTTATTTCCAGCCGCCATCGTTTGACAACAGATTTCCGAATAGCAGGCTGATTCCCTTGAAAATACTCCTTGCTGATAGAAAAATAAGCTCCGGTATTTGCAGCAACTGCCTCCAACGGTCTTTTTGACAGTAATTTTATGCAGATACCTGTATCCCAGTCTCCAATATAAGGAGATGCAACAGGCTTACCTGGTATTTTCATTGACGAACTTCGATAAGCTCGTGATGCGTGTATCAACAAGCGGTTGTCATATCCTTTAATTTCCTTAATATAATCTTTCTCTCTTGAACGCGTACCTATCAATAAATCAAAAGATACAATATCAAGAGTAAACAAAGGAAAATCTTTTAATACTTCACCAATCTCTATCAGGCTGCTTCCCTGATTCCTAGCTTTAATCGGTAATATTTTATAAAGCCTTTCATTCCCACGTTGGGCGGCGATTTTTGCATACGTTCCTTCAGGATTTTCTATCACCCTTTCATATTGTGGATCCATCATCCACAACTCGTCACCCTGTTTACGGAAACTGAAAAATACCGGACCTATCATGTCACCCGCATATCCGAATTTCTTTTCCATATCCCGGTCCGGACGGGCAGGAGCTGTCAGGATAGTTGTCGTTACGGCAAACTCACGTCCAATCAATGAATCCGGGATTTCCCAATAGATATGTTTATCACTTCGGTAGGTAGTAAACATACCGGGAATAACTTCCACTGGTGCTTCTTCTTTAATAAAAGTTGTAATACTTTGCTGTTGCCCGTACAGACAAGTACAGACAACAGCAAGAAATACTGCACCGATAATTCCTTTTAGCATAAAGACCGGTTTATACTATTCATAATTATAGCTAATATCAACAATCTTCCCAATAGGCTGATCGGGATCTTCGTAAACACAAATGCTGTTTTCTTCACGAGCTACATCACCCGCCACTGTCAATTGCAATTCTACAACTACACCTTTATCAGCAGTATTGATACCCAACCCGAGAGACATGCCTAATTTCTCCTTATATTCGCCCGTTTCCTCATCGTCACCTTCCTCTCTCACACTTTCAGGGTCCTTAAATTTTAGACTAGCTATCTGTGCTGACGGATCAATTTCATAAGTATAAAGTTCAATTGCTCTTCCGCGGTCAAGATCAATGCGATATAATTTATTACCCGATGTCATAAATATAAGGTTTGCCGTATACGCGTAAGAAGCTGCAAATTTTGCTGTTTCTACATTTACTTCGGACGGTAAAGCAATTGTATACCGGGCAGCACAAATCGGATCTTCATCTTGCGCACTGAATTTAAACACAGTCAGCTCTTTTCCGTTCCGGGGAGAAGCAATCGCATAAGCAAAATTTCCCCAATTTCCACCCGTAACAATATCATGTACTTCTAAAGATGGATCAATTACATCCGGATCAAACAAATTAGATTCGTCTGACATTGAATACGTGGATACAGGCTTCTGGTCACTCCATTTAGTACCATAGTTACGTATTTCTTGAGTAGCCCGATTCATCATATAATCATAATAACCCGGAATAGATGCACTAAGAAAACGATGATTTTCAGAATCAAAAAACAAAAAGCCTCCTCCATACGAACCATAAGCGGAAATAGCAGGAAACTCACTTTCTTTTTTTACCGAAAATGGTACACAAAATCCATCCATAGGAGCACAATATGCTTTTCCACTATTTACAAACAATTCACCATGAGCACTCATCTTATAAAACTCAATATTCAACGGTTCCCCTTTTCCCGCCGGTTCAAAAAGTATTTTATTTGACGGATATCTCGTTATTAAAGTACTTGGAGTCAATAAGGCCAAGTCCTGATCGGTTACCACCATTAACGCCGGACTTACTTTAAAACCAAAAAAACCCAGCATACTACTCAAATACGAATCCCCATAGTTTTTTCTTGCACTTACCGCCAAAGGTTTTCCTTCTAACGGAAATGACTGATTCAGTTCTGATTTAAAGACATCCGGATAAACATAATATCCTTCCGGAGTACCCTCTATCGCTCCTAATACTCCCTTTCCTTCTTTTTCCTGCAATACAAACCAGCAAGGATTTAAAGGACGAATAATTGCAACTTCACCTATCTGATACCAAGTTGTTCCACTCTTTTTATCCGTAATGACCAACATTAAACCTATATTTTCCGATTCATAAGGCTCGACTGTTACTTTACATTCTTTGCCTACGGAATAATCTTTATAATCACTAAGTCTGTCCGACCCCGCTTTCTTTCCTTCGATTGTTTTCTTCCATTGAAACACAAGGTTTTCCTCATTTTGCTCCAAAGTCTGAGAAATCTCGGGTATAATTGAAACTTCCACTGCTTCCTCTTTAGGCATACGTACCTTCGTTTCAGGTATTACGATATCCATCGTATTTACATCATGATAATCGTAATCTCCCTTGTCATCGTAACAGCCTGCTTGCAATAAAGCCGTTCCGATAAAACTTACTATACAGATGATATATTTCCTCATAACGTTTCTTTTTAATCTTGTTCATATTCTATTTCATCACCTTCTTCACCTAAAATCGGTGGATTCCCCGCCTCCTTATATTCTCTATAAGCTTGCTTGATTACATCAATATCTTCATCTTCCAAATCATCCCATACACGTTGGCATACATCCATAATAAACATATATTTAGCATCGCTATAGCTACCAAATCCCACATAATCACTCCATTCAGTCGGTTTCAACTCCCATCTGACATTTAAAACGATTTGATTCTTTTCTACCAGACCTTTATCAAACTGATGAAGAGGGTTATTCAAATCAAACTCCAGATAACAACCATAAACATTTCTACCTGCCTCTACTTTCGGACGATTTATTTTATAATAGAATATCTGGCAAACTGTATCAAGGTCAGTATATGTATACTTGCTTTCCAATAATACATCCACTGAATTCTGATAATCATTATTCGGAGTTACTTTCACACAGAAATCACGATTCTCTTTCAAAAAATCTCCTTGTATTCTTACCTCGAAACTGTCTACAGCATAAGGTTCTTTCTTCACATAATCCGTATCAACCAAAGTACGGACATGCGTAGTGCTACCATAGAAATTGATACGAGGTGTCTGGTCATATAAGTCTATCTCGTTTTCACTGCATCCTACATAAATGCCGCAAACAAGAATAGCTAAAACAAAATATATAATACGTTTCATAATGCTTCATCATTTAGAGTTGTTTCCAAAAATATACTCGTCATCCGGCAACGTCATCTGATAATGGGCTTCAGTCATCGTTTCAATCCCACAACCATAATAAGTGCTATAATTATGCGCTTTCAAGAAATAGAAAAGTTGACCTTCCGCGAAATATTCTTTTCTATATTCTTTCATTATCTCATTAATACGTTTAGTCTGATTTTTGTCTTCTTCCGAAGTATTATCAAGGTCATCATATCCGGTAGTCGGTATTTCATCACTATAAGAGATACCACGTGCAAAACGTACGGTATTTAACGCGTCAGCACTTTCCGATGCAGAAGGAACACATTCTGCTACAATATAATACATTTCGGGTAAGCGTATCAAAGGGATAGCGTCAGCACCGGAATAAGCATATCCGCCATTCAAAGGTTTCTGATTATATTTTCTACAAAAAACATCTGTCCGACTTGCCCCATTAATAACCTCAAACATTTCCGTATTTTTTCTCCAGTCAGTATTCCCTGCATCGGCAGTTTCATAGAAGAATTTAAATTTATCTCCATCCAGGTAGAAATGTTGCTGAGTATTGGTATTCTCCATATCCATATAATTTCCAATAAGCAAATTGGAGAATTCATTGACTGTTATTCCAAAGATTTGCTCTGCGTAGCGTATGGAATTGTAATTGGAAGCAGTCTGCGATTTATACAATGTAAAATACTTAGAGGCGGCAATTACTTGTTTAGCATACTCCGTGGCCAATCCTTTGCTTTCCGCATCACCTTTGTAACAATATACACGGGCCAGCATAGCTTTAACCGCATATAGATTCATACGAAATTCACGATTGACAAGAAAATGATCTTTCTCTGTAAAATCTTCATCCGTCCGGTCGGTAAAAAAATCAAGAGGATCGTTCTCTTTCAGTAATTTTTCTGCGTCATTCAAATCTTTGAGAATAGCGTCTACCACTTCGCTGGCTGGTAAAACAGGAGTAGCATCTTTATCAAAAGTAGTACGGTAGGGTATAGCTTTGGATGCAGGATGTTCTTTATAAACAGGACCGAACATACGCAACAAATCAAAATGAAGAAAAGCACGAAGCCCGAGTGCTTCTCCCTTCATAGTTTCATAATAGCGTTCGGTAACTAAAACATCTTTATTTTTGTCTACATACTCCAAGAAGTTATTAATATTGGCAATGATGTTATACATCGTTGAGTAAATCCCATTCTTCTTACTCAAAAACATGTTCTCATAATCGAACACGATACTTTGGTCGAAAACAGCATTTGTATTATACCCCGGATAATCGGAATATAATCCTGCCAACTCATCCAAATAAGCATAAGTCAAGTCTCCGGCATACAATGTCGTGGTTCCCAACTTCAAATAAATACCTGTAAGCGCATCCTTAAATCCTGATTCCGACTCAAATTGCTTGTCGGTAGGAATAGAAGTCTTCGGAGATACATCCAACCAGTCGCTGCAAGACATAAGTCCCAGCATTGTTGTTGTTAATAGTATATATATTATCTGTTTCATACAAATAGGTTTTTAATTAAAAAGCAACATTCAGAGCAAATGTAAACTGACGGGAATACGGATAGTACAAACCTCTTTCGCGTTTCACTGTAGACCAATAGAAAAAGTCTTCCATATTAAACGTCACTTTAGCGGAACTCAATCCCCAATGACTAATAAATTTTGTATTAGTACGATCCATACGATAGTAAACAGACAACGAACTTCCCTGGAATATATTTTCATCCATTATAAACCGGGAAGTGGCTTTCGTTTCCAAACCGTTAGGATTAAGAGCACGGAACTGTGCCTTATCACCCGGTTTCGCCCAACGTAGCTGAGTTACCCGTCGATCTACATTATATTTCAAATTAGCATTTTCCACCTTGTCAAGCAAAGTCTGATTATATACCTGACCGCCAAACTGATACCTGAAACTGACGTCTGCTCCCCAACCTCTGTATGTAAAGGAAGAATTAATATATCCTTGCCATTTAGGTTCTGTATTACCAATAGGTACTACATCATTCGCACTCCAGTTAACGGCACTCGTCATCTCTCCGTTACGTTTCAATAATATTTCATCTCCGGAAGCCGGATCAATACCTAATGAACGTACTACCCAAATACGAGAAAGAGATTCACCTTCTTCATAACGTGGCAACGGCGTATCTTTTAAATCTGATGCACTTTTATCATTTCTGTATTTCATCGCTTCCAATATTTTCAATAGTTTGTCAGTATTATGAGAACCGTTTACTGTAATTGTCCAATAAGCTTGTTTAGCAGTGTTTTTATAAGGAATAGCCGAGAGAGAAATTTCCCAACCCTTATTCTCTATCTTTCCTAGATTTTCCGGATAACTGCTGAAACCAAGAGAAGGAGCAAGACTTATATTGGCAACCATATTATCTGTTATTTTCCGATAATATTCCACACGTGCAGTAAAACGCTGATCGAAAAAACCGAGTTCCAAGGCAAGATTAGTACTTTTTGTAGTCTGCCATTTTAAACTTTCATTATGCATAGCCAAGATTTCCGAACCTGTTGCATCCGACGAGTAATAAGGAAGCAGTAAATTGGAATATGTATAATAACCATGTGCCTGATAAGGATCAAAACCTTGGGAACCGGTCGTACCGTATGTACCCCTCAATATAAAATCGGAAATAAAAGATACATCTTTCAAAAAGTTCTCTTTTTTCAAATCCCAACGTAATCCGGTTGACCAGAAAGGAGCCCAACGGTTATTTTTTCCAAACTGTGATGAACCGTCCAAGCGTATATTAAAGTCGAACGAATACTTATATTTATAAGAATAGCCTCCAGCAGCTACCCAACCAATGGAGCGCGTTGTCCTCTCATCTCCTGTCACCTTCTCATTATATTTCTTACCAAACAACAAGTTATCCATATTATCATTCGGGAAACCAGTCACATAGTTTCCATAAGTCTCCGAATTATTCTCCAATACACTCATACGTGCATTAGCAGTCAGGTAGTGATCCTCCAGTTGCTTATTCCAGCTTCCTGTTAAATCTATGCCCCAATTGACAGCTTCACTCTGACTTCTGCGGTAATCACCTCTTAAGGTAGGATCAGTCACATTATCAAAAAGCGTATGTTGTGCAGGACGAAAAATATCACGATGTCCTACGCTTTTGGACAAATTAAAAGCTCCTTCAAACCGTAATTCATTAGTAGGATTATATTCCACCTTGAAAAGTTCACGTACCGTAAAGTTTTTACTTTGGTCTTTACTGTTGAATGTCGTATTATACATCGGATTCAGGTAGCTCGACTCACCACCCACTCCTTCGAAATTATCAAGCCGTTTTTGTATTTCTCCGTTCTCTCCATACGGACGCAGATAAGGATTCAAGCGGGTATATTCACTAAAACTTCCCCATGGAGACTCATTAGCCACCGAATTATCCAACGTAATACTATTCTTTAACAACACTTTTTTCAGGCGATACTGAAAATCAAGTGAACCGGTCAATACATCACGCTTACTGTCTTTCATCACACCCGGAGAACTATTATATCCGACATACATCCGATAACGCAAGGCTTCGTCACCACCTTCCAACGTAACCGTATGTCGTTGTTGGAAAGCTGTTTGCAAAGGCTTGTCCAGCCAATAAGTATTTACTCCTGCCAGCACTTCACGCAATTTTGATTGATAGAGCTGCCATTTTTCAACTGTCTCGCCACCGTATGTATAAAGCCCGCTTTGCAACTCTGCGTCTATCTTCTCTCTTGCATTCATTAAATTATATCCGGTCATATCCGGAGCTTCAATACGAAGTTCCCCACCATAAGTCACCCAAATCCGTCCCGGTTTAGGAGTCTTGCTTTCGATAACAATTACTCCATTTGCCGCACGCGAGCCGTAAATAGCTGTAGCTGCCGCATCTTTCAACACAACGATAGAAGCAACACGGTCGGGATCCATATCGGCAAGTGTCTGTATGGTGATTTCAAATCCGTCCATGATAAGCAACGGTTGATTGGCATAGGTCTCATATTCGCCCTGAACTGCTAATACGTCATTACTGGTAGAATTAAAATCTACCGCAGACTGTGTAGTCATATCCATATTTGCACCGCCACGCATACGCATATCAGGCAGATTATTCGGATTAGACCCCATATTGATATTATCCATGATGCGAAGCCCGGGAGCGACAGCAGCTATCGCTTTAGCCACATTATTCGTACTATATTTTTTCAGGTCTTCACCCTTGATAGTAACAGCAGAACCGGTGAATCCCTCTTTCTTCCTATTGAACATACCTGTCACCACTACTTCATCCAGCGCCCTTGTATCAGATTTCATCACTACCGACATATAAGATGAAGGATGCAAAAACTGGGTTTCCAAACCTACATACGATATTCTGACACGGCTATCTTTCGGAACATCAGAAAGCTGAAAATTACCATTATTGTCTGTGATAGTACGGTTATTACTAGGATCTTCCACTATAATAGTGGCGCCAATAACCGGAAGCCCGTCTTCTTCGGAAAGAACTTTTCCTTTTACTTGTGAAAAAAACTTTTTAGAATCCTTTTGTGTGATATTGATGAATTGTCCGTCAATGTGATATTTCAACGGATTTTTTCCAATAATCACCTTCAACGCTTCATCAACTGTAGCTTTTTCTACTTTTCCGGTAGAAGTATAAGAGCTAATTTCATCATAGATAAAAAGAACTTTATACCCCGATACTTTTTCAAAACGTTTAAAAATAGAGGGTAACCCTTCATTTTTAAACTCCATTGTTATTTGCTTTTCTTTACCTGTCTGTGCTTCTACACGCCATGAATAGGCAAAAAGGAAAAGCAAGAATAAAACAATGAACTTCTGTGCCTGATTTCTTTTCATAAGCCTGAATAGTTAAATAATATTTCATTCTTTTAATTGTATACGAAGTTTAAAAAAGAATGGTTACCCTTAAAATAGTTTTTTTTCAGAAATATATTTTTCTATTCAGATTTATATCTTTTTGCTTGCTTTTTATTCGATAATTAGTTTTCCTGCTTCAAAATAAGCATGTATTCTCTCCATTCGATTCAATAATTCAATCAAGTGAAAGATGTCCTGATGACGATTTGCAAAGAAATGCATACGAAGATCCATGATTTTGCTATTGCGGAACTCAATATCTATATTATACCAACGTCCTATTTCTTTCATCATGTCAACCAGAGCAACATTGTCAAAATAGAAAAATCCTTCCTTCCAATACAAAAATGATTCAATATCCACCTCATTCACGGCAAATGTTCCGTCAGAAGAAAGTTGTACGCTTTGTCCTGGCACCATTTCAACACTATGGACTCCACAAGTATCGCTCACAGCCACTTTTCCTGTAATGAGCGTAACACGGACATCAGTAGGAGAGTAGCTACGTACATTAAATTCCGTTCCCAATACACGAATCTGCAGATTTCCACTTTTCACGATAAAAGGATGTGCTGCATCTTTAGCAACTTTAAAATAGGCTTCACCTTCCAAAGAGACGACTCGTTCTTTTCCTTTGAAAACAGTAGGATAAGCCAAACGACTGTCTGAATTCAAGAATACTTCAGTCCCCTCGGATAAAACAACTTTAAATGTCTCTCCTCTAGGAATACTTAATCTATGTATCTGTACTTTCTGTTTTCCTACTTCCTTGGTTTCTGTCTGAAGGAGAACACGACTATAATCTATTTCCTTAGAAGACAACTACGCAGTAGAGTAAGACGAAAGAGATTCTACCACTTCTTTCAATGGCTTTATTTCTTTCTCATCATTCACTTGTAAAGTGACTTCCCGGGCAATATGATTGGCTTGAAACACTTTAATGATTTCCGGTTGTGAGGAAATCATCATTGCACGCAAAACTAAAATGATAGCAACAGCCGCCGCTACACCTGTGACACTAGCCCACAGTATGCGTGTATTTTTTCTTCGATCATTCTTAGAATGTTTATTACGAAAATCTGCCAGTTCTTTCCGGACATCAATTGCCAGTAAATTTTGCTCTTTCTGCATCTCTATCACAACCTCCGTCAAATCAGAACATGCTTGCAAACATTCCTCATCTTCTTCCAAATTATGCAATTGACCAGCAGTTATACGCGAACGATTCTCCATAATTTCCAGGAGTTCTTCTTCCGACTTGCTTATATTTATATTCTTTTCATCCATAAATAATGTATT
Source organism: Bacteroides finegoldii DSM 17565 (assembly GCF_000156195.1). Classification (GTDB taxonomy): domain Bacteria; phylum Bacteroidota; class Bacteroidia; order Bacteroidales; family Bacteroidaceae; genus Bacteroides; species Bacteroides finegoldii. The sequence continues at coordinate 63,379 of NZ_GG688332.1, read as the reverse complement.
CAATCTATATATATTTACGTTTTAAAGTCAATTCCGGTTACCCTTTTGGCCTAATTCTTCGCGAAGAATACGTAAAGCCTTTACTATATTCTTATGAATAGCCGCAACACTTACATTTAATTCTTCGGCCACTTCTTTATATTTCTTATTATGAATATAGCATGCTTCCAAAATATGATAATTATAAGGAGTCAACTTCTTCATAGCTTCACGAATACGCAAAACACGAGAATCAGAATTTTGCGAATCGCCTTCTATCATTTTATCAGTCAATTGCGTAGTAAACTCTACATATTCTTCATGAATATTTTGCTTGCGAAGGTAATCTATGCAACGTGTACGGATGATTGTATAAAGATAAGTTTTCGCCGTTGCTTCTTCTATCTTTTCATAATTACGCCACAAATACTCAAAAGCATCACTTACGATATCCCTGCATACTTCAGCATCATTTATGAAATAGTATGCAAAATATACAAACTGTGCATACCATTCATTAAACATTTTGTCAAAAGTAGCCCTGTCATCCATTTAATATCGTATTCTTCTGTTATTTCTGGCAGACAAATATACATTAAAACTTAATACGTAGTTGCATTTGTACATCTGCTTTTTTATTTCCATAGATTAAATCATTGCCGGAACCAATCTCATTCCGGTCTAAATAAATGGTTTCTCCAAACTTGGTTATCAATAGAAAGTGTCTGTTCAGTTCATATCTCAAACGGATACTACACCGGAATCCACGACCTTGAAAAGACGGAGTATAAAACGTATAAAGCAATCCGCTTTCCGAAGCATATACACGCGAGTCATAATCGTCTGTAAAAAAGTAACTGCCCTGAACGTCAGCAAACAGCCTGGCCCAAGGCAGTTGGGAGGATATCATTTGTGTAACCTGATATCCTTTATTAGCAGCTCTGTCCTGAGAATGAAAATGATTATAATCTAAAGTTGTACGACTGCTTAACACATCTCCCAAAGAATAGTTCAAACGATAGCGAAGTTGATGGTGAAAAATAGGAAGTGTTAGTGTTCCTTTACTACCTGTCCAGTCACGCTCTTTTTGTTTATAACGATACCTTAGATACATGGATAAATTGCTGTATGGAGTAAAAGTGGTTTGGAACAGAGCATCTGTTCCGCGGGAGGGTTTATTCACTCTGTATTTTTTCCACGGAAAGGAAAATAAATCGAATGAGGCGAAAAACTTCCAATAAGCAAAAGGAGAAGTTTCCAAGCCGATATAATATCCCTGTTCATTTTGTGTCGTACTTCCTTCACCGAATGAATGGGCAAACATAGTCCAATAGTCATAAGAATAAAACCGATGTATCAACATGATTTGAGTGTTTTGAACCGGTGAATATTGCAAACGGTTCAAAGAAGCCCAACCTTGTTTTCCGATGGCTGTTTCTCCTTGAAAAGAAAAACGATGCCAGCGGTAAGCATAATCTATTCCCAGATTATAGAAGTTATTTCCATGAAGATTGTATTTGGAATAACCTGTTAATTCCGGTTCGTATAGTCGGTTGAAAAGGTAGTAAATACCGGTGATACCCAATCGGATACGGTTGTGTTGATAACTCACGTGTCCACCTGTTAATTGCATGGTGAACAGGTTCTTTTTATCCGCTTCCTTTTGACTTCGATGCAGCCCGGTTTTGTAGATAGAAGTGATTGTTCCATCAGTGATTACTCCATCCAGAGAACGGTGTGAATAGAAACCAGAAATATCCCAATCTTTTGTCAAAGAAACAGTGGCAGCTACTCCTCGAAAATAGTTGTATTCGTCACTGGAAGAGTGTTTCTTTATCCCACAATTACGATTGTTGAAAGAAGAGGCATAGATTGTTTTTCCCATCAAATAATCAGTGCTAATCACTAATCCTTGTCCGAAACTAAGCCGATAGTTACCAACAGCTAATGCTTTTAACCGTCCACAATCTTTTAATAACAGATAAAAGGAGTAATAATCATAGCCGTAGCGATTGTGTAAAGCTCCAAAAGGTTCTCCGGCATCTTTTTCAGCAACGACTCCTGCATAGAGCCGGTCACTATACCGGAAACTGTATTTCACAGAGTTATAAACAGAAGGTCCTAAATAGGTATGTTCATAACCTTTTCGCTTATAAAATGGTATATCAAAGCGGGTTAAGAGTTCATTCTTTCCATACTTCGCTGCGTTTTTCAACAGGCTTTTCCACCGGAAAGCAGATTCATTGTTAATAGCTTTTATACAGACGAAAGGCAGTAAATACTGGATTGTTTGCTTATCCATCTCTTCTACCAGTTGAAGTTCATAGATGGTTTTCATCTGTCCATGTATATAGATGTAGGCCAACAGATGTTCAATCTGAATATCACTAAGGAAAGGAAACTGTTCGAGTTGTTCACGGGTAGCAACATTCAAATTAACTGGTTCTTGCATACGATTGGAAAGTTCTTCCAATTCATTTTCCCAATTAAGAGTATTAACAGAGTTATTAATATCGTTATTAACAGATAAATCTTCAAGAACATCTTCTAAAAGACTTTCAGAAGGGTTTTGAGCACTACAAGCAGGAATTATTAACAGGCTGTTTATAATACTTATCAACCGTAAAAGTTGAATAGTTTTCATCAATAAAATGGTTTATTCTTCCTGCTTTTTAACAGATAAGGCCGCAAAGATACTTTAAATAGGTTAACATCGAAGAGAAATGTCTGAATAATAAAATTTTAATTCTATTTTTGTATCGTGAAAAGGAGGCTTAACATAGTAGTAATGACGCTGTTTGCTATTGTTTGTTGTTCGTTGCGCCTGCAAGCTCAAGAAAAACAAAGCATCAATGGATATTTGGTTCCGATGTGTATCTACAATGGAGATACCATTCCATGTGTCCAGTTAAGAACTGTGTATATTTTCCGTCCGTTGAAATTCAAGAATGAAAAAGAACGCCAGGAATATTATCGCCTGATCCGCAATGTGAAAAAGGTATATCCTATCTCCAGAGAAATTAACCAAGCCATCATCGAAACTTACGAATATCTTCAGACATTACCCAATGAGAAAGCCCGTCAAAAACATATCAAACGGGTTGAAAAAGGATTGAAAGAGCAATATACTCCCCGAATGAAGAAACTTTCTTTTGCACAGGGAAAACTGTTGATTAAATTAATAGACCGCCAAAGCAATTCTACCAGCTATGAACTGGTGAAAGCATTTATGGGACCTTTCAAAGCGGGATTCTATCAGACTTTTGCTGCATTATTCGGAGCCAGTTTAAAAAAAGAATATGATCCGCAAGGTGAGGATAAACTAACAGAACGTGTGGTGTTGATGGTAGAGAACGGACAGATCTAAAATCAATCGGCTTATAAGTTTATCAACCTTATAAGCCAATTTATCAACTACTCAACCCTACTAGTTATCATTTCAAGAATTAACAAGCTTCCTGCAAGGTATTAATTTCTGTTTTCTCAGAAGTTAATACTTGAGTTCCCAGCTATTAATACTTATCATATAGGCTGTTAATACCTGACAACTCAAGTATTAACAGCCTGAAAACGCACTATCAACAACTATAATAATAACTACCCAATACCCATAGAATCAACATGGCTCCATATAGTTATAAACAATACATAGTTATTGATTATAAATGAATTAACTAAGCTATTAACTCGTTATAAACAACTTATTAACCAATCCTATATTATGGCTATTAACGTAACTTTTTGAACAAATCCCAAATCACAATACCGGTTGTTACGGAAACATTCAAAGAGTGTTTCGTTCCGTATTGAGGAATCTCTATACAACCATCCGAATGGTCAATAACCTCTTGTTGTACCCCTTTCACCTCGTTTCCCATTACGATAGCATATTTTCTAGTCTTATCCAGTTCCAGTTCGTCCAACATAATGCTTCCTTCCGCCTGTTCTACAGAATAAACGATATACCCTTCGTTTTTGAGGTTATCAACAGCATCAACAGCGTTATTAACATACTTCCAGTCGACAGTGAATTCTGCACCCAGTGCAGTCTTATGCATTTCAGGGTGTGGAGGAGTGGCCGTTATACCACACAGATAGATACATTCAATACGGAAAGCATCCGAAGTGCGGAACACAGAACCTATATTGTGCAAACTACGAATATCGTCCAGCACTACCACCAGGGGCAGTTTTTCAACCTGTTTAAACTCTTCGGCACTGATACGGTTCAGTTCTGTTATTTTCAGTTTACGCATACGTCTTTTCTTTTACTATGTTCTTGTCCACAAAGGTAATTCTTTTCAGTTAACAAGGTGTTGATAACGGTTTAAAACCTGTCAAAACTATCGGCAAAGATTTTGAAAAATAATTCTTGCATTATTCAAAAGAAGGTATAAGAGGCCTTCGTTATGAACATTCCAAAAAACTAACCCAAAACTTTCTACACAGACATAAACATATTTTTCAGCACTTATCTGCCTGTTTATATCCATAAAGTTTTTAACTTTGCACTTTATCAACAGGGAGTTAATAGCAAACTTCCATTTGATGGTATTTAACGATGCTTTCATTGATAATGAAGTAAGTAGGATAGAATATCTTGTCCTTTACATCAGTTCATAACCAACTCATAAAACAGAAATATGGACTAATAACTTATCCGGCAAGAAAAATCATATTTATTTGCTAACATTATTAACAGGCTATCATCACTAACAAAGGATTTTTTTTAAAAGGAAAGAAATAAGAATATTATTATGAATGAACTCATAAAGGCTATTAACGAGCTAAAGAAAGAAAAGAATGCAATCATTCTGGGACACTACTACCAGAAGGGGGAAATACAAGACATCGCTGATTATGTTGGCGACAGTTTGGCATTGGCTCAATGGGCAGCCAAAACGGAAGCGGACATTATTGTGATGTGTGGCGTCCACTTTATGGGGGAAACGGCAAAAGTGCTTTGTCCGGACAAGAAAGTGCTGGTGCCCGACATGGCGGCAGGTTGTTCGTTGGCGGACAGTTGTCCGGCGGATCAGTTTGCGCAGTTTGTCAAAGAGCATCCGGGATACACCGTTATTTCTTATGTCAATACAACAGCTGCGGTGAAAGCGGTGACTGATGTGGTGGTGACTTCCACCAATGCGAAGCAGATCGTGGAAAGTTTCCCAAAAGATGAGAAAATAATCTTTGGCCCAGATAGGAATCTGGGGAATTATATCAACTCAGTTACGAACCGGAATATGTTGCTTTGGGACGGTGCCTGTCATGTGCATGAACAGTTCTCTGTTGAAAAGATTGTGGAATTGAAGACGCAGCATCCCGAAGCATTAGTGCTGGCACATCCCGAATGTAAGAGCACAGTTTTGAAACTGGCTGATGTGGTAGGATCTACAGCTGCTTTGTTGAAGTATGCCGTGAACCACCCGGAAAACACGTATATTGTGGCTACCGAATCGGGTATCTTGCATGAGATGCAAAAGAAGTGTCCGCAGACAACGTTTATTCCTGCTCCTCCGAACGATAGTACGTGCGGATGTAACGAGTGTAGCTTCATGCGGTTGAATACGTTAGAGAAGCTCTATGAGTGTTTGAAGAATGAAGCACCGGAAATAACGGTAGATCCGGAAGTAGCGAAGAAAGCAGTGAAGCCGATTCAGCGGATGTTGGAGATTTCGGCTAAGTTGGGATTATAAAATTATAGAATCTAATATACTATGAAACTAAAATCATTCTTATTTTTTTTGTTATTGGGTTCTATTTCTATTTTACAGGCTTCCGATAGGCCTCTAATTAAGATAGAAACAGAACGGACCAGCCTGATTTATCAGGTGGGGGATAACGGGCGTTTGTATCAGAAGTATCTTGGTAAAAGACTGAACCATGACTCTGATATACAATTTCTTCCGCAGGGAACCGAAGCTTATCTGACTCATGGTATGGAAGATTACTTTGAACCGGCTATCCACATGCGGCATAATGATAACAACTCTTCATTGCTGCTTAAGTATGTGGAGCATTCGAACGAACCGAAAGGTGACGGAGTCAACGAGACGGTGATTACACTCAAAGATGATAAATACCCCGTTACAGTGAAGCTTCATTATATAGCTTACGGCAAAGAGAATATCATCCGTACTTTCAGTGAAATCAGCCATCAGGAGAAGAAACCTGTTACCCTTAGTAAATACGCTTCTTCCATGCTGCACCTGAATAGTAGCAGATATTTTCTGACTGAATTTTCCGGCGACTGGGCACATGAAGCCAATATAACCGAAAGGGAACTGGATTTTGGTAAGAAAGTGGTGGATACAAAATTGGGTACACGTGCCAATTTGTTTGTTTCTCCTTTTTTCCAACTGTCTTTAGGTAATCCTTCACAGGAGAATGCAGGTGAAGTGCTTGTAGGTACTTTGGGATGGACAGGCAATTTCCGTTTTATTTTCGAGGTGGACAATAAGAATGAGTTGCGCATCATCAGTGGTATTAACCCGTATGCTTCTGAATATAAACTTCCCGCCAACGAAGTTTTCCGTACTCCGGATTTCTATTTCACTTATAGTTGTCAGGGTAAGGGTGAGGCTAGCCGTAGTTTTCATGATTGGGCACGCAATCATCAGGTAAAGAAGGGTGGTGAAACACGCATGACTTTATTAAATAATTGGGAAGCAACTTATTTTACTTTCGATGAAAATAAACTGATCGGTCTGATAGATGAGGCTACCAAATTGGGAGTGGATATGTTTCTGTTGGATGACGGCTGGTTTGCTAATAAGTATCCTCGTAGCAGTGACCGTCAGGGATTGGGTGACTGGGAAGAAACGGCAGACAAACTTCCGAACGGAATCGGACGTCTTGTCGAAGAATCACAAAAGAAAGGCATTAAATTCGGTTTGTGGATAGAGCCGGAGATGGTGAATCCCAAGAGCGAGCTTTATGAAAACCATAAAGATTGGGTGATTCATCTGCCTAACCGCGATGAATATTATTTCCGCAACCAAATGGTGCTTGATCTTAGTAATCCGAAAGTGCAGGATCATGTATTCGGCGTGGTAGATAAGTTGATGACCAAGTATCCGGGTATTGCTTTCTTCAAATGGGACTGCAATAGCCCTATTACAAACATTTATTCAATGTATCTGAAAGAAAACCAGTCTCATTTGTATATTGATTATGTGCGTGGACTCTATAAAGTGTTGGACAGAATCAAGGCGAAGTACCCTGATCTTCCTATGATGTTGTGTTCCGGTGGTGGCGGACGTTCTGATTATGAAGCCTTGAAATATTTTACAGAATTTTGGCCAAGCGACAATACTGATCCTATCGAACGTCTTTTTATCCAATGGGGATTTTCGCAGGTATTTCCCAGTAAAACACTGTGTGCTCATGTTACCACTTGGAATCGTGGAACCAGCATTAAGTTCCGTACGGATGTTGCTATGATGTGTAAATTGGGATTTGATATTAAGTTGGATGATATGAGTCAGAGCGATCACTTGTATTGTGTTCAGGCAGTCAAGAACTATAATCGCTTGAAGCCTGTTATTCTTGATGGTGATTTGTATCGTCTTGTTTCTCCTTATGGCAGCAACCATACTTCTTCCATGTATGTGGGGAAAGATAGGAAAACAGCCGTGGTTTTTGCTTTTGATATTCATCCTCGTTATGGAGAAAAAACATTACCTGTCCGTTTACAAGGATTGAATTCAGATCAGATGTATCGTGTGAAGGAAATTAACATGATGTCCGGTAGTAGTTCTTCTTTGAAAGATAATGGTCAGCTTTTCTCCGGTGAATATCTGATGAATGTCGGTTTGAACGTTTTCACTACACGACAGTTGAATAGCCGTGTTATTGAAATTAAAGCAGAATAAAATATAGGAGAATATTTAAAGTAAAGATAAAATAGTCTTTGCAGGTTATTTTATCTTTACTGGCTGTACTACCAATTCTGCATTTATAAAGGGATATTCAGTAAATGTTCCTCTTTCTAAAAAATCAAGAGAAAAGCTCACGTAAAGCAAAGCTCTTCTCTTGATTTTTTCGTTCAACTCTCCTAGTCTTCTATCTTTTTTGTAGAATATTGTTTACATATTCTTGTTTTTTCCTTCCCACCCATGCATTATGTACATGTCTTTTTTAGGGGAAGTTAAAACCTCTCCTGTTTTTCCTGTTATTTTAGTCAGATTATGCTGCCTTTCTTTTTTTCTTTTCGACCTTTTCTATCATACATACCGCATTGGCTGTATGTATCCCAAAGAAAATCCAAAGTACTTCCGTTTTCCTGTTTCTAGCTTTTATCCTGGCCAGTGAGTAATGTTGTTTCTGCGTTCCAAAACTTCCTTCCAGGCGGGTAGCTCTTTCACGGCTGAGTTCCGACCGTAAGATTCTCCGAAGCGGCTCATCTTTGGCAGCTCTGCCCTTACGCTTAAAGGAAGTACTTATATGATATTTAGTACAAAATTTCCGGTTGGCATTATTGGCATAGATTGAATCCGCCGCAAGCGCCTTAACCCTAACCCCGGTCAGTTGTTGTTGCAGATGAATACAGTCTTTCAAACGTACTCCTTCGTTAAAAGCCTTAAAGGAGATATGTTCTATTAAGGAGATTCCGTCTATCTGTATATTGTTGACTTTGGCTCCGAATTCAACGGATTTGGTTTCCTTGCCTCTGATAATGGGGCGAAGGTAATGCCGGTCGATACTCACGATACGGTTGGACACTTTTTTGCCTGCAAATAAATTCTTCCCTTGCTCAAGGACTGTCTGTATGACCGAGAAACGTCTTTGGTAATCAGAGGATAGTGCAAGCCTGTTCCTGTAGGATGAATGAAGTTGCTTCGG
>NZ_GG688332.1:0-54456 GCF_000156195.1 Bacteroides finegoldii DSM 17565 | reverse complement strand
ACTTTGACGATATTTTTTAAGCATATCGAACTCGGTAAAACCTAAACAAGGTTCGATTTCTGAGATTTTTTGTATCTTTACCATGTGTTTTTATTTTTAATTCCCCCCGTTTTGGCCGTCAAACCGTTTTTTTTGGGGGGGGGATGCTTAAAGATACAAAAAAGGCAACTAATTCGCAATGAAGTAGTTGCCTTAAATTTTATTATTTTAGGAATATCCCTAAATAGCGATATTCCATGCTAAATATAATATTAAATTGTTCAGAACATATCGTAATAACTTGATAAATATTTACATAATGAGCTACAATTTTGATATAAAAAAGTAAAAGACACCCCATCGTAATCCCTACGATGAGGTGCTTCTATTAGCAATATAATGCTAAATTAACACTAAATTATTAAGAGAGAGATTTATTACTTTTCTTTTGGTGCAACTTCCGGAGTAACCAACTTCTTTATCGATTTCGTATTCAGATACAAAAAAGCCAATCTCGGGTTTACTTCCTGTGTAACCAGTTGCAATGAGTCTGGAGACAAGAGCCCAATACGTTCACGGGTCTTATATACTTCTACCTTTCCATTATCTTCCTTGCTGAATCCTTCGATAATCAAATAACCATCCTTATCAATCTTCCAAGTTTTTAAATCCAAAGAGGGAATATTGATTGCAGAGCACTTCCCACCTTTTTTAAATTCAAAACCTTTCAGTTCACCTGTCGATTTATAAGTATAAGGATTACACCATTTACCAATAATTTTTTTCTCCACTTTGTCCTGTCCGTAGCTACTGAATGCAAAACAAGACAGAGCCATAGCTGTAATTAATAATTTCTTCATTTTATTTATTTTTCTAGTAAATCATATTTCTGATCAATCCCACGTTCTCTTAAATGAATACCCTCTTTCATCCAACGCGGTTCTTTTGTTCCTTTCAGGTAATAGTCGAAAAACTGCATCATCCGGATAGTCCAGTCTTTCTGAGCACCTCTGCCCATTACAAAATGCCCCTCACCCTTGTAATTCAACAACCATGCCGGACGTTGCAGACGACGCATAGCCAAATAAAGAGCACGGCCTTGTTCATAAGCAACAGCCTCATCCTCATCATTATGCAATATCAACAAAGGCGTATGTATCTTATCAGCCTCCAATATTGCAGAACTTGCCAGATACTTATCTTTTGCCTCCCACAAAGTCTTTCCCATACGACTTTGTGTTTCCTCATACATAAAATATCGTGGCAGACCGCTTCCATTACGTATTCCTAAATAGCCGGTCACCATATCCGTGATAGGAGCCGCTATATTAGCACAGGTAAAAATATCTGTCTTGGTTACCAAATATGATGTTTGATAGCCAGACCAACTATGTCCTTGCAAACCTATTTTCCCGGGATGTGCTATCCCCTGCTCTATCAGATATTTTGTTCCGCTTACTACAGCATCATAACAACTCTGACCGGGGGTTCCAACCGTGAAATGTACATCCGGCATAAACACAATATAACCGTTGCTAGCAAAATATACAGGATCTCCCAACGCGCTGCTTAACAACGGGGCATGATAAATATTCAATTCACCGGAATGAGTCTCATAAAACTGTACCAACACCGGATATTCTTTTTGAGGATCATAATCTTCAGGCAAATAAAGCAACCCTTTATTTTCTTTATTCTCATAATTGGTCCACTTTACCAATTTAACTGTACCCCATTTATAATCCGCTTGTTGAGGGTTGACATTCGTCACCCTTACCGGATTTGAAAAGTCTGCTTTACTCCACCACAAATCTCTAAATTCTGTTATATTCTGACGATTCCAGACGCAATACTTATGATTATCGGAAAAACGGTATATATTATATGTATAAGGGCCTTCCATCAGTTTTTTCAGACGCCCTTTCATATCAAGCTGATAAACCCCCTCATCCATTGTGTTTTTATCCCAAAGACTAACAATGACAGTTTCATCCTTCTGAAAAACGTCTTTATCTATATTACTCGTCATTTTACGAATAGACTTGCCATGTTTGCGACCATAACCTTTAGTCAGACACTCCGGCTGTCGCTCTCCGGTCAAATCTACTTTCCACCAGTCATATGCATCATACAGAAATACATGATTCCCGTCAGCCGTCCACCCAGCTATTCCATAAGCAGGAGCAGGAGCTGGTTGATCATAACTTTCCACGAACATCGGATAACCGATAGCATCTGATATATTTACAACCTTACCGGTAGCACCATCAAATTTATTCCAAACCTGCGCAATAGGATCGTACATTACCGCCCACTTACCATTCACCGACCATTTTGGAGTAGTACGATAACTACGTCCGATCAATTGTTTTACACCTGTATGCACATTCACTGAATAAACATCAAACGGCAACTGGTCCAACCATTCACGTTGCATCTTATACGGAGATTCATCCGTGTAAAGCACATAATCCAATTTTTCCGCTCCCGACGGTAAGAGTAAATCTACAGTAGATGAAGCTACTTCAGTAAGCTTTTTAGAAGAAATATCATAAATATACGTCACCGACTTATCTTGCCTATAACGTCCACCTCTTTGTAAAGTCGGAACCTCCATTTCATTCCATGTCCACAACTCCAATTCAAAGCTCTTGTCCGGTTTCTTCTCCGGTTCTTCCCTTCTACGTGAAATTTGCTGTGAGCCCCGAAGTTCAAGTTTCAGAAAATTATGGCTTTTAGACAAGTCAATACGTCCGATAGACATACCATCAGGCAAAACAATCTCTTTCCGGTCAAAAAACAGGTTACAACCCGGCTTCTTTAATGAGAAAGCATACCACAAAGAATCATTTATACTAAACTCTCCAGTCATCTCTTTCTCATTAAAACTATAAGAAGAAGGCTCCTTCTTTATAGAGCTTTGATAAAGAGTCTTATATGGACCAGCTAAAGGACCATAGCATAACTCGTTTCCGCCGGACTTTTTACGAATGAAAAGAATAGAACGTCCTCCGTCATACAAGGTATGATAGCCGATACTGTCAATATGAAAAGCAACCTCTGTTTTCAGATGACGTATCACCAGCCTGTTAAAAGCCGGAACATGATTTGTAGTATCTTTGGGTACATTAATAACCGAAATTGAATAAGGGGTCCCTTCTACAGGGTGAAAATCCTCTTGGTGCTTCCATTCGGTCTTCATTCCTGAAGGCAACGATAACAAGATTGTTTTCATTACTCCCCCAGAGTCTGTCTGTTGATAAAAAGCTCCCTGGTCCTTATTATAAAATTCCAATCTTTCTATATCACCATCCAACAATATCTCTTTTCGAGTATGAGAATCAAATAGATGCAATGGCTTCTCTTCTCTGTTATCCGGATTATATTCCATTAACGATATACGGTAAGTCACCCATCTGCCTGTCGGTGAAATATCCGGTGCATCAATACGCTTCCATAATGTACATGCCTCTATATCCAACGACTTTTTCTGAGCCTCAACCGGAAGATTAGCTCCTAACGCCAACCCCACTATAACCCCTATATACATAAATATCCGATTCATCTTATCTTCTCCTGTCATCTTTAATCATATCTTTATTCAAATCAACATCAAAATCAGCCGAATTATCATATAGCAGCAAACGGGCAAAATGACGCCACATCTTATGTTCAAAAAATTCTTCAGACTCACCGAAGAATCCGTGCGTGCATTTCGGTAATACAAACAAATCGAAATCCTTGTCTGCCTTAATTAATGCATCCGCCAGACGCAATGTATGGGCCGGATTTACAGTTTTATCCATCGCACCCGTAAACAATAACAAGCCATGTTTGTAGTTCTTCGCCAGCTCCTGATTCGGGCGCACACGAACACTGTAATCATAAGTTGTACTTTCCACTCCCAAACTATCTTTAGTCGTTTTCACCCTTTCGTCTACACCGAAATGAATCTCTACAAAACCTTTGTTGTAAATGCGATTGTCATGATTACCTGCCGACGAAACGGCAGCCGAATAAAAATCGGGATAAGTGCAAATGGCAGCAGCCGACATAAATCCACCACCTGAGTGCCCGTAAATACCGACTTTAGTAATATCAATAAACGGATAGCGGGCGGCCAGTTGCTCAATAGCATACTTGTCATCCGCCAACGGATAATCGCGCATATTGTTGTATCCGTAAGTGTGATAAGCCTTCCCCCGCATCGGAGTACCACCTCTATGCCCTACAGTGATTACAATAAATCCCAATTGCGCCAAACGTGTATTATAAACATCGTTAATCGTAAAGCGTGTAGGTACATATTCAAAAAATGGCCCCGGATAAACATTCGAAATAATAGGATACACTTTCGTCGAGTCAAAATCAGCAGGTTTCCACATCACACCATACAAATCGGTCACCCCATCGGCAGCCTTTACCTTAAAACGTTCCGGTGCTTTCCATCCCATCTCATAGACAGGCTGAAGATCCGGTTTCTCCAAGGTCATGATTATCTTTCCATTCCGGTTACGAACCACATTTACCGGTTCCTGCGAAACAGTAGAGTAAGAATCTACCAAATATCGGCAAGACGGAGAAATACTGACCTCATGTGAAGCATTCTCCGATGTAAGCAGACGAAGCGTATTCGAACGGTCCAACTGTGCCTCATAAAGAATATAATAATAAGGGTCGATTTCCTTCTCTCTACCGTAACCATAAAAATAAATTTTACGTCTAACAGTATCAATCTTCGCTATCGGACCGGCTACCCATGTACCATCCGTCACTTGATTTTTCAGGTTACCGGTAGCCGTATCATAAAGATAATAATGTCCCCACCCATTTCGTTCAGAGCGGAAAAGGATTTCTTTTCCGTCATTCAGGAAGGAAACATTACGCATCTGGTAGTCAAGGTAAGGCTTGTTTTCCTCATGAATCACGACACGGACTTTTCCCGTCTCCACATCCACTTCACAAATATCCGCCTGATTCCACGTGCGGTTATAACGTTGAAAATACAAACGCTTTCCATCTCCCGAGACGTAAAGGACATCGATATATTGATCCGGCCAACGGTTAATATCAATCTTCTTCACTTCACGGCTATCCACGTCACCAATTAACAATTCATATTGGGTAACATATTTATCGCCTGCAAGCTCGGCTTTATATGTCTTCAATGTCGGATAAGGAGTATCCAACGAGTTGATGAGCCATGAATCACGAACTTTCCGATTATCTTCACGCACGGCATAAAAACGATGAGTACCCGGAATCCAATGAGCGGATTCGGCTCCAAACCGTCCTTCTGATTCTCCTTCTTCTTCACGGTTGAAAGTATAATGCCTTTCCCCATCAGCGGTTAATTTTACAGGTATGGTATCCTGCCCCTTTTGAGGATTGCCTACAAAATACAAATTATGACGGCTTGCATATAAAAAGAAAAGACTGTCCGGCGAATATTTCATCCAATACGGGTCAGCATTCCCATAAGAAGGCTTTTCATTAAGCTTCTCCAACACTTTCGTATGAATATTATACGTATAAAGCCCACGGTCAAAATCAATGCGAATCGTTTCGTTATCTTTCATAAAGGTGAAAGACAAATATGGATCTGCCGAAGAATAAGCTTTCTTTGTATATGCTGCAATTTTGCTTAATAGTTCATCCGTATCAAATAACAAACGTTTTTCTTTCTTCTTCGGATTAACATAATAATATTTCTTTCCTTCACGTGTCGTAAAAGAATAATAGAAACAATCCGTATCGTTAATAAATGTCGGCCTGACTTCTGTCGAATACTTTACTATAGGATTCTGCTCCAACAAACGAAACTTCTCCGCCAGCTTATAATTCGCCTTCTGCTGTGCGCTGACAAAGCTGCATACCAACAAGGCAACCACCGGACATGCATATTTGAAGAGGGAGTTTTTCATAAATCTTATCTATTGTCCTATTTGTTGCGGTTAATGTCTCCCCAATAATCCGCCCGGTCATCTCCCAGCAGATACTTTGCAAAGAAACGATACATTTTTTTCTCAAAATACTTATCAGCAGAGCCATATCCATGACCGGCACCCGGAATGACAAGCATATCAAAATCCTTGCCGGATTCAATTAAAGCATGTGCTAAACGATAAGTATGAGCCGGATTTACATTTTTATCTTCATCACCGGTTACAAGCATCAAATGCCCCTTCAAATTCTTCGCAAGCTCGGCATTTGTTTTCACGCTAAATTTATATTCGTATTCTTTTCTCTCATTACCTAAACTATCTTTCACAGTCTTTTCTATCTCCCTCACACCATTATAACATTCTCCCCATCCGCGATTATAGATATAATTATCATGATTACCGGAACAAGAAACAGCAGCTTTATAAAAATCCGGATAAGTCAAGATAGCTGATGCTGCCATAAAGCCACCACCCGAATGACCATAAATGCCCACCTTATTAATATCAATAAATGAATAGCGGCTGGCTAATTGCTCGATAGCATATTTATCATCTGCTAAGGGGTAATCACGCATATTACCATAACCAAAACGATGATATGTCTTTCCTCGCATAGGAGAATCACCGCGATGTCCTACAGCGATTACGATAAATCCCAATTGTGCCATACGCGAACTGTATCTGTCGGATAAAGAAAATCCAGTAGGTACAAATCCGAAATAAGGTCCGGGGTAAACTACAGAAATAATCGGATATTTTTTATTCGGATTAAAATCCGAAGGTTTCCACATCACGCCATATAAATTAGTAGCATTATCAGCAGCCTTTACCACAAACCGTTCCGGCTGTTTCCATCCGGCATCATATACAGCCCGTAAATCCGGCTTTGCCAACTCAACGATAGTCTTTCCCTGATCATTCTTCAAAAGAATTTTCGGTTCCATATCTACTCGTGAATAAGTATCAACATAATAACGTCTCGACTGCAAAAAATGAGCATTATGCTGCCCGTCTTCTTTACTGATAAGCGTAGCCCCTTCCTTATCAATATTTGCTTTATACACCCTGTAGTAAAAAGGATTAACGTCCTCATTACCATAACCGTAGAAATAAATTTCTCGTCCCAATGTATCAATAGCCACAATATGACCACAGTTCCATTTACCGGATGTAATAGTATTCTTTAAATTTCCATCTCCGTCATAATGATAATAATGCCCCCATCCGGTACGTTCCGAACGGAACAAGATATCTTTTCCATCATTTAATATGACAACGTTACGAGCATGAGGATCACGATAAGGTTTATCCACTTCATGAATAATTTCTTTTACCTCCATCGTATTTGTATTTACAGAACAGACATCCACTTCATCCCACGTTCGTTTAGTGCGTTCAAAGAACACCAAATCGCCTTTGGAAGAAGTTTCAAACACCATTACATACTGATCAGGCCATTTATCAACATTCGCTTTCCTGGCTGTTTTATTCACCGCATCAATAATCACTAATTCATATTGTGTTACATGCTTGTCACCCGGAAATTCATATTTATATTTTTCCAATTGGGGGACTTTAGATAAAGAATTAATCACCCAAGAATCACGTAATTTCCGTTCATCTTCCAAAACGAAGTAAGCATGGCGGCTATCTTTACACCAACGCGCATTGGTAGCCATTTCTTTATCTGGTTCGAATCCATCCCGCTCTCGTGCATACGTATAATAAGGCATCCCGTCGAAAGTCAATTGCACTTCGGTAGTATCCATTCCCAATGCCTTATTTCCCTTTACATAAAGATTGTGGTTCTTTGCATATAGAATATACTTTCTGTCCGGAGAAAAATTCATCCAAGAATATATAACTTCTCCCTCCGTCCTTTTATCGTCATCTGTCTTTCTGATTTCTTTCAACTTACGATTTATGCGATTATACTCATAAGTTTTGCTTCTATGTTCAAAAGTAAATGACTTCTGGTCTTTGGAAAATTTAAATTCATGGAATGAAAAGTCCTTAGGATCAATTGTTTCTCTCGTCAACTCCGTAAGAGCCATTGCCATTTCATCATTGTCAAACAGCAGTTCCCGTTTGCCATTTGCCGGAGTCACATAATAATAGAATTTCCCGTCTGTTGTCTGAAAATCAAACCAGAAATTATCTGTACCATTAATCTCATGCGGATAAATGGCCAAGCTATTTCTGGAAAGTTTTCCACCTAAATCAAAAGCATTGAACTTCTCTGCAAGTTCATAATTAGCCTGTTGCTGAGGTTTGGCAACAGTAACCAAACCTCCGGCAAATAAAGCCAATAGTATTCCAAATTTATATCCCATATCGTGTCTGGATGATTTTTTTTTTTTAAATTGAATGATACAAAATCTCGGATAGAGCCATATTTGTAAATAATATCTACAATATTGCCAAAATTATTATTCACCGGGGTCTCAGCCTTTGGATCCGGGAAAAGCTGATTAATCTTCACATCTGTAGCCAACGCCTGTTTGTCTTCCGTTTCCCAAACTTCATAAATGCCAAACGTGCCATCCTCTAATGCTACTCCTAATTGCCCGTTATGTTCCGGTTGCCATTTAGCCGGTTCTCCAGAATACCATACATTAATATCATTAGCAGCCAATGCCTTAACAGGAGAATCAAATGAATGCAACTTTTTCAACACCGCTTTATCACCTGCCCCATATTGAAAATACCACAAATCGTTTCCATTAGCAATTACCACATACTGCTTGATATTAAATACTGCCATATCTGTATATCCAGTCAAGCCATCAAGTGAGAATTTTTCAAATACTTTGGTAGAAACTCTGCTTGAATAGCTATAGTTTCCCACTTTCCATTGAAAATATAACAGTTCATACTGAGAACCGTTACGTACAATTGCGACCCAACTAGGTTTAACATCCTGATACCCCTCATCATTTGAGGTTGCCGGCATTATAGTAAGCAATTCTCCATTCCCCAATTTATATCTATCATCTACAGGATCTTCCTCATACTCTCCTGTTTGTACACTATGCACTCCACTGCTATAAGTCGATTCCTTTATACTAGGATCAGCATAAGAAACAACTTCCGCATCATCAATGATCCCCACAATTTCATTATCCGCTGTGTAAGCCGGAATAGCTCCATGATGCTTATTGAGCTTAAAGCTTGGATAAACTCCCTTGAACTTTTTATCCTTTCCCAACGGAAAGGAGGTATAAGCACAAGAATGAAAATCACTGGCAAAAGCCGTACCCGCCCAATAAATATATCCATCGGAATTTAACAAAGCTTTAGCGGAAAAAGTCATAGCAGCAGCCTGAGGATGTAAACCGGCTTCCGGCAAATCTCCTCTAAACTCATCCTCTGTATAAACAGAGCGCTCTAACGTGCTACCGTTCAGTTCCACCCAGCGGTCCTGCATCACTCCCACTTCATCACTTGTCTCAAAAACTTCACCATACGGACCTAAATAACCTGCATTCAAAAACAACCCGACCGGGTTAGATCCCAATCCATCCGAAACCTTCTCTACTACTTGATCATACACAAGCGAGTCTCTGTCAATCTCAGCTATTGTTGTACCATCAGTAACCGTCATCTTATGAAGAACCGAACTGGCACCGACAAAAGAAAGTTCAGACTCCTGAGATTCACCTTCTCTCAATATCAACCAACCACGAGTGAATGGTGAACGTACCCTAAGCGTACAACTCCTGGAAAACTTAACCCCGCTTTTATTATCGATTACTGTATAAGTAACTTCATGTACCCCCCCACGCTCAAAACTGAAAGTGCAAGAAGGCCCGGTTTCTTCCGGCAACAATACACCATCCAGTCTCCATTCATAAGATACATCCGGATTTTCCTTATCAATAGTAAATTCAAAAGTCGGAGTAATAGTCAACTTTTGAGCATACGAAAGAAAATATTCGTCTTTCATTCCTCCAATCTCTCTCCCCTCCAACTCGTTAAATTCACTATAATCATAGTTGTTTTCATCATCCAGGCAACCTGAAAAACTCATTATGCCAGCCAAAAAATATATATATATCAATATTCTTTTCATACTATCATTAATCTTTAATTATCCTACAACCGGTATTTCAATAATCGCACCTGTTTCATCCCTCAACGGATCATCAGGATCTCTTCCAGCGTTTATTTCTTCTACCATATACTTTAATTGCAAAGAATATTTGCGCAATTTCACCTTATCCTTACCATCGAACAATACATCATCATTCTCCTGTAACACTTTTAAAAACAGACGGTACTTGGTATCCGAATAATCTCCCAGATAATACCAGTCAACCGAACTGTACTCACCGTCATATAGGTCTTTATAGTCCCACCATTCAGGTTTTACAAGACGGTCTGTCACAGCAATGATAGCCCTGGAATAGGTGGCTAAGCCTTCACTGACTTCACCACCTGCATTTATTTTTAATGCAACATACTTGGTAACCGTCTTTAAATCATCCGAATTTTTCAGCTTTACATAAATCGTATCCAATAGTTGTCCGTTTTTAAAAATGCATTTTTCCGGCAAAATACATTGGGATGCAGGATAAGTAGACAGACTCTCATCTATCCCGATAGTAAATTCCAGATCTTTATCCTGAACTTTACCGGAAATAGCCACTTCTATCGGCACTTCTGCTATTTTCACATCCATACCTTCTTCCATAGGATAAAACTCAAAACAAATTCTAGTCGTATCTTTTGTTATGTCTTTATTAAAGTTGATATAAGATACATCATTACCATTAACAACCAGTCCTTCTTCTTGACAGGAAATAAAGAATGACATGCCCATGCATACCATTACTCCCGCAAACAATATATCTTTTGTTCTCATAAGTTTTTATTCTTTTTAAATTAAATAGCACTCTCCGATTCGGGCAACGGCAACACCATGTTCTTTTCAGTCGCTTGTACTTCTTCCCTTCCTTTCATTGTCCTCATTAAACGCTTGAACATGAAAAAAGTCTGTCCTTCTCCCAGAAATTCTCTCTGAGCGTCATTCACAAGAACATCCATAAAATCTGCTTCTGTCACATTGCCTAAATCATCTTCAACTCCTCTGCCTTTTTTCACAAGCTTCAAATAGTCTTTCGCTTTGTCCAGATCTTTTTTATAAATAGCTTCTGCAGCAATATAATAGACCTCCGACATACGGAACATAGGTACAATCATGTTGTTGACTTCAGCATATTTATAACTATTCAACTGCTCGTAATATTTTAATGTACGATAATCACCACTCTTTCTCTGTTCCATTTGATTGCAAATTCGCCAGTCCGTTTCCAAATCATCACCATAACGTTCTCTGGCAATAGCAGAAGAAATACCTAAAAAATATTCTCTATCTGTACTACCTTCAGCCTTATCATCAGAATGATTTATCAAGCGATCCCACTCCACCTGGTCTGTAGGAGAGTAAAGTGCAAATATAATGTCATCATACATTTTCAAATTACCATCTTTTATTCTCTTCAGCGCCTCTTCTCTATCAGTCAGTGCAGCAAATAAATCACTTTTCTGAATAATAATATCAGCTTGTTCATATGCCTTGTCAGGCATACCTGCATACAGATACACACGAGCCAATTCGGCAGTAACGGCATAATAGTTCAACCGAAATCCACGACTAGCCTTAAACAGGTTTTCGTCATTCTTTACTTCTTCAAAACGGTCGCTCCAATTTGAATTCTGATCTACTTTCAACAGCAGATCCTGCGCTTTCCGCAAGTCCTTAATAATTTGCTCCAAACAATAGGAAACCGTCTCACGATTATTAACATAAGCCGGATAGGTGTTTACATATGGAATAAATGTACGCTCTCCCGGATTCATAGCAGGTGAAGGAGCATATACACGTAACAAATCAAACTGAAGGTAAGCACGCAAACCGATGGCTTCTCCCAAAATCATCCGGCGCTCCGACTCTCCTTCATAAAAAAGTGTACTATCAGCCAATTCCGCCTGTTGCGCCAACTCATTACAATTTGCCACTATATTCCATGCATCACTCCACATTTGGTCTGTAGTTGGAGTCAGCTCTAAATTTTTAAAATCCAGAATCTCAATTTTCTTCATAGGCTGCCCGCCATTGGCGATTGCAGACAGTTCCATATCATATACCTGCCCCCAAGCATCTATAATCCCCCATTTCAGATTACTGCCATAAATACTCCATGAAGTCATTTTACGGTAGATACCATTCAATGCTGCACGGTATCCATCTCCTGTTTCAAAAAGAAATTCCTCTTTGATTTGATCGGACGGATATACATTTAACCAATCATTACATGATGTTCCTAAAGTTGCTATCGTCCCTAGTAAGACAATCGTTTTATATATCTTTTTCATATTTCTTTCTCCTTTTATCAGAATTGTGCTTTTAACGAGAAATCCACCTTCCAAGATTTGGGATAACTCAAACCGCGTTCCTGCCGAATAGAATTCCAATTAATAAAATCACTGGAGCTCATTTCCAACCGTAACATATTCATATGTAAATGCTTCTTAATCCATTCCCTGTTAAAGTCATAACTTAATGTCAAAGCACTCAGTCGAATATACTTTTTATCTTGCACAAAACGGGATGTCGGTAAAGTCGTTAATTTACTATCTGCAATATTTTTAAATTCGGCAACATCTCCGGGTTTTTGCCACCGTTGGGTTAGAACACGCAAGTCTACATTACCATTAGCAATATCTGCGTTTTCCACCCGATCTACCAAAGTCTGATTATACTCCTGACCTCCAAACTCATATTGAAAAGCAGCGAATAAACTCCAGTTCTTATACGTAGCATTCAGACCTATTGAGCCGTTTAGCTTTGGTTCAGTATTACCCACAACCACCTCTTGGCTTGCATCCCATGTATCAGTAATGCTACCGTCTCTGTTCAAGAATAGCTCTTTTCCTGTAGTCGGATCAATACCTAAAGAACGGACTGCCCAAATAGAAGTCAATGATTCCCCTTCCGCATATTGCGAAATCGGAACTGCGTAATTGGCATCTTTTAAAGAAGTATTATAAATTGCCTGATATTGTAATTCTTTTTTATAAAATTCCGCAACACGTTCATTATATGCTTTCTGAGAATCAGAAATCTTCAATATTTTGTTCTTATTATGAGCCATATTTCCCCATAAAGCAACTGACCAGTTACGATCTCTGTAAATATCGGCACGTATCTGCATTTCAAAACCTTTGTTCTCAACCTCACCCATATTATTCTTGTAGGTGGAGAAACCTGAAGTTTGTGACAGTGTCACATCATTAATCAAATCAATTGTTTTCTCATAATAATAGTCCAAATCAACTGTTAAACGTTGATTAAAGAATTGGGTCTCAATACCAAAATTGAATTTGTCAGTCTTTTCCCATGACAAATCTTTATTACCCAACGCCTTAAGAACAGCTCCATAACCTGTAATATACCATTCATCAAATAAAGTTTCATACATAGTAGTTGCTGCATAAGCTGGGAAATTCACTTTACCGGTACGACCATAAGATGCACGTACCTTCAATTTATTAATCTTCTCATTTCCTTTCAGGAAATCATAATTATGAATGTTCACACCCAAACCACCGGAAAAGAAAGGTGCCCATTTCTGATTTGCACCAAATTCGGAAGAGCCGTCAAAACGAACGGAAGCATCGGCCAAATAAATATCATTCCAAGTATAATTCAGAGTAGCCAATATACTGACACGACGTGTCGTATTTTCTGTAAGAGTCGGCTTTTTGTAAATTTCGGAAGCATAATTCAACGAATTAAACTGACCGGACGGAAAACCACGATATTGGGCAGAGGTGTTCTCAGTATTATAAGCAGAGGCTTCCCAACCACCGGAAAAGTTAAAGTTATGGTTTCCAAAGCTACGGGTATAATATAAGAAAGCATTAGAATTCCAACTCAAGCTACTACCTTCACCGGTGAACAAATCACCCTGCAATTTGGTATCCGTAGTACCATAAACTGAAACTTTAGAAGATAACGGATCATAAAAACGCTCACTACTGGTATATTGTTTAGTTACGCTAAACTGACCCTTAACAGTTAAATAATCGTTCAAATACCAGTTTACACTCAGATTATCTATAATTTCATCATAAGCACTCCACTCATAATTGCTCAGTGTGGCTTCATATAAAGGATTATTAACAGAATTACTACCTTTCCTAGAATAGTACAACTGCTTCACCAAAGTACCATTTTTATAAGGAGTCTCATAGGGCAATAAACTTGTATAATCACTGAAAGCACCATAAGGAGATTCCTTCGACTTAGTATGTCCAAAACTTACCGTATTTTTTACTTGTAGTTTTTTTACTCGATAATCCAATGAAAAACCAATACTATAACGGTCACGTCCTGACCCTTTCATAACCCCATTACCACCATTGTATGATGCATCAACCCCATAACGTAAATTAGGAGTACCACCTTCTATATAAAGGCTATGTTTATGGTCAAAAGCATTACGCAAAGGCAAAGACAACCAATCTGTATCTATACCACTTTGAATCAATGCATATTTTTCATAATATTTATTCAAACCATCTGCCGTTGTGTTGTTGCCATTATTACCTTTGTCATACAAACCTGCACGACGTTCTATCTCTAGCTTTTCAGATGCATTAGCCAGATTATAGTCTCTCAGATCCGGCATTTCCAAAGTTCCGGTAAAATTATAAGAAACACGGACTTCTCCCGGCTTTGGAGCAACTGTAGTGATAACTACCACACCGTTTGCAGCACGAGAACCATAAATAGCCGTAGCAGCTGCATCTTTTAAAATTGTCATACTCTCAATACGGGTAGGGTCCAAGTCATATATCTTCTCGATACTCACCTCAAAACCATCCATAATGAAAGTAGGAAGGTTAGGATTATTTTCGAGATTTGATTTGGAGAGTTGATCTTTATCCAGTTCTTTTACCCCAAAGCCGGAACGGCCACGTATATACATCTCCGGAAGTGCGTTCGGATCGGAACCGAACTGGGCATTGCTAACCAAGCGGAAAGAAGGGTCGAATGTCTGCAAAGCACCGATTACGTTGGTCTGCGACACCTTGCGTAAATCATCACCCGAAATCTGCGTAGAACTACCGGTAAAACTAGTCTTACGCACATTACTATATCCTGTTACTACCACATCATCCAATGTCTTGACATCATCCACCAATGTTATCTCGAGCATTTTCTTACGAGAAGCATCTACCTGGAGAGTCTGCTTTTTCATACCGATAAAAGAGATTTCCAAAGCTACTTTATCATCTCTCACATCCAGTGTAAATTCACCTTCAATATTGGTGGAAGTCCCTGTACGGGTTCCTTTCACAATAATACTGGCTCCCGGTATAGGTTCTTTATTTGCATCAAATACCGTACCACGGATACGATTTACCCGCTTCTCTGTATGCATCCTACGAATGACAACAATACCATCTTTCATTGCATAATCAAATCCTTTCGGATTCAAAATCAGCTTAAGGGTCACTTCCCATCTCTCATTTTTCACATTAACAGATACCGGAGAAACTCCCTTAAACATTTGCGAATTATACAACATATTCACTCCTGTCTGCTTCTTCACTGCATTCAAAGCCGTCTCGATTGAGACATTACGCAGATTCAAAGTCACCGTCTTGTCTTGTGACGGTAAAGCCCATGTGCTAAGCGTGCAGCACATCGCCACTAAAAAACATAGCAGCCATCGTCTTTCTCTCATAAATTAACAATTAAACTTATCTAATACTCTATTTTACTCCTAATTCTCCCATTTTACCATAAATCAAGATATTCCGACCACTGATCTTATAAGTCAGATCACCGGTCAGTTCCAATGCCTCAAGGAATGAGTTGATTGTTCCGTAGCGCTTCAAACTACCACTATAAGTTATATTGCGTAAATTTTCGGTTTCATAATATACTTGTATGTCGTACCAACGTTCGAATGTCTCCATAATTTCTCCTAAAGAACGATTATTAAAAACATACAAACCTTCTACCCAACCTACATACTCCTCCAGATCCACCGCACGTTTCTCCGAACCATTAGCCGAAACAATTGCCTGTTCACCCGGCAAGAGGGTGATAACTTCCGCATTCGGTGCAGAGAATTGTACTTTACCACGGACCAATGTCGTATAACAGGCAGAAGCATTGATATAAGCATTGACATTGAATGCAGTACCGAGCACAGTCACCTCGCCAAAACGAGTCTGTACGACAAAAGGATGTTCTTCATTTTCAACAACGTCAAAATAAGCCTCACCCTCCAAAGCTACAATCCTACGTTTGCCGGTGAAACGCACAGGATAGGTCAACTTGGAACCTGCATTCAAATGAACAGTCGTTCCATCCGCAAGTATTACCGTGTTCTCTCCTCCACGCGGTATGACCAGTTCATTTGATTTTTCCGGTTGCTCTTCAACGTTTTTTTCTTCGTGTTGTGTTGCAGCGGTTGTTTGATAAGACAGTACTCCTTCTTTATATTTTACCTGAATGCCATCTACTACCACATTTACTTCTTTTTTATCCACATCAATGACACTGCCATCGGTCAAAGTCAATTGTGCCTGTTGTGTACCCGGCTGGATCAAAGTCTTATTTTCTTTTTCCGGTGAAGTGTAATTCGACACATAAAAAGAAAGTCCTATTGCCAAAATGACAACAGCGGCAGCAATATACCATCCGATGCGAAGAGAGCGGCGTCTTTGTCCTTTCGGCTCAACTTGTCCTATCTTTTGAAGGAAAGACCGATAAGCTTTTCTCGATGAATATTTTTGACGTTCCTTAAAGGCTGCGCTCAACGTCCCGCCATCCTGCAATTGAGTGTATATCTTCCGCAACTCCGGACACTCTTCCAATCGCTTTTCAAGCTCTTGTTGCTCCGCTTCGTCCGCTTCGCCAAGAAGAACTCTTCTCATCAAAACGGCATCTTGATATACATTTTCAAACTTATTCATCTTATTGACCATTTTTAATTAAACGACTGTTTAATTTCTCTTTATTATAGATATACATAATCCATAAAAAAGGGTGACAAAAAGATGATATTTTTTCGGAAGAATAATATAAATAGCGAGATTTCAGCGACAGAAATATATCATTTTGTCACATAATAAAAGGGGAAGGTAGTGCTTTTAACAAAAAAAATAAAACTTAATCAATCTATAAAAAGAGAAATACATATCAGATTGTTTTTTTCTTATTTTTAGAGAAATAAACAAAGAATTATAAAACTCATCGCATCTCCCATTTTTTCACGGAGAAATCTATAGCTGCGCGCCTTTTGGGTCTTGACGGTATTGATACTGATTCCCAAACGTTCCGCAATCTCTTCCCAAGTATACCCTTCGATTCTCAGTAAGATGATCCGGCGTTGCTCGGTCGGAAGCTCTTCAATATGGTGATACAACTGACGGATGATTTCTTCCTTCACCGTCAAAGCATAAATCATATCCTCATCTTCTACGCTTTCTCCTTCAGCAAGGGAACTTAAAATGGTATCATGAATCTGATTGTTGCGTATATATAATAAGGTGTTGTTATAACAGGCACGATAGAGATAATTGGTGAGTTCTCTGATATCAGAGAAAGTACGCTTACCCTCCCAAATAGAAATAAACACCTCCTGGACCAAATCTTCCACCACATCGGGAACCGGCAATATTTTGGAAACATAAACACATAAAGCAGCATAAAAACGATCATAGAAATCGCCCCATATCTTTTCATCCTTTCGATTGACTCCTGCTACTATAGTGTCAAATTTATCGTTCATACTGTCACACTACCTGCGAAAAACAAACAAAATTCATTAAAATCGCCGCAACTACTTACTTTTGCGATATTTACAAATGCAAATATATTGTTTTTTTCAAAAACATAAGCTTCGCCAAACTATAAAATAGAAAATAAAAGTAACTTTCAACCAGCTCGACCGACTCCCCTCTCGTTCAAAATATCCGGCTTGCACCTCGAGATTTTTTTCATTTCCATCTCTCATACCTCTCATAAATTAATGTAAACATCATATCATCAAATGATTATATAATGAGAGATAATTTAAAATCTCGTATCTCTCATATTTTCCGCCTGCATCTCTCATACTGCTTCTTTCCTTTCATAACAAATGCAACATTTTTCTTCTTTTTTATCAAGCAGCACTTTGCCTCACAACTAACAGACATTTATATGCAAGGAAGCATTCAAGAGCGTTTTATCAAGCTGCGCTCCCGTATTATCTATCGCGCATCCAAACCGTTGCACTCCAGTGAACAGATCATTGCACTATAGTGAACAATTCCGTCTACTCAAGTGAATGATTCTATCCACTAGCGTGGAACGAATGGAATGTCGCTTTAATAATCTGAAAAGAGCGCCAATCTAGAATAAGACTACAAAGTATTCATCTATGAAATAGTACTGCTAATGACACAAACGGGCATAAAAAAAGAGCGAATCCTTCCGCTCTACCTTAAAGAATCCCCATAAAACGGGATTCTTCTTTTTTTCATCTTTCATTTACTTGTTACCCAAAAACTACTCTTTTTACTTAATACCTAATAAAACAATCTTTTTTCCTGAAAAACAATCTTAAAATGCTAATACCTAAAATTTATAAACTAATACCTTCTAATTTTCACCTTTTAATTTTACTCTTTCTAATACCTAAAAATCTAAGTAGTTTCACAACCACACTGCAAAGGTATAGCTGTTTTGTAAAATGACAAGAGCCATTTTATTAAAAAATATATTCAGACTTGTTTTTTTGACTTATATCAAGAGATCAGATAAAAAGACAGGCTAATTGGCACATTTAACCTCACTGCTTATACTATTTTCTTTAATTCTTCCTTAGCAAACCCTAGTTTCTTCAAAATTCCGATAATTTTCGAAGTAGCAAAAAGAAAGCATGCGAGAACATATAGAGGCAAAATTCTTACTTTTTAGTAGAGAGTAAACCACTAAATCAACAAGAATAACTTTATTTTTTGAACAAACTGTATGTTCATAACCCGAAATCACGGCGTTTTTTTCAATCCGCCCGTTCCCCTCCCCGATTTTTCGGAAGCAAAAACAGCTTGAGGATACAACTCTCACAACTTTTCTGTAACTTTGCAGCGTTAGATAATAAATAAAACAGGAATGGATTTTAAGTACGACGTAATTGTAATCGGTGCCGGACATGCCGGTTGCGAAGCGGCAGCCGCTGCCGCCAATTTAGGTTCAAAGACTTGTCTCATCACCATGGACATGAACAAGATCGGGCAAATGAGCTGTAATCCGGCAGTAGGAGGAATCGCCAAAGGACAAATTGTACGCGAAATAGATGCATTGGGTGGACAGATGGGATTGGTTACGGACGAGACGGCCATCCAATTCCGAATCTTGAACCGTTCAAAAGGTCCTGCCATGTGGAGTCCGCGAGCGCAATGCGATCGTGCCAAATTTATCTGGTCTTGGCGGGAGAGACTGGAAAATACACCCAATCTCCATATTTGGCAGGATACCGTCTGCGAACTTTTGGTAGAAAACGGAGAAGTGACCGGCCTGGTCACAGTTTGGGGAGTTACCTTCAAGGCAAAATGCATTGTACTGACCGCAGGAACTTTCCTCAACGGGCTTATGCATATCGGACGTCATAAGTTGCCGGGAGGAAGAATGGCCGAGCCGGCTTCTTACCAGCTGACTGAATCCATCGCCCGTCACGGAATCACATACGGCAGAATGAAAACGGGAACTCCGGTACGAATAGATGCACGTAGCGTCCACTTTGACCGGATGGAAACACAAGACGGAGAATGTGACTTCCATAAATTTTCATTTATGAACACAAGTGTGCGGCATTTAAAACAACTGCAATGCTGGACTTGCTATACAAACGAGGAGGTACACCGTATCCTACGTGAAGGTCTGCCGGATTCCCCTCTATTCAACGGGCAGATTCAAAGTATCGGCCCGCGCTATTGCCCGAGTATCGAAACCAAGATCGTTACTTTCCCTGACAAGAGCCAGCATCAGCTATTTCTGGAACCGGAAGGCGAGACGACTCAGGAGTTGTACTTGAACGGCTTCTCTTCTTCACTTCCGATGGACATACAGATTGCAGCACTAAAACAAATTCCGGCATTCAAAGATTTGGTGATCTACCGTCCGGGATATGCCATCGAATATGACTACTTCGACCCGACACAATTGAAACATACGTTGGAATCGAAGATTATCAAAAATCTATTCTTTGCCGGACAGGTGAATGGTACTACCGGATATGAAGAAGCCGGAGGACAAGGATTAATAGCCGGAATCAACGCACATATCAATTGTCATGGTGGCGAAGCATTTACATTAGCACGTGACGAAGCATATATAGGCGTATTGATCGATGATCTGGTAACTAAAGGTGTAGATGAGCCCTATCGAATGTTCACCTCGAGGGCTGAATACCGTATCTTGCTCCGAATGGATGACGCAGATATGCGGCTCACTGAAAGAGCCTATCAGCTTGGCCTGGCCAAAGAAAATCGTTATCAATTAATGAAAAGCAAAAAGGGAACAGTGGAGCAAATCGTTTCCTTCGCACAAAACTATTCGATGAAACCTGCATTAATCAATGATGCACTCAAAAAGATAGGAACCACTCCCCTGCGTCAAGGATGCAAGTTGATAGAAATACTGAATCGTCCGCAAGTGACGATTGAAAACATATCAGAGCATATTCCGGCATTCCAACGGGAATTGGAAAAAGCGACAAGTTCCGATGAGGGCCGAAAAGAAGAAATTATCGAAGCTGCTGAAATCTTAATCAAGTATCAAGGATACATTGACAGAGAACGGATGATAGCAGAAAAACTGGCACGATTGGAAAGTATAAAAATTAAAGGGAAGTTTGATTATGCTTCCATTCAGTCGCTGTCTACCGAAGCCCGCCAAAAGCTGGTAAAGATAGATCCGGAAACAATTGCCCAAGCAAGCAGAATACCGGGAGTATCTCCAAGCGACATCAATGTATTGCTGGTGCTTTCGGGACGATGATAATCGTGCAACGTTTCACGTGAAACAAAACATTTAAAGAAACGATATAAATCAATGATTATGAGCAAAGAAACGCTAATCAAAAGTATTCGGGAAATACCAGATTTCCCCATTCCCGGAATCTTGTTTTATGATGTTACGACATTATTCAAAGACCCGTGGTGTTTGCAGGAATTGTCGGATGTCATGTTCGATATGTATAAGGACAAAGGTATCACAAAAGTTATAGGCATAGAATCAAGAGGTTTCATCATGGGGCCTATTTTAGCAACCCGCCTGAATGCCGGCTTTGTTCCTATCCGCAAACCAGGCAAGCTTCCGGCCGAAACACTTGAGGCAAGTTATGACAAGGAATACGGAAAAGATACCGTGCAGATTCATAAAGATGCGCTGGACGAGAACGATGTAGTTCTGATACACGATGACCTGCTGGCAACAGGAGGAACAATGAAAGCAGCTTGTGAACTTGTGAAAATGCTAAAGCCTAAAAAAGTATATGTAAACTTCATCATCGAGTTGAAAGACCTGAACGGGAAAGCCGTATTCGGCGATGATGTAGAGGTAGAATCCGTACTGACGCTATAATACTCCGCGTCCTCTGTGTGATGAAACCCAAAGAATGAGAATAAGCATACGTATGGAAGCGAAGTTCAATGAATATCTGAAAGGAATCGTAGCCAATCTACCCGAAAAGCCGGGTATTTATCAATACCTGAATTCGGAAGGAACGATTATATACGTTGGAAAGGCTAAAAATTTAAAGAAAAGGGTCTACTCCTATTTCAGTAAAGAACACGAACCCGGAAAGACACGGGTGTTGGTCAGCAAAATCGTGGATATTCGCTACATTGTAGTCAACACGGAAGAGGACGCTCTCCTTCTGGAAAATAATCTGATAAAGAAATACAAACCCCGTTACAACGTTTTATTGAAGGATGACAAGACTTATCCTTCTATTTGCGTACAAAACGAATATTTTCCCCGAGTTTTCAAAACGAGAAAGATAATAAGAAACGGTTCTTCCTATTATGGTCCGTATAGCCACATCCCCTCGATGTATGCGGTATTGGACTTAATAAAGCATCTATATCCTTTGCGGACTTGCAATTTAAACTTAAGCCCGGAGAACATTCGGGCAGGTAAATTCAATGTCTGCCTGGAATATCATATCAAGAAATGCGCCGGACCATGCATCGGGCTGCAATCACAGGAAGACTACCTCAAGAATATCGATGAAATCAAAGAGATTCTCAAAGGAAATACGCAAGAAGTAAGCCGTATGCTGCTGGAGAAAATGCAGACATTGGCAGGTGAGATGAAGTTTGAGGAGGCACAGAAAATAAAAGAGAAGTATCTTTTAATAGAAAACTATCGTTCGAAGTCGGAGGTGGTCAGCTCTGTCCTTCATAATATAGATGTCTTTTCTATCGAAGAAGACGAAACCAATTCAGCCTTCATCAATTACCTCCATATCACCAACGGAGCTATCAACCAGGCTTTCACTTTCGAATATAAGAAGAAGCTGAATGAATCAAAAGAAGAACTTCTGACGCTGGGCATTATCGAGATGCGAGAGCGTTACAAGAGTCAGTCAAGAGAGGTTATCGTTCCTTTTGAGCTTGATATGGAGCTGAATAATGTAGTTTTCACCGTTCCCCAACGGGGAGATAAGAAGAAGCTATTGGAACTTTCCATCTTAAACGTGAAGCAATACAAGGCCGACCGCCTGAAGCAGGCGGAAAAGCTGAATCCGGAGCAGAGGAGCATGCGTTTGATGAAAGAGATACAACAAGAATTGCATTTGGAAAGGCCACCATTGCAGATTGAATGTTTCGATAACTCGAACATACAAGGTTCTGACGCAGTGGCAGCCTGCGTCGTATTCAAAAAAGCCAAACCATCGAAAAAGGATTACCGGAAATATAATATAAAGACCGTCGTAGGCCCGGATGACTACGCTTCGATGAAAGAAGTCGTCAGAAGGCGTTATCAGCGCGCTATTGAAGAAAACGCTCCTTTACCCGACTTGATTATCACTGATGGTGGAAAAGGACAAATAGAGGTCGTCAGAGAAGTTATTGAGGATGAGTTGCACCTCAATATTCCTATTGCCGGACTGGCAAAAGACAACCGCCACCGTACATCGGAACTCCTATTCGGCTTTCCACCGCAAATAATCGGTATCAAGCAGCATAGCCCACTCTTCCGCCTACTGACACAGATTCAGGATGAAGTACACCGCTTTGCAATCAGTTTCCATCGCGATAAACGCAGCAAACGGCAAGTGGCATCTGCACTGGATACCATCAAAGGGATTGGAGAAAAGACCAAAACGGCTCTTCTAAAAGAGTTCAAGAGCGTAAAACGAATCAAAGAGGCCTCATTAGAGGATATTGCTGCCGTTGTCGGAGAAGCCAAAGCAAAAATAGTCAAAGAAGGATTATAATATTTTCTTCCCAATACACCGTTTTCTCTTCTTAATTTTGTAAATTTGCCTTTCATAATCATGAAATAAAAGAAGAGTAATGCGAATTGTTATACAACGGGTAAGCCATGCATCAGTCACTATTGACGGAAACTGCAAGTCTGCCATCGGAAAAGGAATGCTGATTTTAGTCGGTATCGAGGAAGCCGACGGTCAGGAGGACATTGACTGGCTCTGCAAAAAGATAGTAAATCTACGTATTTTCGACGATGAAAATGGAGTAATGAATAAGTCTATTCTGGAAGACGGAGGCGAGATTCTGGTCGTCAGCCAGTTCACTCTGCACGCTTCCACCAAGAAAGGGAACCGTCCCTCCTACATCAAAGCCGCAAAGCCGGATGTATCCATTCCGCTTTACGAGCAGTTCTGCAAAGATCTGAGTAGCGCACTGGGCAAGGCAATCGGTACAGGTACTTTCGGGGCGGATATGAAAGTCGAACTTTTAAACGACGGCCCTGTTACTATATGTATAGATACCAAGAACAAAGAATAACAGACTGACTAACCATCAGTAACAACCCTATTAATCACAATTATTAACCCCTAAGCACTAAAGAAATGACTCTGGAAGAAGCTCAAAAACAAGTAGACCAATGGGTGAAGACATACGGTGTCCGCTACTTTAGCGAGTTGACCAACATGGCAGTTCTGACCGAAGAAGTCGGAGAACTGGCACGGGTTATGGCTCGAAAATATGGCGACCAATCCTTCAAAGAGGGAGAAAAAGACAACCTTGATGAAGAAATAGCAGACGTATTATGGGTGCTTCTCTGCATTGCCAACCAGACGGGTGTAGACATCACCGATGCGTTACAAAAGAGTATAGACAAGAAAACGAAACGAGATAATAAAAGACATATCAACAACCCAAAACTGAAAGATCATGGAAGAGAATAACTCACAGCCTAGCAAGTATGATGCCGCACTGGCAAAGTATAACACCAATCTGAACGATGCGGACATCCAAGCTCGCGTAGCCGAACTGATCAAGAAGAAAGTTCCGGAAAACAATACGGAAGACGTTAAGAAGTTCCTGTTCAACTGTATCGACCTGACTACACTGAACAGCACAGATAGCGATGAAAGCGTAATGCATTTCACCGAAAAAGTCAATCAGTTTGACGATGAATACCCTGATCTGAAGAATGTAGCGGCAATCTGCGTATATCCTAATTTTGCCGCTATCGTCAAGAATACGTTGGAGGTAGACGGAGTCAATATCGCCTGTGTATCAGGAGGTTTCCCTTCATCTCAGACTTTCATCGAAGTAAAAGTAGCAGAAACTGCATTGGCAATCACAGACGGCGCCGATGAAATAGACATCGTCATCTCCATAGGAAAGTTCTTGAGCGGAGACTACGAAGGAATGTGCGAAGAAATAGTGGAGTTGAAGGAAGTATGCAAAGAACATCATCTGAAAGTAATCCTCGAAACAGGAGCCTTGAAGAGTGCTTCCAACATCAAAAAAGCCTCTATCCTATCCATGTATTCGGGTGCGGATTTCATCAAAACGTCCACCGGCAAGCAACAGCCTGCCGCCACTCCGGAAGCTGCGTATGTGATGTGTGAAGCCATCAAGGAATACTATCAGAAAACAGGAAATAAAGTCGGATTCAAACCGGCAGGAGGCATCAATACAGTCAACGATGCAGTTGTTTATTACACCATCGTCAAGGAAGTACTGGGCGAGGAATGGCTCAACAACCAGCTGTTCCGCTTGGGTACCAGCCGTCTGGCCAATCTCCTCCTTTCGGATATCAAAGGCGAAGAAATCAAATTCTTCTAAACCCCAAGGGCTACATTAGCAATCAAATATGCCCTGCCGCGCTGGCTCCCGTCTTTACGGAAGCCGACGCGGCATTTTTTATATTAAGAAAAACTAAAGTTCGTTATCCTACAATTCGGAAAATTCGTTATCTTTGTAAACGATTTAGCGATGAAAATATAGCTAATCAGTTATATTAGAGAACGTTTCATTTATTACCAACTTCCTGAAATTCGGCAAAATTCAAAGTTATGAAGGTAATAAGCAAACGGGTCTCACGCACCTTCATGTATATACTTTTGTTATATATCGAATGGAGCGTGGGACTGTTGCTTGTATTATCATAACGGCTTGCCGAAGCCTCAGGAGGATACATTGCAACAGTTCTCACGCTTTTCTTAAATCTGAATGAAAGTATAGGATGGACGTATACACGAGAACCTTACGATTCAATCATAACCCTCTAAATCTATTCCTCAAAACCGAGAGGAAAAAAGGATTACGCATCGGCTATATGGAAGCCGCATTGGAAGGATTTTATCTTAATTCCATAGAAACCGGAATGCATCCGCAAAAATTATCCGATTTATTGTTAGAGAAATTTTATTGTAACGACACCGAATCCGTCACCGGATTATTCCAATTTCTGATCAATGAAGGCGATAGGGTCTCCTATCAAATCATGCTTCCTCACCTGCTTTCAGCAAGTAACATACATGAGCTCGAAGAGATCATCCACAAACGCTTTTCCGGAATAGAACGCTTCATCCGACAAGGAAAGAATCTATACAATTTCGTGAAGTATACAGAGGAAAGAAGAGACCCTATTATATGGATAAATGATTTGGAAAGAGGTATTGTCGGATGGGATATGGGGCTGCTCGTAGGATTGGTTCGCAGTGCTTTAGGAAGCGGATATATTACAAAAGAAGAAGCCTGGAGATACATAGAACAGGCCAATACATTATGCGCTGATGTACTCCATACACCGGAAGAAATAGATAAAAGCTTCCTAATAGGCAAAGCTATGAAATCAGAAAAGATAGAAGATTGGGATCGATTCTTGTCTTGTTATTCCCGCTTGGATAAATATCGAAAGTAATCATTTTTCGCGGTCCACCACGTAATTCAGATAGGCCCGGAGAGCTGTACATACATCCGAATCCGGCAAAGAGGCCAATAATCCGAGAGCTTTCTCTTTATACAGGTTCATGGTTTGAATTGCATATTCGATACCTCCGTTTTCTTTGATAAACGCGATCAAACGGGCTATTTCGTCAGGGGTAGCCGTACCGTCTTTCACCTTGATCGCAATCTCCCGAGCAGTATCGTCCTTCGTATTGTTCAGCACATAGAGAGCCGGTAAGGTCAACTTGCCTTCGAGCATATCATTACCTGTCGGCTTACCAATCTCCTTACTATTAAAGTAGTCAAAAATATCATCTTTAATCTGGAAGCAAATACCAATATACTCCCCTAGTAAACGGGCGAATTCGGCTTCTTCCTCATTTGCATCTACCGAGAGAGCCGCAGCCTTCGTGCAGGCAGCGAAAAGAGCAGCGGTTTTCTTACGGATTACGTCAAAATAAACGGATTCCGAGAAGCTATGATTACTTACATTCGAAAGTTGAAGCAATTCACCGTCGGCAAGGTCCTGCCCCAGCAAAGAAACCAGTCGAATGATAAGATGGCTTTTCGTTTGCTCGGCGTGAACCAGACTAGTGGCAAGCAAATAATCTCCCGTCAACACGGCTACCTTATTATTAAAGATGGCATTTACGGATAGTTGACCACGACGTTCGGTGCTCTCATCCACTACATCGTCATGCACCAAACTGGCCGTATGAAGCAGTTCCAGCGAAACAGCCGCATGAAGGGTAGAAGGACGGACGACATCGTAAAGACGTGCCACCAACAAGACAAGAATAGGACGCATCATCTTACCATTCCTCTGCCGTATATGGGATACGACACTGTCGAGCAATGCATTCGAACTGGAAAGAGAACTATCAAAAAGTTTCTTGAAAGCCTCCAGTTCCGCTTCAATCGGAGTTCTGATAAGTGATATACTGTCCATTTACTACACAATTTGAGCACAAAAGTAATAATAAAACGCTTAATACGGTATTTTTTTGTACTTTTACCATGAAAAATTAATTAAATCTATGGATTCAGATAATAAATTATTTCTTTTAGACGCTTATGCACTGATATACCGTGCATACTACGCCTTTATCAAAAACCCCAGAATCAACTCCAAAGGATTCAATACTTCAGCCATACTAGGCTTTGTGAATACCCTCGAAGAGGTGCTGAAAAAAGAGAACCCGACGCATATAGGAGTGGCTTTCGACCCTTCGGGGCCTACCTTCCGCCATGAAGCTTTCGAACAATATAAAGCACAACGCGAAGAAACTCCGGAAGCAATCCGGTTATCCGTACCTATTATAAAGGATATTATCCGTGCTTATCGCATTCCTATTCTGGAGGTTCCCGGTTACGAAGCCGATGACGTGATAGGAACACTTGCTACCGAAGCCGGTCGTCAAGGCATCACTACTTATATGATGACACCTGATAAGGATTACGGACAATTGGTAAGTGACAAGGTATTCATGTACCGTCCCAAACATACGGGAGGCTTTGAGGTAATGGGAGTGGAAGAAGTGAAAGCCAAGTTCGATATTAAATCTCCGGCACAAGTGATTGATATGCTCGGTCTGATGGGCGACTCTTCGGATAATATCCCCGGCTGTCCCGGCATAGGCGAAAAGACCGCTCAGAAACTGATTGCCGAATTCGGAAGTATCGAGAACCTATTGGAGCATACCGACCAACTGAAAGGAGCATTAAAGACAAAAGTGGAAACGAACCGGGAGATGATAACATTCTCTAAATTCCTGGCAACTATCAAAATCGATGTACCTATCCAACTTGAGATGGATGCGCTCGTTCGCGAGCAACCGGACGAAGAGGCGCTTCGTTCCATCTTCGAGGAACTGGAATTTAGAACACTTATCGACCGGGTACTTAAAAAAGAGACTTCCGCTCCTCTCCCACTCTTTCCCGAAAAAAGTGAAGGGATACAAGGCGATTTATTTGCAAATTTCACGGGCAATGAGCCGAGTGAAGCCAAAAAATCGAATCTAGAGACGTTAGAATCGCTCTGTTGTGACTATCAACTCATTGATACAGAAGAGAAAAGAAAGGAAATTATTCAAAAGTTACTTACATCTAAAATTCTCTCGTTAGATACGGAAACCACCGGAACGGAACCGATGGATGCAGAATTGGTCGGAATGAGTTTCTCCATTGCCGAAAATGAAGCATTTTATGTCCCGGTTCCCGCAAACCAAGAAGAAACGTTAAAAATCGTCAATGAGTTTCGACCGGTATTCGAAAACGAAAGTTCCCTGAAAGTGGGGCAAAATATCAAGTACGATATGATTGTTCTCCAAAATTATGGAGTGGAAGTAAAAGGCCCGCTCTTCGACACAATGATTGCTCACTATGTTCTTCAACCGGAACTTCGCCACGGGATGGATTATCTGGCAGAAATCTATTTGCATTATCAGACGATTCATATCGATGAGTTGATAGGGCCAAAAGGTAAAAACCAGAAGAATATGCGCGACCTTGCTCCGAAGGATGTTTACCGC
Organism: Bacteroides finegoldii DSM 17565; assembly: GCF_000156195.1. Lineage (GTDB taxonomy): Bacteria > Bacteroidota > Bacteroidia > Bacteroidales > Bacteroidaceae > Bacteroides > Bacteroides finegoldii. The sequence goes on along the minus strand of NZ_GG688332.1, from coordinate 25,553 downwards.
TACGCTTGCGAAGATGCAGACGTAACGCTGAAACTGAAAAACGTACTGGAGAAAGAATTGAAAGAGAATGGCACCGAACGTTTGTTCTATGATATCGAAATGCCTCTCGTCCCGGTATTGGTCAATATAGAAAGAAACGGAGTGTTATTGGATACGGAAGCGTTGAAACAGTCGTCCGCTCATTTTACAGAACAGATGGAACGCATCGAAAAAGAGATTTATGATCTGGCAGGCGAGACTTTCAATATCGCTTCGCCGAAACAGGTCGGTGAAGTTCTGTTCGATAAGCTGAAGATTGTAGAAAAAGCCAAAAAGACAAAGACAGGGCAATATGTCACTTCGGAAGAGGTTCTCGAAAGTCTTCGCCACAAACATCCGGTGGTGGAGAAAATTCTGGAACACCGCGGACTGAAGAAGTTACTGGGAACGTATATCGACGCACTCCCCCAACTTATCAATCCACGTACGGGAAGGGTACATACCTCTTTCAATCAGACTGTCACCGCTACAGGACGTCTCAGCTCAAGCAATCCGAACTTACAGAATATCCCCATACGCGACGAAAACGGGAAAGAAATCCGTAAAGCATTTATTCCGGATGAAGGCTGTCTTTTCTTTTCCGCCGACTATTCACAGATCGAATTACGGATTATGGCACATCTCAGTGAAGATAAGAATATGATTGACGCTTTCCTCAGCAATCATGATATCCACGCTGCAACAGCCGCAAAGATTTATAAGATCGGACTGAAAGAGGTAGACTCTGATATGCGCCGCAAAGCAAAAACCGCCAATTTCGGTATTATATATGGTATATCCGTTTTCGGACTTGCCGAACGGATGAATGTAGAACGAAAAGAAGCTAAAGAATTAATCGACGGTTATTTTGAAACCTATCCCGGAGTGAAAGCCTACATGGATCAGAGTATCCGGGTGGCTCAAGAGAAAGGATATGTGGAAACGATTTTCCACCGGAAACGTTTCTTGCCGGATATCAACTCCCGGAATGCAGTCGTACGCGGATATGCGGAACGAAACGCCATCAATGCTCCTATTCAGGGAAGCGCGGCCGATATTATCAAGGTGGCTATGGCACGTATTTACCAACGGTTCCGGGCAGAAGGAATAAAAACCAAAATGATTCTGCAAGTACATGACGAATTAAATTTCAGTGTCCCCATTGATGAGAAAGAACGGGTAGAAGAAATCGTTATCGAAGAAATGGAAAAAGCATACCGTATGCACGTTCCCTTAAAAGCGGATTGCGGATGGGGAAAGAACTGGCTCGAAGCACATTAAAACCGATAATGCATCTTGCACCGCCACAGTGCATACCAGCAAAATTTCAAAAGGATTAAGTAATAACATTATTTAACCTGACAACCAGAAAGCAAGAAAAAGGAACACTTTTTCAACGAAGTGATTCATCCTATATCCGGCAGATTGACTGCCGGATATTTTTTTGTCACCAATATTGCCAAAAAGCAAGTCAATACTAACGCACAAATCTGACATTTTGATAATATTTCATCTTCAATATTGCATAAATACCAAATTAATATGTAATTTCGCAGCGTAAAACAGATGCAGTTATAGAAAAATGAAAGAATAACTCAAAAACTTAAATAGCCATGAAAGCCAAAGTATTTTTAAAGATGTTCGTTGTATCAGCAGTTCTTCTGGTTGCATCAATTGCCACTTCTGCGCGCAGCAATGATGGTCAACTGATCTACAATCCGGTAGAAGAAAATGGTATGACAATAGGACAAACCGTTTACAAAATGGACGGAAGTACCCTTGCTAACTACATGAAGTACAATTATAAGTACGATGATAGCAAACGGATGGTTGAAAGTGAAGCTTTGAGATGGGACAGTGACAAGGATGAATGGCAAAAAGATTTACGAATCAACTATATTTACGAAGGTAAAACCGTCACTACCAACTACTATAAATGGAACACTAAAAAGCAAGCCTACGTATTGGTTCCCGAAATGACCGTTACGATGGATAATACAAATATGTAACAAAACTCTCTCTCATTCTAATATTCTAATAGCAAGGAATGCCGCTTCTGGTGAAGAAGTGGCATTTCACATTATATAATCGGATGTTCCACGTGAAAATACATTATTTATCCTGAATCCCAATCAATCTTATTATTTTTTTAATACCTTTGTACCCATATAAATATGAGTAACTGACCTAATGAGTCCACTGAACTTCACCCACATTCTGACACAGGCAGTCGATGAGCTATCGGAAAGCGAATCTTACAAAGGACTGTTTCATCAACACAAAGATGGCGAACCACTGCCTTCTGCTAAAGTCTTGTATGAAATTATCGAGCTCTCACGCTCTATTCTATTTCCCGGTTATTACGGAAATTCGACCATTAACAGCCGGACTATCAATTATCACATTGGTGTAAACGTTGAAAAACTATTTGATCTGCTCGCAGAGCAAATTCTGGCCGGATTGTGTTTCAGTACTTCCATAGAGGGAAAATGCAACGTCTGCTCCGATTCCAAACGGGAAGAAGCAGCCCGCCTTGCCGCTAAGTTTATCAGCAAACTGCCCACCATGAGGAAAATACTGGCAACAGATGTGGAAGCCGCCTATAACGGTGACCCTGCCGCTGAAAGCTATGGAGAGGTAATCTTCTGCTATCCAGCTATTAAAGCTATCAGCAATTATCGGATAGCACACGAATTGCTGGAACTCGGAGTGCCCTTAATTCCCCGTATCATCACAGAAATGGCGCATAGCGAAACGGGGATTGATATCCATCCGGCAGCTAAAATAGGCAGTTACTTCACTATCGACCACGGTACGGGTGTCGTAATCGGTGCAACCAGTATTATCGGTAATAATGTCAAACTATACCAAGGTGTTACTTTGGGGGCCAAAAGTTTCCCGTTGGATGCTGACGGAAAGCCTATCAAGGGGATTCCCCGCCACCCTATTCTGGAGGACAATGTTATTGTTTATTCCAACGCCACTATTTTGGGAAGAATCACTATCGGGCACGATGCAACTGTAGGAGGTAACATCTGGGTAACGGAGAACGTGCCTGCCGGAGCAAGAATCGTACAAACCAAAGCAAAAAAATAATATCAAATAATATATATGAGCGAACAATTCGAAATGATAGCCAAGACCTTCCAAGGACTGGAAGAGATACTTGCAGAGGAACTGACAACATTAGGAGCCAACGACATTCAAATAGGCCGTCGAATGGTTTCATTCAGTGGAGATAAACGTATGATGTATAAAGCCAATTTCTGCCTTCGTACTGCTATCCGCATTCTGAAACCAATTAAAAACTTCACTGCTAAAGATGCAGACGAGGTTTATAATCAGATACAAACCATTCCATGGGAAGAATATCTTGATGTAAACAAGACATTTGCCATTGATGCGGTAGTGTTCAGCGAAGAATTCCGCCATTCAAAGTTCGTTTCATATAAGGTAAAGGATGCGATTGTGGATTACTTCCGCGAGAAAACCGGGAAACGCCCGTCTGTCCGCATCAACAATCCGGACGTACTGCTGAATATTCACATTGCACAGACTACTTGCACTTTGTCTTTGGACTCTTCAGGAGAATCACTGCACCGTCGCGGTTATCGCCAGGAAGCGGTAGAAGCCCCGTTAAATGAGGTATTGGCTGCCGGCATGATTCTGATGACCGGATGGCGTGGAGAATGCGACCTGATTGACCCGATGTGCGGTTCGGGCACTATTCCTATCGAAGCGGCACTGATTGCAAAAAATATTGCACCGGGAGTATTCCGTAAAGGATTTGCTTTCGAGAAATGGGTGGATTTCGATGCGGATATGTTCGATGAGATTTACAATGACGACAGCCAGGAGCGTGAGTTTACTCATAAGATTTATGGGTATGATAACAATCCGAAAGCGAATGAGATTGCGACTCACAATATAAAAGCTGCCGGTGTGTCGAAAGACGTCGTGCTGAAACTCCAACCGTTCCAGCAGTTTGAACAGCCAAAAGAGAAATCAATCATCATTACCAATCCTCCTTATGGAGAACGTATTTCTACAAATGATTTGCTCGGCCTCTATCAAATGATCGGCGAACGTCTGAAACATGCGTTTGTAGGAAACGAAGCATGGGTGCTTTCTTATCGGGAAGAGTGTTTCGACCAGATTGGTTTGAAAGCAAGTCAGAAGGTTCCTTTGTTCAATGGACCGTTGGAGTGTGAGTTCCGCAAATATGAGATTTTTGACGGAAAATACAAAGAATTCAAGAGCCAGGAAGAGGGAGAAGAAAAGAAAGAGGCTGAAGGAGAACAGGCTCCAAGATTCAGAGAGAGAAAAGAATTTAAGCCACGCCGCGAGGGTGAATTCAAACCGCGTCGGGATGGTGAATCCAGACCTCGCAGAGAGGGAGAATACAAGCCGCGCAGAGAAGGTGATGAGTTCAAAGGTGATGACAGAGATAGAAAGCCACGGGGAGAATTCCGCGGAGGAAGAGATTCAAGAGGGCCAAGAGAATTTAGGGGGAACCGGGAGCCGAGGATTCCGAAGAAGGAAGAGGAATAAACAAGCATCAATATTTAATTATACATTGACGCCAAATTGCCTATTAACTAACTGATAGACATATGAGGTCACAAATTGTGATCTCAAGTTCAAACAACAATAATGTTAAGTAATAGGCGTAGATAGTAAACCACCAATTAGACTAAAAATGAATGAATTAGTTATTATAGAAAACAAAATATATGAAATCAGAGGACAAAAGGTTATGCTTGACTTTGATTTGGCAGAAATGTATGAGATTGAAACAAAGAACCTAAAACGAACAGTAAAAAGAAATATAAATCGTTTTCCTGCGGATTTTATGTTTCAGCTTACAAAAGCAGAAGCTAACTTACTGATAAACAACATAAGGTGCCAAAATGGCACCTTAGAAATAAACTGGTTTAGATATCAACCTTATGCCTTTACCGAACAAGGAGTCGCAATGCTATCAGGTCTTTTAAATAGTGAAAAAGCCATCGAAGTCAACATCAACATCATGCGAGCCTTTGTCCACATGCGCCAATACCTGCTCTCCCATGCTCCAAAACAGGAATTGGAAGAATTGAGGAAAAGGATTGAATACTTGGAAGAGGACATATCCTCCGACAGAGAAAGCTACGAGAAGCAATTTGATGACCTATTCACCGCTTTTGCCAAATTGAGTGCTGCCATTCAAATAAAGCAGACTCCTTTGGACAGAGTAAAAATAGAAGGATTTAAAACAAATAATAAAGAAAAGAGCAATGAGTAAAATTGGAAAAAGAGCTATTCTGTTATTGTTGGCACTACCAATCGGATTCAATGTTATGGCACAAGAAACCAAAAAGCCGATGCTGGAAGAACTGATTCCGGGCGGCGAGAGTTACCTCTATGCAGAAAACCTGTACGGACTGCAATGGTGGGGTGACGAATGCATCAAACCGGGCATCGACACTCTTTATTCGGTTCAACCCCAAACAGGAAAAGAAGAAGTCCTGTTCACCCGTGAACAAGTAAACAAAGCACTGGCATCTGCCGGATACCCAAAGTTATCTCATCTTTACGACCTCCAATTCCTCTGGGATGACAAAACGGAAGTATTGCTACCTAGAAACGTCCGCTATGCTGTTTACAATTGGAAGAAGGAAGAAGTTATCGGCAGAGATGACCTACCCAAAGAACCATCTGCCAACTATGACTATGCTATCAATAAGAATCTCGCCTATACCGTAAAAAACAATCTGTATGTCAACGGACGACAAATCACCAACGAACCCGAAGGTATCGTTTGCGGACAATCTGTGCACCGCAATGAATTCGGTATCAACAAAGGAACCTTTTGGAGTCCGAAAGGCAATTTGCTCGCTTTCTACCGTATGGACGAAAGTATGGTGACTCAATATCCGCTTGTAGACATCACAGCACGTGTAGGAGAAGTAAATAACATACGTTATCCGATGGCCGGAATGACCAGCCACAAGGTACAAGTCGGTATTTATAACCCTTCTACCGATAAAAACATTTACTTGAATACAGGCGATCCCACCAATCGTTATTTCACCAATATCAGTTGGGCACCGGACGAAAAAAGTCTTTATCTCATAGAGGTAAACCGCGATCAGAACCATGTCAAACTCTGCCAATATAATGCAGAGACAGGTGAGCTGATGCAGACTTTATATGAAGAGACACATCCCAAATACGTCGAACCGCAAAATCCAATCGTATTCTTGCCATGGGATGACACCAAGTTCATCTACCAAAGTCAGCGGGATGGCTACAACCACCTTTATCTCTTCGATACACACACCAAGATATATCCCGAAACACATACTTCTGCCAACGGTGGCACATACCGTCAATACTGTAAGGTAAAACAACTAACTAAAGGAGATTGGTTGGTAAGTGAGATTCTGGGATTCAATGCCAAACGCAAAGATATCATCTTCACTGCCATAGAGGGGTTGAAGAGCGGACATTTCGCCGTTAACACCGCCAACGGAAAGATGAATCAGCCATTCAGTACCTCTCAAGAAAGCGAACATAACGGACTGCTCAATGCATCCGGCACATATCTTATCGACCGTTATTCGACCAAAGACCAACCCCGCATTATCAATCTGGTAGACACAAAGAAGTTCAAAGAAACCGTCAATCTGCTAACCGCCAAAAGTCCTTACGAAGGTTACCAAATGCCAAGTATCGAAACCGGAACAATCAAAGCAGCCGATGGCACTACCGACCTGCATTTCCGAATCATGAAACCGGCAGACTTCGATTCAAGCAAGAAATACCCGGTCATCGTCTATGTCTACGGAGGTCCTCATGCACAATGTGTCACCGGAGGATGGCAGAACGGTGCACGCGGGTGGGATACTTATATGGCAAATAAAGGTTATATCATGTTCACCATCGACAATCGTGGCAGCAGTAACCGTGGACTAGCATTTGAGAACGCTACTTTCCGGCGTCTCGGTGTGGAAGAAGGTAAAGACCAAGTAAAAGGTATAGAATATCTGAAATCCCTACCTTACGTGGACAGTGAGCGTATCGGCGTACATGGATGGAGTTTCGGAGGACACATGACTACTGCCCTGCTTCTCCGCTATCCGGAAATATTCAAAGTAGGTGTTGCCGGAGGTCCTGTGATAGACTGGGGGTACTACGAAATAATGTACGGCGAACGTTATATGGATACACCCGAAACGAATCCGGAAGGCTACAAGGAGTGTAATTTGAAGAACTTAGCCGGACAGCTGAAAGGCCATCTGTTGATTATCCATGACGATCATGATGACACCTGTGTGCCGCAGCACACCCTATCGTTCATGAAAGCCTGCGTAGACGCACGCACCTATCCCGACCTGTTCATTTACCCGTGCCATAAACACAACGTAATGGGCCGTGACCGCGTACATTTGCACGAGAAAATTACCCGATATTTTGAAGAACATCTATAATACCAACTCATTATGAAGATATTATTACTAGGCTCGGGTGGCCGCGAACATGCACTTGCATGGAAAATAGCCCAAAGTCCGAAAGTTGAAAAACTATACATTGCACCGGGTAATGCCGGAACAACTGCCGTAGGTGAGAATGTCAATATCAAAGCAACTGATTTTGACGCTATCAGTACTTTCGCCTTGAAAGAAAACATCGAAATGGTAGTAGTGGGTCCCGAAGATCCGTTGGTAGAAGGAATCTATGACTATTTCCAGAATCGCCCGGAGTTAAAACATATTGCCGTTATCGGTCCTTCCGCACAGGGAGCACAGCTGGAAGGAAGCAAGGAATTTGCAAAAGGCTTTATGATGCGTCATCATATCCCGACAGCCCGTTATAAGAGCATTACTTCCACCAACATCGAAGAAGGTCTGGCCTTCCTCGAAGCACTGGAAGCTCCTTACGTACTGAAAGCCGACGGACTTTGTGCCGGGAAAGGTGTTCTTATCCTTCCTACTCTGGATGAAGCGAAGAAAGAACTGAAAGAAATGCTCGGCGGTATGTTCGGCTCTGCATCTGCAACTGTTGTCATCGAAGAATTCCTAAGTGGTATCGAGTGCTCCGTGTTCGTACTGACAGATGGAGAAAACTATAAGGTCCTCCCCGTTGCCAAAGACTACAAACGCATCGGCGAAGGCGATAAAGGACTGAATACAGGCGGTATGGGCAGTGTAACCCCCGTTCCGTTCGCCGATGAAGTGTTCATGGAAAAAGTACGCACACGTATTATCGAACCGACAATCAACGGACTGAAAGAAGAAAACATCACCTACAAAGGTTTCATCTTTCTCGGACTTATCAACGTAAAAGGCGAGCCGATGGTTATCGAATACAACGTCCGTATGGGCGATCCGGAAACAGAAAGCGTCATGCTCCGTATCCAAAGTGATCTCGTCGAACTGCTTGAAGGCACTGCCGCAGGCAATCTGAACGAAAAGACATTGGTTATGGACCCACGTTCAGCCGGTTGTGTCATTCTCGTCAGTGGCGGATACCCGGAAGCCTACGAAAAAGGATTCCCCATCAGCGGACTGGAACAAGCTGCCGCTACGGACAGTATCATCTTCCATGCCGGAACAGCAATGAAAGACGGGCAAGTAATGACAAACGGAGGACGTGTCATCGCCGTTTGCTCTTACGGTGCAACCAAAGAAGAAGCATTGGCGCAGAGCTATAAGGTGGCGGATATGATCAACTTCGACAAGAAGTACTTCCGCCGCGATATCGGATTCGATTTATAATAGACGAATGAGAAATAAAAGGTTACAGAATCAAGTAACGGCAGGACGGTTCACCCTGCCTGCCGTTACCCTTATCTGCACTCTTTGCTGGGTGTCGACCTCCTTTTTATTTCCCCAACTCGCATCCATCCCCACACAGGACAACCAGCCTTTCTTCTGGCAATCCATACAGAGCTTCCTGCTTCCGGGCTGGGCGGAACAGATCGTCAGCTTCCTAATCTACGCCATTATCGGCTATTTCTTAATAGAACTGAACAATCAGTTCGGCATTATCCGTATGAGGGCTTCCATGCAGACAGCCATTTACTTCCTGTTTGTCACCGTCTGTCCGGAGATGCATCTGCTATATGCGGGAGATATTGCCGCTTTGGCTTCTCTGATATCCATCTATTTCCTGTTCAGAAGCTACCAGCAATCACACGCGGCGGGTTACCTTTTTTATTCCTTCCTCTTTATCGGAATGGGAAGTATCATTTTTCCCCAACTAACTGTTTTTTCGGTACTTTGGATACTTGAGGCTTATCGTTTCCAATCTCTCACCCTACGCAGTTTCTGCGGGGCACTGCTCGGCTGGATGTTGCCTTACTGGTTTCTGTTCGGACACGCATTCTTCTACAATGAGATGGACCTGTTCTACCGTCCTTTTATCGAGCTGTCAACTTTCGGAGAAGCTTTCCACCTACAGACCCTTCAGTCTTGGGAACTGGCGATATTGGGATATCTGCTTATACTGTTTATTGTCAGTGCTGTTCATTGTATCGCTGCCGGGTTTGAAGATAAGATACGCACACGCGCCTATCTGCAATTCCTGATAGACTTGACCATCTTCCTCTTCCTGCTGATAGCCATCCAACCGAATTACTGCAATGACCTGTTGCCATTGCTTATGATTAGCAACAGTATTCTGATAGGACACTTTTTTGTACTGACCAACAGCAAAAGTTCGAATGTATTTTTCATCATTTCCTTAGTCAGTCTCACCCTTTTATTCGCATTCAATATATGGACGCTTTTATAGACTCAGCGATACAACTCCTCATAGAATGGGGACTTCCGGGATTATTTATCTCGGCTTTATTGGCGGGGAGCATCGTGCCTTTCAGTTCCGAACTGGTATTGGTAGCCTTAATCAAGCTTGGCTTGCCTCCTATCGCCTGTCTGTTGTCCGCCACTTTGGGGAATACCGCCGGAGGAATGACATGTTATTACATGGGACGCTTAGGCAAAATCGCCTGGATTGAGAAATATTTCAAGGTAAAGAAAGAAAAAGTAGACAAGATGGTAAACTTCCTGCAAGGGAAAGGAGCCATGATGGCATTCTTCGCCTTCCTCCCCGCCATAGGGGAAGTGATTGCCATCGCACTGGGATTTATGCGGAGCAACACATGGATTACGGTAGGTTCTATGTTTCTCGGCAAACTAATACGTTATATCCTTCTCCTATATGTGCTCGAAAGCGCATGGGATGCAGTGGCAACATAAGAATGTAAGAATATTAGATAACAAAACATTAGAGTGAGTGATGAAAAGAATTATTGAGAAAACCGATGATGGGAGCGCTACCCTGTTTGTTCCGGAATTGAATGAACATTATCATTCGACGAAAGGAGCACGCACGGAATCTCAACATATCTTTATTGAGATGGGACTGAAGGCTTCTGCTTCCACCGCCCCACGTATTCTTGAGGTAGGTTTCGGTACCGGATTAAACGCATGGCTCACCCTCGAAGAGGCCGAACAGAGCGGCCGACATATACATTACACCGGATTGGAATTATATCCTTTGGAATGGCAGACAGTGGAAGAGCTCGGATATGTCCGCAATGACGAACAATTATTAGTAAACGGTGAACTGCAACCATCCATCGAGCTATTCAAACAACTCCACACATCTCCCTGGCAAGAAGACGTACAACTCACTCCCCATTTCATCCTGCGGAAAATGGAAAAGGACGCAAATCAATTGAAAGTTGAAAGCACTTTCAACTTCCAATTCGATTTGGTTTACTTCGACGCTTTCGCCCCCGAAAAGCAACCGGAAATGTGGTCGCAAGAACTATTCAACTGTCTTCACGTTTTATTAGACGAAGGCGGGATCCTGACTACCTATTGTGCCAAAGGGGTTGTCCGGAGAATGTTACAAACAGCCGGATTCACAGTAGAACGCCTTCCGGGACCTCCGGGAGGAAAACGGGAGATATTGCGCGCCCGAAAAACAAGAAATGAGAAATAAGATAGAAAATCACGAAATAGAAAGAGCAATGAAGAAACAACTAAAAGATATAAGAAACCTATTCTTGGGAAGTGTCTGCCTATTATTGGCAGCCTGTGCCGGACGCCCGTCCCAAACCAACAGTTATGAAGAGAAACCTGTAATTACGGTTACGTTGGAGCCTCAACGTTACTTCACCGAAGCCATTGCGGGAGATAAGTTCAAAGTACTCAGCATGGTTCCCAAAGGTTCCAGCCCGGAAACATACGATCCGGTTCCCCAGCAACTTGTTTCTTTAGGGGATAGCAAAGCCTACTTCCGCATCGGATATATCGGCTTCGAGCAAACCTGGATGGACCGCTTGATGAACAATACGCCCCATATTCAGGTATTCGATACTTCCAAAGGAATCGACCTTATCTTGAACAATAACGACCACGGACATGGAAACGGACATAGCCCCCACGACGGCCATATCCATGCTGTAGAACCGCATATATGGAATTCTACCGCCAATGCATTAATTATTGCAGGAAATACCTATAAAGCCCTCAGCCAATTGGATAAAGCCAATGACGCCTATTATATGGCTCGCTACGACTCTCTCTGCCAACGTATACAACATACCGACCGCCTGATTCGCCAACAACTTTCTTCACCGGAGGCAGCCAAAGCCTTTATGATCTATCATCCGGCTCTCTCCTACTTCGCCCGCGACTACGGACTGCACCAGATTTCTATCGAAGAAGGAGGAAAAGAACCCTCTCCTGCTCATTTGAAGGAATTAATAGATCGATGTCGGGCAGAAAACGTACAGGTCATCTTTGTACAACCGGAGTTTGACAAGCGCAATGCGGAAACCATCGCGCAACAAACCGGAACGAAAGTTGTCCCCATCAATCCGTTAAGCTATGATTGGGAAGAAGAAATGCTGAACGTAGCCCAAGCACTTGCTCCGCAAGCTGAAGCAAAATAGAAGAATCAAGAACCTGCCTAGCCATTTCAAGCAATGAAACCAATCATCGAAATAAAGAACCTATCCGCCGGATATGACGGCCGCACTGTTCTCCATGACGTCAATCTGAACGTCTACGAACGTGATTTCTTAGGTATTATCGGTCCCAACGGAGGTGGTAAGACAACACTTATCAAGTGTATCCTCGGTCTGCTGAAACCGACAGGGGGAGAGATTATTTTACACATCCCTGCCACAAAAGGGTCTGATATTCAGCCCTCACTCGGCTATCTTCCCCAGTACAGCACCATAGACAAAAAATTTCCTATTTCGGTGGAAGAAGTGATCCTGTCAGGATTGAGCATACAAAAGTCTCTCACCTCCCGATTCACTTCCGAACAGAAAGAGAAAGGCAAACAGATTATCTCCCGTATGGGACTGGAAGGGCTAGAACACCGTTCTATCGGACAATTAAGCGGCGGACAACTGCAACGTGCCTTGCTGGGACGGGCTATTATCTCCGACCCTGCGGTATTGATTCTCGATGAACCCAGCACGTATATCGACAAACGTTTCGAAGCGCGTCTTTATGAGTTATTGGCTGAAATCAATAAAGAGTGCGCCATCATCCTTGTCAGCCACGACATCGGCACCGTGCTGCAACAGGTAAAATCCATCGCTTGTGTCAACGAAACATTGGATTACCATCCGGATACAGGCGTTACTACGGAATGGCTGGAAAGAAACTTCAACTGCCCTATCGAGCTATTGGGACACGGCACATTGCCTCACCGGATTTTAGGAGAGCATCATCACCATCATTAACTATCAAAGAGTTTCCCTTATACTTAATAAATCTTACTTTCTTCTGCATTATGCAGTTAAATCACTATCTTTGCGACCGCATAACTTGTTTTTAACGAATAAACTACCATAGTGCTAATGAAACAGTACAGAACCGTAAACAACCTCATGGGTTGGCTTACATTCATCATTGCGGCAACAGTCTACTGCATGACGATAGAACCGACCGCAAGTTTCTGGGATTGCCCTGAGTTTATAACTACCGGCTATAAATTGGAAGTCGGACACCCGCCCGGCGCGCCTTTCTTCATGCTGATGGCGAATCTTTTTACACAGTTCGCTTCTGACGTAACGACAGTTGCGAAAATGGTGAACTACATGAGCGCCCTGATGAGCGGTGCCTGTATCCTGTTCCTTTTCTGGAGTATTACCCATCTGGTTCGCAAGCTTATCATCACCGACGAGAACAACATTACCAAAGGGCAGCTTATCACCATTATGGGCAGCGGGCTGGTCGGTGCACTGGTATATACATTCAGCGACACATTCTGGTTCTCCGCCGTAGAAGGTGAAGTATACGCTTTCTCCTCCCTGTTCACCGCAGTCGTTTTCTGGCTGATTTTGAAATGGGAAGACGTGGCCGACCAACCGCACAGCGACCGCTGGATTATCCTGATCGCTTATCTGACCGGCTTAAGTATCGGCGTACACTTGCTGAACCTGCTCTGTCTGCCTGCCATCGTACTGGTATACTACTACAAGAAAACTCCGAGCGCTACTGCCAAAGGCTCTTTTATAGCCCTACTCGGTTCAGGCGTATTAGTAGCCGCCGTGCTCTACGGCATTGTGCCGGGTATTGTGAAAGTAGGCGGATGGTTCGAACTGCTGTTTGTCAACGGATTCGGAATGTCGTTCAATTCCGGCGTTGTAGTTTATATCGTCCTGCTTGCAGCCGCCTTGATTTGGGGAGTATACGAAAGCTACACCGAAAAGGACAAGACACGCATGGCTATTTCATTCATCTTGACGATTGCCTTGCTGGGTATCCCGTTCTACGGTCATGGCCCAAGCAGTATCGTTATCGGTATTCTGGTTATTGCCGCTTTGGGCATTTATCTTGCTCCGAACGTACAGGCTAAAATCAAAGAGAAATGGCGTATTTCCGCACGTACCATGAATACAGCCATGCTATGCACCATGATGATCGTAATCGGATATTCTTCATACGCGCTGATTGTCATCCGTTCCACCGCCAACACTCCGATGGATCAGAACTCGCCGGAAGACATCTTCACGCTAGGCGAATATCTCGGCCGTGAGCAATACGGGACACGTCCGCTTTTCTACGGTCCTGCTTTCTCTTCAAAAGTAGCGCTTGACGTAAAAGACGGCTATTGCATCCCTCGCCAGTCGGAAACGGGCAGCAAGTATGTCCGCAAAGAGAAGATTTCTCCCGACGAGAAAGACTCTTACATCGAACTTCCGGGACGTATCGAGTACGAATATGCGCAGAATATGCTTTTCCCGCGTATGTACAGTTCCTCACACGCCCAACTTTACAAGCAATGGGTGAACGTGAAAGGCCATGATGTGCCATACGACCAATGCGGGGAAATGGTAATGGTAAATATGCCTACCCAGTGGGAAAATATCAAATTCTTCTTCACCTACCAGTTGAACTTCATGTACTGGCGTTATTTCATGTGGAACTTTGCCGGACGGCAGAATGACATACAGGGTAGCGGGGAGATAGAACACGGCAACTGGATCACCGGTATCCCGTTCATAGATAACATACTTGTAGGCAACCAGGAATTGCTTCCGCAAGATCTCAAGAACAACAAAGGGCACAATGTATTCTACTGTCTGCCGTTGATTCTCGGATTGATCGGACTCTTCTGGCAGGCTTACCGCAACCAGCGTGGTATCCAGCAATTCTGGGTAGTATTCTTCCTGTTCTTCATGACAGGTATCGCCATCGTGCTCTACCTCAACCAGACACCCGCACAGCCTCGTGAACGTGACTATGCGTATGCCGGTTCGTTCTATGCTTTCGCTATCTGGGTCGGTATGGGAGTGGCAGGACTGATTCAGTGGTGCTCAAGAATGAAACCCGAACAACGCCTCATCGCAGGAGCTACGGAAGAAGAAGCCGAGAAGATTAGAAAAACGCTGGAAGAGAAAAGAGCGAAGTTTATCACGGAAGAAGAAGAGGCCGAGCTGCAATATAAGCTCGACTCGCTATACGAAACTTACATCCCGTACAAACCGTCTGCGGCAATGGCGTGCATCCTTTCCATCATCTGTTTGCTTGTCCCCATACAAATGGCAAGCCAGACGTGGGATGATCACGACCGTAGTGGCCGTTTTGTGGCACGTGACTTCGGACAGAACTACCTGATGACTCTGCAGGAAAAAGGCAACCCGATCATCTACACGAACGGTGATAACGATACCTTCCCCTTGTGGTACAATCAGGAAACAGAAGGCTTCCGCACAGATGCCCGTACCTGCAACCTAAGCTACCTGCAAACGGATTGGTACATCGACCAGATGAAGCGTCCGGCATACGATTCTCCATCGCTCCCTATCACTTGGGACCGTGTGGAGTATGTGGAAGGACAAAATGAATATATCCCGGTACGCCCGGAAATGAAAGCCTTCATCGACAGTTACTTCAAGCAAGCTAACGAATTGGCTGCCAAAGGAGATACGACCATATTATCGCTCGTACACTCCATCTTCGGTGAGAACCCCTATGAACTGAAGGAAATCATCAACCGCTGGATGCTCGGCAAGAACGACCAGCTGAAGGAGCTTCTCAAAAAGACCGGAAAGGATATACAGCTCCCGCTGATTCCAACAGACAGTATCGTGATGAAGATAGACGAAGAAGCTGTACGCCGCTCCGGCATGAAGATACCGGAAGCTTTGGGCGACTCTATCCCCGAATATATGACGATCACCCTCAGAGACGCCAACGGAAGCCCGAAACGTGCGCTCTACAAGAATGAACTGATGATGCTCGAAATGCTCGCTAACGCCAACTGGGAACGTCCTATCTATATGGCAATCACCGTAGGCGGAGAGAACCATTTGGGCATGGGCAATCACTTCACGCAGGAAGGTCTCGCTTACCGCTTCACTCCGTTCGATACGGAAAAGCTGGACAGCAAGATTGACAGCGAAAAGATGTACGGCAACCTGATGAAAAAGTTCAAGTTCGGTGGCATCGACCAGCCGGGCATATACATCGACGAGAACGTGATGCGTATGTGCTACACACATCGTCGCATCTTCACGCAACTCGTAGGGCAGCTCATCAAAGAGGGCAAGAAAGATAAAGCACTCGCTGCGCTCGACTATGCAGAAAAGGTGATTCCGGCTTACAACGTGCCGTATGACTGGGCAAACGGTGCTTTCCAAATGGCAGAATCTTACTATCAATTAGGTCAGAACGAGAAGGCCAACAAGATCATTGACGACCTTGCCAACAAGTCACTCGAATATATGATCTGGTATCTCAGTCTGAACGATAACCAGCTTGCCATTGCCGGAGAGAATTTCGTATATAACGCAAGCTTGCTTGACGCGGAAATTCGCTTAATGGAGAAATACAAATCAGAAAAACTCGCAAAACATTACTCCGAGCAACTCGACCAATTATACAACGAGTATGTGACGAGAATGAAAGGGAAATAGTAATTTAGTACAATGTTTATAGAACAACCACCTTGGTTTTTCCGGGCGTTGTATCCACAAGCAATCTTCCGGATGGATCCGAACGTACGGGCAGTCTATCTGACTTTCGATGACGGACCCATCCCGGAGGTTACTCCTTGGATATTGGATTTATTGGAAAAACACCACATCAAAGCTACCTTTTTCATGGTAGGCGACAATATACGCAAGCACCCGGATGAATATCGAATGGTAGTAGAGCGCGGACACCGCATCGGCAACCACACATTCAACCATATTCGCGGATTTGAGTATTCCAATCCGGACTATCTGGCAAATGCCAAGAAAGTAGACGAGATTATCCATTCAGACCTGTTCCGTCCGCCACACGGGCATATGGGTTTCCGGCAGTACTATACGCTTCGCCACCACTATCGCATCATCATGTGGGACCTCGTAACCCGCGATTACAGTAAATGTATACGTCCCGAACAGGTATTGGACAACGTGAAACACTATGTACGTAACGGCTCTATCATTACCTTCCACGACTCACTGAAATCTTGGAACAACGGGAATTTGCAATATGCCCTACCCCGTGCCATCGAATTCCTAAAAGCAGAAGGATACGAGTTTAAAGTATTCTAGGATATCTCATAAATGACTCTGATTATATGCTTTGAATTACATAAATCGTATAATTCAAAGCATATATTCCCTCCTATCCTATCATAATCTCATTTTTTTATTTACATTTGCAACGGACTCTTCCGCAGAAAGCCTTCGGGTGGTGAGGGGGAGCCGTTTTTATATTGAGAAGACGTTTACAAGCGTTTGTCATTGGTGTTCAAAACTTCGCAAATTTCGTTCTACCGGAATGACGAGCTGCAACGAAGACGTCCTCCTGATGTGTGCTTATATACATCCGTGCCTCGCTTTGAAAAACAAAGAGAGGCTGCGGGTGTTGTACATATCGGCGTGGGCTTTCTGCGTTGTTCGTTCCCGGTAGCTGGCATTGCGAAGGCCTTGAACACGGAACGGACGAAGGTAAGATTCCCGCGCCTTTTTCATATATATTCTTCCAAAGTTACATTTACTAAAATTAGTTCACCTACGGGAATCTGGGCGAAACACACAGAGTTGTATGGATATGATTCATGCAGGACAGCTTATCGAACGTATTCTTCACGACCAAGGACGTAGCGTCACTTGGTTCGCTGCCCAATTGTGTTGTACCCGTCCCAATGTCTATAAAATATTCCACAAAGAGAATATTGATATCCAATTGCTTTGGCGTATATCCTGCATCCTCAATCACGACTTCTTCAGAGACTTGTCCGATACGATCAACCTCATCCCTCCTACGAACACTGTCTCCAAATAGGCGACATATTTGTCACCCTTTAGGAACTACCCGTTTCCCCTTTGTTATGTTCCTTTCACATACCTTTGCGACATATTAACAAAACTCACAGAATGATGAAGATGAAAAAACTAATTCTATTAATTGCATTGATTCTCGGTTGTACATTGGAGAGCTATGCTCAAAAGTCTACATTTCAGTTTCGTGACGCACAATCGCGTGCAGGTGATGCAGTAAGCGAAGTATGTGTAAAACCTGTAGTAGCGGAAGTCAGGCTGCTGGGAGGAGAGACTCCCAAACGACAAGTATTCACCTATAAGTTCACACGTGAAGAAGTAGAAATCGGATTGAAAGGAGACTTGGGCAATGTCCGTTCATGGGCTACTTATAAAGCCAACGAAGATGCCGGTAGCGACGTTATCATGGCAGCCACCTATAAAGTGGAAACTAACGATGAAGGAGGCTACACAGTAACGGTGGTAGGCTTCCCTGCCGTTTTTAGTAAATGGTACACCGCCACTAAGGACGATTATGAATGGATAAGGATAAAGAAACTCGCTCCTACGGATGAGAAAGGGGTAATAGCACCGGTCGTAAAAACCAATAATTAACTATTAAAACATAAGAAACAATGAAAAAAGTATTATCAATCGTAGCCGCACTTCTCTTATGTGTAGGCACACAGGCACAGATCGTATCATCCAGAAGTTCCATTGTAAGAACAGAAAAACAACAGTCTAACAAGCAGTGGTTCTTACGCGGTGGCTTAAACGTTATGAAAATGACAGGAGACGATGATGAAAGTGGTAGCAAACTTGGTTACAACTTCATATATGGCTTTCAGAAACCGATGGGAAGCATAGGAACCTATTGGGGGATGGAATTCGGCCTTGGCTCTCGTGGTTGGGGATACTCTGAAGATGATTACGAAATCAGCCAAATAGCACACAACGTACAAATTTCTCCGTTTACATTCGGATATAAGTACAACATCACAAATAATATTGCACTAGACGCACATCTCGGAGCCTATGTAAGTTGTGACTACTTAGGAAAAATCACCGAAAAAGAGGACTACAATGGTAAAACAGAAGAAACTACCGTGAAAATTGGAGATTGGGATGACTGGAAACGTTTTGACGCAGGAATGAATATCGGCGTAGGCATATGGTACGACCGTTTCAATTTCGACATTACCTATCAACGCGGATTTATCAAAACTTGGGAATCAAATACAAGCAACGTACTGATTCGGTTAGGTGTAGCATTCTAAACTCTACCAACAAGATTGTAAAAAAAGTAAAATCAGACCTTTCAATATCATTTTTCATTCAGCATTCATGTTCTCCTCTCTCCGTAAAAAGAGACTTGAATGCTGTTTTTTCAAATAATCAGTAATATATTCTATATCTATGATGCAAAAACCTTATGGGGCACTTGGATACAAATTGAGGAGAATAATCACCATTGGGTATGGAAATTCGAACCCAATGGAGATTTTTATTGAAAAAAGTATATAAACGAAACACTTGACGGTAGAGAAAAAGGTACTTATATCTGTACAAAAGATACAGAAGGCGGAATAATCACTCTAAGCCCATGGCCGGATATGGAATCAAATTCTATCTATATCAGAAAATCAAATGATAGTCAAATATAATGATCATGAACTCTACTTTACCAAACAATAATATCAAATATTAATTAATAATTAATCAGTTATGAAAACATTATGGAAACTGGCTACTTGCGTAGCCGTAGTATTATTATCATTCAGTATGTATTCCTGTGGCGACGATGACGAAGACTCCATCGGATCAGTAGATGAATTAGTAGGTATGTGGGAAGTCGTCGAACATAGCGGATATGAAATAGAAGATGGTGAACGCGAAGAGGACAATCCATCATACTATGTCGGCAGACGATATGAACTGAAATCTGATATGACCTTCAATAGTTACTCCAAAGGAAGCAGTAACCCTAGTGAAACCGGTAAATGGGAGTTAAAAAACGGCTCTGTCCATCTTATCTTCTATTATCCGAATGACGGTGGATACGATTATGAGGATCCGGATATTATGAAAATTGTAGAGATATCCGCAGACAAACTTGTATGGGAATATCATTGGAAAGAAACCGGATGGGAATTATATGAAAAAGAGACTCTGAAGAAAATCGCTCAATAAGCAATGTACCCAAAATATATTTCACATAAGTTGAGGGTTCCGATTCATATCGGCGCCCTCAACTAAGCATCCATTTCCAGGCGGGTACCACATGAATAGACATATCTTGTTCTTTCCATTCGGCTTCTGCTTCCATCGTAACGATAGTCAGTTCCCGGCAACCTGTCGCTTGGGCTGCTTCCAACAAACCATCAACTTCCCGTTTACGGGTCTCCTCATCCCCCATTTGGTAACTTACCTGAATCAATCGCGTCACTTTATCATATTCAACAACTACAAAATCACACTCTTTCTTCCCCTTATAATAATGCAACTCCTCTTGGATTCGCAGGTTCCGCCGCAAATGAAGAAAGACCGCATTCTCCAAAAGCTTTCCATTATCTTCACTATGCGGATTTAAGAGGACGGAGCGCAAACCATTATCAATGCAATAATATTTCTTATCTCCTGTGCTCTCTTTCACCAGAGATGGCTCATATTTCGTCAGGGAGAAGAAAAGGTAGACAGATTCTGTCTGCACAATCACATCATAAAGCGTATTCTTCCCAATGCTGACTCCCTGCGACTTCAATTCATTGTAAATACGATTGATAGAAGTAGGCTTAGCCAGATTCGACATCACGCGCTTTATAAAATAACGTATCGGTTCCGGATTCTTTATTTCATATCTCTCTACAAGATCTTTGTAAAGCATTACAAAGAAATATTCCTGCAAAATCCTGTCTTTATACAGTGGAGCCGCCAATACAACTTCCGGAAATCCCCCTCCATGCAAATACGTCTTAAACGCATTCACAAGCTTGGCTCGATTCTCAGGCACATAATAGTTTGTATTGATATCGGTAAAGTTACAAAATTCATTGAATGATAACGGGAATTCTTCGTATTGCAATGTCCGGCCACGCAAAGAGGTAGCCAATTCGGAGGAAAGCATTCGAGAGTTACTTCCGGTAAGGAAGATATGCCTGCATTCCTGCTCGTATACTCTCCTTACAAAAGGTTGCCAATCATCCGCCATCTGTACTTCATCAAAGAACATATATACATCCTTCAGAGGAATTGCCGGATAGAGTTCCCGATAAGCCTGAAGTATTTCATCTAGATTATCTGCATTCAAGTGCAGACGTTCGTCATCGAAATTGAGGAACAGAATTTGCTCCTTCGCAATAATCCGTTCGCGAATAAGCTGATTTATCGTCAATAGGAACAAAGAAGACTTACCGCACCTTCTCACCCCCGGCACAGTTATAATCTTCCCGCTATCAAGCGGCAAAGTAAGTTCACGAGGGTAGACTTCTATTGGCAGTAATGCCTGAAATCCCGCAATCAGTTGTTTTAGTAATTCTTTCTTTCCCATAAAGACACTTTTTATAAAATCTTTCCTTCTACAGAAGACAAAAATAAGCAAAAGTTTCTTTCATGCAAAGAAACAATAGCAAAAAGTAAATCAGCAAATGAAATATTAGCAAACAATATATCAGGAAGTTCTCTTGGCATACAAGCAGCTATTAGCTATCATACAGGCTATTAAAATATGCCGCATAGAGTATCAACACCTGTCGTCTCAGGTATTAACACTTAATATATAGGCTGTTAATACCTGAGACGACAAGTATTAACAGCCTACAAACAAGGTATTTTATACCCAAAACAGTTTAATAAGCCACAGTCAACGGTGTGCGTACTTTCTGTGCATATTGGGACATATATTCATTCCAGGCTTCTGCCGTCTTGATAGCAGCTTTATCCCACGCAGATCCCCAGTAATAAGTATATTCCGAACCCGGTTCATATTCGCTGACAGCCAGCACGTGACCATCGGCCCCACCACGTTCTTTCTTTTCCTTCTCTTGGAAAAGAACTACTTTAGCATCCTTCACCTGTGCAGGGAACGCAGCACCAACAAAGATTTTGCCGTTTCCACCACTACGGTCGGTTGTAGGATCGACATAAGTGATATAGCCATTCGCAGCGTCCGCCATCGTTACTCCATCCGGTTCGCGCAAAACCAATCCTGTAGCCACAGGCATTGTTTCTTTCAGATTGGTGTACGAAATCACCGCTTTGTTCAAATACGAGCCTGCATCCAGCGAAATTACACGCGTTTCCACCACACCGGAATCTCCACGAACCACCAGCGGATTAAATTCCAGCTTCACAGTGAAACGCAACGGACCATTATCAAGGATTTCCTGTGTACGATAGCAGTAAGGATAGACAATCGTATCACCCTCCATCAAAGCCGACGTACCGCAGCCCAGCGTAGGACCTACCGCATAGCAATCCATTCCGTAGCCATGATCAACGTGATAAGAGATGGCACGTTGAAGTTCGGCAGCCGCCTTGGGGTCCGTTTTCTTCAGTTCGGCAATCTTCGCACGCTTCTCCGGATTAAGTTCTTCGGCATAAAGAGCTTCCAAGATCGGTTCGGTAGTATTATACTTCGTGAAAAGGTCATAACCGAATCCACGCTCGTTTCTTGCCTGCAAAGCAGGACCATACGCACGGAAACCTACCAAGTCATTCTCCCAAGCAAGGTCATCAAGACGCTCGGGGTAATATTTACCGCAAGCAATCACATTAAAGGCTTCCGGAGCACCCGGCTGAATGGTATAAGTGGCCGTACCATTAGCTTTCACCGTAGCCGGGAAAATAACCTTTTCATCGTATGTCACCTGATAGGGAACCTGCTGTCCGTCCGCATCAAGCACTACAATCTGTGCCGTGTCCGCCAGTTTCAACTTCGCAACCACATCGCTCATCGGTACTTCCACCATCTCCCCTGTACGCTCTAAAGCCAAAGGATTGGTCACTGTAACCGTCATTGCCTGTTTGCTGTCAGCACAGGAAGCAACTCCCATCAAGACTGCAGCAACCAGAATTAATATCTTCTTCATGATTAATCTACATTGAATGAATAATAAAAAGATAAGGTGACAGACGAAAAGAGGAAGCTCTTTACCATTCTATCACCTTATCGGAATATCTCGTTATCTCACTATTATTTCGGTTGTTTTCCGATATAAGCAAGGATACCACCGTCTACGTAAAGGATATGACCGTTGACAGCGTTAGAAGCTTCAGAAGCAAGGAATACTGCAGGGCCAGTCAGTTCTTCCGGATTCAGCCAACGACCGGCCGGAGTCTTAGCGCAGATGAATGAATCGAACGGGTGACGGCTTCCGTCTGCTTGCGGCTCACGAAGAGGAGCAGTTTGCGGAGTAGCGATGTAACCCGGGCCGATACCGTTACATTGAATGTTGTATTCACCATATTCAGAGCAGATATTGCGAGTCAGCATTTTCAGACCACCCTTAGCGGCAGCGTATGCAGATACAGTCTCACGTCCCAATTCAGACATCATAGAGCAGATGTTGATGATCTTACCTGCACGTTTCTCCATCATTGCGGGCAAAACAGCCTTAGAAACGATGAACGGAGCGTTCAAGTCGATGTCAATCACCTTACGGAAATCAGCGGCTTCCATTTCGTGCATAGGCACACGACGGATAATACCTGCATTATTAACAAGAATATCAACTGTACCTACTTCTTTCGCGATAGTGGCAACCATAGCCTGTACAGCCGGTTCGTCTGTTACATCACATACATAACCGTGAGCTTTGATACCTTTTGCAGCGTATGCAGCCATACCTTTGTCCACCAACTCCTGATTGATGTCGTTGAAACAAATAGTAGCACCTTGTTCTGCGAATGCAGAAGCAATTGCAAATCCGATACCGTAAGAAGCACCTGTAACGAGAGCTACTTTACCTTCCAAAGAAAAATTCAAAAACTGATTCATAATTTTTTGTTATTAAATTAGGAAAATTATTGTAGTTGTTTATTTCAAGTCTGTTATCAATGAGAAATCCTGATCTCCGTAGTCAAGGTTCTCGCCGCCCATGCCCCAGATAAAGGTATAATTGTGGGTAGCGGCAGCCGAGTGGATAGACCATTCGGGTGAAAGAACCGCCTGATCGCCTTTCATCCATACATGGCGCGTTTCGTCCACTTCGCCCATAAAGTGACAGATAGCATGGTCTTCGGGAATTTCAAAGTAGAAATAAGCCTCCATACGACGACTATGTACGTGAGCAGGCATGGTATTCCATACACTTCCCGGAGCAAGTTCCGTCATACCCATCTGCAATTGGCAGGTAGGAAGTACCTGATTCACCAGCATTTTATTGATGTTACGATGATTGGACCCTTCCAGAGAACCCATCTCGGCAACGACTGCATCAGCTTTCGTCACTTTACGGTCAGGATAGTTGCGGTGTGCAGTCAGCGAGTTGAAGTAGAACTTAGCCGGATGGGCAGCGTCCTTACTTTCAAAGGTCACCTCACGATCACCCGAACCCAGATAAAGGGCTTCTTTATAATCAAGTTCAAATACCGCATCACCTGCTTTTACAACACCGGGACCTCCCACATTGAAGATACCCATTTCACGGCGGGTCAGGAAGAACGGAGCTTTCAACGGATCAATCGCTTCAAGCTTCAGCACCTCACCAACAGGAAGCGCGCCACCTACCACCATACGGTCGTACATGGAATACACCATATTTACTTCATTGGGGACAAATATCTTTTCGATCAAAAAATCTCTACGGATTCTTGCGGTATCATAACTTTTTGCATCTTCGGGATGCGCGGCATAGCGAATTTCATAGTTCGTTTTCATACTTTATTTATTTAGTTATTGAATAAGCCTCTCTGCTAAATGTACGTCGTTTGCGTACACGATGCAAAAATAGCAAAAGAAAACGGGTTAACATTACAATTTTGTTCCAATTATCCATCAAAAATGTCCAGAAACGTTGCAATGTACACTTTTTTAACGAACTATAATACGTTTCGGAGGAAGTTTTTACTTAAAGCGAGGAGAGTATTGTATTTTTTAAGACTACCGGCAAAAAACAAACAAGATACAAAATCAGGTCTGAATACATGCCATATCATCATCAAATAACTAAACAGCGCATAAAAACGGATGAAATGGACAGCAGGAAACAAAAGACAAATAGCAGATACACACAACTAATACACAATCACTTATCTACCAATGTAGTATAGAAATAGTAGTAAAAAGATTCTCTTTTTTCATACTGACGTATTCGATACGACGTCCGGAATTTGAGTAGAAAGCAAGAAAAGCTTTACTTTGCTCAAAAAATAAAAAGCTATGAATTACCGGAGAAAGCCAGAAAGTCACTTTCAACCTTTCTCCCGAAGACCTCTCTTTCACACGCAAAGATATGACTTGGGGACAAGAAAAAGGTGAGTACAAACTATGGATAGGCAGAGACTCCAACGCAAACCTGGAAGCATCCTTCACTATTAAGTGACGCTCTTCATGAAAGGTGTATCAAAAGGGTCAATGTAAAAACCTGAGGGGTAAATTTATAAATTGTTATCTTTGTCTCCAAATTCATAGCTTATGGAATTAAACGGTTATCGCCTTCTTCTTCCTGAAGGCACTTTAGACTACTTTGATCTTGTTGATGTGAAGGAAAGTGTAAATGAAGTTGTGTTCTACCTTGAGGAGAAAAATATCGTTCCTGAGAAGTAT
>NZ_GG688333.1:45160-116387 GCF_000156195.1 Bacteroides finegoldii DSM 17565 | reverse complement strand
AAAAGCACCGTCTTTACCTAACAAGGGCTTACCTGCTTTCAGCTGTTCAATTGCCTTGTTCTTGATACTTTCAAAATCAAATTCTTCTTTCATAAAAAAACTGTGTTAGCAAAGTTAATATTTTATTTTAATCTTTGCTGACACAGTTTAATTTACATCCTCTGCGAGTAGAGCCTCTATTTTACTCAAACAGAGCATCTAACTCGTATGAATAGACGCTCTGTTTTTCTTTATTTCTTCTTCGAATCATTTCCTTTATCCTTGCCACGATTCATTCCTTTTATCATCTCCCGGTGGAAGCGCATTTCCGCACGCTGCACGAGAAATATCTTCTTACTGGAAAGAATCTTTTTGAACTTACCCAGATAAGTCTTATCAAGCTGGTCGGCAGCAATACGATTGTTAGCTACCTTATCGTTGATTTCTGCATATTGAGCTTCCGTTGTCTTATCATCCTTACCTTTGCGCATCAAATCCCACGATTCATCATTCAGTTTCTTCTTCTTATCCTGAAGTTCAAAATAGACGGGAAAGAACTTGGCTGCCTCTTCTTTACTCAATCCAGCCTGTTCGATAATGAATGCCTTTTGTTTTGCCCTGAACTCCTCCCGGGATAAATGCTGGTCACATCCGTCAGCAGCCCAAAGAACAGGCATGAAGCCACACAACAAAACAACCCATGCGATTAATTTTCTCATTTTCTGTATTCAATCAGTTTTAATAAATCATTCTACACTTGCATCACTCAAATAAACATATAACGAATAATCATCCAGCATAGCGCGGTCCAGTGCCACATCCAGCATTTCGTCCGATACAACTTCAGTATCCACCTCCGTCACCGCCACTTCATCGACCGCAGCAGGTTTGTGATCTGACGACGCCACCCGTATAATCAAGGCAGCCCCCACAAACATAGCTGCCATATAGAGCAATGGTTTCAGTCTTGTCCATGTACTGACAGGTTCTTCCTTGAAAACCACTTTCTCTTTTTCAGGAAGTTTATTCATCACTTCTGAAGTCAGGTTCTCAAAGTAACCATCAGGAACTTTGAAGGAATCTTCCTTACCAAGTTTCTTCAATAGGATATCTTCTTCTTTCATTCGTTTTTCTCCTCTCTTTGATTTAGACATAGTCCGAGTCCAAAGGTTTAATCAATGTCTTCTAAAAACTTCTCTATTTTCTTCACTGCATGATGATAAGACGCTTTCAAAGCACCGACTGAGGTACCGAAGATTTCAGACATTTCTTCATATTTCATTTCTTGATAGTATTTCAGATTGAACACCATGCGCTGTTTCTCCGGTAAAGTCATTAATGCCTTTTGCAAACACAACTGCGCCTCATCACCCGAAAAGTACGGGTCGCTTTCCAGTTTCTGCACAACCGCTGCTTCCAGATCATCAATGGCCAAGGTAGTGACAGCACGTTGTCTATTCAAGAAAGTAAGGCATTCATTCAACGCAATACGATAGAGCCAGGTAGACAATTTCGCCTCAGCACGGAAATAATCAATATTCGTCCATGCCTTGATAAAAGTATTTTGCAGGAGATCGTTCGCATCCTCATGCGACAGCACCAACCGACGGATCTGCCAATACAATTGTTCGCTATACTGCGCCACAATCATTTCAAATCCTTGTCGCTGCGTACTCTCCTCCTGGAGGAGCTTCAGAACTTCGCGCTCGTTATAAGGGGTCATAATCTCTTGTATCTCTATGTTTATTTATGGTTTCAAATCCAGATCGGTCATTGCCTTTAGTAAAGACGGATCATACTTATAAATGTCATCACAATACATCAAATTATTATCGGCAGACAGATAAACAGTCTGATAATCTATAAACAAAGGCACATATTTCTCCAAACTATAATGTTTCAATTCACGATAGGCCGCACTGATAGGAAGCTTCTTTCCTTCCTCGCTTATCGGCTTGAGGTCCATTGCAATGCGGATGCGGTCTTCCAGTAATTCATCCGGTTCTTCTAATAAGAAGAAAGCAAAATCGAGTGCTTTCTGAAGACGTACACAACCATGGCTCACCGCCCGGTTCTTTCGCATGAAAGCCCAACGGGAAGGAGTATCGTGCAAATAAACGGAATAAGGATTTGGGAAACGGAAGATGATACGCCCCAACGAATTTCCCGTCTTATTATCCTGTTTCACAGTATAAGGTACTCCCTTGCCCGCATACTTCGCCCATTTGATACTATGAGGATCGACTTGTGTACCATTCTTATCATACACCTTCATGCGGTTACGGGTAAAGTAAGTCGTATCCCTGCGATAAGTAGGAATAATCTCTTTCCGGATAATACTTTGAGGAACATTCCAATACGGATTCAGCTCCATATAATAGATTCTGCTGGACAACAAAGGTGTTTTATTCCTCACACTTCCCACACAAATGCGCATTTCCAGAATAGAGTCTGTTTCCTCGTTGACGGCTTGCAGCATGAATGCCGCCACATTTGCCACCACATATTTCTTCCCTTTATCCAGAGCATACTGCCAACGCGCCCGTTCCAGATTCAGCAATAAACGATCCCAGTAATAATCCGTAGTATCCGTCTTTCCCCAACCATTCACGCGCACCAATTCTTCCTGCATTTTCTTATAAAAACGGGAAGAGGGTTGCGCCCAATGAAAGGCGGCAGTGGGATTGGCACGCAAAGAATCAAGAGCCGACAATGCAAATTCCATATCACAACGCTTCAGAGAAATACGGTTTATCGAATCATTCCATCTGCGCTCTGGAGGTAGAAAGCCAAACTTTAACCGGCACACATACGAAAGATAGGCAGCTGTCAACTGATATTCTAAATCCGCCAACAGGGAATTCATCGTTTTTCCATCTTGCAATTGTAATGTACGTATCTGCTGCAACCCATTACGGATACTATCTACAGGATAAAGTCTCGGATTAATCCCATGTCGCGATATATTCTCTAACCAATGCAACATTGAGTCCGCTGCCTGCACAGTCGGTTTATCGGAGACCAATGAATCATTCAACCATAAGAAATCGCCTTCCTCCTGATAATGAGAGACTAACGCAGAATCCCAAACTGTAGTCTGTTTATTTTTTTCCAAACAGGCATGAATGAGCTGCCGAATACTGTCCGCACTGATCTGATAGGCAGGATTAAACAGTTCTTTGAAACCTGCCAAAGAGTCCGGTATCGGAGACAAAGGCTTCTCCTTTCTACAAGCAGCCAAACAAATTATACATATTACTCCCAAAAATAACCGGCTACTTTTCATATACAGTTCCTCCGTCAATATCAATACATAAATTCTCTTTCGCTAAAATTGTCTGCGGAAAAATGGCGGACGCTTCATTAAGTAAAACAGCTTCATCTTCATATCGGGCTGAGAAATGCCCGATAACCAATTGTTTTACCTTTGCATCCAAAGCGATTTGTGCAGCTTGTGCAGCTGTCGTGTGATAAGTTTCTTTTGCCCGTGCCTGTTCCGCTTGTGCAAAAGTAGCTTCATGGAACAGCAAATCCACATTGTTGATTTGTTTCACTATAGACGGACGAAAAATTGTATCGGAACAATAAGCGTATTTGCGTGCCGGGGTCGAAGGACG
Source organism: Bacteroides finegoldii DSM 17565 (assembly GCF_000156195.1). GTDB lineage: Bacteria > Bacteroidota > Bacteroidia > Bacteroidales > Bacteroidaceae > Bacteroides > Bacteroides finegoldii. The sequence continues at coordinate 112,791 of NZ_GG688333.1, read as the reverse complement.
GGTCAAACGCTGATTGGGAATAACTTCTCCTTCGGGAGTAACAAAATCCGCTCCGTTCTTAATACGGTTCAGTTCGTAAACCGGAACTTTATAAAAATCCACCATTTCTCTGATGATATGATTCGGACGTTGCTTCTCCTCAAACAGGAATCCGCAACAGGAAATTCGATGTTTAAGAGGGATCGTAGTTACAGTCACCGAACGGTCATCATAAATCTGTGTCGGTTCTTTCGTCTCAAATTCGTGAAAAAACACTTTATAGGTCAGTGTCTTACAAAAAAAAGCTAGCATCGGTGCAAATAATTCTTCCAGCCCCTTAGGAGAATGAATATGTAAATCGGCCGTCCTCCCCAATAATCCGAATGTAGAGATTAGCCCCAAGAGTCCAAAGCAATGATCACCGTGCAGATGAGAGATAAAGATATGATTCAAACGGGAAAATTTAAGCCGGGAACGACGTAATTGCATCTGAGCCCCTTCCCCACAATCAATCATAAATAATTTTTCACGCAAATTGACGACTTGTGAAGTCGCAAAATGTCGTGTAGTGGGCAAAGCGGAACCGCACCCTAATATATGTAACTCAAACTTTTCCATCTCCGGCAAAGATAGAAAAAAAACATATTAATTTCGCAAGCAATGAAACAAAAGTCTTATTACCTGCCATATAGTATCAAAAAAGAATATATATTTGCATATCGACAACCGGTTTCAAGAACATGATATGAAAGCTGGTCACAGTATCAGAAAAAGAAGTATTTAATATGACGAATCCCTTTATATACAGAAAATTATCAGTATTGTTCCTACTGTTTATTACTTTCGGGAATGTTTATTCCAAGAATAAAGAAATGGAACAATTGTTTTCCAGATTGGATTCCGTATTGACAAACAGTGAAAAGTACGTTTTAGAGAAAGAAGATAAAATAGAAGAACTGCGTAAGAAACAGTCTATGCCTCTAAAACCGGAAGAAAAACTATGGCTTAACAAAATGCTGTATGATGAATATTTTGTCTATAATGCGGACTCGGCTATGGTTTATGTAAACAATAATATAGAGATAGCCAACGCATTAGGCCGAAAGGACAAAGAACAGGAGTGGATACTGCATAAAGTTTTCCTTCTTGCAGCCCAGGGGCTACTGAATGAGGCTGAGAAAGAATTATTGAATGTAGATATAACTTCATTAAGTAAAGAAAATATGTATCAGTATTATGATACAAAAATCTATCTATACTCCCATTTGGTACAATTCATCGGTAATCGCCTGGAACTGACAAATTCTTATTACAATCTTGAGAAGGAATTCAAGCACGAAGCTAAGAAATACATAACTCCCGATCATCCTTCATATTATAGTTTTTGTGCGTCACTACATAGAGAATATCCCCGTTCTGCAGAGGGAGACAGTATAAAATTAAAATTAAAAAATATAGTAGACAAGTCATCATTGTCCACGCGGGTGGATGCCATCAATTCTTATATGCTTGCTATCATGTTTTACAATGAAGGCGATGAAGATAATTACGTAAAATACCTTATTTATTCTGCCATAGCCGATATTAAAATCTGCAACCGCGATATAGCTTCATTGGAGGAACTTTCCAATATCCTCTATTTGCGTGAAGACATAGACAGAGGCTACACTTACATCAGTTATTGCTTTAAAGCCGCATTGCTGTATCCCAACAGGGTGCGCGTAATAAACATATCGACCGTTATGGATAAACTACAGCAGGCCTATCGCGAAAGGAACAAAATACAGGAAAGCAAATTGCGTAAATCACTCTACACCACAAGTATATTATCCATTGTATTACTCATCTCCATCCTACTCATTTATTTCCAATTCAGAAAACTGTCCCGTTCACGTAAAAAACTGAACGAAAGTAACCGACTGCTTAATTCACACGTCAAAGAACTTTCCGAAGCCCAACGAATGCTGGGTGAAGTGAACGGAGAACTTAGCGAAGTAAATGAAAAGCTAAAAGTGATCAATAACCAATTACTAGAGTCCAATTATGTGAAAGAAGAATACATAGGATATGTATTCTCAATATGCTCCAATTATATAACCAAACTTGAAGAATACAGGAAGAATATCAGCAGAAAACTTAAAGCCGGTCAAATAGACGATATCAAATCATTAACTTCCAACATTACGATGGTACAAAGTGAGTTGAAGGAGTTCTATCATAGTTTCGACGCTATTTTCCTACACGTATACCCCGATTTTGTAAAAGACTTCAATTCCCTCCTGCGTCCCGAAGAAAAGATAATGCTTAAAGAAGGCGAACTCCTGAACACGGAGTTGAGGATATATGCGCTTGTCAGACTCGGAATAAATGACAGTATGAAGATTGCAGAATTTCTTCATTGCTCTCCGCAGACGGTTTACAATAATCGTTTAAAAACCAGAAACAAGGCAATAATTCCTAAGGAAGAATTCACCGAGATGGTACGTTCATTGGGTAAAATGCAAAAATAGAGAAAGCAAACAAACCATTTTACTTCATAAACTATTTACTTCTACCAAACATTATATAATTAATAATCAATACATTAACATTTTATTTATTTACTCTTACTATTTACTTGTATATACACCGTACCTTATACTATACTACCTTTGTCCTCCGAGAAATTAATCGAATATATACTTTTTAAATTTAATCTATGAGGCAAGAGAAACTACTAGGTCCAAAGCAAACTATGAAACATACGTTTGTAATCTCAGACGCTTTCTTTTCACAAAGTGCTAATTTGTTATTTTACTTATCATGAAAAATGTAATATTATTATCTTTGCTAATCCTTTTGTCCATTCCCCTTTCGGCACAACAGGAAAAAGTCTCCTTAGTCAACGACAGAACAGGTTCCAAGTTGCTTGTGAACGGTAAGTCTTTTATGGTGAATGGTATGAACTGGGATTACTTCCCAGTCGGCACCAATTATTCATATTCCTTATGGACAAAGCCTGACGATATAATCAAGGCTGCTCTCGATACGGATATGTCTTTATTAAAGAACATGGGTGTAAACGCTATCAGACAACACATAGGCGTTCCCCCCAGATGGGTAAAATATATCTATGAACAATATGGTATTCACACAATGATATATAGCTCCTTCGGACGCTATGGAGTAGCTTTGGACGGGGCATGGATAGCTAACACCGACTATTCCGACCCTAGAGTAAAAAAAGTACTTCTCGACGAGGCGAGAGAATTGGTAAAGGAATACAATAATACTCCTGGAATACTCCTCTATCTTCTTGGAAATGAGAACAATTATGGTTTATTTTGGCAAGGAGCAGAAACGGAAGATATTCCGGTAGAAGATCGTAAATCCACTATTCAAGCGGTTCACTTATATAAACTGTTCAATGAAGCGACTGTCGAGATGAAGAAAATGAATGCTTCAGCTCCTATAGCCATTTGCAACGGTGACCTTCTATTCCTTGATATTATAGCCAAAGAATGTAAGGATGTTGACATTCTAGGAATCAACTGCTATCGCGGTGACTCGTTCGGCGACTTGTTCAGCAGAGTAAAAGCTGAGTATGGAAAACCGGTATTGTTTACAGAGTTCGGATCCGATGCATTCAATGCCATAACTCAAAGTGAAGCACAAAAAGAGCAAGCAGACATTCTGTTGAAGAATTGGACTGAAATATATCTGAATGCGGCAGGACTAGGCAACAACAATAACTCACTCGGAGGTTTCACTTTCCAATTTACCGACGGTTGGTGGAAATTCGGTCAAAATACTAACCTGAGCATACATGACACCAATGCATCATGGGCCAACGGCGGATATGTATTTGACTATGTGAACGGTGAAAACAATATGAACGAAGAATGGTTCGGTATATGCGCAAAAGGAACTCCTGACAGCCGAGGAATATACGAACTTTACCCGCGTGCCGCATACTATGTGCTGAAAGATGTCCACAAGATTAATCCTTATTCTCCCGGAAGTACCACCTCTTCGATAATAAGCAAACTTTCCGATATCAATGTAATGTCAGCCGTTTTATCCTCCAGAAGTGATAAAGCTGCCTTGCAAGGCGAAAAGACTCAGCTAATACGCCTGAGCGAACTGAGAGGTGACATAACTACCTACAATACAGGTGCAAAGAATACTACCACTCCAAGTTCCAGGCCGAAGAATCCGACAAGTTTCCCCAGCTTTAAAGGCTTTGACCATACTGAATCGTTCTACGTAGGCGTAGCCTCAAAACCGGCAGAGAATGTACAGGCGGAAGTCACTGTAAATGTTCTTGGAAATGTGGCGGAGAACCCGATAGACGAAATCTTTTATGAGAACAGAGGACGCTCCAGATATATAACGGACGAAAGCGGAGAAGTAGTAGATCTGGGTCCGTTGGAACGCTTAAGACTTTATAGTGCGAGTTTTGACTGGGATGGCAAACTGTTTAATCTGAAAACATTTTACCGCAAAGGACACTATCATTGGGGATACGAAGGAGACTTCTTTGGATTGTATCCCGAAGCGAGCTACGGTGATAATATGGATATTTATGGTGGCGAAGCTCCTTTCGGAAGTGAAATTGAAGGTAAGAAATACTTCAAAGGGCTGAAAATTGCTTTCGGTCCCGAACTATGGTGGGGTGCAAACCCGGCTCTGCTTGTCAAATACCAACGGAATATAGGTAAATATAACGTAGCAGGTATTTTCCATTATGATATAGACCAGCGTGAAGGAACGACTACTTCTTATGCCATACCCCGTCCCAAGAATACACGGGCCTCTCTTATGGTGGAAAGAAATTTCGGACGTTTCAATATTACAGCGGGCGGATTATGGTCAGGAACAACGCTTGTAGGACGGGAATTTCAAGCTACCACAGAATACAATAAAGAAGCTATCGTATATTCCGACGTGATAAAAACATCCGATACATTCGGAGGGAAGATGAAAGTGGTATATAGCGGAGGAAAGTTTAATGCCTATGCGCAGGGGGCGATAATGGGATTGGTAGCCAGTGGCGGAGCCGATTACACACAGACTTTAACAGGATGGAGGCTAAAAGATAGCGGTAGCGGAAATCAATCGAACGTCCTTGCCGGTTTTACTTATCAGATAGGCAACTTCCAGATTGCCCCTAATTTCCTGTGGCAGAAACCGCTTGTAGGTCCAATGCCTAATGGAATCGATGCTCCCGGAAGATTACGAAATATTATTGATGATCCTTTTGCTGTTAGGGATAACAGGGAGACAACAGCGGGAGAATTGTTGCTGACTTATGACCCGACACCCGCTACTTGGATGTACGACTGGGAGAATGACAATAACGAAGATGCACCGTTTGCCGCTTCACTTGGTTTCATTTACCGCCATCATCCCACCTCACAGGATGCAGCCATAGGTATACTTGCCAACGGTCGTTCTACCTTTGCTTTCGGAGGAGCTGCACCGGCTCATGATTTATGGGAAACAAACCTGAAAATAGCGTCTAGAATATCAAGAGATTTCGGTATCATATCAAGTGTCTACTGTGGTACTGCCCAAGCCAACGGAGATGATACCCGTTTAGTTAAGCGGGTAGGTGCAGACGCCAAAATGATTTATAAGAAACTGCGACTGAACGCAATGGTGAAGTTTAATGACTGGGGGCCGTACGACTATCACAGGGATTTTAACCTTACTTTCCCTTTCCAATGTATGTTAGACTTTTCGACCAGTCTCGCCAAGCCTAAATGGTTGGGTCCGGTATCCACTCGCGTAGGAATCAGAGGTACTTTCAGAACATTAGATCAATATTCTCCTCGTTACGTTGCCGGATATATACCGGACGGTTCCGGTGGTTTTGAACCAAGCACAGATATTATAGGCGCAGGTCGTGGCAACGAATGGGAAATAAGAACCTACATTTCATTCAGCATTTTCTAATCTACGAACTAATTAATAAGATAGTTTTATGAATCACAAAATCAATATATCATGTAAGCTCTCTGTTGTCGCTGTTCTCTTTTCGTTGACAGGATGTACGAGAGATATAAATACGGATGTGCTGGCAACTTACCCACACTTGTCTGATGTCTTTATCGATGAATTTGCATCCGACCTGCAATACCAGGCATGGGGAAAAGTAACTAATTTCGGGGTGGATACTGAAACCACCTACGATGGCACGTCATCTATGCGAATAGAAGTTCCCAATCCGAGTGATCCTATGGGGAGTTGGGCAGGAGGTACTTTCTATTCCGCTACAGGCAGAAACCTGTCCGGATATGACGCACTGACTTTTTATGCCAAGTCTTCCGTAGCTACCGCTATTGAAGTTGGAATAGGAAATTATGATACTACCGAATATCTGGTTCAAGTTAATGATGTCCAACTGAATACAAACTGGAGCAAGATTATCATCCCTATTCCTAATTCCGCAAAGCTTTTATCGGAAAAAGGATTATTCTACTACTCCGCCGGTGCAGTAAATGACGAAGGCTACACCATCTGGTTCGATGAGGTCAAGTTCGAAAAACTCGGTACATTGGCTCATGCCAAAATAGAAGATATAGAGGTTCCCGGTTTTCCCGGAAAACTGACGATAGGAACTCTGACCGAGACTATCAATCTTCCGAACGGCATTAACCGTAAAATGCGGGTCTCTCCCAATTATTTTACATTCGAGTCATCTGACGTCAATGTGGCTTCGGTAACAAATGATGGTAACATAACCGTGCACAAAACAGGAGAAGCCGTTATCTCGTTAAAGGAGGCTGAAGGCGAAATAAAGGTACATTGCTACGATTTCGCTCCAACACCCACGAAAGACGAATCGGAAGTGTTGTCTCTGTTCAGTGATTCTTATACTAATAAGATTTCTGCAAACTGGAATCCTAGATGGGAATGGTCAACAGCTGAATATACGGAAATAGATACCGGTGATAATCATATAGCACGGTATAGCGGTTTGAACTTTGTAGGTATTGTATTCAACAAAACTGCGGATTGTTCGTCAAAGACTCACCTCCACCTGGATGTATTATGCATGGACGAAGTAAGTGAAAGCACTATTATAACAGTCTCTATATACTATGGAACAACGGAAATAAAGTATCCGATAACATTGGAGAAATATCCTGATTTCAAATCAAAACAGTGGCTGTCACTCGATCTGAAACTTGAAAAAGAAAATAAACTAATACCACAATTGGCATTGGCATGTGATGACAACACCAGGAACATTCTTTTGGACAATATTTATTTCTATTAAAAATGATAACTTATGAAACCATATAAAACAATATTGCTTAGCTTGCTGATACTTCCTTTGCCACTGTTACTTGGAAGTTGCGAGAAAGAAGAAGAGATAGAAAACACCCGATGGGTATTGGTGTGGTCGGACGAATTTGACACACCGACTCCCGACAACAGACCCGATCCTTCAAAGTGGACGTATGAAAAAGGCGCTTCAGGATACGGTAATCAGGAACTTCAGAACTATACCGACAGAGTAGAAAACGCCTCATACACAACTCACAAAGGTTTGGGATGCCTGAAAATAACAGCTTTGAACGACAATTATGACGGAGTAGCTTACTCTTCTGCCAGAATAAAGACCGAAGGACTGTTCGAACAACGATACGGACGTTTCGAAGCACGTCTGAAACTTCCGTACGGTCCGGGACTTTGGCCTGCATTTTGGATGTTAGGAGCAAACTATGCCACCGATGTATGGCCAAAATGCGGTGAAATAGATATTATGGAAAATAAAGGATACCAACCTAATATCGTATCAAGTGCTCTACATTTTCCGGGACATTCGGGTGGAAATCCCATAACACAGACTTTTGGCTATGAGAGCCAACGTTTTGACACAGACTTCCACATATTTGCCGTAGAATGGGATGAATCCCAAATAGACTTCTTTGTGGATAATGTACTTTACAAAAGAGTGAAAGCCGCTGATGTAACAGATGGTGAATGGGTATTCGATCATCCATTTTTTATTATTCTGAATGTAGCGGTAGGCGGTACATTTGGTGGTGATCCCACAGCAGACACTGTATTTCCCCAAAGCATGTATGTAGATTACGTCAGGGTTTATCAGAAATCAACAGAAGTACAACCCGGAACTAATACCGGAGATATCTCTTCAAACGGTTCAATTCCCGGATGGGATTTTAACGGACCGGATTCTGATAAAGGGCTTATAGAGCCTGAATTAAAATAAATAACAATGTAACTGCTAAAGATTAAAATTATGAATTTAATAAAAATACAAGGATACTATTTAGGGCTTATGGCAGCCATAAGTCTTGGAGCGGTTTCATGTACGAACGAAACGGAATTTGCCAATTCGCTGGATAAAGGCGACATTACTTTCTCAGCTCAAGTAGGAAAAACGATGAGCAGAACCACAGAAAGCGCATGGGATGGTGACGAACTGATAGGTGTGAAAGCGGGAGAAACAGTAAAAACTTACAAAGTGACAACCAATGGAAAAATGTCTACTGAAGATACACCTTATACATGGGATGGCACAAGCTATGATCTGCTAGCATGGACTCCCCTCACAGCAGAACAGATAAACCTAACAGACCAAACTACCGAAGAGAAACTCTTTGACTGTGACTTATTGGCAAGTAATGCGAAAGTGGAAGCAAAGAATGTACATTTTGTATTCAGACACCAAATGACCCGGATGTGGTGGGAACTTCAGAAATTTGAAGGATATACAGATGAAGAAGTGAACACCGCAAAAGTTTCGTTTATCGGTTATGGAAGTGTAACGTATACTAATGGAGAAATCACAACGGTAGGCGATGCTGACCAATTGATTTCTACTCATGACACAAAAGGAGAATATTATAGAAACGGTGAAGCTATGATGGTTCCTTGTGAAATGTGGGAGAAACCATTGATAAAAGTAGAAATAGGAGAAGATACCTATATCTATACTCCAAGTAAGTCCAACCCCAATGACGTCAATAAGAAAACCGGAGATTTGCTTCCCAATACATGGCAAAGATATTACTTGTCTGTCAGCAAAAAAGGACTGACTGTAGAAATGGAATCCGGAGAAATTAATTGGGATAATGAAAAGATCGATGACAATCAGATTACGGATGCTAAATTTAAGGCTATTATATCTGATGAAGTATCAAATTTGACCAATTGCCAGTTTACAGGTTTGGAAAACAGTTTCATTGACAACGCAACCAACGGCTTCTCCATAACTTATAAAGAAACAAATGCAAGCGGAGGCATCGATTATGAAGGTCTATGTGACAGAGTACGTACAGTTGATACCCCAAACGGGACTGTCACTTTCACATTCTGCAATATCCGTTCGGATATCAAATTAACATATACTAAAGAATATATGGAAGTAGGCTATTATTTCTATAGTGACGGTACTTACGGGACAGATTACAAAGACGGTTCCACCTTAGGTATTATCTATAAGATAGGAAAACATGAGACGGACAACGTAACAAATTACGAAGGTACGGATATAGAAACCATTCATGGATATGTAGTAGCGCTAACTGATGAAACTAGCGACGAAAAGAGTAGTTTCAAATGGAAAGAAGGTAATGCAAACTTGTATGGGACAGATTTTCCGGAACACGGCATAAAAGACGGAAAAACCACACAATATCTAGGATACCTTAACACTAAATATCTTATAGCAAAAGCAGCTGTAGCAGAGGCTACAACAGTGCCGGCAGCCTCAACTTCTACCAGCAAAAACAATAATTCACTTATACCCGGCACATCTGGTTGGTATTTGCCCTCTCATACCCAATTAAGAGATCTAGCAACTCTTGCGGGTAAAACATTCACTAATTACAGTGCATTGAATGGCACATATTGGGACAGTACATTCGACAGTGACCCTAATGCTTATATAGTAGTTTTCAATGAAAATGGTGCAATAAGCAGTACTGATTTCTACAGGGCTGTAGATTCAGAACAAAAAGTTCGTCTTATTCTTACTTTCTAATTAATCATACAAATTATGAAACAAATATATTCACATATCAAACTGGCAGCCGTATCGCTATTAATATTTTCGGCTTGCACCCAAGACGAGATGTTACCTCAGATCGGAGAAAACGAAACCGCCGTTTCTGATGTTCTGACTATTCAAAATGTAAATGTAGCCAATTTCGATACCGGAAATTCTACTACACGGGTAATCAATGATGGTGTCACAGTTCTTTTCGAAGCAGGAAACAGCTTGGAAGATGTCAACGGCGATGAAATCGGTATTTTACTGATAGACAAAGATGGAATCGGATTCGCCAATGAACCCTTTAAGTATATAAACGAAAACGGTGTAAACAAATGGGTTAGTAAAAACAGTGTAAGTTATACCAGCAAAATCAAGAAAGTCATCGCCTACTTTCCCTATGCCCAAATAGTGAAAAATGGAAAAGAGTTTATTCCTTCATCTGTTGATGAACTAAAAGAAGCGAAGAAAGAGGAAGAAACAACGGAATTTAAAGACAAAGATTTGCTGATAGCAGAAATCAATGATATTCAATCCCATCAATTGACAATCAACTTTAAGCACGCCTTTTCATTGATAGCGTTCTCTGCGGAAGCGACCATTAAACTAGATGACACGGAAGAGATTTCCTATTTATTAGATCTTTCCGATGTATCTTTCTCCATTGGCGACGAACTGTACACGCCCGAATCAATGAGCGGCAAGTACATCTGTCTTGTTGACGAAGAACAATTAGTAAAAAATGATTTTCGCTACTTCTACACGATTGATAATATTACTTATTCAAAGACGCTGAAAGATCCTATAACACTGGCAGCCAACCAATGTTACACTTTCCCTTGCCCAACATCCTCCGAAGGAACGGCAGATATTGCAGTAGGTGACTTCTACTGTACCACAGAAAGTAATAAAACAATCATTCTTCCAAGAAATGCAGCCGGTATTCCTACCGGTCTTACCTGCAAAGGAATCGTATTCCACATAATAGACGATTTTGAAACTTTTAAATCTACAAATGATTTAAACGACTCCAATTTAAATGGATATCAAGAAAAACATGGCTTAGTAGTCTCTACAAAAAAAGGAAATAATTTTGGCACTGTGGCAGCAGCTGATATAGAGCAAGCCTTTATTGATGGAAATGTAGAGAAATACACTGATACGGAAACATCAAACGGTTATAAATTGACACAAATTTTAGTAGGAACTGAAAATCTGGGATTTATCGCTTTGAATAATCATACTGAAAAACTAAACAATAGTACCGCTTGGTATGCTCCTTCGTTCAATGAACTTAAATACCTGATACAAGGTGAAAATACTCAAACAGGTTCCACATCGGGGCAAGAGTACATTAACAAACAATTGAAAAAAATAAATGCGGATGAACTGGCAGGTACAATTCCTTCTGTCACTTTTTACAATGGTGTCGGAGACCATGGATTACGCCTTATGACGGGCGGTTCTGAAAATGGATGGCACGGCATACCTGGCGAAGCTTTTTATCCAATCTGTGCATTTTGATGCATTCCTCCCAAAAGCAAGAACTAATAAATATTTACAATAATAAAAGACGATTTATGAAGATAAACAAGTTATTATTTACCACAACACTGACAGCATTGGCATTAACAGCCTGCTCTCCGAAAGGAACCAACTCTGATTCTGAGATAGAGAACAAAGTAGAAGCCTTACTGGATAAGATGACTTTAGAGGAAAAGCTAGGGCAGATGAATCAGTTGAGTCCGTGGGATCCTAACGAACTGGCAAACAAAGTTCGTAATGGAGAAATAGGTTCCATATTGAATTATATGAATCCCGAAGAAGTGAATAAAATACAGAAAATCGCAATGGAAGAGTCACGGTTAGGTATCCCCCTACTAGTGTCACGCGATGTAATTCACGGTTACAAGACTATCTTCCCTATTCCATTGGGACAGGCAGCCACATTCAATCCACAGATAGTAGAAAACGGAGCACGTGTAGCTGCCATAGAAGCTTCAGCTGATGGTATCCGTTGGACTTTTGCGCCCATGATAGATATATCACGTGACCCTCGTTGGGGACGCATAGCCGAAAGTTGCGGTGAAGATCCCTACTTGACTTCCGTAATGGGAGTAGCTATGATTAAAGGGTTTCAAGGAGATTCGCTGAACAGTCCGACTTCAATGGCGGCGTGTGCCAAGCACTTTGTAGCTTATGGTGCATCCGAAGGCGGTAAGGACTATAATTCTACATTTATCCCCGAAAGAGTACTGCGCAATGTATATCTACCTCCGTTCAAAGCTGCGGTAGACGCTGGTTGTGCCACTTTCATGACTTCATTCAACGATAACGATGGTGTGCCGTCTACGGCAAATAAATTTGTGTTGAAAGATATATTGCGCGATGAATGGAAATATGACGGTATGGTAGTAACCGACTGGGCTTCGGCTGCCGAAATGATCAATCACGGTTTCTGTGCAGATGGCAAGGAAGCTGCCGAGAAATCGGTAAATGCAGGCGTTGACATGGATATGGTGAGTGAAACGTTCATCAAAAACCTCAAGCAGTCTTTAGCAGAGAATAAGGTTTCCATAGAATCAATAGACGACGCCGTACGGAATATTCTCCGTCTGAAATACCGAATGGGCTTGTTTGAAAATCCGTATATTGTTACACCACAGAATGTGAAATATGCGGAAGAGCACTTGAAAATAGCAAAAGAAGCGGTAGAGCAATCCGTTATTCTCCTGAAGAATGACACACAAACATTACCGCTTACAAACAAAATCCGTACTGTAGCGGTAGTAGGTCCGATGGCTGACGCACCCTATGAACAGATGGGGACATGGGTGTTCGACGGTGAAAAAGACCATACTCAAACACCTCTCAAAGCCATCAGAGAAATGTATGGCGATCAGGTCAACGTAATTTTCGAACCTGCACTCGGTTATAGCCGTGACAAAAACCTAAACGGTATCGCCAAAGCCGTAAACGCGGCACGCCACGCAGATGTAGTCCTTGCTTTTGTCGGTGAAGAAGCAATACTTTCGGGTGAGGCCCATTCTTTGGCAAACCTAAATCTTCAGGGAGCACAGAGTCAACTGATACAAGCACTGTCCACTACCGGCAAACCATTAGTAACCATAGTGATGGCAGGACGCCAACTTACAATCGCTAGTGAAGTTGAAGCTTCGGATGCAGTTCTTTATGCGTTCCATCCGGGCACTATGGGAGGACCTGCCATTGCCGACATCCTTTTCGGGAAGGTTAATCCAAGCGCAAAGACTCCGGTTACATTCCCCCGTATGACAGGTCAGGTTCCTATATATTATGCTCACAACAGCACAGGTCGCCCGGCCAACCCGAAAGAAATGCTCATTGATGAAATCCCTGTCGAAGCGGGACAAACATCTGTTGGCTGCCGTTCCTTCTATCTCGATGCCGGGGCCTCCCCCTTGTATCCGTTCGGCTACGGATTGTCTTACACTACCTTTGAATATAGCAATCTGAAGTTGACTTCCGACAAACTTGCTATTAACGGCGAGATATCAGTCACGGTAGATCTAAAGAATACAGGAAAGTATGACGGCACGGAAGTAGTACAACTTTACATTCAGGACAAGGTAGGCTCTGTAACCCGTCCGGTAAAGGAACTGAAGGCTTTTCAACGTGTAGAACTCAAAGCCGGAGAATCAAAGAATGTTTCATTCTCTCTGCCTGTTTCAGAGCTGGCTTTCTGGGGCTATAACATGACTTACAACGTAGAACCGGGAGATTTCAAATTATGGGTAGGAACAAACAGCGCTGAAGGTTTATCTGCCGACTTTACCGTATCGGCTTTATAAACAATCTTCAAAGAACATAAAAACATAGATAATAAAAAAGGTGTATCGCTTTCGCAATACACCTTTCTGTTTATTTAGAAATACTTTTTATTATTTCTTTCCTTCCAACTGTTCTTTCAATGCAGCAAGAGCGTCGATATCGCCCAGCGTAGTTGAAGCAGCCTGGTTCTGGATCATCGGAGAATCTTCTCTCTTGTTGCTAGAAGATGACTTCTTAGCACCAGAAGCAGCTTTCTTTTCTGCTCTTTCTTCAGCCTTAGCTACATCTTCGAAGATACGGCTGTGAGACAGGATGATTCTCTTAGCGTCTTTGTTGAACTCGATCACTTTGAATTCAAGTTTCTCATCCAACTGTGCTTGTGAACCGTCTTCTTTTACAAGGTGTTTCGGAGTTGCGAAACCTTCTACACCGTAAGGAAGAGCCACAACAGCACCCTTATCCAACATTTCGATGATTGTACCTTCGTGTACAGAACCTACAGTGAACACAGTTTCGAATACATCCCAAGGATTTTCTTCGAGTTGTTTGTGGCCGAGGCTCAAACGACGGTTTTCTTTGTCGATTTCCAATACCTGAACTTCGATATCAGCACCAATCTGAGTAAATTCTGATGGGTGTTTTACTTTCTTAGTCCAAGAAAGGTCAGAGATGTGGATCAAGCCGTCAACACCTTCTTCGATTTCTACGAATACACCGAAGTTAGTGAAGTTACGAACTTTTGCAGTATGCTTAGAACCTACAGGATACTTTTCTTCGATAGTTTCCCATGGATCTTGTTTCAGTTGTTTGATACCCAAAGACATCTTACGTTCTTCGCGGTCAAGTGTCAGCACAACAGCTTCTACTTCGTCGCCTACCTTCATGAAATCTTGTGCAGAACGCAGATGTTGGCTCCAAGACATTTCTGAAACGTGGATCAAACCTTCTACGCCCGGAGCGATTTCGATGAATGCACCGTAGTCAGCCATAACGACCACTTTACCTTTCACCTTGTCACCAACCTTCAAGTCAGTATCAAGAGCATCCCATGGGTGCGGAGTCAGTTGTTTCAAACCAAGAGCGATACGTTTCTTTTCGTCATCGAAGTCAAGGATAACAACGTTGAGCTTCTGATCCAGTTCAACCACTTCTTTCGGATCGCTAACACGTCCCCAAGAAAGGTCAGTGATGTGGATCAAACCGTCTACGCCGCCAAGGTCGATGAATACACCGTAAGAGGTGATATTTTTAACAGTTCCTTCAAGAACCTGTCCTTTTTCAAGTTTACCGATAATTTCTTTCTTCTGTTGTTCCAGTTCAGCTTCGATAAGAGCCTTGTGAGATACAACAACGTTTTTGAATTCCTGGTTGATTTTAACCACTTTGAATTCCATTGTTTTGCCAACGAATACATCATAGTCGCGGATCGGTTTAACGTCGATCTGAGAACCCGGCAAGAATGCTTCGATTCCGAATACGTCTACGATCATACCACCCTTCGTGCGGCACTTGATGTAACCCTTGATAATTTCTTCATTTTCCAGAGCAGCGTTAACGCGATCCCAAGAACGAGTAGCGCGGGCTTTTCTGTGTGACAGAACGAGCTGTCCTTTTTTGTCTTCCTGGTTTTCGATGTATACTTCTACAGTATCACCTACTTTCAGGTCCGGATTGTAACGGAATTCATTCAAAGGGATGATACCGTCTGATTTGTAACCGATGTTCACAACTACTTCACGCTTGTTCATTGCGATTACGGTTCCGTCAACAACCTCACGGTCGTTCACTTTGTTAAGCGTACCGTCGTAAGCTTTTTCCAGTTCATCGTGGCTAACGTTGGTTACTGTTTCGCCATTTTCATAAGCATCCCAGTTGAAGTCTTCAATAGGAGCTACGTTCTTTAAGTTTTCCATTAATAAATAAATTGTTTAATACTTTAATTAAATAAGACATTATATTATCTATAAATCGGGCGCAAAGGTAGGAATATTTTCTTGATTGACAAAAGAATGGCAGAAGAAAAGAGAATTATATCCGTATTTTTTGTAATATTGCAATCTTTAATTTATACAGTTTTTGCCATGAACGAGAGATTGGACAAAGTCAAGGTGCAATGCGACTATTTACCGCTTATTAATTTTGCGATACAACAAAACGGTGCATCAATCATTCATCAGCTTTCTATTGAGAATACAACGCCTGCCCCGCTGAAGGACATTCAGGTACAAATCACGACAGAACCGACTTTCGGAAACGCCGCTCCGATAGCTGTGGCACAGATTCCGCCCAATGAATCGATATGCCTGTCGTCATTCAATCTCACTTTATCCGCCAACTATTTCACACAGCTGACCGAACGTTTATCCGGCAATCTGAAAATTGAAATTACTTCCGAAGCAGAATCCGTATTCTGCCAAACCTACCCTATCGACATTCTGGCATACGACCAATGGGGAGGGCTCAATGTATTGCCCGAAATGCTGGCCGCTTTCATCACCCCCAATCATACAGCCATTGTGCCAATCATCAAGAGAGCCGCTTCCATCCTGGGACAATGGACTGATAATCCGTCCCTCGACGAATATCAAAGCCGCACTCCGGACCGGGTAAGGAAACAGATGGCCGCCATCTACACGGCTATCACGGAACAACAGATTATATACAGCACCATCCCCGCCAGCTTCGAGGAATATGGGCAACGTGTACGGCTAGCCGACTCCGTAATGGCACAAAAACTGGGAACCTGTCTGGATATGGCCTTGCTCTATGCTTCCTGCCTGGAAGCAATCGGTCTGAATGCACTCATTATCATCACTCAAGGGCATGCTTTTGCGGGAGCCTGGCTAGTGCCGGAGACTTTTCCGGATCCTACCATTGACGATGTTTCCCTGTTAACCAAACGGACAGCCGAAGGAATATACGACATTACTTTAGTTGAAACGACCTGCATGAACATGGGACATTCGTCCGATTTCGACAATGCAGTGAAGAAAGCGAACGGAAAGCTGACGGATGGAAACAGTTTCATTCTTGCCATAGATGTGAAAAGAGCGAGACATTCGGGCATCCGCCCCATCCCCCAACGTACTCTGCACGGGCAGGTATGGGAAGTAGAAGAAAAGGAGACCGACATCCAAAGAAGTGCCGTTCATGCCACTCCGCAAAGTATCAATCCTTATGATTTATCGGGTAATGAAACCCAGGCTGTGATTACCAAACAACTGTTATGGGAAAGACGGTTGCTGGATTTAAGCCTGCGCAACAACCTGCTGAATATCCGGATTACCAAAAACACGCTCCAACTCATCCCGGCTAATCTATCCTGTCTGGAAGATGCATTGGCCGACGGAGAAGAATTCCGCATCCTTCACCGCCCTGCCGATTGGGAAAGTCCGGCGATGGACTTCGGGATTTATTCCTCCATACCGGAGTCGGATCCGGTGGTTGGTTTCATCAACTCGGAACTTTCACAGAAAAGGTTACGTTTCTATCTGCCCGAAAACGATTTAGGTAAGGCACTGACTCACTTATACCGCTCTTCGCGTACTTCTATCGAAGAGAATGGAGCCAACACGCTCTATCTGGCTCTCGGACTTTTGAAATGGTACGAGACACCTTCCAGCGAACGTCCCCGCTATGCCCCCATCTTGCTATTACCGGTTGAAATTATCCGTAAATCGGCAGCCAAAGGTTACGTAATCCGTACCCGGGAAGAAGAAACGATGATGAACATCACCTTATTGGAAATGCTTCGCCAAAACTTCGGAATCTCCATATCAGGATTGGACCCGTTACCTACCGACGAAAGCGGTGTAAACGTCAAACTGATCTATTCCATTATCCGCAACAGCATCAAGAACCAGCGTAAATGGGACGTGGAAGAGCAAGCGATTCTGGGTATCTTCTCTTTCAACAAGTTCATCATGTGGAATGATATTCACAACAATGCCAACAAACTGGTTCAGAACAAGATTGTGTCCAGCCTCATCAACGGAAAGATAGAATGGGAAGCCGCCACAGAGGAAATAGATGCAACGGATATGGACAAACAAGTGTCGCCCGCAGACATTGTATTACCCATCATCGCCGATTCTTCGCAACTGGAAGCCATCTACGAAGCCGTACACGACAAGACTTTCATCCTGCACGGGCCTCCGGGAACAGGAAAATCGCAAACGATTACCAATATCATCGCCAACGCGCTTTACAAAGGAAAACGTGTCTTATTTGTAGCGGAAAAGATGGCTGCCCTCTCCGTTGTGCAAAACAGGCTGGCGGCTATCGGCCTGGCTCCGTTCTGTCTGGAAATTCATTCCAACAAAACAAAGAAATCCGCCGTTATCTCGCAACTGAAAGAAACCACGGAAATTATCAGGCAGACACCTCCCGAAGAATTCAGAAAGGAAGCGGAACGCCTGCTGAATTTACGGGCGGAATTGAATCAATATATCGAAGCCCTGCATAAAGAATACCCGTTCGGGGTTTCATTATACGACGCCATTATTCATTATCAATCCGTGGACGTCGAATCTTGTTTTGATATTCCACAAGCTTATCTGGATACATTAGATAAAGACACATTTGCCCAATGGGAAGATGCCATCGAGCTGCTAGTCCGGACGGCCAATGCGTGTGGACATCCTTACCAGCATCCATTAACCGGTATCTCGATTACCGAATATTCATCAGCCGTTAAGGAGGGATCCTCCCAACTGCTCACCGGATTTATCGACCTGTTGACCACCATCCGGCAGAAGCTGGATGTATTCTCCATACTTCTAAAAGATACGGATATACACCCTACACGCAAGGATTTCCAGACAATCTCCCACATCATCCGGAGAATACTCGACATTCCGGAACTGACTCCCGGATTGCTGACTTTGCCATTGCTCAACGAAACACTGAATGAATACCGGGAAGTAGTGGTTCACGGACGGAAACGGGATGAACAAAGGAAAGAGATAGAAACCGGATTCACCCAAGAAATCCTGTCCATCAACGCAAAGCAGATGTTAGCCGAATGGAACCGGGTATCCGGTCAATGGTTCCTTCCCAGATATTTCGGACAACGGAAAATCAGAAAGGCAATCAACGTATATGCTTTAAAAACGATTGAAACAGAAGACATCAAACCTCTGCTCCACCGCATTATCCGGTATCAGGAAGAAGCAGAAGCCGTCCGGAAATACATCGGGCAACTTCCCTCCCTATTCGGACGCCCCGGCAAGAACGAGGATTGGAACACCATTGAGCAGATAATCGACGACATGACTTCCCTTCATTCGCATTTGTTGAACTACGCAAAAGACATTGCCAAAGTTTCGCAAATCAAGCAGAATTTGTCCGCACAACTCACTGAAGGAATTCAAACATTCAGAGACATCCATGCTCATTCTTTCAATGAACTGTATCAGCTCGCAGATACACTCACAGCCACCGAAAAGAAATTGTCCGGCATGTTGGGTATCTCGATCGAAGAACTTTATACCGATTCAGCCGACTGGATAACGATTGCCTTGTCAAAAGCCCGAACCTGGAAAGAGAACCTCGACAAGCTCAAAGACTGGTATCAGTGGCTACAAGCCTACCAAACCCTGCATAGCCTGGGAATAGGATTTATCGCGACGGAATATAAGGAAAAGAATATTCCTACCGGCCAACTTACAGACAGTTTCCACAAAAGTTTCTATCAGGCGGCTATCCGGTATATCATCGCCAAAGAGCCGACTTTGGAATTATTCAACGGTAAGATATTCAATGATATCATTGCTAAATACAAACAAATATCCGCCAAATTCGAAGAAACGACGCAAAGAGAATTATTTGCCCGGTTGGCCTCCAACATTCCGTCTTTCACTCACGAAGCCATCCAAAGTTCCGAAGTGGGTATCCTTCAAAAGAATATCCGCAACAATGCCCGCGGCATATCTATCCGCAAGCTGTTCGATCAGATTCCCACTTTGTTGTCGCGCATGTGCCCGTGTATGCTGATGAGTCCTCTTTCCGTCGCTCAATTCATCGATACGGACGCTGATAAATTTGATTTGATTATCTTTGATGAAGCCTCACAGATGCCTACTTATGAAGCGGTGGGCGCCATTGCACGGGGTAAAAACGTCATTATCGTAGGCGATCCGAAACAAATGCCCCCTACCAGTTTCTTCTCGGTCAACACCATTGATGAAGACAACATTGAAATGGAAGATTTGGAGAGTATCCTTGACGACTGTCTCGCCCTGTCTATCCCTTCCAAATATTTATTATGGCACTACCGAAGCAAACATGAGAGCCTCATCGCTTTCAGTAACTCCGAATATTACAATAACAAACTGATGACTTTCCCCTCACCGGACAACATTGAATCGAAAGTCAGAATAGTCAACATCAACGGTTACTATGATAAAGGCAAGTCGCGCCAGAACCGGGCGGAAGCTCAAGCAGTAGTGGACGAAATAGCCAGAAGATTGAGAAGCGAGGAATTAAGAAAGAAAAGTATCGGTGTAGTCACTTTCAGCATTGTCCAACAAGCCTTGATAGAAGACTTATTATCCGACCTTTTTATCTTTTACCCCGAACTGGAAACTCTTGCGCTGGAATGCGACGAACCGTTATTTATCAAGAACCTGGAGAATGTGCAGGGAGACGAACGCGATGTTATTCTCTTCTCTGTGGGCTATGGCCCGGATGCAGAAGGGCGCGTCAGCATGAATTTCGGACCACTGAACCGGGCAGGCGGCGAAAGAAGATTGAATGTAGCCGTTTCCCGTGCCCGGTATGAGATGATTATCTATTCCACCCTAAGGTCGGAGATGATCGACCTGAACCGGACTTCTTCTATTGGAGTAGCCGGACTAAAACGTTTCCTCGAATATGCGGAGAAGGGAACCCGAAGCACCATCAGCAGCGTGACAAGACAACTGTCGGAAACAACAGTCTCCATCGAAACGATCATTGCCGACAGACTGCGCTCATTGGGTTACACCGTGCATACAGACATAGGTTGCTCCGGATACAAGATAGACATAGGTATCGTCGACACCGAGAACACCTCTAACTATCAGTTAGGTATTATCTGCGACGGCAAAAACTACAAACGTACCAAGACCGCACGTGACCGGGAAATTGTGCAGAATAATGTATTGAAAGCACTCGGATGGGACATCTACCGGATATGGACAATGGACTGGTGGGAAAAGCCGGACGAAGTAATGGCAACTATCCAAGAGGCTATCGCCCGGAAAAAGAGTTCAAAGGTCGGCTCAATGACAGCAACCGAAATCAATTCTACTCCGACAGAAGTGACAGAACCTGCACCGACGACACAGATGACCAACAATGAGATTTCATTCGTACTCAAGGCATCGCCTGCTGCTCCTGAAAAGCAAGCTGCTTCCGTTCTTTCTACGCAAAACCGGATAGAACAAAAGTACAAGTTTGCAAAGATTACTCCATACAGTTATTCACCGGAAGACTTTTTCTTTACGGACAGTTACTCTATCCTCCTCTCCCAAATACGGAAGATTATGGAAAGCGAGGCGCCAATCAGTAAATCCCTGCTCTGTAAGAAAATCCTGTCCGAATGGGGAATCAGCCGCTTGGGAACACGGATAGAGGCACAGATAGAAACAGCACTCGACACATTGAATATCTATCGCACAGAATACGAAGAACTTGTCTTCTGCTGGAACGACAAAGAGCAATGCGCTTCCTATTCAATCTATCGCCCGGTTTCCGACCGGGAAGCAACAGACATACCACCTGAAGAAATAGCCAATGCCATCCGGCAACTATTGACCGACTCCATCAGCCTGCCTGCGGCAGATTTGATAAAAGCATGCGCACAACAGTTCGGCTTTGCCCGTATGGGATCGAACATAGACGCTGCCATGCAAAGAGGTATTCGCGAAGCTGTGAAAAGGAATTACGCCAAGATAGAAAATGAACGGGTAACGATTGCCAATTAGATTAATACCCTTTCTCCAAACATTTCAAACGGTTAATAGAATCGGACACATACGCATTGTCCGGTTCTATTGACCGCCAATAACAAAGTTCTCCAATCAGCCGTTTCAGATAAACAGGATCACTCGAGCCAATCCGGCGCTGATGTTCCGCCAAGCCTTTCGTCAGGATGAAATAGACATTCTTCCGGATCTCTCTCTTTCTGGCTTTAGGGATTGTCAGTTTCGCACCGGAAGAGACAGATACTCCTGTAATAATCTTCCTGCCATACTCATTGATAAAACTGGTCTTCTTATGATTCGGTTCGAATTTCTCATCACGGATGATCTGTTTGATCCGGGGAATGATTTGTTCTTTGGGGAACACATCTCCCGAAAAAGTCAGGTCGTCGGCATAGCGGGTATAAGTCAGTCCGTATTCCACTGCCAGTGCCGCCAATTTCTTGTCCATCTCATACCCCACGATATTGCTTAACGCCGGACTTGTAGGCGCTCCCTGCGGCAAGTGCCTGTACAAGCAGCACAACACTCCCAATACTTTAGACACATTTTCCGGATAACCAATCTTCTCAAATGTCTTTTTCACCCTCCGGCTCCGTATCGAAAAGAAAAAATCATGAATATCCATTTTCAAGACACACCGTTTTCCCAGATGGGGACTGGCATTATCAACCACAGAATGACCGCTCCGGAAACCTACTGCCGCCGGATGAATCATTGTCACAGATGATAATATTCGAGAATTAATAGTGGTTTGAATAGATTGTAATTCTTTGTCAGGAGCAGAAATCATCCGATAACCTCCCTTTCTTTTTCTCATCCAGAACTCCCGGTAATGTTCGGAAACATCCCGTAGAATTTCCTTCAACTGTGCCGTTTCCACTCCCAACAAGTTGGCACACCAGACAACAGCCGATTCATCAAACCTTTGAACATACTGCACTCTCGGAACAGTTTCTCCCAAAGCATGCCTAAGCCAGGCTCCGTGCTCCCATTTTACCTTAGTAGTCTTTTCTTCCTTACCACTGCTTGTTGCTTTCCATCTTTTATACCCCTCCTGTTTCCTGCTTGAGGAAATCATCTTATAAACCAGAAAAGCGGTGATAACAATGATCGTTATTAAAATTCCGTCCATTTTGTATATGCATATAAAAAAGAGAGAAGAGAGGATGAGTTATTTACTAAAATAAATTTAGGTATTTATACCTTAGAATTTATTTTCTAGGAAAATACCTGTGCTTATGAAGCGACTACACCTCTTTGATGCTAAATTCTGCCCTCATCCTCTCTTATACAAAGATAACTAAAATCTTTCGATAAAACAACCGGAACGAAGAAAACTATCGGTTGAACAACTCAAACGTGAACTTACAGCCTATTCCCCCGAATTTCCAGTTTTCGCTGCTCACAAAAACTCCCACGTCAAAAATATGCGTACCGATGCCATATCCCACTTCCAGATAAGGTTGAAGGTGCGGCATAGAGAGGGCACTGATATAAATACGTTCATTCTGCACATAACGGGTGTACTTCATCAGATGCCGGAGAATAAGGAACGGAGCTTCGTAGGTGAAATGCCCCCGTACATAACGGCGGGAGGAGTTATACCAACGTGAGTCAAGCACCTGAAACACTCCACCGATTTCATCATTCCAGCCCACCGGAAGGTTATGGCGGGAGAAATTGACAAAGTCCACAAAATACAACTCATCCTGATTGGTGAATGCTCCGAATCCGAAACGATAATAAATGTTACGCATCAATCCCATCCGGATTTGATGTTGAAGGTCGAATTCTATTCTTTCATATTCGCCCGTACTCTTGAATACGCCTTTGATTCCCCGTTCATAATCAACCGAGAAAGTAGGATACAATGAACGCAGATTTATCTTCCGTTTCCCGTTCATATAATAATAGAGTCCCGGTGTCCATTCCACCCGGACACGAGGGGCGAAACTTATATAAGTATTCTTGAATTTGTCCATAAACTCCGGAGGAGGCATCGGATAATCACCGGTTATCACAAAACGTGAAGGTTCTACGGCAGTTCTCTTATGGGCAGAGAAACCGACACTGACATCCAATCCATTGACAACCTCGACTGTATGGCGGAAATTGAAATACAAGTCCTTGAAATAATCAAGATGAATCAAGTTGAAATTGAATATACTGTCCGGCATGGCTTTCAGTTCATCCAGCACCTTACTGCTATAAATTCGGTTACCATTCCCCACATTCAAGCGGACAAATCCCCGTTTCTGCGGCCAATACTCAAAATCTGCGTTCAATGACCAATAAAACTCCTTGCGTGTGAAATTATATCCGAGTTTAGGAACAATACGGAGCAGTTTATCTCCCCTAAAAAGACGGTTATAACGAAAATCCTGCCGATATGACAAGCCATTGCTTCCACTATAACTGAACAATAGAGGATTAATGAATGGAGAAAAACGTACACTTCCGATATTAGCCAGGTTGAATTTATAGTCCTCTACCATCAAGTCACCCATCGTTCCCCAGAAAGCCTGACTTTTGGATGGCTTATGCGTTGTCGCCGTGTCACGCCTGAGCAGGTAATCACGGTAGAGTTTCTTCTCACTCTCACTCAATGGAATAGGACGCATGACAGCAAAGGTCGAAGCATCTGTCTTGTAAGCATTCGTATCACACTGCAAGGAGAATGATTCCGACAAGTTATACTTTTTCTTTTCTTTCTTGCGTACTTTCTTTTCTTTCAGTTCAATCGATTTATAATTCAAAGAAGCGGTATAATTGCCATCTACCCTATTTCCGAGAAACTTGAAAAGTGCCTCCACATTGTAACGGACCGGCAAAAATTCATCTTTCTTACCCACCTCTCCCATCTTAATCCAACATGTAAATGTTATCAGCTCCGACCGTCCCGAAAAACGTATTTCCCGGACACTCCAGACATTACTGCTGACAATCATATAGCCGCCGACCAACTGATCGCTTTTTGTCCGAGGGATAAAGCGTATCCGGTAATCGAGATTATTGGGATCTCCCATCACACTATCTATCTGATATTTATAATATTTCTGTCCGTTCTTGGCAAGCGGCGACAGTAACCGTTCATCATTCAGCAGCGAAGACGAATAGATATTGACACTGAAATATTCAAGCAAACCCGGCAGTCCTCTGTTTCCCCGCACAGTACCTTGATAAGCTTTTACTTTTTGATCGTAAATATTAGGAGCCGTATAATGAAGATCACTGTAAGTTTCGAGCAAATATTCGCGTACACCTTTCTGCAGACGGAACATAGAGGGCACATAGCGAAGAATAAAATTCTTTTTCTGGATATCCATCTTACCTTTTATATATAGGCTGGCACGATAATCACTGACGATCGTTTCATACAGAGGGGCAAAGGTCATGACACGCTCTATGATGGAATCGGCGGAGATCTCCTGACGCGTATACGGATTCATTACATAATCGTGAGCCGTTCCTTTTGAAGTAAAAAAGAACAACCCCAATATGCATACTATCAATATTTTATATCTCAATCGTCGTATCTCCTTCATTAACGGAGACAAATATAAAAAAGAATATCGAAAAGCAAGAAGAGTTAGACACTAAAAAGAGTTATCAAAAGAAAACCTTCACATGGCATAAATACATAACTGTACGGAAATAAACAGATTTGTGTCCGAACAGCTCATATTTTCTATACTCCCTCTTGCTTTTTACTGATTAATTTCGTATCTTTAGTGGTTTCCATCCTTTCAGATATAGATGGTCACCTTGCATAATGACTAATGTCACGTTATAAGCAGACTAATGTCACGTTACAATGTGACATTGGTCACCATGTAAGGGGACCACTACTCGGGTGCATAAACTATTATAGTTTTCTGCACTGCAATTTCAAATTCCCTGCACAGAATAACCTTAAAGACTACGAATCATCACCGGACGAATCAAACTAAAGGAGTACAATCCTAAGAAGGGGGTATACGTCCAAAAACATATCTATTTTCAAAAATACCCCCTTTAAAATAGGGGTGCTTTCAGAAAAAACATATATTTTTGCACCATCAACCGATAAAAAGAAGACCATTTATGTCTAAAATGAGATTTTTTGCATTACAAGAACTTTCCAACCGGAAACCTTTGGAAGTGACTGCCCCTTCCAACAAACTCTCTGATTATTATGGCAGCCATGTGTTCGATCGCAAAAAGATGCAGGAGTATCTTCCCAAAGAAGCCTATAAAGCTGTCATCGATGCCATCGAAAAAGGTACACCTATCAGCCGCGAAGTGGCAGACCTCGTTGCCAACGGCATGAACAGCTGGGCAAAGTCACTCAACGTCACACACTACACGCACTGGTTCCAACCTTTGACGGACGGAACAGCCGAAAAGCATGACGGCTTTATCGAATTCGGAGAAGACGGTGGAGTAATTGAACGTTTTTCGGGAAAATTGCTGATCCAACAAGAACCCGATGCTTCCTCTTTCCCTAACGGTGGTATCCGCAATACTTTCGAGGCACGCGGTTACACAGCATGGGATGTTTCTTCACCTGCGTTCGTAGTAGATACGACTCTCTGTATCCCGACCATCTTCATCTCTTATACAGGAGAGGCGCTGGACTACAAGACTCCGCTACTGAAAGCACTAGCCGCTGTAGATAAAGCTGCAACGGAAGTCTGCCAGTTATTCGACAAGAATATTACACGTGTATATACGAATCTGGGATGGGAACAGGAATATTTCCTTGTGGACTCTTCCTTATATAATGCACGCCCCGATCTTTGCCTGACAGGACGGACTCTGATGGGACATTCTTCCGCCAAAGACCAACAGCTGGAAGACCATTACTTCGGTTCTATTCCTCCACGTGTCACTGCCTTTATGAAGGAACTCGAAATTGAATGCCATAAACTGGGGATTCCCGCCAAAACCCGTCACAACGAAGTAGCTCCCAATCAATTCGAGTTGGCTCCTATCTTCGAAAACTGTAATCTGGCGAACGACCACAACCAGCTCGTCATGGATTTGATGAAACGAATCGCCCGCAAACATCACTTCAACGTACTTCTACACGAAAAACCTTATAACGGGGTCAATGGTTCCGGCAAGCATAACAACTGGTCTCTTTGTACCGACACAGGTATCAACCTGTTTGCTCCGGGAAAGAATCCGAAAGGGAATATGTTATTCCTGACTTTCCTCGTCAACGTATTGATGATGGTCTATAAGAACCAGAACCTGCTGCGCGCCTCCATCATGAGTGCCAGCAACAGCCACCGTCTGGGGGCCAACGAAGCTCCTCCCGCCATCCTGTCCTGCTTTTTGGGTTCGCAACTCTCCGCCACTCTCGATGAAATTGTCCGCCAAGTAGGAAACGATAAAATGACACCGGAAGAAAAGACTACACTGAAACTGGGTATCGGACGTATTCCTGAGATTTTGCTCGATACAACCGACCGCAACCGTACTTCTCCTTTCGCTTTCACCGGAAACCGCTTCGAATTCCGCGCCGCAGGTTCGTCTTCCAACTGCGCTGCCGCAATGATAGCGATCAACGCTGCCATGGCAAATCAATTGAACGAGTTCCGTGCATCGGTAGAGAAACTGATGGAAGAAGGAGTTGGAAAAGATGAAGCCATTTTCCGGTTGCTGAAAGAAACAATCATCGCTTCCGAACCAATCCGTTTCGAAGGCGACGGTTACTCCGAAGAATGGAAACAGGAAGCCGCGCGACGCGGACTGACCAATATTTGCCACGTTCCGGAAGCATTGATGCATTACGTCGACAATCAGTCTAAATCGGTGCTTATCGGCGAACGCATCTTTAACGAAACCGAATTGAACAGCCGTCTAGAGGTGGAACTGGAAAAATATACTATGAAGGTTCAGATTGAAGGCCGCGTATTGGGTGACCTTGCTATCAACCACATTGTACCGACCGCGGTTGCCTATCAGAACCGTTTGCTTGAAAACCTTCGCGGACTGAAAGAAATATTCCCGGCTGAAGAATACGAAGTATTGAGTGCCGACCGCAAAGAACTGATCCGTGAGATTTCACACCGGGTGACTTCCATTAAAGTATTGGTTCGCGAAATGACTGAGGCACGAAAAGTTGCCAACCATATGGACAACTACAAAGATAGAGCCTTTGCATACGAAGAAAAGGTACGCCCATATCTTGACCAGATTCGCGACCACATCGATCACTTGGAGATGGAAGTGGACGATGAAATATGGCCATTGCCTAAATACAGGGAACTGTTATTTACCAAATAAAACGTCCGTAAGATTGCACGAAAGCTCTCACTTTTGTGCAATCTTTTTATAGATTCGTTTATTTTTTCATTTTTTATTTCTACTTTTGTGCTGTATAACACAGTTTTGTAGCACTCATGGTAAAAATGAATATGTCAGACATCGATATTTCGGAACCGTTATCCGATATGTTAGCTCCTCTAAACAATGAACAAAAGGAGTTTCTGATGAATAATTATACGATTCAAACCTACAAAAAAAATGAAACCATTTACTGTGAAGGAGAAACGCCATCGCATCTAATGTGTCTTATCAATGGTAAAGTCAAAATCTTCAAAGATGGTGTAGGAGGTAGAAGTCAGATTATTCGTATGATTAAGCCACACGAATATTTTGCATATCGTGCTTATTTTGCCAAAGAGGATTTTGTTACTGCCGCAGCAGCTTTCGAACCTTCTGTTGTTTGCTTGATTCCCATGGGTGCCATCATGGCTTTAGTTGCCCAAAACAATGACTTGGCCATGTTCTTTATCCGCCAGCTTTCCATTGATCTCGGCATTTCTGACGAACGAACCGTCAGCCTGACACAAAAACACATTCGAGGACGTTTAGCCGAATCTCTGATCTTCTTGAAAGAAAGTTATGGACTGGAAGAAGACGGCTCTACCCTAAGTATTTACTTATCACGTGAGGATCTGGCAAATCTGTCGAATATGACCACTTCGAATGCCATCCGCACACTGTCACAATTCGCTACGGAACGGCTGATTACAATCGATGGAAGAAAGATCAAAATCATCGAAGAAGAAAAGTTAAAGAAAATAAGCAAGATTGGGTAAAAGTGTTCCTACACCAATCACTCCACCCTAAAAGTGAACATACATATAGAAAATATAATTGCAGACATAAAACGTAGCAACAAACAGGCTTTCAAAAAGCTATTTGATGACTACCACCCTATTCTTTGTGTTTTCTCCAACCATTATATCGAAGACAAAGAAGTTTGCAAAGATATTGCACAAGATGTATTTCCAGCCGTTCGATCTAGCTCCTATCCCGGAAAATGAATCGAAAGTGATAGAAATAAAAGTAGAAGACGGCAAGCTGACTCCCATCACCCGTCAGTTCTTCATCGACCACATTTTCGACTTCCGCAAATGGAAAAAATGGCGGAGCAATACAAAAGGAAAGTGATGTTCTACAAAGTGAATGCAGACAAAGAAAAGGATTTATGCAATCACTTTGGTGTACAGGCATTGCCTACTTTATTCTTCATACCTGCAGGCGGCAAACCGATTATTGAAGTCGGAGCTACTCCGGAGAAGTACGTACAAATCATCGAAGAACAACTACTGAAATAGAAAGATAAAATAATTGCAAGTACTTTTAGTACGAATACTTCATAATGACTGCCCCCTAAAAGTTTTTTATTCAACTTTTAGGGGGCAGTTCAAATAAGTTTTAAGTTCCGTCTTTTCCTCTAATGCAACAAACTATCAAATCTTTCCTATCGAAGAAAGATAACGCTCCGCCTCAATAGCAGCCTTGCAGCCACTTCCCGCAGCAGTAATAGCCTGGCGGTAATGCGGATCGGCAACATCTCCTGCAGCAAATACTCCCGGCACTTTCGTACGTGGGCTATCTCCATCCGTAATAATGTAACCTACTTCATCCGTATCGATATAGTCTTTGAATATATCCGAGTTCGGTTTATGACCGATAGCCAGGAAGAAACCATCGATAGGCAGGCTGTAACGTTCTTCATCAGGTTCGCCCCAACGTTTTACAAGGTTCACCCCTTCTACTCCGTTATCACCATACAAACCAACAGCGTTGTGTTCAAAAAGCACTTCAATCTTCTCGTGATTCATCACACGCTCCTGCATAATCTTTGATGCACGCAGGAAAGGTTTGCGGACAATCAGATATACTTTAGATGCCAGACCGGCAAGATAAACAGCCTCTTCACAAGCTGTATCACCACCGCCGACAACAGCCACGATTTTCTTACGATAAAAGAAACCGTCACAAGTGGCACAAGCGCTGACACCCATTCCGGCATATTTCTTTTCATCCTCCAACCCCAGATATTTAGCAGTAGCTCCAGTAGCGATAATCAATGCTTCCGTTTCTATTTCTTTCTCACCGTCAATCGTAATCTTATAAGGCGCTTTGCTTAAGTCTGCCGCAGTCGCAATGCCAAAACGGACATCGGCTCCAAAACGGCTGGCCTGAGCACGTAGATCTTCCATCAATTGCGGACCGCTGATTCCTTCCGGATAACCGGGAAAGTTCTCTACGTCCGTAGTCGTTGTCAACTGACCGCCGGGTTGCAACCCTTCATAAAGCACCGGACATAAGTTTGCACGTCCTGCATAAATCGCTGCCGTGTATCCGGCAGGTCCTGAACCAATAATCAGGCATTTAACTTTTTCTATTTCTGCCATTTTATTATACCTTTATCGTTTTATTTAATCAAAAACATTTTATCTCAAATCTATAATTTCCGCACTCGGATATTGCTTTCTGTCAAAAGTGAAAAGAGTATCCGCATACTTCTGTCCGGTCTGATACCCCGTAACGGTAATCGCGTTACGTGTCGGATGCGCACGTTGCTGAAGCAATATATATAAAGGCTCGTATCCCTCTTTCGTCACATAAAGAGTAATGCGTTCCAAATCCTGTGCCTTGTCTTTGGCCGTCAACACCACTTCCCAAATGGCTTTGCCACGAAAAGTTTTCATTGTTCCCAGCTTATAAGAGAATCCCTTCTGATACATATAAAGAAATGTATAAGGATTGATTTGCTGCAACTCTTCCTGAGTCGGGTTGCTAACATTCACTTCATCATTCTTCGCTACATAACTCCACTGCGTTTTCCCATCAAACCAGGTTACAATATCGGTTGTTTTCAATACGAATTTCTCTCCTTTCAATTGGATCGTTCCATGCTCGACACCTTCTATCAGACCATCCGTTATAACCTTTACCGTAAAATCAGCCTTCACTCCTCCTGCTTTCCGAAAAGCCTCAGCAGTTTTATCCAGAATACTCTTAGCCTGCGACTGCTGTTGTTGAGCAATCACAGGCAATGACAGTAAAGCTATTAAAACACTAAAAATGTACTTTTTCATTTGATTTATAAACGAACTGTTACTGCAAATTGTTCAAACGCATTTCAAGGTCATTATCATCAATACACAAGACGTCACGCGCCTTGCTGCCTTGCGTAGGGCCCACGATACCTGCTTTCTCCAACTGATCCATAATACGGCCTGCACGATTGTATCCGATAGCAAATTTACGTTGGATTAACGAAGTAGAACCTTGCTGATGAATAACGACTAATCGGGCGGCATCTTCAAACAAAGGATCAAGACGCCCCATATCAATATCCCCTACCTCATTACCACCATCCTCACTCACATATTCAGGCAAAAAGAACGGAGTAGGATAACCTTGCTGACGGGCAATGAACTTCGTTATTTCTTCCACTTCCGGCGTGTCAATAAAAGCGCACTGCACACGTACCGGATCAGCTCCCTGTAAGAAAAGCATATCTCCCTTACCAATCAACCGGTTCG
Source organism: Bacteroides finegoldii DSM 17565 (assembly GCF_000156195.1). GTDB lineage: Bacteria > Bacteroidota > Bacteroidia > Bacteroidales > Bacteroidaceae > Bacteroides > Bacteroides finegoldii. Next base: position 81,190 of record NZ_GG688333.1, on the reverse strand, counting down.
CGCCCGGACGGTCAAGGATAGTACGTGAGTCCATCATAGCAGATACACGGAAAGCGATACGTGCCGGGAAATTGGCCTTAATCGTACCCGTAATAATATTCGTAGTCGGACGCTGTGTAGCGATAATCATGTGAATGCCGACAGCACGTGCCAACTGTGCGATTCGCGCAATCGGAAGTTCCACTTCCTTACCTGCCGTCATGATCAAATCACCGAACTCGTCAATCACAACTACGATATACGGCATAAACTTATGTCCCTTTTCCGGATTCAGGCGGCGATTGATAAACTTTTCGTTATACTCTCTGATATTACGCACATGAGCCATCTTCAGAAGGTCGTAACGAGTATCCATTTCCACACAAACCGAATTCAAAGTTTGTACCACTTTAGTTACATCCGTAATAATCGGTTCACCTCCATCCGGAAGTTTAGCCAGAAAATGATTCTCAATTACCGAGTAGATACTAAATTCCACTTTCTTCGGATCGACCAGCACAAACTTCAGTTCGGCAGGATGTTTCTTATATAATAAGGAAGTGATAATCGCATTCAGCCCCACAGACTTACCCTGACCGGTCGCACCTGCCACCAACACGTGCGGCATTTTACAAAGGTCGAACATAAAGACTTCATTCGTAATAGTCTTACCCAATACGATAGGCAAATCATATTTAGACTCCTGAAACTTCTTACTTCCGATCACACTTTGACCGGAAACAATTTTCGGATTCTTGTTCGGCACTTCAATACCGATAGTTCCCTTACCCGGTATCGGAGCAATAATACGAATACCATCGGCAGATAGGCTCAATGCAATGTCATCTTCCAATCCGCGAATCTTGGAGATACGAACTCCCTGTTCCGGAGTAATCTCGTACAGCGTCACCGTAGGACCAACCGTCGCTTTAATGGTGCTAATCTCAATTCCGAAACTACGTAATGTATTGATAATACGATCTTTATTCGCATTCTGTTCGTCCATATCAATCGTAGGATCATCATTCTCAAAATGTTTCATCAAGTCGATCGTAGGAAAGCGATAGTTTTCCAAATCCTTAGTCGGGTTGTAAGGTTCCAGTTCAGGGCCCTGGTATTCCTCTTCTGTAACTGCCGGTTCCACTTCAAATCCGGGTTCTTCTTCATCTTCGGTATCCTTATGTATCGACGAAACCGAATCAGAAACAGTCGGCTCAAATACCATCGTTACTCCTTCACTCTCATCTGCCGGAGAAGAAGGCTCATCCGGTTCTGCGTGCTCTGTAGGAAACTCTTCCTCTTCTTCGGACTGAACATCCACCACAGCCGCCGGAGGAGGAGTCTGCTTATAAGTCCGTTTCAAATTGAATTCTACTTCCTGAGGTTGAGAAGTAGTAAATTCCGGATTATCTTCGCCTGCCGGAATCGTCTCAACTTCTTCTTTCTTTTTACGTTTCAGGAAACTCAAAGCAAAAAGTTTGCGCAACCAGATAATCGTGCGCGCACTGATATATATAAAGAAGCAGATAGCTGTTATCAACAGAATCATCCACACACCGGGCACACCTACCTGAGAAATCAGCCAACGGCTGACATTGTATCCGTGCATTCCCCCCAGATAGATGAAAGAATCCTGATAATGCTCCATAAAAGCAAATCCAAAGAAAACGGAGAACCAGACCAACAACAAGGTACATCCGATAAACCATTTCCACAGTCGTACGACACGTACACGCATCAACTTCAATCCTGCCACAGCCAAAAAGACAAGGATAAAGAAAGAAGAAATTCCAAAACAGTCGTTGATCAGATAACTGGCCAACTGTGCTCCGCGTGAACCAGCATAGTTCTTCACATGATTATCAACGACCGACAAATCTGCCGGATTTCCACTGTCGATAATACTCTGGTCGGCCGCTCCCGTAAAAAAGAAAGAGGAAAAAGCCAAAAGTAAATAAACAGAAAAGATAACCAACATCAGTCCAATCACAAAATGGACAGTCTCATTCTTGAATATTGCAATAATTTTGCTAGGGGAAGAGGGAGTACGTTCCGTCTCCTTATCTAATTTCTTCTTTGCCATGAGTCTTTTTATTCTTTTTATAAAACCGGGATCATAATCTAAGCTGCAAAAATAATAAAAAAATAACGAGCGCTACGCTCATTCAATCCTTTTTCTTACCTTTGCGTTTCAAATCAATGCTGATTATGGAAAAAGAAAGCCAAACGATATTTGATAAGAATGTAATAGAGTTCGTAACGGTAGCCGCTGAATTTTGCGCATTCCTCGAACGTGCCGAACGCATGAAGCGTAGCGATTTCGTTGACACATCCCTTAAAATACTTCCCCTACTCTATCTCAAAGCATCTATGCTCCCCAAATGTGAGACTATCGGAGAGGAAGTGCTCGAAACGTATGTAACGGAGGAAATCTATGAGATTCTACGTATCAACCTTGCGGAATTGATGGGTGACAAGGATGACTATCTGGATGTATTCGTACAAGATATGGTTTATAGCGACCAGCCGATCAAGAAGTCCATTTCGGAAGATCTGGCGGATATCTATCAGGATATCAAAGACTTTATCTTTGTTTTCCAATTGGGGTTGAACGAAACGATGAACGATTCATTGGCTATCTGCCAGGAAAACTTCGGAATGTTATGGGGACAGAAATTGGTCAACACGTTACGCGCATTGCACGACGTAAAGTACAGCCAACAGGACGAAGAGGACAATGAAGAAGGATTTTACGAACCAAGTGACGACGGTAACTGTTGCGAAGACGATGAGTGCCATTGCCACGATAACGATTGCCACTGTCACGAAAACGGCTGTCATTGTCACCAATGATGAATAAATAAAAATGATTGTAAGAAGAACTATAAATAAAGATGAAGTAAAGGAGCTCCCAAAAACGGTTTTTCCGGGACGGATTTATGTCATCCAATCGGAAACGGAAACGGAAAAAGCAGTGGCTTATCTGCAATCCCGGTCTGTGATAGGTATTGACAGCGAAACGCGCCCTTCCTTTACAAAGGGACAATCACATAAAGTGGCACTCCTTCAGATTTCGTCGGAAGAATGTTGTTTCCTGTTTCGCCTCAACATGACCGGACTGACCCGACCGTTAGTCGATTTATTAGAGAATCCGGACGTGATAAAAGTCGGTCTCTCACTAAAGGATGACTTTATGATGTTGCACAAACGTGCTCCTTTCAACCAGCAAAATTGCATCGAATTGCAGGATTACGTACGCCAGTTCGGCATCCAGGATAAAAGTCTGCAAAAGATTTATGCAATCCTGTTCAAGGAGAAGATTTCCAAGTCACAACGCTTGTCTAATTGGGAAGCTGATGTGCTGAGCGACGGCCAAAAGCAATATGCCGCTACCGACGCATGGGCCTGCCTCAACATATACAACTTATTGCAGGAACTGAAGCAAACGGGCAATTATGAAATTGCTCCCGAAGAGAAGAAAGAAGAACATTTAATTGAATCAGATAAATAAAATATCATGCATAAAGTATACCTCAAACCCGGCAAAGAAGAGTCTCTCAAAAGATTTCACCCCTGGATTTTCTCAGGTGCTATCTCCCGTTTTGACGGAGAGCCTGAAGAAGGTGAAGTAGTAGAAGTATACACCTCAAAAAAAAGAATTTATAGCCGAAGGACACTTCCAAATCGGAAGTATCGCTGTACGTGTGCTTTCTTTTCAACAGGAACCTATCAATCACGATTTCTGGAAGCGTAAGCTGGAAATAGCATACGATATGCGCCGCAGTATCGGTATCGCCACGAATCCGGCCAATAATACCTATCGTCTGGTACACGGTGAAGGAGACAATCTTCCCGGATTGGTTATCGATGTCTATGCCAAGACTGCCGTTATGCAGGCACATTCGGCAGGAATGCACGTAGACCGTATGGTTATTGCCGAAGCTTTGTCCGAAGTGATGGGAGATCAGATTGAAAATATCTATTATAAATCAGAAACAACCCTTCCTTTTAAAGCAGACCTTTTCCCAGAGAACGGTTTTCTGAAAGGAGGAAGCAACGATAATATCGCACAAGAATATGGCTTGAAATTCCATGTAGACTGGCTGAAAGGTCAGAAGACCGGTTTTTTTGTAGACCAACGTGAGAACCGTTCTTTATTGGAACGGTACGCCAAAGGCCGTTCGGTACTTAATATGTTCTGTTATACCGGTGGCTTCTCGTTCTACGCCATGCGTGGAGGTGCCAAACTCGTTCATTCTGTTGACAGTTCCGCTAAAGCGATCGACCTGACAAATAAGAATGTCGAATTGAATTTTCCCGGCGATCTCCGTCATGAAGCTTTTGCCGAAGACGCTTTCAAGTATCTTGACCGTATGGGCGATCAGTATGATTTAATCATTCTTGATCCTCCTGCTTTCGCCAAACATAAAGATGCGTTACGAAATGCACTGCAAGGTTATCGGAAACTGAATGCCAAAGCTTTCGAGAAAATCAAGCCGGGCGGCATTCTGTTTACTTTCTCCTGCTCGCAAGTAGTCAGCAAGGATAATTTCCGTACAGCCGTGTTTACAGCCGCAGCTATGTCAGGACGTAGTGTACGCATTTTGCATCAACTGACCCAACCTGCCGACCATCCGGTAAACATTTATCATCCTGAAGGAGAATATCTGAAAGGGCTGGTACTCTATGTAGAATAACCGAATCCATGTAATCTGTGGTGAAACAGCAAGCAATAGCAGAAAAAAGAAAGCTTCAAAGTTAATTAGAGTTAATAAACAGAAGTTTTATAGCAAAACATTATGTTGTATAACATAAAACCACTTATCTTTGCACTGTGTTTTTCATGGTATTAGATTTAAGGTTAACAAAGATTGGCTGTCTGGGATAGATAGCCTTTTTTTATGCCCATATATAAAGAGGAAAGATTAGCATTCTGATTATCAAATAATTAATTAAAGGTAGTAGAACGGATAAATAGCCGAAATAAACAAAAATAGCGGGTAACCTCTATTCTTATGTAGGCTGTTATGTAGGCAAAAAATTGGTCTACATGAGTACACGTAAAACCTAATTAAAATGTATTCAATCAACATTAAAGGAAAAGTGACCTCAAAAGACAAAAAACTGGTGAAACAGGAAATGATCTTCTTCCAAACAGGCTACAACAGAGTTTCTAAAGTGCTAAATATCACCGGTCCCATCAAAGACTGGGACAATGCGTCACAATCATTTATTTCCAAATCAAGCGATGCTATCAAAAAGAACAAGATGTTGCTTGATCTGAAATTAAAGTATCAGAAGATTGCGGAAGAATGGGAAGAGGAAGGACGTAAATGGAGTCCGGCCGAATTGGCACTTAGTCTTGATAAAAAGAAAGGGAAGGAAATGAAAGAGGAAGACCGTTCTCTGTCCGTTTCCCAGATGATTGATTATTTGATTAAAAAATTCTCTGAAAAGAAAAATGACAAGATTGCGAAAAGCCTGGCGAGTGTAAAGGACTATAAAATCATAAAGAAGGCTTTGGAAGAATTCACACAATAGAAATACAATAAACCATCATCCGTGTTTTATTTCAGTGACATAACAAAACAGTTCCTCTTGGATTTTGTTCTATATACACAAAAAAAGGGATTGCCAATGGTAATAAAGCAGGCTTGAACCAGAAGTTGCGTAAACTGAGAGCCATAGCCAACTATGCCAAAGGGCTGAATATGCACGGTGCTGATCCGGAAATATTCGACTGTGTAGAGGATAAGATGAAATGGCACAAGTTTGAACCGAGAACTGTTTCCAAGAGAGTGATACAGTTAATTGAGAATGTGGATAGAAGCTTGCTTACACCTAAAGAGGAATTTTGCTTGGATTTATTTCTTTTCAGTTATTACGCAGGAGGTATGGTCAATGTGGATGTCTGCCATTTGACGTACAATATGATTCAAGGAAACCAGGTTATCTATGAACGGATGAAATTCCCGAAAATTGGAAAACCCTTGTTGATAGAGAAATCAAAACAAATTATTGAGAAACATGAAGGTCAAGGCATTGACAACTATGTATTCCCCGTATTCACAAAAAAACATACCACGGAGGCCAAAATGCGTAATAGAGTCATTCAAATCTCTAATAGAGTCAGCAAGACGTTGACTAAAGTTTGCAATATCCTGGATATAAAAGAGAATATAACTTGGTATTCCGCACGAGATACATTTATCTCCCGTATGGTAGATGCCGGTTGTTCTCCAGCTGTTACGGCAGAAAAATGAGTTCACGCTGTTCTTTTGGGTACAAGGCGAGCATAACCATTTTTCAATCTGAACTATTATGCCGGTTTTGAGGATGATGCGGACATGGGGATAAGAATGATAACTTCTTTTCGAATTTATGATAATATTAAAAAGAATATCTGTCTGGCTACCTTGTATAAACAAAAAGACTGTTTTACATAATTCTATGTCTAATGTATATAATAAAAATACGATTGCTCATTTTTAATTTTGCAGCATCATAATTAACATCATAAAACAAGTATTTTTATCTCAAAAACAATCAGCGACAATATGAAAAAAATATGCTTTTTTTTCTTTCTGCTGTTCAGCTTGCAGTCTTTCTCACAGAAGGTTGTGCTAAAAAACAACCTTGTCTATGATGCCCTGCTGACACCCAATCTTTCTGTAGAGTTTTCTCTGGGGAAGAAATGGACCTTGGATACCCAAATCGGTATGAATTTCTTTTTTTATGAAAATGATGCCACGGCAAACGGTTACAAAACAAAGAAATGGAGTCACTGGCTTGTACAGCCGGAGATAAGATATTGGACCTGTGAAACATTCAATGGCTGGTTTCTTGGCCTTCATGCCCATGGAGGGCAGATGAATGTGGGAGGCATAAATATTCCTTTTATTATTCAAAACCACTCCAAAGAAATGAAAGATTACCGTTATGAGGGGTATTTTTACGGTGGGGGTATTAGTACGGGCTACCACTGGATACTGTCCAGCAGATTCAGTGTAGAGGCATCCTTAGGACTGGGCTATGCGCGTGTTAAATATGACAGGTTCAGATGTACTTCTTGTGGGAAAAAGGATGGTAAGGGGAAAGCTGATTATCTGGGACCTACAAAGCTTGCCGTTTCGATTATCTATATAATTAAATAAATGATGCTTTGCATATATAAACATTAAAAACAGAATCAATGAAACCAATACAATATTATATAGGAATACTCTCTGTGCTGGGATATGTATACTGTTTGCCGGTGGTAGGACAGGTGGAGGATAAGGTTGTCAGAAAGGGGAATCCTCGTTTGGAATATACAGATGTGAAAACTGGACGTAGCCCGGAAGGGAAAATGTTTACCGTTTCTTTCAATATAGTAGAATCTATCAATCGGTTGAGGACACAGGAAATTGTTTATATCTATCCTTCTCTGGTATCTTCTGACGGCAATATCAGGACTGCTTTCTCGCCTTTGTGTATTTCCGGAAAGAAAAGATACAAAGTTGTTGCCCGTAAGGAAAGACTGGGTGGTAACCCGGGTACATTACTTCCTGTGAAGGATATTCGCAGTTCCAAAGATTTGAGGGAACCTGGAATCTCCGTCAAGGAAGCATTGCCTTTTGAACGTTGGATGGCTTCCGGCCATCTCTTTCTTCGTGAAGAGGTGTATGGATGTGCCGAGTGCGGTAAAGGTGTGAGCCAGTTGAATATACCGGTAACCGGGATAGACCTTTTTGGCCCGGAAGACTATAAATACATTTTTTATACTCCGGAAAAGGTGGAGATAAAATGTTATGAAGAAGAATTTGACTGTAAGGTCACTTTCAAATCCGCACAGCATGGACTTCTTCTTGGATTTGGTAAAAATCAGGAAGAATTAGCCCGTCTGGATGATTTTGTATCCAAAGGGCTTCGGATCAAAGGGGCTAGGCTTCGTGAGGTACATATCATGGGATACGCTTCTCCGGAAGGTGAGTTTAGCTATAATAAACATTTGGCGGAACGTCGTACTCATACGCTTTCTTATTATGTACTGAGTAAGTACCCGCAGCTCAAGAAAGCCTCCATATACGAAATAGAAGGGGTGGGTGAAGACTGGAAAGGCTTGGAAAATATTATAAATGTATCTTCTTTGGCATATAAGGATGAAATTTTATCCGCTATTAAGAGGCATCATACGGATGTGGCCCGTGAAGCGGCTATACGCTCTTTAGATGAGGGAAAGGTTTATGCGGAGTTGCTTTCCACAGTTTATCCCACTTTGCGCCGTACCGTTTTTCACATGGGATTTGATGTTCGTTCCTATACGGATGACGAATTGGAGGAAATGTTTATTACCGTTCCCGGATGCCTGAGCCAGTATGAGATGTGTAGGTTGGCGCAACAGTATGTCGAACAGGGAAAAAATCCGGTAAACATATACAAGAAGGCTTATGAACAGTTTGCACTTGATCCGCTGGCGGCACTCAACTATGCCAATGCGCTTTTAAAGTATGAAAAGGATGCGGATAAGGCTCTGATGATATTGGACACAGTAAAGAGTGACAGCCGTTCTGTTTATCCTATGGCAATTGCCCATAGTATGAAAGGAGACTGGCGGAAGGCGGAGGAATTACTGGAAAAAGACATGGAGTCCCGGGAATGAAAACTTCTGGACTTTCCATGACAGGATTAACGGATAAATAGCAAGCATTTAATGTATTAATAATTAAATTATTTATTTACTAAACAGTTTAAGTTATGAAAGCAAACAATTTATTTTTAGCGGGAGTTGCAGCCTTAAGTCTGGGCATGACAGCTTGTAATAATGAGGATGTCCCTCAGGTAAACAATCCGGGCGAGGGAACAACATTTGCAGGAATGTATATTTCCTCTATGAAGGATGTCTCAACCAGAGCGGTGAATGACAAACAGGAAGATTATGGAGGAAGAACGGAAGAGAGTAAGCTTACGGAATTACAGCTTCTCTCAAATGTCCTGCCTCAAACATGGACGTTAGGAACGGCAGCTGATGAAACAGGCAAGTTTTGGGAAACGCAAACAGCCGGTACATTCAAGGTTGCTCCATGGAAGACGAATCCCGGTCCTCAATCCATGGCGCTGTTGTTTAACAAGGGGACCCTTTCCGCCGATATTGCAACAGCCCCGGACAAGACGCATGGCAGTACAGCTACCGCAGTAAAAGATATTGCCGCTCTTGCCACAGACAACAAGTTTGTCATGACTTCGAAAGCCGAGCAGAAAACCATTGCTCCCGGCATCACCGAGAACGCAGCCAAAACGGGTACAAGTGAGGCTCAAAATGTATTCTCCTTTGATGTGGAGCGTGTCGTGGCACAAGGACTGGTCGCGAAGGATGCTGCATTGAAAGAAACAACCGCGGATGGAAAAGGAAAGGTTGATCTTACCGACATCACGTATACTGCCATCAACGGTGCCACAAAGACATATCTTTTCCGTAACCATGCGGGAAAGCGTACAATTGGAGATGCCGACGGCCTTTACGAGGGCTTTGCATCAGCCATTGATGGATATACCGATTTTGAGATGGCCAAAGAACCGGAAGGTTCAGCTAAAGAAAATTTAATCCGTTTGGGGAATCTTCTGTCAAAAGACAATCCACAGCAGGATGATCTTGGTATGTATGCTGCTAAAAATGCTGCAGCAAGCGCCTCTGAAGCTAAAACAGGAGCAGGCATTTATTTTCTGGAAAATTCCGTAAAAAAGGATGCATTCACTGCTAAAAACAAGAATTTCGGTTACTACCGTCTGCCCTATGCCAAGGTCTATACCACTTATACTCCGAATGAAGTATGGAAACTTGAAGACGGCAAATTGGTCAAAGAGACTAATTTTCAAAAAGGGACAACATTTTTCCGGGGGGAAAAAGACGGTCTTATCTATGCTAGCAAGGAAGCCGCAAAGAAAAGCCAGTTAAATCCGGATCAAGGAGCTTATACTTACATGAACGGAAAATGTGCATACCGTGCGTTGTGGAACCGTCAGACTGTTACAGCTGATGGAAAATCGATTGTGAACGCTGACACACGCCGTAACAACACCTATCTGTTGACAATCAAGGCTTTCCAAGGATTGGGCATGCCATGGGATCCTTCCGATCCAAAAGATCCATATCTGCCGAAACCGACAGATCCTATTGAACCGACAAATCCAGAAAATCCGGATATCGAGAAAGAAGAAACCTATATGCGTGTCGAGGCTAAAGTGCTCCAATGGAACCTCGTTTCACGTGATGTCGTTTTGGAGTAATTTTAATATTAGATTGCTGATAAATTCAGCCTGCAATTTCTTACATAGCTGTGAGAGGGAAGAGGAATTTTTCCTCTTCTTTCTCCAATCAACAAACAGTTTGGTTTCAAACTGTTAAATAACCCCAACATAAACTATATCAAATGAGAATCAGAAGTGTACATTACATCGCATTTATCATGTTGCTGGTTTACTGTCTTATAGGATGTAATTCTGCGGTATTTGATAACTTGGGTGGTTGTCCGCAAGGTGTTTATTTCCAGTTCTATAGACAGACCCCTTGCGAACAATTTCCTGGATATCCGTCAGATATCAGAGAAGTCCGGGTATTTGTCTTTGATGATGATGATCTGCTGGTGGGCGAATTTTCTGACAAGAAGGCAGTCCTTTCGGCAGATTATTCTTTGTCCGCCACATTGCGGCATACGGGGAAACTCACGTTTGTCGCATGGGGTGGCAGTGACCTGGAGGCCTATGATTTTTCAGATTTTCAGGAAGGCGTTACTACCAGACAGGAAATGCAGGTGTCACTGCGGTTGAAAAACGGACGGATTTCCTCAGCCCCCGGGCCTCTGTATGTCGGTCTCGCCTCCATATCACTGGAGAACCGGAAGGATATGGGAAGCGTGTATGAACGGGTGGCTTTCAATATGCAGGAATTGACATACCGGGTACACTTCACAATCAGTTCCATAGGTTCCCCTTTCCCCATAGACGAGGAATTCATCATCAGGATAGAAGATGACAACGGTGTGTATGATTTCAACGGCCGGATCGCCCTTTGTGAACGTTTTGAATACGCGACCGAAGCCATACATGACGCTGAAGGGGCATTGAAAGCGGATTTCACGCTGATGAAACTGGAAGAGGGAAGAAATGCGTTCGTATCTCTGATTGACAAGACAACCGGGGAGATTCTTTATACCGCTAATCTGGTTGATGACATCCTCATGTTCCGGGGAGATGCGGGCGAACCGCCGTATAGCCTGGAATGTGACCATGATTTTCCCATAACCCTGAAACTCAAGTACGAAAAGGAAACATGGATGCTGATACAAGCGACCGTTCTGGATTGGAATGTCGTTTCCCGCCCCATAGAATTGGAAAACTGATAATCAGACAGATTTTAAAACTAATGATTCGTGTAATATTAGAAAGGAATTGGTATTATTATAAAAATGATAGATAATGAAATACGGAATTGTGATAAAGCTGTTGATGGTGGCCTGTGTATCAATTGTACAATTGACCGGATGTTCGTCTGATACGGAAGAGTTAGAAAAGTCAGTTTCGGGTATTCCCATCCGGATTGTGGCGGAAATGAATGGAGGAACCGGTATTTCTCAGATGACAAAGGCGTCTGTACGTTCATCCGGAGAGTGGAAAGAGAACTATATCGGTGCAGAGGAATATGAGAAAACTGTTAAACATGTTCTTCTCTTCGCTTTTAAGAATATGGAGAGCTCTCCGGAAAAAGTTATTTTCTATTATTCCCAAGGAACAACCAACCCGTTGGCGGGTATAACCGGCATTGAGCATTTTGAGATGAGAGAGATGGGTAGAGTGAATACAGGCGAATCCAATATAGCCTTGGACCTGGAGTTGATGGGAGGCGATTATAATTTTGTTTTGTTGGTTAATTGTGAATCCGGATTGGAAAAAATCAGGAATGGACATACAATTCCTGATCCGAAGCAATTAATGGAAAAGACCGAAATTTTCACATCTGACGATCTGAAAGGAGAAAACCGGAAGTATCTTCCCATGACTGGGCAGTGTAACTTCCATGTTCCGGATAATGTAGTTAGTAATAATAGGATTACCCTTTCTCCCTGCATACTTCTGGAACGTATGCATGCCCGTATTGAGTTCATACTTACAACAGTTGATGACAGGGGGAATTATCTGTCTCCTTTGTTACCTCTTTCCAAAGTGACAAAACTCTCTCTGAATAATGAGGTCAGCGGTTATTCTGTCCTGCCTTCCGCCGGGGAATATACGGCAACTGGTGGGGGTAATCCGGATATGAGAGGAGTAGATTATGCGGGGACTCCCCTATTATTACCGGAAAGAGCCAGTTTCCATGACGGTGCCAACGAGGGGTCCGGAGAATCCGCTTTTGTGACCAAATGCAAAGAAAGACTGCTTCCATATATGGGTAAGACACCTAGCTACATCTATGTGGCTCCGGGAGTCTACGGGAAAGGGAAAGAGGGGGCGCTGACCTTGGTCTTATCCGTCGATTATCGGATGGGAACCCCCGATAAGCCGTATAGGATCGAACTCTATAATCCGGATCTTTCCGAGAATGATAAGGGTTATTACAACATCCGGCGTAATACGGTTTACCGTGTCTTCGCCACACTGAAAGGACCCGGAAATATGGAATATGACATAGTTGTGGACGAATGGGAGGATACGGAGGTGGCTATCCCCTGGTAACTAAGGTATGGTCAGTCATGCCATCACGAAGAAAAACAGTTTAAAGAATAGATACATATGAGAATCAAACATTACACTTTGATAGTCGCTTTTCTGGCGATATCTATGGGAATCCCTCTCGTGCAAGGGTGCAGTGATCCCTTCGATAAGTATGGAAACGGCGGGACAGAAATGCCTGTCAGGGAAGGCTGGACGTCTGTCAGCATGTCTGTCGAAGGACTTGGGCTTCGAAATCCCCTGACACGGTCCCTTACACCGGAGGGGGAGAATTCCACGGCAGCGGAGAGGATTAGGGTACTTGTGTTTGACAAGGACAACAAGTTTTCATATGAGGCCAAAGTGACCTCCTATATTCCTTCCGGTAATCCGGCTGACAAGAAAGACAAGGGTACCATGACCTTGTTGGCGAAAAATACTCCTTCAGGCGATACCAGTACATTCGTGATGCTGGCCAATGTCACCCGGTCAGCTAATACAGACGCAGACGGACTGACTGGAAAGACACGGGAGGAAGTCATGCAACTTTTCACTTTCTCCATGCCGGACAAGGGGATATGGAAAGACGGGGAGTTGCCGATGTGGGGTGCCTCGGACCCAGTCAGGGTGGATCACAGTGCCGGTGCCGTTCCCAAACTTGGAACTGTCTATCTGGTCCGTGCCGTGGCACGTGTGGATGTGGGACTTAACTTGAGCAACATATCGGAAGGGGCTTCTACATTCGACGAGAAAGCCGGAGGGATTGAAGGGATAACGCTGACTAAAGTATTTTTTTATAATACCAATACGACGGGACGGGTCTCTCCGTTCGAGAACGGGATTTACTGGGATGAGGCCAATAGAAAGGCGAAACAGCCTTCTATTCCTGATCCTGCTCCGGCTGTGACAGGAAAGATTGATAAAACATCTTCCATAGTGGATGAGAAAATCTTGTTACGTGAGGTATATGTTCCGGAGGCGGTCAATGTGCCGACGGCTGCCACGCAAGGAGCCAACGGAGAGACTCTTCCTGAGAATAATACGGAAAATTACTTGAAACGTCCTTATATCATTGTCGGACTGACCGGTGCAGATAAGAGCCGTCCTGACAAGGAAACTTTCTTCCGGATAGACTACCTGAAACGTACCGGAGCCGAGGCTGATGCGACATACGAGTACCTTCCCTTGCTGCGTAACTACCGTTATCTGGTGAATATCAAGGCTGTAGGTGGTCCGGGATTCGATACGGAAGAGGATGCTAGGAAAGGACCGGCCGCCAACATTATGTACAATGTTGTGGTATGGAACGAGTCCACTATGTCTGATGTATTGTATGATGGGCAATATATGCTGGGGGTCAGTGCCGACCATTTCACTTTTTATAGGGAGGGAGGCAGCCTGACGGCGAAAGTGCAGACTTCCTGGCCGGAAGGATTTACGGTAGAGGGACTGCCTGCATGGATCAGTTATTCTATAAAACCTTCGGATCCGGATAAGACCGCACCGACGGATGAGAAAACCGTGACCTTTACGGTCACAGAGCATGTGGATGCATCCCGAAGGTGGCCGGAAAAGCCGGAAGATGCTCAGAATACGTTGAAAGCCGCTTATGTGAAGGCGGGGCGTATGAAATGGTTTCTTGGCTTTGAGCAGTCTAAGGATATCAATGTCACCTTACAGATTTTTGCGGACGAGGCCTGCAGCCGACCGCTGGAGTTTATTGAGGTCAATCAGTATGGCGAGAGCTATGGGCAGGCGGATAAGGTGACAACGAAAGACGGGCGGACGCTTACGGCGGAAGAGGCAGGTGCCAGGGTTACTTTCTATGTAAAGACAGAACCGCATGATTTGGAACCCGTATTCCATGCTGAAGCCGCCAATCCATTCAAGATAGAGAAAGCGGGTCAACTTGCCGGGGGAATATGGAAGTACACGGTGACGGCTCCCGACATTACAGGAAATACGGAGTATTTCGATAATTTCAATACCACTTATACTTTCACCGTCACACATGCGGAAACCGGTAGAAGTGCGTCGGGGAAACTCAGCCTCTTGCAGAAAGAATATAATGCTATCCCCTTTTTTGACAAATTCCTGCATCAGTCATTGCTGGTATCCAATAACAGTATCTATCTGATGGATGGCAAACAGAAGCAATATTATGTCAAAGCCAACAGCGAATACAAAATTGAGTTGGTTTCGGCTTTGTCTGACAACAATGCTGGTAATGTGATAGAAGACTTTACGCTTTTCTATGAGAAGGATCCTTCCCTTTCTGGAAAACCTGTGCCTTTCATAGCTGTTGACGATATGACGTCTCCGCGTCTTTACTCCGGTAAGGCGAAATTCAAGATTTATTCCCCTGATGGTCTTTTTCCGGAAAGAGAATTTGAGTTGGAGCTGGTTTCCGGAATTGTACAGCCTGAAGCGAATACATATATGCTTAAAGCGGGAGCAAAGCAAGGGATCTTTATTCCTGTTTCCCGGGTAAATACTGCCTATGAGTATTACAAAAAGCTTCTGGACCATGACGCTGTTTTGAGTGGTAAGCAGGGACTTCCCGGTAGCAAAGAGGATTTTATGTTGAATAAGTTGGATGCAGATGATGATTGGAGAGTCAATATCGTGTGGACGGACATTAAAGAGGCTGGCGGACATAATGATATAGAAAAAGCGGGACTCAGTGAATTGTCCGAACAGGGAGGTTCCGGTCCGGGATCATATATTTATGTCAAGCCAGGGCAGACTCCGGGAAATGTGTTGATAGAAATTAAATCTGGCAGGATCAAGGGGAATCCGACACTCTGGTCCTGGCATATCTGGATTGTTGACAACTATCCGACAGTCTTGGATGTTGCGAGTCAGGGAGGTGATGGTCCGAAAACGGTTCAATTGATGTCGCATCTGTTGGGAGCGTACGAAAGGGTCCAATCACAGTATAGTGCAGATGCATATAGGGAATTTGGTATGCAATATCAATGGGGCAGGAAAGACCCGTTCCCGGCACATGATGTTCGTGTCAATAAAAACTTTTATGACGGCAGTGGCAAGCTATTTGATTTCCTTTGGGAACAGAGAGGAAATGATGTGGATTATGGAAAAACAGATGCTCAGCAGGCGAGAGGGGCTGCTCTTACGATGAAACAGAGCATCGAACATCCAAACGCTATCGTCTCTCATCAAAGTTTCTGGCAGTATGAATGTTTCCCGCATGGGCTGGTTAGTTATTTCAAAGACCGTTGGGTGTTCCTGTATCCATGGAACCGGCCTTCCCAGACAGGGAGTCCGGAGGATGTAGGCGGGAAAACCGTATTTGACCCTTCTCCTTACGGATTCCGGATTATGTCACAGAAAGAGGCCGTGACTTTGAGATACGCATATTATTATGCAAGTCGTTCCGGCCTTAACACACCGCTGCCTGGAAGTATTTATGACGGCAGTTTTACAGATGGCAAGTCTGGGGGTAATGAAGTCATTTTCGCCGTGGCACAAGCCAGAAGCGATACTCATGCAGGGCGTTATCTGCTTAATTCCACTGGAGGTCCTGCCGGTTGGGCGCCTACTTCCAATACAAGCGCTGTTTACAGGCGTTGCATGACCTATTCCGTACGTCCGGTCATTGATCCGGATGTGCAGGAAGACTACAAAAAGTATTTGCCAGAATAAGTCATACTCCGTGTGAGCTTTTGCTTGCACGGAGTAAAAAATCTTGTTGTATTTTTCTGTAACGTATCATATTTTGGTGTCTTTTTATAGTCATATATTCACGAAATAAATATTGTGAGAACTTTGTTTCATATCACTTTTACACGAGCGTTTGGTAACTCAGAGACATATTTTATGAATACTGTTTTAGGAATCGGTATACCATCGGATGGTAGTCAGTCATAAAAATGCATGGTCTTATAACCTCCAAAACTCTTTATGTCCCAATGACCTATCAAAGACCGATTGATTGACCAGTATATGTTTTGTGTATTTAATTTGTCTGTTTTAGTTGAGAAATTGTCTGTTTTCACAAAAACAGCTATGTCTTGATTTTTGTTGTAATAAAAAATAAGAAATATGAAATTACTATATCTGAATGAACATTTATCCTGTCTGAATTACCAGATGAATTCGGATGTAGGATTTACTTGTCAGCAACTGGAGAAGGATGAGGTATACCGGATTGATAATAGCAAGTCGTCGTGTACTCTTTTTATGATTGAAGGTGATGTGATTTTTGATCTGGGTAAATATAAAGGTTTACGAATTTTACAGAACCAGATGGTGTTCATTCCACAAAACATAGGAACCCGGATGAAGTCTATAACCGGTTCGAAATGTATGCTTTTATTTTGGGACAGGAACATGAGTGTATGTGACAAATTGTTTTTGGGCTCGTTGTCTGCCAGAGGGGAGGACCGAACGGCTGATAATTTTATTCTTCCCGTCAGGAAGCCTCTTGCTGAAGTGCTGGATTCTGTCGGAATGTATCTGGAGGCAAGGTTGCTTTGTAAACATATGCATTTGCTGAAGCAGCAGGAACTGCTTTTGGTGTTGAAGGGCTTTTATACAAAGAAAGAACTGACAGCGTTCTTTTCCGCATCGACCGGCATCAGACAACGTTTTGAGAAATTTGTCATGGAAAACTATAAGAAAGTGAACTCTGTCAAGGAATTCGCTGATTTATACTATGTTTCCGAACGCTCCTTCAGCCGGAAGTTCCACTCCTGTTTCGGGGAAAGTCCTTATAAATGGATGCAGAAGAAAAGGGCGGAACAAATGTTGGAAATGATTTGTGATCCGGAGTTTTCCTTTCAGGAAATATCCGACAGGTTAGGTTTCAGTTCACCTTCCCATTTTACGGCATATTGCCGCAGAATGTACGGGATGCCTCCCACCCTATTGAGAGAAAAAAATAAGAAATGAACGGATTTTTATAATTACATTTTAACGGAGAAACTATGAAATATTTAAATACCGGTCTGGTCTGTGAGCAGTCAGGGCTTTCCTGTGTGGAGTTGCCGAAGATCTGTATACCAGTCTACAGAGAGGTTGTCAAGGAAATGGCAGAAGTGATAAAGGACTCTCAGATGCGGGATGTTTTTTACTCTCTTTCTACCGGGATAGATGTACAGACAGTTTCCAAGAAAACAGGTGTTGCCCCCAGGAATCTGGCATATATGTATAAAAAAGCGAGCAGGCAGGTTCATTTGGAATGGAAACCTTATTCTGAATGGAAACAAGAGTTGGACCGTGTATATATCAGATGCCGGAATTATGCGGCACTCCTGACACATTCCCAAGAGTGTGGCGGACAGAATTTCAAGAATGTAGTGATAGTTGTAAGGGAACAGGATATTCCGTCGGAATGTGTAGACCTGTTGATTACACCTTTAGGAAATTTGGATATAAATTTCAGGGTGTTACGTGCGCTTAGAAAATACAATATCTATCAGCTTGAGGATCTTTTACGCTTTATAAAATATAACGGATTTGATGCGCTGTGCCGAATACCCGGTATAGGAATGAAATCTGTTGAGCAGTTGTACAAGAATTTAAAAGAGAGGAAAATTCTGGAAGATAAGGAAACTTGTATGCTGTTCCGCTACCTTTTTGTGTAAAATACATAAAGAATACAGGAACTATATTCAGACATTTGAAATGACTATGGATATAATTGATATCTTGTCTTTATTTTTAAAACGAATAGATATACTGATAAAACGGGATAATTCCCCTATGTTTAATTAAAAACTAGAATTGATGAAAAAAAACATCTTGATTTTATGTATGCTTGGAGCATCTGCCCTGGCTGCAAATGGACAGACATTATTGAAAGGTATTAAATTTACGGACAACTGGTCTGTCGGAATTAATGGTGGCGTGACCACTCCGATGACACACTGCTCTTTTTGGAAGAACTCCCGCCCTGCTATGGGCATTGAATTATCAAAACGGATAACACCAGTTCTGAGCCTGGGGACTTCAGTCATGGGGTATATCAATACAAGCAGTAGTAAAACGGCTTTTGACGCTTCGAATGTTGAGCTTTTAAGCAAGTTTAATATGATGAATCTTTTCGGTGGTTATCCTGGAACACCCCGGACATTTGAAATGGAAGCCGTAGTTGGAGTAGGCTGGCTTCATGGCTACGTCAACGGTACGGGGGATGATAATTCCTGGGGTACACGGCTGGGAATGGACTTCAACTTTAATATAGGGAAGGAAAAAGCGTGGGCAATCAGTCTGAAACCATCATTGGTATATGATATGGAAGGTGACTTTAACCGACACAAGAGCCGTTTCAATGCCAATAATGCACGTGTTGAACTGCTCGCAGGGATTACTTATTATATAAAGGGAAGTTCCGGCAGGCACCATGCCACCCTCGTAAAGGAATATAATCAGACAGAGGTGGACAACCTGAATGCAAGTGTAAACAGTCTGCGTGGCCAACTTTCGGACAGCCGTAAACAGACAGAGGAAGCAGTTGGCCGTGCGGACATGCTCCAGAAGCAGCTGGCTGAATGTCAGAACAAGAAACCGGTCATTGAAACTGTTATTGAAAAAGCCAAGACACTGGAGTCTATTGTAACTTTCCGCCAGGGTAGTTCCAAGGTTGACGTCTCACAACTCCCCAATGTGGAACGGATTGCCTCCTATATGAACAGGCATCCTGAATCCAAGGTTGTGATCAAAGGATACTCTTCACCGGAAGGAAGTATCGAGGTGAACGAAAGAATAGCCCGTGCCCGTGCGGAGTCAGTCAAATCCATTCTTACGAAGAAATACCGGATAGCCGCCTCACGCATTACTGCGGAAGGACAAGGCATAGGGGATATGTTCTCTGAACCTGACTGGAACAGGGTCAGTATCTGTACCTTGCAGGAAAATAAATAATATCCGGGACTATGGTTCCATACAATCCACAGCATCATCTGCAAGATGCATGAATGTTAAAGATTTCATATAAACCATGGATTGCGATGCGGATTATAGTCAGTCTGCAATGTAGCCAGTTGCCAATCGGTAACTGGCTTTTTGATTTCATCAAGCTTACGGAGAATTTGTGGGCTGAGCCGCAAGCGGACCGTATCGTTAAGCCATTTCATGCTGTCCTCATAATCCCGTATCCGTACAACACTTACATTATTGGGAGCTATGAGTTTTGTAAGTTCATAAACAGCCAGTCTTACCATGTGCCTCTTAAGGTTAGAATTACGTGGGTCATGTAACACAAAATGTTGTCCTGCTTGTGGAATATCTGCGTTTACGTCTGTTTCTGGACTGAACACCCGTCCTTTGTAGACTACATACTCGTGATCCGAAAGTTCATATGTGTTGTATGCCGGATCATAATCTGCGACGGCACCCCAATTGTCGGAAACTATTGGGTCGAGGTTGCTGTCAAAGCTGTCAAGTGTCGTCAACGTGTAAAACTCTCCGCTATATTCGACCACGCTCCATAATGGATATTCCACGGGCTGCCATGATGGCGTTTCTATTTCCTTCCAGCCATTGACTAGCGGGATACGTATGTCGTTGAACTTGTATCCATTCTCCAAAAGACAGGTATAGAAAACCCCATTATGACTGATCTTATCACCCAGATAGTAAGTACCGAACAGGGAGTAATTTACCACCTGTGTCACACTGATATTGGCATCGGAACACTCTTCCTAATAAATGGCTGTTGATGGTTTACGGTAACCGCTGATGGAGCGTGTCACTTCATGAATTTGTCCTTCAAAATAGATATGCCCCCTGGAAAATATAAAGCCCGTTGACCCACTATTATATTCCCAATTGATCCATCAAAAAAAACATTGGATTTATGAAAAGAAAAATGCATTTTAACCCGGGTCAGTTTTAGTTATAATTATCTACCACAGATGTTACTTCTTTTTGGCATTTATTTTTCTTACAGAATCTCCAGTAAGTTCAATCTTGTGTGCAGAGTGTACAATTCTGTCCAGTATTGCGTCAGCTAGGGTAGGATCACCAATTACATCATACCTGCTTTCGACAGGAAGTTGTGATGTTATTATGATTGATTACGTTTGATTGTACAGTCTATTTTCGAGGTATAGTACAGCTATTGGACTTTCACCATAAAACTATTACATAGAGATGAAATGCTCAATATTAATAGATTATGTAGTTTTTTTGCAGAAGTGGCAAGGAAGGAAATTTGCTCTGTATAGGGGGGGGGGATTTTCAAAAATAATTCATTTCTAACCTTTTAGAAGTTGTAAACTATATACATCCGTCTTTGCGAAAATTTGATTATTAATTGTATTCATGTAGGCTAATATGCGATTTTTCGACTCAGCTACCTTAGTTTGCATTTGATATTCAGAAAGTTATAGAGCAAAATAAGCTACCTGGGATAGATAGCCTTCTTTTTTTTGTACCTTTTTCTCCGATTACTAGTTCACCTATCCAATGAAAATATTATATTTGCATCTATTATCAACTATCAACGAGAAAGAGAAACACAAATTTAAAAAGTCATGAGTATAAAAGTTCGTTTGATTATTATGAACTTCCTGCAATTCTTTGTATGGGGGTCATGGTTAATATCATTAGGTGGTTATATGGGCAGAGAACTCCACTTCGAAGGAGGACAGATCGGTGCCATTTTCGCCACTATGGGAATCGCTTCTTTAGTAATGCCCGGTATCATCGGTATCATAGCCGATAAATGGTTTAATGCAGAACGGTTATACGGACTTTGCCATATCATAGGAGCCGCTTGCCTTTTCTACGCCTCTACAGCAACGGACTACGATCATATGTATTGGGCGATGTTACTTAATCTGCTGGTATATATGCCTACCCTATCACTCGCCAATACTGTTTCATACAATGCATTAGAACAATATAAATGCGATCTGATCAAAGACTTCCCTCCTATCCGTGTATGGGGAACTATCGGTTTTATCTGTGCCATGTGGGCGGTAGACCTTACCGGTTTCAAGAATTCGAGCGCGCAGCTTTATGTAGGTGGTGCTTCCGCGCTATTGCTCGGCCTTTATTCATTCACCCTACCGGCTTGCCGACCTACCAAATCTGAAAACAAATCATGGCTTTCAGCTTTCGGACTGGATGCATTGGTGTTGTTCAAAAGAAAGAAAATGGCTATTTTCTTCCTATTCTCCATGCTCTTGGGGGCTGCACTACAGATCACCAACACTTATGGAGATCTCTTCCTGAGTAGTTTTGCCGGCATTCCGGAATTTGCCGACTCTTTTGGAGTGAAACATTCGGTTATATTGTTATCCATATCACAAATGTCCGAGACATTATTCATTCTCGCTATCCCCTTCTTCCTGAGACATTTCGGAATCAAACAGGTAATGCTGATCAGTATGTTCGCTTGGGTGTTCCGGTTTGGACTGTTCGGGTTCGGAGATCCGGGTTCCGGACTTTGGATGCTCATCCTTTCTATGATTGTTTACGGTATGGCCTTTGATTTCTTCAACATTTCCGGTTCATTGTTTGTTGAACAAGAAACCAATTCTTCCATTCGTGCCAGCGCACAAGGACTGTTCTTTATGATGACCAACGGATTGGGAGCGATTATCGGCGGATATGCCAGCGGCGCTGTGGTGGACGCATTCTCCGTATATGCCGATGGCAGGCTGGTAAGCCGCGAGTGGACAGATATTTGGCTGATATTTGCAGCTTATGCACTCGTTATAGGTGTTTTGTTTGCTTTAGTATTCAAATACAAACACCAGCGAGAAAGTCAAAACTAATTAAGTAAGAAAAAACAATGGATAAAAAGGTAGAATTACAAGTTATAAATATTACAAACAGTCAGGCACAGATAGGCGCATTTGCCATGCTGTTAGGCGAAGTGGACGGTGAGCGGCAATTGCCTATCATCATCGGTCCGGCAGAAGCCCAAGCCACCGCTTTATACCTGAAAGGAGTGAAAACTCCCCGTCCGTTGACACACGATTTATTCATTACAAGCCTCACCGTACTAGGGGCAAGCTTGATACGTGTATTGATTTATAAAGCCAAAGACGGTATTTTCTACTCCTATATTTATCTTAAAAAAGACAACGAGATTATACGAATCGACGCACGTACTTCGGATGCGATAGCATTGGCTGTACGTGCTGATTGCCCGATTCTTATCTATGAATCCATTCTTGAACAAGAATGCCTGCACCTGTCGGGAGAAGAAAGAACTCGTTCCGGACAGATAAATGATGAGGGAATATCGGATGAAGAAGCATTGCAACAGGCCATTAAAGAGGAAAACTACGAGCTGGCTGCCCGGATACGGGACCAGATTAATTCAAGAAACAATAATCAGTAATTAACATTATGCACGTTTTTTATACTCCCGATATACAGAAAAGTAACGAACTGCCCGATGAGGAAGCACAACATTGCATCCGTGTTTTACGGTTGAATATCGGAGATGAAATCACCCTTACGGATGGTAAAGGGAACTTCTACAAAGCAGAGATTACGGCAGCGACCAACAAGCGTTGTCTGGTGGCTATCAAAGAAACCGTATTTCAGGAGCCGCTCTGGCCTTGTCATCTTCACATTGGCATGGCACCAACAAAGAATATGGACCGTAACGAATGGTTTGCAGAAAAAGCCACCGAGATAGGTTTTGACGAATTAACCTTCCTCAACTGCCGTTTCTCGGAACGTAAGGTTATCAAGACCGAACGAATCGAAAAGATTCTCATATCGGCCATCAAACAATCACTCAAAGCACGATTGCCGAAGCTGAATGAAATGACCGATTTTGACAAGTTCATTACCCGTGAGTTCAAAGGACAGAAGTTTATCGCACATTGCTATGAAGGCGACAAACCTTTATTGAAAAACATTCTCAAACCCGGAGAAGACGCGCTTGTCCTGATAGGTCCCGAAGGAGACTTCAGCGAAGAGGAAGTAAAGAAAGCCATTGAACAAGGATTTGTCCCAATCAGTCTGGGCAAATCACGGCTTCGTACGGAGACAGCCGCTTTGGCAGCCTGTCATATATTGAATCTTCAAAACCAATAACACAGCAATCGACTGAATAGATGATTATACAACTTTTAAATAACATAAGTATGGTAAAGAAAATGATTTCACGACTCTCGGTACTGGCAGTACTGATTGTTTTTCTGGCAGCATGCTCCAAGACATCAGAGTACACAAATGTGATACCGGCTGATGCTTCGGTAGTTGCTTCTATCAACCTCAAATCCCTCGCAAGCAAAGCCGGATTGGACGATAAAGAAAATGAAGCTGCCAAACAAAAAATATTGGAAGCACTGAAGAGTGGAATGAACGCCGCTACTTTCCAACAATTGGAGAAGATTATGAAAAACCCCAGTGAATCGGGAATTGACGTGGAATCTCCGGTCTATGTATTCTCTTCCTCTTCTTTCCCATACCCCACTATCGTAGGAAAAGTGAGCAACGAAGACAATTTGCATGCTTCATTGGATGTAATGGCAAAAGAACAGATCTGCCAGCCGGTGAGCGAAGCCGATGGATACAGTTTTACGACAACAAACGGAGATTTGCTTGTATTCAATAACCTCACTGTGATGATCATCGACGTAAACGGAGCTTCCCAGACCGAAAAAGCCCAAGAAGGCATTGTTACTCTAATGAAACAGACAGCAGAGAACAGTATCGCAAAATCCGGAGCTTTCCAGAAAATGGAAAAGCAGAAAAACGACATTAATTTCTTCGCATCCATGACAGCCATTCCTTCCAATTACCGCAATCAAGTAAGCATGGGGCTACCTGCCGAAGTAAAACCAGAAGATATTACTCTTGTGGGAGGATTGAATTTTGAGAAAGGCAAGATTGCCCTCAAGACAGAGAACTATACCGAGAACGACGCTGTAAAAGCTTTACTGAAAAAGCAAATGGAATCTTTCGGGAAAGCCAACAATACTTTTGTCAAATATTTCCCTGCTTCCACACTAATGTTTTGCAATATAGGAGTGAAAGGAGAAGGACTTTATAATCTGCTAAGCGAAAATAAAGAATTCCGCAACACGGTATCCATTGCCAAAGCCGACGAAGTGAAAGAATTATTCAGTTCATTCAATGGAGATGTTTCCGGAGGCCTTATCAATTTCACGATGAGCAGCGCTCCGACCTTTATGGTATACGCTGATGTCAAAAATGGAAATGCGCTTGAAACTCTTTATAAGAACAAGCAGTCGTTGGGACTGAAAAGAGGTGAAGACATTCTGGAACTTGGAAAAGATGAATATGTCTACAAAACAAAAAGCATGAATATATTCTATGGAATCAAGGACAAACAAATGTATGCGACGAATGATGAGTTACTCTACAAAAATGTCGGCAAAGCAGTAGACAAGTCCATCAAAGATACTCCTTATGCTTCTGACATGAAGGGTAAAACCGTATTTATGGCTATCAATGCCGAAGCGATACTCGACCTGCCCG
Organism: Bacteroides finegoldii DSM 17565; assembly: GCF_000156195.1. GTDB lineage: Bacteria > Bacteroidota > Bacteroidia > Bacteroidales > Bacteroidaceae > Bacteroides > Bacteroides finegoldii. The sequence continues at coordinate 56,089 of NZ_GG688333.1, read as the reverse complement.
TTGTTAAAATGATAACAGGTTTCGGAGGCAAGGAAGTAAAGACTTACCTTGAATTAGCCAACAAAGTATCTTATCTATCTATCAGTTCAGAAGGTGAAACCAGCGAAATCGACCTTTGCCTGAAAGATAAAGATGTCAATGCTCTTAAACAAATCGTTGACTTTGCCAAGCAATTTGCCGGCATATAATCTGTAAACAAACGGTATGAATAGTATTCACTTACAGCAAACACTTCCCCAAGTGTTTGCTGACCGTAATTCGATAGTCTCGGATATATGGCATCAGGATCTTTTCTTCCGAAAAGGAAAAATGTATCTGATTGAAGCAGCTTCCGGCACCGGTAAGTCCTCGTTGTGCAGTTACATCTATGGCTATCGAAACGATTATCAAGGGATTATCAATTTCGATGAAACAAATATCAAAGCATACTCCGTGAAACAATGGGTAGACTTGAGAAAACATTCATTGAGTATGCTTTTTCAAGACTTGCGCATCTTTACCGAACTTACCGCTCTCGAAAACGTACAACTGAAAAACAACCTTACCGGATATAAAAAGAAGAAGGAAGTTCTCGCATACTTCGAGCAGTTGGGTATTGCAGATAAAATCAATGTAAAAGTCGGTAAACTATCTTTCGGACAGCAGCAACGCGTTGCTTTTATCCGTGCACTCTGCCAACCGTTCGATTTTCTTTTCCTGGATGAGCCGATCAGCCATCTGGACAATGAGAACAGCCGTATCATGGGAGAAATTATCACAGCCGAAGTTGAAAGGCAAGGAGCCGGAGTCATCGCAACTTCCATTGGTAAGCATATTGATTTACCTTACGACCACATCTTCCAACTATGACCGGCTGTCTCATAAGAAAATACTATCACACTCTTTCGAACCGTTAATTGTAATCTGTAAAATCGTAAATAAAATGTCTGCTCTTGTCTGGAAACTCCTCCGCCAACATATCAGTATCGGCCAGCTGGCCGGTTTCTTCTTGGCCAACCTATTCGGAATGATGATTGTATTGCTTAGTGTGCAATTCTATAAGGATGTGATTCCGGTATTCACCGAAGGAGACAGCTTTATGAAAAAAGATTTCATCATAGCTACAAAGAAGATCAGCACGCTGGGGTCTTTCGCAGGAAAAAGCAATACATTCACAGCCGAAGACATCACCGACCTGAAAAAACAGCCGTTTACTAAAACAATAGGAGCTTTCACTCCTTCACAATTCAAGGTATCAGCCGGATTAGGAATGCAGGAAGCAGGAATCCACCTTTCCACAGATATGTTTTTCGAATCAGTTCCTGACGAGTTTGTCGACATCAAACTCGACAAATGGCATTTTGACGAATCCACTCATACAATCCCTATCATTATTCCCCGCAATTATCTGAACCTGTATAATTTCGGATTTGCCCAAAGCCGCAATCTGCCCAAGCTCTCGGAAGGATTGATGAGCCTTATCCAAATGGACATAATGATGCGAGGCAACGGACGGGTAGAACAATACAAAGGAAACATTGTCGGCTTTTCCAATCGTCTGAACACCATTCTCGTGCCGCAATCATTTATGAAATGGGCTAATGAAAACTTCGCTCCGGGTGCAGAGGCACAACCTTCGCGACTAATCATAGAAGTCAACAACCCTGCCGACTCTTCCATTGCCGGTTACTTCCAGAAAAAGGGATATGAAACAGAAGACGGAAAACTAGATGCAGGAAAGACCACTTATTTTCTCCGCCTCATTGTAGGAATAGTATTGGGAGTAGGTTTATTTATCAGCATTCTCTCATTCTATATATTAATGCTAAGTATCTTCTTGTTATTACAGAAAAACACCACAAAATTGGAAAGCTTATTATTAATCGGTTATAGTCCCAACAGAGTGGCATTGCCTTATCAATTACTCACGGTAGGTTTAAATATTGTCGTACTTGTCCTATCCATCGGACTAGTTTACTGGTTACGTGGCTATTACCTCAACAGTATCCAATTACTTTTCCCGCAATTGGAAACAGGTTCATTATGGGTAGCCGTCAGTATGGGAATTCTGTTATTCCTCGTTGTATCTGTAATCAATATACTCACAGTCAGAAAGAAGATTTTTTCCATTTGGACACATAAGTCGTAAATGTAAAGCACACAGTATGAAAAGCAAGACTACGTTTTCTATCAATCAAAGTTCAATGGCATTCCTCATCGGAATGCTGTTGTGTATTTCCTCAGTATCGATAACCGTATCTGCACAAAACATGCAAGATACCATCATAGCCCATTTTAATCTGTTGGAAAAAGTACCTCAGGAGAAACTATATCTGCACCTGGATAAACCTTTCTATGGAGCAGGGGAGAAAATATGGTTTAAAGGGTATTTGGTAAATGCTGTCACACATCAGGATAATACACAAAGTAACTTCATCATTACAGAACTTGTCAATCGTTCCGACTCGATCATAGAACGGAGAAAGATCCGCAGAGATTCCTTAGGATTCCATAATGCCTTCTCACTTCCTCCCACGCTCCCTGCAGGCGATTATTACCTGCGAGGATACAGTAATTGGATGCTTAACCAAGAACCGGAATTCTTTTATTCTCACAATCTGAAGATCGGTAATTCGATTGATAATACAATCGTTTCCACCATTGAATATCAACAGGAAGATGAAACACATTACACCGCTAAAATAAAATTTACCAGCAATACTCAGGAAACGTTCAACAATACAACGATTCGTTACCGTTATATCGAAAATGGCAAAGTGGAAGACAAAGGAAAAAGGAAGACAGACGAGAATGGTCTTATTTCTATTTCCCTGCCGGATTTAAAACTTGCCGCCACCCGACAGATCATAGTAGAATTTGACGATCCCCAATACATCTATAAGAAAACCTTCTACCTGCCTTCATTCACAAAAGATTTTGATATCAAATTCTTCCCGGAAGGCGGTGCATTATTAGCTGTCCCCCACCAGAATATAGCTTTCAAAGCGCAGGGAGCGGACGGTCTGTCAAAAGAAATAGAAGGTTTCCTGTTCAACTCACAAGGAGACACCTTGACCGTTTTTCGTTCCGAGCACGATGGCATGGGAGTTTTCACCTTAAATCCAAGTGATGGAAATTCCTACTATGTAATTGCCAAATCCGGTGATGGTATCAGCAAGCGATTCAATCTTCCCGCTGTCGAACAGCAAGGAATTACCCTCTCTATGACGCACCACAAAAAGGAAATACGTTATGAAATTCAGAAAACAAGTACAACCGAATGGCCTGAAAGGTTATTCTTAATAGCACATACTCGTGGCAAATTAGCTATTCTGCAACCAATCAATGCGAACAGGCCTTTCGGAAGAATGAATGACAGTCTGTTTCATGTCGGCATCACTCATTTTATGCTTATCGACCAACAGGGCAATGCGCTTAGTGAGCGGTTGGTTTTCATCCCCGACCGTAATCCACATCAGTGGCAAATCCTTCCCGACAAACCGACATACGGAAAAAGAGAAAAGGTATCTCTGCAAATCGCAGCTAAAGATCATAACGGCAATCCTATAGAAGGAAGTTTTTCTATCAGCATTACCGATCGGAGAAGTATCCGGCCGGATTCCCTTGCAGATAATATCGTATCAAACCTTCTCCTGACTTCCGATCTGAAAGGTTATGTGGAAAATCCCGGATATTATTTTCTCCACCAAGATCTCAGAACTCTACGTACCCTGGACTTCTTAATGATGACACACGGGTGGCGCAGACATCATATCAAAAATGTAGTAACTCCACCTTCTTTGAATCTAGCCAACTACATAGAAAAGGGGCAAACGATCAGTGGACGAATCAAAGGGTTCTTTGGAGGTAATGTGAAAAAAGGTCCTATCTGCGTCTTAGCTCCCAAACAAAAGATTGTTGCTACCACTACTACGGACGAAAAAGGAGAATTTATCGTGAATACATCATTCAAAGATAGTACAACTTTCCTCGTACAGGCACGTACCAAAAGGGGATTTGCCGGAGTAGACATAGAAATCGATACTCCTAAATATCCGGCAACCTCCCCAAAGTCACCTTTCCGTAATGAAGCAGCAACCTTTATGGAAGACTATTTGCTCAACACACGTGACCAATACTATATGGAAGGAGGTATGAGGGTGTATAACCTGAAAGAAGTACTTGTCACGGGAAGTCGTAAAAAGCCCGGTTCGGAGAGTATATACACAGGAGGTATCAACACTTACACTATCGAAGGGGATAAATTGGAGAATTATGGTGCACAGACAGCCTTCGATGCAGTCAGCAGACTTCCGGGAGTCAGTGTGACAAACGGCAATGAGATACATATCCGGAACAATCCCGAACAACCCGTCATTGTTATTGATGACGTTGTGTATGAAGACGACAATGATATCCTGACTATGATACAGACTAGCGATATGTCCAGTCTGAGCCTTCTTCGTGGAGCGGACGCTGCCATATTAGGTTCTCGTGGTGCGGCAGGCGCCATTGTTATCACACTGAAAGAGGGCAAAGATCTTCCTGCAAGACCCGCGCGAGGCATTATTACATACACTCCGCTAGGCTACAGCGATTCTGTCGAATTCTATCAACCCACTTACGATACTCCTGAAAAGAAAAATGCGCAGCGTTCGGATTTAAGAAGTACGATTTATTGGAATCCAGCACTGCAACTGAATGCAGAAGGAAAAGCAACCATTGAATATTATACTCCGGACAGTACCGCACCGGAAGATATAATCATAGAGGGAGTGGATAAAAACGGAAAGGTATGCCGGATAGTTCAAACAATCAACAATTGATAGCAGTTCAAGCTCCTCAATAGCTTTTATATTAGGGTATCCTTGCCCTATCAAGCAAGCACTACTGTGTTAAGGTGCCTTTATCTTTGTTCTACCATACCGGTATTGTTCCATTAAAACACCGACATTGTTAATTCACCACGGCCGTGGAGAGATCTTCTCACGGCTGTGAAGAGAAGCTACCACGGCTGTGGAGAGAAGTCGTCACGGTCGTGGAGAGTTAAAGATAAAGACACCCTAACTGAATAATACCGGCATTTCAACACCACTTTACCGTCAGCTTAGCCTTATTCTTCCAGTATTTCAAAAGCGCATAACCACGTATTTATCAAACAATTCACCTGGGAAAGAGACAAAAAGCAGGCTGACAATAAAAGTCTCATCTCCTATTGTCAGCCTATTATCAGTTTCTATTGTCAGCTATATTTTCACTGATAATCAGCGGATTAATTGTTATCCTGACAGATTGACAATAAAAACTGAATAAAAAAACATAGTAGCAGAGAAATAAAAAAAGACAAGAAGTATAGTTTTATCATATAATCAGATTTAAATTCCTGTTCAAACGCTATATAGTTCGCTTTAAAGTAAAATACGTATTCCTCCCTTTTCTGCAAATTTCCCAAGCTCTAATCTTCATAAAAAAGTAATTGTATACAGGATAGGTTAAATTTATTTCGTAATTTTGCGGATATATAAAGAATGAAGCTATGCCGGACTATGATTTAATCACCATACTCGGACCTACCGCATCAGGCAAGACTCCTTTTGCTGCTGCTTTGGCCTATGAACTCAACACAGAAATTATCAGTGCCGACTCCCGCCAGATATACAAGGGAATGGATCTTGGCACAGGGAAAGACCTTGCCGACTATACAATAAACGGATATACGATTCCCTATCATCTGATTGATATTGTCGAGCCCGGATATAAATATAATGTATTTGAATATCAACGCGATTTCCTTATTTCTTACGAATCAATTAAACAAAAAGGCCGTCTCCCCGTTTTATGTGGAGGAACAGGTATGTATCTGGAATCCATACTGAAAGGATACAAACTAATGCCCGTACCGGAAAATCCGGAACTGCGTACCCGCTTGGCGAATCATTCCCTTGAGGAACTGACAGAAATATTAAGCCGCTACAAAATATTGCATAACTCTACCGATGTGGATACAGTAAAGCGTGCCATTCGCGCCATAGAAATCGAGGAATATTACGCCATCCATCCGGTTCCCGAACGCGAGTTTCCGGCACTGAACAGCCTTATTATCGGAGTAGATATCGACCGGGAGCTACGTCGCGAGAAGATTACCCGCCGATTGAAACAACGGTTGGAAGAAGGAATGGTAGATGAAGTACGACGTTTGATTGAACAAGGCATTTCACCGGATGATTTGATCTATTACGGGTTGGAATACAAATACCTGACATTGTACGTCATAGGCAAGTTGAGCTATGAAGAGATGTTCAACGGTTTGGAAATAGCCATCCACCAGTTTGCCAAGCGGCAAATGACTTGGTTCAGAGGCATGGAAAGAAGAGGATTTAACATTCATTGGGTGAATGCGACACTTCCAATGGAAGAAAAGATAGCTTTTGTAAAAGAAAAACTGAAAGAGATTTAGTATCTTTGTCGGTTATTAAAGTGAGATTTTAATACAGTAGGATAGGAATACGAATATGAGTGTAGAACCGAACAAATGGGGTGTGATTTACAACCCGAAAGCTGGTACCCGAAAGGTAAAAAAGCGCTGGAAAGAGATCAAGGAGTACATGGACAACAAAGGTGTTGATTATGACTATGTACAATCCGAAGGTTTCGGTTCAGTAGAACGTCTCGCAAAGATTCTAGCCAACAATGGTTATCGTACTATTGTCGTTGTAGGCGGTGATGGAGCATTGAATGACGCCATCAACGGTATTATGCTATCCGACGCCGAAGACAAAGAAAATATCGCACTTGGCCTGATTCCGAACGGAATCGGAAACGACTTCGCTAAATATTGGGGACTCAGCACTGAATACAAACCGGCAGTGGATTGCATCATCAATCATCGGCTGAAGAAAATAGACGTAGGCTACTGCAACTTCTATGACGGCAAAGAACACCATCGCCGTTATTTCCTCAATGCCGTCAATATCGGATTGGGTGCACGAATCGTAAAGATCACCGACCAGACCAAACGTTTCTGGGGAGTAAAGTTCCTGTCATACGTTGCAGCCCTGTTTTCTTTGATATTCGAACGAAAACTATACAGAATGCATTTACGCATCAACGACGAGCATATCCGCGGACGTATCATGACCGTATGTGTGGGTAGTGCATGGGGATGGGGACAAACGCCAAGTGCCGTACCCTACAATGGATGGTTGGACGTTTCCGTAATCTATCGTCCGGAATTTCTACAGATTATTTCCGGACTATGGATGTTGATTCAAGGAAGAATCTTAAATCATAAGGTAGTGAAAAGCTACCGTACCAAAAAGGTAAAAGTACTTCGGGCACAAAACGCATCCGTAGATTTAGATGGCCGTCTGCTTCCCAAGCACTTTCCTTTAGAGGTGGGAGTACTTCCGGAAAAAACAACGCTTATTATTCCGAACTAATATTGATTGACAACCTGTAATTCATTAAATAACAAAATGATAGAACTTAAGAACAATCCTGCCGGTAACTTTTTCCTATTGGCCGGTCCGTGTGTGATAGAAGGAGAAGAGATGGCAATGCGCATTGCCGAACGAGTAGTAAAAATCACCGAAACATTGCAAATTCCATACGTATTCAAAGGCTCTTACCGCAAAGCCAACCGTTCGCGGCTTGACTCATTCATGGGTATCGGTGACGAGAAGGCACTAAAAATACTACAAAAGGTACGCGACACGTTCGGGGTTCCTACCGTAACGGATATCCATAGTGCAGACGAGGCCGAAATGGCAGCCGAATATGTGGATATTCTCCAAATACCGGCTTTTCTCTGCCGTCAGACAGACTTATTGGTCGCAGCAGCTAAAACAGGAAAGACAATTAACATCAAAAAAGGGCAGTTCCTTTCTCCTTTGGCTATGCAGTTTGCCGCCGACAAAGTGGTGGAAGTTGGCAACAAAAACGTGATGTTGACCGAACGCGGTACGACTTTCGGTTACCAGGATTTAGTAGTAGACTATCGTGGTATCCCTGAAATGCAGTCATTCGGATATCCGGTCATTCTGGATGTCACCCACTCTTTGCAACAACCCAACCAGACCAGTGGCGTTACCGGTGGTATGCCGCAACTGATAGAAACCGTTGCCAAAGCAGGTATAGCCGTAGGAGCGGACGGACTATTTATCGAGACACACGAGAATCCTGCCATAGCCAAAAGTGATGGTGCCAATATGCTCAGACTGGACCTTTTGGAAGGTCTGTTGACCAAGCTGGTCCGCATAAGAGAAGCTATAAAATAACTATTTTGCTGTCAATTTGTGATTTCACGTCAAACACTGCGACAAATTACTCAGAAACATTTATTTAAATTAAATAGAACATGAAACATTTATTACGTGGATTATTTATTGCAGTTCTTCTGATATGCTGCAATTTCCAGTCCGTACTTGCACAACCGATGCAACAACTGCCTGTGGACAAAAATGTCCGTATTGGCAAGTTAGACAACGGACTGACTTATTACATTCGCCATAACGCACTTCCGGAGAAGCGTGTAGAATTCTACATCGCACAGAAAGTGGGTTCAATACTTGAAGAGCCGCAACAACGTGGTCTTGCCCATTTCCTGGAACACATGGCATTCAACGGAACAAAGAATTTTCCCGGCGATGAAACCGGATTGGGCATTGTGCCTTGGTGCGAAACAAAAGGTATCAAATTCGGAACAAACCTGAACGCATATACCAGTGTGGACCAGACAGTTTACAATATCAGTAACGTTCCTACAGAAAACCCCAATGTAGTAGACTCTTGTCTGCTCATCCTTCATGACTGGTCAAATGCCATCAACCTTGCCGACAAGGAAATCGACAAAGAGCGTGGTGTGATCCGTGAAGAATGGAGAAGCCGTAACAGTGGTATACTCCGCATCATGACAGATGCACAGCCCACGCTATATCCGGATTCCAAATATGCTGACTGTATGCCCATCGGAAGCATTGACGTAATCAATAACTTCCCTTATCAGGCCATCCGCGATTATTATGCCAAATGGTATCGTCCGGACCTACAGGGAATCGTCATTGTCGGTGATATCAATGCGGAAGAGATGGAAGCCAAATTGAAAAAAGTATTCGAAGATGTGAAGGCTCCTGTAAATCCTGCCGAACGTATCTACTATCCGGTATCAGACAACCAGGAACCGCTTATTTATATCGGAACTGATAAAGAGGTGAAGAATCCTTCTGTAAACATCTTCTTCAAACATGAAGCTACCCCGGATTCTTTAAAAAATACAATTAGCTATTACGCTAGCCAATACATGCTCAGCATGGCTATGACTATGTTGAACAACCGTTTGAATGAACTTCGCCAGACAGCCAACCCTCCTTTCACCAACGCAAGTGCAGGATATGGAGAATTTTTCCTTGCCAAAACAAAAGAAGCATTCAGTCTGGATGCGAGAAGCAAGGTAGACGGTATCGACCTGGCAATGAAAACCGTATTGGAAGAAGCTGAACGCGCACGCCGTTTCGGATTCACCGCTACTGAATACGAACGCGCACGTGCCAATTATATGCAAGGCGTAGAATCTGCTTACAATGAACGTGAAAAGACAAAAAGCGGTTCATACGTTAACGAATATGTAAACAACTTCCTTGATAAGGAACCGATTCCGGGAATTGAATTCGAGTATATGCTCACCAAGCAAATGGCTCCGAATATTCCGGTAGAAGCCATCAATAAGATGATGCAACAACTTATCACAGACAACAATCAAGTGGTTCTGTTGGCCGGTCCGGAAAAAGAAGGAGTAAAATATCCTACTAAAGACGAAATCACCGCTTTATTGAAACAAATGAAGTCATTCGACTTGAAGCCGTATGAAGACAAAGTTTCTAATGAACCGTTAATCTCCGAAGATCTTAAAGGTGGAAAAATCGTATCCGAAAAAGCCGGAGAAATTTATGGGTCTACCAAGTTAGTACTTTCCAACGGTGTGACCGTATATGTGAAACCGACTGACTTCAAAGCTGATCAGATTGTAATGAAAGGTGTAAGCCTCGGTGGAACCAGTGTATTCCCGAACGATGAAATCATCGATATTGCCCAATTGAACGGAGTAGCTTTAGTAGGCGGTATCGGAAACTTCAGCAAAGTAGATTTAAGCAAGGCTCTTGCCGGTAAACGCGCATCCGTAGGAGCTGGTATCGGCAATACGACAGAAACGATTTCAGGTAGCTGTTCTCCGAAAGATTTCGAAACAATGATGCAGCTTACTTACCTGACATTCACTTCTCCACGCAAGGATAATGAAGCTTTTGAATCTTATAAGAACCGACTGAAAGCTGAACTTCAGAATGCGGACGCCAATCCGATGAGTGCTTTCAGCGACACGATTACAAGCGCATTATACAACAATCATCCGCGTGCTATCAAGATGAAAGAAAACATGGTAGACAAAATCAACTATGACCGCATTATTGATATGTACAAAGACCGTTACAAAGATGCCAGCGACTTTACTTTCTACCTGGTAGGAAATGTGGATTTGGAAAAAATAAAACCAATGATTGCCAAGTATCTGGGAAGCCTGCCGACTATCAACCGCAAAGAGACTTTCAAAGATAACAAGATGTATATCCGCAAGGGAAAATACAAGAATGAGTTTGCCAAGAAACAGGAAACTCCGATGGCTACCATCATGTTCTTATATAGCGGCACTTGCAAATACGATCTACGCAACAATATCCTGCTCAGCTTCCTTGACCAGGCTCTAGATATGGTTTATACAGCAGAGATCCGCGAAAAAGAGGGTGGAACTTATGGAGTAAGCTGTAACGGAAGTCTCGGAAAATATCCGAAAGAAGAACTCATTCTTCAGATTATATTCCAAACAGACCCTGCCAAGAAAGATAAATTGTCTGCTGTTGTCGTAGAACAATTGAACAAGATGGCAAAAGAAGGTCCGTC
>NZ_GG688333.1:0-45060 GCF_000156195.1 Bacteroides finegoldii DSM 17565 | reverse complement strand
AGATGCACAGAAAGAAAACGGTTACTGGCTTAATAATCTGGACGAATACTTCTATACAGGTATCGACAATACAAAAGATTACGAAAAGATAGTCAACAGCATTACAGCAAAAGAAGTACAAGACTTCCTCGCTAGGCTGCTGAAACAGAACAACGAAATTCAAGTTGTAATGACTATGCCGGAAGAAGCCAAATAAAATTCTCTAGCATATCAACAGAATGATGATATTCAACGAATTACGCAAACATGGAAGGCTCGCCGCCAAACGGCATCCGATGTATGAAAAGAACAAAGTAGCTAAAATACTCGGTTATGTCATGGGCGCATTCTGGGCCGGTTACCTGATATTCTTCGGTACGACGTTCGCGTTCGGTTTTTCAGATATGGTTCCCAATCGGGAACCATATCACGTTATGAACGGCGTAGTTTTGATTTTTATCCTGGCACTCGATTTCCTGTTGCGTGTTCCGTTCCAAAAGACACCGACACAGGAGGTAAAGCCCTACCTCCTGCTGCCGGTTAAACGGAATCGCGTCATCGACTTTCTTCTTATCCGTTCCGGACTTAGTCTGTTCAACCTGTTCTGGTTATTCCTATTTGTCCCTTTTTCTTTCATCACCATTACCAAATTCTTTGGTACCATTGGAGTCATTACCTATCTCATAGGCATTTTACTTCTGATTATCGCTAACAATTACTGGTATTTGCTTTGCCGGACACTTATCAATGAACGTATTTGGTGGATTCTGTTACCCATCGTTTTTTACGGTGGAACAGGGTGCCTTCTTTTAATTCCCCAAGACAGTCCGCTCTTCTATTTTTTCATGGATCTGGGAGACGGATATATTCAAGGGGACATCCTCTATTTTCTCGGCACGATACTGGTCATCATCCTTCTATGGCTGATCAACCGCAAGATTATGTCCGGACTTATCTATGCCGAATTATCTAAAGTAGATGATACCCGGATCAAGCATGTTTCCGAATACAAATTCTTCGAACGTTACGGAGAAGTTGGCGAGTACATGAGACTAGAACTAAAAATGCTCCTACGCAACCGCCGTTGTAAGGGCTCACTGCGCAGTATCACCATCGTAATTATAGCCTTCTCCACCCTGCTCAGTTTTTCGAGTGTCTATGACGGTAACGTCATGACCTCCTTTATCTGCGTTTACAATTTTGCCGCTTTCGGAATGATCATCCTATCACAAATAATGTCATTCGAGGGTAATTACATCGACGGATTGATGTCTCGCAAAGAATCAATCAGAAGTTTGCTTAAAGCTAAATACTACATTTATAGTATAGGCGAAATCATTCCTTTCCTATTGATGATTCCCGCCATCATCATGCACAAACTGACTCTGTTAGGTGCTTTCGCCTGGTTTTTCTATACCATCGGCTTTATTTATTTCTGTTTTTTCCAACTGGCTGTTTACAATAAGCAGACAGTCCCCCTCAACGAAAAAGTAACAAGCCGCCAAACCAACAGTGCGATACAGATGTTAGTCAACTTTGGAGCATTCGGTGTCCCGCTTATTTTATACAGCCTATTAAATACGTTTTTAGGTGAAACGATTACTTACACCATCCTGTTGGTAATCGGGCTTGGTTTTGTCCTGACTTCTCCGTTATGGATCAAGAATGTATATCATCGCTTCATGGAGCGGAGATATGAAAATATGGAAGGTTTCAGAGACAGCCGCCAATAAAAAGTTCATGAATCATTAACCCATATAAACATAGAAAGTCATGATTGCCATTGACAGACTTAGAAAGAATTTCGGTGAAAAGGTTGCGGTAGATATAGAACACTATGAAATCAATCAAGGTGATATGCTCGGCTTGGTAGGAAACAACGGTGCCGGAAAGACAACACTTTTCCGATTAATGCTCGACCTATTAAAAGCGGACAACGGGAAAGTAGCGATCAATGACATTGACGTAAGCCAAAGCGAAGACTGGAAAAGCTTTACAGGCGCATTTATAGATGACGGTTTTTTGATTGACTATCTTACTCCTGAAGAATATTTCTACTTCATCGGAAAGATGTACGGATTAAAAAAGGAGGAGGTGGACGAACGCCTGGTTACTTTCGAACGCTTCATGAACGGAGAAGTGATCGGACACAAGAAACTGATCCGTAATTACTCCGCCGGCAACAAACAGAAAATCGGTATCATCTCCGCCATGCTTCATCATCCGCAATTATTGATATTGGATGAACCGTTCAATTTCCTCGATCCCAGTTCTCAGTCTGTCATCAAACATCTGCTGAAAAAATATAACGAAGAATACCGGGCAACAGTCATAATCTCCAGTCATAACCTGAATCATACGGTAGATGTATGTCCTCGAATAGCTCTGCTGGAATATGGGGTAATCATCCGCGATATAACCAACAAGGACAATTCAGCCGAAAAAGAGCTGGAAGATTATTTTAATGTGAAAGAATGAGGAAATTTACTATTTAAGAATAAACGATGAAAACAAAATTCAAACTGATACTTATTCTAGTAGGGCTGACTGCCATGCTCAGTTCCTGCCGCACCTCCGCTCCACGTCTGGATTATCAGGCATTGGCACGGGCTTCTATCCTATTAGGGGTGGACATCAATATGGAAGATAACCACAAGCTCTATCTGGAAGCGGCCAATTGGATAGGAACTCCCTATCGTGGAGGTGGAGACTCAAAGAGAGGTACTGACTGTTCCGGCATGGTTTATCAGATATATCGTAAAGTATACCGCATTCAAGTGCCACGCAACACGGAGGCCCTGAAAAGCAGGAGCAACAAGATAGCCAAACGAAACCTGAAAGAAGGAGACCTGCTCTTTTTTACCAGCAACCGCTCTAAAAGAAAAGTAGCCCATGTCGGCATCTACCTGAAGAATGGAAAGTTCATTCATGCCAGCACAAGTAAAGGAGTAATAGTCAGCAGGCTAAGTGAAGATTACTATAACAGACATTGGATTAGCGGAGGCAGAATCCGCTAACAATCAAACCCCAAAGTTCCTCTATGAATTATAAAACCTATTTATTTGATTTCGACTATACCCTGGCCGATTCGTCACGCGGCATCGTTAAATGCTTCAGAATCGTACTTACCCGTCACCAATATTTGACAGTCACTGATGAAGCTATCAAACGTACTATCGGTAAAACACTCGAAGAATCTTTCAGCATTCTGACCGGAGTGACCGACCCGGCACAACTTGCAGCCTTCCGACAGGAATACAGGCAGGAAGCAGATATACACATGAACGTGAATACCTGTCTTTTTCCCGACACATTATCGACATTGACAGCGCTGAAAAAACAAGGCGCCCGTATCGGCATTATCTCTACTAAATATCGTTTTAGAATAGTAAGCTTTTTGGAAAAGTATATGCCCGAAGATTTTCTGGATATTGTGGTGGGCGGAGAAGATGTGAAAGCCGCCAAACCTTCACCGGAAGGAGTACGATTTGCTTTGGAACATTTGGGTAGTGCACCTCAAGAGACTTTGTACATCGGAGACAGCACCGTTGATGCGGAGACTGCCTGCAACGCCGGAGTGGACTTTGCCGGAGTACTCAACGGAATGACTACCGCAGAAGAACTGCAAGCTTATCCACACAAAATCATCATGAGAAATCTTGAAGAGTTAGTCCGATAGCAAAAAAATAAAAGAAATATTTGCCGGGTATGAATAAAAATAGTACTTTTGTGCCCGATTATTCCGCAACGGGTTCGACAAAGAGTTCTCTAAGTGATTAAAGACCACCCGCCGGAGCTAACTTATACATTATATATAAGATGTACGCAATTGTAGAAATTAACGGTCAGCAGTTTAAAGCAGAAGCTGGTCAGAAGTTGTTCGTTCACCACATCGAAGGTGCAGAAAACGGTTCAACAGTAGAATTTGAAAAAGTTCTTTTGGTAGACAAAGACGGAAACGTAACAGTAGGTGCCCCTATCGTAGAAGGCGCTAAAGTTGTTTGCCAGGTTGTATCAAACTTGGTTAAAGGTGACAAAGTACTTGTTTTCCACAAGAAAAGAAGAAAAGGTTACAGAAAATTGAACGGTCACCGTCAACAGTTCACTGAGTTAACAATCACAGAAGTAGTAGCTTAATCAATTTAAAAAGTAAGAAGAAATGGCACATAAAAAAGGTGTCGGTAGTTCTAAGAACGGCCGCGAATCAGCAAGTAAGAGATTAGGCGTTAAGATATTTGGTGGCGAAGCTTGCAAAGCAGGCAACATCATCGTTCGTCAAAGAGGTACTGAATTCCATCCGGGTGAAAACATCGGAATGGGTAAAGACCACACTCTTTTCGCTTTGGTAGATGGTACAGTTAGTTTCAAGGTAGGCAAAGAAGACAGAAGATATGTTTCTGTTGTTCCTGCAACTGAAGCGTAATTGCATTACAGAAAATATTCAAGAGAAGGAGATGTAATCCAAGTGATTGCATCTCCTTTCTTTTTTATGTCAGTTTTCATTGCTTGGTTCTTTGTTTTTTCTTTATCTTTGCATCCATTAAACGAAAGTTCATTAAAAGTATAGATATGCTTACCATTAAACAAATTACAGAAAACACAGAGGCGGTTATCCGCGGACTGGAAAAGAAGCATTTCAAAAATGCAAAAGAGACAATCGACCAAGTGATTGCTTTAAACGACAAGAGACGTACTACACAAAATCAATTAGATAAAAACCTGGCAGAGGTCAACTCGCTTTCGCGTACTATCGGACAACTGATGAAAGAAGGCAAGAAAGAAGAGGCTGAATCTGCACGTGCCCGCGTTGCCGAACTGAAAGAAGGTAACAAAGAATTGGATGCTGTCATGACACAAGCTGCAACAGAAATGCAGAACGTGCTCTACACGATCCCCAATGTTCCTTATGACAGTGTACCTGAAGGTGTAGGAGCAGAAGACAATGTCGTAGAAAAGATGGGGGGCATGGAAACAGAACTTCCTAAAGATGCGCTTCCTCATTGGGAATTGGCTAAAAAATACGACCTGATTGATTTCGATCTGGGTGTAAAAATCACAGGTGCAGGTTTCCCTGTATACAAAGGTAAAGGCGCACAACTTCAACGTGCCCTTATCAACTTCTTCCTGGACGAAGCACGCAAGTCCGGATATACCGAAATCATGCCGCCGACAGTTGTCAACGCTGCTTCCGGTTACGGCACAGGACAACTTCCCGACAAAGAAGGACAAATGTATCACTGCGAAGTAGACGATTTATATCTGATCCCGACAGCAGAAGTCCCTGTGACAAACATCTATCGTGACGTAATTCTGGAAGAGAAACAGCTACCGATTATGAACTGCGCATACACTCAATGTTTCCGTCGCGAAGCAGGTTCATACGGCAAAGATGTGCGTGGCCTGAACCGCCTGCACGAATTCTCCAAAGTAGAATTAGTCCGTATCGACAAGCCGGAACACTCTAAGCAGTCTCATCAGGAAATGCTTGACCACGTAGAAGGTTTGTTGCAGAAACTGGAACTTCCGTACCGCATACTTCGCCTTTGCGGTGGCGACATGAGTTTCACCGCTGCGCTCTGCTTCGACTTTGAAGTATATTCGGAAGCACAGAAACGCTGGTTGGAAGTAAGTTCCGTATCCAATTTTGATACTTATCAGGCCAACCGCCTGAAATGCCGCTACCGTAACGCGGACAAGAAAACCGAGCTTTGCCATACATTGAACGGTTCGGCATTGGCACTCCCCCGTATCGTTGCCGCTTTGCTCGAAAACAACCAGACTCCGGAAGGTATCAGAATCCCGAAAGTACTGGTTCCATATTGCGGCTTTGACATGATAGACTAATAAAAGAGCAAGTATATAAAGAGCCACTCATCAAAAGAGTGGCTTTTCTTTTTGTTTTTCGTAAATAAGCTGTATCTTTGCCGAAATTTATAACATTCTGATAGCAGTTACGTAATAAAACCAACAAAATAATTAGATAATGAACAAAATCATTAGCAAAGAACGCTTTTCTGAGAAAGTATTCAAATTTGAGATTGAAGCTCCTCTGATTGCTAAATCTCGTAAGGCCGGACACTTCGTCATCGTGCGTGTAGGCGAAAAGGGAGAACGTATGCCTCTGACTATAGCCGGTTCTGACGTAAAGAAAGGCACTATTACCTTAGTAGTACAGGAAGTCGGGCTTTCTTCAACCCGTCTTTGTGAGCTGAACGAGGGTGATTACATTACGGATGTAGTAGGTCCGTTGGGACAGACTACACACATAGAGAAGTTCGGAACAGTAGTTTGTGCCGGTGGTGGTGTAGGTGTTGCTCCGATGCTCCCCATCGTACAGGCTTTGAAAGCTGCCGGAAATCGTGTGATTACCGTATTGGCGGGACGTAACAAAGACCTTATCATCCTGGAGAAAGAAATGCGTGAAAGTTCCGACGAAGTAATCATCATGACGGACGACGGTTCATACGGTCGCAAAGGTTTGGTGACGGAAGGTGTGGAAGAAGTTATCAAACGCGAGAAAGTGGATAAATGCTTCGCCATCGGTCCTGCAATCATGATGAAATTCGTTTGCTTGCTAACCAAAAAATATGAGATTCCGACCGATGTTTCACTAAACACCATCATGGTGGACGGAACAGGTATGTGCGGCGCTTGCCGTATCACCGTAGGAGGAAAAACAAAATTCGTTTGTGTAGACGGTCCCGAATTTGACGGTCACCAGGTTAATTTTGACGAAATGCTGAAACGTATGGGCGCATTCAAGAATATCGAACGCGAAGAAATGCACAAGCTGGAGTCAGAATGTGAAGCCACTAAAGAAATAGACGAAAACAGCCGTAATGCAGCCTGGAGACAGGAGTTGCGCAAATCAATGAAACCCAAAGAGCGTACAGCGATTCCTCGTGTAGAGATGAATGAACTTGACCCGGAATACCGTTCACACAGCCGCAAAGAAGAGGTAAATCAAGGTTTGACGGCAGAACAGGCAGTTACAGAAGCCAAACGTTGTCTTGACTGTGCTAATCCGGGATGTACCGAAGGCTGTCCGGTAGGTATCGATATTCCTCGTTTCATCAAAAATATCGAGCGCGGAGAGTTCCTCGAAGCAGCCAAAACCTTGAAAGAGACAAGTGCGCTTCCGGCTGTTTGCGGTCGTGTTTGCCCGCAGGAGAAACAGTGTGAATCAAAATGTATTCATCTGAAAATGAATGAGAAGCCGGTCGCTATCGGTTATTTGGAACGCTTTGCCGCTGATTACGAACGCGAAAGCGGACAAATTTCAGTACCTGTCATCGCTAATAAGAACGGTATCAAAATAGCAGTAATCGGTTCCGGACCTGCCGGACTGGCATTTGCCGGTGATATGGCTAAGTTTGGCTATGATGTAACTGTATTTGAGGCATTACATGAAATCGGTGGTGTATTGAAATACGGTATTCCCGAATTCCGTCTGCCCAACAAGATTGTAGATGTAGAAATAGACAACCTTGTGAAGATGGGGGTTAACTTTATCAAGGACTGCATCGTAGGAAAAACAATCAGCGTGGAGGATTTGAAGGCAGAAGGTTTCAAAGGTATATTTGTCGCTTCCGGTGCGGGACTGCCGAACTTTATGAATATTCCCGGAGAGAACTCGATCAACATCATGTCTTCCAACGAATATCTCACCCGTGTCAATCTGATGGACGCAGCCAGTGAAGAATCCGACACTCCGGTAGCTTTCGGCAAGAATGTAGCGGTTATCGGTGGCGGAAACACAGCTATGGATTCTGTTCGTACCGCCAAGCGTCTGGGTGCCGAACGTGCCATGATTATCTACCGCCGTTCGGAAGAAGAAATGCCCGCACGTATCGAGGAGGTAAAACATGCCAAAGAAGAGGGAGTAGAATTCCTGACACTCCATAATCCCATCGAATACATAGCCGACGAACAGGGATGCGTAAAACAGGTAGTCCTGCAAAAGATGGAATTAGGTGAACCGGATGCTTCCGGACGTCGCAGTCCTGTACCCATTCCCGGAGCAACAGAAACAATAGACATCGATCTGGCCATCGTCAGTGTAGGTGTATCTCCCAACCCGATTGTTCCGAGTTCTATCAAAGGGCTGGAATTAGGACGCAAAGGAACGATTGCCGTTAATGACAATATGGAATCTTCCATTCCCATGATTTATGCAGGCGGTGACATCGTGCGCGGTGGAGCTACGGTCATTCTCGCCATGGGAGACGGCCGCAAGGCTGCTGCTGCCATGAATGAGCAACTAAAAGCAAATGCCGGTAACTAACCGCCGACGCTTGCTTCAGCATAATAAAAATAGAATAAGGAAAGCCCCGTTTACTTGATGTAGACGGGGCTTTCCTTATTATTCAAATATCAAAGATACTTTCCTACTTTACCACTTGGTTTGTCTCAGGATCTGGGAAAATAACTGTCGGTTTAAACGACTTGGCTTCTTCAAAATCCATCAGTGCGTAAGACATGATAATAACAATATCATCCGGTTGCACCTTACGTGCCGCAGCACCATTCAGACAAATCTTGCCCGAACCGCGTTCACCTTTGATAATGTAGGTTTCAAAGCGCTCACCGTTATTGTTATCGGCAATATACACTTTCTCACCCGCAATCATGTTTGCAGCGTCCAGCAAATCCTCATCAATCGTGATGCTACCCATGTAGTTTAAATTAGCTTCCGTGACGCGCGCGCAATGAATTTTCGACTTCAACACTTCAATCATCATAAGGTTTCGTCTTTTTAGTTATTCTTTATATTTAATGTTATCAATCAGTCGTACTTCCCCGCAGAATACGGTGATACACCCTACCGCATAAGAAGTATTTTCCCAATCATTTATCTTCTGCAATGTATTTCCGTCTACAATCTCAAAGTACTCCAAACGCAAGCCCGGTGCAGCTTCAATCGCATCTTCCACCATCTTTTGCGTCTCACTTACCGTATGAGTGGCCGCAAAGTTACGACTTTTAAATAATGTGCGGGAAATATTTAAAGCATTTTCACGTTCTTCTGCAGACAAACGTTTGTTACGGCTACTCAATGCCAACCCGTCTTCTTCACGTACGATCGGGCAACCCACAATCTCCAAAGAATAATTTAATTGCCGAACCATCTCACGGATAATCGCCAACTGCTGGAAATCCTTCTCACCGAAATAAGCCCTATCCGGCTGCACTGCGTCAAACAGCTTGCTGACAATCTGGCAAACGCCATTGAAATGTCCCGGACGGAACGCTCCTTCCATCACAGTATCCAACGGAGCATAACTGAACTGACGGGTATCCGGTTCCGGGTACATCTCGCTCACCGAAGGAGCAAAGACCAATGCTGCCCCACATTCTTCCAACAAGCTGCAATCAGCCTCCAACGTACGCGGATATTTCTCTAAATCGTTTTTATCGTTAAACTGTGTGGGATTCACAAAGACACTCACTACAGTTACACCATTCTCACTTACGCTGCGCTTTACCAGAGATGCGTGTCCCGCATGCAAAGCACCCATTGTAGGAACCAATCCTACCTTTTTACCCTGGACTTTCAGTGCCGACAATTCGGCCTGTAAGTCCTTGATAGTGTGCACTACTTTCATTTTCGTCTATTGGTTTATGTTTTACTCGTTTGCAAAAACTCTGCAAAATAAACTAATATTTGCCACATAAAGAAAGAATATCTTATTTAATGTGTCTTTTTTTTCGTATCTTTGCACAATATTATAGAGAACTATTGTTATTATGACAAAGGCGAATAAAGTTTTATTTATTACTCAAGAGATTACACCTTACGTTTCAGAATCCGAAATGGCCAATATAGGTAGAAACCTTCCACAGGCGATCCAAGAAAAAGGCCGTGAAATCAGAACCTTTATGCCCAAATGGGGAAACATCAATGAACGCAGAAACCAGTTGCACGAAGTGATTCGCCTTTCCGGTATGAATCTGATTATTGACGATACTGACCATCCCCTGATTATAAAAGTCGCTTCCATCCAATCTGCACGTATGCAGGTATATTTCATCGATAATGATGATTATTTCCAGAACCGTTTGCAGACAGCAGACGAAAACGGTGTGGAATATGATGATAACGACAGCCGCGCTATCTTCTATGCACGCGGCGTACTGGAAACGGTGAAGAAGTTACGCTGGTGTCCGGATGTAATTCACTGTCACGGCTGGATGACTGCTTTGGCTCCTCTTTATATTAAGAAAGCCTACAAAGACGAGCCTTCCTTCCGTGACGCTAAAGTAGTATTCTCGGTTTATGAAGACGACTTTAAAAATACACTTAGCGATGACTTTGCAACTAAATTGATGTTGAAAGGTATCACAAGAAAAGACTTGGGTGATTTGAAAGAACCGGTAGATTATGCTGCTCTCTGCAAACTAGCTGTTGATTATTCCGATGGAGTAATACAAAACAGTGAAAAAGTGGACGAATCTATTATTGAATATGCCCGCCAATCAGGCAAGCTGGTACTTGATTACCAAAATCCGGAAAACTATGCAGACGCCTGTAATGAATTCTACGATCAGGTATGGGAAGCCGCTGCCGACAATAACAAAGAAGAATAAAAAATTCAAGATACGACAATCATGAAAGCAAAATATGCCTTAATAGCTTTACTGGCAATCACTTTTTGGAACTGTGATGATAACACAGCCGGATTAGGACTGGGAATGTTTCCGGGAAGTGACCAGAATATTAATGGAAAACTAACGACATTTGATGTAACAACCCAATCTATTCCCGTTGGAGAAGTTTATGCCAAAACAAATATCGGGTATGTGGGTAAGTTTACAGATGAAATATTCGGGACTTATCAAGCAGGCTTTTTAGTCCAGCTTAACTGCCCGGAAGGTATGACTTTCCCTGAAGCCTTCAAAGGAGATTACAATAGTGGTACTGGAAAGATGATAGCAGACTTCAACAATGTAGAAGAAAGCGTACACAAAAACTACACTACTATTAAAGACGGAGAGACTTCTATCGGCAACTGTCAGATCAATATTTATCTTTGGTATGACAGTTACTTCGGAGATTCTTTGACTGCCTGCCGCTTGAGTATGTATGAATTGGACAAAAAAAAGGAAGGTACCAATGAATATTGGTACAAAGATCCTAATGCTTACTATACCAATATCGACCCCGATCTCTATTATGATAAAGAGACAAGTTTATTAGGTAGAAAATCTTACACGGCAGTCGATTTATCCGTCAGTGATTCTATACGTAATCTTTCAACCTACACTCCTTATGTCAAAATCACGTTAGATAAGGCAAGAACGGAAGAGTTGGGCAAGGAATTATTAAAAGAAGGACGTACGAAAGATTTGTATAAGAAATTTCAAGATATATTTCCCGGATTATATGTCGAAAGCGATTACGGAGACGGTACTATTCTCTACGTTAACGCTGTACAAATGGATGTAGCATTTCTGGAACACGCCAGAGACAGTATAACAGGTGCCAAATTGCGCACATCCTTAGGGAAGGATTCCGTAGTATATGCCGGCCGCTCTTTCACATCCACACGTGAAGTTATTCAAGCAAACAAATTGGAAAATGGTACGAAAATAGAAGAGTGCATTGACCGAAAAGACTGTACTTACTTAAAAAGTCCCGCAGGAATATTCACAGAGGTAACACTTCCTATTGAAGAAATATCGAACACACTTGGAAGTGATACGCTGAATGCCGTTAAATTAAGCATTCCTATCTACAATGAAGCAACAAGCGACAAGAAATTCGGAATGTCCGTTCCGCGAAGTGTCCTGTTGATACGTAAAAAATACAAAGACGATTTCTTCAAAAACAATGAACTGAGTGATGGTATAAAATCATCCCTGTTTGATTATTCATCTTCTACAGGAAATCTCACCGCATACACATTCAACAATATCACGCAGATGGTAAACAACTGTCTGGCTGATAAAGATAAAGGAGAAGACTGGAACAAATTTGTACTTATTCCGGTACTTGTAACTAAAGACTCTTCTGCAAACAGTAATTATGGAACTTCGTCCAATGTAATCAGCATACAACACGATTTAAAACCCGGTTATGCACGTTTAAAAGGGGGAGCTAATGCAACAGATCCCACTTTATCCGAGGATGAACAAGATAAATACAAACTAAAACTTGAAGTTATTTCTACAAACTTCAATAAATAGAACACTATAAAAGAACTTACAGAAACAGCGCAGGTTGCATTAATGCAACCTGCGCTGTTTCTGTATAGCCATAGAGTATTCCCCATAAAAGCACATTACAAAGCCGCGGACGGAATCGCATCCTGTCCGCGGCTTTGTGTATAACAAGAATTTACCTCTTCTTACTTTCCAGTCGTTTTCTTAGGTCTTCCGGCTGTCTTTTTCGGTTCAGTTTCAGTCTTTTTAACAGCGACCTTCTTTGTTGTTGCCGACTTTGCAGTCGTTTTTTTAGCAGCAGTTTCCTTAGCCACCTTTGCCTGCAATTTCTCAACCATCTTCTCTAGTCCGGTAATTTCATCTCCCTGATTCTTGATCGTAGTCAGCAAAGAATTAAGTTCTTCGCTATCCACATCGGCAGGATACAATGCATCCACCCGTTTGATGAAATCGGCCAAGATATTCATATAGTTCGTGAACGCATCATAAGGAGAGTCATAAATACCGCGATTCAGCCAGATACCCGTATTCTTCGTCGTCATGAAACGGAAGTTGTTGCTTGCCTGCAAATAATCCCAGTCCTGCTTGATACGCCGGTCATCACTCAGATGAACGCGTTCCGCCACACTATACAATTTGTTGAAAGCCTCACGTTGCATGACATTACCTAACCAGCAACTGGTATCTCTTTCCTCATCCACCCATGACATAGGATAGGCAACGTCAAGCTGAGATACAGATTTCAGTTTCGTCACAATTTCGGTCGGTGTAGAGAAAGTAATACCTTTCGCTTTTGCACATTCCGGCAAAGCTTTCAGGAATTCAAGAATATTGGAAGATAACGGCTGAGCCATACCAAGCGCACTCAACTCCATAAAGATATTGATAACCTGTTCTTCCTGTGGCAACGCATCAATCCAACTGATATACTTATCGGCAAACAGAGGATATTCCGCCCAATCCGAGTTGGAGAAACGCAAACTGATATCATCCGACAACTTAAAATCTCTCAACAGAAGTTTGAGACTGGGAGCCTGATTGCAGTGATATACATAATGCGGACTCTTCCATCCCAATATATGCTTAGCACCTTCCGTCAACATTCCTTTGAAGCCCATAGAAGCCACCAATCCACCAATATCGTCCGAGTAAATCAAACTGGAATTACGGAACACTTTCGGTTCTTTGCCAAACATCTGTTTCATCTTATTACGTTGGCGAATCACCTCCTCACGGAAACAATCCTCGTTAGCAAGTGAGGACAGACCGTGTGAATAAGGTTCGCAAAGGAACTCGCAACAACCGGTATCGTTCAACTGATGCAACAAATCAATTACTGCCGGAGCATGGATCTCCAACTGTTCCAAAGCCACGCCCGAGATAGAAAGCGCCACTTTGAAAGCGCCAGCCGAATTCTTAGCCATCTCAATCAATGTACTGAGAGCAGGAATATATGAACGTTCGGCAACCTCGTTCATACCCGTTTCATTCGCGTAATCATCGTAATAATAATGGTCATTACCGATATCGAAGAAACGATAACGTTTCAAATGTATAATTTGATGTATTTCAAAATAAAGACAGATAGTTCTCATTTTTGTATATTGTTTCGTTATTTACCATAGTTTCTTAACACATCCTCGTAAAGGGCACGAATTCTCAGGCCTACCTTTTCCCAAGTAATTCCGTCCACTTCCCGTTTTCCTTCTTCCTGCAGATATTGGAAAAGAGACGGATTAGTACAAATGGAATAAATCGCATCGGCCATCGCATGAATATCCCAGTAATCGGTCTTAATCACCTTATCAAGAATCTCACCACATCCCGACTGCTTTGATATGATGGAAGGCGTTCCGCATTGCATAGCTTCCAACGGGGCAATACCGAAAGGTTCTGATACCGAAGGCATAACGAATACATCACTATTCTTATAAACCTCATATACCTGCTTGCCTTTCATAAATCCCGGGAAGTGGAAACGGTCGGCAATGCCACGCTCGGCAACCAGATTGATCATGGCATTCAACATATCACCCGAACCTGCCATCACGAAGCGGATGTTACGGGTACGCTGCAACACCAGAGCGGCAGCTTCCACAAAATACTCAGGACCTTTCTGCATAGTGATACGTCCGAGGAAAGTAACCACTTTCTCTTTCGAATGGTCGGGACGCGGAATATCCAGCAGTTCCTGCGACAACGGATAAACGGCATTGTGCATGGCAAACACTTTTCTTGGATCCTGATGGTATTCATTTATCACTGTACGCCGGGTAAGCTCGGACACACACATGATACAGTCGGCATGATCCATACCGTTCTTCTCGATCGAATAGACAGTCGGATTGACTTTTCCGCGAGAACGGTCAAAATCCGTAGCATGCACATGGATACAAAGCGGTTTTCCGCTCACCATCTTGGCATGCACACCGGCAGGATAAGTCAGCCAGTCATGTGCATGGATAATGTCGAACTCCTGCTGACGGGCTACTACTCCGGCAATAATCGAAAAATTATTGATTTCCTCATGCAGATTACCGGGGTAACCTCCTGCAAACTCCATACATCCCAAATCATTGACATGCATATACGAGAAATCGGCATAGATATGGTCGCGGAAAGCATAATACTCTTCCGGTGACGTATATCCCTGCAAGCGTGACTTCAAATAGTCATAATTGACATCACGCCACACAACAGGCACCTGGTTCATGCCGATTATTTTCAAGAACTTTTCTTCTTCACCACAAGGCTTAGGCATACAAAATACTGTTTCCATATCACCCTGCAAGCTCAATCCTTTAGTTATTCCGTAAGAAGCAACTGCAAGACCACCATATATTTTCGGGGGGAATTCCCATCCAAACATTAAAACTTTCATCTTCGTTCCTCCTTTCTTTAATAATATTTAGACAGCAGCTTCAAAACACGCAATATTTCCGCTACATTCATGGCAAACGACACGGCGCCACGTCCTCTGAAAGGCGGATTCCCGTCAAATAGCTCGGCAATGGACCCCACACAATGGCTGGTCATTTCATCATCATAGCTAATCAACTGACGTTCGACGAACGACAGTCCGCTGGTCTTATAAATCCGTAAATAAGCCTCCAGATAGAATCCCATCAACCAAGGCCAAGCTGTTCCCTGATGATAAGCATAGTCACGCTGTACCTGCGGACCTACATAATTCGGATTGTATCCCCCACTCTTCGGGCTCAGCGAACGAATCCCCTTAGGAGTGAGCAATTCTTTGGTTACGATATCGAGCACCTGTTTCTTCTGCCCCCGGTCCAGAGGAGAATAATCAAATGCTACGGTAAATATCATGTTCGGACGTACACTCCAGTCCATCATATTGCCGTCTACATAATCGAGCAAATATCCATATTCGTTACGGAACACCTCCACGAATGATTTACCGGTCACTTCGGCCTGCGCATCAAGTTCATCTGCAAGGATTACATCACCACCTTCGCGTACCAAATCAGCCACAAAGCGCAACGCATTATACCACAACGCATTAAATTCAACAATATATCCCGTACGCGGAATCACCGGATGACCGTTTACCGTAGAGTTCATCCAAGTAATCGCCTTCTCCGTACCGTTGGCATACAACAGTCCGTTTTCATGCAGGAAAAGGTTGTCATGCTTCCTTTGACGGATAAATACCATGATATCTTTCAAAAGCTCTCCATATTTCTGGCGGCACTGTTCGCGCGAAGTTTCTTTGGTATATTGCTGCAAAGCCCATACAGCCCACAGCAACACATCTGGGTGTTCCATTTCATAAATTTTGTACCCCACAGGTTCTTCATTGATGAAGTTACGGATTGCCTTTTCCGCCGTTTTCATCACATCTTCAAACTGATCTATCTCGTCAATGGCAAGTGTCAGTCCCGGCAAAGCGATGAACATATCGCGCGCCCGACATTTGAACCACGGATAACCGGCGAGAATATAGTGTTCGCCCTCCTGCTGATTGTGGAATTGATGAGCAGAGTTCTCCAAACAGTGGTAGAAACTATCACGCGGTGTACGATCGGCCACTTCCGCTTCAAATGTCTGTTTCAGCCTGCGAGTCGTCGTTTCTGAAATTCCGGCAGAGAAAACAATGCTTTCTCCTTTCTTTATATCTACTTCAAAATAACCAGGTACATAAAGATCTTCATTGAAGTCATATCCGCGCTCCTGTTCCTTCGGATATTCGATTCCCCGATACCAGTCGGGCTGGAAATGGAATTCACATTTTTTATTCAACTGCATATAAAGTTCCGGATATCCGGGATACATACAAGTCTTGATTCCGTTCTCCACTAATTGATACTCACGGCTCGCCTGAGCGTTTTCATGGGTATATTCGCGTACACTTCTGAAAGCAAGAAACGGCCGGAAACGCAAAGTTGTCGCCGAATGAGCGTCCAGCAACGTATAACGAATCAGGATTCTATTTTCATGATGTACAAAGATTTTTTCTTTGCGGAGAATCACACCTCCAACACGGTAAGTTGTCGCCGGGATATGTTCACAATCAAATTCACGGATATACTTGTGCCCGTTAGGACTGAAGTTATTTCCTTGATATTTATGCAATCCCAAGTTAAACTCTGCACCGTGTTGAATTACCGTTTCATCAAGAGAAGATAGCAGCACATGATTTTCATCGTCTATATTGGGGATAGGAATCACCAACAGGCCGTGATATTTGCGTGTGTTACAATCAACAATCGTTGTACAATGATAAGCTCCTGCCTTGTTCGTCCGAAGAATTTCTCTTTGAAGAGACTCTTCGAGATTCGTCATGAGGGTCTTGTCAAATCGTAAATAACTCATAGTTGTGCATTATTTAAAGGTTAATTATTGGTCATTATATCGTATACCTATTTATTGTTACATACCGTATATATTGGCTGTAGCAGCATATACAATAGGTATAACGCCCAAATGTACAAATTATAGATAAAAACAAAAATAAAAAGGCTTTTTATTTTCAGATTTTGTGCAAATATTCGTAGTATTGCGTAAAATATCTAAAGAAAAGAATGTCATGAAGCAAGATATTCAGCGTATCATGCTGGCTACAGCAAAGCCTTTGTTCCTTATTTTTATTCTCTATATACTCAAGATTATGGAAGTCGGGATGGACTGGGACTTCTCTCGCTTGGGGGTATATCCTATGGAGAAACGGGGACTGACCGGCATTTTAACCCATCCGCTGATACACAGCGGGTTCAGTCATTTATTAGCAAATACAATCCCTTTATTCTTCTTGTCATGGTGTCTTTTTTACTTTTACCGGGGAATAGCCAGTAAAATTTTTATTCTCATTTGGCTCGGAAGCGGACTACTTACTTTTCTGATCGGAAAACCGGGATGGCACATCGGTGCCAGCGGACTGATCTATGGCTTTGCCTTCTTTCTCTTTTTCAGTGGTATTCTCCGCAAATATGTTCTACTCATTGCCATCTCTTTACTTGTCACCTTTTTATATGGAGGAATTATATGGCATATGTTTCCTTATTTCTCCCCTACCAATATGTCGTGGGAAGGACATCTTAGCGGAGGAATTATGGGAACGCTCTGCGCTTTCGTTTTCGTAAATCACGGACCGCAACGGCCGGAACCTTTTGCAGATGAAATGGAAGAGGAAAATAATGAAGAAGAGAAAGGAAAAAGCCCTTAAAGGGCTGAAATAGCAGAGTAAACAGACCACATTTAATTTATCAAATAAAAGTAAAGCTGTCAAAAGCCTGTTTTACTATCTGATTGATTAGAGACAAAATATCCCAAACATAGTAAATCCAAACTTCTGACAGCCTCAAAAAGCTTCTGCCCTACCAAAGGAAACAGATAAAGAATCTTTTATTCCAAAGGAATCCACTTATACTCTCCAAGCAACTTAGCAGAATATTTGCCTGTCAAATCAGGTATATTAGTATCATCCTCCACTGTTGCATCAAACTCCCATCCACAAACTAAATCATCTTCCTGTCCTGTAACCTTAATTTCCTCATTCATCAGCTTTTTAATTTCTCCCTGTGACTTGGCAGATTTCCAAAGATGGAAATGTTTGATATATCCAGATAGTTTCCAGTCATTTGTCATACCAAGATTCCCCCCCATATGTCTAAAAGCAATCATAGATGTTCCCAAATCATTCGGATTATAAGGATTACCATCAAGCCCTGTCGCCTGATCCTTCAATTCGCCATTCATATACACTTTTACAACAATAGGTTTTCCTTCTGAATTAACATCTCCATCAACTCCTTTCTCGTTAATAACTGCTGCAAAATGAACCCATTTCTCTGTCGTACTGAAATCAATGCCAGGTTCCAACAATCCCCAATTATCCATTCCCAACGACATACGTAGTCTCTTATTATCAAAGTTATTAATTACCCATCCTTTTCTATAATGTCCGGGACTATCTTCGATAAAGACATCCACCACACTACCAAAACCGGAAGTATATTTCAACTTCACCCACAACTCAACAGTAAAAACTTGTTCACCAGTATTACCAAACTTAGAATAGTTCTCACTTGCTCCAAAATCAATATACCCGTCATTTTGTCCGTCTACATACAATTCTGCAGCTACAGAAACATATTCTATAATCACAGTTGCTTTAAAATCCTCCATCGCTTTTTTAGCAGCCTGAATCAATTCATCCACTTTCTCCTGTGAAGGATTAGTCTCTTCTCCGTTTTCAATTTGCCGGATACTCTTTTTTATCTGGATTAATACCAGTTCAAGTATATCCCTGCTCTCTTCCGGATACATTCCCGTCTTATTTCCATACTGCGATCCATCCCTCAATGTTTCCAGCTGATTTTGATAATCAGTCAGTTGGCTTATAAAAGCTACTGTGTCTACCTTTAGCACATTATCGTCGTCATCAGAACAAGAAATAGAACATACTGATATAAACAATGCATATAGCATTATTAACAACATCTTTACTTTTGTGACTTTTTTCATGGTTTATTTTTATTAACAAATATAATTATTGTTTGCTTTCTCTAAATTTCCCAACCCAGTACGCAGTGCGGGTGAGATAATAATCAGGTTCACGGTTCTCATAATCCAAATAAGTAAACTCGGAACTTGTGTAAGGCACAGCCGGTTCTATCTGGCTCCCTTCATGCCATTCATTAAAGGAGGTAATAGAAATAGCCGAAACCCCAGCTTCAATGGCCTTTCGATACATAGCGTCATAATACTGCCCATCCGTTCTATTCCGGATTACCGAACCATTCCAAGGACGTATACGTGTGTCTATATATCCGGGACCCACACTTGGAATAAATATCTTACCATTTTCCTTTGCCCATTTTTGCATACTTACCCAATTAGTCGGGGTAGAACCATACGTGAACCCGGTAGCTGCAAAATATGTATAGAAACCATCAAAATGAGCATTCAAAATAAAAGGCCGTTGCACTGTCGGACTAGAAGTCCATAATCCAATCATCAAAGCATCATAGGCTGTATTTCTGATTGTAATGGAGCCACCAGGACTTAATAACTTTTCCCATTCACTAGGTTCGATTAAATAAGAGTCATAAATAAAAAACAAAGGTTTGCCATCCTTTCTGTAGAAGGCCGGGTGATTTCCATACCTCGTTATCAATTTAACTATGTTCTCCCGAAGATTCTGCACATTTCTGCTGGGATATGGCTCCAAGTGAAAACATACTTTTATTTTTTTCTTATCTGCTGCATCCAGTATAAGACCGATTCTCTTGGCTTCAGTCTCATCCTGTTCATTCCACCAGGTAAGTGCCAACACTCCGGTACGCGCCATAACAAACATATCCATATGTTTGGCCAAAATATTAGGATCACTACTACTATATCTTCCTAATTGAGGATAAAAATTACTGGCTATACTCTCCTGTGTACCCGGAATGGTCCCCGGATTCTGACCGGATCCACCATTAGGATCGGGTGCTATAGCATGGGCCCAATGTTTATATTGACCGTCAATAGCCTCACTTCCATACCAATCATAATAAAAGCAGAAAGTATCATAATCCAACTCTGTACCTAAATTATTATTTCCTCCGTTATTCTCCGAATTAGAAGGATTATTATCATCTTCTTTGCTACAACTTTCCAATGAAAGTGACAAGAAAAAAATCATCATAAAAAAGAGTCTCTGCATCATAATTGATTTAATTTTAATTATTCATATTCTTTATTTTCTCATTTCAAATGAAGGAGGGACAGACTGGTCTTGAGACGCCCACTCCTTATTGGGATAGGCCCCCATCGTTACTTCTAATTTATTTCCCTTCATCAGTTCCTCATGACTAAACCAAGATTTATCCCATTCCACTCCATCCAGCTTAACCGATTGAATGTATTTATGTTTCGGCGAATAATTATGGCAATATACTTCAAAGGTTTTGTCATCACTCAACTGAATTTTTGCCCGTTCAAACACCGGACTTCCAATGACATATATAGGTAATCCTGGCGTAACCGGATAAAAACCTAGCTGCGAGAAGACAATAAATGCACTCATGCCACCACCATCCTCATCTCCCGGCATCCCCATCAAATCATTTCTAAACCATTCCTCCAGTAATGTCCTAATCTTTTTCTGGGTCATCCAGGGTTTATTGGCATAGTTATATAAGTAAGGAATATGTAAACAAGGTTCATTTGCCATAGAAAACTGTCCGACATTACCTGTATGATCAGGAAAACGGGAGAAAAATTCATACTTGCTTTTTCCTAAAGGAGTATCAAACATCTTTTCCAGCTCATCAACAAACGCCTCTTTCCCTCCCATCAGTTTGATAAGATCCGCTACATTATGGGGGACATCCCAACGATAAACCCATCCATTATTTTCGCCATAATAATCCCTTCCACCCATTCCACCGGAATAACGATAATCAAACGGAGTGATAAAATTTCCTTCACTATCTTTAGGATGAAAAAATTTTGTTTCTGCATTAAACAATTGATGATAGTTCAAACTTCTTTGCAAAAAGTAATTGTAATCCTCTTTATTATCCAGCAGTCTGGCTATTTGTGCCAGACACCATTCATCGTACACTGTACCTAATGTCACAGCAACAGCTTGCCTTTTCTCAAAACTATGTACTTCGGAAACAACTTCCTCTTCACCAGAAGCTAACGCCGGAAAATATCCGTTTGACACATAAAAAGAATCTAGCTTTCCGGCTTCCATATCCGACCACGGTGCTAATGTCTTTTCAGTGATAGCATTTTTACAAGCACGATATGCTTCCTTTAAATCGAAATCCGTAATTCCTTTTACATAAGCATCAAGTACAGTAGCCACCCCATGATTTGAATTCATCCGTCGGCTATCACCTGTTATCTCCGGAAAAGTAGGCATCCAAAAATGTTTCATCTGACCAGCCATCCGGATAAAAGACTGAATCATATATTTCTCGCGTTCCGGTTCCAGTAATATTCTCAATGGATGGGTAGCTCTATACGTATCCCAGATCCAATCATCAGTATAAAAAGGAACACCGCTATCCTGATGAACCTGATTGTCAAAAGCACTATAATACTGTCCATCTTCAGAAAGACAAACCATTCGTTCATATGTTCTGTATAAAGAAGTATAGAATATAGTCTTACTATCCTCACAGTTTCCCTTTACCTGAATCTTTCCAAGAGCATCATTCCAAATAGTTCTACCTGTTCGTGTAAGAGTTTCCAAATCCTTTCCAGCCACTTCGCGTTCCATATTTTTTTTCGCCTGATCTACACTTATAAAAGAGATTCCATAACGAAGATTAATCCTTTTATCATTCTCTGGAAATTTCATTACGACAGTATTTCCTTCTTCCGTTTGTAAAGGAACCACGTCCGTTTCCAGATAAAGATACACTCTTGTCTCATAGGAACCGATTTGCTGATAACCAAAAACTTTGTTTTTCTCTACATGCAACTCTCCATTTGTCGCCCCGATCAAAAGCCCAGGTTGCCCTGTCCGGAAATCTAATTGATATAAAGCCGACTGATGAGAAGGGACATATTTTACCTCTATATCATAGTCACTCAAAAAAACACTGTAATAATAAGGCTTGATCTTTTCATTATCGTAATTATACAATATAAAAGAAGACCTACTACCCTTCTCTAAACTATCACAAAAGCTATTGAACGGATTGATAGAGAAGGCCGAATTTCCTCTATGACTTGTCACTATCACAGGTAATCCCTTCAATTTATTACTTGTATAATCCTCCCTTTGAGGATATATTCGTAACATACTGTTAGGTAAATGGACAGTCGGATAAGTCGGTACCAACAAGTGACTAATATTTCCCATATATGGATTTACGTAATCAACAGGAGCTTTTATCTCCACACATCCTCCAAACGAGAAAAGTGGTAACAACAAAAACAGTCTGTATGCAAGGCAATCTTGTATTTTTCTTTTCATAAATGTCCTATTCCTTTATAAGTCGATTTCTACTGCAGGAGAATAATTATATTTAGCTTCCGACGTACTGCTCAATGCTCCGATTCTGAAAAAATAACTATGTTCCCGTTCAATTCCAGTAGTCTGGCTCAAATCCATGCTCAATTCGTACTCCGTCAAAGGTGATACAGCAGTATTTATTTCACTACTCACTTTAGCTGTCTGGATATTACTACTTACATGGGACTCTGTATGTGCAAATAGAGCGATTGTTTTTACCGGATCTACCGTATATTGCTGTAAACTGAATTTTGCTACTACTTTATTACCTTTATATCTAATATCAGGATTCACGATACGTATGTAAGGCAGAACCTCAAACACCTTATAATTCTTTCCTTTATTAATTCTAAAATCAATCGTATCTTGAGGAATATAATTCCCCTTATTCAGAATTATTTTGTAATCGCCCGCAAACATGAGATTATTTTGGAATGTTCCGTCATTTTTAACAGCCATTGCCTGAACAGGAGGATTGTCCCATCCGAGTTCAATAAAATAAATCTGCGAACCTCTGATTATCTCTTGCTCCACCAACTCACCTGTCTCCATATCCCGGATTTCCCCACCGAATGTAGCATTTGGGGCTATATCCAGATTGTCCTTTTCACATGCTACAAAACATATGGAAAAGAATATTATTTTCAATAAATAAAAAGTTGCTTTCATATTTTCTGTCTTTAAAGTAAAGTTTTGATATATCAAGGATTCTGAACAAGTCCGTTACTACCGGTACCAGGAATATCCTGATAGTACCAGGAATAATCAAACGAATGTTTGTTCACTCCAGGAGCATCCATGCGTACAAAGATGTATTTAGGAGTTTCTCCTCTTAAATCGAGGAACGGAACCAAGGATTTCTTTATTCGGTTCTCATATTCCTTATGAAATATCCTCCAACGAATCAGATCCCATCTGCGTCTATTCTCAAAAGCAAATTCAACAAAACGCTCTTTACGTACATTCTCTATTGTTAATGGAATTTCGTCTTTGTGTGCAGCTCGCTTTCTAACAGCATTAAGCGCTTTTTTCCCTTTTTTCAGCTGTTCACCCGTTGCAGACGAATGTTCTATGGATGCTTCCGCATAATTCATCAGAATCTCAGCATAACGAAATTCGATCCAATCTGTAAATCCCTTATTCCACTCAGAAGTCACGTCTTTACTTTCCTGCAAGAATTTGCGAAGAAGAAAACCAGAACGGGTGTAGTTACCACCAACAGAACTAAATCCCGAATACATTTTCTGATCCTGCGCACCAAACGAATAGTAGGTCTTTCCATCTTTCCCCTGAGTACTGGCATCTGTTCTGAACACATAACTTCCATCGGGACGAATAAATCCTCCCTGAATAATGATTTTCTGTCCCTTCCATTGCGTACCCGGAAGAATCATAGTAGCCCACATACGAATATCCTTATCATTGAATATTTCATAAGGAGCATCCATTGGATAAGAATAATAGTTAGCATTTCTGTCAAAACCAGAAAAAATTTCATTATTATCCACACGAGTACGGATAGGCTTACTTAATCCTTGCCCGTCATCCGTATAATCTTCATAAATATCGGCCAGATCTAACGAAGGATTCATACGTCCCGGATGCGGCCAGCCGTTTGCTACCTGATTAGGACGATACCAAATATCATAATTGTGTGCAAGTTGGGTACCAGATGTATATCCTTTAATAAAAATAGGTTCCTTCGTTCCATTCAATACACTGCTTGGATCCTCAAACAGTTTTTTATAATTTACGATAGCTTCGTCTCTGCTTTGAGGTTCTGCACCATATAAACCATACAACCCACTCTTCATTATTTCATCAGACGACTGCATACAAATTTCATAATAACGATCTGCTTCCGAAGCATCAATACCCACAAGTTTCTGTTCTACAGCCGGCCCCGACAGACCCACATAAGGCTCATGAGTATATTTGGCAATCGAAGCTGCATATAAAGCTGCCCGAGACTTCAGTGCCAATGCAATCCATTTATTAGCACGACGAGTATCTTCTGAAGACTCACTTAGTTTCCGGATAGCGTCATCACAATCGCTCAAGATAAAATCCCATGTATCCTTTTCTGTGCTGCGGGGCACTTTCAATTCTTCTACATCTCCATTATACACCTGAACTTTCTTGATAATCGAAACTCCACCATACCGCTTTGCCAAAGCAAAATATGTATATGCACGTAGAAAAGCTGCTTCACCCTCCAATAATATTTTTTTATCATTGGAAGTATTCAACGTAGGAATCGTTTCCAACAGGTTATTAATATCCCTTATCAATGTGTAAATACCAACAGAAGCATTATACAAACCTTTATCATCCGTATATCTTTCCCAAAAATTAAATCCTTCACTTCCCCATTCGTCGAATTCAGAATGCATAGCTTCGTCACAGTACATAGCAGCAGCCCGTCCACCATTATTCGGGTCAGTATTCCCAATTCCCAAATTAAAGCCCTTATCAATCGCATAAGAGAAGTCCTCGATAGGAAGACGGCCGTAAAGATTTGCCATGTGCATCGCAATCCCCTCTTCAGTAGTCAGGACTTTGTCTGCAACCACCTTATTATTAGGCTCTATATCCAGAATATCCGTACATCCTGCAAAAAGAAGAGCCATATTCAGCAATAATATAATCTTATATTTCATAATCTATCAGAAATTAGCAGTAAAACCAATATTAAAACTTTTAGTCAGAGGATAATTCATTCCAGCACTATAAGAGCCTTCCACCTTTTCCGGATCAAACGCTTTCACAAAAGAATCACAGAAGGTTAAAAGATTATAGCCATTAATATAGAATCGTATATTACTAATACCGCTCTTTCTCAAAATACAGTCTGGCAATGTATAACCCAGTTCCAAAGTTTTGAGTCTTAAATAAGAAGCATCACGACGCCAGATATTACTCTCTTTATACATAGCTCCAGTATCCTGTATTAAACGGGTAGCAGGCCATTTCCCGGCAACCCATTTACTATTCGGATTGTAAGGGTCTTCTTTGCGCCATCTGTCATAGAAATAGGCTGGAGTATTCGCTCCTTTTGACCACAGTACCTCGGCATAAACCTCTGAAAACTGGACAGTATACATTCCCGCTCCCTGAAGCAAAGCGTAGATATCGAAATTTTTCCAAGAAGCCTCCAAATTAAAGCCATAATGAATCAGTGGAGTACCTGACCAAAAGAGAGGCATTCTATCATTATCATCGATAATACCGTCACCATTAGCATCTACATAACGGTAATCCCCCGGCAGTTCCTTGCTATTTCCCAACTCTCCATCCTGAACAGGAGCATATTTTATTTCCTCTGTAGTTTGGAATTGCCCATTAGTTTGATACCCCCATGTGAAATCATTCCAACGTCCGGAAGACTGATTTCTCCAACGATCCATGCTACTGGTGAAAGGTCCTCTTTCTACATGCTCCATCCGGGTGCGGGCTAAGTTCATATTCGCTTTGACGCTATAAGAAAAATTTCTGATCTTATTAGTATGCCCGAGCGTTATGTCAATACCCCTCGTCAAATCACTATTCAAATTTTCCTGTGGCAGTTGCGAACCAAATGTATTAGGTAATGCCACCACTCTTGTAGCTAACAATCCGCTTCTTTTTCTTTGGTATAAGTCGAACTCCAAAGAGAATAATCCTTTGAATATAGAAAGATCGAATCCTATATCAAGTAACTTAGCTTTATACCAAGTTAAATTCGTATTCGTAATAGAGGGAGCAGAAATGCCCGAAGTAGTAGTTCCGTCATTAAATTCATAAATACCAACATTAAGATTATAACCCGACACATATTGGAACGGATCACCTGCATCCTGTCCGGACTCCCCGTATGAAGCCCTGATCTTCAGATTATCAAGAAAGCCCAACTTTTCCTTCAAAAACTTCTCTTCCGACAAACGCCAACCAATAGACCCCATAGGGAAAAAAGCCCATCTGCTACCAGGAGCATAGCGGTAAGAACCATCATTTCTGAATCCTAATTCTAATAAATACCTTCCTTTGTAATCATAGTTAAACCGACCGACATACGAGATAAAAGCCTGTTCGTTGGACATCCCCCCTGAAACAGCATCTTTCAATCCGGCATAATCTACTTCATCATAAGTCAATAAATCAAACTTACGTTCTATATTCGACCAATCGCTTTTTTCCTGTCTCCTTTCATAAACCAATGTAGCACTTACATTATGTGTATCATTAAACAACCTATTGTAACTGATTTGTGCTTGCATGTCAAGCCTGCTCGCTTCGTTATTATTCACTTGTATCATAGAAGGATTATTGTATTCATTCTCTATATATTCATCCGTTTCGATAGCGTATGTATAAGTAGAAAACTTCTTTCTCAATCCTTTATGTTTATTGTGATTATAATCATAGCCTAATTGCCCTTGTATAGATAATCCCTGCACAAACGGTACTTCATATTTTAAAGTGAATGTCGATTGAAAGTTTTTATTATAATAATAATGATAACCTGTCATATCCGCATCCGCCAAAGCAATGGGATTAATTCCCATACTTTGAGTTGCCAAATAGTCCGGATTGTTATTGGCATACGCAGGCACAGTCGGCACATTCACACGGGTCTGCTTGAAGATCTCATAGAAAGAGTTCCATGGCTGGCTGGTCTTATCATATCTACCTGCCAAATTAACTCCTGCGGTCAATCCTTTAGCTATTTTTATATCAGTATTCGAACGAAAAGTAAATTTCTCATATCTCAAATCACCGGATTTCAACAACCCTTCATCAGATGCATAGCTAAAACTACCAAAGTATGAGACAATATCCGAACCTCCTTGCAAGGACAAAGTATATTGCTGCTGAATAGAACTATTCTTAATCACATGATCGTATAAATCAGTACTGGCATATCCAGAAGCACCCGTCTTCCATAATTCCAGTTCTTCTTTTGTAACCAATGGATTACCTTCTCCTAATATTGCAGCATCATTTCTAAGCTCCATATATTGAGCTGCGTTTGCCATCCTAGGAATATTAGTCGGTTTAGACCATCCCCAATTAGCCGACAAGGATATTTTCGCTTTTCCTTTATATCCTTTTTTTGTTGTTACAACAATGGCTCCATTAGCCGAATTCATACCATAAATAGCTGCAGTACCATCTTTCAGGAAAGAAATGCTTTCTATATCATCCGGATTAAGACGCTGAAACTCATTAGCCCCATCTCTGACAATCCCATCAATAATGAAAAGCGGAGTACCCAAACCACGGATATTGATATCGGAACGAAATTGTCCCGGTTCACCGTCATTCTGCCGTATCTTCAATCCCGAGACTTTCCCTTCAAGTGATTGTGCCAGACTGGTAGCTTTCGTTTTAATAATCTCATCATTTTTAATATTAGAAATAGCACCCGTCAAACTCTCTTTTTTCTGAACTCCATAACCTACCACTACCACTTCATCCAACGCCTGTGTATCTTCCAGCAATTTGATAACTAAAGACCGCATATCAGACACTTTTATTTTTTGAGTACGGTAACCAAGAAAACTAATAGTTAATTCCGTCCCGACAGGAACCTCAATGGAAAAATCTCCATTCATATTAGAGATAGTTCCCTTCCCGACCACAGAAGATTGAATACTGGCTCCAATAATCGGTTCGCTGGCGTTGTCTATAACTTTACCCGTTATCAGGTTACTTTGGGCAAGAACAGAAACTGAGAACAGTAAGTCTCCCATCATCACAAGAAAGAACCTTAAATGCACATTCCAGTGCTTCTCTTTGCAAATGCGTGCTTTCATAAATTATAAATTAAGTTGATATATTGTTCAATCAATCATCTATTATAGATCACTATGAATCATGAACCTACTCAAGAGGTATCAGTACACTTCATAACTCGATAGATTTGCGATTAATTGGTACTGCGAAAGTATATGAGAGGCATTATCACAACATTAATTTCATATTAATAATATGATTTTTCTTATCACATTCCATATAAGTACCTGATAAACAAAGAGAAAAAAAATAGAAATATTTTGCCCTCTTATGAAGAAAATAAAAGAACCCGAAAGCAATAAAGCCACTTCCGGGAAATCATTAATGCACTTTTAATGCAAAATTTATTTCATTCAAAAAATAAATTCCACCTATCAGCTCTCACAAATCACATCATCGTATGTAAATTCGGGAGAAGTATTCAATAAACGGTTATAATCAGCACAATACTTATCAAAACATTGTTTAGCAAGTCCTTTTTGTCCAGACAGAAATAACGCCCTGCACTTTATACGAATAGCATCTTCATCCGTACAGTCATGCATCAGTATAATATCCGCTATTTTCAGCAATAGTTTGTTGTCTTTCACAATCTCTTCACGAACACTGATAGAAAGAAGTAGTTCTATAACGTTATGAGAATACTCTGATTTATATTCATCCACCCATTCCGTACTTACATTAGGCAGCAACACCCCCAAAGATGCCAACTCTACAAAGTTGACAATCATTTCTTTATTAGAAGAATTATAGAATTCAAAAGCATTTAAGATCTGGCATACCTGATGATAATCACATAGAGTATCTTTACCCATATCAATATACCAATAATCATTTTTATTGACAATCTGTACTTCCCCGACCGTCTCAAGAATTAGCCGAAGTTTACGGATATTAACCCTACGGTTGTTGGCTGCACTCGTTTTACTCATATCAAACCAAAAAGTCTCTTCCAATCTTTGTGAAGTTGTTCCCTTTCCACCTTTGATGGAGTTTAGCAATAGGAAAAGAAAAAGTAATTTTAGAGTAGGCGTAAATTCACCCGTTATATTATTCCCTTGTTTATCAAAGACCTGAAAACCACCAAGAAGTAAAATTGCAGATATTTTTCTGTTAGATGGCTTAGCAATCTCTTGTTCTCCATATTCCACTTTGGAAATAGTCATCGAAACTCCAGTTGTTTTACTTTTCTTTTTCTTGTAGACATATACAATAACGAAGAAGAATACCAGACATATTAAAATGCTTCCATAGATAACCCATGTAGAAAAATGACAATCTTTGTTCTTTTCCATATAAATCTCATCTGACGATAAAGGAGGATATACTAAAGAATATACATCTAAAACTGACTCACCCGGTATCTTCTCCTGAACAACAAAAGCATACAACATCTGGTCTTGATAAAGAAATAAATCACAATAAGACTTAATATCCAGAAAATCATATTCGATAGAATCACTTACTATTTTGGATTGTGGATTTGAGGTACAAATATCAAAACTGCACAAGTTGAGATTGGTATGGAAACGATCATTATTATAAACCAAAGCATACAACTTATCAGCGACAGTATCTATTATCATTGAATTACTAAACGTAAAATGCTCGCCTTCATTAAAAAAAGACCACACTTTAGAACATGATTTATCCCGGATATTCAACCGATAAAGATCATAGTAATTCTGTGGAGACTCTTCCTGCTTTCCTGAACGGCTTCCATACCCGCCCATTATAAGAATGTGGTCTTTATCCTCAATGCCCATAGCACTTAAATACCGAGGAGTGATACAGGAATCCAAAGAAATAATTTGCCATTGATCTCCGTCATTCAAACCTTTTTCCACAAAATCTGCATTATAAGTATGGCGTCCATATCCTCCAAAAAGGATCAAATGATTGGTTTCCGGATCTATCATATGATTATGATGCTGTCTGGAGTCCACTTCCCACGTAGAAGGAATCGACCATTCATGCGTGGCAAAATTATATTTGCTTAAAAGAGGATGTTCAGTAGAATAGGAAATCAACTCGTCAGTAGCAGCAGAATAAATAACCTGTCGGGATACTCCAAAATAAGGTTCTCCTTTTTCAACTGATAGAGTATCTACCTGTTTATTATCGACATGGTAGACCAATACCTTCTCTTTTAGTACCATAAATATCCTACCACCTATACTATCATAAGCTAATTGAAGATTTTGACATTGAAACTTCTTACTATCAAATTTCAGGGATTTCTCTTTCTGCCAGTTATAATGTCTATCTATTTCCCAAATGCCATTTTGAACAATTGCACGTTGAGCCTCTACTTCATCCATTGTTTCTCCTTTTCTGTTATGCAAGGCCAGCTTCCAGCATCGTATTATTCTACCATCCTGATTATGCAATTCAATGTTACGCAAACTAACGGGAGGAACATCGGTCGTATAATACTTTGGATGCCTATTGCTTCCAAATAAGAAACTTAGACTGTTAAAGTCTTTAAAAGAATGACGCATCATTTGAGTAGCCTCATTCACCGAAATCTTAATCCCCTGTTCTGTGAAATCAAGCCTTATCTTAATCCACTCATCCTTTACTATTTGAGTACTGTCTATAAAATCCACATTCTCAACAATCGAACTACCTTTGTTCAATATAAAATTGAATTTGGATCGTAGTTGATAAGATATAAAATCCAAGCAAGAAGAAGTATCGTCGGAGATTATTCTAAACACATATCCATAAGTATGCAATTCCTCTCTCAACTTAATGTCAAAACTAAGCGAGAACTTATTACCCAGATGCAGACTTCTATCCGGAGTCAGATCAAGACTTGTTCTTTGATCCTGATTAACAGTATGTGCTTTGAAGGTAAGTCCATAACGATAATTGGACAATATAGTAGTATTTGCATAGCCCCATTGCAATGTTACAAACAAGCAAAAAATGAGAAGGCTGATCAACAAATATCGTTTTTGTTTCATTGTTCCGTGATTTTTTCTTTTTACTTATATACAATAAGGTTAACTTAATAACAGAGGTCTTTTCATGACAAACAAGAAATTCCCATCTATCTGCAACTATGACAGGAGACGTTCAAGTAATGCAAATATACAAAAATAACAAGTAGAAAACAAGTAAAGATTAGATTATTAATCAAGACCGATGCAACGCTTCAATCAATAACGTTATATTGGCGGTGAACAATCTGACGGAAATAGCCAATAGAATGATACCAAAGAACTTACGAATAATATAGATACCACCTTTGCCGAGGAAACGCTCAACACGTCCGGTCATACTCACCACGAAATATACCCAGATCATGTTCAGCACCAAAGCTATAATAATATTAACGCTTGCATATTCGGCACGGAGAGAAAGCAACGTCGTGAAAGCTCCGGCGCCCGCAAGCAGAGGAAAAACAAGCGGAACCAAAGTAGCCTCTTTGATAGGCCCCTGATTCTTAAATATCTCAATATCCAGAATCATCTCCAAAGACATGAGGAAAATAACAAATGCACCGGCAACCGCAAATGACTCAATATCCACATGAAAAAGCTTCAACATCATATCACCCGCATAGAAGAACCCGATCAACAAGACGAAAGAAATGACAGTAGCTTTCATCGCATTTACATCTTTGCCTCTTTCTTTTAGGTTAATAATAATAGGTATAGAGCCGATAATATCTATTACGGCAAAAAGTACGATAAACGCACTGACCATCTGCTGCCAATTAAAGCCTGTGAACATAATTTCCTCCTTTTTTTTCTGCAAATATACTCTATTTTTATGCATTCAAACAATAAAAAAAACAAAAAGAGAGGTCAGATGTTGACAGCAGTATCGTATTATGAGTAAATTTGTACGATTAACAAGAAATTACGACGTATGGAAACAATGTTCGACACTTTGCTCCAATTGCCTTTATTTCAAGGTCTTTGTAATGAAGATTTTACCAGTATTCTGGAAAAAGTAAAGCTACACTTTATCAAACATAAAGCAGGGGAGACCATCATTGAAAATGGAAGTGCTTGCACACAACTTTGTTTTCTATTGAAAGGAGAAGTTTCAATCGTCACAAATTCCCCCAAAAATATATACACAGTCATCGAACAGATGGAAGCACCTTATTTAATAGAGCCGCAATCACTGTTTGGAATGAGCACCCATTACACCTCTTCTTACATAGCACATACAGAAGCGCATACTGTAAGTATCAGCAAAGCCTTTGTGCTCAGCGACCTGTTCAAATATGATATTTTCCGGCTTAACTACATGAATATTGTCAGTAACCGGGCACAAAATCTTTATTCCCGTTTATGGGAGGAACCGGCTCAGGACTTGAAAAATAAAATCATTCGTTTCTTCCTGCTACATTGCGAAAAAACACAGGGAGAAAAAATATTCAAGGTAAAGATGGACGACCTTGCCCGTTATCTGGATGACACCCGGCTGAATACGTCCAAAGCTCTTAATGAACTGCAAGACAACGGTGTGCTTGAATTACGCCGGAAAGAGATCCTAATCCCGGACGCAGTGAAGTTAGTGAACGATTAGAAGTGGCTCTGCAATAAACGAAACAATTCGACTACTGCTAAATTTTTCACCACAGATTACACAGATTTCCACAGATTAACATTAAAAGTTCGTTTTAACCAAAAATCTGTGTAACCCGTGATGAGTTTTGATATATAACTAGGAATAATTTATCACTCCCACTCTATGGTAGCTGGCGGCTTAGAACTAATATCATAGGTTACGCGATTCACGCCTTTTACCTTATTAATAATATCATTTGATACTTTACCCATAAATTCATATGGCAAATGTGCCCAATCGGCAGTCATAGCATCGGTTGAGGTCACAGCACGCAATGCAACAGCACGTTCATACGTACGCTCGTCACCCATGACACCGACAGACTGCACCGGCAACAGAATAACTCCCGCCTGCCATACTTTATCGTACAGTCCCCAATCACGCAATCCTTGAATAAAAATATCATCCGCATCTTGTAAGATACGTACTTTCTCACGGGTAATATCACCCAGAATACGCACTGCCAGCCCCGGTCCCGGGAACGGATGGCGGGTAATCAGATGTTCCGGCATACCCAACTCACGACCTACCCGACGAACCTCATCCTTAAACAACAAACGAAGTGGCTCACACAATTTCAGATTCATCTTTTCAGGAAGTCCACCTACATTATGATGGCTCTTAATCACCGTACCTGTAATAGATAACGACTCGATGCAGTCCGGATAGATTGTTCCCTGAGCTAGCCATTTTACATCCTTTATCTTATGAGCCTCTACATCGAATACATCGATAAAACCCTTACCTATAATCTTACGTTTACCTTCCGGCTCAGTCACGCCCGCCAGTTCCGAGAAAAATTTTTCGCTGGCATCTACACCAATCACGTTCAGTCCGAGACACTCGTAATCTTTCATCACATTCTTGAACTCATTCTTACGCAGCATACCATGATCTACGAAAATACAAGTCAGGTTCTTGCCAATAGCCTTATTCAGCAACACGGCAGCAACAGAAGAATCTACACCACCGCTCAAACCGAGCACAACCTTATCATCTCCCAACTGGGCTTTTAATTCAGCTACAGTACTTTCAATGAAAGAGGCCGGTGACCAGTCTTGCTTGCAA
The DNA here is from genome assembly GCF_000156195.1 of Bacteroides finegoldii DSM 17565. Lineage (GTDB taxonomy): Bacteria > Bacteroidota > Bacteroidia > Bacteroidales > Bacteroidaceae > Bacteroides > Bacteroides finegoldii. The sequence goes on along the minus strand of NZ_GG688333.1, from coordinate 11,003 downwards.
CCACAGACATCCACCACAAAATTCCTCAATATCTGCGTACCGTCTTCACTATGAAACACCTCCGGATGGAACTGTACGCCCCATACCTGCTCACCCTCTATCTGATAAGCCGCAATCTCTACTTTATCCGTCGAAGCGATCTTTTTGAAATTATCAGGAATAGCAGTAATCGTATCACCGTGGCTCATCCATACTTGCGAGCCGTCACGCACTCCTTTCAGCAGCACATTATCTTTGCAGAAAGAAGCCAAATGAGCACGTCCATATTCACGTGTACCCGCCGGTTCCACTTTTCCACCATTGGTATACGACAGATACTGTGCACCATAACAGATACCCAATATCGGATATTTACCACGAATCTCACTCAAATCGACTTTAAACGCATCTTTATCGTAAACCGAAAAAGGACTGCCCGAAAGGATTACCCCTTTAATTGTAGAATCATCTTTTGGAAATTTGTTGTAAGGAATGATTTCGCAATATGTATCCAATTCGCGCACACGACGACCTATAAGCTGTGTTGTTTGTGAACCGAAATCAAGAATTATTATTTTTTCCTGCATATAAATGGTTGGATTTTAAATAAATGATTTGCAAAAGTAGAAAAAAGTACGCAATCTATTATTAATAATAAGGAGAAAAATAAAAGGAGATTCACAGGATAACGCCCGGAATCTCCTCCTATATTTTATCGGAATTAATCTCTCTTCTCTTTCAGTAAGTCACGAATTTCCGTCAACAGCACCTCTTCTTTCGTAGGTGCAGGAGGAGCAGGAGGTGCGGCAGGCGCTTCCTCTTTTTTCTTAGCCGTCAGTTTCGTAATCAAGCGTATAAATAAGAATATAGAAAAGGCAATAATCAGAAAGTCAAAGGTAGCCTGCAAGAACTGACCGTAATCCAATGATACCGCAGGCGCAATCTCTTTGCCGTCGGCTCCAATCTCAGCCGCCTTCATTACCCATTTCAAATCCGTAAAATTCACACCGCCAACCAGCAAGCCGATCGGAGGCATAATTACATTAGCAACCAGCGATGATACGATCTTGCCGAACGCCCCACCAATAACCACACCGACAGCCATGTCAATGACGTTTCCTTTCATTGCAAACGCCTTAAAGTCCTGTAAAAATGTACTCTTTCCCATCTTTTTTCAATATTTAATGTGAATTTAATATGCGAATATAAAAACATTTTTGTAATTTTGCACCGCATTTGAAAAATAAAACAAATGCGGAGACCGAGAGATATTTGAACAAATATTATAAAACCCTTAAAAGTTTAAACAAAATGATTAAAGTAGGTATTAATGGATTCGGACGTATCGGACGTTTCGTTTTCCGCGCTGCAATGAAGAGAAACGATATTCAAATCGTAGGTATCAATGACCTTTGCCCGGTTGATTACTTGGCTTACATGTTGAAGTATGACACAATGCACGGTCAATTCGACGGTACTATCGAAGCAGATGTTGAAAACAGCAAATTGATCGTTAACGGTCAAGCTATCCGTATCACAGCTGAAAGAAATCCGGCTGACTTGAAATGGAATGAAGTAGAAGCTGAATACGTTGTGGAATCTACAGGTTTGTTCTTGAGCAAAGACAAAGCTCAGGCTCATATCGAGGCTGGTGCAAAATATGTTGTAATGTCAGCTCCTTCTAAAGATGACACTCCGATGTTCGTTTGCGGTGTAAACGAAAAAACATACGTTAAAGGTACTCAATTCGTATCTAACGCTTCTTGTACTACTAACTGCTTGGCTCCTATCGCTAAAGTATTGAACGACAAGTTCGGTATCCTTGACGGTTTGATGACTACAGTTCACTCTACAACTGCTACTCAGAAAACAGTTGACGGTCCTTCTATGAAAGACTGGAGAGGTGGTCGTGCTGCTTCTGGTAACATCATCCCTTCTTCTACTGGTGCTGCTAAAGCTGTAGGTAAAGTTATCCCTGCATTGAACGGCAAATTGACTGGTATGTCTATGCGTGTTCCGACTTTGGACGTATCTGTAGTTGACTTGACAGTTAACTTGGCTAAACCGGCTACTTACGCTGAAATCTGCGCTGCAATGAAAGAAGCTTCTGAAGGCGAATTGAAGGGTATCCTGGGTTACACTGAAGATGCAGTTGTTTCTTCTGACTTCTTGGGTGACACTCGTACTTCTATCTTCGATGCTAAAGCCGGTATCGCTTTGACTGACACATTCGTTAAAGTTGTATCTTGGTATGACAACGAAATCGGTTACTCTAACAAAGTTCTTGATTTGATCGCTCACATGGCATCAGTTAACGCTTAATTAGAAGATTAACATATAAGAAACCGCTGCGGATAACCGTAGCGGTTTTTTTGTATTCATTTTATATATTGTTAAAAAGCAAGCTTTTATCCGCATAGTAAGCTACAATTTTAGTAGTTTTGTGTTCTTATGGAAAGATTATTAATAACATTGATACTAATTTGCAGCATGAGTAATATAATAAATGCCCAGAATCCTTTCTTCGGGCAGTACTTGACACCGCACGAAACCGTGCCTTTTGACCGTATAAAAACCGAGCACTATGAACCTGCTATTCTTGAAGGAATCAAGCAACAAAATGCAGAGATAAATGCTATCATACAGAACCCGGAAAAAGCAGACTTCCGAAATACAATAGAAGCTTTCGAACAATCCGGAGAGTTACTGGACAGAGTTACCGCCATGTTCGGCAATATGCTCAGTGCGGAAACCAACGATGACCTGCAGGCATTGGCGCAAAAAATAATGCCGCTACTCAGCGAGCATAGTAACAATATCACGTTGAACGAAAAACTCTTTGCACGTGTAAAAGAGGTATACAACCAAAAAGAAAACTTACAGCTCAATCCGGAAGAAAGTAAGTTGTTGGAAAATGCCTATAACAGCTTCGTTCGTCACGGCGCTAATCTAGAAGGAGAAGCACGTGAAGAATACCGTCGGTTAACCACCGAGTTAAGTAAGTTGACACTGACTTTCAGCGAGAACAACTTAAAAGAAACAAATCGCTACCAAATGCTGTTGACGAAAAAAGAAAGTCTTGCCGGACTTCCCGAAATTATTGTGGAAGCAGCTGCCGAAACAGCGAAAAGTGAAGATAAAGAAGGATGGGCATTTACCCTTCACGCGCCAAGTTATGTTCCTTTTATGACCTATGCCGACAACCGTGATTTACGGCAGAGGTTATACATGGCGTACAATACAAAATGTACGCATGACAACGAATTCAACAATATCGAGATCGTAAAAAAGATAGCAAATACGCGCATGAAAATAGCGCAATTGCTAGGTTACAAGGATTATGCGGAATATACGCTCGTAAAACGGATGGCCGAAAACAGCGAGTCTGTATACAAGCTGCTTAACCAACTGTTGGAAGCATACACACCTACCGCACAACAGGAATACAAAGAGGTACAGGAGTTGGCACGTAAAGAGCAAGGAGAGGATTTTGTCTTAATGCCGTGGGACTGGAGTTATTACTCCAACAAGCTGAAAGATAAGAAATTCAATATCAACGAAGAAATGCTTCGCCCCTACTTCGAACTCGAACAAGTAAAGAAAGGAGTATTCGGACTTGCAGAAAAGTTATATGGAATAACTTTCCGCAAAAACACGGAGATTCCTGTTTACCATAAAGATGTAGAGGCATTTGAAGTATTCGATAAAGACGGGAAATTCCTGGCTGTCCTGTATACTGACTTCCATCCGCGTCTAGGAAAACGTGCCGGAGCTTGGATGACCAGCTACAAAGATCAATGGATAGATAAGCAAACCGGTGAAAACAGTCGTCCGCACGTATCCGTTGTAATGAATTTCACCAAACCGACCGAAAACAAGCCTTCCCTGCTGACTTTCAATGAAGTAGAGACATTCCTTCATGAGTTCGGGCATAGCCTGCACGGTATGTTTGCCAACTCTACCTATAAGAGTTTGAGCGGAACCAATGTATATTGGGACTTCGTGGAGTTGCCTTCACAAATCATGGAGAATTTTGCCATAGAAAAGGATTTCCTAAATACATTTGCCCGCCATTATCGGACAGGTGAAGCTCTGCCGGATGATTTAATAAAACGATTGGTAGACGCTTCAAATTTTAATGTAGCATACGCTTGTTTGCGACAGGTAAGTTTCGGTCTGCTCGATATGGCATGGTATACCCGCAATACAGCCTTTGAAGGGGATGTGAAAGCCTACGAGCAGGAAGCCTGGAAAAAGGCGCAGATATTGCCTGTCATCGAAGAAGCTTGCATGAGTACACAATTTTCTCATATCTTCGCCGGTGGCTATGCCGCAGGATATTACAGTTATAAATGGGCGGAAGTGTTGGATGCAGATGCATTCTCCCTGTTTAAGCAGAAAGGAATATTCAATTGTGAAATTGCCGATTCGTTCCGTAACAACATTCTATCGAAAGGAGGAACTGAGCACCCGATGGTACTTTACAAACGTTTCAGAGGACAAGAACCGTCTATTGACGCGTTGCTAATCAGAAATGGAATAAAGAAATAAGTATTAACTATGAAGAAGAGTATATTTCAAATAATAGGACTATTATTATTACTTCCTTTATTTTCAGGATGTAATGATTCGGATGATGTAGCCGCCATATTTACAGGAAAGACTTGGAAGCTAAACTATATCACTGTTGATGGAGGGCACGAGATGTTCGGCTTTTGGGAAAATGAAGCGGAAAAGAAGAAAAGTATGGATGAACTTAAAAAAAAATGGCACATACAATGTTATATTTGAGGGTACAACTGAAGATGATCTGATTAAAGGAAACATAAGAGGAAGCGTTATCACTTCGTATCCCCTTGCCGGAACCTGGAGTGCAAACGGCAAAGACAATAAGTTCAAAGCCAATATCACGGAAGGAAAGGACGGAGGCGATAAACTTGCCAAAAATTTTCTGGAAGGTCTCAAGAATGCGACATCTTACGAAGGGGACAGCAAAAATTTATACCTTTTGTATAAGCCTACCGGAAGTCAGCAGACCTTTCGAATGGTCTTTTACGTTGTTAATCAGTAACTAATCCGACACACAATATGGACACAGAGAAGAAACAATCAGAACTTGACAAACGTTATATACGCATGGCTAGCATATGGGCGGAGAACTCCTATTGCCAACGCCGCAAAGTAGGAGCTTTAATCGTCAAGGATAAAATGATTATCTCCGACGGATATAACGGAACGCCTTCCGGTTTTGAGAATGTATGTGAAGATGAAAACAACGTGACAAAGCCATACGTTCTGCATGCGGAAGCAAATGCGATCACCAAAATAGCACGTTCAAACAACAGCAGTGACGGTGCAACGATGTATGTCACCGCTTCTCCCTGCATCGAATGTGCCAAATTAATCATACAGGCAGGTATCAAACGGGTGGTTTACTCGGAACATTATCGCCTGGAAGATGGAATAGAGTTATTAAAGCGGGCAGGAATCGAAGTCATCTATACAGAACCGGATGAAAAGCCTGCTTCGGACAAATAATAAGACGAATAAATAAGACGAACGTTTTAAAAAAGGAATAGACATGAGTACAAAAAGCTCTTCACGTTTTACACCTGTCATTATAGCAATCAGCGTGGTAATCGGAATTCTTATCGGCACATTTTATGCCAAACATTTCGCCGGTAACCGTTTAGGTATCATCAATGGTTCCTCCAACAAGCTGAACGCACTGTTGCGAATCGTAGATGACCAATATGTAGACACTGTAAACATGACCGACCTCGTAGAAAAAGCTATGCCGCAGATTCTTGCCGAACTTGATCCGCACTCAACTTATATCCCGGCACAGAACCTCGAAGAAGTCAATTCGGAGTTGGAAGGCAGTTTCAGTGGAATCGGTATTCAGTTCACCATACAGAATGACACTATTCATGTGAATGCAGTCATTCAGGGAGGTCCTTCTGAAAAAGTGGGACTGATGGCAGGCGACCGTATCGTCACTGTGGACGACAGTTTATTTGTCGGCAAGAAAGTAACCAACGAACGGGCCATGCGTACCTTGAAAGGGCCGAAAGGTTCTCAAGTGAAATTAGGAATCAAACGCATGGGAGAAAAAGACCTGTTGAACTTCAATATCACACGTGGAGATATTCCTCAAAATACTGTAGACGCCGCTTATATGGTGAACGATGACATCGGCTACATAAAAGTGAGCAAGTTCGGACGTACCACTCATGTAGAGTTGCTCAACGCATTGGCACAATTGAACCATAAAAAGTGCAAGGGGCTGATTATCGACCTGCGTGGTAACACCGGAGGATATATGGAAGCAGCTATCCGCATGGTAAACGAATTCTTGCCGGAAGGAAAACTGATAGTATATACGCAAGGCCGTAAATATCCCCGTGCAGAAGAATTTGCTAACGGCACAGGCAGTTGCCAGAAAATGCCACTCGTCGTACTCATTGACGAAGGTTCCGCTTCTGCCAGCGAGATCTTCACCGGAGCTATCCAAGACAACGATCGGGGAACAGTTATCGGACGACGCTCGTTCGGCAAGGGACTTGTACAGCAACCTATCGACTTCAGTGACGGTTCCGCTATCCGTCTGACGATTGCCCGCTATTACACTCCGTCCGGACGTTGTATCCAACGCCCATACGAAAGTGGCAAAGACCGGAACTACGAACTGGATTTATACAACCGTTATGAGCATGGAGAATTTTTCTCACGCGACAGTATCAAGCAGAATGAAAAAGAACGCTATAACACCAGTCTGGGACGTACCGTATATGGCGGCGGCGGTATCATGCCGGATATATTCGTACCGCAAGATACTACAGGAGTCACTTCTTACCTTTCTACGGTTATCGGTCGCGGACTGACTATCCAATTTACTTTCCAATATACCGACAATAACCGGAAAAAGCTCAGCGAGTACGAGACGGAAGAAGAACTGTTGAATTATCTCCGCCGTCAAGGACTGGTAGAACAGTTTGTCCGCTTTGCTGACAGTAAGGGAGTGAAAAGAAGAAATATCCTGATCCAAAAGTCGTATAAGCTGTTAGAAAAAAACATTTATGGCAACATCATCTACAATATGCTAGGGTTGGAGGCTTATCTTCAGTATTTTAACAAGAGTGACTCCACTGTCAACAAAGGTATTGAAATACTCGAAAAAGGAGAAGCTTTTCCCAAAGCACCGATAGCTGTGGAAGAGGAAGAAGCAACCAATAAAGATGGAAAGAAAAAAGAAACTGCGTAAACATATAGCAACACTGAAGACACATTATAATTCAGTGTTGCGGAAGTCACTATCAACCCAAATACTTGCCGCCCTCGAAGCCCATCCGGCTTTTAGGGCGGCAAGCACCGTTTTACTTTACTATTCATTGAAGGATGAAGTAGAAACACATACATTTGTACAAAAATGGAGCAAAAAGAAACGTATTCTACTCCCGGTAGTGGTAGACGATGATTTAGAATTACGGATATATACCGGTCCCGAAGACATGGCAACTGGAAGCTATGGCATAGAAGAACCGACGGGAGAATTATTTACCGACTATGCAACCATAGACTTTATCGCTGTTCCCGGAGTAGCTTTTGACCTGAAAGGAAACCGTCTGGGACGGGGAAAAGGATATTACGATCGACTTTTACCACGCATACCATCAGCCTACAAAGCAGGTATCTGTTTTCCGTTCCAATTAGTAGAAGAAGTTCCTGCGGAATCTTTCGACATCCGCATGGATATTATTATAACCATCAACGAAAAATAATATTTGTAATAACGGTAGCCCCCACTTTCGTATTAAGCGCACGTATCAGCATTTCACGCCCCATCATCAACTCCTGCCGAAGAGCCGCAGAAGTGAGATGCACATACAAAGTCTGATTACGGATATAAAGATTGCTGGTATAAGTTGCCGCAGGTCCCAAGATTTCAGGCCAGGCATCCAACAATCTTTGTTCATTCAACGGAGACTCCAAACTCTCCTGACGAAGAAATTGCTGTATCAGTTTCCCTATCTGTTCAGCGTCATTACGTTTCATTGTTCAGCCTCCATTTCGCGAATGATTCCTTTTTCAACCAAAAACATCTTATAGTCACTGCCCACTTTATGCAAAATGCGATCCAGATGTTCCCGATTCGTATCCGTAATAAAGATCTGCCCGAAATTATCTCCGGCAACCAACTTCACTATCTGCTCCACACGTGAAGCGTCCAGCTTATCAAAGATATCATCCAGCAATAATAAAGGAACAGTCCTTCCGGTACGTTTCAAAAAATCAAATTGTGCCAGTTTCAAAGCAACCAGATACGTCTTATTCTGTCCTTGCGAACCTTCTTTCTTGATCGGGAACTCCCCTAAAAGCATATTCAGTTCATCCTTATGAATTCCCCGCAAAGAGAAGCCCATAATCTTATCCCGTTCCCGGCTTTGCTTCAATACTTCCAACAAAGAAGCCTCCCGCGCATGGGAATCGTAAGACAGTCCAACCTGTTCCTTATCTTGAGAAATGAATGAATAAAAAGACTGGAATATAGGAATAAACTCTTTGATAAACACCTCACGCTTCTTGAATACAACCTCACCGGCTTGTGCCATCATCTCCTCCCACACCAGAAAGAGTTCTTCTTCCACCGGCAGTTCGCTTTTCAGCAAAGTGTTGCGCTGCGTCAATGCTTTATTATAACGGATCAATGCATCCAGGTATTCCTTATCATACTGGGAAATCACCACATCCATAAACCGTCGGCGTTCATCACTTCCACCGGCAATCAGTTCTGAGTCGGCAGGCGACACCATGACCAAAGGCAGGAAACCGATGTGGTCCGAAAAACGGCTGTATTCTTTCTTATTCCTTTTGAATTGTTTCTTCGAACGGCGTTTCATTCCACAATAAATCTCTTCGGGAGTTCCATCCTCCGCCTCATAGAAACCTTGAATAACAAAGAAGTCCTGTTCATGACGAATATTCTGAGAATCAATCGGATTACCGGAGCTCTTACAGAAAGATAAAAAGTACACCGCATCCAACAAGTTGGTCTTTCCCATTCCATTCTGTCCGAAAAAACAGTTCAGTTTAGCGGAGAATCCCAGCTCCACCTCTTCCAGATTCTTATAATTCAATATGGATATTCGTTTCAGTATCATTGTTTACACGTTAATTTGTTCACAAAAGTAGCAAGATTTTCGTGGTTTTCGGAGGTAAAATAAAAAAAGATGGCTCTAAATTTCATTTGTAGATATAAAAAAACTAATTTTGCGAGTCGAAATATCAAACAGTGAATAATAACAAAAAGAATCATATAAAAATGGCAGAACAAAAAAATCAGAATGAACATCTGAATGTAGAAGATGCACTGACACAATCGGAAGCGTTTCTTATCAAGTACAAAAACGCAATCATCGGCGGTGTTGTTGCTGTGATTATTATTGTAGCAGGTTTTATCATGTACAAAAACCTCTATGCTGAACCTCGTGAAGAAAAAGCACAAGCTGCTCTTTTCAAAGGACAGGAATACTTTGAGCAGGACGCTTTTGAGCAGGCTCTGAACGGTGACAGTATCGGTTATGCCGGTTTCCTGAAAGTAGCGGATGACTACAGTGGAACAAAAGCCGCTAACTTGGCAAAAGCATATGCAGGTATCTGCTACGCACAACTCGGTAAATATGAAGATGCAGTAAAGATGCTGGATAGCTTCGATGGAAGCGACCAGATGGTTGCTCCGGCAATCTTGGGTGCTACCGGCAACTGCTATGCACAACTTGGACAATTAGATAAAGCGGCTTCTACTCTGCTGTCGGCAGCAGACAAAGCTGACAACAATACACTGAGCCCGATCTTCCTGTTGCAAGCCGGAGAAATCCTGGTAAAACAAGGAAAATATGACGATGCAGTAAACGCTTATACTAAGATTAAGGATAAATATTTCCAGTCTTACCAAGCAATGGACATCGACAAATACATCGAACAAGCTAAATTGATGAAAAAATAATAAGGCTCTAAATACCTTACTATATATAACTAAGTATATTATACTTTTTAGACGCGGATAACGCAGATAACGCGAATTTCAAAATGAACAAATCCGCATTATCTGCGTTATTTACGTTTAAAAGTCAATCCCCAAAATTCAAATTACTACTTACTATGGCAACAGCTTACCATAATTTATCCGAATACGATTTCAACTCTGTTCCGAACGCAGAGAATATGAAATTCGGCATTGTTGTATCTGAATGGAACTTCAATATTACAGGTGCTTTACTGAAAGGAGCGGTCGATACATTAAAAAAACATGGAGCCAAAAATGAAAATATTCTGGTAAAAACCGTACCCGGAAGTTTCGAGCTTACCTTTGGCGCTAATCAAATGATGGAAAATTGTGATATTGATGCAATAATCGCAATCGGTTGCGTAATTAAAGGAGATACTCCGCATTTTGATTATGTTTGCATGGGAGCCACTCAAGGAATTACCGAGCTAAACGCAACTGGCGATATACCAGTAATTTACGGATTAATTACCACCAATACAATGGAGCAAGCAGAGGATCGTGCCGGTGGTAAGCTGGGTAACAAAGGAGACGAATGTGCAATTACTGCAATAAAAATGATTGATTTTGTTTGGAGTTTAAATAAATAGTTGTATCTTTGCACCGCAATTGAGAAACAAACCTCCTCAAGAGCAAAATAAAGGGCAAATACCAGAGTGGCCAAATGGGGCAGACTGTAAATCTGCTGGCTTACGCCTTCGGTGGTTCGAATCCATCTTTGCCCACAAAAATTGCGGAAGTAGCTCAGTTGATAGAGCATTAGCCTTCCAAGCTGAGGGTCGCGGGTTTGAGCCCCGTCTTCCGCTCTCTAAAGAGAATCCGAGAAATTGGATTCTCTTTTTTTATATACTTTAGATCGCCCAAATTATGGGTCAACGTAACAATCTGAGGGATTCTATATTTAAGCATATAATTTAGCAAGTCTATATAAGAAAAAAGCTCTATCTCTTACTCCTCT
>NZ_GG688334.1:88600-96186 GCF_000156195.1 Bacteroides finegoldii DSM 17565 | reverse complement strand
CCCGTTCACTTTCTTTCGGACTTGTACGGGGCGCGATATATACGTTTTAGCTTGCTAGACACTGAAGTTTTACTTTTCATCATGTCATAACCTTATTGAATTTCTTCAGGTGGTTATAGCACGAGGGTTCCACCTCTTCCCATTCCGAACAGAGAAGTTAAGCCTCGTCACGCCGATGGTACTGCGTAACAGTGGGAGAGTAGGTAGCCGCCGTTTTTAAGAAGCCTCGCTTGTCTATTGACGGGCGAGGCTTTCTGTTTTTCTTCATAATACCTATTAAAAAAGTGAATATTTACTGATAATTTGTATGTTATGAGGATATTTATTTGTATCTTTGTCGCCCGAATTGTAAGCTAACGATTTTAAAAAGAGAGAAGCTTTGGGAAAATTTGATAAATACAAAATTGACTTGAAAGGTATGCAGGCAGACTCTGCTAAGTATGAGTTTGTGTTGGATAACCTTTACTTCGCTCACATTGATGGTCCTGAAGTTCAGAAAGGAAAGGTGAATGTTACATTGACCGTAAAAAGAACCTCTCGTGCTTTCGAGCTGAGTTTTCAGACGGATGGAATGGTATGGGTACCATGCGACCGTTGTCTGGATGATATGGAGTTGCCTATCAGCTCTTCTGATAAGCTGATGGTGAAATTTGGACATGAATATGCGGAGGAGGGAGATAACCTTATCGTGATTCCCGAAGAGGAAGGAGAAATCAACGTAGCATGGTTCATGTATGAGTTTATTGCGCTCGCTATTCCGATGAAGCATATACATGCTCCCGGTAAGTGCAATAAAGCAATGACTAGTAAATTGAATAAGCATTTGAAGACAAATGCGAATGAGGATAGCGATGTAGATGACAGCTTCGATGCAGGTGGTGGCGAAGACATCGTAATAGAGGAAGAAGTGGAGGAACAAATCGATCCTCGCTGGAATGAATTAAAAAAAATATTAGATAATAATTAAAGTTTTAAGAAAATGGCACATCCTAAGAGAAGACAATCAAGTACGAGACAAGCGAAGAGAAGAACTCACGATAAGGCGGTAGCTCCTACATTGGCTATCTGTCCGAATTGCGGTGAATGGCATGTTTACCACACTGTATGTGGCGCTTGCGGTTATTACAGAGGTAAGCTTGCTATCGAGAAAGAAGCAGCTGTATAATTAGTACAGTCATACTGAAAACAGCCTGAGGGTAAATCTCTCCGGCTGCTTTAAGTATTATAGTATTGCTAATTTAAAATAGGTTTGATGGAAAAAATAAATGCAGTAATCACAGGAGTCGGTGGATACGTTCCGGATTATATCTTGACTAACGACGAGATATCAAAGATGGTGGATACCAACGACGAATGGATTATGACTCGTATTGGAGTAAAAGAAAGACACATTCTGAATGAGGAAGGATTAGGCAGTTCGTATATGGCGCGTAAGGCTGCCAAACAGTTGATGAAAAAAACTGGCGCCAATCCTGATGATATTGATTTGGTTGTTGTTGCTACTAGTACTCCTGACTATCACTTCCCTTCTACAGCTTCTATTCTTTGCGATAAACTCGGACTGAAAAATGCATTTGCTTTCGACTTGCAGGCTGCTTGTAGCGGTTTTCTCTATTTGATGGAGACGGCTGCGAATTTTATTCGTTCGGGAAGATATAAGAAAATTATCATCGTCGGTGCCGATAAGATGTCGTCGATGGTCAACTATACAGATCGTGCTACCTGTCCTATCTTTGGTGACGGTGCTGCCGCTTTTATGGTGGAGCCGACTACGGAAGATGTGGGTATTATGGATTCGATACTGAGAACGGATGGTAAAGGATTGCCTTTCCTACACATGAAAGCCGGCGGGTCGGTTTGTCCTCCGTCTTATTTCACAGTAGACAATAAAATGCATTATCTGCATCAGGAAGGAAGAACAGTGTTCAAATATGCTGTTTCCAGTATGTCGGATGTTTCTGCTGCAATCGCGGAAAAGAATGGACTGACAAAAGATAATATCGACTGGATTGTGCCGCATCAGGCAAATGTCCGTATCATCGAGGCAGTAGCCCATCGCATGGAAGTGCCGATGGATAAAGTGCTGGTAAATATCGAACATTACGGTAACACTAGTGCCGGTACGCTTCCTTTGTGTATTTGGGATTTTGAGGATAAACTCAAGAAAGGCGATAACATCATCTTCACTGCATTCGGCGCCGGATTTACATGGGGTGCGGTATACGTGAAGTGGGGTTATGACGGAAAGAAGGAATAAGTACAAAAGTTACTGAACTATAACACTCAAAAACGCATCCTATTTCGATTCGATGCGTTTTTTTGTCTCAACCAATAAAATGAAGAGAAATGCATAAAGCTGGTTTTGTGAATATCGTAGGAAATCCGAATGTCGGAAAATCGACATTAATGAATGCTTTGGTGGGTGAACGTATTTCGATCGCTACCTTCAAAGCGCAGACTACTCGTCACCGGATTATGGGAATCTATAATACGGATGAGATGCAGATAGTTTTTTCTGATACTCCGGGAGTATTGAAACCTAATTACAAACTTCAGGAGTCTATGTTGAACTTTTCTACTTCGGCATTGACGGATGCGGATATCTTGCTTTATGTGACGGATGTGGTAGAGACGCCGGATAAGAATAATGAGTTTATGGCAAAGGTGCGTCAGATGACGGTGCCTGTATTGTTGCTCATTAACAAGATTGACCTTACCGACCAGGAGAAGCTGGTCAAGTTGGTGGAGGATTGGAAGGAACTGCTTCCGCAGGCCGAGATTATTCCGATTTCCGCAGCTTCTAAGTTCAACGTGGATTACGTGATGAAGAGGATCAAGGAATTGTTGCCGGATTCCCCTCCTTATTTCGGGAAGGACCAGTGGACGGACAAACCTGCCCGTTTCTTTGTGAACGAGATTATCCGGGAAAAGATTTTGTTGTATTACGACAAGGAGATTCCCTATTCGGTAGAGGTGGCTGTGGAAGAATTCAAGGAAGAAGCCAAGAAGATTCATATACGGGCAGTCATCTATGTGGAACGTGAATCGCAGAAGGGAATTATCATCGGCAAACAGGGAAAGGCGTTGAAAAAGGTTGCTACTGAGGCTCGCCGTGAATTGGAGCGTTTCTTCGGAAAGACAATCTTCTTGGAGACGTATGTGAAAGTTGATAAGGATTGGCGCAGTTCGGATAAAGAGTTGCGTAATTTTGGTTATCAGTTAGATTAAGAGTATTCATGCGACTGTGATAGTCGTGAAAAACAAGGTATTGAACTATGGGAAATTTAGTTGCAATTGTAGGACGCCCCAATGTGGGCAAGTCTACCTTATTTAACCGTCTGACGAAGACTCGTCAGGCTATTGTGAATGAAGCTGCGGGGACGACCCGCGACAGACAATATGGTAAGTCTGAGTGGCTGGGCCGTGAGTTTTCGGTGGTGGACACCGGAGGATGGGTGGTAAACTCGGATGATATCTTTGAAGAAGAGATTCGTAAACAAGTATTGCTGGCTGTAGAAGAAGCGGATGTTATTCTGTTTGTAGTGGATGTGATGAACGGAGTGACTGATTTGGATATGCAGGTAGCAGCTATCTTGCGCCGTGCGAAAAGTCCGGTGATAATGGTTGCCAACAAGACGGATAATCATGAATTACAATATAATGCTCCGGAATTCTATAAATTGGGATTGGGGGATCCGTATTGTGTTTCTGCCATAACCGGAAGTGGAACTGGTGATTTGATGGATTTGATTGTCAGTAAATTCAAGAAAGAAACGTCGGAGATTCTGGATGATGATATTCCCCGTTTTGCAGTGGTAGGCCGTCCGAACGCCGGTAAGTCTTCTATTGTGAATGCTTTTATCGGTGAAGACCGTAATATCGTGACAGAGATTGCGGGAACGACCCGCGATTCTATTTATACCCGTTACAATAAGTTCGGCTTTGATTTTTATCTGGTAGATACGGCCGGTATCCGTAAAAAGAGCAAGGTCAATGAGGATTTGGAATATTACTCGGTTATTCGTTCTATTCGTGCCATCGAAGGTTCGGATGTGTGTATTCTGATGCTGGATGCTACAAGAGGTATAGAAAGCCAGGACTTGAATATATTCTCTTTGATTCAGAAGAACCAGAAAGGACTGGTAGTGGTAATCAATAAATGGGATTTGGTGGAGGATAAATCAGTGAAAGTACAGAAAACATTTGAGGAAGCTGTCCGTTCGCGTTTTGCTCCGTTTGTCGATTTCCCGATTATTTTTGCTTCGGCGCTGACTAAACAGCGTATCCTGAAAGTGCTTGAAGAAGCCCGTAACGTATACGAGAACCGTACAACAAAGATACCGACCGCCCGTCTGAATGAAGAAATGCTTCCGTTGATCGAGGCATATCCACCTCCTTCAAATAAAGGTAAGTATATCAAGATTAAATATATCACACAGTTGCCGAATACGCAAGTACCTTCATTTGTCTATTTTGCCAACTTGCCTCAGTACGTGAAGGAGCCTTACAAACGTTTCTTGGAAAACAAAATGCGCGAAAAGTGGAATCTGACAGGCACACCGATTAATATCTATATCCGTCAGAAATAAGACTCACCACAGAGGACACAGAGAACGCAGAGGTTTAATATAAAAAGCAACCGACTCTTATGAATCGGTTGCTTTTTTATGATTGGAGATATTATGAGATACTCACCGAATCATTTTTGATTATTTCGGATAAATCCATTATTTCCCTCTGTGTCCTCTGCGTCCTCTGTGGTGAACCTATTTTTCCAATTGGAAATCTTTGCGGCGTAGTACGAAACTATTACTCAAGTACTTTTCACGCACAATCTGGTTCTCCGACAATTCTTCCGGCGTGCCTTGAAAAAGAATCTTTCCTTCAAACAGTAGATAGGCGCGGTCGGTAATGCTAAGTGTTTCCTGTACGTTATGGTCGGTAATCAGGATACCGATATTTTTATCTTTCAGTTTCCATACAATCTGTTGGATGTCTTCTACAGCAATCGGGTCGACACCGGCAAATGGTTCGTCAAGCATGATGAATTTAGGGTCAATGGCAAGGCAACGTGCGATTTCCGTACGACGGCGTTCGCCACCGGACAGCTGGTTACCCTTGTTCTTGCGCACCTTTTGCAGACGGAATTCTGCTATCAGACTTTCGAGCTTTTCCTTCTGATACTCTTTAGGCTTGTTGGTCATCTCGAGCACAGCAGCAATATTGTCTTCCACACTCATCTGGCGGAATACGGAGGCTTCCTGTGCAAGGTATCCGATTCCCGTTTGTGCCCGTTTGTAAACTGGATATTTGGTAATCTCCAAGTCGTCGAGGAAGATACGGCCTTCATTAGGGGTAATCAACCCGACGGTCATATAGAATGAAGTCGTCTTACCGGCACCATTCGGTCCCAGCAAACCTACAATCTCACCTTGCTTCACATTGATGGAAACGTGGCTTACAACGGTCCGTTTACCGTACTTCTTAACCAGGTCTTCCGTGCGGAGCACCATCTTGCTTTCTGCCATATTCTAGTTATTTTGCGGCAAATGTAGTAAAAATAAGCTGAAATAATGTACATTTGCAGACAAATAGTGTGAGTTATGATAAAAGCATTGAGAACCGTCGGAAGATATTTTATGCTGATGGGGCGGACTTTTTCCCGTCCCGAGCGGATGCGTATGTTTTTCCGGCAATACCTAAACGAGTTGGAGCAGCTAGGTGTAAACTCCATCGGTATCGTCCTGCTGATTTCGTTTTTCATCGGCGCGGTGATTACCATTCAGATTAAGTTGAATATCGAAAGTCCGTGGATGCCCCGTTGGACAGTGGGATATGTGACACGTGAGATTATGTTGTTGGAGTTTTCTTCTTCTATCATGTGTCTGATTCTTGCGGGAAAGGTCGGATCGAATATTGCTTCGGAACTGGGAACCATGCGGGTGACACAGCAGATCGACGCGCTTGAAATCATGGGAGTCAATTCGGCCAATTATCTGATATTGCCTAAAATTACAGCAATGGTGACTGTTATTCCTATATTGGTGACGTTCAGTATTTTTGCCGGGATTATCGGTGCTTTTTGTACCTGTTGGTTTGCCGGTGTGATGAATGCCGTCGATCTGGAATATGGTTTGCAATATATGTTTAACGAATGGTTTATCTGGGCGGGTATCATCAAATCTCTCTTCTTCGCCTTTATCATTGCAAGTGTATCCGCTTTCTTCGGATATACGGTGGATGGTGGTTCGATTGCTGTGGGAAAAGCCTCGACGGATTCCGTAGTATCCAGCAGTGTGTTGATTTTGTTTGCGGACTTGGTATTAACTAAACTTTTGATGGGATGATTGATATTAAAGGACTTTATAAATCATTTGATGACAAAACAGTATTGAGTGATATCAATGCAACTTTTGAGAACGGAAAGACGAACTTGATTATCGGTCAGAGTGGTTCCGGAAAGACGGTGTTGATGAAATGTATTGTGGGGTTGCTCACACCGGAGAAAGGGGAGGTCTTGTATGACGGACGTAACCTTGTGCTGATGGGGAAGAAAGAGAAAAAGATGCTTCGCAAGGAGATGGGAATGATCTTCCAGAGTGCGGCTCTTTTCGATTCCATGTCGGTGTTGGATAATGTGATGTTTCCTTTGAATATGTTTAGCAACGATACGTTGCGCGACCGTACCAAACGGGCTATGTTCTGCCTGGATCGTGTCAACCTGTCCGAAGCGAAAGACAAGTATCCCGGAGAAATCAGTGGAGGTATGCAGAAACGTGTAGCTATTGCACGTGCTATTTCTTTGAATCCGCAATATTTGTTCTGCGACGAGCCGAACTCGGGACTAGACCCGAAAACCTCATTGGTGATTGATGACTTGATTCATGACATCACTCAGGAATATAATATGACCACCATTATTAATACGCATGACATGAATTCCGTTTTGGGAATCGGTGAGAAGGTGATTTATATTTATGAAGGTCACAAGGAGTGGGAAGGGACGAAAGACGATATCTTCACTTCTACCAACGAACGTCTGAATAACTTTATTTTCGCCTCAGACTTGCTTCGTAAGGTGAAGGAGCTGGAAGTACAGAATATGGAAGGCTGATTATATATAGGCAATAAAAAAACTTCTGTCATCGGGTGGCAGAAGTTTCTTTTTTCTTAGCTATGTAGCGTCGGCATTTAAGCTTTAGGTCTAGCTTCTTTAACTACCATGGTGCGGCCCATGTACTCAGCTCCGTTCAATTCAGCGATAGCTTTAGCAGCTGCAGCATCGTCTTCCATTTCGATGAAAGCGAATCCTTTGGATTTACCGGTTTCACGGTCCATAATAACTTTGACTGATGATACTGCTCCGTAGTCTTCCATCACTTGTTGCAGATCTCCTTCCTTAACGCGGTAGTTAAGGTTTCCAACATAAATGTTCATAATGAAAATGATAAAAAATAAATAAATGAATAAAACTCTCTGGATAGATGGTTACTAATAAAAGGATTAAAACGACAGAGAGTTTACAAAGGGATATTCAGTAAATGTTCCTCTTTACTAAAAAATCAAGAGAAAGCTCACGTAAAGAC
>NZ_GG688334.1:88098-88500 GCF_000156195.1 Bacteroides finegoldii DSM 17565 | reverse complement strand
ATGACGATGAAGCCATACAATACCTTCCCATAAGAGTTTGGTATCAGTAGGAAAACGCAGATGACTTTCATAACAGGTGGCATCGGTCATACAGACATGAAGGTTCTCAAGATAAGGTTTCCAATGCTCGGCAAGAATGAGCTGGAGGGACTCAACGTCAAGGCGATTCGCTAGTTCCTGACGAATTGCACTGACGATTTTAGGATTGGTTAGTGGATGAAGCGGATCAATCTGGACACCACAAAACAACTGGTAATGAATATTACCGTTTAAATGCTCAATCAGTTGTGCATCGGAAAAGTTGGTATAGGACTTCAAGACCATCAAGGCTATTTTACCTTCGGGAGAAAAATAACTTTTACGACCCAAAGCAGAGGACTTCAAATGCATTTGTTCGGGCCG
>NZ_GG688334.1:51536-87998 GCF_000156195.1 Bacteroides finegoldii DSM 17565 | reverse complement strand
GGTAAAACCTAAACAAGGTTCGTATTTCTGAGTATTTTTGTATCTTACCATGTTGTTTTTATTTTAGACTTACCCCCGTTTTGGCCGTCAAACCGGTTTTTTGGGGGGAATGCTTAAAGATACAAAAAAGGCAACTAATTCGCAATGAAGTAGTTGCCTTAAATTTTATTATTTTAGGAATATCCCTACAAAGCCTTGCCAATCAGTCGGAACGAACGGGAATGGCGTATCAGCTTGAATATGATGAAAATATAAGGGAGGATAATGATGTGTACTACTTCTGTGTTCCAATAGATGTAGGTCAGCACACAAGGTAGGATGGCTACAAAATCCACAAATCCGTAGAAAGAGAGTGTATAAAGCAAACGTGCCTTAATAGCACTTTTCGTCGGATGAAGGGCTGGCGCGGACAAGATACGGGCTGCATATTCGAGCAGGAATACGAACGAAGAAATGTAGGTGATGCCGAATAAAGCTAACCGATAACGGGACATCTCTTCAAAAGAACTGGCTATGACAGCCACAATGGAAATCAAGATGAAGAAGAGTACAATATAATGCACCCAGTTCTTGTTCAGAAAACGTTGGATAGCTACATATAATTTCATGATACGACAAACTTGGATTGGAAAAACAATAGGAAAATGTCTGCTGAGATACCTTTTCAACGGGCTGTAATTTTTTTGCTTGTCGGCAACCGGTACTTAGCTAAAACAAGGCTCTTTTCTCCATGATATGGGAAACCGGAGAAAAGTAGCCTTGTCTGTCATCATCACTATGTCATGTCATCGGAAAATATAGAAATCAGTTCTTTCTTTTGGCCAGTTCGAGTACTTGCACACTGCCTGCAGCAAACAGTCCCACGTGTCCGTTGGGTAACATGCCGAAAGTGGTTACTTCCTTCAGAGCGGCTAATACCTCAAATTCGGTTTCGATGTTCGGACAAGTCATACGTGTGCTAGAAATAGGCAGGAACACCAATGAGTTGGATTGTTTCTCAAGAGTCTTGAACTTACCGTTCATTTGGTTGCATCCGGCATTTCCACTGAGCGTCTTCTCCATTACATCGAGTGAGAAGAAAGGGCGGTTCTTCATGGAATCCGGCAAAGCTTCGCCGTTCATTTTCACTACGTCCCACGTGCCTTGCAATTCAGACAGCGGCATCAAAAAGTAGCGTCTGCTCAGTTTGGCCAATGGATTATCCAATGAATCACACAGCAGAATCTGATCAGTGTCTCCCTGTTTTACCTTCTTAGTCTGGGCAAGTGCATGTGAAAGTGCCTTTTCCTGCGCCATATCCGGACATGCCATCATCGTGGAAGCCAGCTTGTCCATCACCATTCGGGCCGACTCGTCCGACCATTCAAACGACCCCATCAGCCGGTTACAGCCTCCATATCCATACACCCTCATCTCATGGGTATCAAAACCGATGAAAGGCTGCTGTTTCGTATTCACCGGCCGACCTGCCAGTTCTACGACGTTCCATTCTCCTTCAAGGTCAGACAAGGAAACCGAATTACCAATACCCATACAGGATGTTAATGTTAACAGAACTACCAACATCCCAAAAATCATTGTTTTGCTCATTATGCTCATACGTTTAATTGTCAAATCCGGTGCTGAAGGTTGTCTATGCTGCTACAGAGAGCTTTCTGCTGCCGGGATATATTTTCTAAATCAGACGCAAAGGTAGCAAACCTTGTGATACGAACGTATCTTTTAGGCAAAAAATGCAAAGTTAATCAGTTGATAATTCCTTTTAAGCTCTATGCGATGCAAGGTGTGTGGAAGCATGCTGCATTATGCTGCCATTGTGCTGTATCATGCCTTTAACCGCAATGTAAAGCAACTGCCTTTCCCGATTTCACTTTCTACGGTCAGCGTGCCTCCATGCGCTTCGACAAAGTCTTTGGAGATGGAAAGACCCAGTCCGCTACCCTGTACCTTGGTGCCCGGAACCCGGAAATAATGTTCGAAGATGCTCTGGTGATAACGGGGATCGATGCCTTTCCCAAAATCACGTACGAACATTTCTATCCAGTTGTCCTTTGTTTTCCGCGCACCGATGATAATACGCCCGTTTTCGGCAGAATACCGGATGGCATTGGAAACCAGGTTGGTCAGTACCCAGGCAATCTTTTCACTATCAACGAACAGTTTGCCCATCTTTTCCTCCGGATACTGTACTTCCACCTGAATGTTAAACTTCTCGGCCTGCACCCGGTTCGCCTTGATTGCATATTCAATCAGTTCGATAGGCTTAGTGACACGCGGTTTCAGTTGCAGTTTACCTGACTCCACCTGGGTCATGTTGAGCAGTTCGCTGGTGATGCTCAGCAATCGGTCACTATTGTCCTGAATGCTTTGCGCCAGTTCTTGCTGTTCATCGTTGAGAGACCCCACGCGGCTGTCTTCCAGCAACTGAAGACTCATCAGAATGGCTGAAATCGGTGTCTTTAGTTCGTGAGAGATGGTCGAGATGAAGGTGGTTTTGGCAGAATCCAATTCCTTGAATTCTGTGATATTTTTTAAGAGAATCACATATCCTTCCTTTTGAGACGTACCTTCTCTTCCGGTCTTCATACACTTCATCTGGAAATAGCTTTCCTTATTGTCGGCATAGATTTTCAGCGGCTCGTTTTTAGCCGTGTTCTTTTCATCGAAGGAATCCTGTACCCCCCGGAGCAGTCGGCGAAGGAGGTCGTTTCGAAGGGCTATCTCTTGAGCCGATTTCCATAACACCTCTTCCCGTTGCAGGTTGAGGATGCTGAGGGCTTCATCGTTGATGAAAAGGATGGTCATCGCATTGTCAAGTCCGATGATAGGTTCCTTTACGCTGTTGATGATGGTTTCCATGTAATTCTTGGCCGCCTTTATTTCAGCCAGTGTGCTGGAATGATAGTCAGCCAGCCGTTTGGCCATCCGGTTGAAGTTTTTGGACACCTCTTCAAACTCCTTGCTTTCGAGGTTCAACCGCTGTTCGTAGTTGTGGTTGGCTATTTCCTTGATACCGTCTGTAATTTCTTTGACGGGCTTGTTGATGGAAGCCGGCAACTGTTTCAACATCCAAAGGCCACAAACAATGCAGATGCCTCCGATGATTGAAACCCAGATCAATGCGCGTTGCAGACCGGGACCGGCCGCTGGGCTGGTCGGCTCGGTGGCGGTCAGAATTTGCAGGTTGACGACAGAGAGTGAAACCAGCAGCACAATCATGGCTACCAGCATACCGATATTCAACGTCAGTTTTGTCTTGATATTCATAAAACAATCTGTTTAGGGTTATTACTGCGGAAAGATAATCAATTTAATGTTCTCTTCCGAGAGAAATCTCAAAAAAGACCTGTACCGTTTTAGGTGAATCAAGGTCGAGACATAGGTGAAAGCCGGTTGTCCGATGCACAGCGTCGTGACCTGACGCTCTTTGCACACCGCTTGGATAGTATCTATGACATCCGGTGAAGCCCGCTGTATCAGTTCACCGCCCAGCTCCGCCGCTAATTTGAAGTGATTCAGCAAATGGCGCTGGGTAGCCAACGGAATGCGGTCCGGATGTTCGGCCGGGGTCTGCACATACAGAACCAGAAAATCCGTATCGTATCGAGTGGCCAGTCTGGCAGTACGGCGGATGAGCCTTCTCGGTGTCTTTTCATTGCTGCTGATGCACACCAGAAATCGCTCGCGGTGCACCCCTTTCTCTACGGTAACAAGCTCATTCTCCACTTTCCGCTCCACCCGGAAAGCCACCTCTTTTAAAGCCAGCTCGCGCAGCTGAAGGATGTTTTCTGTCTTGAAGAAATGGTTCAAGGCAGTCTGGACTTTTTCTTTGCGGTATATTTTTCCGGCTTTCAGACGGTTGATCAGCTCTTCAGCTGTCAGGTCGATATTCACCACCTCATCCGCTTCTTCGAGTACCTTGTCCGGAATCCGTTCATTCACCTCGATGCCAGCAATTCCCTTGACCTCCTCATTGAGACTTTCGATGTGTTGGATGTTGACGGCAGTGATGACATTGATACCAGCTTCCAATAGTTCCATGACATCCTGCCAACGTTTTTCGTGGCGGCTGCCTTCCACATTGGTATGCGCCAGTTCATCCACTACGACCAGTTCTGGACGTAGCAGCAGAATGGCATCCAGATCCATCTCTTCCAGTTCCTTCCCTTTATAATAGATTTTCTTCCGTGGAATGACCGGCAGTCCGGCCAACAACTCCTCGGTAGCGACGCGTCCGTGGGTTTCTACATATCCTATCTGCACGTTGATGCCGTTGTCCAGCATCTCATGTGCCTCCTGTAGCATCCGGTATGTCTTCCCAACACCGGCTATCATGCCAATATAGACCTTGAATACACCCCGCTGTGAACGCCGTATCAGCTGGAGAAAATGCTTTGCGTTTTCTTCTCTATCATTTCTATCCTTCATATTATGTTTATTTCTGTTGATATTCTTGCAATCTGCCCAAGTTGACGATTAGGGAAATCCCCCTACATCCTTCTCAAAGAGGCAGATTCTGTTATTCGTCTTTCCAATATCCCCGATAAAAGAGTAGCAAGATACCAAAAATCTCCAAACGCCCGATGAGCATCAACGCAGAAAGTATCCATGTGGCTGCATCGGGAAGAGCTGCCCAGGAAAAAGCCGGTCCGAAAGCTCCCAGTCCGGGACCCACATTGCCTATGGCGGATATCACTGTACTCATGGATTCGGTCAGTCCCACTCCACAGCACATCAATAATATCCACCCTATAAAAATACATATCAAGTAAGTTACGAAAAAAGTGTATACCGTAGCAGAGGTCTGTACTGGGACACAGATACTGTTTACTCGTACCGTTAAAACAGCACGAGGGTGAAGCATCTGTTTGAACTGATTCCGGATGTTGCGGGCCATGATGAGCAAGCGCATGTTTTTGACCCCTCCGCTGGTGGAACCGGTGCATCCGCCCGAAATCATGGCGAAAATCAGCAACATCCAGGTGAAAGGAGGCCATAAGTTGTAATCATCTGTAGCAAATCCGCAGGAAGTATGAGCAGTAGCTACCTGAAACAGGGCTTTACGGAAAGAGGTCTCCAGATTGTAGTAGTCATTCAAGAACAGGGCAGCGGTAATGAGCAAAGTAAGAATGCCGACAGACTTCAGGAACCAGCGTAATTCTTCGTCTTTCCATAAGTTACGGAAATTGCCGCGCATGGCGGCCACATAATAAAGTGAGAAATTGACACCGGACAGAATCATAAAAACGGAAATCACGTATTCAATATAGGGCGAATTCCAATAGGCTACACTTGCCTGCTTAGTGGAAAAACCACCGGTGGCTGTCGTAGAAAAGGCATGACAAATAGCATCAAACCAGTCCATATTTCCTCCTACGAGCAGGAGCGTTTCCGTTGCTGTCAGTCCGATATAAATGATCCATAACCACCGAGCCATTACCTTGATTTTGGGATGAATCTTGTCATGGGTAACTCCGGTTGCTTCTGATAGAAAGAGTTGCTGGCTGCTGCCCGAGAAAAGCGGCAGCAGGGCAATAGTGAAAAGAACGATGCCAAGCCCACCAATCCATTGGGTCAGACTTCTCCAAAAGAGCAGTCCGTGAGGGAGGGATTCGATATGATCCAGTATCGTGGCCCCAGTAGTGGTAAATCCGGACATGGTTTCAAAAAAGGCATCGGCTACGGAAGTGATATGTCCACTAAACAGAAAAGGCAGCATGCCCAGTGCCGAAAACAGTATCCACGAAAGACTGACAATGCAATAACCGTCACGTCGATTGATGGATACTTCATTTCGTTTACCCACCAACAGCAGCAGTCCACCAAGTACAACGTTAATAAGCAGCGTCTCTAAAAAATGAATATAGTCTTCTTCCTGATAGTAGAAGGAAACACCTGCACAAAGTGCGAAAAGACCCGCTTCTACCAGTACAAGCACGCCTAATGCATATGAAACATGTCGATAGTTGACCATACAGTCCCTGTTTCTCTGAAAAGAAACTTTATTGCTTTGATACCATTCTTCCATTGTTCTTTTATTTTATTACATGAGAAACAAGGACTGTGCCATTGTTCCAGATCTTTCATTATCACTTGAAAATCAGCAGCTATGAAGATATAAAAGAGGAATGAAAAGGCAAACTGTTTTCTCAATCTGAGAAGAAACCTTTTCATTTTGAGAAAACAAGTCTTTCCTTTCCACTGTCTATAAGAGTACAAGGTGGTGGAAATGTTAAAATCCAATGCCGATTCCTGCTACCAGGTAAGTTCGGTCATATACCGGTGATACGATAGCTTGAACAAATAAGGGGATTGCTAAATGGTTTGACAACGATACTTCCTTGGAAACTTTCAGAGATACGTCTGTAAAAGCAGCTTTATGGTGATACATTCCCTTCCAAGGAGTAAAACCAACAGCTGGAGTCATCACTATGTCAGCAGGCAGCCGGAATACATAGGAGGCCGAAAGATAAGTGGATGCCTGCAGATTACCCTTCTCATTCTTGTCTGCCCCGGCAAACATGGTACTCCATGAAAGGGATAGCGGAAAAGTATCGCCAAAGCAGTAAGCCAGAGTGCCCTCGAAATAATGGCTGTTTTTGTAATGGCCATAAGGCTGGTTGATACCGCTCCACCAGTAGTCGGATAGGGTGACTGTAAAATTCCGGTAGGTATATCCGAGGTTGATATCCCATTCTTTGGCACCTCCTTCTTCCCATTTGGTGAGTGACTGGCTACCCCAAATATTGAGAGAAAAACCAGCATAGCCCAGCGTGAGAGAAGGCTGTACCGAACAGCCGGACTGCTGATCGGCTCCGCGCCAGATATAGTCAGATACGAAATCCGCCTTGGCATGGACGGATAGTTTGTTTTGTGCAGAAACTTGTAAAGGATATAAACAAGCCACTGCTCCTATGAGCAGCAGATTTTTTTTGATAAAAGCATACATGGTACAAACGGATTAAAGGTTATTTCTTATGTTCATCTAAAGCAACATTCAGTTTCAACACATTGATTTTGGAAGGCCCGAAAATGCCGAAAAGCGGTCTTTCGATATGGCTTTCCACCAGTGCTTTCACTTCTTCTTCGCTCCATCCTCTGGCAGTAGCCACCCGTTTTATCTGCACATAGGCACAGGCCGGTGTGATGTCAGGATCCAATCCGGAGGCACTGGCCGTTACCATTTCTGCAGGCACCTCCGCACGTTTCAGGTACGGATGGTGCAGTAAAAAGGTGTCTATCCGGGCCTCGACCTCTTTCAGGTAGCTTTCATTGGTTACCCCTTTGTTGCTGCCTGCCGAGCTGGTGCCGTCGTAACCGTCACCGGCACAAGAGGGACGACCCCAAAAATAAATATCTTGGGTAAACCGCTGTCCGACGTTGGCTACCCCCACTACTTTACCGTTTAGCGTGACAGTTTCGGCATTGCCACCCTCACCCGGCGCAGCGAACTGGGCATACACCCACAGGACCAGCACATAGCATACGGACAAAAACACACAGAAAACAAGGGTAAGTTTGATGGATTTTATCAGATTCTTCATAATGAATAATTTTTGAGTCAATTAAATGGGTTTGAATAAGTTATCATGAAAGATGGGCTAGACAAACAGACCAACGAGCAGGTCAATCAGTTTGATACCCACAAAGGGAGCTATCAAACCGCCTACCCCATAGATAAGCAGGTTTCGACGAAGCAGAGCACTGGCACCGATCGGCTTGTAGGCAACTC
The DNA here is from genome assembly GCF_000156195.1 of Bacteroides finegoldii DSM 17565. Lineage (GTDB taxonomy): Bacteria > Bacteroidota > Bacteroidia > Bacteroidales > Bacteroidaceae > Bacteroides > Bacteroides finegoldii. The sequence goes on along the minus strand of NZ_GG688334.1, from coordinate 80,266 downwards.
CTTTCAGCGCCAGGGGTATCAGCGCAGGAATGATGAGCGCATTGAAGATGACGGCGGAAAGGATGGCACTTTCCGGACTGTGAAGCCCCATGATGTTAAGGGCACCCAATTGAGGAACAGAAACCATGAACAAGGCCGGAATGATAGCAAAGTATTTTGCCACATCGTTAGCGATGGAAAAGGTGGTCAGTGTACCTCGTGTCATCAACAGCTGCTTTCCAATCTCTACGATTTCGATCAGTTTAGTCGGGTCATTATCTAGGTCAACCATGTTGCCGGCTTCTTTTGCCGCCTGTGTACCGCTGTTCATGGCTACCCCTACGTTGGCCTGTGCCAAAGCCGGAGCATCGTTTGTACCGTCACCCATCATGGCCACCAGCTTGCCGGCCGCCTGTTCCCGACGGATGTAATTCATCTTGTCTTCCGGCTTGGCTTCGGCGATGAAGTCATCCACACCCGCTTTTTTTGCAATGTATTGTGCCGTCAAGGGATTGTCTCCCGTTACCATCACCGTTTTGACACCCATTTTTCGTAAGCGTTCAAATCGCTCTTCTATACCTGGTTTGATAATGTCCTGCAATTCAATGACACCGGCCACTTTCTGATTGACACAGACCACCAAAGGAGTACCTCCGTTGCCTGATATGTTTCGGATTGCATCTTCCGTTTCCCGGGGAAAGTCATGACCGGCTGCCTGCGTCAGACTGCGGATGGCATCAAAAGCCCCTTTACGAATTTGGGTACCGTCTTTCAGGTCTATGCCAGAGCATTTGGTTTCCGCCGTAAACTGGATCATGTGGGCCCCTTCCGTCTGGAGTGTATGCATGCGGATGCCTTGTTCGCGTCCCAATTCGATGATGGATTTACCTTCCGGAGTGTCATCGGCTACGGAAGAGAGCATGCATATTTCCACAAAACGGTGCAGAGGAATCTCTTTGACCGGATGAAAGGCTGTAGCCTTACGGTTTCCGATAGTGATGGTACCCGTCTTGTCCAGTAAAAGTGTATCCACATCTCCTGCTGTCTCAACGGCTTTTCCGGATTTGGTGATGACATTGGCACGCAGTGCGCGGTCCATACCTGCAATTCCGATGGCGGAAAGCAGTCCACCGATGGTGGTAGGAATCAGACAGACAAAGAGAGACAGGAAAGCGGCTATCGTAATGGTAGTGCCGGAATAGTCGGCCATCGGCTTCAGCGTAATGCACACCACCAGAAAGACAAGTGTGAATACAGCCAGCAGGATGGTCAGTGCAATCTCATTCGGCGTTTTCTGCCGGCTAGCCCCTTCGACCAATGCAATCATCTTGTCAAGGAAACTCTCTCCGGGCTGTGTGGTAACCACCACCCGAATCCGATCTGAGAGCACTTTTGTACCCCCAGTTACCGAACTTTTATCTCCGCCGGCTTCACGGATCACCGGAGCGGATTCTCCCGTAATCGCACTTTCATCGATGGAGGCCAGACCTTCTATGATTTCACCGTCTGCAGGAATGACATCCCCTGCTTCACACTCAAAGACATCGCCTTTCTTCAGTTGGGAACTGCTTACAGACTCCAGCTTTCCACCTGTGACCCGCTTGGCAGGTGTTTCCTCACGAGTTTTGCGCAAGCTGTCAGCCTGAGCCTTGCCCCGTGCTTCGGCAATGGCTTCCGCAAAGTTGGCAAAAAGCAAGGTCAGAAAAAGAATGACGAAAACGCTGAAGTTATAGATTACCGAGCCCTGTGCATCGCTCACCGCTGAATAGACGGTCACCGGCAGCATGAAAAAGGTGGCGATTTCCACTGTGAACATAATAGGGTTTTTCACCATCAGTCGTGGATTCAGTTTAACGAAAGACTGTTTGAGACTGGCTTTCAGCTGGTCTTTCTGAAACAAGGAGTTGTTTTTATTTTTAGTATTCATATTTTCTTGCTATTAATCAGTTGTAATTAGAGAGAAAAATGTTCCGTCAGTGTGGTCAGGGCCTGTGCCGGGAAGAAAGACAAGGCAGCTACGATAAAGATGACAGCAAAGGTCATGACAGCAAAGGTCACCGTATCAGTTTTCAGCGTGCCAGCACTTTCAGGAATGTATCTTTTCTGAGCCAGCAGTCCGGCCAAAGCTACCTGACCGATAATCGGAATGAAACGGCTCAGGATCAGTACAATGCCACAGGAAAAATTCCAGAACCAGGTATTGTCACCCAAGCCTTCGAATCCAGATCCGTTATTGGCCGCACAAGAGGTAAACTCATAAAGCATTTCTCCCAATCCATGGGAACCAGGATTGTTGAGCCACCCGCCTTCGCTCGCCACAAAAGCCGGGGCATGAACATACAGATAGGCAGCCAGGGCCGTTCCGACCAGGATGACAAACGGATGCAGCAGCGCTACGATAGAAGCAATTTTCATTTCGCGGGCTTCCACCTTGTGCCCCATGAATTCAGGAGTCCGGCCTACCATCAACCCGCTGATAAATACAGCGATGATGAGGAACGTAAAGTAATTCATCCAGCCTACGCCGACACCACCGAACCATGTATTAATCTGCATGTTCAGCATTTCTATCATCCCCGAAAGAGGCAGGGTAGAGTCATGCATCCCGTTGACAGACCCATTGGAGGTTACGGTGGTCACAACACTCCACAATCCGGTGGCACCGGCCCCCAAACGTATTTCTTTCCCTTCCATTGAGCCATTTTCTTGTGTAATTCCCATGGCATCAATACGTGGATTACCTCCCATCTCTTGTGATACATTGACACAGACTCCTATCAGAAAGGCTACCAGCATAACTCCATAGATGCTGTATCCCAATTTCTTCCGGTTCACATAAAATCCGAATGCAAAAGCCATAGCCATAGGAATAATCAAGATGGACCAGCATTCTATCATATTGGATAAATAGGTCGGATTTTCCAAGGGATGGGAAGAGTTAACCCCGAAATAGCCTCCGCCGTTGGTACCCAACTGTTTGATGGGGATAATGGTAGCCGCCGGACCTTGTGACACATATTGGGTTTCACCTTCCAGGGTGGTTACTTCCATTTTTCCGTCAAATCCCATGGGAATACCTTGCGTAATTAGAATAAAGCCGACAACTAAAGACAACGGAAGAAGAATACGGGTACAGCTAAGTACCAAAAAATTCCAGAAATTGCCGATAGTTTGTGTGGTCTTTTCTCCCAAAGCTTTCATGACTCCTGCCATGGCAGCCATACCGGTAGCAGCAGTTAGGAACTGGAACAGCATAATAACGAAGAGCTGAGTAAAATAGGTTAAGTTGCTTTCTCCACTGTAGTGCTGTTCGTTGCAGTTTACCATAAACGAAATGCAGGTGTTGAAAGCCTGGTGAGCACTTTGTGCCAAATTGCCATCCGGATTCAGAGGCAACCAACCTTGCAAGGTAAGCAACACCATACCCCAAATGAACCAAAACAGATTCACGGTGAGTAGTGCTCTCAAGAATTGCTTCCAGTTCATTTCTTCATCGGGATGAATGCCCGAAAGACGGAAAATCCATCCTTCTATCGGCTTCATGAAATCTGTCCAAACCTTTTTTCCTTGATATACACGAGCGATGTATTTCCCCAGCGGATAGCTGAGAACGACCATCAATACCACTTGGGCTACTATACCTATTATTTCTGTATTCATAACTTCTTTTTTTAGAATTTTTCCGGCTTAACCAAGACATAAGCAAGATAGCCGAACAAGATAATACCTACGATAAACAATGCTGTATACATACCTTTCTCTTTTTATAGGTTGTCGAACCAATCAATACACTTCATAAACAGTTTAAAACAGGCCAATCCGCTGGCTACACAGATGGCGATTCCAATCATTTCGTTCATTTTCTTTTCATTTTAGTTATTACAATTATTATGAGTTATACATGATGGCATTATATAGGCAAGGGATGTGCCAAGAAAACGGGTAAGAATCAAACTGCTTGTGTATGAGGCGTAAAAAGAATATTAACAGGAATCAAATAATAAAGCGACCCTCTCAAAATGAGAAGGCCGCTCTATTAGAATGAAACAGTAAAGGGGATTGTTTGCTCTTTTACTTTATTGGATGTGGTAGGATTCTATTTTCCGATACAAGGTGGCAAGTCCGATTTTCAGTAACCGTGCCGTTTCTGTCTTGTTGCCATGAGTGTGCTGTAGCACTTTAAGGATATGTTTTCGTTCGATAGCTGCCAATTCAAATTCATCTCCCTTATCATCTCTGCGTGTGTATGGATTCTGCTGTAGCTCGATGGGAAGGTCTTCTCGGGTAATCCGGTTGTCGCAGATGACGGCACTCCGTTCGATGACATTGCGCAACTCGCGCACATTGCCTTTCCATTCTGCCTGCCGGAGGGCAAGCAAGGCATCCGGGTCTATGTCTTCAATGGTTTTGTTGAATTTCGCTACACAGCGTTGCAGAAATAAACGAGCCAAACTCTCGATGTCTTCTTTTCGCTCTCGGAGAGCCGGCAGGTGAATTTGAAAGACGGATAGCCGGAAAAAGAGATCTTCCCGGAATTCTCCTTTCTCTATTTCCTCTTTTAGGTGACGGTTGGTAGCCGAAATGATACGTACATCCACTTGCGTCCGTTTGGTGTCTCCGAGTTTGATATATTCCCCCGTTTCCAAAATGCGCAATAAACGGGCTTGCAAATCAAAGGCCATTTCTCCAATTTCATCCAAGAAGATGGTACCGTGATTGGCTATTTCAAACAATCCCTTCTTGTCCTTGATCGCACCGGTAAAAGCACCGGCCTTGTAGCCGAACAATTCACTTTCCAACAAATCCTTGCTGAAAGCCGAACAGTTGATTTCTATAATAGGATACTGTGAACGGTTGCTGGCAGCATGAATGGCATGGGCAAACACTTCCTTGCCCGTACCCGTCTCCCCGGTCAGCAAAACCGGGACATCGGTCTTGGCCACTTTCTGAGCCAAACTGATGGCTTGCTGCAAACAAACTGATTGGCCGATAATAGACTGGAAAGAATAAGTGGGTGGCGGGAGTATCTTCCCTTTTTTCTTATCTGCCTCTTCTACAGCACGACTGATGGTAGGAATAATCTTACGATTATCGTCTCCTTTGGTAATGTAATCAAAAGCTCCATTTTTGATGGCTTGTACACCGTCAGCGATGTTTCCATGTGCGGTGAGCAGGATAACGGCTGTATCGGGTTGAATCTTGTGAATATCGAAAATGAAGTCCACACCGTTGCCATCCGGCAGGAATACGTCACAAAGCACCACTTCAAAATGTTGGGTTTCCAGCATTTTCAATGCCGAACGACAATCTGCCGCCTTGGAAGCATGATAACCTTCCAACTCCACCATGCGAGCCAGCAGGTTACGAATGGGGTCTTCGTCGTCTATAATCAGAATATGTATCATAAGTTATATGTTTTATGATACAAAGGTAATACTATTCTCCCAAAAGTTTTTCAAGGAAGAGTTCAGATAATCTATTTTTTTTGTGTTACTTTGCACACCTATTGTAGGTCGGGTGTGCAAATTCCCCGACCGATACTCTATATATTTTCACAGAGGCTACAATCGTAAGTAGTCTCTGTTTCTTTTTTTAGTTGAATGCATGTTGTATTCCACTCTACGATTTTCCAGTTTTTTTAGAATTCTGATTACTTCACGCACATACCTTGGATCTTCAGCATAGCCAAGCTTATGCAGCCACAGCAGGTAGTTTCCTCCTTTATACTTATACTGCACCTTAGTGTAGTAAGCCCGTACACTTTCCGTCCAGTGGTTAAACTCATAGTACTTCCCGGTTTTGGGATTCGTCAGTCCAAACAGATTGTGTCGGTTTCGGCAAAGCGGTGAGCGAAACCACCCTGTTTCCAGTATGGCTTGTGCCAGTACTATCTTCGGATGCCGGATGCCATTGCGGATGATTTCCCGGTAGAGATTGGGAATAGTGAGCGCAGGAAGTTCTTTTCGTTCAGAAACCTCAGTTTTTTCAGTTCCCTTATCAGACGCTTTTTCGTGGGACACCCTTGCGTAAACTTTTCGGGCATATAGCTCCGAAAGCAGTTTTACAGGCACCTCTGGGGCAAGTGAATCCTTTTCTGCCTTTTTGCAAGACTCAAAAGCCACAGAACCCCTCTGTAGGGTATCAGGAGCCACTTTTTGCTTCTTTTCCGGACGGATTTCCTTCTCTTTGGTAATCGTATAGAACTGTGCCGATGCCGAAACGGAACCAAGAATCAGCAGCACGGCGGTCAGAATGATGTTGTGCATTTCTTTTCAATGATAGGGTTGACAATACTTTTGCGGGTGTTCAAGGCGGTTCCGACCGCAAATATATCGTTTTACTTAAACAATACGAAAATGCACAACATCAATCATTCTGAAAGGCTGCCCTACGAGAAGTTGGCGGCATTAGGCATTGACCGGGAAAAGGCCGACAGTCTCCCTCAGGAAGTGAAGGAGAAATTGGCTTCCGGAGAGGTCACACCGCTCTTGCAGGTGTCCATCAGTGCCCGGAACGGAGACCTTATCACACTTCCCCTCAAACTCCAGCTGGTATCGGATAAATACGGCAACCCGGCGCTCATGGCTTACCCGGTACGTGCCGTACTGGAAAAGGAACGCAACCAGTTGTTGCGCCTCACGGAACAGGAAGCCGAAAGGCTCAACAAAGGTGAAGTCATCCAGAAAGCCGTAGAAGTCAACGGCGAGAAGACTCAGCAGTATCTGCAACTCGATCCCGAAACCAAATCCGTCATTCATCGCCGGGTTACGGACGTTCAGCTGGAACAGAAGCTCAAGGACATGGAGAAGGTCAACGACATCGAACTGGGCATGCAGCAAAAGCAGCAGGTACGCGAGGGAAAACCCATTGAGCTGAATGTAGGTGGCGAGAAAGTGTCGGTCGGTGTGGATTTGAAAGAGCCCCAGGGCTTCAAGGTCATTCAGGGCGACATGAAAGAGTGGGAACGACAGCAGAAACTCCGCTACGACGAACAGCATCCCGAGTTCCTGGGACTGGTGATGACGGACAAGAACCGCTGGGAATACCAGCAGGTGGTGGACAAGCAGTCGCAGGAGAGAGCCTTGAAACTCCATGCACCCAAAACAGAAAAATCCCAAGGTCTCAAATTCTAAATCCTTTTCCCTATGGTCAAGAAGAATGCAGAGAAGGATGTCGGCTTTGTCCGGCAGTTCAACGAATTGAAGAAGAAACATCCCGATGCGGTGCTGCTTTTCCGTAAAGGAGATTTCTACGAAATGTATAAGGAAGATGCACTCAAGGCATCGGTAATACTGGCGCTGAAGGTATCAGACAAGATTCTGCCACTGGAGAAAGACCCCATCAAACTCCTGACCTTTCCCCGTCATGAACTGGACAAGCATCTGCCCAAGCTGATTCGCTCCGGTCAACGGGTCGCCATCTGCGAGGCGATAGACCGTCCGGAACTGATGAAGAAGCCCAGGGAAAAGACCGGGGAAGATTTGAAAGAAACGAATACCTCCAACAAGAATACTATGGCGAAAAAGAAGAAAGAACAGGCTGTGCAGGAAGAGCCAACCAAGACAGTCAAGACGGCTGCAGAGGAGAAACCTGCCAAGGAAAAGAAGACGGAAGCCAAAGCCGAAGTCAAGAGTGAACAACAGGCCGAGCAGAAAGCGGAAGCCAAGCAGGAACGCAAGCCACGTGAACCGCAGATGATTACCGCCAACGGCGAGAAAGTCAGCCACGGCCATGCCTTCCAGAGCACCACCAATCCGGCAGACTGGTACTTTACCGCCAAGATGGACGGCGTGCAGCTGAAGCCGCAGAAGATGGATGCTGCAGACCTCGCTGCTTACCAGAAGAAGGAACTGACGGTGCCGCAGCTGATGGAGGAGTATTATCCGACTAAGCTGATGCCGAAGGTATCGGAAGAAGCGTTCCAAATGCCGAAGCAGTTGTCCGGTCCGGATGGAGCCATTACCATCGACAAGTTCAATGTCTATAAGGAAAAGGACGAGCAGCGACCGGATTATGGCAAGTATAAGTTCTATGTGCAGATGGGTGACACCAAAATGTCGGCAGTGGCTTCCCGTGAGGACTTGAATGCCTACTTCGACCGCGTGGTCAGTCCTACGCAACTTGTGGAGAAGAACTTCGGGGAGCGCCTGCACCTGCAGTCAGCCTACGAGAAGTACCAGCTTCCCGAAGGAGTGGATCCCAAAGGTGTTCGTGTGGCCAAAGACCACTCCGATAACAAATGGAAGGTGTCGATGGACTTGGGTGACAAGGGCAAGACCAGCAAGCATGAACTCTCCTTCGATGACGGCTACTCACTCTTCAAGGCAAAGACTGCTACCCGGGAACAGATTGCAGCCAAGTACCTCAATACGGAAATTACTGGGATGCTTTCAGCCGTGACCAACAAACTGGAGAAGTCGGCTTCCATGAAAATGTAACAAAATCAAAAGAAACAAACGAATATTCAAGAAACAATAAAAGACGAAAAGATATGACAGCTAAAAAGACACACGAGGAGTTAGTGGAACTCCTTCAGGCCGGTAAAATCGGCTTCCTCCGCTTTGTGATGGATGGTGAAAATGCAGAGGACTATCTGGAGTGGTGCCAGACCCACGGCACGGATCCTTCGGATGAATCCGCAGAGTTTTATGTCGAACAGACGGACATTGACCAGATGGACCGTCAGGTAATGGATGACGAAAGCTATGGCGTATGGAACTAACACATCCGGCAATGCCGGGCAGGTAGCCATCGACCGCTTTGCCGAAATGATGATAGCCCGCATGGAGCAGATGAAGGCTTCCGACTGGAAGAAAGGCTGGATTGGCGGTGCATCCGGATTTGCAGGTCTCCCGCAGAACGTGGGAGGCCGCAACTACTCGGGTTCCAATTCCTTCTTCCTTCAGCTGCAGACCGCTGCCCAGGGCTACCGACTGCCGGTGTACCTCACCTTCAAGCAGGCGCACAACCTGAAAGCCCATGTACTGAAAGGTGAAAAAGCGTTTCCCGTGGTCTATTGGGACGTGCTGGTCAAGGACAAGAACGGCCATAAGGTCAGTTCGGAGGAGTATAAGGCCATGAGTAAGGAGGAGAAGAAAGGCATGGATGTCATTCCCTTCTTCAAGGCTTTCCCCGTGTACAACATCGACCAGACCAATCTGGCAGAGGTGCAGCCCGAACGGGTGCAGAAACTCATGGAGAAGTTCAAGGTGCCCGAACTTCGGGATAAGGAAGGCATGTATGTCCATGCCGCGCTCGACCGGATGATTGAGACGCAAGGCTGGCTCTGCCCCATACAGGCAGACAAACGGGTGGACGGAGCTTTTTATTCGCCAGCTAAAGACATCGTGGTGCTGCCCATGAAGGAGCAGTTCAACATCGGCAATACCCCCGAGGAAGTCTACCGGGGCGGCATGGAGTTCTACTCCACCATGCTGCATGAGATGTCACACTCCACCATGACCCCTGAACGGCTCAACCGCGAGATGGGCGGGCGCTTCGGAGACCCGAAATACGCCAAGGAGGAACTGGTAGCTGAACTGACGGCTGCCATGATCTGCCATTCTATGGGATTTGACATGAAGGTGACGGACAATTCCGCAGCCTATCTGGATTCCTGGATTGGGGTGCTGAAGCAGGAACCGAAGTTCATCGTTTCCGTCATGGCGGACGTGAACAAGGCTTCGGACCTGATTCTGGACCAGGTGGACAAACAGCGGCTGGCTCTCAACGAACAGCCCTACCTGACGAAGAACGACCCGTTTGCCCCGTTGGGCGAAGGCGAAGAGGTGCCGTTCAAGAATGCAGCCATCGTGAAGACACGTAACGGGGATTATGCCATCCGCGCTTCGTATGACGGTGTGGAACTGGGGTTGAAGAAGGTATCGAAAAATACGGCCAAGACCTACTTCCAGCTGACGGACTACAAGGACAAGGCTGCCTTCCTGAACATGACAGCGCACAAGACCTTCGAACCGGAGATAGCCAACCTCAAACGCACGCAGGCAGTGGGTGCCAAGTTAAGCATCTGATTTTATGTAGAACCTTCAATTCCATGAACCATGACTGATTACAAGGTAAACTTCAAGGACCTCAAAGCCAAGGTAGGCATCGACGATGTAGCCTATGCGCTCGGGTACCGTCTGGACCGAAAGGCCGGTGTGGGCCGCTACATGGAGCTGGTGTTGGGTGATGGCAAGGAAAAGCGGGATGCGCTCGTAATCTGCCACCCCCAGGACAAGGCTTCCCAGCGGTTCTTCCGCCGTGACGGTTCCAAGGGGGATGTAGTCACACTCATCCGGGAGAACCTGAATGCCTTCAACGTGTCGGGCAAGGATGAATGGCAGAAGATAGCCAAGGTGCTGTCCCGCTTTGCCAACATGCCCGAACCTGAATACCGCGAGGACCGGGAGTATGTACAGTCAGCCAGGTATCATGCCACCTTCGACAGCTCCAGGTATGAGGTGAAGCCGATAAATCCCGACAAGGTTCCGGCCATCTTCCAACAAAGGGGATTTTCCGATGAAACGGTACGCACCTTCGCTCCGTTCATCCGGCTCATCCGCGACAGGAAGAACGAGAACTTTGACGGCTACAACATCGGCTTCCCTTATACCAACGGAGAGAACAATCAGGTCCGTGGCTACGAAATGCGGGGGTACGGCGGTTACAAGTCCAAGGCGGCTGGGAGTGATTCCAGTTCTTCTGCATGGGTGGCTGACTTGTCAGGTGGCTATCCGAATGTGGTGAAGAGTGTCTTCTTCTGTGAGTCGGCTTTCGATGCCATGGCATTCTACCAATGGAACCGGAAGCAGCTGACCAATGAAATTGCCCTGGTATCACTGGGCGGTACGTTCTCTGACGGACAAATCCGGCAGGTACTGAACCGCTTTCCCGGAGCCCGTTCGTTTGACTGTTTCGACAATGACCTGCCCGGTCGCATCTACGGCTTGCGCATGATGGCGCTGGTAGAGAACATCCCCTTGAAAATCAACCGAACCCGTGACAGTCTGGAAGTGGAAGCGAACGGACGTTCCTTCCGGCTTGATCCGGAGCGACCCTTTCAGGTGCAGGTCAAGGAACACCTGTCGGTCAGATACAATATGGGACAATGGCTTCCTCCCAAGGCTTTCAAGGACTGGAACGACTGTCTGCTCAACAAACCGATGGAGGTGCGGCTGCATCCGACCAAACAGGACCAAATCAATAACCTGGCCGAACGCAGAAATGCAGGCCCTAAAATATGAACGTATGAATGCAAAACGATGGAAACGCTCCTTGTTAATCGCTGCTGTTGGCTTATTGATAGGCAAGACTCCGCTCTTTGCCCAACAGACCGACCCGGCGCTGACTTCTGCCGTACTGGGTCAGACCGCAGCCTTGAAGAAGATTCACAAGGACCGCAAGAAAACGCAGGAGAAAATCATTGCAGCGGAAGTGGCCGTAACCGCTTCGCTGGAGCGGATTCACCATGTGGAAGACAAGATGCTGGACTACCTCTCGAATGCGCAGGGCGCCATGCAGAACCTCTACCAGATTAAGCGGGCTGGGGAACTGGTGGCCAAGGAAATCCCGCAGAACTGCAGCCTGCTCCTCAAATCGGTGGGCGGCAATCTGAAGGGAACCGTTATTGCGGCCATGGTATCGGATGAACTGACGGATGCTGCCACACAGATGACGGCACTCTTTCCCTTCATGAAGCAGCTGGTAACTTCGGGCAAGTATGACGTGACAGGAGATGACGGAAAGAACGAGAAGCACAAGGTGAACCTGCTGAACGCTTCGGAACGCTACTACATCGCCAACGAGGTGGTCAGCCGTTTGGAAGCCATCAACACCGACCTGTTTATCCTGGCCTGGCAGGTACGCACACTCTCATGGAACGACCTCTGGTTTTCGCTTGATCCCGAAGGATGGGCCAACGTGATGTCCGGCAAGAACATCATCGGCGGTATCATCTCGGACTGGAACCAGGGCTACAGTCTGAAATGGTAAATAGGTAAACAAGTAAACTAATTTACTAATCACATAGTAATCAAGTAAGGAAATAAGAAAGTAATCAATGCAATAAGTAACAGAATCATATAGTAAACAAATCATCCAAAAACAAAAGCGTATGGAAAAGAAAATAATCGGTCGTTGTCCCTTGTGTGGCGGCAACGTGGTAAAGACCTGCAAGGGCTACCGCTGTGAGAACAACATCGCCGAACAGCCTACCTGTGTGCTGAATATCAACGGCATTATCGGCAACCGCAAGATGAGTGACGAAGAAATCACCGAACTGTTGGAGCACCGCTTCATCCTGGTGGACGGCTTCGCTTCCAAGGAGGGAAAGACTTTCCCTTCCGTGCTGGAACTGGCAGACAACGGTGCCATCAACATGCAGTCTGTCATCGGCAAATGCCCGCATTGTGGCGGCGATATTCGGGTGGGTACGAGAGCCTTTAACTGCTCCAATTACAACAACCAGCAGGCGCCGTGCAACTTTGCCATCTGGCGCAATATCGGTGGCCACCAGCTGAGCCTGACGGAAGCCAAGGAAATCTGTGAAAAAGAAATCACCTCCAATGAACTGGAGATGTACCGTGATGACGGCACCATCTACCGCAAGCGTCTCGGTCTTTCTCCCGACAAACTCCAAATCGTGAAGATATGAAACCGGGAATGAAAATGATTATCATGCTGGTAACCGCCGTCAGTTTTTGGGGCGGACTGTTTTACTTCGCCAGTTGTTCCGGACGACCCGAGAAACGGGCGGTGGAAGTTGCAGAGAGAGCTTTGAGAGCAACCGTCGATAATCCGGAGTCCATCCAAATCAAGGGAATCAGCAAGGCAGATTCGGTTTTCGGCAAGGAATATGTCAATCAACATGAAAAGGCTGCCCTTTCCATGCACCTGATGCAGTACGGCCACAAGTTGATGGAAGAAACGGACTACTTTCAGAACCTCAACAAGGATGATACCGCAATGAGTGATCAGGTCACCCGTCAGCTGGATGCCATGACCACCCTCCGGGCTTTGATAGCTTATGGAGAAATGGAAGAAGCGAAAGCAGGGAAAGAAAAGGTCGCGAAGCCGTTTAACGGATGGAAGGTCAAGATAGATTTTGAAGCCAAGACCTTAAAAGGAAAGCCTTACCACTCGGAATACTGGTTCATCCTCGATAAGGAGGCGGAAATTGTAGTCAAATCATTTGAAATACCGCTGCTATGATACTGAGAAAATTATTGTACACTGTACTTGCAGGAAGTGCCATGCTATTCTCTTCCTGCGAAGAATGTGACCATGAAGGAGACAAGTCCATTGCTTCTTCCCTTCAGGTCGGTGATGTAGTCTGCTCGGATGGCAGCGTATTGTCTAAAGAGAAATTCTCTTCATCTAAAAAGGAGCCGGTGGCCATTGTCTATCATGTGAACCGGAATCCGGAGATCAAAGCTTTGGGCTATGCCGTTTCAATCCGGGATGTCGCATCGGCAGCTTTTGCCGATAGTCTGGGTGTCGAACAGGAAACGTCAGCTTCATTGGAGAAGGAAGACGGTAACGAGAACACCCATGCCATGTACCGCAACGAGGAAGTGAAATCTCCCTTAGCTGTTTATGTTTTCGATATGTGGCGCTACGGCCAGTCCGCATACGTCCCCTCGGTAAAGCAACTCACTTATCTCTATCAGCAAATTGGACTAGTCAACCAACGGATAGAGGCGGTCGGTGGATTACCCATCAGTCTGCAGCCCGGTGACTGCTGGCTGTGGACTTCCACCGAAGTGGAGGGACAAAAGGACAGCAAGGCCTGGCTCTTCTCGATGCAGTCAGGAACCATTCAGGAAACCCCGAAGGACCAGACGCATAAGTTCAGACCGGTGATAAGTATCTATTAGGTATAACCTCTAAATGCAAAGATTATGAATGAATTACTCACACAACTCCAGATGAAGATGGAGGCATTCCAAAAGGATGCAGCCCTTCAAGCCGAAAAAGGAAACAAGGCAGCCGGCCAGCGTGCCCGCTGTGTATCACTTGAAATGGAACCGCTGCTGAAGCAGTTCAGGAAACTTTCGTTGGCGGCTTCGAAAAGATAAAATCAAAAACTTTACGTGGTTGCCATTCATCGGCAATGAAAAAACAAGAGGTCCTGATGCCATTCATCCATGCGCATCAGGACTTTTTTTGTTGCATCAGTAAACCATGCCTTTCTGTCTCATTTCTTCCCGAATCAGTTCTGCTTCGGTATGGGTCAGCTGGGGAAGCTGTACCTGTTCCGGACTCTCTTGCTGGTAAGCCTTCACTTCGTTGATGAGCATTTGCCAGTCGTAAAGGAACTCCTGACTACAGCCGTGTTTCTGATAAATCTTTTTGGCGGCTTCCAGTATCTCTCCGGCACAGCTGTCATTCCCCTGGAATACAACTGCCGGAATCTCGTTGTGGAAGCAATCTCTCAATAAGCGTATCTGATCTTTCATTTGTGTAAGGTAATAAAATCTGTTTTATATCGTGCCTTTCTGAACATTTATTTTCAGGGCCTGCAAAGATAGTGAGTTTTCGGATAGATTAAAAGTTAAACATTCATCTTTAACAGCTGGCGGATTCTTTCCTTAGTCAGGCATTTCCACTCCCGATGAATTTTCCGATACAAAGAAACGAAGGGTCGGTACGGCAGCAAATGGCGCTTTGCTTGGCTGCAAGGAAAGCAGCCGGCAGCCTTCCGCAATTTGTGCCAAATTGGGTATTCCGTCTGCTTTCCCCTTGCCACATTTGCCTTCTGTCCCTTTCACCCTTCGTGAGAAGAGGTATCGTAAAAATCACCCGGGAGTGAGAAGCCGAAAGGCTTCAAACCAAAGGGAAAAAATTAGTTCAGCTATGGCATACAAACTTAAAGACCGAAAAGAAAAGATGCTCTACAAGGGCAGTGTTTACGAACTCACCCTGCAGTGGGACAGAGAGAGTCTCCGCAAATGCTTTTGCGGTATGCCTCCTTTCTATGCTCACATCCGCAAGGACGGCGCCAACTTTGCACAAATCGACTGCTATTCCAATGGGGACGATTTCAGTGTGGTACCCATGCACCCGCTTTTTGAAGAGCCAGAATGGATAGTTCACTTCCTCAAGTCGGACATCAACTCCATTCCACTAAAGAAACTGCTGGAACTGCTTCCCATCTAATTCACGGAGTAACGAACTTAAAAAGAAAACGCTATGGATACACTCATTGAAGCCATCCCGACATGGGCACTCTGCTATCTGTTCAACTCAGATGCAACCGGACTGACGGATGAAGAAATCGCTCTGATTGACCAATGGTATACGGAGAACAAGGTCATGGGTATCACTACCGCAACGGAACAAGAGGGAGAATGTTTCCCTTACTTCTCACACTATCCGGCTTTCGGACTTCCTGCCGAAGTGGTGGACTGCCACGTAATGGTAGGTTGATTGCCGAGAGCATTAGAATAATCAAATCTTTTACGCTTAAACATAGGAACATATGAAAGGAACTGACCATTTCAAGGAACTCATCAAGAACTATCTTGATAACCGAGCCAAGGAAGATGAACTCTTCCGTGCCAAGTATGAAACCACCACACGCACCATTGACGATGTGGTCAACTATATATTCCATGCCGTACAGCAATCCGGCTGCTGCGGTTTCAGTGACATGGAGGTGTTTGCCATGGCAGTCCATGCGATTGATGAACCCGATTTGGAAATCGGTAAGCCGATGGACTGCAATGTGGTAGTGAATCATCACATTGAACTGACCGAGGAGGAAAAGGCAGAACAACGAGCCATCGCCCTCAAACGATACCAGGAGGAGGAAATGCGGAAACTGCAACAACGCAACAGCCGACCCAAGGCAGCCAAACCGCAATCCAAACCCATTCAAGAACTCTCACTCTTTCAAGGCATGGAACTATGAAGGCAAGAACGAAAATAGAAAAACAGGTGGCAGCTTCCAATGAGAAGCTGACCGTCCTAAGCCCCAAAGTGCTCACATGGGCAGTGCGGAAAGTGGCAGGACATGTCTGCTTCCGTACTTCCGCACACAAGTGTACCTGTGGCGATTGTGGCAGGCACTTCGACCATAAGGGAAAAGGCAAGTCGGTATGCTGCCCTCATTGCGGTACTCGCTTACAGATAAAAGACACTCTCAAACGCACCCTCAAGGAAGCCTATTATTTTTCTTCCCTCGAAGTAATAGACCATTTGCAGGTGCAACGGGTCTTCCGCTTGGAAACGACCTTCCGGAAAGGAATGCCTATGGAGGTAGACTACTGGGAAGTGTGCCGTCTGTGGCTCAAT
The DNA here is from genome assembly GCF_000156195.1 of Bacteroides finegoldii DSM 17565. Taxonomy (GTDB): domain Bacteria; phylum Bacteroidota; class Bacteroidia; order Bacteroidales; family Bacteroidaceae; genus Bacteroides; species Bacteroides finegoldii. The sequence goes on along the minus strand of NZ_GG688334.1, from coordinate 63,991 downwards.
GCCGAAGGCAAAGTGGCTGTCACGGCAAGAGCAAGGACATTGGGCTATTATGTGGACTGCTTTGATTGGGCATCCAAAATCTCCTTGAAGCGACCGAACGAAGTTCACTGGCTCATTGCAGACACCTATGTTTATCCGCACTATCTGCTGCTGCCCGAATTGAAACGCAACGGCATGAAAGGCAAGCTGCCCGAATGCCACCCGATGAAACTGATGAAAGCCGTGCTGACGGACAGCCGGATGGAAACCATCCTCAAGTCAAAAGATTTACATGCCGTGTCTTATTTTGTACACCGACCTTTGGAACTTGACCGATGCTGGCAGTCGTATAAAGTAGCCACCCGGCATCACTACCGCCCTTCGGACATGGGATTGTGGGCAGACACCATCCGCTTGCTGGAGCAGTGTGGCAAGGACATCTGCAACCCTAAGTATATCTGTCCGCAGAACCTCAGAGCCGAGCATGACTATTGGATGAACCGGCACAACCAAATGGAGCAGAAACGCAGAAGCTGGGAGCAGATGCAGCGAGCCAAACGAAAGGAAGCCGAGTTCTACAAGGAGAAGTCACGCTACTTCGGCATAACCATCGCCGACAAAGACCTGGTGATTTCGGTACTCGATAGTCTGGAAGCCTTCCAAACCGAGGGAAATGCCCTGCATCATTGTGTCTTCCAATGCGAATACTATGCCAAAGTGGACAGCTTGATACTATCGGCTCATGACAAGGAGGGGAATCCCATCGAAACGATTGAATTCTCATTGACAGAGGGGAAAGTGATACAGAGCCGTGGGCTGTGCAATACGAATACTCCGCACCATGACCGGATTGTCCGGCTGGTCAATGCGCATGCCCATCAGATACTCGCAGCCAAACAGACAGCGTAAATTCCTTATATATGTTCCGCTCCGACTTCCGCCGTGAGGTGTGGGTCGGAGTTTTTATATTTTGGATAGTAGAAATAGTTGATTATATTAAAATGAAATCTAATGCAAATATCTATTTGTTATATAATAGAATTCACATGATAATATGTTTAATTACGCATTGAAGTTAAGTGGGTAAATCCATATTTTATTCCCTTTGAAAAAAACGATGTAAATATATGATATACAACATATAAATAGCGTATTGTTTTTAATAAAATATAGGTAAACTAATTATGTAATAATAAAATAATATAGTATATTTGTAGTATAATAATATAGTAGTAAAGTAATATAGTAAACCTATAAAAATGGTAGCAAAAAATATAACAATAGCCATCGGCAATCAGAAAGGTGGAGTCGGCAAAACTACTTCTACCGCATGTATAGGCGCAGCACTCGCACTGCAAGGAAGACGTGTGTTGCTCATTGACCTGGATGCACAGCAGAACCTTACGTTCACGCTGACGCAGAACGAAGACCCGGAAATAAGCATCTATGATACCCTGGTCAAAGACCAACCACTGCCCATCGTTCCCATCCGTGAAAACCTGGACCTCGTTCCGGCATCGCTGGACCTGGCAAGAGCCGAAATAGACATGGCTACCATGATGGCAAGGGAGGGCATTCTCAAATCCTACCTCGATGAACAGAAGGAGAAGTATGACTACATCTTGATGGACTGTTCGCCCTCACTCGGTATCGTGACGACCAATGCGCTGGTGGCAGCGGACAAACTCTACATACCGCTCACTGCCGAAGCCTTGCCCTTGAAAGGCTTGACCATGCTGGATGATATAGTCCGGGAAGTGAAACGCAGGGTAAACCCAATGCTTGAATTAGGCGGTGTTTTCTTCACCAGGTTCAATAACCGGAAGTTGAACAGGGAAGTGATTTCCATGGTGGAAAAACGATATGGGGAGAAGGTTTTTCAGACGAAAATCCGCGAGAATATATCCATAGCCGAAATGCCGCTGTCTGGTCAGACCATCTTTGAGTACGAACCGAAAAGCAACGGCGCAGCAGATTATCAAGCACTGGTAGATGAGATAATCAGTCGTGAGGAAAATAGGTAAACTATCTTACTATATGACTAATCACAAAAGTTATTGGTAACATAGTAAGTTAATCAGCAAGTAAACAAGTAATAAAATACACAATATGAGTAAGAAGAATTTATCCTTATTGATGGATGGCTTCATGGGTGAAGCCAATCAAGCAGAATCGGTGCAGGAACAGCCTAAGGAACAAGCTGTTGAACAAACCGTAGAACAAACTGAACAGCCTGCAGTTCAAAATGATAAGCAGGAAAATCCAAAGGCAGTACAAGCAAAAGCATCTTCTAAGAAAGAAACAACCGAAATGGCTGCTACTGAGCAGATGAAGTCCAAACTGGAAGCCAAACGCAGGGAGAATGTGGGTCGCCCCAAGAAAGGCGAATCAGCCAAAAGTGCCAAGAAACCCCAGGAAATCCGAGCCACCTTCATTGTGGATCCGGATTTGCTCCAAAAGGTGAAATACATTTCTCTTGTGGAAGGTGCCTTATTGAAGGACGTTATCTCTGAAGCTCTGAACAACTATGTGGATAAATGGGAAACAGACAACCGAAAAATCCGCCTGCCAAAGAGGAAGTAGAAACTTCTGCGGTAGTTCTGTCATTGCAAGCGCCAGACAGCAGTGACAGGACTGCTGCGTTATTTGGGAATTGAGGTCTATAAATATTCCATCTGCAGCATCTCATTCAAACTGATATTTTTCTATCGTTTGTTCATTTGTATTCTTGTGCTGATGATTTTAATTTAAATTTGAATCGGGACAAAACAATGATTTTAAAGACATAAAACAGGCCAATTTGACCCGATTTTCTACGAGAAAGCAGTATATTTGTCCCGATTAAGATTTTTAGATATGACAACAGAAACTGAAATATTACAATATTTGCACTATCATCCGCTTTCAAAACGTTTGGAGATAGGCCATGCTGTCACTACAGAGATAAGCGAACGTACCTTAAAGCGTGTCATTGCAGACTGTGTGGAAAAAGGGTATATCGAGGTGGTCGGTAAAGGACCGGCTACCAAATACAAACTCACTCCTCAAGCTCATGTGACCATGCCACTCAGTCTTGATACTTATTTTGACAAGGATATTGATGAACGCACGGTCCAGGAAAGTTTTAACTTTGACCTGATACGTGACATATTGCCGAATGTACGTTTGTTTACAGACGATGAGCTGGCGTTGTTGCATGAAGCACAGTCAAAATTCCGTTTGCACCTTTCGGAAATGACGGATATTGAATATCGTAAGGAGATGGAAAGGTTGGGTATAGACCTGTCATGGAAATCCTCACAAATCGAAGGCAATACTTATTCATTACTTGAAACGGAACGTCTGTTGAAAGAGAAACAGACCGCTAACGGAAAGACCAAAGAGGAAGCTGTGATGCTGCTCAACCATAAGGATGCTCTTGACTTTATCCTTGATGTACCGGATTATCTGAAAGAAATATCGTTAACTCGTATAGAGGAAATCCATGCGCTGCTTGTTAAGGAGTTGGGGGTCGAACGCCATATCCGTCATCGGCGTGTCGGTATAACCGGAACAAATTATCAACCGCTCGATAATGAATTTCAAATCAGGGAAGCCCTTGAAGACAGTTGTCAGCTTATTAACGGCAAGAATGAAGTGTTTGAAAAGGCTTTGTTGGCTCTTGTGCTCCTTTCCTATATACAGGCATTTTCTGACGGCAACAAACGCACGGCACGCATCATAAGCAATGGAGTTTTGATTGCCTACGGCTATTGTCCTATCTCATTCCGCAGTGTAGATTCAATTGACTATAAAAAAGCAATGCTGATGTTCTATGAACAGAACAATATTGCAGCATTCAAACAGATTTTCATTGATCAGTTCCTCTTTGCTGTAAAAACTTATTTTTGAAGTTACAGAAATCTATTGATTATTAAACGGTAATCTTACCTGATGCAGGCTGGAGCATAGCATGGTAGGTTTGTCGTTTTTTGCATGTTTTATTCCATTGCCACAGAGAGAAGCAGCAGGGTTTCACTTCGCTCCACTCAGCTGTTTCTCACAGTGTCAATGAGGTTGGGAAGCTGGTCTTCAAACGATGATTTGCTCGATGGTTCTACCGAACGCAGGCTGACGCTTGCGGAAGTAGAGCCATCGAATGGTTTATATGGTTAGCTCACGGATGTTGGCCGCCACTTCCGACTAATCGTATTGTATGCGATGCCGGAAGTGACGACCTTTTGGGAAGAATATGCCATCCGGTTTGCTCCGTATTTGCAATACCAAGCAAAGCCCGGCTGATAGGATTTTGCTACAAGTAGAAGTTCCATTCCATTGCCACAGAGAGAAGCAGCAGGGTTTCACTTCGCTCCACTCAGCTGTTTCTCACAGTGTCAATGAGGTTGGAAAGCATATCTACAAATGATGACATGCTCGATGGCTCTACCGAACGCAGGCTGACGCTTGCGGAAGTAGAGCCATCAAATGGTTTAGGCAGTTAGCTCACAGATGCTGGTCGCCACTTCCGACTTATCGTATTTTATGCGATGCCGGAAGTGACGGCCTTTTGGGAAGGATATGCCATCCGGTTTGCTCCGTGTCGGTGACACCAAGCAAAGCCAGGCTGACAGACTATTACTACTGAAGGGAGTTCCAGTTCATTGCCACAGAGAGAAGCAGCAGGGTCTCACTACGCTCCACTCAGCTGTTTCTCACAGTGTCAATGAGGTTGGAAAACATATCTACAAATGATGACTTGCTCGATGGCTCTACCGAACGCAGGCTGACGCTTGCAGAAGTAGAGCCATCGAATGGTTTATACGGTTAGCTCACAGATGTTGGTCACCACTTCCGACTTATCGTATTTTATGCGATGCCGGAAGTGACGACCTTTTGGGAAGGATTTGTCATTCGGTTTGCTCCGTGTCGGTGACACCAAGCAAAGCTCGGCTGATAGGCTTTTGCGACAAGCGGAATACTCCAATCCGTTGCCATAGAGAGAACCTGCAAGGCTCCACTTCGCTTCACTTTGTAGGTTCTCACAACGGCAACGGTTTTCGGGGATGTGCATCTTCAAGACGGTCGGGATGCTGGGTTACGCGGACTTTCTAAGGAATATGTTTGAGATGACCTGTTAGAACTAATCTTTTCCCTTGGAGTCCTAGTCTGGAAAGTCTTGAAAACCATTGGAACTTCTTGGTCCAACTCGTTTTATCCGTGCAAAGGTACTGCGGACGGGAGAAACGTCAAGTGCCGCTGACGCTTTCGGACTGAGGACTTTCCGGCAGCCTTCCACAATTTGTGCCAAATTGGGTATTCCGTAAAGTCCTCGGACCTCACACTTGCCTTATTCTCCCTGTTGTCCGCAGTGAGGAACTGCACGAAAAAACGGTTTTCCCGACCAAGAAGCTCTAAAGGGCTTCACAAGAGGGAGAAGAATCGGAATCGCAACCATCTAAATTGTTTTGACTATGGATTATCCCGAATTATCCGGAGCTACCATCTCCGAACGTGACAAGGCTTTTGCGCAAGAGTTTGCCAACTTCGTAAATGGCAGTATGTGCTCACCTGACCAGACTGGCAGGGAACTGACCAGGGCGCACCGCTACCTGCAACAGCAGATGTTCAAGGTGTTCCTCGGCTTCATGAAGCAGCTGGCATACAACTATCAGCAGGGAAGATACGATGACCGCAACGAGTGGGCATCACGGCTGTCCGCAGAAGCCTATCAACGGCTCATTGAGTGTGACTTGATTTTCGACCCCGAATTTCCAACCTCTAAATGACAGGACTATGGACGAATATGATTTTCCTGAATACGGCAGACAATGTGAGTTGATAACCCCTTGGCGAAGCTACCACCGAGGAACTATCGTAGCCCTCTCTGAACATGGTTTTGTGGTTCAGTTCAGCAGTGGTGCAGAAATAGATGTTTATAAAGACGAAATAATTTTGGATTGATATGTGCAGACTTATGACAACGCAGTTGGAGGAAGCCTTGAAAGGCTTTCCTCTCTATTCCCAAGACGGCAAGGGAAAGGACGCTATTTGCCGTGCCATCTTTGCGCTCGGTGGTGTGCGGTGGTTCATCCTTGAAGGTGAAAAAGAAGGAAACGACACCATTCTGTTCGGTATCGTCATCGGACTGATGGAGGATGAGTATGGCTACATTTCTTTGAATGAACTTTCGGACATTGAGTTGGATTTGACCAAACAAGGCTTCGGCAAGCTGCAAGTAAGGCAGCAGGAAAACTTCCATCCGGTGCCACTGAAAAAGTTGCGTGACAGCCGTCTGCAGGAGTTCCTTGCAAGAATGGGTTATTGAACGTATGATTTGTAACAAGAAAGTGACCTGCCATATCCATCACGGACTTGGCAGGTCTGTATGTAGCTTTATGTCTTATGAGAAATAAAAATGTATTCAGCATTGCAGCCTTGCTTGGCTGGACTGTTTCTGTAAAGTATGTAGATGGCAGTCTTTTCTTTGACTTCCATCGGAAAACCTTGAGCGGTGTTCCGTTTTCCTTCACCGCTGAAATGAAAGATAGAAAGTTGGAGAACCTTATCAAGGAGATTGAATCCTTTGTGGATGCCATTGACCCTGAGACTTGTGCCGGGGAATGGATGATTCAGTCAGGTGCTATGGCTCCTTCCCGGTATCAGCAGGCGGTAAACGACATGGATACCATCCGGACTGATGCGTGGCTGCTGGCTTGCGAACTGAGGGAAGCTGACGGAAAGTCATTGCTGGCAGGCTTGCCCTGGAACCAATGGAACTGACCCCACATTCTACTACTATTCAAAGACAGCCTTCTACCGAGATGTACTGTCTTTGAATTTGCGCCCTTTCTTGGGGAGACCTGCCGCTTTATAGGCAAGCAGGTCGCTTCCCTGGAATACGATGCCTCTTTTATCGGTATGGATCCGGATAAAAGGAAGCGGACGTTCCTCATGTCTGATGTAGTCATAGATGGTACACCGGTGGATGCCGAGGAAGATACAGGCTTCCTTCACGGAATATCTTTTTTCCGGGAGTATCACAATCGTTTGTATTTGCTGTATATAGTTCATAAGTATTCTTTTGGGTGTAAAGTTACTCATGCAGGTCCATTCTTACAATAGGTAAAATCTTTGATAATGAGGGATATTGTGATGCTTTGAAAGACTTTGTATTACTCATTACTTGTTGCCAAGGTGAGTTCGGTTTTTCCTGAATGATTTATATGGGAATGACTTGCGATTTCTGTTTATGGGATGTATAAGTTCAGAAACAGGATTGGTATAGACGGTGACAGTTCTATTTTGTCATCTCTGCCTGCGAGGATATTTTTTTGCAAAGGTATTGCTGTCATCACCAAACGTCAAATCCCTTGCAGAAAATCTTCCTCAAACAAGTTGAGCGTATTTTCTGCCCTGAATTTGCCTTATTGAGCTGCCAGCACTCTGATAAAAGCAAAAAATATCCCTTCGGACAAGCTGAAAAACAGCAAAACAGAAGGGAAAAAAATCAGAGCGTATGGCACAGATTGACAATAACCTCAAGAAGCAGTTGGCAAAACCTCAGACATGGTTCTGCAAGTATTTTCCCAAGCGTATTCGCAACGTCGGTGAAAAGGAAATTGCCGACAGACAGATGGTGTACGATTTCAAAGACGGAAGAAGTTTTGAAGCGGTAGCGCAAATGACCGCAGCAAGCATGCAGGAACAATATGGCGAATCCTGCAAGAATATTGTTTTTGTTCAAGTTCCGGCATCCACAAGTCCAAAGAACGAACTTCGTTACAAGGATTTTTGTGAAAGGGTTTGTGAACTGACCGGAGCTATCAACGGCTATGAGCATGTAAGGGTAATCGGCGGACGGCTTGCCATTCATGAAAACCGGAAGATGGAAAAGGAAATCCGCAAAGTGCATATCATCGATTTTGATGAAGATTGGTTCAGTGGAAAATCCGTAGTGACATTTGATGATGTTATCACTCGCGGCATCACATGGGCTACCTATGCTGACCAGTTGGAGAATTTGGGCGCACATGTTATCGGGGGTATCTTCCTGGCTAAAACTCACTATAAAGTAAACAGACAATGAAACAAAGATTTACGATAAAGGAGGCTTCCATAGCCTTTACAGGGCATCGGAATATTGCACCCGAACAGAAAGATAAGGTGAGAGAACGGCTCAGAAAGGCCGTTTCTCTTGCTTACAAGGAAGGAAAGTACCAATGTATCTGTGGGATGGCTTTGGGTTTCGACATGCTCGCAGCGGAGGAAGTTCTTTCCCTCAAAGCTCGCCTTCCTTATCTGCAACTGATAGCTGTTGTGCCGTTCAGAGGACAAAGCAGCCGTTGGGACTTGGCAGAACAGCAACGATATGACCATATACTTGTCAAGGCAGACAAGGTGATTGTGTTGAGTGATACCTATTATAAAGGATGTCTGCTCAGACGAAATGACTTCATGCTGCAGCATTCAAACTTTGTGATTGCCTATTATGACGGAAAACAGAAAGGAGGGACTTATTATACTTGCCGTGAGGCTCGGAAGAGGGGGATGACTGTCGTCAATCTCTTTTGATGCCAAACATTTTGCTGATTCCGACAAAAACCGCTAAAAACATTTTGCTGATTTCGACATTTTGCGTTTTTGGGAGAGAGCCTAAATTAAAACTAAGTCCACTGAAATACTTATAAATGAAAGTTTTGATGGATTTTTCTGTTTGCCTGCATACATGACGGGATTGTTTTAGATGAAGACCCATGAGTCTGCTCACGGGTTATTTATAGATGACACAAAGCGGAATCCTTATCTGAAAACCAAAGATAGAATTTCACTTTGTGTCTATTTTCTGAAAACAGACTTGGACTGGTGTGGTGGGAGTCCAAGTCTGCCGGTTGTTTCAGAGGGTGCATAGGATATGCCAGCAATCAATGATGGATTGTCCGGAATACTTAGGCCGATAGACATTGCCCGGATTCAGCGGCTTGATATAGCCGCTTTCCCTGTATTTCCGGAGTGTCTTGTAGCTTATGCCCAGCTCGGCGCATACACGTTTGACGGAATAGACCCCGTTCGGGTCGCATGTAGGTTTCATTTCTCTCATAAGCATTAAATTGTTAGATTGACTATTCCCAATAGCGGAAGCATCAAGGCTGGTAGTTGTTCGAACTGTCCTGATTCAGCATACCGTTCGTTTTCATGTAGCTGATATAGCTTTTGGCTGTCCTTTCCTTGATGTCCATCGCCTGCATCAGTTCGGTTACGAGTTCAGTGTACGTGATTTTCTTCCGGCTTCGGAAGATTTCTTTTATGATACCCTGCAACTCCTCCTTTTTCCGTTTCTCCTTGTCTTCGGCCGGCTTTTCACCGGCAGATACGTGCATGTCCTTCTGTTTGTCCCATGTGAAAAGCAGCATGGGTACATCCAACGGACTGCCGTCACGGACTTTGATTGCCTTGACTACGGAATAGGCAGGATTCTCATTCTTCTCAATGGATAGGATGGCTGCCGCTTTTCTTTGCAGCTCCGAGCCGATGTGCCCGCGCAGTTTTATTCCGTTGGGCACAAAATGCAGCACACAGATGATGCAGGTTTTGTAGATTCCGGCCAGGCGGTACACTTCATCCACAATGGCAATGCTTTCCGCTTCATCATTGGCCGAACGGATAAGGTCTGCAATGCCATCCAGTACAACGAGGTGGATTCCTCCGTGCCGGTGGTAATACAAATCCATGCTGTCACGGATCATGCTGATACGCTCTTTTCTTGACATAGGGGCCAGATAGAACGTATGGTAAAAATCCGGTGGCGCAGGTAATCCGATACGTTTGATTGTCTTGCTCAGATTCTTGAATAACTGAAACTCAGACTGCTCAGTATCATAGTGCAACACGGCCTTATCAGAGTAGTTTGGTGAAACTTCAAAGCCAAGCGTGTCGATGTTTTGTGTGTCGTCAGCAAGTGTACCTGCAATCAGGGCTGATACGAAATTGCTTTTTCCGGTACCTTCACCACCTGTTATACATAGAAGGTTGTCGTAGGTCCCAAGCGGTACTCCGTTGACGGAAACCACTGTTTTGGAAGATTCGGGAGGATTGTTGTAGTCCATTTCGCAAGATTTTAAAAGCATCATAGTTTGTGAGTAAAGCTTCTCCAGCATGGAGGTAATCAGTACCTGAAAGTCCGCTGCACTTTTTCCGGAAGCAAAGTAATCGGAAATATCCTTGTCTCCCTTTGCTCCGGATATAGGCAGTTCCATTCTGAGTACATGAAACGAGGACAATTCATCCATGCGTCTGGCAGATTCGTTCCGGCCTGTATCGTCCATATCGTACAGAAAGACAATATGACGGAACTTACGGTCAAACATCTCAATCAGTGAAGTGGGTATGGCGGCCGTTTCACTGTTGAAACAAACGGCATTGAATCCTTTGGAGGCAAGTGACATTACATCCTTTTCTCCTCCGGTGATAAAGACCATGTCCCCCTTGTTGGGTAGCTGTTCCAGACCGAAACAGTACACCTCAGGCATCTCTCCTCCATAAAAGAACCGCATATTCTGATTTCGAGGCCGGTATACCTTGGTAAATCCAATGCCCATGTAAGCAAACATGGGTTCTGTTGCAGATGAACTGATTTTATACATTTTATTGGAACGGTTATAGCCCTCAAATGACTTTAAGGAATGTACATTGTATCTTTCTAAAGTATCCGGCTTGATTCCATATTGCTGCCAGTATGCAAGTTCAGCAACTGAAAAGGGTTTAACCTCTGTATGGTAGTCCTTTCTTATTGGATTGTCATTCTCATTCATGATGATACGTTTTTCAACTGCCTTTTTACGAGCAGGCATATCGTTGTTTCCTGTGTGGACTATGGTGATGTTCAGGTCCGATACAATACGGTTGATGATAGCGACAAAGTCTCTTTTCACGTCCAATCCGTAAAGCATGCCGACGAACCAGAAGCAGTCGCCCGAATATTCGTTATTTCCGAAATCCTTCATCTTGAACACTTGGGCATGCCGGTCATAATAGATATTGCATGAAGCAATCCGGTCTTCGTAGAGCGGATTCCTGAAATTTTTTCCGGGTCGCACCGGAAAGTTGATGTAATGTTTGAACACGGCAAGCCCGCGGCCTGTGCGTTCCAGTATATCTTCCTTGTCTATCATTTGGTTTCAGTTGTGCATTTGTTCAGAAGAATCCCGTCTTTATAATCAGACAGTCGTTTGAGTGCTTCCTCCTTCGCCATACCCGGAATCTTTATGCGGAAACACTTTATTGCCATGAACAGGGAACTGTATGAAAAACGTACGCTACCGGTTTCGGTATATCTGAAACTGATGGAACCTCCTTTCCGCCATCTGTACAGCGTAGATTCTGAGATACAGAAGATGGTCATCAGGTCCTTGGTGCTTATTTCCAAGGCATCGTCTATATCACGATACAACTCTGTTGTACGCTCCACGTAGCTTTCAATCCGGTTGAGCTGTTCAACCAGTTTCTGAAAAGCAATGCTGTCTATCGTTATCACTTCCATACTATTTGTTCTTTAGATTCTTGATTTGCAAGTTGTCTTTTCCCAATATGTCAAGGTATTCTTTCAGTTGTTGCGGGCTGGAAACGTTGATATTGAGGTTGATCCGGCAGTCTTCTTTACTGCGTCTTTCCTCTGGGGAAAGTAAATCGTACCAATTCATGTCCAAAGCCTTGCAAATGTTGCTGATTACATCAAATCTTGCTTTGGTTTTACCGGTCTCAATCTTTGAAATTACAGAGGTACTAACACCCACTAAACCAGCTACATACTCTTGTGAAAAACCTTTCAATTCACGTTGCTTTCTTAGCATTGTTCCTATATTTTCCATAAATATAAAGTTAGTAGCTTCTAAGCGGAGATTATCTTTCCCAAACAGGCAAATTCTTGTTTCTTGGGCACAAAACATTTCCGTAGAAGCAAGTTCAACTAAAAATTCAGGGAAATAATATAAGAGACATAAAATCAATAGGAACAGTAGTGAATTGGCGTCAAAAAGTGCCATTAGCATCACTATAGGAGCTAATGGCACTAATTTACCTTCAACCATTGCCGAATAGGAGATAGTCAATAGGTAAGGTCTGTATAAACTATATTTTGAAAAGCATAAATGTCTCAAGAAAGCCTTTTCACAAACATCTACATGATTTCTTTGGCAAAGCCTTCCGAATAATACAGATATTGTATGGTTCCAAATGAGGGACTATCCATCTGATTGTGTAAATAGAAAACTACGGGATTTTTCTCGTAGTTTTTTTATTTATATATTAACTTTGTAAAAATCAGATTTTATGGACATTCCTAAAGAATTTTTAAGTAAAGAGTTTCTGTCCCAGTTTAAGACTGGCGAAGATGTTACTGCTTTCATGAAAGAGCTTCATACTCGTGTTTATGAACAAATGCTGGAAGCAGAGATGGATAACCATTTAGGTTATGAGAAACACTCCAATCAAAGGAGATCATT
>NZ_GG688334.1:8870-51436 GCF_000156195.1 Bacteroides finegoldii DSM 17565 | reverse complement strand
ATCATTTCCAAATGATGATGCACTGAAAAAATCTGTCTATCTGGCCATTAACGAAATCGAAAAGAAATGGTACCAACCTATTTGGAATTGGGCATTGATATTTAACCAATTTATTACTATATTTGAAAACAGGATTCAAGTATAAAACCCGAATCCTGAAGTTTTCTATTTACACAAAATTGTGGACAGTGCCGTAATTTCCCTGTTTCTCTCTTTCTATGGCATGATGACGTTATAATATAGTTACTATCTCATCAATGCTTTTGCGGGCTGTTGGATTGTGCTTGGAATCCACTGGATAACCTATAGGAATTATTGCAACCGGATGAATATTAGCAGATAATCCCAAACTATGTTTGCATTCATCTATATCGAAATTGCAAACCCAACAAGTTCCTAACCCTTGTTCCGCTGCCGCCAAACAGATATGTTCCGCAGTGATGGCAGCATCAATATCTGCATGATTTTTATTATCATACTGACGTGTCCATGCAACCGAATCATTAGCACATACAATGATATATAAGGGGGCTTCCACAAACCATTTGGCAGGATAAACCTTTTGCAGCTTTTGTTTCTGCAATTCACTGTTTATCACTATAAATTGCCACGGCTGTTTGTTTACGGCAGACGGTGCATACCGGGCGCATTCAAAAATATAATCCAACTTTTCTTTCTCTACTTCTTGGGAAGTATAGCTTCTTACGGAATAACGCTTTTTTGTTAATTCTAAAAAAACCATGATGTATAATATTAATTGAGTTAAAAAATAAATCGCTATGTCTTATAACTGTATTATTTGTCCTGTACTGATATAATTTATTTTTTCGTCAGCAATACCTTTCAATATTCCATAGGCTTCTTCACCAGTACAATGGCAAGTATAAAATGTTGTATTTCGGCATAAAAACGTATTTGCAATATCTTTAATTAGGTTTATGTTTTCGGTTCTTTTCTTTAATGGGTCATAAAGATGAAAACCTGATATGCAATATTTCATTTCCTGTTTTGCAATGTCTTCGGCTCTATTTAGAATATTGACTATTCCATTGTGAGCGCAACCACTGAATAAAGTTTTATAATTGCTCTCGGTTATAATCAAATATTGTTCATGCTTAAACGTATCATGCTCATACGTCCCATTTTGTTTGACGAATAGACTGTTGTTTGCTGTAGGTAAATAAAGATGTTCCTTTATATTGGAAAATATTTGTAATTCCTCATCTATTACATACTCATCCTCGATAAGAATAATTCTTGGATGGTCTTTTAATTTTCTATCGAGACCAACGTTCCACTTCATACCTAAGAAATTAGCATAATACTCCTCAAAAGCGTATCGACTAATGTAAATGTTCGCTTTGGCATTATTTTCTAAAAAATACTTCAAAGCTCCCCCATGGTCATTGTGCCCGTGAGAAATAATCACAGAATCAATATCCGTAATATCCACACCTAATTTGACTGCATTTTCTAAAAACAAACTATTTGAGCCTAAATCAAATAGTAATTTATGCTTCTTTGTTTCAATATACAAGCATAGTCCGTGTTTACTTTTATAGTCTTTGGATATGCTTGTATTTTCAACCAGTGCTATTACTTTCATTTCATTTGTTCTATTTTGAAACCAGCTTTGCTTATCAGTTCTACTATTTCACCTGCTGCCAACTTATCGGACATTACAGTCAGGGGACGATTAGAATCGGATAAATCCAAATTCCACTCTTCTCTGTTCATTTTACCTTGTAATATTTCTTCTATTTTAGCAAGACAGCCCATACATTTGGCATTTGTTTTAAAAGTCATTGTTCCCATTTTAATTGATTATTAAGTTATTCTATTCTTTTTCTTTTTAAACGCAAGCTGTTTAACACCACAGATACAGAACTGAATGCCATAGCTGCACTTGCCCACATCGGATTTAAAAGGAATCCGTTTACTGAATAAAATATGCCTGCCGCAATGGGAATACCAATCAGGTTATAAATAAACGCCCAAAACAAATTCTGATAAATTGTTTTTATCGTCAATTGCGACAGCCGGATGGTTTCCGGTATTTTCAGTAAATCGGATGAGAGTATGGTCGTCATTGCCGTATCTACAGCAATATCACTGCCTTGCCCCATTGCTATGCTTAAATCCGCTTGTGCTAAAGCCGCACTATCATTAATTCCGTCACCCACCATGCCTACTTTTTTCCCATTGGCTTGCAATTCTTTTATGAATTGAGATTTCTCATTCGGCAACACTCCGGCTTTATAATGGTTTATTCCTACCTTTCGAGATATGGCTTGTGCTGAAATTGCATTATCTCCTGTCAGCATATACACTTCAACACCCATTTCCTGTAGTTGTGATATGGCTTGTGCCGAAGTTTGTTTAATTTCATCGGTAAGGGCTATAGCTGCAATAGCTTGTGTGGAATCAGCAAACCATACCAATGTTTTAGCTTCCTGTGTCCATTTGTTTGCCAATTCCTGCAAATGACTGGCTATCGTAATATGGTTATCATTCAATAATGACAGGTTGCCTGCGTAATAAGTCTGACTGCCTACTACACCTTTTACACCTTTCCCCGGAACGTTTTCAAACTTATCAATGGAAATCTCTTTTTCATTCTGCAAAGTATTGACTACGGCATCCGAAAGAGGATGTTCCGATAGTTTCTCTAAACTGTACAGTATTTTTCGGCTATGTTCAAAGCCGTTTTCCCATAGGCTTTCGACGACTATGGGATGCCCTGCTGTGATAGTCCCTGTTTTATCAAGAATTATAGTATCTATCTTTTGTGCAATCTCCAAGCTTTGGGCATCTTTAATTAAAATCCCTTTTTCAGCCCCTTTTCCAATGCCTACCATAATGGCAGTGGGAGTAGCCAAGCCTAATGCACAAGGGCAGGCAATTATCAATACAGTGACCATTGCCAATAATCCATTGGTGAAGCCGTTCGTTGGTGCTAAAAATATCCATGCAACAAAAGCTATAATTGAAATACTAATAATAGCCGGGACAAAGAATCGGGCTATTCTATCCACTAACTTTTGAACGGGAGCTTTGCTGCCTTGCGCATCCTGCACCATGCGGATGATTTGTGCCAGCATCGTGTCAGAACCTATTTTATCGGCAATAAACCGGAATGTCCCCTTTTGATTGATGGTTCCGGCAAATACCTTTTCGCCGGATTGCTTGTGCATGGGAACAGGCTCGCCATTCAACATACTTTCATCCACGTATGATTCTCCTGTAACAACCACGCCATCTACTGCAATGCGTTCTCCGGGTTTAACAAGAATTGTATCACCTTTTTGTACGGCTGTTATCGGAACGGTACGTTCATCAGAATCCACGATAATAGTTACCGTCTTAGGTTGCAGCCCGATTAATTTTTTTATGGCAGTTGAAGTGTTCTGTTTCGCACGCTCTTCGAGTAATCGTCCCAATAAGATAAATGCAATGATAACACTTGCCGCTTCAAAATAAATATGCGGTTCAATCCCTCTTGACAACCAAAAAACAGGAAACAACAGATTAAAAA
This sequence comes from Bacteroides finegoldii DSM 17565, assembly GCF_000156195.1. GTDB lineage: Bacteria > Bacteroidota > Bacteroidia > Bacteroidales > Bacteroidaceae > Bacteroides > Bacteroides finegoldii. Next base: position 47,901 of record NZ_GG688334.1, on the reverse strand, counting down.
CACTGAATGTATAGGCTATTCCGGTACTAACAGCTACAAGGGTGTCCATATTCGAAGTGCCATGCTTTAATTGCCGCCACGCATTGATATAAAATTCACGTCCCAAACCGAAAACCACGGGCGTGGCGAGAATCCAAAGTACATATTTTAAAGAGGATATATCTTCAAAAAACATACTGATAACCATAATTGGGAGAGATAATAGCAGGGCTGCCACTGTACGCCTTTTTATCTTCCGGTATCTTGTCAAGCGAATTTCTTCCGCTTTATCGGCAGTGTCTTCACCGGTATCAACCAGTAAATCATATCCTGCATCTTGTACGGCAGATTGTAGTGTTGCATCGGAACATACTTCCGGATTATATTCTACCTGTGCTACCGCAGTCGCATAATTCACTGTTGCCTGATATACTCCCGGCAAACCATTTAATGTTTTATCCACACGAGCCGCACATGAAGCGCAACTCATACCCAAAACCGGATATGTATTTTTTATGTTCATACCTTTTCTCATATTGATGATTTTTATATGCTGCAAAGGTAGGATGCTTTTATCTTCCGGCTCTTACATAATTATGGATATGACTTATATCTTTCAGACTTCATCCAAAGGTTTCAACTTATGTCCTTTTAAACGCTTGAACTGGCTTGGAGAAATGCCAGTCATATTACGGAATTGTGTACTTAAATGTGCTGCGCTTGAGTAATTAAGCTTATCGGCAATTTCGCTAATGGATAATTCATCATACACCAACAGTTCCTTTATACGTTCTATTTTCTGAATGATGTAGTATCTTTCTATACTTATGCCATTCACTTCGGAAAACAACTTGCTAAGGAAACTGTAATCGTGATGGCACTTATTCGTAAGATAATCAGACAGGTTTGTCTTGGACGAATTATCATTATAATGCACTAATTCAATCACCGCAACTTTTATTTGTTCAATAATTCGCATCCGTTTATCATCTATCAACTCAAATCCGTATGCTTCAAGAACAGGCTTTATGGTTGCACGTTCCTCTGCATTTATCGGTTCTTGCAAAATAGCTGTCCCCAGTTCAACACTAAGTGGAATAAACCCCATTCTTTTCAGTGCTTCTGTAACAACCATAATGCAACGGTTACAAACCATATTCTTAATGTGAATAGTATTGCTTTTCATCATATATCCATCGTTTCTGCAAAGTTAATGACAATACACTGCTTATCGTTTGGCAAGCTCTGAATATTCTCAATATTTAAGGCTTGCAATTTATTGATAGCGTTTATTGTTTCTTTATTTTTGCAAATTTACGAATTGGGTAGTGCAACCTAATTGCAAAGTTGAGTAATCTGAATTAGGTGTAAGGTGCAAGTATATATCTATATATATAGCTTGCACCTTACACCTAAGCTGAAACATTTATATTCAGACATTTGCGTAATTCAAAAAGAAGCAGTATCTTTGAACCGAAGTTTTAGGCAGACAATGAACAGCCAAAGGACGACAAACAAACGTCTTTTTTGAAACCTAAATTGTACCCCCTAAGGCATTGACGTATTGATAAAGAGTTGAATTAAAGCGACATAAGGAGATAGGTTCATTACCCTGTCTCTCCGCAATAAACGCTGAAAATCAGCAAATTGCAAAATAAATATCCAGTTTTACACCCTATAATGTAAAGCCGGGTGTTTTTGTATAAATTAAGATTTATATAACGATAAAGTCCATAAAGAAATCTATATCTTATGAAATCTTTATGGACTATATTGGATATTTTTTGAAGAGTAAATCAGTATCTATTCAGTATTCCTGAATCTTTATCTTTATTCTGCATCTTCAGTTTCACGCCTGACTTGGACTTTCCGAATGAGAAGTTGTAAACAAGATTTATATACACCATATTGGCATTGTTGATGATCCTTTAGGTTTCTGTACGTTGCAGAAGCGGTGTTCCCAATACGGATGAAACTATTATCTCCTATTCATATTTATTCTTTCTTTTATACAAGTATTTTATAGATAACAATTGTTTGAAGTAATTCTTTTTCTTAATTTGATTCTGGATTAGAATTGGCTATTGTTATTATTTAACATCGATTTCCGTATATGCTCTTAAATAGTGTCTATACCGTTTTATTAAAATAGCCTTCACCTTTTCACTGCTATCTCCTATTCATGGGTGTTAGCAGGTGAAGGGATGCTCTTTCAGCAAGTATACATAGCAATATTATAGTCCAAAAAGCAGCTAGATTTTCTCTTGATGTATTATACTTATCATTACTGTGATAAGAATTTATCATATTTATGATACTTACTTATCACAATAGTGATAATATCTTATCATTTTAATGATAAATGAAAAATATAGGCGTTAGAGTCACGTTTGTTCAAGAAATAAGCCAGACTTGCCGGGTAAAAGCGGGTAGATACTTCCAATAGTTTTTTAAAATTAAGATGTAACTGAAACAAAATGATACACATAGGAACTGTGAAAGCCGGGTGAAAGTGTTCCCCTTCACCCGCTAATACCCTAACGACGGGAGATACAGAAAAAAGGTGAAGGGGACGGAAGATTGCAACTTATTGGGAAGGAAAGGCATTGTTTGCATTACTGTATATAAAGCGTTGTTTACATTGCTTGAATAATAAAATGCTAATGTTTCTTATTTTTACCTTGTGAAACAAAATACTTTCTTGACTTTTTAATAATAAGAATTACCTTTGACGGATAAAATGATGGTAGACGCTATGAGGTATATACGACTTGGTGTATGTATATGTATTCTTTTATTTGTGCATAACCAAATTTTAATGGCTGATGAGGCCACAAATGCAGATTCCATAACTACTGAATATATAAGAAGTATTTATATTGAGAAGCCGAAATGTGCTTTGAAACTTTTAGATGTAGCGGAGAATAAAAAGTCTATGCCTTTACGAGTTATAGACGAGTTACGTAGCCTGTCATATCGCAATTTGTTTATGAATAAGCTTGCTTATGTATATGCAAGAAAATCTTATGTGCTTGATTCCGTATATCAAAAGGACCCTGAACACTTATTGAAAATGACTGTTTATTTGGCGGAATTATCTTTCTTGATGAGTAAATATAACGAGAGTATGAATTATGCGCTTGACGGGATTGCCCAATCAAAAAGGTTGGAGGACCGCGTGTCCGAAGCCCGGTTGCTATACTGCATTGGAGAGAATAACCGTATGTTATCATTTAAAGATAAAGCGTATGATTATTTTGATTCTGCTATCGATTTGTTGAAAGGGAGAAAAGGCGTAAAAGAGATAGGAATGCTCTCTTCTTTCTATGGAGGGAAAATGAGTTATTTAATGACTGACTCTTTGTATGAGGATGCATCTGTTATGGCTTTGGAACGTGAAAAGCAGATAAAAAAATTGGAAACTTTACCTGATGTTCCGAAAGGATTGGTTGATATGCAATATGGTTATCTGTACTCTAAATGGGCATATAATTGCTATATGGAAAAGAAATATGGGCAGGCTGAAAAGTACTTTGCGATGTATCAATCGACTGAATACTCTCGTACACCTGATGGAAAAATGTATTCAATTCCTTATTTGCTGGCTTCCAAGCATTACAAGCAGGTGATTGACAACAGTCAGGAGTTTAAAGAACTGATGAGGAAGCAGCAAGATACTATCAATGCGCAATATATGAATGTGCTTGAAAGGGAAGTGCAAGCCTATATGGGGATGGGAAACTATAAGGAAGCGGCAATTTTGCAAGGAGCTATTATAGCTATAACGGATAGTATTAATAACAGGGATAAAGAGAATGCGGCATTAGAGTTGAATACGATGTATGATACTTCTGAAAAAGAGGACTATATAGCCAAACAAGCATTCCAATTAAAAGTCAGAAACATAACATTGACCTTTTTGACGTGTATTACACTGTTGACTTTGTTTGTATTATGGCGTATGTGGCGTTTCAACCATATTATCAGATATAAGAATAAAATCCTTGCTAAGTTTATAAACGAGAGATTGGCCAGGAAGAAAGACAGTCAGTCATTGGATATTGATGAACAGCTTATGATCTCACAAGATATAGAAGATGAAAGTATTTTGTTTGGCGACCAAGAGGAGATATCTGATGAAACCGGCAAAGCGAGCGGGGAAGAAGAAGAGAATAAAAAAATATTTATTGAACTGAACCGTATTGTTGTTCAAGACCAGTTATATCTTTCTTCAGAATTGTCGAGAGAAGATTTGGCACAACTCGTGCATTTGAATAACGCACGTTTTGCCCGAATGATAAAAGAATGTACCGGTACTAATTTTAATGGATACATCAATGATTTGCGTATAGATTATGCAATTAAATTATTAAAACTGCATCCTAATTATACGATACGTGCCATAGCTGATGAAGTCGGATTCAACAGTACCCCGATATTATATAATCTTTTCAAGAAAAAGACGGGCATGACTCCGTACGAGTTTAAGAAAGCGCAAGAATCTCTTTAAGAATTAGGTCGTACAATGTTCTTGTATGGTTAAACAATTTCCAGCCTTATCGGTTTATTCTAATAAGTAATCAATATAAATAATCATGATACAGGTTAGGATAAAGCGAGTATACGAAGACTTTTCGGAGGCAGACGGATATAGGGTATTGGTTGACAAATTATGGCCGCGCGGAATAAAAAAGGAATGGTTGAGATATGATTATTGGGCAAAAGATATCACTCCATCCGCTGCTTTGCGTAAATGGTTTCACGATGATATACCGGGACACTGGAATGACTTCGTCGTACTGTATCAGAAAGAGCTGGATGCTTCTCTGGCAGCGACCGATTTTCTGGCCCTTATCAAGCCGCGTCCGGTAGTAACACTCATTTACGCTTCTAAAGAACCTGTATATAATCATGCCCGAATACTCCGCGATTATCTGGAAATGCGTTTGAAAGAGTGAAATTAAAGTAATTTTTATCTGCTTACGCTTTCTGTCGTTCACTCAATTTCCTACCTTTGTAATCTAAATCAAAATCGTGTAGCCATGAAGTATAAATTATTGGTCTTGGATGTAGACGGAACACTACTGAATGATGCGAAAGAAATTAGTAAACGTACGCTGGCCGCTTTGTTGAAGATTCAACAGATGGGAGTACGTATTGTTTTGGCTTCCGGCAGGCCGACCTATGGTTTGCTGCCGTTGGCAAAATCTCTTGAACTTGGAAATTACGGAGGTTTTATCCTTTCCTATAATGGTTGTCAGATTATCAATGCACAGAACGGAGAGATTCTGTTTGAACGTCGCATAAATCCGGAAATGCTGCCTTATCTGGAAAAGAAAGCCCGTAAGAATGGATTTGCGCTGTTCACGTACCACGATGACACCATTATAACCGATTCTTCCGAGAATAAACATATCCGGGATGAAGCCGAATTGAATAATTTGCGGGTGATAAAGGAAGAAGAATTCTCCTCAGCCATTGACTTTGCTCCTTGCAAATGTATGCTTGTCAGTGATGATGAAGAAGCACTTGTCGGTTTGGAAGATCATTGGAAAAGACGGCTGAACGGAGCATTGGATGTTTTCCGTTCCGAACCCTATTTCCTTGAGGTCGTTCCGTGTGCTATCGACAAGGCGAATACTTTGGGAGCTTTGTTGGAAGCGTTGAACCTGACACGTGATGAGGTCATTGCTATTGGTGACGGTGTATGCGATGTGACTATGATTCAGTTAGCGGGGTTGGGAATAGCTATGGGGCATTCTCAAGACTCGGTGAAAGCGTGTGCCGATTATGTGACAGCGTCGAATGAAGAAGACGGGGTAGCCCTTGCCGTTGAAAAAGCAATCATAGCCGAAGTCCGTGCGGCGGAAATTCCGTTAGACCAACTGAATGCGCAGGCGCGTCACGCATTGATGGGAAATCTGGGTATCCAATATACGTATGCGTCTGAGGACAGAGTAGAGGCGACAATGCCTGTCGATCACCGTACTCGCCAGCCTTTCGGCATTCTACATGGCGGTGCTACGCTTGCATTGGCTGAAACGGTTGCAGGACTGGGTTCTATGATTCTTTGCCAGCCTGATGAAATAGTAGTGGGAATGCAGGTCAGCGGAAATCATATATCTTCCGCCCACGAAGGAGATACCGTGCGGGCAGTGGGAACCATTGTACACAAAGGACGCTCATCTCATGTATGGAATGTGGATGTCTTTACTTCAACAAACAAACTGGTGTCTTCCGTACGGGTAGTCAACAGTGTTATGAAAAAAAGATGATTGACGAAGAAATAAGTAATCTGACAGTTATTGATGCGCTTATCCGGCAAAAGCGACCTTTTGTGGTATACCGTATTCCCGGAGAGAAACTTCCCCGTCTGTTGACACAGGCGGAGGAGGAGATCCGTTTGATATACGATTTGCAAGAGTTGAACGGACAGAAAGGATTTGTTATCGCTCCCTTTCGGGTGAGTGAGATGTGTCCGGTTGTACTGATACAATCTGATGGCTGGGGGCAATCCCTTTCTCTTGACGATGATACGGAGGAAGAATATGAGGCTTCTTTGCAAATACAAGAGCAAGAAAATTTTCAGACCTCTTACACGAAGGAGTATGCCGACTGTTTTCAAGCATTTATCAATGCCTTACGTGACGGGACTTTTGACAAGTTGGTACTTTCCCGGCGTATTACGATGGATAAGGGGGCGGACTTTTCTCTTTCATCCGTATTTCGTGCGGCCTGCAAGCGTTATATTCATTCATATATATACCTATGTTACACTCCCCAGACCGGCATTTGGTTGGGAAGTACTCCCGAAATTATTTTATCGGGTGAGAAAGATGAATGGAATACGGTTGCACTGGCCGGAACACAGCCTTTGCAGGATGGCAAATTGCCGCAAGTATGGGATGAAAAAAACAGGAAAGAGCAGGATTACGTAACTGCTTATATCCGTAGCCGACTTCTTTCTTTGGGCATCCATTCTACTGAAAGCGGACCTTATCCTGCATACGCCGGAGCTTTGTCACATTTGAAAACAGATTTTCATTTCTCTTTGAGAGATAATAATGGTTTGGGAGATCTCCTGAAAGTGTTGCATCCGACGCCTGCGGTGTGTGGTTTGCCAAAGGAAGAGGCCTATCGCTTTATATTGGAAAACGAAGGGTATGACCGTCGTTATTATTCCGGTTTTATCGGATGGCTGGATCCGAATGGAAGGACTGATTTATATGTGAATTTACGTTGTATGCATATCGAGGATGAACGACTGACTCTTTATGCCGGTGGCGGACTATTGGCCTCTTCGGAGCTGAATGATGAATGGCTGGAAACGGAAAAAAAGTTGCAGACAATGAAACGTCTGATTACTTCCACCTCCATTATCGCTAATTACTAATCATTAACAAGCTAATCACTAATCATCATGTATACAGACAAGAAAAACATACTCCAACTGGTTGCGTTGCTTGAGGCGCACGGCATTACTAAGGTTGTGTTGTGTCCCGGTAGCCGTAACGCGCCTATTGTGCATACTTTGTCCAATCATCCGGGCTTTACCTGTTATGCGATGACTGATGAACGGAGTGCGGGTTATTTTGCTATCGGGCTTACGTTGAATGGTGGCAAACCTGCTGCAATCTGCTGTACTTCCGGTACGGCGTTGCTGAATCTTCACCCGGCTGTTGCGGAAGCTTTTTATCAGAATGTTCCTTTGGTTGTCATTTCTGCGGATCGTCCCGCTGCCTGGATCGGGCAGATGGACGGACAGACTTTGCCGCAGCCTGATGTATTCCGGACGTTGGTCAAGAAGTCCGTGAATCTTCCCGAGATTCATACAGAGGAAGACGAATGGTATTGTAATCGTCTGGTTAATGAGGCTTTATTGGAGACACATCATCATGGGAAAGGACCGGTACATATCAATGTGCCTGTTTCCGAACCGCTGTTTCAGTTTACAGTGGACAAATTGCCGGAAGTGCGTGTTATCACCCGTTATCAGGGATTGAATGTTTATGACCGTGATTATAACGGTCTGGTTGAACGGATGAATAAATACCAGAAGCGGATGGTCATTGTCGGGCAGATGAATCTTATTTATTTGTTTGAGAAACGGCATACCAAACTATTATACAGACATTTTGCCTGGTTGACGGAGCATATAGGCAATCAGACCATACCTGGCATTCCGGTCAAGAATTTCGATGCGGCACTTTATGCTGTTCCGGAAGATAAGATGGAACAGATGGTTCCCGAATTGCTGATTACTTATGGGGGGCATATTGTTTCCAAACGACTGAAGAAATTTCTCCGCCAACACCCGCCTAAAGAACATTGGCATGTGTCGCCGGATGGTGAGGTGGTCGATTTATACGGTTCGTTGACTACCGTGATTGAAATGGACCCGTTTGAGTTTCTGGAGAAGATAGCAAGTTTGCTGGATAATCGTGTGCCCGGATATCCCCGTGTGTGGGAGAATTATTGCAACACTATTCCTGAACCGGACTTTGCTTATTCCGAAATGTCGGTTGTCGGTGCATTGGTGAAAGCTTTGCCAGAGTCGTGCGCATTGCACTTGGCAAATAGTTCGGTAGTTCGTTATGCCCAGCTTTATTCGATACCTTCAACTATTGAAGTTTGCTGTAATAGGGGTACGAGTGGTATTGAAGGGTCTTTGTCTACAGCGGTCGGTTATGCGGCAGCTTCCGATAAACTGAATTTTATCGCTATCGGGGATTTGAGTTTCTTCTATGATATGAATGCTTTGTGGAATGTCAATGTTCGTCCCAACCTGCGTATCCTTTTGTTGAATAATGGCGGAGGAGAAATTTTTCATACATTGCCGGGATTGGATATGTCGGGCACATCCCATAAGTTTATCGCAGCCGTTCATAAGACTTCCGCCAAAGGCTGGGCGGAAGAGCGCGGATTTCTCTATATGAAAGTTGAAGATGGGGATGAACTGGCGGAGGCAATGAAAATTTTTACTCAGCCCGAAGAGATGGAACAACCTGTGTTGTTGGAGGTGTTTACCAACAAAAACAAGGATGCGCGTATGTTGAAGAATTATTATTATCAAATAAAAGAAAAATAGGTTATGTCAACACAAAGAGAGTGGACTACGATCAGAGAATACGATGATATTCTTTTTGATTATTATAATGGAATTGCCCGTATCACGATTAACCGTGAACGCTATCGGAATGCGTTTACTCCGACTACTACTGCTGAAATGAGTGATGCGCTACGCATTTGTCGCGAGGAAGCGGATATTGATGTGATTGTTATTACCGGTGCAGGTGATAAGGCTTTCTGTTCGGGAGGTGACCAGAATGTGAAAGGACGTGGCGGATATATCGGAAAAGACGGGGTTCCCCGCTTGAGTGTACTGGAGGTGCAAAAGCAGATACGCAGTATCCCGAAGCCGGTGATTGCTGCCGTGAACGGATTTGCGATTGGTGGCGGGCACGTGCTTCATGTGGTATGTGATTTGTCTATAGCTTCCGAGAATGCTATTTTCGGTCAGACGGGACCTCGTGTGGGAAGTTTTGATGCCGGATTCGGTGCTTCTTATCTGGCACGTGTGGTAGGTCAGAAGAAAGCCAGGGAAATCTGGTTCCTCTGCCGGAAATACAATGCGCAGGAAGCGTTGGATATGGGACTGGTCAATAAAGTAGTTCCTTTGGAACAATTGGAAGACGAATATGTGCAATGGGCAGAAGAGATGATGTTGCTTAGTCCGTTGGCTTTGCGTATGATTAAGGCAGGACTGAATGCCGAATTGGACGGTCAGGCCGGAATTCAGGAACTGGCGGGAGATGCGACATTGCTTTATTATCTGACGGATGAGGCTCAGGAAGGAAAGAATGCCTTTTTGGAAAAGCGTAAACCGAACTTCAAGCAATATCCGAAGTTCCCCTAAAAATGATACTTTGATATATTATTTATATTCAATGGATTGCAAGATTAAGATCATTCCCCGATTGCTCCATTTCAAGCAGTCGGCAGGAACTTCGCGAGGTACATACTCCACCCGGAAAGTGTGGTATCTCCATTTTACCTCTTCCGAATTTCCCGGTCGGGTGGGAATAGGGGAGTGTGCTCCTCTGCCTGCACTGAGCTGTGACGATCTTCCCGATTATGAAGATATATTAGGAGCAGCCTGTCGGGAAGTGGAAAAGCAAAATGGGAGATTGGATGTGGGCGCTTTGCGTAAGTATCCTTCTATCCTTTTCGGACTTGAAACTGCCATCCGTCACTATCATACGGGAGATTGGGCTTTGTGGGATACCGCTTTCTCTCGCGGAGAAACAGGGATTCCTATTAACGGCCTTATCTGGATGGGCGACTTCAATAAAATGCTGGCGCAGATAGAAACGAAAATGAATGTAGGTTTCCGTTGTATCAAACTCAAAATCGGTGCGATCAACTTTGAAGAAGAATTGGCTCTGCTCCGTCATATCCGTGCGCACTTTTCTTCCAATGAGATTGAGCTCCGTGTAGATGCGAATGGGGCTTTTGCTCCGGCTGACGCTATGGAGAAACTGAAACGGTTGTCTGAATTGGATTTGCATTCCATTGAGCAGCCTATCCGTGCCGGACAATGGGAGGAGATGGCGCGTCTTACCTCCGAGTCTCCTTTGCCGATAGCTTTGGATGAAGAGTTGATAGGGTGTAATACTCTGGTAGAGAAACGGAAACTGCTTTCTGCCATTCGACCGCAGTATATCATCCTCAAACCTTCGTTGCATGGTGGAATAAGTGGTGGAAACGAATGGATTGCGGAGGCCGAACGTCAGCGTATCAGTTGGTGGATTACATCTGCTTTGGAGTCTAATATCGGTCTGAACGCCATTGCACAATGGTGCGCTACTTTCGACAATCCGTTGCCTCAGGGATTAGGGACAGGATTGCTTTTTACTGATAACGTAGAAATGCCGCTTGAAATAAGAAAAGATTGTTTGTGGTTTGACAGATGATGGTATTCAATCGACAAAAGCAACGCTTGCTGCTAGAAGGAAAGGAATATACACCTGATGATATACGCAGATGTATGGTGCGGGGAGTAGAAAACTATCCTTCCGCCATATGGGATTTATTCCTTTTTCTACAGGAGTGGTTCAACGATTCCCCTTTACTTGCGGTTCATACATCCGGGTCTACCGGTATGCCGAAAAAATTAATGGTACGTAAAGAACAAATGATGCAGAGTGCGCGTCTGACTTGTGAATACCTGAATTTGCAGGCGGGAGATACGGCCTTGTTATGTATGAACCTCCGTTATATCGGAGCAATGATGGTAGTGGTGCGCTCTTTAGTTGCAGGTTTGAATTTGATTGTGCGTCCTGCTTCCGGTCATCCATTGTCCGATATACACGAACCGTTGAAGTTTGCGGCAATGGTTCCGCTACAAGTTTATAATACTCTTCAGGTTCTTGAAGAAAAGGAACGGTTGAAGCAAACGGATATTTTGATAATAGGCGGGGGAGCGGTTGATGCCAGACTGGAAGCGGACATTCAATTTCTTCCGGGAGCTGTCTATTCTACTTACGGGATGACTGAAACTTTATCCCATATCGCTCTTCGCCGTCTGAACGGTCCTGCGGCTTCCGAACACTATCATCCTTTCTCTTCGGTGCATTTGTCTTTGTCTCCAGAAAATACTTTAGTGATTGAAGCACCTTTGGTTTGCGCTGATATTCTGCAAACCAATGACATTGCACGTATCCATCCCGATGGAAGTTTTTCTATTCTGGGACGGAAAGATAATGTGATAAATAGCGGGGGAATTAAAATTCAAGCGGAAGAAATAGAAAAAAAACTTCGCCTGTTGATTCCGATACCGTTTGTTATTACCTCTGTTCCGGACAAGCGCTTGGGGCAGGCTGTGGTTTTATTGCTGGCGGAACAGCCGGATATACAAGAGATGGAAAAAGGAATACAAACGATATTGGAACCATATTATCGTCCCAAGCACATTCTGGTAGCGGATTGTATTCCGCAAACGGGAAATGGAAAAGTCAATCGTGCGGATTGTCGTATTTTGGCACAGCGCCTGCTACAACTTCTGAATGATTCATCCTGTTAAAAGTAATACCCTAGATTCACAAAACAACTTGCTTTATCCGTCTGGTTGGAGTAGCCCAATGAGATTTCCAATGGCCCGAAGACGCTGTCCATTCCATAACCGGCACTGATACCGAACAATTGCTTGCCTTTTAATATTTTGAAAAAATGACTGTCCGTCAGTCCGTAGTTTCCGGTCAGGATGAGGTAATGGATGGCTCCCATCCGTTGTCTTAATTTTAAAGACGCAATCATAATTGCATTATCCATCAGTTCTATATTGTTGACTCCGGCAAATGGTAATTGCTGAGGTATATAGAAGCCGGGAACTTCACCTCCGATTGCATTTTGCAGAGGATAGGGAAAGTTTCTCCCGATCAGGATACGTCCATAGATGGAAGGAATGACGGAGAAGCGGCGGGTGATGGGAAGAACACTTGCCCATGAAGCACTCAATGCAGAGAAAGGAGCGTGTTCGTTATATTGCGCCATATTATCCGTGTAGAGGGAATAGGCAGCCTTAAAGTCGCTGCCTTTGGCGGGGAAATATCCTTTATCGTATGTGTTGTAATGTATTTGGGCAAAATAACTCAGAAAATGTTCCGATTCTACTTTCAAATCAATCAGTTCCGGTTGTTTAAACAGGAAATCTTTGTATTTGTAGTATTCAAAACGGAGTCCGAGCCCGAAACGGAAGTTTTTGTACCATACATCCGAGAAGCCGAATTCGGCTAAGTGATATTTATAGGTTGTATTGTAGGCACGGTTTCCCTTCTCGTAGATGTTGATGTCGTTGTATTGGAACATATATGAGAAGTTGAAATTACGCTGCTGCATGGGTTCGAGTGTATAGTCGATGCGTGCGGCATATCGCTTACCCAACCGTCCGGTGAGGGATAGGCGGGAAGGAATATGAGTCTTGAGGTCTGCAGTGGCATTAAGCAACAGAGAGGCAATCTCTTCCGAATCGAAGCGGATACCCAGATTGATTCTTCTTTCATATTTCTCTTGCAACAGGAAGTTGAGATGGTAGCCTTCGGGAGTATCTGTCAGTGTATAACTGGCACTAGAGTAAGACTGGCTACCGCGTAACAGGTCTAAGGCCTGTTCTATTTGCTGCGTCGTAATGTTACTGTTTTCTTTTAAGTTACATTTCTTCATTAACCATTTTTTGTCGTCAGTCTCTACTCCGGAGAAAGAAATATCTGTGACGTAAATGGTGCGCACATTGGAGAGGGAAGAGTAGGGGCCATGCTGCTTGGGCTTATAATCTTCCGGTATCCCTATTCTCTTTTTTAAGGCAAGCAGGGATTCCCATTGCGATCTTGCCGCCTCTTCACCCCTTCGCATCAAACTGTCAATGGCGGTCGGAGTAAAGCTGGCGGAGGAATATCCTTCCACATTCACACGGATATAGGTATCTGTGATATCTACATTTTTCTCATGATTGGACTGGCAGGTAAGGTCGACAATCTGTCCCAGAATATCGGGTGCACTGTTCAGCTTGTCTGCCTTTTTTAAAGCATTCTGCACATCTACTCCGATAATAATATCCGCCCCCATAGCTTTCACTACATCTGCCGGATAATTGTTTACGATTCCGCCGTCCACTAATACCATACTGTCTTTCCGTACCGGAGTAAATACCCCGGGAATGGCCATACTGGCACGCATGGCGGTGGAGAGTATTCCGTCATGGAATACAATAGGTTCTCCGTTCACTACATTGGCTGCCACACAGGCAAAGGGAATGGGCAGTTTATTAAAGTTGATGGAGTCATGATACCCCATTGTCAAATCCGAGAATAGATTGGCTAGATTCTGCCCTTTTACGATTCCTCCTGAAGCTGCGTCTTTGGGTGTTTTTGTAAAAGGGATGGAAACAATAAACCTTTCGGAACGTTCACGCTCCGTTAGTGACATGGAACTCCGTTTTACCCGGTCGCTCAACAAGAATGTCCAATTTTGCTTTCGCACCATGCTGTCCAACTGCTCAGGTGTGTAGCCTATGGCGTAAAGCCCTCCTACGATGGCTCCCATACTGGTCCCGGCTATATAATCAATAGGAATTCCGGCCTCCTCAATCACTTTCAAGGCTTTGATATGAGCCATACCTTTGGCACCTCCGCCGCTCAGGACTACTCCTACTTTTTTGCGTTGTTGCTCTTGAGAATGCAAAGAAAAAGGAAATATTAAGCAGGTTAATAAAACCAATGTTGAAAGTATTTGTTTTTTCATCAGACAGGTGTTTATATATACTACAAATGTAGGGTATATTTTGTTTAGTTGTTGAATTGGGAAATGGAAAAAAATGTTCCAAAAGTCGGAATTGTGGATTATTTCTACATATTTCCGATAAATTCTACATTTCCGCATTTAGCATGACAAAGTATAATGAGTTGATAGACAGTGAATAATAAATGTAATGATTTTGGCATACTATTTGCTTGAGAGGAAGATAGAACAAGCATAAGTTAAATTTAATAATAAGATTCGATATGAGATTATTCTTTTCGAAACATGAGTTGAAACTGAGAAGAAAGAGAAACATTGCTGCTATAATTTGTGTGGTAATTGTGTTGGGGGCGTATTGGATACTAACCCGGCCTCAGAAGGTTGAGCCGGAAATGCCGACAGTCATTGTGGAACCGGTAGTTAAAGATGATGTGGAAATATACGGGGAATATGTCGGGCGTATCCGTGCCCAACAGTTTGTCGAAGTACGTGCGCGTGTGGAAGGTTATTTGGAGAATATGCTTTTTGCCGAAGGTACGTATGTAAATAAGAATCAGGTTTTATTTGTAATCAATCAGGATCAGTATCGTGCCAAAGCGGACAAGGCGAGAGCGCAGTTGAAGAAAGATGAGGCGCAGGCTTTGAAAGCGGAACGTGATTTAAAGCGTATCCGTCCGTTGTTTGAACAAAACGCTGCAAGTCAGTTGGATTTGGATAATGCGGAAGCTGCTTTTGAAAGTGCCGAAGCAACGGTGGCTATGAGCGAAGCAGACTTGGCACAGGCGGAATTGGAATTGGGTTATACTATTGTCCGTTCTCCTCTGTCGGGACATATCAGTGAAAGAAACGTGGATTTAGGTACGTTGGTCGGTCCCGGTGGAAAGTCATTGCTTGCTACCATTGTGAAAAGTGACACAGTATTGGTGGATTTTAGTATGACGGCACTCGATTATCTGAAAAGTAAAGAAAGAAATATTAATTTGGGACAACAGGACTCTACCCGTTCCTGGCAACCCAATATCACTATTACGCTGGCGGATAATACCGTTTATCCATATAAAGGATATGTAGATTTTGCCGAACCGCAGGTCGATCCTCAGACGGGAACTTTTTCCGTCCGTGCCGAAATGCCGAATCCGAAACAAGTCTTGTTGCCGGGACAGTTTACTAAGGTCAAACTATTGTTGGATGTTCGTGAAGGTGCACTCGTTGTTCCGATGAAAGCGGTTACCATTGAAAAAGGAGGAGCATATATTTATACCATGCGTAAGGATAATACGGTAGAGAAACGTTTTATTGAATTAGGACCGGAAGTAGGGAATAATGTAGTGGTGGAAAGAGGACTGGCAGCAGGAGAAATTGTTGTAGTGGAAGGTTTCCATAAGTTGACGCCGGGAATGAAAGTGCGGGTAAGTCAGCAGGAGATGGAAACGAAGGATAACACAAAAGGAGAATAGGCGATGAAAGTTACGTTTTTTATAGATAGGCCGGTTTTTTCGGCTGTAATCTCTATCGTGATTGTGATTGTCGGTATTATCGGTCTGACAATGCTTCCGGTTGATCAATATCCGCAGATCACTCCTCCGGTGGTGAAGATCAGTGCTTCTTATCCGGGTGCGAGTGCGCTTACCGTATCTCAGGCAGTAGCTACTCCGATTGAGCAGGAGATCAATGGTACGCCGGGAATGCTTTATATGGAGTCGAACAGTTCTAATTCCGGAGGTTTTTCGGCAACGGTTACATTTGATGTTTCTGCTGATCCGGATTTGGCGGCAGTCGAAATTCAGAATCGTGTGAAACTGGCGGAATCCCGTTTGCCGACAGAGGTGATCCAGAATGGTATTTCGGTAGAAAAGCAGGCTCCCAGCCAGTTGATGACACTCTGTCTGACTTCCACTGATCCGAAGTTTGACGAAATTTATCTGAGTAACTTTGCTACCATCAATGTGCTTGATGTGATTCGCCGTATTCCGGGAGTGGGACGTGTCTCAAATATTGGTAGCCGTTATTATGCAATGCAGATATGGGCACAGCCTGATAAATTGGCGAATTTCGGTCTGACCGTGCAAGACTTGCAAAATGCCTTGAAAGATCAGAACCGTGAATCTGCGGCAGGTGTGCTAGGGCAACAACCGGTACAGGGATTGGATATAACGATTCCTATTACAACTCAAGGACGTCTTTCTACGGTTGGGCAGTTTGAGGATATTGTGGTGCGTGCCAATGCAAACGGTTCCATCATTCGGTTGAGGGATGTGGCACGTGTTTCTTTGGAGGCTTCTTCCTACAATACAGAGAGTGGTATCAACGGTGAGAATGCCGCTGTGCTTGGCATCTATATGTTGCCGGGTGCCAATGCGATGGAGGTGGCTGAAAGAGTGAAGGAAGCGATGGCGGAAATTAGCAAGAACTTCCCGGAAGGGTTGAGCTACGAGATTCCGTTTGATATGACAACCTATATTTCAGAATCTATCCATGAAGTATATAAAACCTTATTTGAGGCTTTAGTACTGGTGGTGTTGGTAGTATATCTTTCTTTACAGAGCTGGCGTGCGACGTTGATTCCTGTAGTGGCGGTACCTATTTCATTGATCGGAACTTTCGGCTTTATGTTGATCTTTGGTTTCTCTTTGAATATCTTGACTTTGCTCGGATTGATTCTTGCCATCGGTATTGTGGTGGACGATGCAATTGTAGTGGTGGAAGGAGTAGAGCATATTATGGAAACGGAAAAGCTGAGTCCTTATGAAGCTACTAAAAAAGCGATGAACGGACTGGCAAGCGCCTTGATTGCCACTTCATTGGTATTGGCTGCCGTGTTCGTGCCTGTCAGTTTCTTGAGCGGAATTACAGGACAGTTATATCGTCAGTTTACAGTGACGATTGTAGTATCCGTGCTCATTTCCACGGTTGTAGCTTTGACATTGAGTCCGGTCATGTGTTCTCTGATCTTAAAACCGGATAGTGGGAAGAAGAAAAATATTGTTTTCAGGAAAATCAATGAATGGCTAGGTATTGGCGGTAATAAATATGTAGCTGCCGTTACCCGGACTATCAAGCATCCTCGCCGGGTGTTGAGCGCTTTCGGTATGGTGTTGATAGCCATAATGTTGGTTCATCGTATTATTCCGACTAGTTTTTTGCCCGTAGAGGACCAGGGTTACTTCAAGATTGAATTGGAATTGCCGGAGGGAGCAACTTTGGAACGTACGCGCATAGTGACCGATCGTGCTATTGCTTATCTGGAAAAGAATCCATACATAGAATATATTCAGAATGTGACGGGAAGCAGTCCGCGTGTAGGCAGTAATCAAGGACGTACCGAGTTGACGGTTATACTGAAACCTTGGGAAGAGCGCAAGAACACAAGTATCGAAAAGATTATGGATACAGTGGAGAGACATCTTGAGGAATATCCGGAATGCAAAGTCTATCTTTCCACTCCGCCGGTGATACCGGGTTTAGGTACTTCGGGAGGCTTTGAAATGCAGTTGGAAGCTCGTGGGGAAGCCACTTTTGACAATCTGGTGGATGCGGCGGATACATTAATGTATTACGCTTCTAAAAATAAGGCATTGACGGGTTTGTCTTCTTCTTTGCAATCGGAGATACCGCAGCTCTATTTTGATGTAGACCGGGACAAAGTGAAAATGCTCGGTGTACCTTTGGCTGATGTATTTTCTACCATGAAAGCCTATACCGGTTCAGTATACGTAAATGATTTCAATATGTTCAACCGTATATATAAGGTATACATTCAGGCGGAAGCTCCTTACCGTGAGCATAAGGATAATATCAATCTATTCTTCGTCAAGGCCTCTAATGGAGCTATGATACCGTTAACATCTTTAGGGAACGCTTCTTATACCACAGGGCCAGGTAGTATCAAACGCTTCAATATGTTTACTACGGCAGTCATTCGTGGGGCAGCTGCGCAAGGATACAGTTCCGGACAAGCGATGGAGATCATGGAACAGATTGCTCGTGAACATCTTCCAGACAATATAGGTTTGGAATGGAGCGGACTTTCTTACCAAGAAAAACAGGCCGGAGGTCAGACAGGCATGGTGATGGCATTGGTATTCCTTTTCGTATTTCTCTTTCTTGCTGCGCAATATGAAAGCTGGACAGTACCTATTGCCGTATTGCTTTCTTTGCCCGTTGCCGCTTTGGGTGCTTATCTTGGGGTATGGGTATGCGGATTGGAGAACGATGTGTATTTTCAGATCGGTCTGGTCATGTTGGTGGGGCTTGCCGCCAAGAATGCAATTTTGATTGTTGAATTTGCTAAAGTGCAGGTTGACAAGGGAGAAGACTTGGTGCAGTCGGCTATTTATGCGGCCCGTTTACGTTTCCGTCCGATCTTGATGACTTCGCTCGCGTTTGTGCTCGGTATGCTTCCAATGGTTTTGGCTAGCGGACCCGGTTCGGCAAGTCGGCAGGCAATCGGTACAGGTGTCTTTTTCGGAATGATATTTGCTATTGTATTCGGTATCATTCTTGTACCGTTTTTCTTTGTGATGGTATATAAGACGAAGTCTAAACTCTTAAAACAGAAGAAATGATGAAACGAAAGAAACTATATATTGTCATATTGTTATTTGTAGGAATATTGACTTCCTGCAAGGTAGGAAAAAGTTATGTCCGTCCCGATCTTCATCTACCCGACAGTTTGGCTCAACATCAGGACTCAGTTAGCTTTGGTGATCAGGACTGGAAAGATATTTATACGGATTCTACATTGAGAAGCTTGATAGAACGGGCATTGGATCATAATAAGGATATGCTGATAGCTGCTGCCCGTGTGAAAGAGATGGCTGCACAGAAGAGGATTTCTACGGCAGCATTGCTTCCTGATATAAAAGGGAAAGTGACGGCAGAGCGTGAACTCGAAAATCATGGAGGAGAGGCTTTTAAGAGGTCGGATACCTTTGAAGCGCAGTTTCTAGTCTCTTGGGAACTTGACCTTTGGGGAAATTTGCGTTGGGCGCGTTCGGCTAGCATTGCAGAGTATTTACAGTCGGTAGAGGCACAACGGGCACTACGAATGACTATTGTAGCGGAGGTGGCACAGGCATATTATGAGTTGGTGGCTTTGGATACGGAATTGGATATCGTAAAACAAACCTTGAAAGCCCGTGAAGAAGGAGTCCGTTTGGCTCGTATCCGTTTTGCCGGAGGATTGACTTCGGAGACGTCGTACCGTCAGTCGCAGGTGGAATTGGCACGTACGGCAACTTTGGTTCCGGACTTGGAACGGAAGATTTCCTTGAAAGAAAATGATATAGCTTTTCTGGCAGGTGAATATCCAAACAAGATTGCCCGTTCACGTTTGCTTCAGGAGTTTAAGTCACCGGAAACGCTTCCTATCGGATTACCGTCCACTTTATTGGAACGTCGTCCCGACATCCGTCAGGCTGAACAAAAGCTGATTGCAGCCAATGCTAAAGTAGGGGTGGCTTATACGAATATGTTTCCGCGTCTTGCCCTGACAGGAGGATTTGGCTCGGAAAGCACGTCTCTATCGGAACTGTTGAAATCTCCTTATGCGGTTATGGAAGGGGCTTTATTGACTCCAATTTTTGGCTGGGGAAAGAACCGTGCTGCACTGAAAGCGAAAAAGGCGGCCTATGAAGTTGAAGTACACAATTATGAGAAGTCTGTATTGCAGGCTTTCAAAGAGACACGTAATGCGATAGTGAATTTCAACAAGATAAAAGAGGTATATGAGCTTCGTGCGAATCTGGAACGTTCGGCGAAGAGCTATATGGAACTTGCACAGCTTCAATACATTAACGGTGTCATTAATTATCTGGACGTGTTGGATGCGCAACGTGGATATTTCGATGCGCAGATTGGCTTGAGTAATGCGATTCGCGACGAATTGATAACTGTAGTACAACTTTATAAGGCTTTAGGTGGAGGTTGGAAACAAAATCCCTAAACAAAAGAAAGAAGAATTTTCATAATTCGGAAAAAAGTGCGAAATTTGCAACGCTTTTCAAGTTTGATAAGAAACTTACTAACACCTTTAAATAAAAATAGAGAAAATGACTAAAAGTGCATTGCAAATCGCAAGGGCTGCTTATCAGCCCAAACTTCCAAAAGCATTGGCATCAGGAGCTGTTAAAGCAGTGGCAGGTACTGCTACTGAATCTGTAGCCGATCAGGAAGCTATCAAAGCTTTGTTTCCCAACACGTACGGAATGCCGTTGATTACATTTGAAGCCGGTGAAGCGGTAGCTCTTCCTGCTATGAATGTAGGTGTGATTCTTTCGGGTGGTCAAGCTCCCGGTGGACACAATGTGATTTCCGGTTTGTTTGACGGTATCAAGAAACTGAATCCGGAAAACAAATTGTATGGTTTCATCTTAGGTCCCGGTGGGTTGGTAGACCATAACTATATGGAGCTGACTGCTGACATCATCGATGAATATCGTAACACTGGTGGTTTCGATATTATCGGTTCCGGTCGTACGAAATTGGAAAAGGAAGATCAGTTTGAAAAAGGATTTGAGATTATCAAGAAACTCGGTATCAAAGCATTGGTTATCATTGGTGGTGACGACTCTAACACAAACGCTTGTGTTTTGGCTGAATACTATGCCGCCAAGAAGTATGGTGTACAGGTAATCGGTTGCCCGAAAACAATCGACGGTGACTTGAAGAACGATATGATTGAAACTTCTTTCGGTTTCGATACAGCTTGTAAAACTTATGCTGAAGTAATCGGTAACATCCAACGTGACTGTAACTCTGCACGTAAATACTGGCACTTCATCAAATTGATGGGTCGTTCGGCTTCTCACATTGCACTTGAATGCGCTTTGCAGGTACAACCGAACGTATGTATCATTTCAGAAGAAGTTGAAGCTAAGGATATGTCTTTGGATGATGTGGTAACATACATCGCTAAAGTGGTGGCAGAACGTGCTGCCCAGGGACATAACTTCGGTACAGTATTGATTCCTGAAGGTTTGGTTGAGTTCATTCCGGCTATGAAACGTCTGATTGCTGAGCTGAATGACTTCCTGGCTGCTAACGCAGAAGAATTCGCTCAGATTAAAAAGTCTCACCAGCGTGATTATATCATTCGCAAACTTTCTCCGGAGAACTCTGCTATCTATGCAAGTCTGCCGGAAGGTGTTGCCCGTCAGTTGACTTTGGACCGTGACCCTCACGGAAACGTTCAGGTATCATTGATCGAAACAGAAAAACTGTTGTCTGAAATGGTAGCTACGAAGTTGGCGGCTTGGAAAGAAGAAGGTAAGTATGTAGGTAAGTTTGCTGCTCAGCACCACTTCTTCGGTTACGAAGGACGTTGCGCTGCTCCGTCAAACTTCGATGCGGATTACTGCTATTCTTTGGGTTACACAGCTTCTATGCTAATTGCTAACGGTAAGACAGGTTATATGTCTTCTGTACGCAATACCACTGCTCCTGCTGCCGAATGGATTGCAGGTGGTGTGCCTATCACAATGATGATGAATATGGAACGCCGTCACGGTGAAATGAAACCGGTTATCCAGAAAGCATTGGTAAAACTGGATGGTGCTCCTTTCAAAGCATTTGCCGCACAACGTGACCGTTGGGCTATTGAAACGGATTATGTATATCCGGGTCCGATTCAGTACTTTGGTCCTACGGAAGTTTGCGACCAGGCAACAAAGACTTTGCAGTTGGAACAACAGAAATAATTTTAACTGTTAGCGGTTAACGGTAAATAATTAATTAACGATGGACGGTAGGTGTCGTATGACAGATTATCGTTCATCGTTTTTCACTAACCCTTAATCATCCAGTCATTTGTCGTCACGTAATAATCCGATAGCTGCAGTTCAAAAGAAAAAGACAGTTTCCGCCACTCGAAAAAAGGGAACTACTTCTTCTAAATCTTCCCGTGCTCCGAAAAGGGTGCAGATGAAGACGAGCCATGGTATGCCTGTCTGGTTGCGTAATATTCTGGCAGTACTGATTGTGGGTTGTTTCTCTGTTGCTTTCTATTATTTCTTTATCCGCCCTTATGCTTATCGTTGGAAGCCTTGCCACGGATTAAAAGAATATGGAGTTTGTATTCCTGACGGCTACGATGTTCATGGAATTGATGTTTCTCATTATCAGGGAAAAATAGACTGGCAGAAACTTCGGCAAAACAAGGAGACAGTGACTCCTTTGCATTTTGTCTTTATGAAGGCGACAGAAGGAGGCGATCATGGTGACACTACTTTCTCGGCAAACTTTGCCAATGCGCGTAATCATGGATTTATACGTGGAGCTTATCATTTTTATATTCCGAGTACAGATGCTTTGAAGCAAGCCGACTTTTTTATTCGTACGGTAAAATTGGATACCGGAGATTTGCCCCCTGTGCTTGATGTAGAAATGACCGGAAGAAAGAATAAGACAGAATTGCAGCAAGGTATCAAGCGTTGGCTCGACCGTGTGGAGGCTTATTATGGGGTAAAACCTATTCTTTATACTTCTTATAAATTTAAAACCCGTTATCTGGACGATTCTATCTTTAACGCATATCCTTATTGGATTGCCCACTATTATGTGGACTCTGTGAAATATCAAGGTAAATGGGATTTCTGGCAACATACGGATGTGGGAAATGTACCCGGCATTGAAGAAGAGGTGGATCTGAATGTCTTCAACGGTACATTGGAAGATCTCAAGAAGCTGACAATAAAATAGCAGCTGTTTCTTTTTCAAACAACTTATCTATTCTCTTATTTGTTATAATCGTATTATTATTAAAAATATACGATTATGAACTTTGATATAGCTATTATTGATGGAATGAGCCGCTTTGATCCAAAG
This sequence comes from Bacteroides finegoldii DSM 17565, assembly GCF_000156195.1. Lineage (GTDB taxonomy): Bacteria > Bacteroidota > Bacteroidia > Bacteroidales > Bacteroidaceae > Bacteroides > Bacteroides finegoldii. The sequence continues at coordinate 24,804 of NZ_GG688334.1, read as the reverse complement.
ATTCATGTTGTGATAGAAGGAGCGGAGTTTGCCGATTATTTTTGGCCTGCTGTCGAACAATATGTGGAATGTACGCATGAATATTGGCGTAGGACTTTATCATTCTCAAAACATAGAAGGCGCTTTGACCACTTTGCCCGGAGCACGTATTGTATGTCCGTCTTTTGCGGATGATGCAGCCGGGCTACTCCGTACCTGTATGCGTTCCAAAGGCTTTACTTTATTCCTTGAGCCGAAAGCATTGTATAATTCCGTTGAGGCTGCTGCAGTCGTACCGGAAGATTTTGAAGTTCCTTTCGGAAAGGCACGTATTCGTCGTGAAGGGACAGATCTAAGTATCATTACGTATGGAAATACAACGCATTTCTGTCTGAATGCTGCGGAACGGTTGGAGAAAGAAAAGGGGCGGAAAGTAGAGGTTATAGATATCCGTTCTTTGGTTCCTTTGGACAAGGAAACGATATTCGAATCGGTGAAAAAGACGAGTAAGGCGTTGGTTGTACATGAAGATAAAGTTTTCTCCGGCTTTGGGGCGGAGCTTGCCGCAATGATAGGTGGAGAGATGTTTCGCTATTTGGACGGACCTGTGCAACGTGTCGGCTCTACCTTTACACCCGTCGGTTTCAATCCTGTTTTGGAAAAGGAGATTTTGCCGGATGAAGCTAAGATCTATAAAGCTGCCAGGAAGTTATTAGAATATTAAACAGTATGGATTATGAAGAAGATAGGTTTGTTTTATGCTGCCAAAGCTGAGAAAACGAGTTGGGTGGCGGAAAGAATACAGAAAGAATTCGGTGAAAGTCATATAAAAGTGGTACCGATAGAACAGGCTTGGCAGAACGATTTTGCTGCTTATGATTGTTTTATTGTCGGAGCCTCCACTTGGTTTGACGGAGAGTTGCCTACTTATTGGGACGAGCTGTTGCCGGAGCTTAGAACGATGGATTTGAAAGGAAAGAAGGTCGCTATCTTTGGATTGGGAGATCAGGTACGCTATCCGGAAAACTTTGCTGATGGTATCGGGCTATTGGCAGAAGTATTCGAAGAAGACGGGGCGGCATTGGTGGGCTTTACTTCTTCGGAAGGATATACTTTTGAGCGTTCCAGAGCATTGCGTGGCAATCTGTGTTGTGGGTTGGTTATCGACTTGGATAATCAGTCGGACCAGGCAAAAAAGAAAATCAAGGATTGGTGTGAACAAGTAAAAAAGGAGTTTGCGTAACTCCTTTTATAAGCTATTATATATTATGAGGGTGTCATAATGAATAATCTGCGTTTTGACACTCTCTATTTTTATCCCTGTATTCTTTGTTTCTGTTGGCAGAGTAATAGTATTAAACTTTATAAATGAATTTCACTGCCGCCCAACGATTCTTTTCTTTGTGATGGATATAAGTCAGTCCGTTTTTTTCCGCTTCTTCGCGGATAACAGGGATGTCATCCACATAAAATCCGCTCATGTATAGTTCCGCTCCGGGATGCATACAAGTGACATATTGTTTTATATCATTCAGTAGGATATTGCGGTTAATATTAGCTATGACTACATCAAACGGCCCTTTTCCGGAAAGTGAAGAGGCATCTCCTTGAGAAACGGCAATATTATCTACGTGGTTCAATTCGATGTTTTCGATAGAGTTTCGTACACACCATTCGTCTATGTCGATAGCGGTACATGGATGTGCGCCTTTCATTCGTGCAAGGATGGCGAGAATAGAAGTTCCACAACCCATATCCAGCAATGATTTATCTTTCAGCTCGCTATCCAACAGTTCTTCGATAATAAGGCTGGTAGTCTCGTGATGTCCTGTGCCGAAAGCCATTTGCGGATTGATTACGATATCGTATTCTGCTTTAGGAATATCCTGATGAAATGTGCTGTGGATTACACAACGGTCACCGATGATAATCGGTTGAAAGAAATTCTTTTCCCATTCCTCGTTCCAGTCCTTGTCTTCTGCTTCTGCATATGTATAGGTGATTTCCGTATCGGATAGGGGAAATCCGGCGATTGCATTCTTTATGGAGGTTTCGTCACATAAAGTTTGTTGGATATATGCGGTTAATCCGTTCTCATTTTCAACAAAACTCTCGAAACCGGTTTCGCCTAATACGGCAGCTAATACATCATTTACAATCTCTGTGGACGGATTCGTATGAAAAGTGAACTCAAAATACTTCATAGTTGTTTCTAATGCTGGTGAATAATGTGCAAAGATAATCACAATTTTAGGGAAATCCCTACTATCCTTTGGGGAAAATCTCCCCAAGGCGATAAATCTCTTCCTTATCTTTGTAACGTGAATAAGTTTAAGTAATTACATAAACCCAGATGATATGAAAAAGATTGTTTACTTCTTGCTAGTTGCCTTGTGTCTCCCGATAGGCTTGATGGCACAAAGCGTTGATGACGACCTTTACTTCGTACCTTCCAAAGACAAAAAGGAGAAAAAAGAAACTCCGGTGAGGAAGGAACCGAAGAAACAGGTGACAAACATCTATACTTCGCCGGGAACTACAGTTGTGGTTCAGGACCGTAGGGGGAGAACACGGGATGTGGATGAATATAACCGCCGTTACGATGCACGTAATAATGAATTCGTAATGGATAATGATACCTTATATATAAAGGAAAAATCTACTCCGGACTTGGACGGGGAATGGGTGACCGGTGAATTCAATGGTACGCAGGACGACTATGAATATGCCGAACGCATCATCCGTTTCCGTAATCCGCGTTTCGCTATCAGTATCAGCAGTCCGTTATATTGGGATGTAGTCTACGGACCGAATTCTTGGGACTGGAATATATATACCGATGGTATGTATGCTTACGCATTCCCGACATTCAGTAATCCACTTTGGTGGGATTGGCGTTATGGCTCATACGGCTGGGGCTGGAACTATGGTTGGGGCTGGAGTCGTCCTTATTATGCTTGGGGATATTATCCGGGCTATTGGGGCGGCTGGCATGGCGGCTACTGGGGTGGCTGGTATGGTGGTGGATATTGGGGACATCATCATCATTGGCACGGCGGTCCTAGCTGGGGCTGGGGCGGTGGAGGCCGTTGGACTGGTCCGACTTATACAAACCGTCGTTCGTATGGACAAAGCAGTTACAGAAATTCTTCTACTGTACGTCGATATGGTTCAAGCGCCACTCGTTCTGGTGGTTCTGCTGTTCGGTCAACTGGTAGCTCGTCTCGTACCTCCGGATCAGCTTATGGCAGGGGAACAAGCACAACAAGACGCGTGGTAGGTACGCGTTCTTCGGATGAGCGTTATGGCTCAAGTACTCGTACGGGAAATTCATCACGTCGTGGCAGTATTTATTCTCGGCCAAGTAGTACTCGGACTAGTGGAACAGGAACCGGTTCTTCTTATTCCCGTTCTTCTGGAGTGAGAAGTGGCAGTAGTGGAACGAGAACATCTACTTACAATCGCGGTAGTTCTTCCACTCCACGCAGCAACTATTCTAACGGTAATAGTAGCCGTCGTTCATCATCTTATGGAACTTCTCGTTCATCATCTTCCCGCAGTTATTCACCTGCCTCTTCAGGTGGTAGTTCGCGCGGCAGCTATTCTTCCGGTGGGGGAATCGGCAGATCTTCTGGCGGAGGAGGTTCTTCTCGTAGCGGTGGTAGAAGATAAAACGAAGGGTATTAATTAAATGGAATGAAAGGTATGAAAAAAATAGTTATGGTAGCTGTATTGGGACTATTTGTTTCTGCAGCTTCGGGATTAGCACAGACTGTTTATGATGGTGCTAAACTGACAGGAAAAGATTTAAATGGAACTGCCCGGTTTGTCGGAATGGGAGGTGCTATGGGGGCACTTGGTGGAGATATTTCTACCATAGGGACCAATCCGGCCGGTATTGGGCTCTATCGTAGCAGTGATATAATGACTTCTTTCGGTTTCTCATCTTATGGAAGTGAAAGCAAGTATTTAGGCAGTAAGTGGAATTCGGATAAAAACAGGGCTTCATTTGATAATATCGGATTTGTATTTTCATCAAAGATCGGAAACACTACTCCCTTACGCTATGTGAATTTTGGATTTAACTATCATAAAGCAAAGTCTTTCTATAAGAATATGGAAATGAACGGTGATCTTGGTAATTATTCACAGGCCTTCTTGATGGCTTCTCTGTCTGACGGAATATCAAATTGGGGAAATCCGTTTGATACTAATGATATAGGTTGGCTTTCTGCTGTGGGATATGAGGGGTATGTAATCAGTCCGAGCCTTACAACTACGCAGAATGAATTTCCGTATAAAGATAAGGAAGGTAATCAAGTAGTAAATAATGAGGGAAAGCCTCTGTTTTATGATTATGATTATTATAATACAATCGTTCCGGATGGAGTAAGTCCATACGCACGCTTTCATTCGGAAGAACGTGGTGGCATAGATCAATATGATTTTAATATCGCTTTTAATTTCAGTGACCGTTTTTATCTGGGGCTAACAATTGGGGCTTATTCCATTGATTATAATAAGTACACCTCGTATGATGAAGATTATGGTAATGAAACAGGATATAAACTGCAAGGTTGGAATAAAATTACCGGATCAGGTTTTGATTTTAAATTCGGAGCGATTCTTCGTCCTTTCGAGTATTCACCTTTCCGTATAGGTTTGGCTATTCATACACCTGTTTTTTATAGTCTGGATTATAAGACAAGTGTTTTTATGCAATCAGATATTTGGGATCCGGTAGCCAATGAGATTACCTATCGTGATATAGATTCTCGTGATTATTTGCCTGGTAAAGATGATATGGTTCAGCGCTTTCGTTTTCAGACTCCGTGGACTTATAATGTAAGTTTGGGATATACGGTAGGTAATAGTTTAGCTTTAGGAGCGGAATATGAGTATCAAGACTACTCTTCAATAAAATTTAGAGATCCTGATGGATATGCTTCCGCTTTCGAATGGGAGAATAGTACGACACCTATGTTGAAAGGCGTGCATACAGCTCGACTAGGTTTGGAATATAAAGTGGTACCTCAGTTTGCTTTTCGTGCAGGTTATAACTACAGTTCGGCGGCATTTAAGAAAGACGCTTATAAGGACCTGGCAATAAATTCTATTCAAACGGATACGGATTTCGCTAATAGTAAATCGCTGAGTAACTATACGTTAGGTATTGGGTATCGGGGTTCTACATTTTATGCTGACCTGGCATATAAATTCTCTACTTATAAGGAAGATTTTTATCCATTCATTAATGTAACTGTGGATGATGAAGGTGTTTTAATAGCTTCACCGGACGCTACGAAAGTAACCAACACCCGTAGCCAAGTCCTTTTTACAGTCGGTATGCGTTTCTAAACCAGATCAGTTTTCAATTTCAATAATAACTTTTGTGTGTAAAGAATCCCTGGAATGCTGAGTGTCTACAGCACTTCCGGGGATTTCTATTAGTCGTCCGGTATGAACGGTTGTCCGTCTAATACTCTATTTTATCCTCCTTGTTCATCCATGCTTTGAAAGCGGAAATAGCTTCCTCGTGCAATAAAATCTCAGAAGGAAGTTTTCTCTCTTCCGGTTTCAGTTCCAGTTCATCATAGATGAAGGAATCATCGAAGCCAATATTTTTTGCGTCGGTTTTATTGTTGCCATAGTACATTTTGTCCAACCGTGCCCAGTAAATGGCACCTAAACACATGGGGCAAGGTTCGCAAGAAGTATATATCTCATAGCCGCTAAGATTGAATGTACCAAGCTTTGCAGCGGCAGCGCGTATGGCGCTTACTTCGGCATGAGCGGTAGGATCGCAGGAAGCGGTGACACGATTTACTCCGGTGGCAACTATCTCTCCCTCTTTAGTGGCAATCACAGCACCGAAAGGACCTCCACCGTTCTCGATATTCTCCTTTGAAAGCTCGATGGCTTTCCGCATCAATTCTTCTTTAGTCATGGTATAAAATAGATTGTTAGTTTAATATGAGGATTATATTATATCTTTCCAAGAATCTTATCCATTACCCAGTTGGTCAGTGTCGCACTTTCACCGTCGCAAGAACAGATAGATTTTCCCAATAAATGGTCTACTACCGCTTGGATAAGAGGTTGCTGTACATGTTCCGGGTTGCCGATACAGATTTCTTCCCTTCCTTTTTCTGTGTGCAGGCCGATAGGTTCGTAAGTGAAGACAGAAAAACAAATCATTCCTTTGTCCCCAATAATCTCTATACGGTCTTCGCGAGCTGAATCATGAGCTACAAAGCACCAGGAACCACTGCCTACCAATCCGTTATCGAACTGGAAACAAGCGCTCAACGTATCTTCGGCAGGATAAAGCCCGCCGCGATTGCTCTTGTAGCCGTTTGCTTCGAGGATACATCCGAACATATCCTGTAATAAATCAATCTGATGCGGAGCAAGGTCGTAGAAATAACCACCGCCTGCAATGTCAGCCTGTACACGCCAGGGAAGATTTTCACGGTTATAATCCAAGTCACGTGGCGGTTGGGCAAAACGGATCTGTACATTGATTACGTTACCGATAGTTCCGTTTTCTACCAATTCTTTTACTTTCTGGAAGTAGGGAAGATAACGGCGGTAGTATGCAACGAAACAGGGAACTCCCGTTTCTTTGGATATGCGGTTAATGCGCGTACATTCTTCGTATGTGACGGCCATCGGTTTCTCAATATAGGCAGGCTTACCTGCTTTCATCGACATGATGGCGTATGTAGCATGGGATGAGGGAGGAGTAGCGATATAGATAGCATTCACTTCCGGATCATCTATAAGTTCTTGTGCATCGTCATACCATCTCTTGATACCTCTCTCTTTGGCGTATGCTTTTGCTTTCGCACCGTCACGGCTCATCACGGCTACTACTTCCGAATGTTCTACTTTTTGGAAAGCAGGGCCGCTTTTAGTTTTCGTCACTTCTCCGCAACCGATGAATCCCCACTTGATTATCTTTTCACTCATAATACAATTACCTATTTGCTTATTCTAATAAACTCCAAAGATAAAGCAATTTTTTGTCAAGAGCAACTTTATTGATTATTAACTTGGTGGAGGAATTTGGAAAATAAAGCCTCTATTTTGCTAAAATGGAGATGTTGTTTGTATGGAATAGATTTTCCGTTTCGGGTGGATAGGACCTTTGCTCTTGTGAAAGCATATCCTATTTGCAGTATAAAGGCAGGTGAGTAGAGATAAGCCCGGGGATGAAGGACAATATGCCAATGGGGAAAAAAGTATAGGATTGTTTTCGTTTAGTAAGTAGATTGATAAGGTTATTTTTTATCATAGTATTTCTTGTAAATCTTTTGATATTCTTCTTCCTTCTGGAATCTATCCAGCCATGCATTCAAACTGTCGAGTAAGACAGGTGATTGTTTGCTGACTGCCCATGAGTAGAATTGTGTGAAACTGATTGCCGTATTGATATCTATTTGCGGCAAAGAATCAGCGGCAGCCTGTGCGATACTTTCATCACATACGGCATAGTCGATGTCTCCATGTGCCACAAGCGAAATCAATTGTTCCGGGCCGTATTTTTCTATTTCCTTTATATAAATGGTATCTCCAATCTCATTTCCCAAGTTCTGAATACGCAAGATTGACGGGGAACCCTTTATAACATGGAGTGTTTTTTGCGCTAAATCCAACTGGCTGCGTATGTAGAGGGAATCGTTTTCTCCGGTTGCTTTCCGTTGTACCAGCACTTGTTTGTTGAGCACGATGGGAGAGGTGAGCAGTAAGGAATCCTTCAATTTGCTGGTTGCTAATATACCGTATGCTATTACGTCATAACGGTCCTCGCTCAATCCTCTCAGACGATCCTCAAAACTCATATAAGGGCTGATGTCAACTCTTAGTCCTTTATCTCGGCCGAATGCCTGTATCAGTTCATAATTAAACCCTGCAACCGTATCCCCGTCTACATAAAAACTGATGGAATTGTACTCTGTCGCTACACGTAATACACCTTCTCTGATAATATCTGCATAGTCGCGTGGGGGAAGCGGTTGTTTTTGCTGATTGTCGCATCGACGGAAACAGAAGAGTAGTGCCAGTACGATAATTACAGGTATCAGATATCTGAGCAATCTTATTTTGGGGCGTGTCACCATAAGCTGCAGAAGTTTTATCAATCATAGAAGTTCCATGAAAGGCCGAATTTCAGCACACGTGGGTTGATAGGGTAATGAGGAGACAGGAAATAATTCGGTCTGCTCATTCCTTGATTCACGTGATACATCATTACATAGAAACGTGTACGCTTTAAATGTAAGTTCGCGTAAACATTTACAATAGGATAGCCGCCTATCTCTACCTGGTCGTCTGTCGGTTGCAGATGGAAGTTCTGAATGGCGGGCATATATGCAGGGGCATTGTATTTGGTAAAGTATCTCAAATCGGCACCTAATTGTACGCTGAGCACTTTTTTTGCCAGTTTGAACTGCATATAAAAGTTATGATATAGCGAGAGGTCCGGCAAGGGAAGCACGGTCTGGTCGCTGGACTTCTGCCAGGTCACCTCATTGTCCAAGTGGAAGATACCCAATTTGAAGTCCTGATTAAGACTTGCTGACAACACTTGCAGACTTCCGCTTTTTTGTTCGGGCAATGCTTGTTGATTGAAATAAGTATAGTTCTTTATATTCTCGACTCCTGCTTTCAATTTTGTCCTCCAACGGGCAATGCTCAACTCTCCTTCAATGCGGGTGCGAAACTCCTTGTCCATATCATTGTCCCACCAGAAATGCTTGGAGTGATAGTGGCGCATATAGAACGGAGCCAGTTTATTGCTGACCTCTCCACGGGCTATAAGACTGACCGTATCTTTCCACAGAGGAAAGTTCAGGTCTATATCGCCTTTCACATTGAACTGTCCGATTGCTTTTCCTCCCAGTCCCACTTCACCGATGGCATGATAATGGAGTACATTACCTTCACGTTTGGACAATTCGCCTCCTACGAATATCTCATTCTCATTGTATTTGTCATTACCTATGCCTTCCAGGTTCATCAGTGTATATTTGCTGATTTTATAAGAGGCAAATGCCGTCAGTCCGGCTTTGGCATATTTATTGAACCCTTCCAACAGAGCAATACCTACGGTGTTTTTGATTCCTATATAGGTCGTACTGTCTTTTACTAATGGATTATCAGGTTCTAAATAAGTGTTCTGATAGTAATCTTTCACGTCATCTTCAGAATGGAAACTATGCCGTGCACGTTCCACTTGAACGGTATGTATAAAACTGGTGACCGGAACGAATTCCTGTTTGGCGGGCATGGTGTCGTTTTCAGCCTGTGGTATATCCCGTTTGAATCCCAAGTTATAGCGTTGAGTCAGAAAAACGTAAAAGTCGTGGTTACGGTTGGTCGTAGCGCTTAGTATGGTAGGAATATTCGTTGATTCATACTCCCTTTGACCTTGTGCCATTTCCTCCGGTGCAGTGATATATCGGTCATCTTCGATACCTCCGTTCTCGTTTGTTTTCAGATAGTTATTGCTGTATATGGCTTGCATTTGGTAGCGGTCGCCAATATAACTACCGAAAAAAGCTGCATTGAAATGTGATGTGCTTTGATTATTGTAATATCCCCGTCCGTACAGATAGTCTATGTTGAAGCCGAAAGCCAGACGTTTGTTTACATTGACAGAGAAGTATGATTTGAAACGTTCTTCCCCGTTCACCTTGTTACCGGCTTTGTGATATGTCAGATTGGTATAAGGTACGTTACTGTTCGTAAAGTTGAATTCCGTAGGACGGATAAAGAAACTGGAGAAAGGCTCCATGAAAATAGTTGGCTCAGGGTCACGACGGTCGAAGAAAATACGTGACATACGGGGAGAACCCATATTGGCCAGATAATTGTAATGTCCGGTCAGCCCGTCAGTCAGGTTCGTGTTCTGGAAATGATGATATGCCGTATCCGCCGGAATCATAGTCCGGTCGCCCAACTGGTTTTTGATACGCCACATATATAATTTAGGAGGCAATCCCTGTATCTCAACATTTGCACTGTCCAGTTTGTCCGGAATCATGGCAGGGTCTACCTGGTTGCCGTATTGGTCATAGCCGTTTTCGTCAATTACCTGGCGACCATTGTCGAACTGTGCATGAACACTTGTCAGACCTATAACGGTAAGTAATATATATAATAGTAAGATTCGTCTCATAATTGGAGGCAAAGATACTTACTTTAATTGATTTAATGATAATGGATAATTGAAAATTATGTTGCATACGTACAACACGTAGCTAATAATTATCAATTATCCATTGTTCACTATCCATTAATTAAACTTCTCGGATAAGCTCCATGCCTTTCTTGATAGCTTCCTCGTTCATAGGAATCAAGTGGTGGTGGCGTTCCGGCAAAGTCTTTTTCAAGCCTTTGATGACATTTTCTAAAGTAACAATCGGACGAAGTTTCAGCAGACCGCCTAATACGATCATGTTGAACGCTTTGGCGTTGTTCATTTCGTTGGCTGCATCCATTGCGTCAATACGGTATACTTTGATGTCTTTGCGGGTAGGAGGGTTGATTATTCCGTAACCGTCATAAATCAAGATACCACCGGGTTTCACCTTACTTTCAAACTTTTCGAGTGAAGGCTGGTTCAAGATGATGGCGGCATCGTATTTACTAAGAATCGGTGAAGATATCTTGTCATCGCTAACGATTACTGTAACGTTGGCAGTACCACCCCGTTGTTCTGGACCGTATGCCGGCATCCAGCTCACTTCCTTGCCTTCCATCAAACCGGAATAAGCCAGAATCTTACCCATAGACAATACGCCTTGTCCACCGAATCCTGCTATAATTATTTCTTCTTTCATTGTTCTGTTGACTTTTAGCGTTATTCTTTATCTTTTAAATCACCCAGCGGATAGAACGGGAACATATGTTCTTCCATCCATTTGTTTGCTTTTTCCGGGGTCATTTTCCAACCGGAACTACAAGTGGAAACGATTTCTACCAAGTTGGAACCTTTACCGTTCATTGAGTTCTCGAAAGCCTTGCGAATAGCTTTCTTCGCTTTACGGATGGCCGGTACCGATTGTACGGACTGGCGGCTTACGTAAGCTGTTCCTTCCAGTTGGGCGGCGATTTCTGTGATTTTCAATGGATAGCCGTGAAGTTCAACGTCACGTCCGTAAGGACAAGTCGAGCTCTTCATACCTACTAGTGTAGTCGGGGCCATCTGGCCGCCTGTCATACCGTAAATGGCATTGTTGATAAAGATAATCGTGATGTTTTCGCCACGGTTCAAAGCGTGTATAGTTTCGGCTGTACCGATACAAGCCAAATCACCGTCACCCTGGTAAGTAAATACGAGGCGATCCGGCCACAGACGCTTCACAGCAGTTGCCACAGCAGGAGCACGTCCGTGTGCAGCTTCCTGCCAGTCAATATCCAAATAGTTATAGGCGAAAACTGCACATCCTACCGGAGAGATTCCCACCGTTTTATCTTCCATACCCATCTCCTCTATTACTTCGGCAATGAGCTTGTGTACCACACCGTGACTGCAGCCCGGACAGTAGTGCATGGCGTTGTCGTTCATCAGAGTCGGTTTTTTGTAAACCAGATTCTCGGGTTTGATTATTTCTTCTTTAGTCATAACTTCTTCTCCTTATCTGTTGGTGAACCGTATAAAAAACTCCATCAGCTTGACAAAGATTGCCGCGCCGCATACGTAGATAAACATTTTGAAATCTTCCTTTCCTACAACGAAATAGGTGATAATGGCTGCAACAGCCAGAATCATGAAAAGGATGTTCAGTACGTTTCTTATTTTATCGGGATTCATCGTTTCGTTATTTGATTATTTTTTCTTCCAAAGCAGTTACAATTTCATCCGGATCGGGGACGATACCGCCGAGACGTCCGAAATGCTCTACCTTTATTTTACCGTTAACAGCCAGGCGGACATCTTCAATCATCTGTCCGGCATTCAGCTCTGTAACAAGCATACCTTTTACTTTGTCAGCATAAGCGGCAATGGCTTTTGTAGGGAACGGCCACAAAGTAATCGGACGAAGGATACCTACCTTGATACCTTTCTCACGAGCCAGCTCCATGGCTTTCTGACCGATACGTGCCATTGAGCCAAAAGCAATAATCAGATATTCTGCATCTTCACAGTTTATTTCTTCAAAACGTACTTCGTTTTCTTCGATTTGGCGATACTTAGCCTGGAAGCGGAGGTTGTTGATTTCCATTGCTTCCGGTTTCAGTTCCAAAGAAGTGATGATGTTCGGTTTGCGATCTTTAGCCTTTCCGGTAGCAGCCCACGGACATTGCTCAATCACTTCCGCTTCTGTGCGGCGTGGCTTTTGTGCAGGAAGAACAACCTTTTCCATCATCTGTCCGATCACACCGTCAGCAAGAATAATGGCTGGATTACGATATTTGAAAGCCAGTTCGAATCCCAATGCCACGAAATCTGCCATTTCCTGTACAGATGCCGGAGCAAGAGCGATTAGCTTGTAGTCGCCATGACCACCGCCCTTCACAGTCTGGAAATAGTCGGCCTGACTCGGTTGGATGGTTCCTAATCCGGGACCGCCACGCATCACGTTTACAATCAGACAAGGAAGTTCGGCACCTGCAATGTAAGATATACCTTCCTGTTTCAGACTGACGCCCGGACTTGAAGACGATGTCATTACCATCTTTCCGCTGCCTGCGCCTCCATATACCATATTGATAGCTGCCACTTCACTTTCTGCCTGGAGTACTACCATGCCGGTTGTTTCCCACGGTTTCAGTTCAGCAAGTGTTTCCAACACTTCCGATTGGGGAGTAATAGGATAACCGAAGTATCCGTCCGCACCGCAACGGATAGCTGCGTGGGCGATGGCTTCGTTTCCTTTCATTAATACAACTTCTTCTGCCATATTCTTTTCTTTTATTCTACTTTTACTTTATACACTGAGATACATCCGTCCGGACAAACTGTTGCGCACGAGCTGCATCCGTTACAGGTATCTTCTTTCACTTGCCAGGCATAGTTATAGCCTTTCATGTTTACCTCTTTGTTGAGGGCGATTACATCAAGCGGACACGCCACTACGCATAGGTTACATCCTTTGCAACGCTCTGTGTCGACTACGATTGCTCCTTTGATTTTTGCCATAATCTTTATTTTATTACGTTATCTTTGAGTACGGTTATTGATTATACATATCTTTGTGATAGAAGTTTAGAATATCTATCGCCATTTTCCGGGCCTGAACGGCGGGGCTGTCAGGATTAAGGTCGATAGCGTATTGGTAATTGTCCAGCGCTTGCTTCCAGTCTCCTTTTTTCCGGTAGGCATTTCCCCGTAAATAGTAAAGAATATCTTTCTCGTTTTCGACAGAAGTGTCTAGGAGAAGTTGGTTCAATTGCTCAATCGCTGTGTCCACATCCCCCTGATTGATAAGCTCTTTTAGGTTTTCTATTTGCTCCATTTCTTTTGTCTTTCGGGATTCTGAAACGCAAAGATAGTTTTTATTTGTGTAAATGAGACAAATGAAGCCGGAAATTTGTATTTGGGAAAAGACTTTCCTGTGGATATTGTTATGCTCACAAGGATGAATGAAATAAAAAAAGACCTTCACCTTTTCTCTGTATCGACCTGTTTATCGGAATTAGCGGGTGAAGGGCAATCTTTTCACCTGCTGTTTCACCTTCCTTGAATCCGAATCAAATATGCGGTCGCTTTAGTCTATTGTATTGGCAATAGACTGCTGGGAGACTAATGGATAACTTCGTGTGCCTTATTAGAGAAACTCCTTGTTAGTATAGACAAAGTTGTATTTCATTAGACGTGTTCTATAAACAAAGGCTTCGTTTGTGAAAACAAAGGTTTGGTTTATATAAACGAAGCCTTCATTTATAAAAACGGAACCTTCGTTTATAGATTGTTTGTAGTAGAAAGCAAGTTAGGTTGTAACAAAAGTAAGTTTAGTTGGATTGAAAAGTAAGTTCTACTATAATAGAAACATAGAGAGTTAGTATATTATCGGATTGTATGGGTGAGGAGAAGGTGAAAGAGCTGCTCTTCACCCGCAAATATTGATAAACAAAGCGTTTCAGCGAAAAGGTGAAGGGCATTTGAGACAGGAAAAAGTGTGTAAGTTGTAGGGTGGACAACAATGAAGAATTAGATTTTTGCAAATAATAGCAGAAATAAGGGCAGATAATCTTTCAATTCATTTCGCATAAGCTCCATTGTTTTTTGTTTGTACCGATTGATGGACTTCACGCTAAGATTCATTTCTTCCGCAATTTCCGTATGGGTCTTTCCTTCAAAGAAACTTTTTATAAATACCGTGCGATAACTTTCCGGGAGTTTATTCAGTGTTTCGTACAGCATTCTGTATAATTCGTCAAGGGTATATACGCTGTCCGGTTCCACTTCGTAAATGGGAGCTTTCTTTTGAACAACTTCTGCATAGTTCCATTCATACTCTTGATGTTTCAGATAATTCAGGCAGCTGTTTTTTACACACATTTTGATATATCCCAATGCCGTGTCCGATTGAAAATCAAAAGAATCTATTTTATCCCATAGTGAAGTAAATACATCCGAAACAATATCTTCCCGTGTCTCTTTATCATCAATAAATCTTTTTGCATATAGGACGAATGGAGCATAAAACTCTTCATAAAGTTGCTTGAAGGTCTGTTCTTTAGGCTGTTTTTGAAAAGATATTTTCATTATTTTGAGATTCTGTTGTTTTTCATTTCGCTGCAAATATATAATAAGATAATCGCTAAACCTTAATTTTTCTATTTCTTTTTTTATTCTTTTGATGGAAAATTTGGAAATAAAATAAAAAAAATCCGTTTTTCCTGTCCCTTTTGGGAAGCTTTGATTGTATTATAAATATAATTGCAATTAACAGATAAAGATTTTGAAAGAAAATATGAATCCGGAATCATTGTTTCGCAAAGCACAGGCATTGGGAGATGATATTAGAGAAATGGAGTCCATCGATACATTGGCGGCCTATCATAAAGCGATATTTGATATAAATAAGGTAGAAAGAAAAAAGACTGTTTATAGTCAGTTGATGCGATATGCGGCATTATTGGCTATTCCTCTTTTAATGACATCTTTGGTTCTGGGATATTTATATTTTGCTGGAGCGGAAGAAGAAGTAAAGTATGCCGAAATTACGGCTGCTACCGGTTCGGTGATACGTTATGAGCTTCCGGATGGTTCTGTGGTGTGGCTGAATGCTGGTACGACTTTACGTTATCCTACGGTCTTCAAAAAAGATAATCGGAGTGTAGAACTGAAAGGGGAGGCCTATTTTGAGATACAGGCAGATCAAGAACGTCCTTTTTATGTAAATACCCGGAATGGATTGAGTGTCTATGTTTATGGTACAAAATTCAATGTAAACGCTTATGAAAATGACGATTATGTAGAAACAGTGTTGGAGAAAGGTAAAGTAAATGTGATAACCCCCAATCGGGAAACAATAGTTTTGACTCCCGGAGAACAATTGCTTTACGATAAACAGAGTCAGAAATCGGTAAAGAATAAAGTAGATGTTTATGGAAAGATAGCTTGGAAAGATGGAAAGTTAGTTTTTAGAAATACGCCGTTAGAGGAAATCTTCAAGAGATTGGAACGACATTTCAATGTGGATATTCAATATAATAATAGGTGTGAAAAAGAATATAGATATCGGGCTACTTTCCGGGATGAGACTTTGTCGCAGATATTGGATTATTTGGCTAAATCTGCAAAAATGAAATGGAAAATTGAAGAATCTCAGCAACAAGCTGATAATACGTTTACAAAGAAAAAAATTATAGTGGATTTGTATTAGTAGTAACCTTTAAAAATAGAATAGCCTATGAGATACACGCATTAAAGATGAAAAAAGGAAGAAAGTTGCTGCCAACAACTGTCTTCCTCAGAAAACAGATTCACGGTATGGGG
>NZ_GG688334.1:0-8770 GCF_000156195.1 Bacteroides finegoldii DSM 17565 | reverse complement strand
AACCGGAATCAAACCATAGTTCATTTAGTAATAAACTTTAGTTAGCCGCAAATGTATGAAAAAAAAATCATTCATTTATTGCATTATGTTCTAAATATGCTTTAAATCTAAAACTTCCTTTAATTATGAGGATCAGTCTTACACTACTTTTCCTAGTGGTATTACAGCTTTCTGCTGAAAATAGCTACGCCCAACGAATGCGTATTGCCATTTCTATGAGTAATGTATCTGTAGAACAGGTACTGAACAAAATCGAGGAGACTTCTGACTACGTATTCCTCTATAATGATGAGACGATTCAAAAGAGTCGTATTGTGTCTGTAAGAAGTAAATCCGGAAAAATTACTGATATTCTGGATGATATATTCAAAGGGACGGATATATCGTATACTGTGATTGATAAACAAATAATATTGTCTAAATCAAATAAAGTTAACCAGACTGCTAAGGCTATTCAGATAAAAGGTACGGTAAAAGATGCCTTGGGAGAGCCGTTAATTGGTGTCAGTGTATTGGTGAAAGGTACTTCTAACGGTACGGTGACTGATTTGGACGGGAGATTTTCTTTGAATGTTTCCGTTGGAGATATTCTTGAATTCTCGTATGTTGGTTATGCAGCTCAGTCGGTAACGGTAAAAAATGCGACCCCGTTGGATATTGTGTTGAGTGAAGATGCGCAAGCTCTGGACGAGGTGGTAGTAACCGCATTGGGTATCAAGAGAGAAGCTAAGGCTTTGACGTACAATGTGCAGGAAATAAAAGCAGCCGGTATTACAAAAGTGAAAGATGCTAACTTTGTAAATAGTCTTTCCGGTAAGATTGCAGGTGTGACTATCAATCAGAGTTCATCGGGAACCGGTGGATCTTCCCGTGTTGTCATGCGTGGAACGAAATCTTTGTTTGGTGAAAATAATGCATTATATGTTTTGGATGGTATTCCAATGCAGGGGTTAAGGACCAAACAATCCGATAATTTTTATGAGTCTGTTGAAGTAGCTGATGGTGACGGTATATCTAATATCAATCCGGAAGATATAGAAAGTATGTCAGTTTTGACTGGAGCTTCTGCAGCGGCTTTGTATGGTAACAGAGGAGCTAACGGTGTGATATTGATTACAACCAAAAAAGGTGCAATTGGAAAGCCTAGAATAAGTTACTCTAACAGCACTAGTTTCTCAAGACCTTTCGTTACTCCGGAATTTCAGAATACATACGGACGTAAGGAAGGTGAATTCAAGAGTTGGGGAGATAAATTGGAGAAACCTTCTACATATAACCCATTGGACTTCTTCCAGACAGGTTTCAATACGATGAATTCTATTGCCGTATCGACCGGAACGGAAACTAATCAGACTCATATATCTTTTGGAGCTGTAAACTCAGAGGGTATTATTGACAATAATAAATACAACCGTTACAACTTTACATTCCGTAATTCTTGGGATATTGTGAAGAATGTTTTGAGTATGGATATGGGATTATTCTATATTAAACAGAATAATCAGAACAGTAATGGGCAGGGTATGTATTATAATCCTTTGGTACCAATTTATTTGTTTCCACCAAGTGACGATATAAATAAATATGCTGTTTATGAAAGATATGATGCCGACAGAAATTTCAAGACTCAATATTGGCCTTATGGTAATCAGGGATTGGGTATGCAAAATCCGTATTGGATTATCAACCGTAATATGTTCAATACCGACAGAGATCGTTATATCATTTCATTGTCAATGAAATGGAATATAACCAATTGGCTTAATATTATCGGACGTGCCCGTATTGATAATGCTTATACTGATTTCGAACGTAAACTGTATGCATCTACAGATGGGTTATTCGCAAAATCTCAAGGAAATTATATGAATCAAGAAGATAAGAATACTTCAACTTATCTTGATTTCTTAGTGAATGTAGATAAGAAGTTCGGTGAAAATTATCATCTGTTGGTAAATTTAGGAGGGAGCTTTTATGATGAGAAATATAAATCGGATACGTTTGAAGGCAATTTAGTAGGGGTGCCTAATTTCTTTCACCCGAGTAATATACCTTCTACGGAAAGTAATTATAACAAATCCGAATTACATACCCAGACACAGTCCATCTATGGTAAAGCTGAAATCGGTTATCGGAACTTTCTTTATGCAGATGTCACAGGACGTATAGACTGGTTTTCTACATTGGTAGGTACATCTAAAGAATATGTATGTTATCCTTCAGCTGGTCTTTCAGTCATATTGTCAGAAATACTTCCTTTGCCGGAAAAGATCATTTCTTTCTGGAAGATTCGTGGATCATATGCACAAGTTGGTAATCCTCCAAGCGCATACCTTCCTTATGCTACGGTAGCATTGGAGAATGGTAATGCAACAAGTGCCAATTTTACGCCTGCCAGTCATTTAAAACCGGAGATGACCAAGGCATTCGAGTTCGGTATGGACCTGCGTTTGTTCCAAAATAAATTGAATATCGCAGCAACATATTATAATTCAAACACTTATAACCAATTGTTTAAATATGAGCTACCGCCTAGTACAGGGTATGCTTTTGCTTATGAAAATGCCGGTAAGGTAAATAACTGGGGTATTGAATTGAGTGTTGGTTTTAATCAAGATCTGGGACCTGTACAGTGGAATTCAAACTTGATTTATTCAATGAACCGTAATGAGATTAAAGAATTACTTCCTGAATATGTAACCGACCGCACTACGGGTATGACCGTAAAGTCACCGACAGAGTTTTCTGTGGCCACTGCTGATTCATATAGAATGATTTTGAAAAAAGGTGGTAGTATGTCTGACATTTATGCGACTAAACTGAAACAGGACTTGCATGGAAACATTCTTATTACTAATGGGGGCGTGTCGGCAGAAGAAAATACTTTCATCAAAGTAGGTTCTGCGGCTCCAAAATATAATTTAGGTTTTAGAAACAGCTTTTCTTGGAAGGGGCTGGAACTTGATTTCTTGATTGACGCACGTGTTGGCGGTGAAGTTATCTCGGCTACACAGGCTCTGATGGATCAGTTTGGAGTGTCTCAGCAAACAGCAGATGCACGTGATAATAAAGGTGTAGTGGTGAATAAAGGAAAACTGGATGCGGAACAGTATTATGGAACTGTTGCTTCAGGTAAGACCGGTTTGCTGGCACATTATGTATATAGTGCAACCAATGTTCGTTTACGTGAAATGTCATTATCATATATGCTTCCATCAAAATGGTTTGGAGAAAAGTTAAATATTTCTCTTTCTTTGACGGGACATAACCTGTTGATGTTCTACAATAAAGCCCCATTCGATCCGGAACTTACGGCTAATACAGGGACTTATTATCAAGGTTTCGATTATTTTATGCCTCCTAGTTTGCGTAGTTTCGGTTTTGGTGTAAAAGTTAACTTTTGATTTTAATTTTTTAAAAAGAAGAAAATGAAAAACAAAATCTATAACATCTCACATATTTGTTTCCTGATGCTTATTTCCTGTTTTTTGTTAGGAAGCTGTATGTCTGATACGATTAATCTGGATCCTGATAAAATTCAGGAAGAAGAATTAGACAAAGATAATTTATGGGGTAGTTATCTCACGACGATGCAGCGTAGGGTAGTTCCTGAAGATGTTAACTTGTTTCAGCGCTCGGAGGACCTTTTTGGTAATATGTATTCTGGATATTTTGCAGGAACGCAGAACTGGGGAGGGGGAGCAAATGGTACTACTTACGCTATTTCTGATGAATGGAAGGATGCTCCTTTTAAAAGTGCGTTTGTGGAATTTTTGTCTTCTTGGAATATTCTGCGTCAGAAAGTGGATTCTACATCTGTTCTTTTTGCTGTTGGTGAAATTGTAAAGGTGGAAGCTATGCATAAAGCTACGGATATGTATGGTCCATTACCCTACTTGAAATTTGGATTGACAAATCCCGTCCCTTATGATTCACAACAGGCTATCTATGAATCATTCTTTAAGGAACTTGATCATGCCATTGATATCTTGGTTAAATTTGATCAGGCTAATCCGAGTTCTAAAGCCCTTGTTAAATTTGACCTGATTTTTAATAGTAATATCCCGAATTGGATTCGTTTTGCAAATTCTCTGAAATTACGTTTGGCGATGCGTATAAGTGCTGTTTATGAGGATGCTCAGAAAATAGCTGAAGCAGCAGTTGCTCATCCGTATGGGGTGATTGAAAGTAATGACAACAATCCGACAATGCAGTCCAATTCTAACCTTTCGTTTACCTATAACAATCCTATTCACAGTATTAGTAGTGCCGAAGGTTACGAAGAGGATGTAATGGGTGCCACTATGGATGCTTATTTGAATGGTTTTGAGGATCCTCGTAGAGCTGTGTTTTTTGCGTTGTCTTCTAATGGCAATTATCGAGGGTTGCGTAATGGACATAAGAATGGAGATATTTTTAAAGGTGACGAGGGGTTGTCTAAACCTAATATACAACAAGGAACACCTTACATCTGGATGACTGCGGCTGAAGTTTTCTTTTTACGGGCGGAAGGAGCCTTAAAGCAATGGGATATGAAAGGTACTCCGGAGGCTCTTTATAAATCCGGAATACGTGCTTCTTTTGAACAGCATGGAGTCAAAAATGTGGAAAATTATCTGGTCAGTACTAAAGTCCCGGCAAGATATCCTGGATTTAAGGCTAGCCCTTCCGCGCCTGCGCCATCTGATATTACGGTTGTTTGGAATACGAACAGTACAAAAAAACAGTTAGAACAGATTATTACCCAGAAATGGATTGCAATGTATCCATTAGGACAGGAAGCATGGAGCGAATTCCGTCGTACAGGATATCCTAAAATATATGAGATTGTCAATAACGAAAGTGGCGGTGTTATTAGTACTTCTATACAGATCCGCCGTGTTCCTTTCCCTTATTCTGAATATCTGGGGAATAAGGATGAAGTAGAAAAGGCTATAAAACTATTGAACGGTCCGGATACCGGAGCAACTCGTTTATGGTGGGATTTAGCAGACAAATAGTAATAAGTATTATTTATAATAAACGATATGAAGAAATTATTAATGTATATAATTGTTTCTGTGATGATTGGCACGGGGATTATATCGTGCAATACGGATATAGAAGCTTTGGATATAGTAGTTCCTGATAATATGTCTGAAGAATATTGGGAAAATTTGAGAGCATATAAAGCTAGGAATGATCATGAAGTCTTTTTTGGCTGGTTTGGCGGATGGACAGCTAACTCTGCTGATATGATAAACTTCTTGAGCAGTGTACCTGATAGTGTGGATATTATTTCTATATGGGGTGATTATAAGAATTTAAGTCCGGCTCAAATAGAAGATTTGCGTTATGTGCAGGATGTGAAAGGAACTCGGGTGACATATACGATCTTCGCTCACAAAATTCCTGATGAATTTATGTCTGGAGAGAATCATGAAATTGCAACCTCGGAGGGAATAGAAGAATATGCCAAGGCATTAGTTGATACAATGTATAAGTATGGTTATCAAGGTATTGACCTTGATTATGAGCCTGGATATCAAGAATTCCCGGGAGTTCCGTTCAATGGTCCTTTGGTTGGACCTTCATATATGTGGCCTGACTATATGGACAATATGGAAATTTTTGTAAAAGCATTGGGTAAGTATATTGGGCCAAAATCCGGAACTCGTAACTTGTTGATTATCGATGGTGTGCCTTATCATTTGAAACAAGGACTGGCTGAGTACTTTAATTATGGTGTTGTGCAGTCATATAATTCTTCATCGTATTCTGATTTACAGAGGCGCTTTGATAATGCTGCTCAGAATGGTTGGAAACCAGAACAGTATATCTTTGCAGAGACATTTGAAGGTGGAAAATATGTGAATGGAGGGGTTTCGCATACTTTAAGAGAGGGAGGTACAGTACCGTCACTGGAAGGTATGGCACGTTTTCTTCCTATGTATGAAGGTAAATTGGCTACTCGTAAAGGAGGTTGTGGTACATATCACATGGAAAATGACTACCGCTCTAATCCTAATTACAAATGGACACGTGAGGCTATCAGAATAATGAATGAACATTAATATTTGAAAAAATGAAACAGAATATAAAATATGCACTATTGGCTCTGTTCTCCTTTTTAATGATGTCTTGCCAGAAAAGTCAGGAATATTATGAAGGAGTGTATATTGTAGGAGCAGATAAATTATCTCCGGTTGCTAATTTGACGATTGATGATTTACCGGCAGTGATTGGTATTAAGGTTGCTTCATCTAATGCAATGGGGAATAATGTGGAAGTAATGATGAAGTCTACTCCGGAATTGGTAGAATCGTTTAATAAGGAGTATAAGAAGAATTATGAATTACTTCCTGAAAAATCTTATAAGTTGGAAAATACAAGCTTGATAATTGAAAATGGAAAAAGCATTTCTTCAGAAGGTGTACGTTTAAGTATTATCAGTCGCGAACTATTGAAAGAGGGTACGACTTATGTGCTTCCGGTAAGTATTGCGGGAGTGTCTGATAAGAATCTTTCTGTCATAGAAGGCTCGCGTACTATATACATCGTTATTAATCAAGTTATCATAACACAAGCGGCTGATTTGTCTAATACTGCGGAATATTTTAAGGTTGATTTTAGGAAAGAATCAAAATATAATACCGCGGCATTGCCAAATGTAACGTTTGAAGCTCGGGTACGTTTTAAGAAGATGACACCTACAAGTAGAAAATGGTGCTTCTCTGTTATGGGATTGGAAGAGAACTTCTGTTTGCGTACGGCAGGCAGTAATACAGAGGGTTGGAAACTGCAATTGAGTGGTGGAAGTCCAGCTATCGATTCCAGAGATGTTTTGCCTAATGATAAGTGGGTGCACTTAGCTTGTGTTTATGATGGTTCACAAGGTAAAAAGTTTATTTATGTTAATGGAGAATTACAAGGAGAACTTCCGGATACACGAGGTACTGTTGATTTAACCTACGCTTACGGGCAGGATGCAAATGCCGCATTCTATATTGGACAATCAGCTGCTGATGACCGTTATATGAATGGGTATGTCAGCGAGGCACGTGTATGGGCTGTCGCCCGTTCAGCTGCTGATTTGAAGAATAACGTATGTTGGGTGGATCCTTTAACTGATGGGTTGGTTGCTTATTGGAGATTCAATGAACCTGCTGAGGATAATGCTAAGGTTGTAACCGATCTTACTGGTAATGGATACAATGCTACTTTTGCTGGTTGGGGAAATCTTAGGTTTGTAGAAGGAGTGCGTTGTCCTGATAATACTGCTGAATAGTTATAATAAAGATATTTAAACAATAGTGTGAAGCCTAAAAGTTAGATAAAGGGACTTTTAGGCTTCTTTTTAATTTTAATCGATGTAGGTTTATATACAAACAGGAGGTATTTCGGAAAAATAAAGTCTCCCAATGTATGGATATCCAAATATATGTGCTATTTTTGTCATATACAAAAGTTATGTAATATGTCTAGATACGTCAATCCTTTTACAGATATAGGGGTTTAAGATAATTTTCGGTCAGCCTGCCAGTAAGGAGCTTCTTATAATTCTACTGAATGAATTGCTTGCCGGAGAGCATCATATTGAGGACCTTGTTTTTCTGGATAAGGAGGATCGTGCGGATAATATTCATGACAAGGGAATTATTTATGATCTATATTGTCGTACTGATAGTGGTGAATTTATAATTGTGGAAATGCAGAATCGTTGGCATAGCCATTTTCTGGACCGTACACTTTATTATGTTTGCCGTGCCGTGAGCCGTCAGATAGAAAATCCTCTTCCCAAACATATTCCGATACCCGAGAATCGGGATGAAAATGGAATGTTGGTGAAAGAAGAATTTGTTCCTTATGGAAAACGTTATCAACTTTCTACTGTTTATGGTGTTTTCTTAATGAATTTCAAGGAAGCGGGATTGGAGGAAAAGTTCCGTACGGATACGGTTGTCTCGGATAAGGATTCGGGAGCTGTGGTAAATCCCCATTTTCGCCAAATCTATTTGCAGTTCCCCTATTTTACAAAAGAATTGGCGGATTGTAATACTTTATATGATAAATTAATTTATGCATTGAAGAACATGAGTAATTGGAGCAGAATGCCTGATGCATTGAAAGACCAGGTGTTTGAACATTTGGCAAAATTGGCGGCAGTAGCAAATCTGTCGGAGGAGAATCGTATCGCTTATGATAAAGCGGTAGACCGCTATAGTGTGAGTCAGATTGTGGAAGAAGACGAACGTCGGGCGGCTGAAGAAAGGTGCCGGATTGCTTTAGAGGAGGGGACAAGAAAAGGGATTGAAAAAGGTATAAAAGAAGGTATAAAAGAAGGAAGAAAAGAAGGAAGAAAAGAAGAACAGTATAATATCGCTCGTCAAATGAAGAATGACGGAGTGCCTGTTAACAGTATTATTAAATATACAGGACTTGCGATCGAAGAAATTGAACAATTATAATTTAGTATATTGGACATTTTATAATCATTTGTTTAAATGTATACTAATAAAAAACTCTCGTCACAAATAGGCACTGTCCACAATTTTGTGTAAATAGAAAACTTCAGGATTCGGGTTTTATACTTGAATCCTGTTTTCAAATATAGTAATAAATTGGTTAAATATCAATGCCCAATTCCAAATAGGTTGGTACCATTTCTTTTCGATTTCGTTAATGGCCAGATAGACAGATTTTTCAGTGCATCATCATTTTGGAAAATGATAGCTTATTTTTTGGTGTACTTTCTAATTTTCCCATTCAGATTTTCAATAAGATTAGTGGT
>NZ_GG688335.1:955-81984 GCF_000156195.1 Bacteroides finegoldii DSM 17565 | reverse complement strand
GGTTTATCTTGCATACCGTAATATACGGAAGAAGTGGACTATGCCACTGGCCAATTGGGCTACAATCTCACAGCAACTGGCCATAAAATTTGGAGAACGGTTTAAATTATTGTAATTTTACGCTCGTCGGGACAGGTGGTCCCGCCCCTTGGCGCTGGCCGTTCCCCGACCGACGAGTTTTTAGAGAAAAAATAATGCGTGACACAGTTTATTTTATAGTGCCCACGTTTGAAAGATTTTTTTGCATGATGCGCTTGTAATGCGAGTTCCTTTTTTGTATTAAACCTCTTCACATATCGGCATATCCATTCCTTTGTATACAACCACAATCTTATGAAGCTGTGTAGTGCTGACTGCTCTCTTTACCGTATCAGTGTCAGCATAACGATTCGCTTGGGCAATAGCTTCCTGTCGCAGTTCTTCCACGCGGCTTTCGGGATCTTTATACTTGGCATACTTCAGTTCTACAATATAGCTGTGCTTCATGTCGGAATAGATATCCAGTAGCGGATAGAGGAAAATGTCGACATAGCCTGCCTGTGTGTCCTGTTCGGAAATGGGACGGTAGAAACGGTTTTGTGCCGTCATGGTAAGCGTAAAGCCGTGGACAAAAAATTCACCTTTCTGCTTGTCGCGCTGGAAAGTGTAGTGTTTCAGGCAGTCAGCAATATAACCGAAATAGGCTTTCCAATCGCCATCGTAGGCAAGAGCGCTAGCAAGTTCGTTCTTTTCGTAACTGCTGAAATTGAGTTCGGCTTCGTTGTAGGTACTCAGCAGATAAGTGTAGATTTGTTCGCGGACTACCTGATTAGGAATGGTGAGTTTGGTCTTTCCTTTATACGTTCCGCTAATGGTGAGCATACCGAAATAGTAGAGCAGGCTCACAAAGTTGTCGGGGTTGGTGATATTGACGGCAGGAAAACCTTTTTTCAGTTCTCCGGTGACGTAGCCTTCGCTCACCAATGTTTGTATGATGGAGGCATCATGAGTAAACTCTTTGTCCTTCCGGATGAGCATACGTAATTTTTCGTAGTCGATACGGATATTGTCTTCTACCATATCCCGGGGGCTTTGCCTCGTTGAATATAATTCTTGACGAAGTAGAGTACCATGTTAAAGTTGTACATAGTGGTTTCACCACAACGTTCTTCCGCAAAGCAGTAGTTGTCATACCAAGGTTTCATTATTTCTATCAGTTCGTCCACACTGTGGTTGAATGGACTGGTGGTGGAATAGTAAGTGAGCATTTGGCGCACTTACTATTCCGTGAAACCTATCATCTCGTTAAATTCCGGTGTGAGCGAGTAGTTGGTTCCGATATTGAAACCACTTGTGAGGTCGTCCATTGTCACGGGACTTACGCCGGTGATGAAACAACGCTCGATGCTGGAATAGGTCCGGCTTTGATTTTATTGAAAAAAGCGCGCAGATAACTTTCGCCATATGTTTCGTCCGTATAGCGGTGCAGGCTTTCTATATCCGAGAGGATGGCATTGGTGAAATGGTCGTATTCGTCGATAAAGAGGTAAATACGTTGGTTGGTCTTATTACGTTCTGTGAACAGGTATTCAAATTGTTCGACAGCTCCTTCTTTTTTGTCGAGTTCTTCCTTGATGCCTTTGGGGAGATAGTCAGCGTAAATGTCACAGAAGTAGTCGAACATTGTTTGGCAATGCGCGTCCAGTCCCTTGCGGTAGTTGTGTAGTTCGCCTACTATTCCGGAGAAGTTAAGGTATAGTACCAGATAGCTGTTCCGGTCGCGCGTAGGGTGCTTTCCGATGTAAAGGTCGCCAAACAGCGCTTCGAACTTATCCTTGGCAAGTATATCATAATAGTGCTGCAACATATTTACAGTGAGGCTTTTGCCGAAACGGCGCGGGCGAATAAAGAAGAAAAACTTGTCCGCTTCTTCTATCATGGGTATAAACCGGGTTTTATCCACATAATAACAGTCGTCACGGCGGATTACTGCAAAGTTCATCATGCCGTATGGGATACGTTTTCTGTCCGGTGCTATATATTTTCCATAACTTATACCTTATTTTAGGAGCTTTCTTTGAACATAAACAAAGGTACGGGCTTTTTGTTATTTCTCCAAACAAACATTCCATAACTTCTCGCTATCTTTGCACTCTATTAAACAAACATCACCACCATTATGGAATTGAAGCATGGATATTACCATCTGATTGCGATACTTGTAGTTGCTATCTGGGGATTGACTTTCATATCAACCAAAGTATTGATTAATCACGGACTGACCCCTCAGGAGATATTCTTCTATCGTTTTCTCATTGCTTATCTGGGTATTTGGGTGATTTCTCCCAAACGTCTGTTTGCGGGTAATTGGAAAGACGAACTTTGGTTGATGGCAGGAGGTTTCTTCGGTGGTTCACTCTATTTCTTTACAGAGAATACAGCTTTGGGGATCACACAAGCATCCAATGTCGCTTTCATCATTTGCACAGCTCCCCTGCTTACTACCATTCTTTCCCTTCTCTTTTATAAGAGTGAAAAAGCCACCAAAGGTTTGATTTACGGTTCCATATTAGCTTTAATCGGGGTGGGACTGGTGGTCTTCAACGGTAGTTTTGTACTCAAATTATCTCCGGTAGGGGATTTGCTTACTTTGCTTGCCGCCCTGTCGTGGGCATTTTATAGTTTGGTGATAAAGAAAATGACAGGGCGTTACCCCACTGTATTTATCACCCGCAAAATATTCTTTTATGGAGTATTGACTATACTTCCCGCCTTTCTTCTTCATCCGTTACAACCTGATTTCGATGTACTTTTAAAACCAGTTGTATTATCTAATCTCTTATTTTTGGCCGTCCTGGCATCCTTGGTTTGTTATGTCCTCTGGAATGTGGTATTGAAACAGTTGGGAACTGTTAGAGCCTCCAATTATATCTATCTCAATCCGTTGGTAACAATGGTGGCATCCGTAATCATTCTTCACGAACAAATCACATGGATTACATTATTGGGAGCAGGTTGCATTATTTTTGGAGTCTATCAGGCAGAAAAGAAATAAATAGGTAAAACCACACAAGAAATAACAAATATAAGAGTGACAAAAAGGAAAAAGAAACGCATTAGCGAAAAGATGCGGAGATACAATCTCAGTTTACAGCGTCCCCAAGAGGAATTCCGTCGGCGTGTGATAGAGTGGGAGAGAATGAGGAAAGAAAGGGAACCGGAAGAAAGGAGGAAAGAACGGCGGAGAAAATGGAAGAAATGGCTTGGATTAGCCGATTTTACTGAATATGACGGTCCGTTTCCCATTTTTATATGTGCAGTATTCTTTTTAGTGATTTTTTTAAGTGGAATAAGTTTATGTGTTTTAGGATTGTTCAAGGACCCATATAAGATTCAAATAATACGAATCTTATTTGGTTTACTTTTAACTATTAGGAGTGCGAAAGCTTTGATAATCTTTTATCCTGTTCTAAAAGCAGTCATAATCGCTTTATTTGAAGACAGAAAAAAGTAGATTTTGCTATTCGAGACATACGGACATAAAAAAAGGGGTCAACGCCTTGACCCAACCTTTGTTAACCTTAAATCTAATACTATGAAAAACACATTACAAAGGTACGGACTTCAGTGATATTAGCAAATTATCCAAGAGAAATAATATGTTTTATAACACGTTTTAATATTATCTTCCTGTTTGTTAAGAAAAACATCTTCCCTTTTTAAAAGTATGCAACACTTATTTTGAAAATTGAAACGGGGGATACCGTTGATTCTCTGCCGGAAAACCGTTATCTTTGCAAAGATAACGCAATTGTTTACTTTAAATAAAGAAGAAAAGGAGAGAACCGTGAACGAAGAAGAAATCGTCCTTACCCCGATGATGAAACAGTTTCTGGATTTGAAGGCGCAACATCCGGATGCAGTGATGCTGTTTCGTTGCGGCGACTTTTATGAAACATATTCTACAGATGCCATTGTTGCTTCTGAAATTCTGGGAATCACACTGACAAAACGTGCAAACGGAAAAGGTAAAACCATTGAGATGGCGGGTTTTCCCCATCATGCTCTCGATACGTATCTTCCTAAACTGGTTCGTGCCGGAAAGCGGGTCGCTATCTGTGATCAGTTGGAAGATCCGAAAATGACGAAAAAGTTGGTGAAGCGAGGTATAACCGAATTGGTGACTCCCGGCGTTTCTATCAATGATAATGTGCTGAATTATAAAGAGAACAACTTTCTGGCTGCCGTTCATTTCGGCAAGGCTTCCTGCGGAGTCGCTTTTCTCGACATATCTACCGGTGAATTTCTTACAGCAGAGGGACCTTTTGATTATGTAGATAAACTGTTGAATAACTTCGGTCCGAAAGAGATTCTTTTTGAAAGAGGCAAGCGGCTGATGTTTGAGGGTAATTTTGGCAGTAAGTTCTTCACATTCGAGCTGGATGATTGGGTATTTACGGAAACGACGGCCCGCGAAAAACTTCTGAAACATTTTGAAACGAAGAACCTGAAAGGGTTCGGAGTGGAGCATCTGAAGAACGGTATCATTGCTTCCGGTGCTATCCTGCAATATCTGACGATGACGCAACATACGCAAATCGGGCATATTACTTCATTGTCTCGTATTGAAGAAGATAAATATGTCCGCCTGGATAAGTTTACGGTACGTAGTTTGGAGCTGATCGGCAATATGAATGATGGCGGAAGCAGTCTGCTCAATGTGATTGACAGAACGATCAGCCCGATG
Source organism: Bacteroides finegoldii DSM 17565 (assembly GCF_000156195.1). GTDB lineage: Bacteria > Bacteroidota > Bacteroidia > Bacteroidales > Bacteroidaceae > Bacteroides > Bacteroides finegoldii. The sequence goes on along the minus strand of NZ_GG688335.1, from coordinate 77,258 downwards.
GGAGCACGTTTGCTGAAACGTTGGATGGTCTTCCCGTTGAAGGATAAGAAACCGATTGATGAACGATTGAATGTGGTGGAATATTTTTTCCGCCAACCGGATTTTAAAGCTGTCATTGAAGAACAGTTACATCTGATAGGGGATTTGGAACGTATTATTTCCAAAGTGGCTGTAGGGCGTGTGTCACCGCGCGAAGTTGTTCAACTGAAAGTGGCATTGCAGGCCATCGAACCCATTAAACTGGCATGTATTCAAGCGGATAATGCAAGTCTGAATCAGATAGGGGAACAGTTGAATCTTTGTGTCACTATTCGTGACCGGATTGCCAAAGAGATAAAGAATGATCCGCCATTGGCTGTCAATAAAGGTGGGGTGATTCAAGACGGTGTGAATGCGGATTTGGATGAATTGCGCCGGATTTCGTATTCGGGGAAGGATTATTTGCTCCAGATACAACAGCGTGAAAGTGAGTTGACGGGTATTCCAAGCTTGAAAGTGGCTTATAATAACGTATTCGGTTATTATATCGAAGTCCGTAATGTCCATAAAGATAAAGTTCCTAAAGAGTGGATTCGTAAACAGACGCTGGTTAATGCGGAACGTTATATCACGCAGGAACTAAAGGAATATGAAGAAAAGATTTTGGGAGCGGAAGATAAGATTCTGATTCTGGAAACGCAGCTATATACGGACTTAGTACAGGCATTGATGGAGTTTATTCCACAGATACAGATTAATGCGAATCAGATTGCACGTCTGGACTGTCTGTTGTCATTTGCCAATGTGGCTCGTGAGAATCGTTATATCCGTCCGATTATTGAGGATAATGACGTATTGGATATTCGTCAGGGACGTCACCCGGTAATAGAAAAACAACTTCCGATAGGTGAGAAGTATATTGCCAATGATGTAATGCTGGACAGCGATACACAGCAGATTATTATTATTACAGGTCCGAACATGGCCGGTAAGTCGGCACTCTTGCGCCAAACAGCATTGATTACGCTATTGGCTCAAATCGGTTCGTTTGTTCCTGCGGAAAGTGCGCATATCGGTTTAGTTGATAAGATATTTACCCGTGTAGGAGCGAGCGATAATATATCAGTCGGTGAATCTACATTTATGGTAGAGATGAATGAAGCGGCTGATATCCTGAATAATGTTTCTTCCCGGAGTCTGGTATTATTTGACGAATTGGGTCGTGGTACTTCTACTTATGATGGTATTTCCATTGCCTGGGCAATTGTAGAGTATATCCATGAACATCCGAAAGCAAAAGCACGTACATTATTTGCTACGCATTATCATGAATTGAATGAGATGGAGAAATCTTTCAAGCGCATCAAGAATTATAATGTATCGGTGAAAGAAGTTGATAATAAAGTAATCTTCCTTCGTAAACTGGAACGTGGCGGTAGTGAACACTCTTTCGGTATTCATGTGGCAAAGATGGCCGGTATGCCGAAAAGCATTGTGAAACGTGCAAATGAGATATTGAAACAGCTTGAATCTGATAATCGCCAACAGGGCATAGCAGGTAAACCGTTGGCAGAAGTGAGCGAGAATCGTGGAGGTATGCAGTTAAGCTTCTTCCAGTTGGACGATCCGATTCTCTGTCAGATTCGCGATGAGATATTGAATCTTGATGTGAATAATCTTACTCCTATTGAAGCGCTGAATAAACTGAATGATATAAAGAAGATAGTCAGGGGGAAATAAGCTGAAAATGTATATAATGTCTTAGGATATGTTTTCGATTGTTGTCCTGACATTAGGGAAATGGCATTTGTTTTATTGATAAAAAAGAGGGATTAGTGATGTTTGAACCGCTAATCCCTCTTTTTTTGATTTAGGCTATTTTCTTTTTCTTCTTGTCATAGAAGAACATGAAATAGACGCCTATTATGATAAACGGAACGCTTAACCATTGTCCCATATTGAACATCATGCTGTTTTCAAAATCTTCCTGATTTTCTTTTAGGAATTCGATGAAAAAGCGGAAGATGAAGATATAAGTCAGACAAAGCCCGAAGAAGAAGCCGCGATGCAGTTTCTTGCTGTAATTCTTATACAGGTAAATCATGATGAAGAACAGGATAAGATAAGCGATGGCTTCGTAGAGCTGTCCCGGATGACGGGGGAGCATATCTACACGTTCGAATATGAATGCCCAGGGCACATCAGACGGTTTGCCGATGATTTCGGAGTTCATCAGGTTGGCAAGGCGGATGAAGCAGGCGGTGATTGGAGTAGCTACGGCAATCATATCCAGCACGTCCATATAATGGAGTTTCGTCTTGCGGCAATACAGCCAAAGGGCGATTATCAGTCCTAATGTACCGCCGTGGCTGGCAAGTCCTTCATATCCGGTGAATTTCCAGTTTCCGTCCGGCATGAATTTGATAGGAAGAATCATTTCCCAAAAATGAGACAAGTAGTATCCCGGATCATAGAACAGACAGTGTCCCAGGCGGGCACCAATCAGAATACCAAAGAAACAATAAAAGAAAAGCGGGTCAAACTTCTTCTCCTCTATCTTTTTATCCCGGTACTGGTAGTGAACAACCACATAAGCAAAGAATATTCCTACTGCCCACAATAATCCGTAATAACGGATAGAAATGCCGAACAGGTTGAATAGTTCGGGGTTCGGGTTCCAGTTGATGGATAATAGCATGGTATTCATTCTATATTGGATTAATGTTAATGATTAGATTCTTTGAATTTCTCCGCAACCATCCGGTAGGTCGGTATATCTATCCCTTGCTCTTCGGCTGCCGTAATCATATCGAAGAGCAGGCCTTGTATTTCCGAGTCATGCCCGCGTGCCAGGTCTTTCTGCATGGAAGCGGTGCTTTCGGGGTCGAGCTTGTCAATGACTTTCAGATTGTAGCTGACAGGATCTTCCGGAAATTCAATGCCCAGCTTCTTGCCTAAGGCGGCGCTTTCCGTAGAAAGTCTGATAAACGTATCCCGTACCTTTCCCGGTTTCTGCACTTCTCCCATCGGAACGTCGTAATAAGCACCCGTTACGGCCATTGCGGAGATGAACGACCATTTGATGAACGTATCCCGGTTGATGTCCGGTGACAGGTCTACCTTTATGCCTGCTTCCTGCAAGTCTTGTTGGATGGCTTCCAGCAATCCGGGTTTTACAACTGTGCCGTGATGAGCGCCGTATACCAACCGGAATATCTTTCCCATTTGGGTGATTTCTCCTGTGCCGGATACGAAACCTACGATATAGATGCATCCGTCGAGGACAGTGACTTCCGGTACCAACTTTTGTATGCGTGGTCCTGTGCCGTACACATTCAGAATAGGGATGACTACTGTGTCTTTGTGTGCTGCCCTTTTAATCAGTTCTACGATAGAATCGACCGAATAACCTTTTACGCATACAAATATCACATCTGCTTTTCCATTGAATTCTTCAGCGGTAGTAGCCGGAATCCGGAGCGTATGTTCGCCCTTCAAATCCGATTTCAGTTTCAAACCGTTCGTTTGAATCGACTGCAAGTGAGCTCCACGGGCAATACAAGTTACATCTTTGCCTGCCAGCGACAAGAATCCTGCGATACTGCCGCCTACACCTCCCGTTCCTGCAATGAGATATTTCATATTGTTAGCGAATTAGTAATTAATAAGTCGTCGGTAGTTACCGATAATCACACGTTGAAACGGAAATGCATGATGTCGCCATCCTGCACCACATATTCTTTTCCTTCCACACCCAGTTTTCCGGCTTCTTTCACAGCTGCTTCCGAGCCGTATTTGATATAATCATCGTATTTGATAACTTCGGCACGGATAAAGCCTTTTTCAAAATCGGTGTGGATCACTCCGGCACATTGAGGAGCTTTCCATCCTTTTTCGTATGTCCAGGCACGTACTTCTTGTACACCGGCAGTGAAATATGTTTCAAGATTCAGGAGTTTGTAAGCAGACTTGATAAGACGTGCTACGCCCGATTCTTCCAAGCCTACTTCGGCAAGGAACATTTGACGGTCTTCGTACGTTTCCAGTTCGGCGATGTCCGCTTCTGTTTTGGCTGCGACAATCAGGATTTGAGCATTCTCGTCTTTTACGGCTTCGCGTACCATATCTACGTATTTATTTCCGTTTACTGCGCTTGCTTCATCAACATTGCAAACATACATTACCGGTTTGCTGGTCAATAAGAACAGTTCGTGAGCAATCTTTTGTTCGTCTTTTGTTTCAAAAGTCACTGTACGTGCAGATTTTCCCTGTTCCAGTGCGTCTTTATATTGAACGAGTACATCGTAAGCTAACTTTGCAGCTTTGTCTCCGCCCGTCTGTGCTTGTTTCTGTACTTTCTGGATACGGCTTTCGATGGTTTCCAGGTCTTTCAATTGAAGTTCGTAGTCAATGATTTCTTTGTCGCGGACAGGATTTACGCTTCCGTCTACGTGTGTCACATTGTCGTCATCGAAGCAACGGAGTACGTGGATAATTGCGTCTGTTTCACGGATATTGGCAAGGAACTTGTTTCCTAGTCCCTCACCTTTGCTTGCGCCTTTCACCAGTCCGGCGATATCTACGATTTCTACAGTTGTAGGAACAATTCGTTGGGGGTGCACCAATTCAGCGAGTGCGTTCAGACGTTCGTCAGGAACAGTGATTACACCTACATTGGGTTCAATTGTACAAAAAGGGAAATTTGCCGCTTGTGCTTTCGCATTCGACAAACAGTTGAAAAGTGTCGACTTACCCACGTTCGGTAGTCCAACAATACCACATTGCAATGCCATATTAATCTATTATTTCTTTTATTATCAAGTTGCTCATTTTAGTTTGCAAAGATAATCATTTTTAAACTAATAAAGGAAACTTGGTGCACTTTCTGTCTTTTCCTGACGTTTGGGTGGTTTTGAAAAGAACGTGGTTTGAGCATTAGAGAATAGAATATAGGTAGAAAGTTTCAGTTTGTTTTGTTCATTATATTATATTCCGTAATAGTAGTCAATGATTTATTTGAGATATGTCCGTCCATTGCCAAGCAGTTGGCTTGAATTTCCAATGTTTTTTCAAATATATTACGTACCCAACGGGCATTTCCAAAATTATGGTCTTTATTGACAATGGCTTTATTTATCAACCGTTTCATCTTTTCTATATTGTCTGACACCCGGGTGTTGTCATAACTGAGGCCCGAGTGTCAGATAATACTCCATTAAAAACGTTTTTTCTTTGAAAAAATTCTGGCGCTTTTATATTTATTCATAACGGTACAGAAATGAGTTTAAACGTAGTCATATTATCTAAAGTCGAGGACTGGCAAATAGAGTAGCCTCATCTTTACCTTCCGATGAATTCTTCCGGTCGTCCCGGCGAGAGCAACTCCCACAAGGAAGCAACTACCCATCCCGGTGCGAAGATATGGTTGTAATACCCTTTGCCGTTCTTGCCGTAATCCCAATTGGTGTGCTGTACCACTTCGGGATAGTACCCTTTCTTGGCGATGCCGCATTGATGTCCTTCGTAGGGCAGTAATTGACGCATGGAAGAACTGATAACTGCTGCGAAGTCAGCAAAGCGGGGTTCATTATACTCTTTGGACAGCCAGCGGAGTACGTCGGCAAAGTCGAAGATAAAGACGTCGATATGATTGTTTTCCACAGAGACATTACCCCAGCCGCGGGTCTTCAGACCGATGTCGCCCAACATCTGTCCCGGTGCGAACGGGACATCCCAGGTGTAATACCATGAGAGGGCGAAGTAAGCGGCTTTCTTTGCCAAACCTGCATAATGTGCACGCTCTGCTCCTTTGCTGGCAAGTGCCAGGTAGTAGGCAGCAGTGGAGGCGTAGAGTGAAGCCTCTTTGTCTTCACAGTTGGCGTCGAGGGTAGACGAGAAGTAGTCCGCTTTCGAGATTAGCTCCTTTTCCAGATAATCTACCGAGCGTCGGGCTGCTTCGAGATAGCGTTTATCTTTGAAGTACTTGTATCCCATCACCAGGGGAAGCGTTGCCGACGGGGTACTTCCGCCACTCTTGTCTACAATCGAGAAGTCATCCTTGAACTTGCGCGGGAAGCTGCCGTCTTCGTTTTGCAGGCGCAGGAAGGTGTCGAGCATTCCTTTCAGGCGTTTTTCCCATTCGGGGTGCTTCCTGCCTTTCTTCTTTTCATAGTTCAGGTAATAGAGCGTGGCATATATGCCTTCCGACTGGCGGCGGATGCTGTGGACAGGCTCTATGAAGTTGCGTTTGTAGTGCACTACCTCGTTGAAGAATCCTGCTGGTGAGAAACCATGCTCCAGGTAAGAATCAAAGATAGCATTGGCATTTGCCACCAGGTCGGTGCGCTGCTTGCTTTCGCCATATTCCAACGCGTTGAAAGCATTCAGCAGGGTGCGTCCCACAAAGCCTACTTCGGCTACGTCGACGTTGTTGCAAGTTGCCGTGTGCAACTCTACACCTGAGTAATAGTTGGTGGGAGTATCGCCGATGAAACTTTCTACGAAGAAGTTGCTCATCACTTCTTTCATCACTTCATCGGTATAAGGTGTTTCTACCGTTGCGGGCTTGTAGAGGTCGTAACTATATTCCCATGCTTGTTTTACGCAGTCCGAGAAGTCGGTGGGAGCGGATTCGTTGAGCTCCCAGGTCAACGTCACGCTTTCTCCTTTGCCTAAAAACTGGTAGGCTTCTACGGAAGGAGCCAGTGTCAGTTTGCGGATATAAGTTTTGGGCGCTTCTTTGTAGGGATAGCCGAAAGAAAGTGTGGCAGTGCCGTTGCAGTTCTCGAATCCGGTATAACCTATCGAAGTGGTTCCCGACAGGATGACTTCGCCCTCTTTGTGAGTAGTCAGCGCATCGCTTTCAAACTTGTCTATGCGGGCTACTGAGAACGACTTGCCGTTCTTTTCATCGAAGATAGTCGTCATCGGAGTGCTCAGGCGGTCTTCGCGCACCACCCAACTGTCTGAGGTGTGGAAAGAAGGCGCCTCTTTGGGCGAACGAAGGTTGCGGCGATACCAGAAGCCTGGCATATAGAACAGGCAGTCGTCATGGCATGCTCCGCTTTTCACCTGTTCGCCGTAGTTGAAGTAGATATTCTCTGTGGCTGTGATGAAGAGGGTAATCCGCTTGTTGGTTTCTCCGCCTTCCACTTTCTGATAAATCAGCACGGGCAGGCTCTCTGTGGCCGTCAACTGATAGTCGAACCGTTCTTTCCGGAGCTTGCGGAATTCCAACGGATAACGTACCGCTTCGTTTCCGGGGACCTTCAATGCGATGGAAGCCGATACATTGGCAGGGGTATATTCGATGGCATGCGCACTCAGTATGCCTGCCAGCAATGCTATTCCGCTTAGTATATTTCTTAAGTTCATACGTTGCTTTTTAAATGGTTATTCTTGATAAGGTTCTATTACTTCATCTCCGTTGACCGTGATGTCGTAGATGCCGCTTTCGTTCTTTTCCATGTGTAGCGGGATGATGCGCGTCTTGCGCGGGGCGACGTTTGTTTTCGACGCATGTACGTGGTACACATAATAATAGTTTCCTGCTTTGTCGGTAAAGATGTCGCCATGTCCCGAACCGTTTTCGCCTACGATGCTGCGATGGATGATGGGACTGTTCTCGTTTTTCGTCCACGGCCCCATGGGAGAGTTGGAAGTGGCATAGCCTACGGCATAGTCAATGCTCCGGTAGTCGTTGGCAGAGTAAAAGAGATAGTACACGCCGTCCAGTTTGATAACGGTGGGGCCTTCCATGACGGGGGCGGAGATGTAGGCGGCGGTTGCTTCCCACTCTTCGGTGCTCTCCATGCACTTCTTCAGGGTGCCGGGAATGATTTCACCTTTGGCGAGGTCGAACTCTGCTACCCATATAAAGTTTCCGTTACCGAAGCGCACGTGGTACAAGTAATACTTGCCGTCATCATCGCGGAACAGGAAGGGGTCGATATTCTTCTGGCTTCTGTCTATCGGCTTTATATCTGTCTGGCGGAAAGGACCTTTCCAAGAGTCGGCAGATGCCATTACGGTTTGTTCGTTGGCGGTGTAGAGGAAGTAGTAACGGTCTTGCGCTTTGAACCATTGGGGAGCCCAGAAACCTTCGGTTCCGTAGGTCTGGTCATCTTTCTTCAGGACAAATTCGTTGTTCTCCACTGTGTGCCAGCTTTTCAGGTCGGCAGATTCCAGCAGGACAAAACCTTGCTGTTGCTGGTTGCCTGTTCCTGTCAAGTAGTACATGTCACCCTCTCTGAGGATGGTAGGGTCTGCCAAGAAGATTTCGTCCCTGTATTGTGACGCTCCGTTGTAAATGCCTTCAGAGTCTTGTGCGCATCCGGTGGCAATCAATACCATTGCTCCGATTAAAAAATGTAATAGTCTCATATTCTATTTCCTCCTATTGAATGATTACTTTTAAATTTCATAAGGTTAGTTGGCTGTCGATTGCCAGTTGAATTGCGGTTTCTCTCCGGAGAAGTCCCATATCTCCATGCTCCATCCCAACGTGTTTTGGGTGACATCTATCAGGTCGGTGGCTATCAGGCCGTGGTATCTGAGAGAGTTGGCATGGGTAGTGTCGAAGCTTGCCGAAGGGCGGATATCGTCACCTGCCAGCGGATTGCCTTTTACTATCACGTCTACCTCTTTGGCATAGCAGGACTCGCCTTTGTTGCCGTTCGTCCCGTTGCCTCGGGGCATCCATCCGCAGATACGTCCCGATGCGATGTCGGTGGTAGAAGAAATATAGTCATTCCAGGCGACGCAATTGACGATGTAGTTGCTGTTGTCCGCGCTTCCTTCTCCGAGTTGGCATTGTCCGGCAATGCCGCCTGCACTTGCATGACCTTTCACAGTGGCGGTGGAGTAACAGTTGCGCACATTGCTGCCGACATACATACGTGCTGCAATACCTCCTGCGGGACCAGTAAATTCTCCATCGAATGATGACAGTGTAGAAACACTTCCGTGGCTGTAACAGTCGGAGATAAGTGCACCGTGAACACTGCCTGCTATACCGCCTGCGCTATACCGGGAGTAAACAGTTCCTTCATAGAAGCTCTTCTCTATAGTAGCTTCCACTAACTGGCCTGTCAGTCCGCCTGTACACCATTCGCCCGTGATGTCGACCTTTGCCGAACATTCGCTGATTCTGCCGGCGCGCATATCTCCTACGATACCGCCTACCGAGCCTGTGCTCCAATGGTCTCTTCCGTTTTCCACTTGGTTGAGTGTGCCGTTAATCACATGTGTATTGCTGATTTCGGTATCCGCAGCCCCGTTAGGGATAAATCCGGCAATAGCCCCGGTGGGTGTCTGGTAACCGCTGATTTCCACATTCTTGAAAGTCACGTTCCTGCAACTGCCGACTAACTGTCCGAAGAAGCTCGGGAATTTGCCTTGTGTACATTTCAGGTTACTTATCGTATGATTGTTTCCGTCGAAGTTGATGTGGAATCTTCCGTCCCTGTTAAGCGGAGTCCACTCTTCGGCTTGCATGTCGATGTCTTCTTCCATCTTGAAACAGACGGTGACATTGGGTTTCAGCAAACTGCCCATGCCTTTCAAGTCGTCCAGCGTGCGTAGACGGTATGGATTCCGGAGCGTACCCCCTTCACCGACATTCAGTATCAGGATGAGGCGTTCTTGTCCGGCGGGTACTTCTATTCTTGTGCTCGAAGAAGTGAGTTTCAACCCCAGCGCATAATTCGTAGCGGGTTCCAGTTGCTCAAGGTTGGTGAAGAGAATGTTGACCGATTGTGACTGCTCATCTTCGGCAAACTCCAGTTCGGTGCTGCTGATACGGTATAGATTGTCCGCCAGTGGCAGGTAACCGTTACCCAGTTCTTCCGCACTTATCACTGAGAGCGAGGCGGTTGTTTCTACGAAAGGATGGCTCTTTTCTATCTTGAAAGAAAAAGAGGGGCGGGTCTTGTTCAGGTCTACTTGTCTCTCTCCCGATTGTGACAGAGAGAGTGTGATGTTCAGCGGTTCGACCAGACTTTCGCCGGGCTTCACGATAGAATCATCCTCTACACAGGCAGTTACGATAAAACTGGCGAGCAACAGAGGTAGTATGAATAACTTTTTCATGATAATTCTTTTTAAAGGGTAAATGATTGTTTTACTCATAATTTCGATTAAAACGTTTCAGTTTCTTTCTCTTGTTATTTCCAGCCTTCGTTCTGTTCCATATTGGGATTCATCTGTATTTCGCGGGCAGGAATGGGCAATGTCCAGTAGTTGTTGCCGCCCCAGGTGTAGGAGTAAGTCGGGCTTCCCCAAACCTGGCGCATGCCGTTCATACGTCCTTCCTTGTCAGTGTAGAACTTCAAGTCCTTCCAGGTGCCCCAGCGTATTTCGTCGAAATAGATAACATCTTCGCCTACCAGTTCCCAATGGCGTTCGTTCATGATGCGGCGGTGCATATCTTCTTTACCGTTGACGGTGGTGTAGGCGTTGGAGTTCAAGGGAGCTACTCCGGCACGGTTGCGCACATCGTTCACTTTGCTGACGGCTCCGCCGATATCATTGAGTTCGTTCAAGGCTTCCGCCCAATTCAGCAATACGTCCGCGTAGCGGATGAAGGGGAGGTCTATCTCGGAATAGTAGGTCATTGTTTCTGTGCCTTCACCCACGAATTTGCGGTTCAGGTAGTACATCTTGGAGTTTGTGTCCGTTTCGATATCCTGCGTACCTCTTCCTCTCGAACGGTAGGGAAAACGCATGACGTAGGGCAGTGCCTCTCCTTCGATGCCACCTATAAAGGTAGAATAAGGAGTGATGACGGAGAATCCGAGGCGAGGGTCGCGGTTGGCATAAGCGGCTTTAATCCGCTCTTCATTGCCGGAATTCTTGTATTGGGTCATGTCGGCTCCCGACGCTTCGGCATTGGCACGCTCGGTAGCATTGATTTCGTTGCGCAGGAAGTAGACTTGGCGGGCGTTCGTGCTCATGGCGCTGTAACCGGGGATAATGTCGTCCCAGTTGAACGGGCTTCCGTCCTTGTTCTCGTAAGAGTCTACGAACTGCGGGTTGATGACGTAATTGTTCCATCCCAGACCTTTTCCTTCATTGTCGGGGGGAAGGCAACGGTTGCCATAACCACGGTTCTTGATGCCGCCGAATCCTTCTTCGTTGATGCACTGCAAGGAGAATATCATTTCGTCGCAACGCTCGTTGGCAGCCTTGAACAGTTGTTTGTAGGCATCGGATCCGTTTGTATATAGCTTGTAGCCGCATTTGCTTACTTCCTCGAAATCGTCGGCAGCTTTTTTCCACTCCTTCTTCCACATATAGACTTTACCTCTCAGAGCATAGGCTGCTCCTTTGGTGACGTGTCCGTAGTCTTCGCTGTCGGCTCCGTATTTGTTCGGCAGGTTGGGGTCGTCAATACAGGAAGTCAGGTCTTGAATCAGGTAATCCCAGATTTCATCTTGTGTGGAACGTGCTTTCTTGGCGCCGTCGATACTCTTTACCGGTTCGGTGTAGTAGGGCACCCCGCCGTAGAGGATATTAAGGCGGTAATACCACCAGGAGCGCAGAAACTTGCATTCGGATACGTAACGTGACTTTTTGGCCTCGCTGATACCTGCTACGGTGGGCAGGTTGGTTATTACATCGTTGGCGCGCAAGATGCCGGAGTAGTAGTTTTTCCACCAGCGTTCGCTACCGAAGTCACTAGTAGGTGTATTGTTGGCATGCAGGAAGTGGTAGCCTGCCGTCCAGTTGGCGTCGATGTCCATGATGCTCGACCACATATCGAACCATCCTTTGTTGGGGTCGGCGGTGTAATCTTCGTAGAGGCGGTTGTAAACCCCGGCAATGGTCTGTTCCGCCATGCTGGCGCTGTTCCATACATTCCCTTCGGACGGAGCATTATTCGGGGAGAGATCCAAGTCTACACATGCAGTCAGCGAACCGCCCATAACGAGTGCAACCGAGGCTGCCGCCATCATATTTTTTATTATCATCTTTTTCATCTGAGTCTTCTTTTAGAATGTAACATTAATACCGAAAGCGTATTGGCGCATCGGGGCATATCCCACGCCGCACATCATCTCAGGGTTCCATACCCTTGAACTTGGTGATGGTGAACAGGTTTTCACCGGAAGCATAGAGGCGGACATTCTGCATATAAGCTTTCTTTACCCACGTCTTTGGGAAGGTGTAGCCGATGGTCAGGTTCTTCAGTTTCAGGTAATTGCCGTTGTGCAGATGCCAGGCGCTTGCCGTGCTCACTTGTCCGGCCTGGTCGGTAGTTAGACGGGGCGTTTTCGACGTGAGGTTGGTGCGGGGGTCATCCGGATTCTCCGGGTCGTAGAAGTAGTGGTCGTAAGCCACTTCCCTGCCGATGCCGTATCCGTAGGTGACAATCGAACTGTTCTGTGCTTTCTCGTACCAGTTGATTTTAAATCCGGCGGCACCGCTCCAGTTCATGGAGAGGTCGAATCCTTTCCATGCTGCGTTCATCTGGAGACCGAAGTAATATTTCGGTGTTCTGGAGTATCCCTGGAAAGCACGGTCGTCATCGTCACCATACACGCCGTCACCGTCGAGGTCATCGTAGATGATGTCGCCATACCAGATTTTATCTTTGCCTACTCCTTGTTTGGGGTAGAATTGGTAGCCGGCGGTCATCATGGCTTTCAGCCATTTCATGTCTTCTTCGGTGCGTATCATGCCATCGGTGGGGCCGCCGACAGGGTTGACCGTACCGTCTGTGTTGAAGGAATTTCCCGTACCTTTGTAGAGATTCAGCACGTAGTATTCGTTTATCATATGCCCTTCCACGATACGTTCATTGCCACCGGTGGAGACTTCACCCAAGTTGGTGTGGTACGTCCATTTGCCGTTAGCGTCCTGTTTCCATTCACGTACCAATTTTCCTTTATATTTGCTGACTTCGTTTTTGTTGAACGAGAAGTTGGCGGACACACCGTAAGTGAAGTCCTTGATGTGGTCTTGCCAGCCTAAGGTAACCTCGAATCCCCGGTTGGTGACTTCGGCGATATTCTGGCGGGGAGAGCCGAAGTAGCTCAACGTAGGTGAAAGCGTAGGATTGTAGAGAATACCGTCTGTCACTTTGTTATAGTAGTCGATTGTACCGGTCAGACGACTGTTCAGTACGCTGAAATCGAGTCCGAAGTCGGTGATTGAGGTCGTTTCCCATTCCAAGTCGTAGTTGGAGAAAGAAGACATGCCCAGTCCGGATACTTTCTTATTGCCGAAGACATATTGTGTGGCGGCATAAACCGCCTGCCATTCGTAGTTGCCGATGGAGTTGTTGCCTAGCTGTCCCCATGAGGCACGTAATTTCAAGTTGTCGAACCAGCCGAGTTTCTTGACGAAACGTTCCTCGGAGAGACGCCAGCCGGCAGAGAACGAGGGGAATAATCCCCAACGGCTTTCGGGGGCGAAGCGTGAAGAACCATCGTAACGCATATTAGCTTCCAACAGGTAGCGTGAGTCATAAGCGTAGGTGGCGCGTCCGAATACGGAACGTGAAGCGAATTCCGTGGTGGAACCTTTGATATATCTCGGGTCGGTCAGGGCGTCGAAATCCGTAAGGCTGGTGTCTACCATGCCTTTCTTATCAATGTCGGTGGTGGAACGCCATTTGCGGTACTCTTCATAACCTATCATGGCGCTTACATCGTGTTTCTTGCCGAACATTTGCGAGTAGTTGAGTACGGTGGAGCTTTTCCAGCTTTGGTCGCCGTCGTACCATAACGCTACGTGATATTCTTGCAGGGCGTCGGAAGTGGGCGGAGCGTTTTTTACTTCTCCCGCTTGGAAACTGAACTGTTCGCGATAGTCGGAACTGTTCCATTTATGCTCGTTTCTGAAGTGGTCGTAGTAGAAATTGTAACTTGCGGTGAAGTGTTTCAGGAAATTGACCTTTACATACGGGTTGACGAAGAACTTCGTCTGTTTGTAGTAGCCTTCCGCGTTGTTGATGAAGTATACGGGGTTGCTGGCGGATGGGTCTTCTTCCGTTGCTTCGGGTACACCGTATTTGCCGTCATAGCGGGGATAAATACCCGGTATGCTTTTTTGCATCTGCAAGCCGTTCAAGTTGTCTACGTCGTTACGTTCCTGGTCGGTATGGTAACCCCATGCACGCATACCTACAGTGAGGAAGTCGGTGATGCGAGATTCGATGTCGCTGCGCACATAATATTTCTTCATGCCGGCGTTCTCCACCAGTCCCGGATTGTTTAGAAAAGTGGCACTGAGGCTGTACGTTGTGCGCTTTTCGGCACCGGAGACGGTAATGGAGTGTTCCTGCATCAGTTTCGGGTTGTACACTTCGTCATACCAGTCGGTGTTGGGGTAAGCTACGTAGTTGGGATAACCGGATTCGGACAGCCCGTTGGGATTTTTGTCTGCTTCCCGCCATTTTTTGATAGTACTTCCGTTGAAAATCTGTGTTTGTCCCGAGTTGATGGATGCCTCGTTCATCAGTTCCATATAGTTAGCGTAGTTGGCAACCATGTGGATGAGGTTGGCAGGGGTGTTGTAAGAGAACTTGCCGGAGTAGGTGACGTTGATTTTGCCGTCGCTTCCGCGTTTGGTCGTTACCAGAATAACACCGTTCGCACCACGGTTACCGTAGATGGCACAAGAGGCGGCATCTTTGAGGACGGAAATAGTGGCGATGTCGTTCGGGTTGATTTCGTTGAGAGGCATTTCCATCCCGTCTACCAGTATCAGAGGACTGGAATCGTTCAAAGTTCCGTTACCGCGTATCAGGACACTGGAGCTCTCGGAGTTCGGTTTGCTGGTGGTCTGCATCACGTTCAAACCTGCCGCCATACCCGATAAAGCCGATGAAACGGTAGTTACAGGGCGTGATAAAGTCTTGTCGTTGAAGTCTACCGTGGCAACGGAACCGGTGAGGTTCACCTTTTTCTGCGAACCGTAGCCCACGACGACTACTTCTTCCAATATTTCGCTGTCGGTCTGCATAGCGATGTTCAGCGTCTGCTGCCCTTTGACGACGATGCTTTCTTTCTTATAGCCTATATAGGAGACTTCGAGTATATCGCCATTGTTTACAGGCAATGAGAAGTTACCGTTGGTATCGGTGATAGTTCCGCCCTGGGTTCCTTTCACCAGGATGCTTACTCCGATAAGGGGCTCTCCGGTGGCGGCGTCCGTAACTGTTCCCGAAAGTGAACGTTTCGCCTGCTGCGTCACCTGAAGAGTGTTGCCGGTATGGTTTGCACCGGCATCAGCCATGACGGGGATAATGCCCAGACCGAAACAGAAGAGTGAACTAATAAAAGATTTTGCTCTACCTTTCATAAGATTTAAAGTTATAATTTAACATTATTGGCTTTGACAAATTTGTTCTAGCACTGCAAATCTATGGCAAATAGGCATTGCAGGCAACAACAATACGAGCAAAGTATGGAACAAAACGCTCAAAAACCCCGTTCCCGGGGCAAGATGGAAGAATTGTTCTATTTTGTGGTTCTTTTGTTGCAGGGCGGGTTATGTCGTGATGAATTCTTTGGGCAGTACCCCGAATTGTTTCTGGAAACATTTCGCAAAATAGGACGGAGTATTGAAGCCTACCATGTAACACACTTCATTAATTTTGCAACTTCCTTCTTTCAATAGTTGGGCAGCTTTTTTCAGACGCTCGATGCGGAGATAGTCGTTGGGCGTCAGGTCGAGAAGCCCCTTGATTTTGCGGTTCAGGCTGGAGCGGCTCATACACAACCGGTCTGCCATGTCTATCAGGCTGAATTCGGGATTCTGCATATTGGTCTGGATAAGGTTGTTCAGTTTCTTCAAAAATTCTTCATCGGCTTTGCTGATGACCATGTTGTTGGTGGGGGTGAAAGGAGAGTGCATGAACGTAGCCTGCAGTTGCTCCCGGTTTTTGAGTAGGCTGGAGATGCTCACTTTCAGGTACTCCATCGAGAAAGGTTTCTCTATGTAGGCGTCTGCACCGGCTTTCAGTCCGTCTATCCTGGATTGCAAAGTGGTCTTGGCGGTAAGCAGGATGATGGGAATATGGCTGTAGTCCAGTTCTGTCTTTACGGTATCGCAGAGTTCCAAGCCGTCCATTTCGGGCATCATCACATCGGATATAATCAGATTGATGATAGATTCCTGCAATATTTTCAAAGCTTCCACGCCATTGGCGGCGGTCAGCACTTTATAGGATTCGGACAGTTGCCTGACGAGAAATTTGTTCATTTCCGCATTGTCTTCCACTACTAATAGGGTATAGCGGAATTGTGTGGAAGTGGCAGGATTACCCGGTTCGCTGGAAACGATCACCTCTTCTCTTTCAGCTTTTTCCGGTTCGGTGGGCAGCAGATGGACGGTTTGTGCCTGGTGCAAGGGAAGCGTCAGGATAAAGTGGTTACAGTCCGCTGCATCGTCCATGGTGAGCTTTCCGCCGTGCAGTTCGGCAAGCGAGCGTGCCAAAGCCAGTCCGATGCCGGTTCCCGGCACTTGGTAGGAACTGTTTCCCTTATATTGTATAAAGGGCTTGAATATTTCCTCGCGCATGGTAAGCGGGACAATCTCACCGTCGTTCGTGACGGAAAGTTGTAAGGTTTCGTTCTCCTCGTTCTGCTTCATTTCGACGTGGATACGACTTTTGCCGTATTTGATGGCGTTAGTGAAGAGGTTGCTGACTATCTTTGTAAATCCTTCCTTGTCGATGGCTGCATACAGGTTGTCGGGGACGTTTATGGTGAATTCGAATCCTTTCTCTCGTGCCAGCGGAATGAAGCGTTTATAGGTTTTCTGCAGGATTTCGGAAAGGTTGTATGCCATAAAGTTGAGGTGGAAACCCTTGGTTTCGGTCTTTCGGAAATCGAGCAGTTGGTTTACGAGGTCAAGCAGCCGGTTGGTGTTCAAATCCATAATTTCCAAATCCTCTTTGATGGCATCGTTCACATGGTCGGAAACCAAGACGTGTTCCAATGGGCTTTTGATAAGTGTCAGCGGTGTGCGTATCTCATGGGCTACGTTGGTGAAGAAGTTAATCTTGGACGTGTAGAGTTCGCGCTCTTTCTCGTATTCCAATATTTCCATGGCTTGCCGGTGCTTGCGCAGGTTGCGTTTGCGGAAATAACAGATTATATATGTGACAACGGTTGCCAACAGAATGAAGTAGATGACGTATGCCATCCATGACAGGTAGAAGGGTGGATGGACGCGTATTTTCAATAATCGTTCCTGTGGGTTCCAGACACCGTCGCTGTTGGCTCCGCGCACTCGCAGCGTGTAATGACCGGAAGGCAGGTTGGAGTAACTGATGCGGGTATTGAGCCCGTTGGTGGAGTACCATTCTTTATCAAAGCCTTCGAGTTTGTAGAGTATGGTGTTCGATAAAGGAGCCTGGTAGTTCAGCACTGCTGCCCGTAAGGAAAAAGTGTTTTGGTCAGCGTTCAGTTCGATGGATTCCGAGAGGGTGATGCTTTCCGACAGGGGAGAAGATGCTTCGCCTATTGGCAGGCGTTTGTTGAATTGGTGGAAGTCGGTCAGTACCAACGGTGAAATCTGTTTGTTCACAGTGAATGTGGCAGGATTGAAAGAGATAAACCCGTTGACGCTACCCAGGTAGATAGTTCCTGTCTTGTCTTTGTATCCCGACTGGTAATTGAACTGGTTGCTCAATAGACCGTTGGCAGTAGTGTACAGATGCTTAGTGCCTGTTTCGGCATGGAAGGATACCAGCCCTTTGTTGGTAGTGAGCCACAACAGTCCGTTGTTGTCTTCCAACATTTTATATACGGTGTTTCCGGGGAAGCCTTGCGACATATCGTAGCGGATGAAATCGTCCGTTTCGGGGCGGAAGCGGCAGAATCCCGCTCCTTGTGTCATGAACCAAAGCTGCTTGCGGCTGTCCTCGAAGATGCTTATTACCTTGTTATAGGGTAAAGAGTTCGGGTTATCGGGGTTTCGGGTATATTGTTTCCATTTGTCTTGTGGCAGGTCGTAGCAGAACACACCGTCGGAATAGGTAGCCAGCCACAATTTGCCGTGGCAGTCTTCCAGTATATTGTACACGAATATTTTGTTCATTTCGGGGATGCGTGTGAAGTCGTCTGTCTTTCGGTTGTAACGCAACAGCCCCGAAGTCGTACCTATCCATAGTTCGCCGGTGCTGCTTTTATAGATTGAGAATATGTTGTCGGCGTTGAGGGTATTGGACGCCTCGCCCTTTTCGTAGTGCCTCACTTCCCGGGTGCGGAGATGGATGCGGTTCAGCCCGCCGGAAAAAGTACCTACCCACAGGTAGTCGCCGTCGATGCATAATCCGTGGATGTTGTGGTATAGGGCAGGGTGGCGGAAAGGCGTGACCGTACCGTCGGCGGGATTGAAATGGAAAAGTCCCTTGTCTTCTGTGCCGAACCATATCGTACCGTCATTGCTTCCGCAGAATTCACGTATGCGGTGTCCCAGGTATCGCATGTCGTCCCGAGGATAATACTTCTCGAAGTAAGTATATTGGTGAGGATAATAGTTGACGCCCCCGAAGTATGAGCCTATCCACATCCCGCCTTCACGGTCTTTGAAGATGGTATAGATGGCGTTGTCGGATAATGCGTAGCGGTCGTCGGACTCTGAGGTGGTGAGATGGATATATTTGTCGGTTTCCAGGTTGTAGATGTAGATGCCTTGTTCCGTACCTACCCATAGCTCCGTGTCCGAACGCAGGCAGATGTTGCGTACGTAGTCGTTTAACAGGCGGCGTACTTTGCGGGTGGTCAGGTTGATTTCCGCCAGTCCGTTGGATGAACCTATGTAAATACAGTTGTGCAACCCTTTGACACAAGTATTGATGACAGTTCCTTTGAATGGCTCTTCTCCTTCGGCATCCCGGAAAGTGGTAAAGTGGGCAGCGTCTCCCGAATGATACAGGTTGTCTTCATAGCGGCTTACCCATAGTTCGTTGTCCTCGAACCAGAAGCGGGTGATATTGAGTGCTCCATTGCCTATTTTCGCCGAATGCTCTTTCAGGCTATTCCGCTTTTTGTCGTAATGGAAGAGTCCTTGGGAATCGGACGCAATCCATACGTTTTTCTGAGGGTCGGAGTCTATCCATGTTATGGTGCGGTTGATAGTCCTGCCTGTATCTTCAATAGGAATATCGAACGAGGTGAATTTTTCTAACCGGGGATTGTAGATGTAGACGCCCGCATCAGTCCCTACCCAAATATTTCCTTCGGCATCTTCGTGCAGGGCGGTGATGAAGTTGTTGCCTAATGAAGAGTTTTCTTTTTGGAAGGTGCGGAATACAAGGCCGTCATATAGGTTCAAGCCGTCTTTTGTGCCAAACCACATAAAGCCTTGCCGGTCTTGCAGGATGGTATTCACAGTGTTATGCGAAAGCCCGTCCTTGATGTCCAGCGTACGGAAATAGTAATAAGTTTTTTGGGCGGTACTCTCTGTCCAAAAGGTCGACAGGAGCAGCCCGATGATGGCATATAAAATGTTTTTTGTTTTCATAGCGGAAAAAGGATGCAATGTCTATTCCGGGCAAATATAAACATTATATATGCGATAATTGTAATATGAAGTCTATTTTCTTCTTGAATATAAGAGGAAAGGGTGTATCAGGTTGATAGTGTTTTTTAGTATTTTGCCTGGTATTTCTTATAAAAAATCAAGAACAAAGTAAATCCGATCAGTGCAAACGGTACGCCTGTCAGGGCAGGGTAGCGGTATCCTTCGTTGACTGCGAGTCCGCCTGCGTATGCGCCAATGGCATTTCCCAGATTGAAGGCAACCTGTACGCAGGCTGCTCCCAGCATTTCTCCTCCTTTTGATACGCGGATAATTAATATCTGCTCCGGACTGGATACTGCGAACAATCCTGCCGTACAAAGGCACATCAACAGGGCTGCTGCCCATTTATAGGGAGAAAGGAAGAAGATGAGCAATAACATAATACAGATAAGTGCTTGTGCGGCAGTCCCTACTTTTCCGGGGGTGTAACGGTCGGAGAGACGTCCGCTAATCAGGTTTCCCATCACCATACCGAAGCCAGCAAGGATCATTAAGGGCGTAATGCTTTCAGCGGAGAAGCCGGACACATTGGTAAGCATCGGATTGATGTAGCTATACCAGCAGAATACACCGCCATTACCTAGTGCCGTAGCGCCAAGAATCAGCCACGGAGCCGGAGTTTTAAGGAAACGGAATTGTCCTTTGAAACCTGTATCTTCCAGTCCTTCTACGTGGGGAACCCAGCGCCAGATATAATATAGGATAACGATTCCCCAGATTCCTACCAACAGGAAAGTGACACGCCAGGAGAGCATGGTACTTAGAGAAGTTCCCAAGGGTACACCGAAAAGATTGGCAATGGTCATTCCGGCAATCATGATCGAAACGGCTTCCGAACCTTTTCCTTTATCGGCCAGTCTTTCCGCAACGATAGAACCTACTCCGAAATAGGCACCATGAGGAAGCCCGGAGATGAAACGGGCAATTAGCAATACCCAATAATTGGGGGCCATTGCCGCGCAGATATTACCTATCATAATCAAGGTAACCAGTACTAACAGAATGTGTTTCAACGGGTATTTACGGGCCAATGTCAATACAGGTGCGCCAACACATACGCCCAAAGCGTATGCCGAAATGAAATGTCCCGCAGTCGGGATACTGATACCTAGATCTTTTGCCACATCGGGCAATATTCCCATCATTACAAATTCGGCAATACCCAATCCCAGTGTGCCGAACGCCAATGCAATAAGACTCTTCTTCATACGAAACCCTACCTAATACCTGTTACTTTTTTACCTTTATTTTTTGCCGCTTTTTTATTTCGGCTGCAAAGGTAAAACAAAATCTTTCAAGGTGAGTTCAGACCGGATGATTTTGATTTAAATCAATTTGTACAGTTTTTCTCTTAGGGGTATGCAACAAGGAACTCGAAATGGTATAAGGATTAAAAGAATAAAACTGAATTGGTCTACAAAGATGTAGAAATGAACAATCGTCTTATTTTGTTTAACTAATACTTAACGATTTGTGCTCTTTTTATTGTCAATCTGTCAGGATGATATTTAAGTGGTTGAATACCAATTTTATACTGCATGACAATAGATGCTGATAATAGGTTGAAAGTAAAAGATATGCATTTTTATTGTCAGCCTTGATTTCTTGTCAAATGCCTTGTTTTAAGATTAATCAAGTGGGACTTTATGGGGAGAGTAGCTGGTATACTTATGTTGGGATACTGGTATAGTTACGTTAGGATGCCGGTATAATTCCACTAAAGTACCGGTATCTTTAGTGCGTCACGGCCGTGACAAGATCTTCCCACGGCTGTGGTAGGAACTCGTCACGACTGTGGGAAGAAGTCACCACGGCCGTAGGAAGTTAACAATATCGGCACGTTAATGTACAAATGGTTATGGGATAATGGAAGTATAACAGTTGTACAACGGTTGTTTAATGGGTGCTTGTCATAAATTTCTATATGACTTCTTCCATAATTTGTTCCTTTCTTTAGTTCTCATATTCATGAGATTAAAAGTAGCATATTCCCGCAGAAAGAACAAAGAAAGGGAAAGAAAGTTGGAGTGTTGATGCACCAGAGTGATGAATATAAACCTTCGTACTTTTTTATGTCATTAGCCGAATAATGTTTATAATAAATCTGTTTTGTTCTCTCTTTTTAATAAAGATTGTTCTTCCCGCTTGCAATAATTTTCTCCTGAAAGCCGGAAGTTTCTGAAAGACTTTTATCTTTGCAACTATAATACATACGGCACTATGAAAAAAGTAATTTTGATTCTTCTGGCAATCGCCTTCCCCGGCCTGCTTTGTGCAAAAGATAACAAGAGTACGGATGCGTTACTCCGTGAGATTGACGGTCTCATTAAAAACCGTCGGACTTATGGAGTGGAAAAGGAGGCGCGTATCGCTGACCTGAAGAAATTGTTGGCGGAGGCTACTTCCGATGAACAACGATATGGTTTTTGCGGACGTCTTTTCGATGAATACCGGGCTTATAATCTGGATTCGTCTTTTGTCTATGCTCAACGGAAAGAGGAACTGGCGCATCGCATGGATAAACTGGATTATCTGGATGATGCTGCCATGAATATGGCGGAAGTGATGGGAACTACCGGAATGTATAAAGAAGCGTTGGAACTATTGGGGCAGATTGATAAGAAAACGCTGCCCGATTATCTCTATGGTTACTATTATCACTTGTATCGCACTATTTACGGATTGATGGGAGATTATGCCGTTACGGAGAAAGCCAAGAAAGAGTATTATCGAATGACGGATTTATATCGGGATTCTCTTTTGCAGGTGAATGCTTCCGACTCTCTGGGGCACGTATTGGTGATGGCGGATAAGTGCATCGTACATGCTCAATACGATGAAGCCATCCGTATGCTGATGGAATATTACAACAAGCCTTCTTTGGATGACCATTCAAAAGCAATGCTTACTTATACTCTCTCCGAGGGTTACCGGTTGAAAGGCGACAAGCAGGGGCAAAAACATTACCTGGCCCTTTCGGCTATTGCCGACCTGAAATCGGCAGTAAAGGAATATGTATCTTTGCGCAAACTCGCTTCCCTTGTCTACGATGAAGGGGATATTGACCGTGCTTACAATTACCTGAAATGCTCCTTAGAGGATGCCACTCTTTGTAATGCCCGCCTTCGTACGTTAGAAATCTCGCAAGTCTTTCCTATCATTGACCAGGCTTACCAATTGAAAACCAAACGGCAGCAACAGGAGATGAAAGTATCATTGATTTGTATCAGTTTGCTTTCCGTATTTTTGTTGGTTGCCATTTTCTTCGTTTACAAGCAGATGAAAAAGGTTGCTGCCGCACGTCGCGAAGTGGTCGATACCAATACGTTGTTGCAAGAACTGAACGAAGAACTTCACGACTCCAATTCGCAACTGAAAGAGATGAACCATACGCTTTCGGAAGCCAACTATATCAAGGAGGAATATATCGGCCGATATATGGACCAATGCTCCACTTATCTCGACAAGATGGATTTATACCGTCGTTCCCTGAATAAAATTGCTGCTGCCGGAAGAGTGGAAGAACTATATAAAGCCATTAAATCTTCCCAATTCCTTGACGAAGAACTGAAAGAGTTTTATGCAAACTTCGACATGACTTTCTTGCAACTTTTCCCCAATTTTGTGGAAGAATTTAATGCGCTGCTTACCGAACCCATGCAACCCAAACCGGGAGAACTGTTGAACACCGAACTCCGTATCTTTGCCCTTATCCGGCTGGGGATTACGGACAGTACCAAGATAGCGCAATTCCTCCGTTATTCCGTGACTACCATTTATAATTACCGGACCCGTGTCCGTAACAAAGCTTTGGGAGAAAGAGATGAATTTGAGGCTAAAGTAATGAAAATAGGGAAGGTGGAAGAGTAAGAAAACCACTACTTTTTTAGTTAGTATACTATTTTTTAATAATCTAATTATTAGTGATTTATATAGTTGTTTACTATGCAAATCACTATATTTTTGCTATCTGCTTTAAGGAACAGTATAAAATGTAGATACTTTTGTTTCGTAGTCATTTCAGCAATGACACAGAGAATAAAAACAAAAGTAACCCTAATATTAACTTTAAATTAATGTACATGAAACAGAGTATGAAGTCGAAAGGCTTTGAACGCCGCCTCTTATTAATAATGTGGGGCTTGTTCCTATCTCTTAGTGCATTCGCACAACAGATTTCCATAAAAGGACATGTAGTGGATGCTGCGGGTGAGCCGGTGATCGGTGCCAGTGTAGTAGAAGAAAGTACGACGAACGGTACGATTACCGATATAGACGGTAACTTCTCCCTGAAAGTGTCCCCTAAAAGTATGCTAACCGTTTCTTTTATCGGATATGCCACTCAGACAGTTCCGGTGAATGGCAAAACGTCCCTGACTATTACTTTGAAAGAAGATACCGAGGTGCTCGATGAAGTCGTTGTCATCGGTTATGGTACGATGAAGAAGAGTGACTTGACTGGGGCTATCTCTTCCGTTTCTTCCAAAGATCTGATGAAACAACCCTCTCCTAGTTTGGGAGCAGCTTTACAAGGACGTGCAACCGGGCTTCAGGTAATTTCCAGTGGTGCGCCGGGCGATAATGTGTCAATGAAGATACGTGGTATCGGTTCCATCAACAATAGTGATCCGTTGCTTGTCATCGACGGGGTGCCGACGGATGTTCCTTTGAATATGATTAATATGGATGATGTGGAGACGGTAGACGTGTTGAAAGACGCTTCCGCTACTGCTATTTACGGTTCGCGAGGAGCTTACGGGGTCATTATTATTACCACGAAGAAAGGGAAATCGGACGCCGCTCACTTTAACTTTAAGGCTTCTTACGGTATCGAAAAGGCTATCCGTACACTTGATTTGCTGGATGCTACTCAATTTGCTTCCCTCCATAATGAAATGATGACAGCTAACGGTCAACCGCAGAACCCTCTGTTTGAAGATCCTACTTCATTGGGCAGAGGAACAAACTGGACAGATGAATTGTTTCAGACTGCCGCTATCCAGAACTATTCACTGAACTATTCCGGTGGGAATGATAAAACGACTTATTATGTATCTGCGGCTTATTTCAACCAGGAAGGTATCGTACGTACCACTCAATATGAGCGCTATACGGTGCAATTCAATATGGATACGCAGATGAATAATTGGTTAAAGATGGGAAACAAACTTTCGCTGAATCATGATATTAAAAAGAAGGGCGAGTATAGTATTAAAAATACCATGTTGGCACTGCCTACACAGGCTATCAAGAATGATGATGGTTCTTGGGCAGGTCCTGTAGGGCTTCCGATGTATGTAGGAGATATTGCTAATCCTATCGGCAAGATGATGACCAACTCTACTGCTACTAAAGGTTTCAATATATTGGGTAATATCTACGCCGAAGTAAAACCGTGGGAATGGCTGACTTTCAAAACTATTGTTGGAGTACAGGCACTCTTTTGGGATGATAAAGGCTGGTCGCCCAAGTATGACTGGCAGCCGATTTCCCAACCGGAATCGTATGCTTCCCGGAAGTATAACAAAAGCCTTACTTTATTGTGGGACAATACTCTGACTTTTAATAAGACGTTTGCAGAGAAACATCAACTGACTGTGATGGTAGGTTCTTCTGCACAGAGTAACACGTATGAGTATTTGGGCGGTTCCATTATGGGATTCATCAGTCCTACTGCGCAGCAATTGGATAATGGTACGCTCGAACCGACTGTGAACGGAAATGGAAGTGACTGGGCATTGCTCTCTTATTTAGGGCGTATCAATTATACATACGATAATAAATACCTGTTGACAGCTACGATCCGGCGTGACGGTTCTTCCCGTTTCAGCAAAAAGAACCGGTGGTCTAATTTCCCGTCCGTATCTCTTGCCTGGAGGCTTTCTGAGGAACCTTTCTTTAAAAAGAGTTTCTGGTTGAGTGATGTGAAACTCCGTGCGGGATATGGATTGACCGGTAATCAGGCGAGTGTGGGTAATTATGCGTATGCTTCCACCATCCAGACTATTCAGTATAACTTCAATGGTACGCAAGTGAATGCCATTGCCCCGTCGGTAATGCCAAACCCGAATGTTCGCTGGGAAGAGGTGGAGCAATATAATGTCGGTGCCGACCTGACAATGATTGACGGTCGGATCAATCTTAGTCTGGATGCTTATATCAAGAATACGAACGATATGCTGGTAGATATGGTAGTGCCTATCTCTACCGGGTATTCGGATATCAATGTTCCTAAGATCAATGCGGGTAAGATGCGGAATAAGGGATTTGAGGTTTCTGTCAGTTCCCGTAATCTGGTGGGTGAATTTTCATGGAATACGTCTCTCAATGCTTCTTACAACAAGAATGAAATTATCCGCTTGAATGGGGATGTCCCGATGTATTTCGATAATAATATTCATGCAGTCGGTCATCCGGTCAGTTCTTTTTACGGTTATGTGACGAACGGTATTTTCCAGACACAGGAGGAAGTAGACCGCTACGCCATTCAGACGCAAGGCAATGACCCTTACAACCGTACTTCTGCCGGTGATATTAAGTTTAAGGACTTGAATAACGACGGAATCATCAATGATAAAGACCGTACTTATCTCGGCAGTCCCACTCCGACATGGATTTTTTCAATGAACAATTCATTTGCCTGGAAAGGTTTCGATCTGGAAATCTTCCTGCAAGGGGCGGCGGGAAACAAGATATACAACGCAAACCGGGCCTCTTTGGAAGCCATGTCCGTAGCACAGAACCAGATGACGACCGTTCTCGATCGTTGGCGTGGCGAAGGAACAAGCAACAGTATGCCACGTGCTGTATTCGGTGACCCGAATAAGAACGGGCGTGTTTCAAATCGTTTTATAGAAGACGGTAAATACTTGCGTCTGAAGAATGTGACATTGGGCTACACCTTACCGGCCGCATGGAGCAAGAAGGCGGCGATGTCTTCTGTGCGCTTCTTCGTTTCGGGGCAGAATCTACTGACATTAACCCGTTATACGGGGCTTGATCCGGAAATTTCCGGATCGGGAAATGACAATAACGTGTATCCCATAGCCCGTAACATCACGTTCGGCGCATCTGTTTCTTTCTAACTACTTTTATATAGAACCTTTAATTGATTGACAAATATGAAAAAGTTCAGATATATACTTCCTTGCTTCCTGTTGGGCTTGACATTGAGCAGCTGTAATGGTTTCCTTGATAAAGAACCGTGGGACTCTATCGATACTTCCAAGAGTTTTCAGGCAGCGGAAGATGCGATAGCTGCCGTAAATGGTGCTTATCAACCGCTTCAATGGCCCAAATTATATAATATGCGTATGTGGACACTGGATATCGTAGCCGGTAACAGTATTGTCGGTGCAGGTGGAGGTACGGATGGCATAGAGACTACCGATATGGCTAACTTCATAACCACCACCGATAATGCCGGTGTGCTTGATGTATGGCGCGGTCCGTCTCCGGGTATTCTCCGTTGCAACTTCGTTATCAAGAACGTTCCGGGTATGAATATTGATCAAAGTTTGAAAAACCGTTGTTTGGGAGAAGCTAAATTCTTGCGTGCCCATTATTATTTTATTCTGGTTCGTCTTTTTGGAGGAGTACCTTTACTGACAGAACCGCAGACTTCGGAAGATGATTTGAAACCTTTCCGTGCTTCGAAAGAAGAAATCTATAAGTTGATAGAAGATGATTTGAAAGAAGCGATCAACTTGCTTCCGGATAAATCTTCTTATTCCGCTTCCGATTTGGGACGTGCTTCCAAAGGAGCAGCGATGGGGTTGCTAGCCAAAGTGTATCTGACCCAAAGAAAGGAGTATGCGGAGATTGTACGTCTTTGTGAGGAAATACAGAAATTGGGTTATCGTTTGAATGATGATTATAGTGATAACTTTAATCCGAATAAGAAAAATGGACCTGAATCATTGTTTGAGGTACAGTATTATGGTAAGACCAATTATGATTTCTGGAGTAATGAAAACCAATCTTCTTGGTTGAGTGCGTTTACAGGCCCTCGTAATTCGGATATGGTGGCGGGCGGCTACGGATGGAACCAGCCGACTGCCGAGTTTGTCAGCCAGTACGAAGAAGGGGATAATCGTAAAGATAAGACTATTCTTTATTTGGGATGTCCTGACTTTGACGGAAAGCAATATCAGTCTTCTTATTCTACAACGGGATACAATTTGCGTAAGTTTCTGGTCCCGAAATCCATCTCTATGGATTACAATACCAGTCCGGCCAACTTTGTGGTACTCCGTTATGCGGATGTGCTACTGATGAAAGCGGAAGCGTTGAATGAACAAGCTTTGACAACTGATGCGGAAGCCCCTTTGTACGAGGTTAGAAAACGGGCAGGACTGACTAACCGGGCGGATATCGAAGGATTGACACAGGATCAGATGAGGGAGAAAATTATTCAGGAACGTCGTATAGAGTTGGCGTTTGAAGGAGACCGTTGGTTTGATTTGGTTCGCCTGAAAGACAACTATGCTCTGAAATTCCTTCACTCTATCGGAAAAACCAATGCGGCGGAAAAACATTTGTTAATGCCTATACCGTTGAAAGAGATTGAGGCGAATGGCAATTTGAAACAGAATCCGGGATATTAATAGTAAAAAAGAAAGATTATGAAAACAAAGATATATATTGCTCTGACGGCTTTATTGGCGGGCTTTGTATTTAATTCGTGTACTTCTGATGAGATGGAGACAGATAAAGGAAGTGAGTCTTTGGTATTGTCTGTATCGTCCGAAGTAGTGGAACTGGACCAGTTGATG
This sequence comes from Bacteroides finegoldii DSM 17565, assembly GCF_000156195.1. Classification (GTDB taxonomy): domain Bacteria; phylum Bacteroidota; class Bacteroidia; order Bacteroidales; family Bacteroidaceae; genus Bacteroides; species Bacteroides finegoldii. The sequence continues at coordinate 48,966 of NZ_GG688335.1, read as the reverse complement.
AGTGATAGGGAAGCTTTTCATTTTGCTTGGACTGCTGGTAGTAACTATGGAACAGATTCCCGTATCAGCTATGTTCTTGAAATGGATTTGAAAGGTAACAATTTCGCAGGAGGACTGAAAAAGGATATAGGTGCAACGGATTCCCGTATTCTGGCATTTAACCATAAAGAGATGAATGACTTGTTGGCAGAAGTGTGGAATAGTTCTTTGGATGAAACATTGGAGTTTGAAGCTCGTGTGACTGCTGCTGTATTGGGGCATGAAGAGTTTACTCAGGTTTCTCCTGTCGTTACATTCAAACTGACACCTTATATAGAACGTTATCTGAATCTGTGGATGATTGGTGGAGCAACTGTAGGAGGATGGAGTCTGGATAATGCTACTCCGATGGAATCAATTGAGGATGAACCGAACGGATTTGTTTGGGAAGGCGTGCTTCTTTCAGGAGAACTGAAATTCGTCTTACAGAAAACTTCTTTTGTTCCTTCTTTTAATAAGGATGGTGAAGATGAGAATAAACTTGTATATAGGGAAAGTGATGACGAACCGGATGAGAAGTTTATGATAAGCACTCCGGGTAACTATCGGATAAAACTGAATCTAAGCACATTGGATATTGAGATTACGGATTTGGGCGGAGAGATGGTTTATCCTAATCTTTGGATGATTGGTTCGGCTACTACGGGCGGTTGGTCATTGGACGATGCAACGAAGATGACTCCGATAGCTGATGAACCTAACGGATTTGTTTGGGAAGGTGAGCTTAGAACGGGTGAACTTAAATTTGTGACTCAGCAGAGCGATTTCTATCCTTCGTTTGGCAGGGACGGAAGTGATGAGAATAAACTGATTTATCGTCAGGATGAGAATGACGGGCCGGATAATAAATTCAATATCAAGCGTGGTGCCAGCTATCGGGTGAAAGTAAATCTGAATACATTGGATATTGAAATCACCAATTTGGATGGTGAAGAACCGGATAACAGTGAATTTTGGATGATTGGAACTGCGGCAGGAGAGACGCCGATAGCCATGACAAAAGATGATTCGAACCCAGAGCTTTTCACTTATAATGGAGAATTGCAGGACGGTACTTTCCGAATTTCAAAAGACAAAGAAGGGACTGAAGTGGTGACAGAAGAGAAGCAGACGTATAAAAGTAAATATGTTGTGACATTCAATGTCGGTAGCCAGGACTTGACAGTGGAACAAATTGTAGTTTACGAGAAGGTTTGGGCAATGGGAGAAGCAGTATCCGGAGATTTTGCCTGGAAGAATGTGAAAGAACTTACGCAAAGCAACTCTAACAAGAATGAATTTGTATATGAAGGAGAATTGGGAACCGGACAGATAAAGTTTCCTCTCCAATTCGGTGATTACGATGGTTTATTCTTTGTTGCGGAAGAAGATAATAAAGGAGTGTATGATGAGTTTACAGGCTCATGTTATCTCTCTTCTGATAAGGGCGACAATAAATGGTATATGAATAATGCCGGAACCTTTAAGGTTACTATCAATACCTATAAAAAGGAGATTCATTTTCAAAAGAAATAACGATTAATACAGATTGAATTATGAAACTGACGAAATATATAATGGCTTGTATCCTGGCTTTTTCATTGGCCGGTTGTATCGACGACGAGCCTTCGAACAATCCTATTACTTACGGAGACGGCTATATCACCGTACTGCTGTCTACCGATAAAGCCGCCTATCAGCCGGGAGAACCGGTACAACTTTCTTTGAACAATCTTCCCGAAGGGCAGGTGACCATTCGCTATAAGCACCTCAACAAGGTGCTTTCCGAAACTCCCCTCACCGGAAAGTCATGGAGTTGGAATCCGCCGACAGATGACTTTAAAGGTTATATGGTCGACTTATATACAGTAGAGAATGGCGAAGAGGTTGTTCTGAGCAGCATTGCCATTGATGTGTCTTCCGACCCTGCACGCTTTCCGCGCAACGGATTTCTCTCCGAATATGGCAAAATGAGCGAAAAGGAGATTAACAAGGTAATGGATAACCTGAACCGCCATCATATCAACTATGTGCAGTATCAGGACTGGCATTACAAACACCATAAGCCATTAGCAGGTTCGCCTTCTGCTCCGATGGATGTGTGGAAAGATATTATCAATCGCGATTGTTATCGTTCTACTGTGCAGGGGTACATTGACGCTGGTCATAAACGGGGTATGAAATCTCTTTTCTACAATCTTGCTTATGGAGCTTTGAGCGATGCGGCCGATGATGGCGTGAAAGAAACTTGGTACCTGTTTAAGGACAAGAAGCACGGAAACAAGGATTATCATCCGCTAGGTTCTCCTTTCAAAAGTAACATCTATCTGACGAATCCGGCATTGCAGGAATGGAGAGACTATATGGCTCAGCAGAATAACGACGTATATGAAGTTTTTGATTTTGACGGCTATCAGATTGACCAGTTAGGTGGTCGGGGAGAATTATATGATTATAATGGAAACTCTGTTGATCTCGCAGCTACTTTCCCGGTGTTTATAAAGGCGATGAAAGAAGCTCAACCGAAAAAGTCGTTGGTGATGAATGCTGTGGGACAATATGGTCAAGAAAACTTGATTGCGAACTCTCCGGTAGATTTCCTTTATACTGAAGTGTGGGAAAAACCGACCGATAACGGCTTTAGCGTCCTTTCAAATATTATCACAAACAACGATCGATGGTCGAACGGAAAGAAAACTGTATTGGCTGCTTATATGAATTATAAGCTTGGCGGTGAAGGGCGTGGCTATTTCAATACCCCTGGTGTATTAATGGCAAATGCCGCTATCCATGCATGGGGTGGTGCGCATCTGGAATTAGGAGAACATATGTTGACTACCGAGTATTTCCCTAACAGCAGCTTGGCAATGAAAGGGGAATTGAAGAAAGCAATGGTGACTTATTATGATTTTATCACCGGGTATGAGAATCTCTTACGTGATGGTGGAGAGTTTTATGGAGTTACAGCTTCTTCTACAGATGGGAAGATGACCGTCAATCAATGGCCCCCTGTCCGTAATCAGATTGCCACTATCGGGAAACGCTTTGATCGTAGGGACGTGATTCATTTCCTTAATTATACCAATGCTGTACATTTGGATTGGTGTGACTCTAATGGGACGCAGGTTGAACCCTCTTTGATTGAATCGGTCCAAACAAAGGTAAGCGTAAAGGGGACGGTAAGAACAGTTTGGGCAGCCTCTCCGGATGCACGTTTCGGAGTCTCTCAAGAGCTTGATTTCGTTCAGGAAGGAAATGAGATAAAGGTAGCACTTCCGTCATTGAAATATTGGACAATGTTGGTAGTAGAGTATGAATGAGGCTGATAGATATGGAATAAATAAGAGGATAGTGCGAATATGAATAGAATAATAGGATGGATGATAGCTTGTTTGTTACCTATCTCTGTGCTTTGTGCCACAGATAACGCAAAGGTATGCACTTCTTTTACACAACAAGGGCGTCAGGTGACTTTTCACCTGACGGACAGTGCTGCGTTGCAGCTACAGCTCTGTAGTCCTTCGGTAGTCAAAGTTTGGTTTTCGCCCGATGGACAGCTGCAACGGAAGAATGCCTCTTTTGCAGTGATTAATGAAGAGTTGGAAGATGTAGGGACCGTCCATGTGGACGAACAGGCGGCCTGTTATGAGATCTTTACTCCGAAATTGCGTATTCGGGTAAATAAATCTCCGTTGAGTCTTCAGATATTTGATAAGTATCAGAAACTCCTGTTTAGTGATTATGCCGACAAGGGGCATGTGAGTGAAGGAACAAAGAAGACGGAATATAAAGTGCTCCGTCGTGACGAGCATTTTTTCGGACTGGGAGAAAAGACAGGAAAGATGGACCGTCGTGGCGAATCTTATAAGATGTGGAATAGTGACAAACCCTGTTACAGTATAGTGGAAGATCCGCTCTACAAGAGTATTCCTTTCTTTATGAGCAGTTATCGGTATGGTATTTTTCTTGATAATACGTACAAAACGGAATTCAAGTTCGGTACGGAAAGTCGCGACTATTACAGCTTTGAAGCTCCGAACGGTGAAATGATCTACTATTTTATTTTCGGCAAGGACTATAAGGAAATTATCGGCCAATACGTCGGACTGACGGGCAAACCTATCATGCCACCGAAATGGGCGCTGGGTTTTGCTCAATGCCGCGGTCTGCTGACAAGCGAAAAGCTAAGTCGCGAAATAGCCGAGGGCTACCGGAAACGTGGAATCCCTTGTGATATTATCTATCAGGATATCGGCTGGACGGAATATCTGCAGGATTTCGAATGGCGCAAAGGAAACTATGAGAGTCCAAAGAAGATGCTTTCGGATTTGAAAGGGATGGGTTTTAAGGTAGTAGTATCTCAAGATCCGGTAATTGCACAAGCTAATAAAAAGCAATGGGAAGAAGCTGATCGTTTGGGTTATTTTGTAAAGGACAGTACGAACGGTAAAAGCTACGATATGCCCTGGCCTTGGGGTGGTAACTGTGGAGTGGTGGATTTCACCTTGCCTGCCGTAGCCGATTGGTGGGGAACCTATCAGCAGAAACCGATTGACGACGGTATCTCCGGCTTCTGGACGGACATGGGCGAACCTGCCTGGAGTAACGAAGAGCAAACGGAACGTCTCGTCATGAAACACTATCTGGGTATGCACGATGAAATCCATAATGTCTATGGATTGACTTGGGATAAAGTGGTGAAAGAACAATTTGAAAAGAGGAATCCGGACCGTCGTGTGTTCCAAATGACCCGTGCTGCTTATGCCGGATTGCAACGTTATACGTTCGGTTGGACAGGTGATAGCGGGAACGGAGATGATGTGTTGCAAGGCTGGGGACAGTTAGCCAATCAGATTCCTGTAATGCTTTCCGCCGGTTTAGGACTGATACCGTTTTCTTCCTGTGACATTACCGGTTACTGTGGAGACATTGAAGATTATCCGGCTATGGCGGAACTCTATACCCGTTGGATTCAATTCGGTGCATTCAATCCTTTGAGTCGTATCCACCATGAGGGAGATAATCCGGTGGAACCGTGGCTTTTCGGACCGGAAGCGGAAAAGAACGCAAAGGCAGCTATCGAGTTGAAATATCGTTTGTTGCCCTATATCTATACTTATGCCCGCGAAGCTTATGATACAGGATTGCCTATCATGCGGCCTCTGTTTCTGGAATATCCAATGGATATGGAAACTTTTTCTACGGATGCCCAATTCATGTTTGGCCGTGAATTACTGGTAGCCCCTGTGGTGAAGAAAGGCGCTCGTACCAAAAATGTCTATTTGCCCGAAGGTACATGGATTGACTATAATAACAAGAAGACGGTTTACACCGGAGAGCAATGGACTACGGTTGACGCTCCCTTGTCCTTCGTTCCTGTGTTTGTGAAGCAAGGTTCTATCATTCCCACCATGCCGGTGATGAACTACACCCATGAGAAACCGGTATATCCACTAACTTTTGAAGTTTTCCCTGCACAGGAGGGTGCACAGGCTGCTTTTACTCTTTATGAAGATGAAGGAGAAAACTTAGGGTACCAGCGCGATGAATTTGTCAAAACACCGATTGTTTGTAATACTTTGGCGAATGGATATGAATTGATTGTCTCTGCCCGTGAAGGGAAAGGTTACACTGTCCCCGGTCCGAGAAATCTGTTGTTTCGTATTTATTCTGCGAAAGTTCCGAAAGAGGTTACTGTCAAAGGAAAGAAAATAAAGAAAGCTAAGACGGAACGCTTGGAAGATAATTTAGAGAATGATACGGAATCTGTGGCGTGGAGTTGGGATAAAGAAACCTGTGTATGTAGTGTGCGCATACCCGATAAGGGTATTGATGAGCAGATTATGATTATTTTCAAATAGTTATTCTTATCTTTACCCCGTATTTAATGTGGTAAATCAACATAGAAAAACATGAGAAAACTAAATTTACTGATTCTGGTATTGATAAGCTCTTTTACGGCCATGCGTGCCGTTACTTCCGAGAAAGACTTGTGGCAACTCCATACTTCAGATATTCATGCTGATTACGTAGGAGCTCCTATGGCTAATGGCGGCATTGGTCTTCTCCCTTGGAAAGAGCCTTTTCCCATTCAATAATCTTTTACCGTATCTCTGAAAAAAGGAGAAACCTATTCTTTTGCATTGGCAGGTGTCATCTGTTCCAAGCGTGACTTCGTAGATCCTTACAATGAGTCTGAACGTCAAATCACTTACGCTATCCACGAGGGTGCCGACCGTCTGATGACTTTCCATTGCCAACTATGGAATGAACTTTGGCAAGGTGATATTCGTATTGAGGGTGATGATGATGCTCAACGTGCAGTGCGTTTCGCCCTGTTCAACCTCTATTCTTTCGGAAGAGAGGGTACCGGATTGAGCATTTCTCCCATGGGGCTGTCTTCACAGGGGGACAACGGGCATATCTTTTGGGATACGGAACTTTGGATGTATCCTCCTATATTATTGCTCAATCAAGGCATTGCCGAATCTATGGTGAACTACCGTACCAACCGTCTTGCAGCTGCTTGCAAACGTGCTATCACTCATGGTTACCGGGGTGCCATGTTTCCTTGGGAAAGTGACGATGCTGGTGAAGAATCTACTCCGACTTTTGCCTTGACCGGACCTCTCGAACATCACATTACAGCAGATATTGTCCCATTAGTCGCATATCTCATTTGAGCTACCTCGTAAGAATCTGATAATATTCCGGATTCATGGATTCATCATCGATATTATCTTCAATGAACTTGATAATCTTGTTCAGTAATAATTCATCCTCTTTGTGCATGGTGATCCCATCCCTTACAATAAGAGAGGAACGGCCGGATTTGAAATACTCTTTCATCAGAGAGTATTTATTAATCATATTCTCTACCGCACTCAACACATGTCTTGGATGGAAAGGTTTAGGGATATACAAATCTGTTCCGTGATTATAGGCATTGATCTGGTCTTCAATAGAGTTTTTGGCAGAAATATGAATAACCGGAATATGAGCTGTCCGTTCATCAGACTTCAATATATCTGTCAGTGTAATGCCATCTAGTTTGGGCATTAACACATCACTGATAATGATGTCCGGTTGCTTTTGTTCTACTTCTTTCAGCGCCTCTTCTCCATCGGCAGCTTCGCGAACCTGATAGTAGGGAAGCAGAATATCTTTCAACAGTTCCCGGATATTCTTTTCGTCTTCTACAATCAGTATGGTAATTTCTTTCTGCTTAGGAATGAAAAGCATTTCACTGACCTCTGTCTCTTCTTCTGTAGCCTGACTTTCTTTTTCGGAATTCACGTACATAGGCGGCAGGGATACATTGAATTCTACATATTCTCCCAAAGTACTTTCTATAGTGATTTCTCCACCTAATAATTCAGTCAGGCTTTTGGTTAGGTTCAGACCCACTCCGGTACTTCCGGCGTGCTTCAGGTTACTGCTCTCGAAAATCTTAAAGCGACTGAATATTTCGCTCGTTTGTTTTTCAGTCAATCCCTTACCAGAGTTGCGTATACGGAAATGTAATGTTCCGGTAGTGGCTACCTATCTTATCAAATAAGACGATACTTGTCTAAAAAGATATCTGCGTTTAGGAGGATGGATATCTTTTTTTAGGCAAAAGCGAATATTTTTTTAGGCAGGTGTTCAAAGGAGTGTTTTTAGATTAACGGGTAGTTAAGGAGCATTAAAGCACTTCGGTGGTTTTCCCTTGCTGTATCTTTGCATCGTGATCACAAAACAACATTTTTATCAAACAATTTAAAAACTTAAAATTATGGGATTACAGTATGCAGTAAAAGAAAGAGTCTTTAATTTCGATGAAACCAAAACTAAGAAGTATGTCGCTGCTCCGGTGAGCGATGGAGTAATTGATTTCTCGAAATTGTGTAAAAATGTATCATTGATTTGTGGTACTCATCGTGGTCAGGTCAAATTAGTCTTAGACGGGCTGCTTGATTCATTGGAAGGATATATGGATGAGGGAAAAACGGTGAAGCTAGGTGAGTTCGGTACACTTCGTCCTACTTTTAACGCTAAAAGTGGTATAGAAGCCAAGGATGTCGATAGTAGTAATATCATAGTGAGAAAAATAGTTTTTACCCCGGGAAGTCAGTTAAAAACGATGTTGGATAAGATGAGTATCTCAAAATATGTACCATTGGACGTTGTGGCAACAAATGGAGGGAATGGTGGCTCTGATTCTGGCGATGGCGGAAATTCGGACGGTAATCACGGAGAAGCTCCCGATCCGGCAGCTTAATTGAGAGACTAGCTGTTAACTTAAAAAATAATAGAGGAGGACAAATGTCCTCCTCTATTATTTTTTTATTGCTTTCTTTTGCTTTTTAGATATGCCCGTATTCGAACTCCGGAATCTCTCCTTTGGTCGATAATTTGGCAAAATCAATCAGGTTGGACAAGTGGCGGAGTACCAGCTCTTTCATTCCATCCTTGTCTTTATCTTTTATCTTTTGTAACATCTCTCTGTGTTCTGCATGGACTGTTTTTTGAGGAACAGCGCAGACTTTATATTTTTGATAATATTTTAATATATCAGGAGTAATGATAAGCAAGAGTGAACTAATCATCTGATGGTATTAGCCTACTTAGACCGTACCGACCGTATTCGTGAGGTGGCTGAACAAAGTATTCTTCCCAAGATGGGTACACAGATTGCTGACGATGGCTCATTGCCCCAAGAGTTGAAACGTACCCTTTCTTTACATTATTCAACTTTCGCTTTGGAAGCTTTGATGGAAGCTAATCAAATCACCAGTCAAGTTGGTATTAATTTATGGAGTACGCCTGCTCCCAATGGAAAAGTGGCTTCACAGGCAGTGGATTATCTATATCCCTACTATCTGAATCCCGAAAGTTGGAAATTCAAACAAATTAAACCTTTCGACCAGTCTCGTGCAGCTATTCTTCTTTATGAAGCAGGAACAGCATTGGGCAATCAAAAGTATATTGATACGGCAAAGCGTATTGGGTTGAAATACAGTACATCTGATGTAGAAACGATACCGTATCTGATTTTGAAGAAGAAATAGAGTTAGAAGACATAATTTATCCTCACCTGATATTAAGTGATAACATGAAATTGAAATTGTTTTTTTATTTGTGTATGCTGCCGTTTCTTTGTCTTGCGCAGGAAACTCAACCACAACAGTTTTCCAATCGTTATGGTATGAAGATGAAGCAGAACGAAGATGGCTCTTATTTGTTGCTATATGCAAAGAAATATGCGAAATTTATTGATGTGAATACAATTCCTGATGTAATGACTCCTTATACTTACCAGGCAAACCGCTTGAAAAGCAAGGATTATAAAGGAGTAATTACAAAAGACATTGTTTACAAAAAGTATAAAGATTATGAGCTGATACTGACAGTTGATTTTGCAGAAACTGATAACCCTGCTCCTTTTGTAGTTTATCTCCACGGTGGTGGATGGGCACGGGGCAATAACGGTTCGTCTAGGTCTTTATCCCAATATTTAGCAAAACAAAAGGGGATCACTGGTGTACGTGTATCTTATACATTGGCTCCGCAATCTGATGCAACCGTGAAAGTTTCTATCCAAGATGTTTGGGATGCTGTGAAATATATACGGGAACATGCTGCAGAGCTGAATATCAACCCTGAATGCTTTGGCTTTCTGGGAACTTCCGCCGGTGCTCATTTGGCTGCGGTAGCTGCAATGACTGTACCCGGAACGAAGGCCTTCGTTGGTTATTCCGGTATTTATGATTTGGAAAAGGCGGCTATCATTCAAAAGACGAAAGACCCTCAGCGTATTGGATATTTCTGTGGCAGGGATCCTAAAGTACTTCGGGAAGTATCTCCTGTCAACCTGATTCCAAAAAAGAATGTACCTGCTTCCATGTTGGTATGTGGTACATGTGATGTTACGGTAGAATGTGAGCAGAGCGGGATATTTGCATCGGCTTTAAAGAAAAGAGGGGGAGTCTGTGAACTGTTGAGATATGAATATTATGACCATAATGTCAGTTCAAAGACTTCTGATAAAATGGAAGAAATTTTCTTCAAATCGGTAGATTTCCTGACTGACCATGTTAAATAAGTCCAAATGAGAAAAGGAATCTTATTTTTAGCCCTTTTTGCTTTTATCGCCTGCTCCAACAGTTCATCGGAAGTGATAGACGAGAAAGAACAACCGAAACCTGAACAGCAGGTGGATGGTACATTGATTGCTGATGGCAATAGTATAAAAACATATGACTTGATTAAACGTTCGGGATATAACCATGAAGCGCCTGATTCTTCACGTGAACATAAGACCGCTCATTTTCAGCATATTCAGCAGGTTTATGATAATCAGTTGAATAAGTATGTATTTGCTTTTTTCATTCATGCTACGATCGATGATGATCGTGGGCTTACAAATATTACTGACCGTCAGCGCAATGAGATAAAGACGGATAACAAATCTCCGAAAAGTCTTGTCGGACAAAAGGGAGAGGCTATGGTATTTCGTTGGAAATTCTGTCTGCCGGTAGGGTTTCAAACGACGACTAAATTTTCTCATCTTCACCAGTTGAAAGGTATTGATAACTCGTCGGGCACAGCAGATGTCAGTTCTCCTCTTATCACTCTGACTGCCTATTCTAACAGCAAAGGGGGACAACAATTGCGGGTACGTTATGATAAACGTGGTGGAAGCACTTCTACCCTTATTAGTACAGACCTTGCCGATTTTCTAGGCAACTGGGTAGAGGTAGAAGAAAAAGCCTGTTTCGGTGAGAACGGTTCTTATGAAGTGATCATCACACGTATCAAAGATGGAAAAGTTCTTTTAAAACTAGGTCCTGAAAAAATGGATATGTGGCGTACGGATTGTACCGGACTTCGTCCCAAATGGGGTATCTACCGTTATTTGGGTGAGAACCGGAGTTGGCAAGATCGGTTGCGTGACGAGGAAATCCGTTTTGCTGATTTCTCTATCAAAAAACTTTAGAGAGGGATTTTAAGAACAATATAAGAAAGGGACAGACTATTGTTTTGTCTATTATGGTGGTTCTCCTGTCTGAAATATATCTTCGGGTATATTTGGGGATAGGAGAACTTTATTTTTTTGGGGGGATAGATATTTAACGTGAGTTCGATATAAGAATAAATATATTTCACTTATAATTAGAAACATAGCGATAAAAGTATTAAATTTATAGCGCTGAATTATAACATTTAAACGATTACCGCTATGTTTCCAGAGTCTAAAGTTACAGAGATTTATTGTATGGCCGATGATTTTTGCAAGGAATTTACATTTCAACAGGAAAAATATATGATTAAGGTATAATAAGACATTTGAAGGGCTTGCCGAGCGTGGAAGATGTTCAATAGGATGGTTCTTCGGATTCAAGTTGCATCTGATAATCAATGACAAAGGAGAGATCCTCAATTTCATGTTCACGCCTGGAAACGTGGATGACCGGGAACCGTTGAAGCAAGGTAAGTTTCTAGAAAACATCAAAGGAAAACTATGCGCAGACAAAGAATATATTGGTCAGGCTCTGTTTGAGAACCTTTTTCTTAATGGCATACAGCTTGTCACTAGAGTTAAAAACAATATGAAGAATTCACTGATGAGTATTGCCGACAAGATTTTGCTCAGAAAAAGAGCCCTGCTCGAAACAGTCAATGACGAATTGAAGAACATTGCGCAGATAGAACACTCCAGACATCGTTCATTCAATAACTTTATAGCCAACTCCTTGTCGGCTATCGCGGCATACTGTTTTTTTGAAAAGAAGCCCGCCATTGACGTATATTTTGTCAATGACGGACAACTTGCTATTTTTTGATTTTATTTCGAACTCACGTTATATATTGTTTGGAGAAGAAATGGACATCAACAGCCGTTCCTTGACGATATGAGTTTGGTAATGAATTAACGGATATGAACGAATCTTGGCCCAGGATTACAATTTTAGTGTAGACCTGGGCTAAACTTTATATGAACAATATGAAAAAGCTTCTAAGTATTTTGATTTTATGCTTCTGTTTTTCATCTTTTATACAGGGAAAGGTTAAATAACCTGCTATGATGGGAGATCACATGATACCCCAGCAAAATAGTAGTGTTAAGCTGTGGGGATGGGTAGATAATAAGAAAGTTACTGTTACTACCTCCTGGAATAATCAGACTTATCAGGTATTAACGGATAAGATGTAACTATATCTTTTCAGTTGATATTTACTTATTCTTATTTAGTAGGGATTCTACTTGATATTGCTTCTAATAAGAAGAGGTTATAAAAGTAATTTTCATTTTTTGTGTTTTTATTTTCCTTATATTGCATTGATATATCAAAAAGAGTGATATATTTGCAGTGTAATTGAATTGATAACTGAAATTTATTCTTTAACTTTTTTAGAATAGCTTATTTAAGTAGGGACTGTATTGTATGGATATGGATATAACATCAAAGGATATAAAGAGAATAAGTGATATTGCCATGATGCAATCTGGCATATATATGAAAAGCGATCCGGCAGGTGATATAAAGTATTTGCAGGTTAAGGATATTAATCCGAGGAGTAAACCTGATTACAGTCGGATCACTACAGTGGTGGATAGGGGGATTGGTGACCAATACAGGTTACGGAAAAATGATTTATTGTTTGCGGCTAAAGGAGCCTCTAATTATTGTTTTTTGTATGATGGGGTAGTGGAAAAAATGGTAGCTTCTTCGTCATTCATTATTATACGTATTATATCAAAAGATATACTACCAGAATTTCTTTGCTGTTTTCTCAATACCCCATCTGTTCTTAATAAATTAAAAAAATCATCGGTAGGTACAGGAATTCAGGTAATTCCTCAATCGGTACTAAGTGATCTTCAGATCGGCATACCTTCTATGCAGACACAACAGCTTATTGTACAGATGGATCAATTGAGAAGAGAGGGGGAAAGTATTTACAGTGAAATCAATGAACTAAAACGGAGTTTGCAGGAACAGTTGTTGATGGATTCTTTAAAATGAAATATGTTATGATAGAAATTGCATATTATATAGCGGGTAAGGCGAAACAAATCTTAGGTGGAACGCTTTCTGTCAACCAGTATAAGGATTATGTATTGGCTTTGCTATTTCTGAAATCTGCAAGTGAGTACTACAAATCAAATGACTCTTTTCAGTCAGATGAGAATAAACCTTTCCTTCGGTTGTTAGTGTCTGAACGTAGCTCTTTTGACTATCTTTACAAAGAACTTGGCTCGCTGGAGCTTGGCAAGTTGATAAATGTTGCTCTTTATGAATTAGAGCAAGCGAACAGCCGCGTAATTGAAGGTTATGAAATTAATAGAGCTATCAACTTCGAAAGTAATATATTGGGAGATACGGATGAGAGATTGAGTAAATTGCGTGAACTTCTTCATTTTTTTCAGAAACTGACATTAACAGATGATGCTGGCAAGTTAATAGATATCGGTGCCTTATATAATCTGTTATTGTACATTTTTGCCGAAGAGGCGGGTAAGAAGATAAATAATGTCCTTACTCCTAAAGAGGTTATTGGTTTGGTGGCGGAATTGATAGGCGATAATAAAGATAATAATAGTTTGTGCGATCCGGTATCCGGCAGTGGTACTCTGCTAGTTGAAGTTGGTAAAAGGGTTGGAATCAGGGGAGCTAATATTTTCGGGCAAGAGGCAAACTGGAATCAATATGCATTGACAAAAATGAATCTGATGTTGAATGGATTCAAAGATTCCACTTTTTTTTGGGGAGATAGCCTTAGTAATCCTAAACTGACGGATGACGGCGGGTTAAAGCGGTTTGATATTGTTGCTTCTATACCACCATTTGCAGATAAGTGGGCAACAGAGGAAGCAGAGTTTGATCGTTATGGACGCTTTCAATATGGTATTCCGCCTAGAAGTCAGGCTACATGGGCATATATTAGTCACATTCTGGCAAGTTTGAAACCTAATGGGCGGGCTGTTGTCGTGGTTCCGGCGGGGGTTTTGTTTCGTACTAGTGAAAGTAAGATACGGCATCAGATTATTGAGCATAATTTGCTTGAAGCGGTTATTGAGTTACCGCAAAATCTGTTTTATGGTGCGGCTATTTCTACGGCTATTCTTGTTTTCAGAAAAGACAGGAAGACGACGCAGACTTTGTTTATGGATGCGCGTAAAGGATATATTTCGAATAAAGGTATTTATAAACTTTCGGATACAATGGTCGAACAGCTTTTAAACACTTATAAGGGGTTTCTTAGTGGTGAACAGGTTTGGCAGGAAAATAGTTGCCCGGCTTATATTGCTACACAGGAGGAGGTTCGAAACAATAAGTATGATTGGCAGACTGTCAAATATGTGGAGGAGAAGATTGAAAGAGTGGAAGTTGATGTAGAAGCAACTTTGCAAAGAATTGAAAAATTAGAGAAGAGACTGGAGTTTGTCAATGAACAGTTAGAGTATTGTACACAGCAGTTAATCAGGCTAACAAATAGAAAATAGATATACCATGGGAACTATAAATTCTATAATCTGTGCTATTATCAGCGCACTATTTACTGTTTTTTTGGCACACATGTCAAGAAGAAAAACCAGAGTGACAATTTACTGTATGGAAAATACGTTATTGACACAAAGACCGAATGTTCCGGGCCTTGCAGTTTTTGTGAAGTATGAAGATATGACGCCCATTGAAAATCTTTGGAGAATATGCTATATGCTAAAAAATACAGGAAATCAGAATATTGTGGGTGAGGGAATCCAGTCATCTTTGGTGACTAAAGGGCATGGACTTCCTTTGTATACGAGAAATATAAAACAGATTATTCAAATATCCGCTACAGACAATAGTATAGCCGAGTTGAAAGATAACACCCTATATTTTAAACAATGGTTGCCGGATGAATGTATCACCATTGAAGCTTTGGTGGAAAGCGCAGGTGAGAAACCTGAATTGTACATTGATAAGCGGGATATTATTAATGCCAAAGTTATTGTTAAAAGCAATATCAATAAGTGATCTTTTATTATTTTGAAGTGGTAAATTGAATAGCGTTTGTCCAAGTTGGAACTTTACCCAATCAATAGTAAGAGTTCTTTTCTTAGTCTTTTTTGCTTATGTTCTTGGAATAAGGTCTTATCTTTGTTCCTGTCTGAAAAAAGAATGAACTGTTTAGGTTGATAGTTAATGTAATACTGAATCATTGAAAATGAATAAAATTATGAAAAAGATTTGCTTTCTTCTCTTTTTGTTTTCTGCATGCATAGTTCAAGCACAGAACTCTTATTGTACCGATAAAGATATATCTTATGTCCCTGACTCTGAAATGGACGCTTATCGTCTGGAACGTTGTAAACTTGATATTTATTATCCCGAAAATAAGAGGGATTTTTCGACTATCGTATGGTTCCACGGTGGGGGTATGGAAGGTGGAAGTAAATTTATTCCCAAAGAATTGACAGAACAAGGGTTTGCAGTGGTGGCGGTAAACTATCGTTTAAGTCCGAAGGCGAAGAATCCTGCTTATATTGAGGATGCAGCTGAAGCTGTAGCATGGGTTTTCAAGAACATCGAGAAGTACGGTGGACGTAAGGATCGCATTTTTGTTTCCGGCCATTCTGCGGGAGGTTATCTTTCATTGATTCTGGCGATGGATAAAAAATATATGGCAACATATGGAGTAGATGCTGATAGTGTGGCTGCTTATCTTCCGGTTAGTGGTCAGACGGTGACACATTTCACTATTCGTAAGGAACGTGGTTTGCCTAACGGTATTCCGGTGGTTGATGAATATGCTCCGGTAAATAAGGCCCGCAAGGAAACAGCCCCTCTTGTACTGATAACGGGGGACAAGCATCTGGAGATGGCGGCAAGATATGAAGAAAATGCGCTGTTGGAAGCTGTCCTGAAAAGTATAGGTAATAAGAAAGTGACGTTGTATGAGATGCAAGGATTCGATCATGGTCAGGTGCTCGGTCCGGCTTGCTATCTGATTGTAGATTATGTGAAGAGGTTTAAATAATATAGTTATAAATAATAAGAGATTGGAAGATGAAAACACGTAGTGATACTTTTCAGTTTGAGAAAGAATTGGATTGGAAGAAACCAGCTCCGGGAATCCGCCGTCAGATGATGGGATATGACGGGCAATTGATGATGGTGAAGGTGGAGTTTGAGGAAGGTGCCGTTGGGGCTGTACATCAACATTATCATAGCCAGGCTACTTATGTCGCAAGCGGCAAGTTTGAACTGACCATTGGTGACCGGAAAGAAATTCTCTCTACGGGCGACGGTTATTATGTAGAACCTGACCAGCCTCATGGATGTGTTTGTCTGGAAGCAGGTGTACTGATTGATACATTTAGTCCTATGAGGGCTGACTTCCTATTGTAGTATCTAGATCGAAAGTCAGACAGATGTGGTATGAAATTACCACATCTATGGTATTTCCCCTGAACAGAATCTGCACTATCTTTGTCATATCTTGAAACAAGAAAATTTAAAAACATATATATATGGAAAAGATTGCAAAGAAATTGACGGATCTAGTAGGTAATACTCCGTTATTGGAACTTAGTAACTATAATAAAAACAATGATTTGAAAGCCCGTCTGATTGTAAAGATTGAATCTTTTAATCCTGCGGGAAGTGTTAAGGACCGTATCGCATTGGCTATGATTGAGGATGCTGAAACGAAAGGTGTCTTACAACCCGGAGCAACGATCATTGAACCTACTAGCGGCAATACCGGTGTGGGATTGGCTTTTGTTTCAGCAGCGAAAGGCTATAAACTGATTTTGACGATGCCTGATACAATGAGTATTGAGCGACGTAATCTTCTGAAAGCCTTAGGAGCAGAATTAGTGCTGACTCCTGGTACGGATGGTATGAAAGGGGCAATTGCCAAAGCGGAAGATTTAAAAGGTATAACTCCGGGAGCTGCCATCTTACAACAATTTGAGAATCCTGCTAACCCCGCCATGCATTTACGAACTACCGGTCTGGAAATATGGAGAGATACCGAGGGGAAAGTCGATATCTTTGTAGCCGGTGTAGGTACTGGCGGGACAGTTAGCGGTGTAGGTGAGGCATTGAAGATGCGTGATCCGAGTATAAAGATAGTGGCAGTGGAACCATCTGATTCTCCTGTACTGTCGGGAGGAAAACCTGGTCCTCATAAGATTCAGGGAATCGGTGCAGGATTTATTCCTAAAACGTACAAAGCTTCTGTCGTAGATGAAATTATTCAGGTGCAGAATGACGATGCCATTCGTACGAGTCGTGAATTAGCCAAACAGGAAGGTTTATTGGTAGGTATATCTTCAGGAGCAGCTGTATATGCCGCTACGGAACTGGCGAAGCGGCCGGAAAATGCGGGAAAGATGATCGTTGCGTTATTGCCTGATACTGGAGAACGTTATCTGTCTACCATTTTGTATGCTTTTGAGGAATATCCTTTGTAAGGTATAATTGGTCAAATGAAAATGTGAGGTAACTTCCAAAGATTCAGGTTACCTCACATTTTTTATATAAATATTATTCTGGATTCTTTATTGAACCTCGAAACTTCCTTTCAACCGAATATCCACCGAAGAAGCCCCCACCATCACCGAGAAACTTCCCGGCTCTACTGTAAACTGATTATTCTTATCCCATAACCCCAAGTCTTGAGGAGTAAGTGTAAAGCTAATCGTTTGTTCTTCTCCCGGTTGCAAATGAATACGTTCGAAACCACGTAATACTTTATCGTAGGTTGTTACGCTACTAAAATCATCACGGATATAAAGCTGGACCACTTCATCCCCAGCTTTCTTTCCTGTATTCTTTACAGTGCATGAAAGAGTGATATTCTCTTGTGCCCCGATAACTGGTTTGGAGATTTTCAAGTCTGAATATCCGAAGGTCGTATAGCTTAAACCATATCCGAAAGGATAAAGCACACCGGCAACACGGACTTTTCCTTTAGAATCCGAACCCGGTTTGAATGGGAAAGCGAAAGGTATCTGTCCCACAGATTTCGGGAAAGTAACTGCCAGACGTCCGCCCGGGTTATAGTCTCCGAAAAGAACCTTGGCAATAGCATCTCCCATGAATTCGCCGGGGAACCATGCATGAATGATGGCAGGAACATATTTGTTTGCCCAATTGATAGTAGCTGCTCTTCCGTCTACCATTACCAGAACGACAGGTTTTCCTGTAGCATAAACAGCTTCCAATAATTGCTGTTGGCGCCCGCAGAGATCGAGGTTGGTACGTGAGAATTCTTCCCGAACCGTCTTCTCATTTCCACCTAATACAAGGATAGCGACATCCGAAGCCTTTGCTAATTCTACGGCTTCATTAATCATCGCTTGCTCCTGTGTGTCTAATGGAACATTGTATAGTTCACTCTCCGGGAAATACTTATCAATAATATCACAACCTTTTGCATAGCGAACTTCTGCATTGGGCAGATATTCTTTGATTCCCTGATAGACAGTCTTTATAGATGCATTGGCGGGACCGTATCTGCAAGTCAGTTCTTTCACTTCTTCCGCATTCGGACCGATAACAGCTATTTTGCTAAAACTCTTGGATAGCGGAAGCATCTCTTTTTCATTCTTCAAAAGCACGATGGACTCTAAAGCTGCTCTCATAGATACATCCTGATGGGCGGCATTATGCACTACCACTTCCGGGCGACGGTCATCACCGGGATACGGATTATCAAAAAGCCCCATCATAAACTTGACACGGAGAATCTCACCAACACGTTGATCGAGCGTATGCAGAGAGACTTTTCCCTCACTAATAGCACGACGCAATGGAAGAATAAAATCCTGTGGCGGAGTGAAGTTCGTGCGGATATTCAATCCGGCATTTACCACTTGTGCAGCCATTTCTTCTTCAGTCGGAGTGATACGATGTTTAGTGTGTAGAAATTCCACCGCTTCACTATCCGAAACTACATATCCCTTAAATCCCCATTGCTGACGCAGAATTTCCGTGAGGAAATGATAACTTCCGGAAACAGGCTCCCCGTCATAGTCATTGTAAGAACTCATGACGCCCAATGCACCCGCCTCCTGAATACCTTTACGGAATGGTTCCAGATACAGAGTTTTCATCTCACGCGGAGCCACGTGCGGATCGGTACGTGTACCTCCATCGCGTCCACCGACCGGAATACTATAAACGGCAAAATGCTTCGGAGTGGCAACGATTCCTTCACTTTGCAGACCAAGAATCATTTGCTTACCCAATTCGCCTACCAGATAAGGATCTTCTCCATAACTTTCAACTACACGTCCCCAGCGAGGATCTTGTGCGATGTCCAGAATCGGAGCATAAATATTGGTATATCCGAGTGCTTTCGCCTCATCAGCAGTGACTTTCGCAATTTCCCGGATTAGTTTTTTGTTCCACGTGGCACCTTGCCCGCATTGAGCGGGAAACATGGTAGCCCGGTCGTGGCACAATCCGCGTATTCCCTCATTGGTAAAATCGACCGGAATACCCAGTCGTGTCTGTTCCACAAACCAGCGCTGAACGGTGTGGCGATTCTTCACACTGTTGGCATACGGATAGGAGATTTCAGAACCGAACTTACCCAGCCCGTTGGCCTGCTCATCGATATTTCCGATACCGTCTTTCCAGATTTCTGTCGACCATCCGTCGGTAGGCCATGCATCTTTCAGTACCCGTCCCGAACCGTAGAGAGTAGCCATCTGACAGGTCTTCTCCTCCAGTGTCATTTGCGAAAGCAAATCCGCAATACGGGCTTCGATAGGCGCGGAAGGATCTTCATATACATCCTTTACACCGTTCTTGTTGAAGTCAATCCAGGTCTTTTTGTATATATCCTTTGAGTTGTTGCCGGATTTCTTACCGGCAGGTTGGTTGCTTGCCGAAACGCTGCCGGTATAAACACTTCCGGCAGACAATAACAGGGCGAGACATAGTAATTTCTTCATATCTATTTTATTTCACTGTAAGTATAATGCTTTGCAGATCGGTATCTCTTGAAGAAGCTCCCACCATAATCTTGAAAGTCCCTTTTTCTACTCCATAGTGCATATTAGCGTCATAGTAGGACAGCATTTCGGGAGTGAGAGTAAATGAAACCTCTTTCGTTTCTCCTGCTTTCAAAGGTATGCGGGCAAAGTCCTTCAACTCCTTTACAGGGCGGGTAGCAGAACTGTATTCGTCGCGGATATAGAGCTGAACCGTTTCTTCGCCATCCATTTTTCCGGTATTCGTGACATCTACAGTTACTTTCACGCTTTTGTCAGGAGTGATAGTTGCTTCAGACAGTTTGAGGTTCTCATATTTATACGTCGTATAACTCAAGCCGTAACCGAACTCGTACAAAGGTAATGAATTTCCTGTTGCATACGGAAACCAATGGTTGGTAAATTTATGATTGTACATACACTGAATCTGTCCGGTGCTTCTTGGAATCGTAATCGGCAGTTTACCGCTTGGGTTCACTTTTCCGTAAAGAATTTCCGCCAAAGCCTGCCCCCCGGCTACTCCCGGCTCCCATGCTTCGATGATACACGGCATATTTTCATCTATCCATTCGGTAGTCAGCGGACGGCCGTTGACAAGGATAACGACTGTCGGAACCCCCGTAGCAGCTACAGCTTCCACCAGTTCCTGTTGACGTCCCGGCAAAGAAAGCTCGTAACGGTCACTGTTCTCTCCACACGTCTTCTCGTTCCAATGATAACGCATTGAGTTTTCTCCTACCACCAGAATCGCCAGATCGGAGCTGCGTGCCTGTTGCACTGCTTCCTTTATTTGATTGTCCGATAGCAAACGTACATTCCAGCCGAGATCAAGGAAATTATAATTCGTTTCGGGACTGATAGCTTTCAGGCCTTTCAATACGGTAGTGACATGTTCTTCCGGCTGTTCCATTGCCCAGTCACCTAAGATAGACTGATTGTTGGCATTATGTCCGGTAACAAACACTTTCTTATATTTCGAAGCATCCAATGGCAGCATATTGCCTTCATTTTTCAACAGGACGATAGACTTCCGCGCTCCTTCCAGTGCCGTTTGCTGATGTTTCTCATTAAAGACAATTTCATCTTTCTTTTTCAGGTCGATAAACGGATTCTCGAACAATCCTAACCTGAATTTAACTTCCAGAATCTTAGAAACGGCAGCATCTATCTGCTTTTCAGGAATACTCCCTTCTTTCACACACTCAATGATAGCTTCGTAGAATTCCGGTCCATGCATGTGCATTCCCATTCCGGCATCTACACTGATCTGGTAAGCGTCTTTCAGCGTTTCGGCTACGTTGTGATAGTCGTGCATGCGCTCAATATCCATCCAGTCGCTGACAACAAAACCGTCAAACTTCCACTGATTGCGTAATACTTCCGTCATCAGATACTTGTTTCCGTGACAAGGAATCCCGTTCAACTCATTATGAGCCGTCATCACTGTAAATACCCCCGCTTCCAGACAATCTTTGAAAGGCGGGAAAAATACCTCCTGCAACGTTCTTTCCGATAACTCGGCAGGAGCACCGTTGATTCCGTTGGCTGGCTGACTGCCACCTACAAGATGCTTTGCACACGCAATCACTTTATCGTTTCCCGTGAAATCCTTTGTCTGGAATCCGCGTACGGTAGCCGCCCCCATCTGTCCTACCAGATAGGGATCTTCGCCGAATGTTTCGCCCACACGTCCCCAGCGAGCGTCACGCGCCACTTCCACGTTCGGAGTAAACGTCCAGTGCATACCGCTGGCACGCATTTCAATAGCAGTCTCCCGCGACATCCGTTCTACCAGTGCAGGGTCAAAAGTAGCTGCCTGTCCGATAGGAGTGGGGTAAATGGTCGAACCACGATACAAACCGTTTCCATGAATGGCGTCAATGCCAATCAGGAGTGGAATCTTCAGGCGGCTTTGCTGTGCCAGCGATTGCAGATAGTTGGCTTCTTCGGCCTTTACCACGTGCAGGAACGAGCTAATCAGTCCTTTTTTCGTCATCTCTTCCACATCGGAAGAATGTAGATTGGGATAGAAACCCTGCGAATGACTGTGTTTCAAGTCTTCGGCGGACATATCCTTTTCTGCTTTCTTCATGTGTTCCAATCCCACGTATTGGCACATTTGGGCAACTTTTTCCTCCAATGTCATTTGAGACATCAGGCTGGAGACACGTTCGGACACAGGCAGCGTAGGATCGGTGTAATCTTTGCTTTTATCCTGACAAGCTAATGTGGAAATGCCGATAGCACAACAAATTCCCATAGCGATGAATGTTTGTCGCATATTTCTTTTTTAATTTGAATGATTATTGTTATCTGAATGACTATTATTTAGTTAACAAATCCAGTACCTCCTGTTCAATCACGTTTCCTTGTGAATCGCAGAAACCGAATCCTGCTTTATATTCCCAATAAGAGTAGGAGATGTGACGATCCTTCAAGATAGATACTACGTCCCGTATCCATTCCATTCTGTCGGCAGCCGGAGTCTTTTTGTAGCAACCGAATTCACCGCAGTAGAGTTGTACGCCGAGACTGGTAGCTTTCATCTCCGCTTTCAATACGAGTGACTCAAGCGTGGTTTTATCATACGTTCCCATATAAGGAGTCACCAGTTTTTGCATCGCTTCGGATAGTTGGTTGAAGTCCGCCTCTTCTATCAGTTCGCCCGGATAGTGAATGGGTACATTCAGGTCTTTTTCTTCCGTCCACTCGGCTTGGTAGTGCGTGAGGGGATGCGGGTTGTAGAAGTGGAAACTCAAGATGATATTCGGGTCACCGCCGGGAATAGTCAGCTCGTTGAAAGTGTTGACACTCTGCCAGCGGTTAGAGCCGATGATGAGTTTACGTTCGGGTTCCGTTTGCCGGAGTTCACGAATCAGTTGGGCGGAAAGAGAGTTCCATTGTGAGGCGTAAGGGGCTACCGGTTCATTCAATAACTCGTAGGCAACGAGATCGTTGGGATACTGGTTCAGTTCTTCCGCCAGCGTTTTCCATAAGTCGAGATATTTGTACTGGGCGTCTTTGTCTGTCCAGAGTTTGGGGACAACGGTGGTAGTTCCACTTTCAGGGTAAATCTTGTTGTCACCAGTTTTACTGTCGGAGAAGAATACATCGTCGAAATACATCGTTTCTCCTTCTTCCGGACGGAGAGCCACGCGACCGCAGTTTTTGTTATAGTTGGATACATCTACGGCGATTTCTTCCCATTCATTTGCCGTAGTATTGGTATATCCGTAGTAACCGTCGTTCGTATTGTTCTCGTCACTCAATACAACGGTAATAGTGCTTTTGGTGCTTTTGTATATTTTGGCACGCAGGTACTTGAACTGCATTTTGCCTGACCCGACAGGAATAATGGAAAAATCCTTTTTCTTGGCGTTCGACCAAGTGTCCACTCCTGATTTTCGTACCACAGAGAACACCCTGTTGCTGGTGTTTATACCGCTTTTGCTGGGATTGTCCACGTTGTTCACCGTCACGCCGGAGCCATTGGCAAACCATCCTGCCCATTTCATATCTTCAAATGTGTCGTAGAAACTCTCAATCGGGTCGCCCGATGTAGTGACCGTTGTATTGAAGTTGTGATCGCGCAATACGTGCAGGTCTACAATCACTTTCATTCCGGCATCCCGGCACCATCCTATGGCATTGTGCAACAGTGTGAATGCTTCCGGTATCTTCTGACCGTCTTCCGTGAAGAACAGTTTTTCGTCTATTGGCAGACGGATGTGGTCGAAACCGTATCCTGCCAGCTTTTGTGCTTCGGCTTGTGAGAAGCCGTTGGCGGGGATGGCGTCTACCTGCGACAGCCAGTTACTGATATTCACCCCTTTGTTGATGGCAAAAGGAACATA
Organism: Bacteroides finegoldii DSM 17565; assembly: GCF_000156195.1. Lineage (GTDB taxonomy): Bacteria > Bacteroidota > Bacteroidia > Bacteroidales > Bacteroidaceae > Bacteroides > Bacteroides finegoldii. Next base: position 25,113 of record NZ_GG688335.1, on the reverse strand, counting down.
GTTTTGCGGTTCTCCTCCGTTGCTGATTACTTCATCTTTTTCGGAACAGGAGGCTATCAGGCATGCAAACAGACAGGCCAGATAGATTATAAGTCTTTTTTTCATACAATTCTTGTTTTAATGGTTTACTCTGTTGCTTCGGTTACTTGGATAATAGCTTCACGGGTGGTTTCCTTAGTCGGAGTCTTTACAATCAGTTCGAGGTGGAAAGTGCCGATGGTCGAAGGAATGTACGTCAATCCTACTCCTTTATGAATTTCCCTTCCATCCAGATACCATGTCCCCTCGCATAGTTCGGCAGGAGTGTATTGTACATTGATGGAAAGCACCTGATTCAATGGAATACTGAATTTACCCAACGTGCCATCCTCCTGTTTGTCTGGCCAGCGGCCTAATATGCGCGGATATTCGTCAGTGGTCAGTACCGGAGTGTCTATATCGTCGCTGCAACCACTCATGGCAAACAGAGATACCAGCAACGTGCATATAAATATTATTTTCTTCATAATCGTTTTTTCTTTTAGTGTTGATTATCTTAGGTTTATTTGTCCCACCATACCGGTGAATTCCAGTCGTCTTTGCCTCCCATAGCCTGGATGGCAGATTGATAACCCTCCGGATTGTACGAACTTTCAAAGAGCGGGTAGCAGAGACGCAGCGGTGTAGTCTGCGAATCAATCGTCACTGCCCCGTAGTGGGGAGAAGGAAGCAACACCGGAATGTCTGTTCTTCTCCAGTTGGCATATCCTTCGGGGATATTGTTGAAGTGCAGAATCCATAATTGGGTGTTGATAGCGGTAAGCTGTGCATCCAATCCGCTGGCAGGTAGTGAATTAGCCTGTAAATAGGTATCGATGACCTGATCGTCAAAAGTCTTGGCGCCGAATTTCTCCAGGAAATGGATGGCGGCGCGTACTCCGTTCTCATAATGAGTGGAAGCGTCGGCACCTGTTGTGATGTCTCCTGCCCAGCGGGCTTTTGCTTCCGCCAGTAATAATTCCGCTTCCGCGTATGTCATAATCACTCCAGGCATATCGCCTTTCAGGAAAATGTTGTTGAGCTGCGGACGGGTAGCTTTGTCCTGCCATTTATTAGTCAGTTTGCTCCAATAGCCCTCCGGCCATGTACCGTTGCTGTACCAGAAGTAACCCGGGTTGCAAGGCTGAAACTTGGCAGCTTCCGTATTCTGCATTTCCTCCGTCAGATCCACACGTCCGAATGGATTGTTTGCCGAACTTTCGTCATAGCAGCGTCCGAATACAAACTGCCGCGGGTCGGAAGTAGCGTCCAGTTGTTTCCAGAATGTGCTGCAGAGATAAGCCGTAGGATATGCTTCGCGCCCTCTCCATAGTTGGGCGAGTCCGTTTCTGCGGAATTCGTTGGATGCCCAGTCCTGAATATCGGTGTAAGCAATCAGGGCATCGTCAGCGGCCGATTGCATTAGGCCGGCTTCCTGACCGACAGCTTTGATGGCTTCTGCTTTTGCCAGTTCCGGATCTGCGTTTACGATGCGCATTGCATAGCGCAGGTGCAGGGAGTTGGCAAAACGTTTCCATTTGTCGATATTCCCTTGAAAGATAATATCTCCTGTGACTTTGTCACCACTGGCGGTGAGAGCATCTGCCGCTTCGCCGAGTTCTTTCAGGAAATCCTTGTATATCAGTTCCTGTTTGTCGTAGGCAGGTTTTACGTTACCGGTGATAAAGCCTTTACCCGCTTCGAAGTAAGGGCAGTCGCCGTACATATCCGTCAGTATGGAGAAAAGATATACTTTATAAATGCGGGCAACGGAGTGAATGTTGACTTCCCGTTCGTTATCCTTGGTTTTGTCCAGAATGTCGACAATGTTCTTGATGAGTGCCGGGTACATCAGGTTCCATGTGTTTCCCATTTCCGCATCATTTTTGCGATACTGTCCGCCATAGTTGGTGGTGTTCCAGTCGCCCTGCATATATTGTGCAAAAGCAGCCAGATAGAATGGATAGGGCTGGCACATTTGCCAATGTCCCCATGTTTGCAACTGAATCATAGACAGTTGCTGGTTCGGGTCGGTAGAGGACGACTTGGAAGGGTCTGTATTCAGTTCCTCAAAGTCGGTGCAGGCTCCCAGCAGCAGACCGCATATACATAATATACCGAAGGCGATTTTATAGATTGTTTTCATGATTGCTTACTATTAGAATTTTACGTTAACATTGAAACCATAGCTTCTTCTGGATGGCAGCGAGCCATATTCCAGTCCCATACCCGAGCCGTTGTTGTAGTTGGAGTCCGGGTCGATGTTCGGTACGTTCTTGTAGATGATGAACGGGTTACGTGCCACGAACGATACGGATACGGCATCAAACACTTTACTGATCCATCTTTTGGGCAGGCGGTAAGCCAACGTAATTTCGCGCACCTTTACGTAAGAGTTGTCGTAGATAAACGGAACCGGAGTCTGATCGGCTATATGTTTCCAATATACTTCGGGGTCGACAAACTTCTTGTTTTCCGCGAAACTTCCGTCCGGCATTTCTACCACGCCCTCTACTACATAACCGCCTGTCGCTTCCCAATTACTTTCTTTCACTCCGGCTTGCAGTCGTTGCTCTTCCGATTCATACCAGCCGTCGCGTCCTGCAAGAGTGGCTTTGTCTTTTCCGGTCATGTAAGAAGAACGGGCGGACATGGAATAGACATCGGCGCCTACCTTAATATCGAAGATGGCAGACAGGGAGATGTCGCGGTAAGTCAGGTTGGTGGTGATACCTCCTGTCCATTTCCAGGTGGCGTTGCCCAGCACTCGTAAGTCTTCCGTCACTTTCGGAAGTCCCGTAGAAGCATCTACGATAATCTGTCCGGCATCATTTCTAAGGAAGTCTTTACCGAGGATGGAACCATAGTTCTCCCCTTCTACGGCAGCTACCTTTACGTTAATCCAACGTGCCGATTCCAATTCAAATTCTTTAATACCTGAAGCTAATCTTTTTACCTTATTACTATTCTTTGAGAAGTTGATATTCAAGTCCCATGAGAAATCTTTCGTCTGTATGGGGCGTGTGTTCAGTGCGATTTCCACTCCTTTGTTCTCTATTTCTCCTGCATTAATCAGCATGGAGTTGTAGCCGGAAGTTCCTGTGGTGTTGAGGCGCATAATCTGATTACTACTTTTTTGGGTGTAGTAAGTGAAATCCAGTCCGATGCGGTTTTTCAGGAATTTCAGTTCCAGTCCCACTTCGGCAGAGTTGGTCTTGGTCGGTTTCAGGTCTTTGTTCGGAATCGTCGTATTGGCGATTTGAGACAGTGCGTACCCTGAATAGTTTTTGGGAGACAGTTCGTAGGACAGTCCCAATTGGTAAGGATCTGTGTCGCTACCTACCTGTGCCCATGAAACTCTCACTTTACCGTAAGGCAATAGCGTCGGATTGATCTTGAAGAATTCCGAGAACAGGAAACTTCCTGATACCGATGGGTATAGATAAGTATTGTTTCCCGATGGCAGAGTGGAAGAGTGGTCACCGCGCAGTGTGGCGTCGAGGTAGACGAAGTTGCCGTAAGCCAGGTTGATAGAACCATAGAGGGAGTTAATCTGCTTGCGATAGGTTCCTTCGGTGATCTCTTTGCTTGTGAAGCTTTGCAGAGCAATCACGTCACGCATCACCATTTCTTTGGCAGTCACAATCTGGGTTTTGTTGTCCACTTTGTAGAGGTTGCCGCCTATGGTTACTCCATAGTCGAATTTCTTATAACTGTTGTTGTAGATGGCTAGTGCTTCTACGTTATACATTCTGTTTCTGAAATCGCTGATTTGTAACTGTCCCTGTTCGAATCCCGGTGATGTAGGGGCAGCATACTCCTGAAAGTTCATAAAGTTGATGTCCGCACCACCGGTCACCTGAATCTTGAGGTGTTCGTTGACGTTGTAGCGTACCAGTGCCGAACCCATGAACTTATCTTTTCCCGATTCATTGGTCATTTCGTTGAGCACCCAGTAAGGGTTGAGGTTCCATACGTCCCGTCCGTTCCAGTCGTAGTAGTTGCCGTCGGCATCTTTGTAGTTGTCGCGCAGCCATTTCTGGTCGTAGGTCGTTGCCAGAGACATCAGGTTCTTGGCAGGGTTGGCACGGTGGTCAGACAGTGCGGGACGGTTCTTTACGTCTTCACGGGTGTAAGTCACCTTGAAGTCGAGGTCTACTTTCTTGTTGATGGTCGTGTTGGCACGCAGGTTCAACGTATTACGGCTCATCTTCGTGTTGGGGAGAATGTCTTTGTTGCGCATGTCCGTATAAGTGGCGCGGATACCCGTGTCATCTTTCACGGTGCTGACAACGATGGTGTTGGTGGTGGTCATACCGGTTCTGAAGAAACCGTCGATATTATTGGGAATGACCACATACGGGCGGGTGACTCCGTCGAAATACGTCAGGTTCAGTCCCGGATCAATCTTCGGTCCCCAGTTCTTGTTGGAAGAATATTGGTCGTCTGTACCGTTGATACGTCCGCCGGTTCCCTGTCCGTAGACATACTGTACATCGTCCCACTTCGTCAATTGTTTTTCGAAAGTAGTGGTACTGTTCAGCTCCACTGCAAATTTCTTTTTGGTACTTGCCTTCTTGGTAGTGATAAGGATTACACCGTGAGAAGCGCGGCTACCGTACAAGGCAGATGCTGCCGGGCCTTTCAATACGGACATGCTTTCAATATCGTCCGGGTTGATGCTGGAGATACCGTCGCCGAGGTCATAACCTCCGTATTGTCCGGCACTTCCGTAGTTACTGTTGTCCAAAGGCACACCGTCTACTACATAGAGCGGCTGATTGTTGCCGGTCATCTCCGTGCTACCGCGGACGATCACTCTGGACGAACCGGAAGGACCGCCGGCAGTCTGGCTGATAACCAGTCCCGGAATCTTTCCTGCCAGCGAGTTGATGACATTGGTTTCTTTCGCTTTTTCAAGCTCTTCGCCTTTCACCTCACCGATGGAATAACCAAGCGCTTTCCGTTCCCGTTTGATACCCAGTGCGGTAACAACTACTTCATCGATGATTTTGCTGTCTTCTTTCAAGACGATTTTAAGATTAGATTGTCCTTTTACCTGTACTTCTTCCGAACGATAGCCCACATAACTTACTATTAATGTAGCGTTTCTGGAAGCGTCGATACTGAATTGACCGTTGAAGTCGGTAATCACTCCCTGGGAAGTTCCTTTGACGGCGATACTGGCTCCGATTAACGGTTCACCTTGTTCATCCGTAACAGTGCCTTTTACTTTGGTAGTTTGCTGTACAATTTGATGATTTACTTCATCTTCCGCATATCCATACATAGGTATGAATAGCAACAGACAGAGAAATAGGGTTAACTGCTTTTTCATCTTAAATAGATTATTAGATTGTTGATTTACCTCGCAAATATAGGACGTAACCATGTCCTGACGGGTTTGAAAGCTATCGGAATAGGTTGAAAAACTATCGGATTTGCATCTTTTCGTCTTTTTATGCTGCAAGTATACAAAAAGAATCTGGTATTAAAGGATAGGATAGCTGTTATAATAATGTTATAAACGGCTGTTTGGGTGCTGATGTATAGGGAAATAGATGTAATGAAGCAGGGAAGCATACCTTATCTCCCCTTTCTTTTTATATTAAGTAACCGGTCTTCTTACATTAGACTATCGGTATAGTTAGCTTCCCACGGCCGTGGTGAATGTACCATATCGGTAGTTTAACGGATAGATAACGAAGGGATAACAGATGTATGCCGGTTGTGTTTCCTGTGTATATCGGTTGCATTTCTTATGTAATACAGGGAATCAGGACGAGACATAGGGTGAGGGTGTGAGGGTAAAAGTGATGCAAACTTTTATTTAGAGAAATTTGCTTGGAGATACTCCGAAATGCTTTTTAAATGCTGTACTAAAGTACTTGGAATCTGTGAAACCGACCAGGAGAGCGACATCTTGCACCGGAAGCCCTTGTTTTAGTAGGTTGGCAGCTTCTGTCATGCGCATGAGTTTTATAAATTCGTTAGGCGCCTGTCCTGTCAGAGCTTTCAGTTTTTCGTAGAATATCGTACGACTTAACGCTAGTTCGCGGGAGAGCTGGTTGATGGTGAAGTTCGGGTTTGCCAGATTTTCGGTAATGAGTCTTGTGCAACGTTCCAGAAACTCTTTGTCCATGGCAGATAAGAGGTTGGCACATTCCGTATCCTCTTTCTTTTCACTTGGTTCGGCAGCAGGGACGGAAGGAAGCGAATGAGAAAGAAAATACTGTCGCATAATCTTGCGGTTCTGTAATACTCCCTTTATTTTTGTCTTTAGGATTTCCGTATCGAAAGGCTTGGTCAGATAATCGTTCGCTCCGCTTTCCAATCCTTCGAGGATGGCGTCTTTCTCCGTTTTGGCAGTCAGCAAGATAACGGGGATATGCGAAGTGGTGAAGTCTGATTTGATCCGTCGACACAGTTCGTCTCCTTGAATCCCAGGCATCATGACGTCAGAGATTATCAAATCCACAGATTTATCTTGCAGATATTCCAGTGCGGATTCTCCGTCAGGCTTGTCGATGACGGTGTAGATGGAGGCAAACGTTTTTTTCAGGTAGAAACGCAGATCGTCGTTGTCCTCTACAATCAAGATTCGTTCTTTGGCAGTATGGGCTGTCTGGTTCGGCTCGTTTTCATCGTATCGGTCTGTATGCTGAACGGTTCCTGCTTCCCGGTCTGTATTTACCTCCGGTGATAGTTCGCTGCTATTGTCTTCTGTGGATATATCCGATAGGAAGGTAGATAGAGGAGAGGTTTTCCCCGACAGGATGTAGCGTGCTAGATGGCGGTTCCCTTTTCGGAAAGTGAGCAGGAAGGTGGAACCTTCGCCCTCGTTGCTGGTAAAGGAGATGTTTCCTTTATGTAGTTTCATCAGACGACGGGTCAGCAGTAGTCCGATGCCGCTTCCGGTTTCTTTGGAGTTGACGGCATTTTCGGCACGGTAGAAATTGGAGAAGATATACCGTTGTGCTTTACGCGGAATACCGATACCGCTGTCTTTGACTTCTACGGTTATCTTTTTATCATTCTGTTCTATTGTGATTGAAATAGTTCCGCCGACAGGGGTGTATTTCACTGCATTTGATAACAGGTTATCGAATATTTTGTCTGTTTTGTCTTTATCCATCCAAAGTGAGACGGGGGCTTCGGGCACTGATAATTCCATCCGGATTTTTTTGCTTTCGCAAAGGGACTGGAAGTTAAGCACTTTTTCCTGCAAGTATGATTTCAAATCGTACTCTGCAACCTGAAGTGTGAGATGTGTTGTGTCTATCTTCTGGAAGTCGAGTAGTTGCGTGATTAAGTTGTATAGCTTTTCGGTGTTCTTGCGGGCTATCTGGAGGTATCGTTTCCCTTCTCCGGACAGTCCGTCCTCCTTGCTTAAATCGCTAAGCGGAGCCATGATAAGCGTCACCGGAGTGCGAATGTCATGGGCGGTGTTGATAAAGAACTGTATCTTTTCGGAGAAGTGCTTTTTCTCCATCTTGTTGGCAAAGAAACGCCAGATGAAATAAGTGATGCCTGTCAGCAGGATGATGTATATCAGCCAGGCGACTGCTGTATTCCAGTAAGGCTGCGCAATGTGTATGCGGATGGTGTGCCCGTCTAGTTGCTGTCCGGCGTTTTTGCTCATGCTTTTTACGTGGAACGTATAATTGCCCGGAGGAATATTGGTATAACGGATGCTTAATTCGTTGGTAGGAGCACTCCAATTTTGTTCGAAACCCTCCAGTAGGTAGCTGTAGTGGATGTCTTGTTGATACTGGTAAGAGACGGAGATAAAGGAAATGAGAAAAGAATTCTCGTTGTATTTCAACTCGATCGTTTTTCCTTCGTTCAGCATCCGGTTGAATTGAATCTTTTTCTCTTCGGTCTTTTCACGTGACTTTTGCGGAACTTCGAAGGAAGTGAACAACAAGGGGGCTTTGTAAAGAGGGCGGGTAAAGTTTTCCGGGTTGAAGCGCACGGCACCGTTGGTACTTCCGTAGACAAAGTCCCCGTTTCTTAGCCGGGTGTAGGACATGAAGTTAAATTCATTTGCCAGTCCGTCGAGGAAGCCGATGTTGGTTATTGCGGGAGAGGGGGAGGTGGTGATGTAAGCCAGTCCCTTGTCTGTACTAAGCCATAGGTGTCCTTTGTTGTCGGGAAGGATGCTGTATATATAGTTGGAAGGAAGGCCGTTTGCTGTGGAGTAGGTGACGGCTTTGCCTGTTTTCAGGTCTAATAAGTTGATGCCTCCTCCGTCTGTACCAAACCACACTTTGTCGGGGGTGGGGAAATACATGGAGTAGATGAAGCTGTTGCTCCGGGTGTCGGCATTGGATGGCGAGGTGAAATATTGTTTGAAATTGCCGGTTTGTTTGTTCAACAGGTAGAGCCCGTTGGCAGTGGCAAGGGCTATCGTGTCTTTGCCGACTGTGGTTATTGAGTTGATGAGCGTAATGCCGTAGGAAGCGAATTGTTCCGCTTTCCCTGCTTGAGACGGGGTATATCGGATGAGGTTGCCATATATGCCGCCAAACCATAGATTCTTGTTGTTGTCTTCTACGATTGAGTAAATGTAGTTTGTTGTCAATGTGCCGGGACGTTCGGTGGTGAGATGCTGGCGGATGCCTGTATGTTTGTTGAGGCAGTAGACGCCTGTGCCGTAACCTCCGGTCCATACATTCCCGTTTTCATCGTTACAGAGAGTCAGGAATACGTTTTCTTTCAGGAAGTGTTTCCAGGTTCCGGACTTTAGCAGGTGTACACTGATTCCCTGGTTGGTGGCATACCATAAGTCGCCTTCATGATCTTCGAGGATAGCGTTGACGTGGTTGTTTATCAGTGATTGCGGGTTTTTGTATTCATGTTGGGTAAGTTCGAAGAGATATTTCTTCGGATTTGCGTAGGCTACACCTCCTGTATAACTGCCGATCCATAGATTGGAAGAACTGTCTTTGCAGAGGGCATAAATGCCGTTTCCTTTCAGTTCTCCTTCTTCTTCCAGGTTCGCATTGAGGAAGGACCAGGAGTATCCGGTATCACGGGTGGCTGCATAGACACCTGCTCCGTCTACTCCCAATAATAATGTTTGTGGGTCGTAAGGGATGATGGAACGGTAGGGGAGGTGTGGCAGCTGGTTCAGTGATTCGTTCGACAGGAAATCTCCGGTACGGGTATCCTGCACTTTTACTCCGGAGTTGAAAGTTCCTATCCAGAGCAAGTGGGTTGCGGGATCGTAGAAAACGGACTGGATGTAACACTCGGTCAATAGGGTGGTAATTGTTCCATTCTGCTGGTTGCGTTTATACAATCCTTCGGTAGTGGCGATATACAGGGTTTCGTCGGATGGTGAGAAATGGATGGTGTTTATACATTTCTTTTCTAGTATATTCTCTATGTGCCGGTTGGTGCTGTCGTAGCAGAACAAACCGTTTTTCAGTCCGAACCAGAAGCAGTCGGATGAGTCGATAAAAAGATTGTTAAGAAAGATCCCTTTTTCCGTTAATTCCGCTACGTCAATCTCCAGTGTGAAAGCGTCGGAGATGGGATCATATTTGAATACTTTACCGGCACTTGTATATGCCCATAGCGTTTCGTGTGAGTCTTTTGTGAGGTAGATCATGCGCCCGGCTCCGTCAACGATGATGTCTTCCCCGAAAAGGCTGTAGTTTTTTACGGTTCTTCCGTTGAAGCAGTCTACCCCTGAACGTGTAGAAATCCAGATGAAGCCTTTCTTATCTTCGAGGATGGAGAATACGCGCTGGTTGCTTAATCCTTCCTTGGTTGTAAGGTATTGATAGGTAAAAGAGTGGCTGTTTACCTGCTTATCTGATTGTGCGAGAATGGGAAAAGCAGGTAACAGAAGGAAGATGGTCAACAGGTAAAGAGCCGGGAAACGTTTCATGGCTTTTCGTTGGCTCGCAAACCGAAGACTTTTCCCGTCATTTGCTCGATGGGCACTTGCCATACTTTGACATTGCGCACGGCAGGTTCGGAATAATTGAATTCACTATCCGTGTAATGACGCATGATAATATCCAATACCCGGCGTTTTTCATCCATATCTTCTATGAATGTCACTTTTCCACGGCACATGGCGCTTTCGGAACGCATACTGTAACTGCACGCTACTTTCTCGTGCTGATATACGAGTTTATGACCGATGCTGAAAGTGATGCATACATTATTATTATGTTCCAACATCTCCAACTTGCTGCCTTCGGGACCCGAATGAAGGTATAGGACGCCATTTTCATAACCGAAGTTCATCGGAACTACGTAGGGATTACCTTCTAAATCTGTGATACCTACAAAGCAGGCATCGCAATGGAGGATAATGGACTCGATTCGTTGTTTGTCTTCAATAATAAAAGTTTTCATAATTTATTTCTCAATTAATTCGAAGTCGAGCTGTTTCTTTTCCAGATTGGCACGTGCTACACGAACGGTAATGGCATCTCCTAAACTATATGTTCTGTTCTTGCGGCGTCCACGAAGGCAGTAGTTCTTTTCGTCAAACTCATAATAATCGTCATCCAAGTCACGGACAGGGACGAGACCTTCGCATTTATTCTCGTTAAGTTCGACATACAGTCCCCACTCGGTTACTCCGGAGATGACACCATCGTAAATCTGTCCCAGACGTTCGCTCATGAATTCCACTTGTTTGTATTTGATGGAAGCACGTTCGGCGTTGGCTGCAATTTGTTCCATATTTGAGCTGTGATCACAAAGATCCTCGTATTTGGCCTCGGATACACTGCGCCCTCCATCCATATACTTCGTTACTAGACGGTGAACCATCATGTCCGGGAAACGGCGGATGGGTGAGGTGAAATGAGTATAATAATCGAATGCCAGCCCGTAGTGACCGATGTTATGTGTAGAATAACGGGCTTTTTGCATAGCACGGATAGACACGGTCTCAATCAGATTCTCTTCCTTCTTTCCATGTATATCATCCAACAAATGGTTAATGGATTTTGAAATATCTGTTTTTGTTCCGCTTGTACGTACCTTGTAGCCGAAGCGAGCGATGAATTGTGACAGATTCTCCAGTTTCTCCGGATCCGGCAGATCGTGGATACGGTAGGGCAGTACTTTAGGCTTTTTGTTTTTGGGTACACGTCCTATCTTCTCTGCTACGGTTTTGTTGGCAAGAAGCATAAATTCTTCTACCAGTTTATTGGCGTCTTTCGACTCTTTGAAATACACACTGATAGGTTTCCCTTTCTCGTCAATTTCGAATTTCACCTCGTAGCGGTCAAAATTGATTGCTCCCGCTGCGAACCGTTTTTCGCGGAGTGCTTTCGCGATGGTGTCCAGCATAAGTACTTCTTCTTTGTAGTCACCTTCTTTAGTTTCAATAATCTGCTGAGCCTCTTCGTAAGTGAAACGGCGGTCGGAATTGATGACTGTATGCGCAATGCGTGAGTCTTTGATTTCTCCTTTCTCGGTAATATCGAAAATCACGGAGAAAGCGAGTTTCTCTTCGTTCGGACGGAGTGAACAGATGAAGTTGCACAACCGTTCGGGGAGCATTGGGATGGTGCGGTCTACCAGATAAACGGAAGTGGCACGCTTTTCAGCTTCTTTGTCGATGATTCCTCCTTCTTTTACATAGTGTGTCACATCGGCGATGTGTACGCCTACTTCCCACAATCCGTTTTTGATGGAGCGGATGGAAAGCGCATCGTCGAAGTCCTTAGCATCTTTCGGGTCGATAGTGAAAGTTGTCACCTTGCGGAAGTCTTCACGCTTGGCTATCTCTTCGGGAGTGATTTCTGCCGGAATCTTATCGGCTGCTGTCTCTACTGCTTTCGGGTATACGTATGGTAAGCCGAATTCTGCGAGAATGGCGTGCATCTCAGTGGTATTGTCACCTGCTTTGCCCAATATGTCTATCACTTGTCCGATGGGATTCTTTGCCTTGTCAGGCCACTCTGTTATTTTCACGATCGCTTTATCTCCGGTTTTTCCGCCTTTCAGTTTATCTTTCGGAATAAATATGTCATTGGCAAGTGTACGGTTTTCCGTTACCAGAAATGCGTATGACTTGGCTACTTCCAATGTACCGACAAAAGTGTCGTTGGCACGTTCCAGTATTTCGATTACTTCCCCTTCTGCCTCCCTGTTCTTTCGTTTGGCATAAAATGTAATTTTTACCTTGTCATTGTTCATGGCATGGGCGGAATTGCGCTCTGCTATGAATACCGGTTCACCTCCTTCTTCGGGAATAAAGGAATTCTTTCCATTGCTTTTGCGTTGGAAGGTACCTATCATTTCTGTGCCGTGATTATTCAGACGGAACTTGCCCTTCTCAATTTCGGAGATATAATCGTCATCCAAAAGGTCATGTAATATATCGATGCATAGCATTTTCTGCGGATGGGTGGTAAGACGCAATTCCGAGAAAATGTATTTCATACTTAGAACTTCATTGGATTTGGCGTGGAAAAAGTCTATTAACAACGCTGCCAGCTCTTTTTTACTCATTCTCTTACCGGCCTTTTTCTCTTTCTTTTCTTTCTTTTTCGCCATAATATGTATTTTTATTGGTCATCATCTATTGATATGGCTACAAAGTAAATAAAAAAAACGGTAATAATACTATTATATTTATCGTATCTTTGTAACCGAAATTTTAATTGTATTTATATAGAGCCGAAAAGTAGGAATGGAGAGTATTTTAATTACGGGTGCAAGCGGTTTTATCGGGAGTTTCATTGTAGAAGAAGCGTTGAAACGAAAGTTTAGTGTGTGGGCGGGAGTTCGTCCTACCAGTAGCAGACAATATTTGAAGAATCGGAAAATACACTTTTTGGAACTGGACTTTGCACATCCTAATGAACTTCGTGCCCAACTCTCCGGTCATAAAGGGACATATAATAAGTTTGATTATATCGTTCATTGTGCCGGTGTTACGAAATGTTTCGACAAAAAATCTTTCGACTACGTGAACTATCTTCAGACAAAGTATTTTATTGATACGTTGAGGGAGTTGAATATGGTCCCGAAGCAATTTATATATATAAGTACGCTTAGTGTGTTCGGTCCTGTGCGCGAGACAGATTACACTCCGATAAAAGAGGACGATTCTCCCATGCCCAACACGGCTTATGGTTTCAGTAAGTTGAAGGCTGAATTATATATTCAAAGTATTCCCGGTTTTCCTTATGTCATTTATCGCCCTACGGGAGTGTATGGACCTCGTGAATCAGATTATTTCCTAATGGCTAAGTCCATTCAGAAGCATTTTGATTTTTCGGTTGGTTTCAAGCGGCAAGATCTGACTTTTGTCTATGTGAAAGACATTGTGCAGGCTATTTTCTTGGGTATAGAGAAAAGAGTCATCCGAAAGGCGTATTTTCTGACAGATGGGAAAGTCTATAAAAGCCGTGCGTTTTCGGACTTGATACAAAAAGAATTAGGGAATCCGTTTGTTCTTCATCTGAAATGTCCGTTAATTGTGCTAAAAGTTATATCTTTGCTCGCTGAATTTGTTGCTACGCGTTCCAAGAAGTGCAGTACATTGAATTCTGATAAATATAAGATAATGAAACAACGCAACTGGCAGTGTGATATAACCCCGACAATTAACGAATTGGGATATACCCCCGGATACGATTTGGAGAGGGGGGTACGTGAAACCATTGCCTGGTATAAAAACGAAGGATGGCTTTAGACTTATTTAAGCGTGTAGAGACCCGGAAAGGGTTGTTTGCTGTGGAGAAGATTACATTGATTTATAATCTGCTGACTTCCATATTGATTCTATTCCTGTTTCAGAGGATGGACCATCCATGGCATATGTTATTGGATAGAGCCATGATTGCTGCAATGACTTTCCTGTTGATGTATCTTTATCGGCTTGCCCCTTGTAAGTTCTCGGCGTTTGTGCGTATCGTCATTCAGATGAGCCTGCTTTCCTATTGGTATCCGGATACTTTTGAATTCAATCGCTTTTTTCCGAACCTGGACCATGTCTTTGCTACCATCGAACAGTTTATCTTCAGTGGACAACCTGCTATCTGGTTCTGCCATACGTTTCCTCATATTTTGGTCAGCGAAGCGTTTAATATGGGATATTTCTTCTATTATCCGATGATGCTGATTGTGGCGTTGTTTTATTTCATTTATAGGTTCGAATGGTTCGAAAAGATGTCCTTTGTACTGGTTACTTCTTTCTTTATATATTATTTGCTTTATATCTTTATCCCTGTGGCAGGCCCTCAGTTCTATTTTCCGGCTATCGGATTTGATAATGTGGCTAAGGGAGTTTTTCCTGCCATCGGTGACTATTTCAATTATCATCAGGAGTTGTTGCCCGGACCGGGATATCAGCACGGATTCTTTTATAGCCTGGTAGAAAGCTCCCAACAAGTGGGTGAACGTCCCACAGCTGCTTTCCCAAGTTCACATGTCGGTATTTCTACTATCTTGATGATTATGGCTTGGCGCGGCAGTAAGAAGCTGTTCGCCTGTTTACTGCCTTTCTATTTGTTGCTCTGTGGGGCTACCGTATATATTCAAGCACATTACGTCATCGACGCTGTGGTAGGATTTTTCTCCGCATTCTTATTGTATGTAGTGGCAACCTGGATGTTTAAAAAGTGGTTTGCACAGCCGATGTTTAAATAGTAGCAAGTATCTCATCAAATATCCGAAAGAGCTCCTCCTTAGTTTCCGCCCGTAGCATGGCAATGCGTGTGTTGCGGAAATTGGAAATTCCTTTGAATAGGGGGCTGGCGGCCAGATGACGGCGTACGTGCAGGATACCTCTGCGTTCGTCCAGCAGATTGACACTGTCGACCACCTCCTGGCGTAGTACATCCATGCACCAGCCGAAACTGAGTGGTGGCAGTTCTTCACCGGTTTCCAGATAGTGTTTCACTTCCTTGAATATCCACGGACGTCCGAAGCTAGCACGCCCGATCATTACTGCATCTACTCCATAGCGGTCAAAGCACTCTTTGCAGCGTTGAGGCGTAGTCACGTCACCATTGCCGATAATGGGAATATGCATCCGTGGATTCTTCTTCACTTCACCTATCAGTGTCCAGTCGGCTTCTCCGGTATACATTTGTGCACGGGTACGGCCATGAATAGTCAATGCGGCAATTCCGCAATCTTGTAACTGTTCCGCTAAATCTACGATAATCTTATTATTGGCGTCCCATCCCAAACGGGTTTTCACAGTTACGGGAATCTTTACTGCATCTACTACGGCACGGGTAATCTCCAGCATTTTCGGAATATTCTGCAACATTCCTGCTCCTGCCCCTTTTCCGGCCACTCTTTTCACTGGACATCCGAAATTGATATCCAGAATGTCGGGCTGCGCTTCTTCCACAATTTTGGCTGCTTCTACCATTGTCTCCGTATCTTTTCCGTAGATCTGAATAGCGACAGGGCGTTCTTCATCACTGATACTGAGTTTTTGTGCGGCCTTGCTGACTGCACGTATCAGTGCGTCGCTTGATACAAACTCGGTGTATACCATGTCTGCTCCGAACTTCTTGCACATCAGGCGGAAAGCCGGATCAGTCACGTCTTCCATAGGAGCGAGCAGGATAGGGTATTTACCCAAATCTATGTGAGCTATCTTCATATATAAGTATTACTGCTTATTATTCGTTTTCTTATTGGTTGCTTTATATTTTTGTTTCGGATGATTGGGTACTCCGGGATATAAATATTCGATAGTCCTATTCTTTAGCATTCGTGGAATTATTTTATTGGCAATATAGTCAAAGGTTCTGTTTGTTCTTTTAGCGATTTCATCTAATGTGATGTAGTCTTCTGCAATGGATATTATTATGGATTGAAGTTCTTCGAATTTGAGTCTTTTTGAGCTTCCAACCTTCCTCTCCGGATCGTTGACATGATATTTTGTTCCCCTTCTGTTTCCTTCTGAAATAAGGAATCCTTGATTACAAAGCTTTTTCAGCATTTTTGTAATATCAGAACGGTGTTGCGGAATAACATATTGCAGTTGGGTATTATTAATCCCCCCCTCACTGTAACAAGTTACTAAGGCTGTCAACTCATCTTGCGTCAAGTTCTCAACCTTTCCATCAAACAGCTCCTTTAGTTTAATTACAGCATCATCCGGCAATAAACTAATCATAGGCAGGGTTAGTTCCACCTTATCCGGTCGGCTGAATTCTTCAACATACGGTTTCTGCCAGTTTGCTTCCCTCCAACCTTTAATGATCTTATTCACTCCGCTTCCCGCTTTTTCGGAAAACCCGATTAGCATAAACATCTTCTGCAAGGCTTTATTGCGGCAGACGCTATCTCCTCCTAGATAATATTGAGCTTTGCTGACCAGCATTGTTCCGGGATTTTTAAATCGGTACTTATCTACCCATTGTTCGACAACAATATTGCCCTCCTCCGAGAAATCACAGTGGATAAGCGTATTGATAAAAGCTTCGCGCACAGCAATGTGCGTAGGTGTCTCATCAATACGTATTCCGTTTCTGATAAGGAAGGGCTTAGGCAGGGGAGCAGTTAGTTTGGGATGAACCTTGCGATAAAACTGAAAGAGATTGGCTTCCCAAGTTCCGTCCGGACAGATTCTATCCGTCCATCGAATATCGGAGTTTTCGTTAAGATGCTCTCTATAGTCGGGGAAATAATTGGGCGCACATTCGGGATCGGTAATACTTTCTGTCTTTCCAAACATCAGTATGCCTGCCAATGTGAAACCTTCTACTTTCGTACTTCTGTCCTTGCGATATGCTTCAAGTTTAGTCAGAAATTCAATATCATTTAAATTAAGCCATGGATGAGATGGTTTCAAATTGGCAAAAAGCTGTCTGTATTGAATCAATGTTTCCTTATCAATGTCTTCCATCGAGTAATTGGGCAGAATCCTAGAGTCACGGGGATGACTTTCGTCCGAATCGGCAATCATGCGTCTGACTTCTGCATCCGTACACTTATAATCTCCTTCATGGTTGCGTTTAAATGTATGCCCACCGAAAGGGTTTCTTGTCCTGTAGATAGGGCGCTGCACACGGTTTGCACAGGGAACATAGATGAGAAGCAGATTTCTTTCTTTATAGCGACCTTCGTATAAGTCATTGTCGGAAAGCAGATTCTCATTTACGCAATCCGGATTATTAATTTGATTCCAGAAGTCTTTTTTGTATTGGCTGATTTGTTCTTTAGTCAGTCCTTCTATAATGAATTGCTGTTTATGCTCTTTCACACCAAGCACAATGACTCCCCCATCCGTATTGGCAAAAGAAGAATAAGTATCCCATAAGCTATTAGGAAGACCATCTTTGGCAACCTTGAATTCCAAATCTACAGCCTCCTCTTTTTGTATCAACGAGTCTATATAGTCGGTAAAATCCCACTCTTCCAGATTGTTGAGTACGATAGGTTTCTTATTTTCCATTTCTTCTTTCTGCTTTATTCTCTGCAAAAATACGGATAAATTCGTACCTTTGCATATTTCTATCATATTTAATGATTATCAGACAGTAAAATGAATATAAAAGATTTTGAAATAATGGCTCCTGTGGGGTCGCGCGAATCTCTTGCTGCGGCCATTCAGGCAGGTGCCGATTCTATCTATTTCGGTATAGAAAACCTGAATATGCGTGCCCGTTCGGCTAATACATTCACGATTGATGATTTGCGGGAAATAGCTCGTACGTGTGATGAGCACGGGATGAAGAGTTACCTGACGGTCAATACGATTATCTATGATAAAGATATCCCTCTGATGCATACTATTGTCGATGCAGCCAAGGAAGCGGGAATTTCTGCGGTGATTGCAGCTGATGTGGCAGTGATGAATTATGCCCGTCAGATAGGACAGGAGGTGCATCTTTCTACCCAGTTGAATATCTCCAATGCAGAGGCTTTAAAATTCTACGCACAATTTGCAGATGTGGTAGTATTGGCTCGTGAGTTGAATTTGGAACAGGTGGCCGAGATTTATCGTCAGATACAGGAAGAACATATTTGTGGTCCGAGCGGCGAACAACTTCGTATCGAAATGTTCTGCCACGGCGCGCTTTGTATGGCAGTATCGGGTAAATGCTATCTCTCTTTACATGAGATGAATCATTCGGCCAATCGCGGTGCTTGTATGCAGGTATGTCGTCGTTCTTACACGGTTCGTGATAAGGAAACGGATGTGGAACTGGATATTGATAACGAATATATCATGTCTCCCAAAGACTTGAAGACCATCCATTTTATGAATAAAATGTTGGATGCCGGTGTACGTGTATTCAAGATTGAAGGCCGTGCCCGTGGACCTGAATATGTACGTACGGTGGTTGAATGTTACAAAGAAGCTATCAAGGCTTATTTGGATGGAACATTCACCGATGAAAAGATTGCGGCTTGGGATGAACGCCTGAAAACCGTATTCAACCGTGGCTTCTGGGATGGATATTACTTGGGACAGCGTTTGGGCGAATGGACCAGGAATTATGGTTCGGCAGCTACGGAACGTAAGATTTATGTAGGTAAAGGTATCAAATACTTTTCCAATATCGGAGTTTCCGAATTCCTGGTAGAAGCTGCTGAAGTAAGTGTAGGCGATAAGCTTCTCATTACAGGGCCGACTACCGGTGCACTATTTATGACTTTGGAAGAAGCCCGTGTTGACTTGGAATCTGTGCAAACAGTGAAGAAGGGACAGCATTTCTCCATGAAATCGGATAAGATACGTCCCAGTGACAAGCTGTATAAACTGGTATCGACCGAAGAATTGAAGAAGTTCAAAGGGCTCGATATTGAGCAAAAAAGAGGCTAACTGTTATTTCTCAACTTTTAATTCTCAATTTAAATGAACTATATCTATGAATTGGAAATGAAGGTTCGCGATTACGAATGTGACCTTCAAGGTATTGTCAATAATGCCAATTATCAGCACTATCTGGAACATACCCGTCACGAGTTTCTGACTTCGGTGGGTGTCAGTTTTGCTGCACTTCATGAGCAGGGAGTCGATCCGGTAGTGGCACGTATTAGTATGGCATTCAAGACTCCATTGAAAAGCGGAGATGAGTTTGTCTCGAAACTATATATGAAAAAGGAAGGTATCAAGTATGTGTTTTATCAGGATATCTTCCGTAAGAATGATAATAAAGTAGTAGTGAAATCCACTGTTGAGACGGTATGTGTGGTAAACGGACGTTTAAGTGACAGCGAATTGTTCGATAACGTCTTTGCTCCCTACCTGAAATGAACAGCTCCGAAGAAGAACAAATTTATAGTATTGCTCTGACAATGGTGCCCGGTATCGGGCACATAGGAGCAAAACATTTGATAGATGGAATGGGTAATGCCGTTGATGTCTTCCGTCTGCGCAAAGAAATACAGGAACGTATTCCAGAAGTAAGTCAACGGGTGATAGAGGCATTGGATTGTCCGCAAGCTGTGTTTCGCGCCGAGCAAGAATATGAATTTATCCGGAAGAATCGTATCTCCTGTCTGTCCTTTTATGATGAAGCTTATCCTTCCCGTTTGCGGGAATGTGAAGATGCCCCTGTCGTCCTTTTCTTTAAAGGAAATGCCGATCTAAATTCCCTTCATATCCTGAATATGGTAGGAACCCGTAATGCTACTGATTATGGGACACAAATCTGCGCCTCTTTTCTGCGGGATCTGAAGGCGCTTTGTCCTGATGTACTTGTAGTCAGCGGACTTGCTTATGGAATCGATATTCATGCGCATCGTGAAGCTTTGGCTAATGAATTACCTACAGTAGGTGTTTTAGCTCATGGGCTGGATCGTATTTATCCTCATGTCCATCGGAAAACAGCTGTTGATATGCTTGAAAAAGGGGGATTACTGACCGAATTTCTGTCCGGAACGAATCCCGATCGCCATA
Organism: Bacteroides finegoldii DSM 17565; assembly: GCF_000156195.1. Taxonomy (GTDB): domain Bacteria; phylum Bacteroidota; class Bacteroidia; order Bacteroidales; family Bacteroidaceae; genus Bacteroides; species Bacteroides finegoldii. Next base: position 5,237 of record NZ_GG688335.1, on the reverse strand, counting down.
ATTTTATCAGTCGAAACCGTATTGTTGCCGGTATGTGTGATGCTACCATCGTCATTGAGTCGGCAGAAAAGGGAGGTTCATTGATTACAGCCGAACTTGCTGAAGGTTATCATCGCGATTGTTTCGCTTTCCCCGGTCGCATGGGTGATGAATATTCAAAAGGATGCAATCGGTTGATTAGGGATAATAAAGCATCCCTGTTATTATCTGCCGAAGATTTTGTGCAGGCTATGGGCTGGAATATGCAGACGACTCTTTCAGAAAAGGTAAGTGTGCAGCGTAGTCTTTTTATTGAACTGTCTGAAGAGGAACAAAAAATTGTCGCTATTTTGGAGAAACTGGGAAATCTGCAAATCAATTCTCTTGTAGTAGAAGCAGATATTCCTGTAAATAAGATGACCGCTATTCTTTTTGAACTGGAAATGAAAGGGGTGATTCGTGTATTGGCAGGAGGAATGTACCAGTTATTGAATTAACTCGCATGAACTAATCTCACATATGGACATAAAAAAAGGAGCAACGCCTTGCTCCAACCTTTGTTAACCTTAAATCTAATACTATGAAAAAAATCACATGACAAATGTAAATGTTCAACTGATTCTTTCCAAATAATTCTGTTGTATTTGTTTCTCTTTTAAATTCTTTCACTGATTTTCACTGTTATCGGACACGACGCACTTCTAATGGATAAAATATAGTACATTTATGGTAAATAATGGAGAGAAATGCAAGCCTTCTTGAATATGTTTCATTGTATTTCGAAGGGCTCGTGAAATATATACTTGTATGTTGCTGTGTATTTGCGCTTTACAATTTTAGGTTCTCACTAATACCATTATTTACTAGAGTAATAACAATAAAAAATGATGAAATCTTTATTTTAATGATTCAGTCAATATTGCATCTTATATTAATTATTGTAATAGTAATTTTGAGTATAATAAAGCTCTTGACAAGTGGATTATGCCTGATGGTTATCTTGGTTTGTTTATACCTTGAATGAAGTCGATGAAGTATTTGGCGATCTTAAAGGAATGATATATGTACGAACATAAAACAATTTGATTTGTTATTTATAGTGAATGGATCTATATAGGGGTGGTTTTCTTGCATTATGATATTAAACATCTCTTTATATCTATTTTTTAAGGTGATTGTTTGACTATATGTCAGTTTAAACCCTTATATTTGTATATGTGAAGTTAACCGAAGAAAAAATCACTTATTATTGGCTATGATGAAAAAGGAAATTAAATTCAGTCTTGTTTATCGGGACATGTGGCAATCTTCCGGTAAATATCAACCTCGGGTTGATCAGCTTGTCCGTATTGCTCCTTTGATTATTGAGATGAGTTGTTTTGCTAGAGTTGAAACAAACGGTGGTGCTTTTGAACAAGTGAATCTGTTGTACGGCGAAAATCCTAATAAAGCCGTCCGTGCTTTTACTGCGCCTTTTAAAGAAGCGGGTATTCAAACGCATATGCTCGATCGCGGATTGAATGCGTTGCGCATGTACCCGGTTCCGGCAGATGTGCGTAAACTGATGTATAAAGTCAAGCATGCGCAAGGAGTGGATATCACCCGTATCTTCTGTGGACTGAATGAGACGAGAAACATCATTCCTTCTATTAAATATGCTTTGGAAGCAGGTATGATTCCGCAGGCAACTCTTTGTATCACGTATTCTCCGGTGCATACCGTTGAGTATTATGCCCGAATTGCAGATCGACTGATTGAGGCCGGTGCACCTGAAATATGTTTGAAAGATATGGCAGGTATCGGTCGTCCGGGTATGTTAGGAGAATTGGTCAGGACTATCAAGGAGAAACATCCGGATATATTGATTCAATATCATGGTCATAGCGGACCGGGATTGTCTATGGCTTCTATCCTTGAGGTTTGTGAAAATGGTGCGGACATCATTGATGTGGCTATGGAACCGATGTCTTGGGGCAAAGTGCATCCGGACGTAATCTCTGTGCAGGCTATGTTGAAAGATTTAGGCTTCCAGGTTCCCGACATAAATATGAAAGCATATATGAAAGCTCGTGCGATGACGCAAGAATTCATTGATGATTTTCTGGGTTATTTTATGGATCCTACCAACAAATATATGTCTTCGCTTCTACTGAAATGTGGTTTGCCGGGTGGCATGATGGGTTCCATGATGGCAGACCTGAAAGGAGTGCATTCCGGCATCAATATGATATTAAGGAGTAAGAATGAGCCGGAACTTAGTCTGGATGATCTGCTTGTGATGCTTTTTGATGAAGTGGAATATGTATGGCCCAAGCTGGGTTATCCTCCTTTGGTGACTCCTTTCAGCCAGTATGTGAAAAATGTTGCATTAATGAATCTTATGCAGCAGGTAAAAGGGGAAGAACGTTGGACAATGATAGATAACCATACTTGGGATATGATTCTGGGTAAAAGTGGACGTCTTCCTGGTACGCTTGCACCGGAGATTATAGAGTTGGCGAAATCTAAAGGATATGAATTTGTCGATACCGACCCGCAGTTGAATTATCCGGATGCTTTGGATGAATATCGAAAGGAAATGGATGAAAATGGCTGGGAATATGGAGAGGATGACGAAGAACTTTTTGAACTGGCTATGCACGATCGCCAGTATCGTGATTATAAGTCCGGGGTTGCCAAAAAGCGTTTTGAGGAAGAGTTGCAACATGCTAAGGATGCGGCAATGGCAAAGAACGGGTATTCGGAAGAGGAAATTAAGAAGTTGAAACGTGCCAAGGCAGATCCGGTTATTGCCCCTGATAACGGACAGGTACTTTGGGAAGTTTCCGTAGAGGGACCATCCATTGCTCCATTCATCGGGCGTAAATATCAGCATGACGAAGTCTTTTGTTATCTTTCCACTCCGTGGGGGGAATATGAAAAGATTCTAACCGGATTTACCGGACGTGTGGTGGAGATATGTGCACAGCAAGGCGCTACCGTACGTAAGGGAGATGTTATCGGTTATATTCTGCGGAGCGATATCTTTGCGTGAGATAAGCCATATTTAAACACCGAGTTATTGGCATTGATAAAAGAATATCGTATTTTTGCATCTGAAACTTATAAACTTGAATGATCCTTATATGTATAATTCCATAGAAATATGTGCAGGTGCAGGCGGTCAAGCATTAGGACTTGAGATGGCGGGATTCTCTCATGTTGCATTGGTCGAATATGAAAAAGACTATTGCGAATGTCTGAAACGCAATCGTCAGGAATGGAATATTTTCTGTAAGGATGTGCATCATTTTGATGGTAAGCCTTACTACGGGCAGATAGATTTGCTAGCAGGAGGTGTACCTTGCCCTCCGTTTAGTGTTGCAGGCAAACAACTGGGAGCTGATGATGAGCGTGATCTTTTTCCTCAGATGCTCCGACTTGTGCAGGAAATTAATCCGCGTATCGTTATGATAGAAAATGTCCGTGGAATTTTAAGCTCTAAGTTTAATGCTTATCGGGAACAGGTACTTCAAACGTTGAAAAAATTAGGCTACAGTACACATCTTCAATTATTAAATGCTTCTGATTATGGTGTTCCTCAGCTACGGCCACGAGTAATTATTATTGGAATACGGAGAGATCTGGCAGATGTCTTCATGTTTCCCGAAAAGATACCAGAGAAAACACTGTCTGTAGGTGAGACTTTATATGACTTGATGTCAGCTAATGGTTGGAAAGCTGTCGAAGAATGGAGGCGGACAGCCAATAAAATAGCTCCCACTCTAGTAGGCGGAAGTAAAAAACACGGAGGTCCAGACTTGGGCCCGACAAGAGCACGTAAGGCGTGGGCAGAGCTTGGTGTAGACGGTCGGGGGGTAGCTAATGACGTTCCTGACGCAGACTTCGTGGGAATGCCACGATTGACTCCGGAAATGCTTGCAAGACTTCAGGGATTCCCCGATAGTTGGGATTTCGGCAAGCGTAAGACGATTGCCTGTCGGATGATCGGCAATGCTTTCCCTCCTCCTGTTGCTATGAAAATAGGGTTGCAAATCAAAAAGGTATTGGATTATGAACGCACTTATTGCAGAGGCGAGAAAAAAATATCACAAAGAGCTGCTATCTAGCGGTGTAATGACTATTGATAGCAAAGGAATTCCAAGTAATGCTGACAGTTCCTCCAAACTATCAATAAATATTGCCCACGGCATTGCTGACCAATTAATGGCTGAAGTCCACGAAAAAGCAGTAGGACAGACTTCGGGTGCTTAAATTTGAGCAAATGAATATGAATTTCTTGATGAATACATTTCCCTACCTG
>NZ_GG688335.1:0-855 GCF_000156195.1 Bacteroides finegoldii DSM 17565 | reverse complement strand
AATTTACGTCCGGGAAAATGGCATATCTCCAAACTGGGTAACCGTAACTCCGTCAAAACAAGTAGTTTTGCTCAATACGAACATTTGGAATACCTCAGCCTGCTGACCAAAAGCGATGCTCGACTTGCCGCTAGCATGGGTAACGATTATATGGTAGCACCGGATGTGGTTATTTATCGAGAGACAGAGACGGATGATATGATAAATGAGAAAACTGATATTATTGATGATTCCGTGTGTAATCTTGCCGATATACGAAAAAGTAATGGCGGGTTACCCATTCTTCATGCTTCTATTTCAGCCAAATGGACGATGCGTAGCGATCGTGCACAAAACAGCCGGACAGAAGCTCTCGGATTGATAAGGAACAGAAAAGGGCACTTACCGCACATTGTTGTGGTAACAGGAGAACCAATGCCCGCACGATTGGCATCATTAGCTTTAGGCACAGGAGATATTGACTGTATTTATCATTTTGCTTTGTATGAGCTCATCAAAGCGGTTCATGATACCCATGCAGAGGATTCTATTGAATTATTGAACATCTTGATTCAGGGAAAACGGTTGAAAGATATCAGTGACTTGCCTTTGGATTTAGCTGTATAAATAACTTTAATATTACCAATATATCTGTTCATGATAATTGATTATTAATAATAATCATGAGCCATTCATACATAGGGATATTCCTAGGGATATTCCTAAAATAATAAAATTTAAGGCAACTACTTCATTGCGAATTAGTTGCCTTTTTTGTATCTTTAAGCATTCCCCCCAAAAAACCGGTTTGACAGCCAAAACGGGGGGAATCTAAAATAAAAACACATGGTAAAGATACAAAAAATACTCAGAAAT
>NZ_GG688336.1:51388-67707 GCF_000156195.1 Bacteroides finegoldii DSM 17565 | reverse complement strand
AGTTCCGAGAAAGGGAATAGAGAATGGAGTCGACCTAATTCACTCGTTGCAAAACTTTGACGATATTTTTTAAGCATATCGAACTCGGTAAAACCTAAACAAGGTTCGATTTCTGAGATTTTTTGTATCTTTACCATGTGTTTTTATTTTAGATTACCCCCGTTTTGGCCGTCAAACCGTTTTTTGGGGGAATGCTTAAAGATACAAAAAAGGCAACTAATTCGCAATGAAGTAGTTGCCTTAAATTTTCCTATTTCAGGAATATCCCCAAGTAATGACTTGAAACGGCTGTCCTGTTTTTGTTTCGGTTAATAGTACCCAGCCCTTCCATTGTGTTATAAAGCGGCTCTGCTAATAGGCCTTTGATGGCTTTAGAATAACCTAATGTTTTTCTAATCGGTGTTGTTGAAGATTTTGTGCTAATATGGTCAGCAATTCTTCCGAGGTATCTATGTCGAAATTGTAAAGTAAAGGCATATTATTGTATCTGATACAAAGATACTCCTATTGCTCGAGTTTTCCAAGTAAATCAGATGCTATTTCCTGCTGTTCTTTAAAAAAGGCATTTTTATCCGTTACTTCAAAGGAATCACCATATTCCATGATTTTGTAGCATTCTCAAATCCACCAGTATGCTTTGTCCGTTCGGAATTGGGTATTTCGAAGCAGATATTATGTTCTTTACAAAGTTCTAACCATTCTTTCATACTTTCAGGAGAAAGAAGAAATCTTAATTTCCAAAATCCACATCTTATAGTTCCCATATTTTTTTATTTTATTGTGACTAATGGGATAGCGGGGAACGCCGTTAGGCGTTATCACGCTTTGTTAGTCACGTTATTATTCTTGCTTATAAATTCATAACAGTCATCCAAAGCATATCGGGCTAAAGCACTTTCTATCCATTTCTCATAACTATCGGGAAGCTTTTCGCATTCAGGATGTGTAAGCCAATACGTTTCACCATATAGAGCAAGCATTGCCCAATGATAAATGTTTTCGTGAGAAAAGAAAACAATATCATCAGTTGTGCTTATTGGCTGTTGTAGAGGATGAAAGTCTTTAACTAGTTGCTGTGCATTCTCTATGGTAGTATTTCCATATGTAGATATGCACTCTTTTAATAGTTCGCAAAACACTTTGAAATGAAAGATGATTTTAACATCTTCATCCTCTGCTACTATAATGTCTTTGTTCATGCTGTTATCATTTATAAGTTATTGCAAGTTGTGACTAATTTTTCGATAAACGCACCTTATGGTGCAGTTCCTATTCACTATTAAATCATTGTCTAATCATCATCCAAACAATCCAGCGGATTGGGGATTTTTGCTTTATAGGCGTTCGATACGTGCAGATAAATTGCCGTTGTTTTTATATCGGTATGTCCCATAAGTTCCTGTATGGTTCTTAGGTCTGTCCCTTGTTCCAGCAGGTGGGTGGCAAACGTGTGCCGGAGCATGTGCAGGTGTACCCGATGCTTTATTCCGGCTTTCCTTGCCGCTTCTTTCAAGATCTTAACCAATGCGCTGGGTGAGTATTGTTCGCCTGCCTGTTCGCCCTCAAAAAGCCATTTTTGCGGTCTGTATTCCCGGTAGTAATCCCTTAGTTCGTTGAGCAGCTTTTCCGACAGTAGGGAATACCTGCACTTCTTGCCTTTCCCGGCAATCCTGATTAGCATCCGTTCGCTGATGATGTCTTGGGGTGTCAGGTTCAGAAGTTCGCTTCGGCGTAGCCCGGCAGAGTAAATGAGAGAAATCATGCACCTGTGTTTCCGATTGGATAACTGTGCGAAGATGCTTTTCATTTCTTCCCGGCTTAATACTTCGGGCAATGCCTTGTACTCTTTTGCACGGGCTATCCCGCCATAATATTGCCGCTTGCCTTTCCGGACTTTCTCGTAATAGAACTTGATAGCGTTGATACGCATATTCTGCTGGGTGGCGGATATGTGCTTTTCCTTTACCATGTGGAGCATATAGCTGTTTATGTCCTCGACCGTCAGCAGGTCAAGGTCTTGCCCCTTGTGGTATTCCATGAAGTCGCTGAAATAGATTTTATAGGCTTTTATGGTGGAAAGGCTGTACCGCTTCTGTTCCAGCAGTTCGAGGTAGCCTTTCGGCAGTGTGTATTCCCTTTGGGGTTTGGGATGCCGCACGTAAACCCGGCTGTAATCAATATAGGCGTGGGGCGAATAGCGGTCATAGAAATCCGGCAGTTTAAAAGCGGCTGACGCTATGTATGCAGAGCCGTTACCAGCCATTTCCATGCCCGTGTCTTGGGCGAGCAGCAGGGCGACAGCCTGACTGTTCGCATATTCTATCCGTATGTAGTCCGCACCGTTTCTTTCTTCCTTAAACAGAACGATGCTTCCTCTCTGTTTCTGAACCTTATCCATGTCGCTGAAGATAATATCATATAGCCGCAAATATAAACAAAGAAACAGAAAAACCAACAGGATGGTTGGTTTTATTTTGTTAAAGTCCCTCTAATAGAGATTTATTGCTGTCCTATGCAGCCTGCCGCCTGTATTTCAGGCTTTCAACAGCGAATAGAGGAAGTGCAGGCTCCGTGCCAGCTTCTTGGTGTCCAGCCCTTGAAAAAAGGACTTTTCAAAGGAGGTTCCGAAGAATATCTGCCAGAACATCGAAGCCGCTTCATCCACATCCACATCCTGCCTGATTTCCCCGCTTTCCTTCGCCTTCTCGATGGCGGATTTCCAAAGCTGTAAGTTCTGCTCGAATATGGCGGCTATCTTTTTCTCCACGTTGGGATAGTACAGCCTTACCTGCATCAGCAGGTGGTAATAGTAGAAGTTGAAGCTGCACCCGTTGGGATTGTTCCCGTCGTCCAGCAGGCGCACGAGCCGCTGCATCGTGTTCTCCACTCCGGCTACATACCGGTCGATAAATTCTGACAATGAGCCTGCCGTGAAGTTGAACTTGTTTTTCGAGTGTTGGGTATCGAACACGTACCTGTCCGCCACAGCCGTGAACAAGTCCTGCTTGAACGGGAAATAATAGGTCAGTCCCGCTTTCGACAGTCCGCAGGTTCTGGCTATCTCCATCTGGCTTGCCTTCTCGTAATTCATCTTTGCGAATATCCGCAAAGCCTTTTCCAATACTTCATCCCTGTTGGTAAACATACTTTTATATCCTTTGGTTTTCACTTGCGAAGATAGTGATTTCAGGGATAATTCCCTTCACAAGCATTTATTTTTCACATCCTTGCAGTAAAAGACAGCCGCATGATCCACAAGTCCCTTTTCCATATCTGCCACCTCAAAAGGTTATGGCAGCCATTATATCCAACCGTACAGTCTCCATAGGTTTGGCACATCCTCTTGTTTCCCTTCAGTAGCAGCAAGTCCCGTGCTTTTACATCCCCATACTCTTACAGGAAGGGAACACCGGCAGCACCTTAACTGGCGGTAACCAGCCTTCGGTTTCGAGTATCAGAAGACAGGATAATCTACACAGGATGCAAGCCATACAGAGGTGGTGCAAGGTGCAGCTATATTTATATATATAGCTGCACCTTGCACCAGTCAAATACACTCTGAAAATCAACACTTTACACTTTCGGTAAAAACACAAGTGCAACCCCGTTTCTTGCACCGCCTCCGGTTTTATGCTTTTCCTGTAATCCGGTAATCCCGAAAAAATAAAAAATCCCCCGAAACACTTCCCTTTTTCGGGCAAAATCCCTATATTTGCATCAGTTCCAAGAGCAGAGCGAAGCAATGCAGCGAAACCCGCACAGCTACCAAATCGCTACCGGCTACCGAACTTTATACTCTTTAAGTCTTATCTACCAATCGATTACAAAAAAACGATTGTTTTTTCTAAAGAAAGTGCTACAAAACTCCCAAATAAGTGTTTTCTGAATCCAAAAACTGTTTTAAATCACCTTTTCGTCACTTTCTTCTCGTTGAACGGCTTGATTTAGTAGTCAGCACCCAGACTGAGCGGTTGATTTGAAAAAAAACAATAGGAAGATTTAATAACTTCTTCCTATTCTATTAATCTTTTCTGCCGTTCTATTGATCAATTCATCTAATTGAATTATCCGGTTGCACTTGTGCAACCGGGATGGTACACAAGAGTAACTTGGTTGTTACACTTGTCTGTCTGACCAGTTACACAAGTGCAATTTTATATTTGCCAATTATATACGAAGATAAGCATTAGTGATAATTTGTTGACAATTAGAGTAATATGAGGGAAGTGCAGTTTTTCTTCAGAAAAAAGCAAAAACATCCTATTGTTTTTTGTGAACTTATCCTAAAAATAGGGTGTTTTCAAACTTAACTGCTTGATTACTAACTCTGCGACATTTTTGTATTTCCCCCTATAATACTTAAGAATAATACAAAAATGTCACAGCATATTATTCGGTTCGTTTGCAGGCATTTGCCAGGAAGAACTCGTTCAATGCATCTTCATGGTTTCCATGAACCAGGATATGATGATTGCCCAATGGATTCTTCAGGAAATATTCTGCCGGAGTATTCATCCGTATGCGCGCTTGTGTCCGGCACATATTGATATAATTCGTATTTTCGGATAGGGTCCCGGTAGACAGGTAGTACTCGTCCAGACATTCGCCGCCGCACTTTATGATAGTCACGTCTCCTGTCGGGAGCAATCCCTGGATGGCAATTCCTTTTTCCGTTTCGAAATGGTTGCGGATAATATACCTTTCTGTCTGTTTGAGCCCGATAGTACAGTGGGCTAATATAAGTTCGTTGGTACGTGTATTAATCATGGAAGGATTTGCCATGAATCCGTCTTTTCCGGTCAGTGACTTCACGGCTAGCAGGGTGAATATGGATTGAAGGTCGCCTTCGCAGCCTGCCATTATTCCGTCGTCATTCAACAAGGATAGTGCCAGACAGCCGGTAGTGTCGATTTGCTCAATCAGTTTGAAGCAACTTAGTGTCAGTGCTTCCAGCTTCTCTTCTTCGCATACTTTCTTGATAGCCCGGTAGAGCCGCATCGCTTTGATAATATCTTCAGGAGTTCCCTCGCGGCAGGCAAGAGCTTGCGAGACGACTGCGGCACAGGAAGCACCTACTTGATCATCCGTGATTTGTTGAAAATGTTCATAGATACGTTCCAGTGGAATGTCTATGTATTCGATGCCCCAGCGGCGTTTGGCCAGCAGATAGTCAACATTACTGGCGACCAGCCAGGATGAAGGAGTGCCGATAACTCCGATACGTTTGCCGAATAATGAACGTTGTGCCCGGAAATTATTATAAAGTATATGTACACGCTGTATAATGGATGGCAGTTCACCATGAAGGATTTCGCTCTTCATTCCCCTTCCGCGAAGCCATGTAGATATCTCCAGGGCAGCTGCAAGAGAGTTTTGCATGCCATCTGCCAGTAAAATGGCAGGGCGGGGAAGGTTTTCGAAATGTTGGATGACCAGTCTTTCTACTCCGCCAGTAGCAATAAAAATAATTTTGAAATCATCACTTGTCAACTTGTCCATATCTTGATAGTCGACGAGTTTTACGGTATAATATTTTTCAAGTTCACTTAAAATCGCTTCGTGTGAACTGCGCAGTGAGACTTGTTTATGAAGTAGTGACGCGAATGAGATAAGGTGTATGGTCATTATGATATTGTTTTAAGTTTTCCGTATGACAAATGTATAGCTTTATTTTCAAAATCCCATAACGTTTTTAACCTTGCTAAGGTTTTTAAAGTTTTTATGTCTCTGTATTCAAATTATTGCGTACATTTGCAACCTCAAGTAGAAAAAGTAAATAGTAATTAGTAATTTGTAGTTAAAATTATGCCAACCATATCCATTCGCGGAAACGAGATGCCTGCATCTCCTATCAGAAAACTGGCTCCTTTGGCAGACGCTGCCAAGCAACGGGGAGTCCATGTGTTTCACCTGAATATCGGACAGCCTGACCTGCCCACTCCTCAGGCCGCGATTGACGCAATACGCAATATTGACCGTAAAGTGCTGGAGTATAGTCCTAGTGCAGGTTATCGTAGCTATCGCGAGAAACTAGTGGGATATTATGCCAAGTTCAATATCAATCTTACTGCAGACGATATAATCATTACCTCAGGAGGTTCGGAAGCGGTGCTTTTCTCTTTCCTTTCCTGTCTGAATCCAGGTGATGAGATTATCGTTCCGGAGCCGGCATATGCTAACTATATGGCGTTTGCTATTTCTGCAGGCGCGAAGATTCGTACGATTGCCACAACCATCGAAGAAGGTTTCTCACTTCCCAAAGTCGAGAAGTTTGAAGAGTTGATAAATGAACGTACGAAAGCAATCCTGATTTGTAATCCGAACAACCCGACCGGATATCTCTATACACGTCGTGAAATGAATCAGATTCGTGACTTGGTGAAGAAATATGACTTATTCCTTTTCTCCGATGAGGTATATCGCGAATTCATATACACCGGTTCTCCTTATATCTCCGCTTGCCATCTGGAAGGTATCGAGAATAATGTGGTACTGATTGACTCCGTATCAAAGCGTTATTCGGAATGCGGTATCCGTATCGGTGCGCTGATTACCAAAAATAAAGAGATACGTGATGCTGTCATGAAGTTCTGTCAGGCTCGTCTGAGTCCTCCGTTGATTGGTCAGATTGCCGCTGAGGCTTCCTTGGACGCTCCCGAAGAATACTCACGCGAGACGTATGACGAGTATGTGGAACGTCGTAAATGCCTGATTGACGGCTTGAACCGTATTCCGGGCGTTTATTCGCCCATCCCGATGGGGGCTTTCTATACAGTGGCAAAACTTCCGGTGGATGATTCCGACAAATTCTGTGCATGGTGCCTTTCCGATTTCGAATACGAAGGTCAGACGGTATTCATGGCTCCGGCTTCCGGTTTCTACACAACTCCGGGTTCGGGTATCAATGAAGTGCGTATTGCATATGTATTAAAGAAAGAAGATTTAACCCGTGCGCTTTTTGTTCTCCAGAAGGCTTTGGAAGCGTATCCGGGAAGAACGGAATAAAAGTCTATGTCTTTATCACTTTTCATAGCTCGGCGCATCTACCGCGAAAGCGATAGCGGAAAACAGGTGTCACGTCCTGCGGTGCTCATCGCAATGGCGGGTATTGCTATCGGACTGGCTGTTATGATTATAGCAGTGGCGGTCGTTATCGGCTTTAAAAGTGAAGTGAGAAATAAAGTCATTGGATTCGGATCGCATATCCAGATAACTAATCTGGATGCGGTCAGTTCTTACGAAACCCATCCGATTGTGGTAGGAGACAGTATGATGACTGCCCTTGACGGTTATCCGGAGATAAGCCATGTACAGCGTTTTTCTACCAAACCGGGTATGATAAAGACGGATGATGCCTTTCAAGGAATGGTACTGAAAGGGGTAGGTCCGGAGTTTGATCCCCGTTTTCTGCAAGAATATCTGGTGGAAGGAGAGATTCCTGTTTTCAGTGATTCGGTTTCCAGCAATCGGGTGCTTATCTCCAAGTCTTTGGCTACAAAGATGAAGTTGAAGTTGGGGGATAAGATATATACCTATTATATTCAGGATGATGTCCGCGCGCGCAGGCTGACTATTGCCGGAATTTATCAGACAAATTTCTCCGAATACGATAATCTTTTTTTATTGACCGACCTCAGTTTGGTGAATCGTTTGAACGGTTGGCAGCCGGAGCAGGTGACAGGGGTGGAGCTTCAGCTGAAAGACTATGATAAGCTGGAAGATACAACGTATGAAATCGCAATCGATACCGATAACCGGAAAGACGAATATGGAGGTACGTATTATGTGCGCAGTATCGAACAGTTGAATCCACAGATATTTGCATGGCTTGACTTGTTGGATCTGAATGTGTGGGTGATTTTGTTTCTGATGATAGGCGTTGCCGGTTTTACTATGATTTCCGGTTTGCTGATTATCATTATCGAACGTACGAATATGATTGGTGTCCTAAAAGCTTTGGGTGCCACTAATTTTACAATCCGCAAAACTTTCCTTTGGTTTGCTGTTTTCCTGATAGGCAAAGGTATGCTTTGGGGGAATGTTATCGGTCTGGCGTTCTGCATTCTTCAGTCCCGGTTCGGCATTTTCAAACTCGATCCGGAGACTTATTACGTAGACACGGTTCCGGTATCTTTCAATATCATCCTTTTCCTGCTGATTAATATCGGCACACTGCTGGCTGCTGTCCTGATGCTGATAGGTCCTTCATATCTGATAACCAAGATCAACCCTGCCAACTCTATGAGATATGAGTAATTTATCTTCTCATGAAATCTCCTTTACCCCGCAATAGACGACAGAGCTTGAACTTCAACGACTGCAACGGTTGCAGGATATCGAATACCGGCAATGAGAAATAATATTTCCGGTTGCCGCCCATTTCTTTTGCTGTTTGGTTAATGACAATGGCTTGCACCGTGTAGCGAATCAGCCATAGTAATAATGTGATACCTGCTGCTAACCAGTGGAAATCGAAAATGCCTAATACGATACCTGCAATGCAAGTGGCGTAAAATAACAGGCGTGATAGGGTTTCAAAGCCTAATAGGTAGCGTTGTGCCCCATGATAAAAGCGTGCGGTGGCCATATAACTGACCTTTTCTTCTTTCCAGTCTTTGTAACGGTAGACAGGCTGTATCCGCATGGTTGCGTTGAGATCCGTTTCTACACGGGTGTTACTGCTGTTGGCTATTTGATTGATAAACAGGTCATCTTCTCCGCGTTGAAGGTTCAGGTAGCTTGAAAATCCTTTTTGCTTGAAGAATAATTCTTTCCGATAGGCAAGATTACGTCCGATGCCCATATATGGCTTTCCAGCCAGGGCAAGACCTAAGTAACGCAATGACTGGAAGAGTGTGTCGAAAGCGACACGTTTGTGCAACCATCCTTTTGTCCGGTCATACCCGCTATATCCTAACACAACCTGTGTCTGTGATGTAAAATTGCGTGCCATCAGCTTTAACCAATCCTTGCTTGCCGGTATACAGTTTGTTTCCGTGAATACGAGCCAATCATATTTGCTGGCTTTGATACCTAATGTCAGCGCTAATTTCTTATGACTGATATAACGTGCGCTGTCGGGAGTAAAACTATGGTAAAGATGAGGGTATTTTTCCTCCATGAATCCCAATACATCCTCTGTCTCGTCGGTGGAAGCATCATTGATTACAATGACTTCGAACTGGGGATAGTCCTGTTCCAGAATGGCAGGAAGGGCCTTACGCAGATTGTCGGCTTCGTTGCGTGCGCAAAGAATGACGGAAAGGGGCGGTAATTCCCGCGTGAAATGAATTTCTTCCTTGCGTACAGCTTTGTTATGCGAATGTATCCGGTTGTATAAACCGAGATAATAAATAACTTGGATGATAAAGAGAACTCCTGCCGCTGACAATAATATCAGCTCGGCAGTATTGAATGTAAATGCTTCCATTGAATTTTAGTGTCGTTTTACGACTACAAAAGTACGCAAATTTTCGGTAGTTTCGCCATCCGGAAGGTAGGTTATTTTATGAATCCAGGTATTCTTTCTTGAACATATTGACGAACAGAAAGAATAACGAGAGTAATAACGGACCGAAGATGATTCCCATAAATCCGAATAACGGCAGACCGATAACAACTCCGAAGATTGTAATCAACGGATGTGTATCCGCCATCTTCTTTTGAAGGATGAAGCGAATCAGGTTGTCGGACTGCGATACGACAATGGCTCCGTAGGCGAAAAGTCCGATTGCATGAAACCAGTCTCCGCTGATAGCCAGATAAGAGGCGACGGGAAACCACACTAATGCGGTACCTACCATCGGAATGATGGTAGCGAAGCAGGTGAGGAAACCTAGCAGTAAGACATTGGGTGCTCCGAAAATGAGATAGCCTATCATGGCAATGCCTCCCTGAATAATGGCCAGCAGTGGAATACCAATCGCATTGGAGCGCACGATCATGTTGATTTCATGAATAACTTCCCGCGTGTTCGTTTCATTGAACGGGAGAATATCATTGATGTATGCTTCCATCTTTTTACCTCCTATCAGCATGAAGTAAAGAACAAATATCATGACGAACAGATTGACGGCGAGACTGCTGATACTTGACATAATCAGTTGTCCGATTCGTGGAAGGATGGAGACTATGAACGACAACGTATCCTTCCCTAATACATCGTATCCTGTCTTTTCTTTGATAAATCCTGCTACTTGCTGGATGGGCTCTACGAATGTCTGCGGAGCCAGATTGATGTCTTGAAGTTTGTTTACTATCATCCAGATGGTCAGTCCGAGAGGTACAAGGAATACAAAAATGGTTTCTGCCGTGATCAGTAATGCGCTGATACTGCGTTTTATTTTCTTCTTTTCCGTCAGATGATGCATCTGCGTGCGTACTAATATGTAAATGGTAAATGCTCCCAGCAGCCCTCCCAAAAAAGGAGTGATTTGCCGGAAGATGATAACTCCCATAAACAGAATGATGACAATGAGGGAATATTTCCAGTATTGTTCTTTGAGATTCATATTGTGTAAGTAATTCGTTTATATAATAAACACAAAAAATCCCGGAAAGGTTTGCTGCCCTATGCTATATATCTGAGTCACGCTATCGGGCATTCGTTAATATCCGATAGATTTATGTTAAATGTTAACGAGTTTGCTATTTCTATTAAACCATGTTATAAGACACATTGCTTTTTCCGGAAAATTTGGAGATATGCAGAAAGTCCGTATCTTTGCAATGTGTTTTTCATAGTATTAGATTTAAGGTTAACAAAAGATTGGCTGTCTGGGATAGATAGCCTTTTTTTATGCTAAAAAAGTAACAACAAAATTTGCACATAACACAAAGGTCATATTATGAATACTTTCTTTGTTAAGACGCTCCGTATTATGATGCTTTTCCTCTTTATTATTTCATTAGCATTAGGCTATGTGATATATGAGGATACATTAGCGGTATGGTGGATTCCTGTTGGCGTGGCGCTTTTGATCGCTCTTGCCACTTTGCCTTTTTATAGAAAATGGTCTTGGCTGACTACAACAGAGGGTAAAGTGATGAATGTCCTATGTCATATTGGTTGCGTGGGCGCTATTAGTTATGCCTTGTTCCTTAGTGGCAATTATTGGCTGGCCGGTACTGCTTCCATATATGAAGAAACGGTTATGGTGCAGAAAAAATATATAGAGACCCATAAGAAAACTCGCAGGGTCGGCAAACATCGTTATGTATCGAATGGAGTGCGTAAAGAATACTATTTGCAGGTTGCTTTTGAAAATGGGAATGTGGAAACGTTGCATGTATCCTCTGCTGTTTATAACGAGACGCGGCAAGGGAAGGAGAAAGTACTGACTTTGCAAAAAGGCTTCTTTGGCTTGCCGGTGATTGCGAAAGGACTTTGATTCAATACACGGTGATTCGTTCAAACATTCGTGATATGTTACTTGTTAAGAGTTTCAATTCCCAAAAAATGATTGATTATGAAAATGGCTCTTTACGACTTCGTATTACGGAAAAAAGGAATCTATGGCATTTTGCACATTGTTATTCTTCTACTTTCTCTTTTTCTGATCATAAGTATCTCTATTGATACTTTCAAAGGTATTCCTTTCTATACGCAGAGTGTGTACATGAAAGTACAGCTATGGATCTGTGTACTGTTTCTGGTTGACTTCGTTCTCGAATTTATTCTGGCGGATAATAAGAAACGTTATTTCACTACTCACTTTATATTCCTGCTGGTTGCCATTCCCTATCAGAATATCATAGCTTATATGGGGTGGACATTTTCGCCCGAAGTTACCTATATGTTACGTTTTATCCCTCTGGTACGTGGCGGATATGCGCTGGCTATTGTAGTGGGGTGGTTTACTTACAACAGGGCTTCAGGGCTTTTTGTATCTTATTTGACGATGTTGCTGGCTACCGTTTATTTTGCCAGTCTCGCTTTTTTTATTACTGAACATACGGCCAATCCTCTGGTCACTAAATATACAGACGCTTTGTGGTGGGCATTTATGGATGTTACTACAGTCGGCTCGAATATTATAGCCGTGACCACTACCGGGCGGGTACTTTCGGTTGTACTGGCGGCTTTGGGGATGATGATGTTCCCTATCTTCACTGTCTATATAACCAGTATTATTGAACGGAGAAATAAGGAGAAACAGGAATATTATGAAGAGAAAGGAGAGCCGGCACATAAGCAACAGGCAAATACTGCCGCCCCTCAATAAATCTTGTAGATTCAGGAACTGAAAATATAAACGATGAGTCCGGTTATCGCCACATACACCAAAGCATACGGGATGGCCGCTTTTAGTATCTCACCTTCCTTACCCTGTTGGTTTCCGGCAGAGGTAGCGATGGCAATGCTCTGCGGAGAGATGATTTTTCCTCCGGTAGCGCCTACTGTATTGGCTGCCGACAGCCAATCCGGACTGACATGAATTTGTCCTGCCACACTTGCCTGTAACTTTCCGAAGAGAATATTGGATGACGTATCACTTCCCGTGATGAACGTCCCCAGACAACCAATCACCGGAGCGAATAACGGATATAGACTTCCTGTAGCCGTAGCCAGTGCGGTAGCAATCACGGCAATCATTCCGGAGGTATCCATAATGGTAGATAATCCAACAAGGCATATCACTGTGATAAATGTTTTCTTTAGCTGCTTCACCGTATTCCAAAGAACGGCAAACAACTCTTTTACTTTAGCTCCTTGTATTAATCCGCCGACAAAAGTGCCGATAAAGAGCAGCACTCCGGCATGAGTCAGCCAGGAAATCGTATAGTTGGCTGTAGAGGAATTAATGGGCAGACTGATTCTGGTGACCCAGTTATTTTCCAAAGTATGGCGTAATCCTGGAAAAAGAGGGCTGGTAAGTATAATCAGAAATAAGATCAGCAGATAGATACTCCATGCGTTCATTATATCTTTCACCTTCAGATGGCTTTTCCGCGCTTTTTCTTCTTTGGATGCGGTCAGCTTTCCATACAAGACAATTACAATAATGGAAAGAATGCTTCCGATGATAGCCGGAGATTCGGCTCCCATATATTTGGCTGCCAGATATTGGCTGATTAGCGAAACGCTTCCTACCAGCAAGGCAAGGAAGATGTTCTTTGGTAGTGATTTGATTTTGGAGTCGGTAAGAAAAAGCAATACCAATGGAATAAGGAACATCAAGACCGACAATTGTAATACGACATTGGTACTGAGATGCAACACATTCAGATTGGTTTCTTTGGCTAATACTAGTACAGGAGTTCCGATCGCTCCGAAAGCGGTAGCCACACTATTGGCTATCAGACTGACCGTGGCCGAGAATATAGGTTTGAATCCCAGACTGATAAGAATCGCTGCCGGAATGGCGACTGCAGTTCCGAATCCCGCCATTGCTTCCAATAACCCGCCGAATCCCCATGTCAGCAGTAAGACCTGGATACTTTTATCGGTAGAGATAGAGGCGAATTGCTGTTTGATAATCTCCATCTTCTCTGTTTTCAGTAATACATTGTAGCTGAAGATAGCCATCAGGATAATGATTAAAATAGGGGAGACGGCTTTCAGTGCTCCATATATAAAGGAATAGAACAGATTGTCCGCAGAAAAAGAGAAGCCGAAGAGGGCGATCAGCATTGTTACGATCAGAGAAATGATACTGCTTTTGTCGCCCGGCATTTTGAAGAATGCCATTAATACAATTAATAGTAATACCGGAATAACAGCAAGGACTAAGGTCATAATCATATCAGGTTTTAAAAGGTGAAACGTCCGTTAGTTAGTTGTATAACAAATGAAGCTCTCACTTGGGTCGGTGAGGGAAATAGATTTTTCGAAAATAAATAGGATTTTACGTCTTTATTTTCCATAAAATATTTACTTTTGACAGATAAGTACATTTTTTATTCCACTATGTTATGGACAGTGAACGGACAGTAAAAACAATGGCTGAACAATTAGAGGCGCTTACTAAAGAAAATGAGCGGCTCAAACAAGAACTTTCAGTTCTTAGGCAAGAGAAAGAAAAAGCCAATCCTGTTAGTTTTAAAGAAAGGTATGCTGTAAAGATCTTGAATTCTTTGCCGGATATGTTGACTGTTTTCGATCATAACGAGATAGGAATCGAAGTGGTATCCAATGAAGAAACGAATCATGTCGGAGTGACAAACGAGGATTTTGTAGGGATGCATATGCGTAATATGGTTCCTCCGGAAGCCTATCAGAACATACATTCCAATATGCAGCACGCAGTCGCAACAGGGGCTGTTTCTGCCGCACATCACGAATTGGATTTCAACGGCAAGCGTCACTATTACGAAAACCGCATTTTCCCATTGGACGAAAAGTATGTACTGATCATGTGCCGTGACATATCGGAGAGAGTGGCTACTCAACGGCAATTGGAAGTTTTTAAGAGTGTGCTTGATAAAGTGAGCGATAGTATTCTTGCCGTGTCGAAGGATGGGACATTGGTGTATGCCAACAAACAATTCATAGAAGAATACGGAGTGACTAAGGAATTGGGGATCCAGAAGGTATATGATTTGCCTGTTTCCATGACCACGAAAGAGGCTTGGGAAAAACGACTTCAGGAAATACGGGATAATGATGGCAGTTTTGCCTACCGTGCCGCTTACGTACGTATGGGAGAGACGAAGAAGCGGGTGCACCAGGTGTCTTCTTTCCTGACACATGAGAATGAACAGGAGCTGATCTGGTTCTTTACGCAGGATATTACCGATGTCATAAAGAAACGGGATGAACTCCGTGAGCTGAATCAGTTGTTGGACGGCATTCTGAATAATATTCCAGTCTATCTGTTTGTGAAAGATCCGGCAGATGAGTTCAAGTATTTGTATTGGAACAAAGCATTTGCCGAACATTCCGGTATCCCTGCTTCCAAAGCGATAGGGCATACGGATTACGAGATTTTCCAGTCAGAGGAAGCTGAGAAGTTCCGTAAGGATGACCTGGAACTGCTTCGTACCCACCAAAGGATTGATATACAGGAAACGTATCTGACAGCTAACGGTGAAGCGCGTATTGTGCAGACGCTTAAAGCACTTGTTCCGATGGAAGACCGTGAACCGTTGCTGATCGGTATTTCTTGGGATACCACGAATCTCCAGAATATAGAACAGGAATTGATTAAAGCCAGAATCAAAGCAGAGCAGTCTGACAGGTTGAAGAGTGCTTTTTTGGCGAATATGAGTCATGAAATCAGGACACCGCTCAATGCGATTGTCGGGTTCTCGCAGTTGTTGCCTACTGCGGATACCCCCGAAGAACAGAAACTTTATTCGGATATTATCAACCAGAATTCGGACATCTTGTTGCAGCTTATTAATGATATATTGGATTTGTCGAAGATAGAAGCGGGCACGTTGGAGTATGTGAAACGTCCGATAAATCTGGGGGAAGTCTGCAGGACAATCTATGCTGTTCACAAGGAACGTATAAAAGGAGGGGTGGACTTCATCTTTGATAATGGAGAGGAGGACTTGCAGATGGAGGGCGATCCGAATCGTATTATGCAGATCATTACGAATTTTATCACCAACGCTACCAAGTTTACCCATGCGGGAGAGATACGTTTCGGATTTGAACGAGAAGGGGAGAATGTCCGTGTATATGTGAAAGATACGGGAATAGGAATAGAAAAAGAAAAGGTGGGACATATTTTTGAACGCTTTGTCAAACTGAACAGCTTTGTGCAGGGCACAGGCTTGGGGCTTTCCATTTGCCGGATGATTATAGAGAAGATCGGTGGAGAAATTGGGGTGACTTCCGAGTTTGGCAAAGGTTCGACTTTTTATTTCATAATACCGTGGGATATTCCTAAAATAATAAAATTTAAGGCAACTACTTCATTGCGAATTAGTTGCCTTTTTTGTATCTTTAAGCATTCCCCCCAAAAAACGGTTTGACGGCCAAAACGGGGGTAATCTAAAATAAAAACACATGGTAAAGATACAAAAAATCTCAGAAATCGAACCTTGTTTAGGTTTTACCGAGTTCGATATGCTTAAAAAATATCGTCAAAGTTTTGCAACGAGTGAATTAGGTCGACTCCATTCTCTATTCCCTTTCTCGGAACTGGCCCGACAAATGCATTTGAAGTCCTCTGCTTTGGGTCGTAAAAGTTATTTTTCTCCCGAAGGTAAAATAGCCTTGATGGTCTTGAAGTCCTATACCAACTTTTCCGATGCACAACTGATTGAGCATTTAAACGGTAATATTCATTACCAGTTGTTTTGTGGTGTCCAGATTGATCCGCTTCATCCACTGACCAATCCTAAAATCGTCAGTGCAATGGTCAGGG
>NZ_GG688336.1:31572-51288 GCF_000156195.1 Bacteroides finegoldii DSM 17565 | reverse complement strand
AATCTGACTAAAATAACAGGAAAAACAGGAGAGGTTTTAACTTCCCCTAAAAAAGACATGTACATAATGCATGGGTGGGAAGGAAAAAACAAGAATATGTAAACAATATTCTACAAAAAAGATAGAAGACTGGGAGAGTTGAACGAAAAAATCAAGAGAAAAGCTTTGCTTTACGTGAGCTTTTCTCTTGATTTTTTAGAAAGAGGAACATTTACTGAATATCCCTACCGTGTACGGAAGTTGATTGAACTTCCGTACATATACAGTTAGTTTGTAGTCTGACAGTTTAGAACTCTATTTCAGGAACTAATATGAACTTTGTCTCCGGGAAGTGTTTCTCCAACCATGTCCGGACGAAGTTCATCGTGTCGTTCTGAATCGTCTTGTCTTCTACCGTAGGATACATATTATAGAGAACGGTATCCAGCACAATCCCCCTTTTTTGTATGGCTTCAAGGCTAAGCAAGGTGTGATTGATACTCCCCAGTTTGCCGGAAGTGACAAAGATAAGCGGATATTTCTCTTGGGCAATGTAGTCTATTGTCAGCAGTCCGGTGGTTAGCGGGACCATGAGGCCGCCTGCTCCTTCAAGTAAAACATAGTCGTATCGTTCGCTCAGTTTCTTCGTTGCCCGTTTGATTTTATTGAAGTCGATAGGGCGGTTATCCAACTGCGAGGCGAGGTGGGGGGAAGCGGGATAAGAGAAAATTTCCGGCATAGTCAGTCCTTCTTCATCTTCTTTGGTGAAGGAGATTCCCATAATGCGACGATGCAGGTCGATGTCTTCGGAATGACCTACATTTCCCGTTTGAATAAATTTCTGGGTGATGGTACGTTGTCCGTTCTTGTTCCATTCACGGGCTAGAAAGCCGGTGGCATAACTCTTTCCGGCATCGGTGTCGATACCGGAAACGAAAAATACATTCTGTTTCATGCTTCTTTCTTTTTTGCGATGATATAAATAGGGTGATAGGTCAGAGACACGGAAGTGCCCCGTGTGAATTCTTGGGTATAACGCTCGCTGAATCGCTGTAAATCACGACGGGTCCGCAGTTGTCCGGAAGATATTCCGGTTACTCCCGTTTGCTTCAAGTGATAAAGAACTTTTATGGGATTGTCGAACGAAAGAGGAATGAGTTCTTCTTCCGAATGGAGGATGTCAAAGTCTGCCGACAAGGCGGTTACGAGTTCTTCTCGTGAGCGGTAGGGAAGAGCGTTGCCTGTTAGTCGGCGTATCTCTTTCATATTCTTTTTGCCAAAGGTGCTGAAAGCGAAATAGCCTTGTTTGTTGAGCAACGCGTTACATCTCTTGAAAAAGTTTTCGGGAGATTCGAACCATTGCAAGGCGGAACAGGAAGTAATCAGGGTACTTTCGGCAGGAAAGGGCGCTGTTTCCGCATCTCCCGGCAGGAAAGACACTTGCTCTTTCTTTAGCAAATCTTCGCAGCAATATTTCATCTCCGGGCAGAGGTCGTTCAATAAGAGCATTTCCGGATGAAGAGTCTGAAACAACATACGGGAATAGATTCCCGTGCCGCAACCGAACTCAATCACTTTCGGGCAGGGAGAAGGTAGATGTTCCGTAAGCAGGTGAATCATTTTGTCCGCTATTTGTCTTTGTACGTTTGCTTCTTGCGGATAAGTGGCGATGGCTTTGGTGAAACGTTCTGCGATTAGTTGTTTGTTCATAATAGGTATTTATTGGGTTTGTAGGATTATGCTCTCAAAGAGTTCCTGTTGGTAATGGGCAGCTTCTGAGTATTCAAGAATATCTACCTTGTTTTTCCATGCAAGCCGTTGATTGTCAGGTAGGAATATACGGTCATTCTTTCCTATGATGGCTTTTTGCCATACGAAGTCTGAAGGCGGTAATGACAAGTATTGTTGTTGTATGGCGGCTAGTTCTTCCTTGAGCTCATCGGCCGGACGTTGCGGAGCTACTGTTTGAAATACTTTGTATTCGGCTGCCGAACCGCACATCCTTCTTTGAAACTTTTGCAGTGTTTGTTCGGTCAATCCTTGCAGTGTTCCTTCAAATATAGCTGGTTCAATCCCTTTCGTTTCGTGTATGGGATAGGGAGTTCCATTGATAGCGATACTATGCGAGATGGGCAGAGACGGGTATTGTTTCATGAGTTGAGAAGCTACCCATACCCCCATAGACCATGCGATGAGACGGATTTCGGAATACTCTTGTAATAAGTCGGTATCGAACTCCAAAGAACGATAGTCATAACAAACCATCCAATCCGTATCTGTAGGGCGGATTTGCAGGAAAGGAGTTTCATCCATTCCCCAGCCTGCGAAGAAAAGCAAGAGGCGCTTGGAATTATTCTTTATGATAAAATGTTGTTTCATCCGTTAATCAAAGCTATAAGTTGGTCGATTTCATGTTCTGTGATGTCCGCTGTCAATGAGAAGCGGATACGGGAAGTTCCTTCAGGTACGGTAGGTGGACGGACAGGCAATGCGTAGAATCCTTTACGTTGGAGTTCTTCCGCTTGCAGTATGGCATCTTCGCTCGCTCCTATAATCATGGGGACAATGTGGCTTACTGAAGGGCAATGGTATCCTTTGCCGGTAAGTGCTGTCTTTAGTTTCTCACTGATGCGCAGGAGGTGGGTTCGCTTATATTGAAGAGCGGAGAGATGTTGCAATACCCATGCTGTCCATTGAATATTGACAGGTGGAAGGGCAGTGGTGAATATAAAGGTACGCATCTTGTTAATCAGGTATTCCCGAATAACCTGGCGGCAGACAATGTAAGCTCCTGCTGAGGCGATTGCCTTTCCGAACGTGCCTACCAGGAAATCTATATCGTTGATACAGTCTTGTTCTTCGGCACATCCTAGTCCTTTTTCTCCCCGTACACCGAAGGCATGAGCTTCGTCTACATAAAGAAGAACATTGGAATAGCTCTTTTTCAATCGGACGAGAGCGCAAAGATCGGCTTTATCTCCATCCATACTGAAAATACTTTCGGTAACAATGATGATTTGTGCATAAAGATTGTGATTCTCGGAAACCAAACGTTGCAGTTGGGAGGCGTCATTGTGGCGATAACGGATACATTTGGCGGACGACAATCTGATTCCGTCTATCAGGCTGGCGTGCACCAGCTTATCGGCAAGAATCAGTGTTTGCGCATTGCTGACGGCAGGGAGAATCCCTGTATTGGCATGATAACCACTGTTGAATATGAGTGCGCTTTCTGCTCCGAACATAGTTGCCAACTGTTGTTCCAATGCTTGATAATCGGAAAAGTTACCTGTCAGCAATCGGGAAGAAGAGGAAGTAGGCAGAAATGTTTCGGGAGTCATTGTCTTTAAGAATTCCTCTCTTAATGATACATCATTAGCCAGTCCGAGATAATCATTGGAGGAAAGATTCAACATCCGTTGTCCATTCAGAATAACTTCCCGTCCATCGTGAATCAATGTCGGGAGAGAACGGTAGTTTTTCTTTTCTTTGAGAACAAGCAGTTCTTGGTTGATAGAGTCTAATATCATTATTTATGATTTTGGGTAACTACTAATTTTGAATAACGTTGAGTAATCCGGAGGTCAGTTTACTTAGTTGTTCGGGAGTAATGATGAAAGGTGGCATCAGATAAACCAATTTACCGAATGGACGTACCCAAATACCCTCTTCTACAAATCGCTGTTGCAGGTATGCCATATTCACCGGACGCTTCATCTCAATTACTCCGATAGCGCCCAATACCCGTACATCGGCTACTTGCGGGAACTCCCGTGCAGGAGCCAGCTCTTCTTTGAGTTGGCTTTCGATTCGTTGCACATTCTTCTGCCAGCCGGATTCGAGCAGCAGGCGAACGGATGCGCAAGCCACCGCACAGGCAAGCGGATTGCCCATGAAAGTGGGGCCGTGCATGAAAGCTCCCGGTGCATGATTGGAAATGGTGTCTGCCACCTGATTGCTTGCCAAGACTGCGGAAAGTGTCATATATCCGCCGGTCAACGCTTTACCGATACACATAATATCGGGCTCTACTCTGGCGTGTTCCCAAGCAAAAAGTTTCCCGGTCCGTCCGAATCCTGTCGCTATCTCATCGAAAATCAGAAGAAGGCCATGCTTCCGGCAGAGTTTTTCCGCTTCATGCAAGTATTGCGGATGGTAGAACCACATACCGCCTGCCCCTTGCACAATTGGTTCAAGAATCAGTGCCGCCAACTCTCTGGAATGTTTTTCAATGGTTTCCCGTAAAGGGATGATATCTTCCGGATTCCATTCTCCATCAAAACGGGAAGCGGGGGACGGGACAAAATAACGTACAGGCAATGCCGAACCAAAAAGACTGTGCATACCCGTCACCGGATCACATACAGACATGGCATTCCACGTATCACCGTGATAACCGGAACGGATGGTCACGAAATTATTCTTTTCGGGCTGTCCTGCCGCATACCAATATTGTACGGCCATTTTTAAGGCCACTTCTACGGCTACCGAGCCGGAATCTGCATAGAATATTTTTTGCATGGAGGAAGGAACTAAAGGTAATAGCAATTTTCCCAGTTCGATGGCGGGGTTGTGTGTCAGACCACCGAACATTACATGGGACATCTTGTCTAATTGTTCCTTTGCCGCTTGGTTCAGCACGGGATGGTTGTACCCGTGTACGGCGCACCACCATGAAGACATTCCTTCAATCAACACCCGTCCGTCTTCGAGAGTGATGGTTGCGCCGTCCGCCCGTTTTACTTTGTAAACAGGGAGCGGATCGGTTGTGGAAGTATATGGATGCCAAAGATGTTCACGGTCAAATTGGGAGCTGGCAAAATGATAACCTTCTTCTTGAATCATCTTCTTGTCCTCCGATACTTTAGAACCGAGTGTGGTAAGCAAGTCGCCTACGATAGCCGAGTTGATACCGATATACAGTGCCTTGTGCATAGCTTCGGGAGAGAGTTGCGAGCGTCCGCCGGCAAAACGGAGAAAAGCCGTCGGATTGATGAAACGGAACAGGACGATTGTCCGGAGAATTTCTTCTTCGTTCAAAGGCTTTTCGTTTTCCAATGGTGTACCGGGAATCGGGCTTAGCAGATTTATGGGGATGGATTGAACATTCAGTTCCTTCAGAATAAAAGCGAATTCAATCCGTTGTTCCATCGTTTCTCCCATGCCGATGATACCTCCGCAGCAGATATCCATTCCTACACGGCGGGCGGCGGCAAGTGTGGCAAGTTTCTGCTTTTGTGTGTGGGTGGAACAAAGTTGGGGAAAATAAGAAGGAGCAGTTTCCAGATTGCAATGATAACGGGTAATTCCCGCTTCGTGCAGGGAACGCAGTTCTTCTTCATTAAGTAGTCCCAATGAGGCGCAAAGTTGGATAGACGAATGTCGCCGCATATGGCGGACTGTGTCGCAAAGTTGGGTAATCTGTTTGGGAGAGGGTTTCCGTCCGCTGGTGACGAGGGAGAAACGGTTGATGTCCTGGGCTTCATTATACTGTGCCTGTCGGAGACATTCTTCAGCGGGGAGGAGGTCATAGACTTCGGCTTGCGTCTTGTAGTGGGAGGATTGTGCGCACCATTTACAGTTTTCGGGGCATCTGCCGGATTTGGCGTTGATGATGGAGCACAGGTCGAACTCGTGCGAAGCACGCGCGACGGTAATCTCATGTGCGGCGGCGTAAAGCGCCTCGCTGTCGGCCATATTGGCCAGCCAAGCGGCTTGCTCGGGCGATATATCAATGCCTGCCAGCACTTGGTCTTTAATTTCTTGAAGTGTCATAAATGTATGATAAGGGATAGTTTGTGCAGCATTCTGCTTACGAAGGGCAACATCGACTACATTGGTATGCAGATGTCCGATACATACTTCGCGTCCTAAGCTCGCAAAAGCGGCATAGTTCTTTCTTCCCCAATAGCGGAAACGGGAAAGAAGGGCACGTGTGGGCTGTATGTGACGTTGTTGCTTCACTGATTTTCTATTTTTGTTCTTTTAAAACGGGGCAAATGTACAAAGATTCTTTGGATAAGCAAGCAAGTTGCCTATTTCTAATACTCCCGCTTTGTTTCCTTTTTCCTGTATTCTTTGCGCAGGTGGAAGTTGAAGCCGACATATACCTGAAGAGTGCCGAACCCATTGTCCAAGGAGAAATTGTTGCGATGATAGTTATAGTTCTTTCCGACGAATGAAGTGCCGACAAAATATTTTCCATTGTTATAGACAACGCCTGCCCGAAGCAGAAAATCCAGATTGAACTTACTATACCATGCTTTCCCTTCCTGCGTTTCTGCATCCACATCGGAGGCCTTGTAAGCAATGGCGGGAGTGAGCGACAGACAAGCCAGACAGTTGCGTGCGAATACCCAGTTATAAGCATAGCCGAAACTGATGTTGGCGTTGGTGTATTTTATCTTGTTGACTTTCATGCCGGGATTCATTCTCTCTTGAATATATGCCGGAAGTTGCTGGTAGTCAAAGTCGAGATTATGTTTTGAGATAGAGAACCCGGCTATGAATGTTCCTGCATTGCGCCGTTGGTTGGTGGACTGGCTGAACGCGGCCGGATAAGAAAACTTCCGGTTGTTGAATATATAGTATAAGTTCAGTCCTTTGATGTCTACCTTCAAGCCGCTGAAATCTTCGGAGTAGTCGGAAGGTATTTCATCATAGAAACCTCTGATCTTGTGAATTTTATAATTGTTTCCCGTGCGGCGGTAGAAGATGTCCACGCCTAATTTGGAACTATACAGGCTCAAATCAAACTCTGTCCCTTTGTTTTTCCGGTTTGTTTTGCGGTAAATATCATCAATGTCGACAGACCATCCTAAGAAGATCCATCTCCAACCGAAATACAATCCTATCTTGTTGTGGGGATTGGGAGAAAAGCTAAGCTTCTGCGGTTGAGGAAATTCGCTGGTGACCGAGTAATACTCAAAGTTGCTGAAATGCGTAGCCATCAACGCGTAGTTATAGCGGTTGGGGCTGATGTAGAGCGTGTCGAAGTCACTGAAATTCATAAATTTTTTAATCGCTCTCTTGAAGGCACTTGGCTTGGGGGTGGTGACAGAATCTTCCTGTATGCTGTCGTTTACGGTTATACCCGCCTTTTCAGACTGTGCCTGCAAGGAGAACGACACTAACAAAGAGATATATAAAACAAGCTGTCTTACCATACGGTTCCTTATAACTGTTGGGAATGTCTTTTGTTTCACGAATGTACGACCTTTCATTGATTTATGCTAGTAATCTTCTAAAAAATGTTTTGTTTCCTAAACAATAAACTTCTATGTACTGTTAGTATAGCTCGCAAATATATTTAAAGTCACAGAAAATTATGAGAATCTATTTACGTTTATTAGCAGTGTTTCTTTTGCTTTTTGCAGGAAACATATTGTATGCGGAAGCGCAACAGGAAAAACGCGTGACGGGTACGGTCATCTCTGAGGGGGAACCTCTCCCCGGTGTCTCTGTACAATTGAAAGGAGCTTCCTCCGGAACTATTACCGATATTGATGGAAACTATTCTATTGAGGCTCCCGGCTCCGGAACTTTGGTGTTCCGTTTTGTAGGAATGCGCACGGTGGAACAACCGGTCAACAACCGGAGTGTGATTAATATTACGCTGGAAGCGGAAAGTAAGGAGTTGGATGAGGTTATGGTAGTCGCTTACGCTACTGCAAAGAAATATAGCTTTACCGGAGCTGCTTCGACCATGAAAGCAGGGGAAATTGAGAAGTTGCAGACTTCCAGTGTATCCCGTGTATTGGAAGGTACGGTGTCCGGTGTGCAGGCAAGTGCGGCAAGCGGTCAGCCGGGAACGGATGCGGAAATCCGTATTCGTGGTATCGGCTCTATCAATGCCTCCAGTGCTCCGCTTTATGTGGTGGACGGTGTGCCATTTGACGGTAGCGTCAATGCTATCAACCCAGACGATATCGCTTCGATGACTGTGTTGAAAGATGCGGCTTCGGCTGCTCTGTATGGTTCACGTGGTGCTAATGGAGTGATTATCATCACTACCAAGCAAGGAGAACAGAACTCGAAAGCAACGGTGAAAGTGAAGGCTTCGTTAGGAGGTTCCAATCGAGCCGTTCGTGATTATGATCGTGTCAGTACCAATCAATATTTTGAATTGTATTGGGAAGCACTCCGTAACCGGTATGCCGGAAGTCCGGATTATACTCCGGCGACCGCTGCAGCGCAAGCCTCCAAAGATTTGGTTACCAAATTGATGGGAGGCGGTCCCAATCCTTATGGTCCGCAATATGCGCAACCGGTGGGCACGGATGGCAAATTGGTGGAGGGTGCACGTCCGTTGTGGAATTCCGATTGGAGCGATGCTATGGAGCAACAGGCACTCCGTACGGAACTGAACCTGAGTGTTTCCGGTGGTGGTAAAGCCAATCAGTATTTCTTCTCTGCCGGTTATCTGAATGATAAAGGAATTGCGCTTGAATCCGGCTATCAGCGTTTCAATATCCGCTCCAACGTTACCAGTGAAATGACTTCCTGGTTGAAAGGGGGTGTCAATCTGAGTTTTGCCCATTCCATGCAGAATTATCCGGTTTCTTCCGACTCTAAAGTCAGTAACGTGATAACTGCCGGACGTACCATGCCGGGTTTTTATCCGATTTATGAGATGAATACCGACGGCAGTTATAAATTGGATGAGAACGGAGACCGTATCTATGATTTCGGCTCTTACCGTCCTTCCGGTTCGATGGCAAACTGGAACTTGCCCGCTACGTTGCCTTTGGATAAGTCGGAACGTATGAAAGATGAAATTTCCGGCCGTACCTTTCTGGAAGCTACGATTATCGAGGGATTGAAGTTTAAGACAAGTTTCAATTTCGATTTGATAAACTATAATACTTTGGATTATACGAATCCCAAGATCGGTCCGGCTAAGGAGAACGGGGGAAGTGTCAGTCGGATGAATACCCGTACTTTCTCTTGGACGTGGAATAATATTGCTACGTATGACAAGACGATTGGGGAACATCATTTCAATGTTCTTGCCGGTATTGAGGCGTATTCGTATCGTTACGATGAACTGACTGCGTCACGTTCAAAGATGGCACAACCTGATATGCCGGAACTGGTAGTCGGCTCTCAGTTGACAGGAGGATCGGGATATCGCATTGATTATGCATTGGTGGGGTATCTCACGCAATTGTTATATGATTATCGGAACAAATACTTCTTCTCGGCTTCTTACCGCCGTGACGGTTCTTCACGCTTTGCACCGGAAACCCGTTGGGGTAATTTCTGGTCGTTGGGTACTTCCTGGCGTGTAGACCGGGAAGAGTTTATGGCAAGTACTTCCGACTGGCTTTCCGCACTGACTTTGAAAATGAGCTACGGTGCGCAGGGAAATGATAACTTGGGTACGTATTACGCAAGTAAGGGACTTTATTCCATCGTTTCCAATTTGGGAGAGAATGCGTTGGTATCCGACCGTATGGCAACTCCTAATCTGAAATGGGAAACGAATCTGAACTTTAATTTGGGAATGGATTTCTCACTGTTCAATAACCGTTTCTCCGGTTCGTTCGATTTCTTTACACGCCGTTCAAAAGATTTGCTTTATTCCCGTCCGATTGCTCCCTCTCTGGGATATGGTTTTATTGACGAGAATGTGGGAGCTTTGAAGAATACGGGTATCGAATTGGTGCTTAACGGAACGGTTATCAATCAGAACGGCTGGGTTTGGAAGCTGGGTATGAACCTGACTCACTATAAGAATAAGGTAACGGAACTTCCATTGAAAGATATGCCGCAGAGTGGAGTAAACAAACTTCAGGTAGGTCGCTCGGTATATGATTTCTATATGAAAGAGTGGGCGGGCGTAGATCCGGACAATGGAAAGCCGTTGTGGTATGCAGATGAACTGGACGCTGATGATAATCCGACGGGCAAACGTGTGACAACGAGTGATTATGCTTCGGCCGATTATTATTATGTCAATAAATCCTCGCTTCCTAAAGTGTATGGTGGGTTCAATACGTCGCTTTCCTGGAAAGGGTTCGACTTGTCTGCCATTTTTGCTTATAGTATCGGAGGGTATATCTACAATCGTGATATAACGATGATTCTACATAACGGCAGCCTGGAAGGACGTGCCTGGTCGACTGAAATCCTAAGACGTTGGACACCGGACAACCGCTACACAGACGTGCCTGCTCTAAGTACGACTTCCAATAACTGGAACTCGGCGTCCACTCGGTTCTTGCAGAATAATTCTTATATGCGGCTGAAAAACCTGACGCTCTCTTACAACCTGCCCAAACCGTGGGTCAGTAAGCTGGCATTGAGCAGTGTGCAGGTGTATGTGCAAGGAGATAATTTATTTACCATTCACAAGAATCAAGGATTGGACCCCGAACAGGGAATTACCGGAATTACCTATTATCGTTATCCGGCTATGCGGACTATTTCCGGAGGTATTAACATTGCTTTCTAAATCAGACTAAATTATGAGAAAAATAAAAATACAATCTATTCTGGCAGCCATTGCCGGACTTCTTCTGGCAACGGGTTGCAGTAGCAGTTTCCTGGATACAGATCCCACAGATGCGGTGAGTTCCGAGAAAGTACCTGTGCCCGAAAATGCGGAGGCGCTTGTGAACGGTGCCTGGTATAATCTGTTTGACTATTCGAGTACTTATGCCAATATCGGTTATCGTGCGCTTCAGTGTCTGGATGACATGATGGCAAGTGATGTCGTTTCCCGTCCGAAATACGGTTTCAATTCTTCGTATCAGTTCGATGACATTGCTATATCTTCAAACAGCAGAACGGAATTTGCCTGGTATCTGATGTATAAAACGATAGATAACTGCAACACGGCTCTTTCCATTAAAGGGGATTCGGAAGAACTCCGGAAGGCTCAAGGGCAAGCGTTGGTCCTGCGTGCCTTTTGCTATCTGCACTTGGTGCAACATTATCAGTTCACGTATTTGAAAGATAAAGATGCGCCTTGCGTACCTATTTATACTGAGCCGAGCAATAACACTACCGTTCCGAAAGGGAAATCAACGGTAGCTCAAGTTTACCAACGTATTTTCGAGGATTTGGCTTTGGCGCAGGATTATTTGAAGAATTACGTTCGGAGTGGTGATAACCAGAAGTTCAAACCGGATCTGGCTGTGGTAAACGGACTTTTGGCCCGTGCCTATTTGCTGACCGGGCAGTGGGAGGAAGCTGCAAAGGCTGCCGCATCTGCTCGTAAGGACTATTCATTGATGACGACTACTGCCGAATATGAGGGATTCAATAATATCTCCAATCAAGAGTGGATATGGGGATTTCCTCAAATCCCTTCTCAATCGGATGCGAGTTATAATTTTTACTATTTGGATGCGACATACGTCGGAGCTTACAGCAGTTTCATGGCCGACCCTCATTTGAAAGATACTTTTGTTGAAGGTGACATCCGTTTGCCTTTGTTTCAGTGGATGCGCGAAGGATATCTGGGATATAAAAAGTTCCATATGCGTGCGGACGATACGGCTGATTTGGCGTTGATGCGTGCTGCTGAGATGTATCTGATAGAAGCCGAAGCGAATGTCCGCGACGGTATGGAATTATCTCAGGCTGTGATTCCTTTGAATACGTTGCGCAATGCTCGCGGAGTAGTGGATTATGATGTGGCGGGAAAATCACGGGAAGATGTGATTAATGAAATCTTGCTGGAACGTCGTCGAGAACTTTGGGGAGAAGGCTTTGGGATTACGGACATACTCCGCACTCAGAAAGCTGTAGAACGTACTGCTTTATCAGAAGAAATGCAGAAAACAGAAGTAGACTGTTGGCAAGAAGGAGGTGGATTCGCCAAACGGAATCCATTGGGACATTGGTTCCTCCGTTTCCCGGACACTACGCCATTTACAGCAAATAGTACTTATTACCTGTATGCCATTCCACAAAAAGAAATAAATGCTAATCCTAACTTATAAATAGCTCTCTTAATTTTTTGACTTTAACCTTAACTTGTAGACCGGTATACGTCGCGATGATGCATACCGGTCATTTTTGTATTATTCTGAAAAAAATGTCTTATCGGGATACTATGTGCGGAATATTTGTACCTTTGTGAACAGATATCTCTTAAAAAATAAAATATACATATTAAATAAACTCAGTACGCATGAAAACGAAACACGTAATTACAATATTGATGGTTATCATCTCCGGTTGGGGAATCGTATCTTGTGATGATGATAATGAACGTTTCTTCCTTTATCAGATAGATGAAGTCGTTTTTCCCGATCAAGCTATTAGTAGTACTGCCATAAACATAGTAGGTGGCGGTAGTGTCGGAATCACAGGAGGAAAAGCTCCTTATACAGCTGAAATAGAAGATGAACAAATAGCTACGGTGAAGGTCGATGAAGATAGGGTAAGAATATCTCCCGTAAAACTGGGAACGACTAGTCTTATAGTGAAAGATGCGGATGGGTTGACCGTTAAGATTGGAGTTAAAGTGGTGGAATCTGTACAAAGATTTATGAGTAATGCCGTATACGTGAAGATTGAAGATGAAAATGTTAATGAGGCAAACAAAGAGACATTAGAAGAATTAGAGGCTCAAGTCATTGCCGATGGTTTTTTAAAAGCTACCGGATATGTGAGGTTTGTGTATAACACTAAAGATAGCGGTGAAATGACATTGCTTGCGGAAAATACAGCTGGTGCTAAAATAATAACTGCTCCTTTTGAAAAAGTAATTAAGCAGATAGGTGAAGAATCATATTCTGCATTTTTAGTAAACTATGAAGATAGGACACATGAGTTTTACTTAACTGCTCCCGAAAGGCCGGAACCGGATACCCGTTCATTGGGACCTATGCCATGCTGGTTGGTGGAAGATGTGACGGAAATATATAAAGCACAGTATTCGGAACTAGGTTTGACTTCTGTCCGCCGAGTCTGTATTGGTAGCTTAAGCCGTTAAATATCGGCTATAAAGATTCACATCTTATAGAATAAAGTGCCCCTCAAAAGTTCGGATTATAACTTCTGAGGGGCATTTTATTTGGCTTGTTACAATTTTAAAGAAACACTATGGTTGCCAATCAATTTTCTTTTTCTTCAAATTGGGTAGAAAGAAGGTTACTAATCCCAATAGCGGCATATAAGCACAAATATTATATACGTATTCAATGCTTGTTTTATCTGCTAAATTACCGAGCACGGCAGAGGCTACACCGGCCACTCCGAAAGCAAATCCAAAGAACAGACCTGATATCAGTCCGAGCTTGGTCGGAAGCAATTCCTGTGCGTAAAGTAATATAGCCGGAAAAGCGGAAGAAAGCATTAATCCCACGCAGAAACTAAGAATAACAGTCCACATCAGATTGGCGTGCGGCATGAGTAAACTGAATGGGGCGGCTCCCAGAATAGAAGACCAAATAACATACTTACGACCGATACGGTCACCGACGGGACCTCCGATTAGCGTTCCGATGGCAGTAGCAACTAAAAAAATGAATAGATACAATTGTGATTCCTGTACTGTAACATTGAATTTGTGAATTAGATAAAACGTATAATAACTGGTCAGACTTGCCATATAGATGTATTTCGAGAAGATCAGTATTAATAAGATACCGATAGAAATAGCAGTTTTATCCATAGGTAGGGGAAGAAGAACCGGTTTTCTTACGCTGACGGTTTGTGCCTTCATCCGGTTCAGATAAGATTTATACCATTTGCAGATCGGATACATGACCACGATAGCTGCGATGGCCACAAATGCAAATATGAAAAGATGTTGTCGTCCATAAGGTGCAACCAGCAAAGCTACCAATAACGGCCCTAATGAGCCTCCGAAATTACCGCCTACCTGGAACAGTGATTGGGCGAGTCCGCGTTTTCCGCCGGAAGCAAGGAAGGTGATACGGGAAGCTTCCGGATGAAGTACCGAAGAGCCGATTCCGATTAAGAACACAGATAATAGTATCCAATAGAGATTGTTGGAAAATGCTAAGTTCACTAAACCTACCATTGTGAAACTCATTCCGATAGGCAACGACCATGCAACGGGATATTTATCGAAAATGATTCCGGTAATTGGCTGGAATACCGAAGCTGAAAGCTGATAGACCAATGTGATAAAACCGATTTGTGCAAAACTCAGTCCTAAATCATCTTTAAATAGCGGATAAGCTGCTGAAACAACAGATTGTAAAAGGTCATTGAGACAATGTGAGAGGCTTAATGCTATTAAAATGGAGAACGTAATTTTCCCTACGGGTTGTTCTTGATTTTGTACCATAATACCTATTATCTATTGAAATGTTCCTGAAAAATTGACCGCAAAGGTACATAAACTTTTGCAAAGTAAAGAGAAATATGAGTTTTAAGACTAAGGATTGTAAATTGTGGTTAATTCATTTTTCATTGGCTGAACTATTCTTTGCACTTACTGTTGTTACCTTAAAAAGGAGGATTATATGGGCTTTATTTGGTATATCATTATTGGTATTGTGGCTGGATTTCTTGCTGGTAAAATAATGCGTGGCGGAGGTTTTGGGCTTATCATAAATCTATTGCTTGGTATTCTTGGAGGTGTGTTAGGCGGTTGGGTGTTTGCACTTTTCGGCCTTGCGGCTTCCGGATTGATTGGAAGTCTGATTACTTCCACAGTAGGTGCTGTCCTGGTGTTATGGATTGCTTCGTTGTTCTCGAAATCTCGATGAGTAGTAGTATTTTATATAATTTATTAATCTAAAAAACGAACTTAATTATGGAATGTAGACATGGTAATTTCTGGATTGGACTCGGAATCGGGTCGATTCTAGGTGCGGTAGCTTATCGCCTCTCACGTACCGCAAAAGCAAAACAATTGGAGAATGACATTTATGATGCGATTCATCGTATAGGTCGTGATGCGGAAGCGGCAGCAGCTTGTGCTGAAAAAAAAAGCAATGAATTTGGGAGTTAAAGCTGTGGAAACCGGAGCTGACATCGCCAATAAAGTAGCGGAGGAAGCTGATAAGGTAGCTGGTAAGGTAAAGGATAAATGGGAAAAATAAGAAAATCAGGATTGGTAATCGGCTTCATTTAAGTTGATTACCAGTTTTTTATGATGGTTAACTGCTGTCTGTATAAATTGAATATTAGTTGTGTGTCCGTGCACACTTTGCACGTTTCATCTTTCTTCTCAGTCTTTTCTGAGGGTAAAACTCCCTCTTTTTTATACTTCTCTTTCCTTTGGAATATACTTTTTATTAATTATTCTGTTGTATTTCTTATGTTTAACAACATGAATGTATTTCTTTGTTTCTTGTTAAATATTTGAATATTAGCGGTATATCTTCTTTGTTCTGTAGTGGTGTGTGCGCACACACTATTGCATGATTCAATAATTCATTTTACTTTTGTCAGCGAAAAACAAGATACTTCTTATTATATGGATAAAGAATTCTCAAATATTCGTATTGTAGACATCGCTAAAATGGCTGGTGTCTCTGTCGGTACGGTAGACCGGGTTATTCATAATCGTGGACGGGTATCTGAGGAAAACAGAAAGAAAGTACAGGCTATTTTAGAGATGGTTCACTACCAGCCCAATCTTATGGCGCGGTCATTAGCCTCTAAAAAACAGTATCATTTTGTTGCCATTATTCCGTCTTTTACTCAAGGAGAATACTGGGAAGCTATTTCGGAAGGTATTGACAAAGTAGCTGCGGAAATGGAAACATATAATATAACTATTACCAAGCTTTTTTTCGACCAATATAACAACAAGACTTTTGATGATATTACCCGTAATTTATTGGATGAGAAGGTGGATGGGGTGTTAATAGCCACATTGTTTACAGATTCTGTGATTCGTCTTTCGCAGGAGTTGGACAGAAACGAGATTCCTTATGTTTATGTCGATTCTAATATTGAAGGGCAACATCAATTGGCTTATTTCGGTACGGAATCATACGATGCGGGAGTCATTGCAGCCCGATTGCTGACGGATCGGCTTTCGCCCACCTCAGATATTTTGATGGCACGGATTGTTCATAGTGGTAAGAACGATTCCAATCAGGGTAAGAACCGTAGAGATGGATTTTGTTATTATCTGAAGGAGGTCGGATTCTCCGGAAAGTTGCATGAAGTGGAATTGAAAATCAGTGATTCGGTATATAATTTTGCCAAGCTCAATGAAATATTCGAGTTAAATCCTGGTATAAAAGGGGCTATTATATTCAACTCTACCTGCTACATTTTGGGAAATTACTTGAAGACGAGAGGGATGCAAGCGGTAAAACTGGTAGGTTACGACCTCATCGAGAGAAATACCCAATTACTTTCCGAAGGTGTTATTACTGCACTGATTGCGCAGCGTCCTGAAAGACAGGGGTATGAAGGAATCAAGTCGCTATGCAATTATTTGTTATTCAAGCAAAAATCGGAAAAGGTGAACTTAATGCCGATTGATATTCTCTTGAGAGAAAATCTGAAGTATTATCTGAACAATAAACTATAAACATATAAATTTTTAGAACTATGAATGAATTATTTAACGTAAAAGGCAAAGTAGTTGTAATTACCGGTGGAGCCGGAATCTTAGGTAAAGGTATTGCTGCATATCTTGCAAAAGAAGGTGCAAAAGTAGTGGTACTTGACAGAAGTGAAGAAGCTGGAAAAGCATTGGTAGAAAGTATCAAGGCAGAAGGAAACGAAGCTAAGTTCCTTTATACGGATGTAATGGACAAAGAAGTTCTGGAAGGCAACAAAGTGGAAATAATGAAAGCGTATGGACGCATTGATGTTTTGTTGAATGCTGCCGGTGGTAATATGGCAGGTGCTAC
This sequence comes from Bacteroides finegoldii DSM 17565, assembly GCF_000156195.1. GTDB lineage: Bacteria > Bacteroidota > Bacteroidia > Bacteroidales > Bacteroidaceae > Bacteroides > Bacteroides finegoldii. Next base: position 34,504 of record NZ_GG688336.1, on the reverse strand, counting down.
AATCGCACCGGACAAGACATTCTTTGACTTGCAGATTGACGCATTCAAGAAAGTTGTGGATTTGAATCTGTTCGGTACAGTATTGCCTACAATGGTATTTGCTGAAGTCATGGTTGAACAGAAAAAGGGTTCTATCGTAAACTTCTGTTCTGAATCGGCTCTTCGTCCGTTGACCCGTGTCGTAGGTTACGGTGCAGCGAAAGCAGCGATCGCTAACTTTACCAAATACATGGCTGGTGAACTGGCTTTGAAATTCGGTAATGGTCTGCGTGTAAACGCTATCGCTCCCGGATTTTTCCTGACAGAACAGAACAGAACATTGTTGACGAATCCGGATGGTTCACTGACTGACCGTTCTAAGACTATTCTTGCGCATACTCCGTTCAATCGTTTCGGTGAACCGGAAGACCTTTACGGAACCATTCATTATCTGATTAGTGATGCCTCTAACTTCGTAACAGGTACAGTAGCTGTTATCGATGGTGGATTTGACGCATTCTCAATCTAATTTTAACTTTTAATTTTTTATTTAGCAATATGTATTTATGTGAACAAACTTGGCGCTGGTACGGTCCTAATGATCCGGTGAGCTTATGGGATATTAAGCAAGCAGGCGCTACCGGTATAGTAAATGCCCTTCATCATATTCCGAATGGCGAAGTATGGACTGTAGAAGAAATCATGAAGCGCAAGCAGATGATTGAAGAAGTAGGACTTACATGGTCTGTTGTAGAGAGTGTACCCGTACACGAACATATCAAGACGCAGACCGGCGATTTCATGAAGTATATTGAGAATTATAAGGAAAGTATCCGTAATCTGGCAAAATGTGGAGTAATGGTAGTTACTTACAACTTTATGCCTGTATTGGACTGGACACGTACGGACCTTGCCTATACAATGCCGGACGGCTCTAAAGCACTCCGTTTTGAAAAGGCGGCTTTCATAGCTTTTGATCTTTTCATCTTGAAACGTCCGAATGCGGAAAAAGACTACACTCCGGAAGAAATAGCTAAGGCTAAAGCCCGTTTCGAGCAAATGAGCGAGGATGATAAGAAACTGCTGGTTCGCAATATGATTGCCGGACTGCCCGGTTCGGAAGAAAGTTTTACAGTGGAACAGTTCCAGGAAGCTTTGGACCGTTATAATGATATTGATGCAGAAAAACTTCGTTCCAACTTGATTTTCTTCTTGAAAGAAATTGCCCCTGTTGCCGATGAAGTGGGAGTGAAGCTGGTGATTCACCCGGATGATCCTCCTTATACAATTTTAGGATTGCCGCGTATTCTGAGTACGGAAGAAGATTTCAGAAAACTGATTGAAGCCGTACCTAATGAGTCCAACGGTCTTTGTTTGTGTACAGGCTCTTTCGGTGTGCGTGCCGATAATGACCTTGCAGGTATGATGGAACGTTTTGGCGACCGTGTGAACTTTGTGCATTTGCGCAGTACGCAGCGTGATGAGGAAGGCAACTTCTACGAAGCCAACCACTTGGAAGGAAATGTAGATATGTACAACGTAATGAAGGCTTTTATTCTTTTGCAACAGCGTCGTAAATGCTCTATCGCCATGCGTCCCGACCACGGACATCAGATGATTGATGACTTGAAAAAGAAAACAAATCCTGGATATTCATGCTTAGGTCGCCTTCGCGGCTTGGCGGAACTTCGCGGCTTGGAAATGGGTATCGCCAAGTCTATCCTCTAATCGAAGTACATAGTTAGCACTTTATTATCAAACACTACGGCTATTATTGATTGAAATAATAGTTGTAGTGTTTTTTATTTGCCTTCTTCCGCTTCTATCGTATCATCATAAGTTAATCCGTGAATAGCCGTTGTCCATTGTGTATTGTAATTGGGAGCAGGATGGATTGTTCGTGTAAAAATATTCATTATTAGAGAAAAGCCTTACCTTTGTAAGGGATTGAACATTTTTATTTAATGGATTGAACATTTTTGCTCAAGTGAATAAACATTTTATAGATGATGGGATATAAAAGAGAACAATATTCAGAAGTGATGGCACGCATTAATGAACCTCGCGGAAAATGCAGGTTATTGTTGGGCCACGCCAAGTGGGTAAGTCCACATTGATTGGTCAAGTCCTTGAAGTCTGCAATATGCCTTATGACAGTTATTCGGCTGATGATGTCGTAGGTGCATCTGCAGACTGGCTGGCAGGTGTATGGCAGACAGCTCGTATGCGTATGGACATACGTGGGGAAGGGAAACGCCTATTGGTGGTAGACGAAATACAAAAGATAAATAACTGGAGCGAGACTGTAAAGGCTGAATGGGACAGAGATACCCGTGAAAAACGTGAACCCATAGTCGTATTATTGGGGTCATCACGCATGTTAATCGAAAAGGGACTCACCGAATCATTGGCCGGCAGATATGAGCTAATTCGGCTGACACATTGGACTTTCCCTGAAATGAGAGAATGCTTCGGTTGGAATCTCTACCAATATGTCTATTTTGGTGGGTATCCGGGCGCAGCATCTTATATCACCGATGAGCGTCGTTGGCGAAACTACGTCAAAGACTCTTTGGTTGAACCATCCATCTCGAAGGATGTGCTGATGGATACAAAAATCATGAAGCCACAACTACTCCGCCAACTGTTTGAACTCGGTAGTAGTTATAGTGGCGAGCTACTGTCTCTTACCAAAGTGGCCGCTCAGCTTCAAGATGTAGGCAATGTCACCACGCTGGCTAGTTACCTCCATTTTTGGGATGAATGTGGTTTGCTGTGTGGTTTACAGAAATATGCCGAAGACGATGCTCGCAAATACAACTCAATTCCTAAATTTCAAGTCCATAACAACGCTTTGCGCAACGTGTATGCTGATAAGGACTTCACGGAAATGGCTGAAGATCCTAAAGCTTGGGGGCATTATGTAGGGATATTCAGTAAATGTTCCTCTTTA
>NZ_GG688336.1:31039-31472 GCF_000156195.1 Bacteroides finegoldii DSM 17565 | reverse complement strand
CCGTTTAAAAGCTTAAAGGAGATATGTTCTATTAAGGAGATTCCGTCTATCTGTATATTGTTGACTTTGGCTCCGAATTCAACGGATTTGGTTTCCTTGCCTCTGATAATGGGGCGAAGGTAATGCCGGTCGATACTCACGATACGGTTGGACACTTTTTTGCCTGCAAATAAATTCTTCCCTTGCTCAAGGACTGTCTGTATGACCGAGAAACGTCTTTGGTAATCAGAGGATAGTGCAAGCCTGTTCCTGTAGGATGAATGAAGCTGCTCCAGCTGGTCAAGTAACTTTTCCAATAACTGAAGTAACCTTCGTGTAATCATACGAGCCTGTGATTTCCTGCGTTTACGCAGTTTACTATAAGCAAGATAGGCACGGCGTACATCATACAAACGGTTATTTTCCAACGCCAGTTCCAAGCGGCGTTCTTTAC
>NZ_GG688336.1:0-30939 GCF_000156195.1 Bacteroides finegoldii DSM 17565 | reverse complement strand
CGTTTTGGCCGTCAAACCGTTTTTTGGGGGGAATGCTTAAAGATACAAAAAAGGCAACTAATTCGCAATGAAGTAGTTGCCTTAAATTTTATTATTTTAGGAATATCCCTACCTATACCTGTACCGATGTAAATAGCCGTGTCTTGCGTTATAAGTTCACACAATAAAATGGAAATAATAACGGGGACAAAACCCAGTGACATGTTAAATGCAGAAGAAAGTATTCCTTTATGCTCCATCTCTACTTAATGTTTATTTGTCGGTTCTGCTTATAAAACAAATAGTGCCTGTGTTTTGTTTGCTTAACGGATGTGTTTCTCTGCATGGTAGGATGAACGGACAAGGGGAGCGCTCTCTACAATGTTAAATCCTTTTTCTAAACCGATTGTTTTGTATTTTGCAAATTGAGGGGGAGTTACGTATTCTGCAACGGGATAATGACGGTGGCTGGGTTGCAGGTATTGTCCGATAGTAAGAATTTGGCAACCGACAGTCAATAAGTCATCCATCAATGTTTCCACTTCTTCTGGAGTTTCTCCTAAACCGACCATAATGCCGCTTTTTGATTTCACTCCTTTGGAAGAGATGCGGCCGATTACTTGCAGACTTGTGTCGTAGTTGGCTGCACTGCGCACTAGCGGACTAATGCGGCGTACGGTTTCCATATTGTGTGAAATAATATCGGGATGGGCCTCTATCACGAGATCTACCAGTTCCGTTTTTCCTTGAAAATCGGGTATCAGCACTTCGATGGTAGTCTGAGGATTCAGGCGCTTTATCTCGCGGATGGTATGTGCCCAATGTTCGGCCCCCAAGTCCGGGAGGTCGTCACGGTCTACGGAAGTGATGACAGCATGGTCGAGTTTCATTAGTGCGATGGACTCTGCCACATGAGTAGGTTCGTTACTATCCAGCGGATGTGGCCGACCGGTCTGTGTGTTGCAGAATTTACAACTGCGGGTGCAGATGTCACCGCCGATCATGAAAGTAGCCGTTCCTTTCCCCCAGCATTCTCCCATATTGGGGCAACGCCCACTGCTGCAGATTGTGTGCAGGCAGTGGGAATCAACTATTCGTTTGGTTTCGGTGTATCGTTCGTTGGCACCGATATTAATTTTCAGCCATTCAGGCTTACGTACTCTGTCAGCCATTACAAATTGTTCAAGAAGAAGTTAGTCAACCGGGTGTATAAGTGCTGACGGGTATTTCCACCGTATATTCCGTGATTGCGATTGGTATAAATCTGCATATCAAACTGTTTTCCGAGTTGTACCAGCTGCTCGGCATACTCTGCACAATTCTGGAAATGAACGTTGTCATCTGCCATACCGTGTACGAGCAACAAGTTGCCATGCAGTTTGTCGGCACGGGTAAAAGCGGATGAGGCCTTGTATCCTTCTGCATTCTCTTTGGGAGTACGCATGAAACGTTCGGTATAAATAGTGTCATAAAAACGCCAGTCGGTCGGTGCGGCAACGGCTACGCCTGCCTTGAAAACGGGAGTACCTTCGCTCATGCTCATTAGAGTCATGTATCCGCCGTAGCTCCATCCCCAAATACCGATCCGGTCTTTATCCACGTATGCTTGTTTACCGAGATAGAGAGCGGTCTCCACTTGGTCTCTGGCTTCTTTTACTCCGATTTTCAGATAGGTACATTTCTCGAAGGCTTCTCCGCGTCCTCCTGTTCCCCGACCATCCACGCATACTACGATGTAGCCGAGACTCGCCATATAGGTTTCCCAACTGATTCCCCATGTATCCAATACTTGTTGCGAGCCCGGTCCGCTATATTGATACATCAACACCGGATATTTCTTCGATGCGGAGAAATTAACAGGTTTCATCATCCATCCGTTCAGGGTTACACCATCCGTAGTCTGGAAAGTAAAGAATTCTTTCTGCGGCACAGCATATCCGGACAGGGTCTGTTTCAACTTGTCATTCGTAACCAATGTTTTTAGAGTCTTACCCGAATTGTCGTTCAACGTAACCAACATGGGGGTATCAAGACTCGTAAACTTATTCATGTAGTACTTCATTGATTTGCTGAAGAGCGGGGTATTGGTTCCGCTTTTTTGAGACAGCTTGGTCTTTTTACCTTTCTTATCTATCTTGTAGACTGCTTTACGCAAAGGACTTTCTTCATTGCTGGTGTAATAGAAAGATCCGTCCTCTTCGTCATATCCCAAGAAGTCTTTTACTTCGTATTTGCCGTTTGTAACCTTTTTGATCAGATTGCCTCCCATACTGTACCAATAGAGGTGGCTATATCCGTCACGCTCGCTGAGCAAACTGAAATATTCAGGATAGAATTCGATATTATCGAAGATGTTCTCCTTGATATAATAGGGTGATTCATCACGTAGCACCAGTTTGCAAAGTGTTGAACGTGGGTCGGCAAAATAAAGATCGAAGCGGTCTTGATGACGGTTCAGTGTCATGATGGCCAGCTTGTTGGCGTCTTTGGTAAAGCGGATGCGGGGAATGTATCCATCCGGATCCAACGGAAGTTTCATTGTGCGGGTGACGTGCGATTTGATATCATAAGTGCGTACCTCGACTTTGGAATTCGGATATCCGGCTTTCGGATACTTGTAGGTATATTCACCCGGATAGTCCTTCAAAGCATTAATGTGGGGTGCTTGTCCGGCAAATACCGGAAAAGAATAGGACGGTACTGCTGATTCGTCAAAACGGATGTAAGCGATTTGCGTATTATCGGCACTGAATTCCAACGCACGGTTAAAACTGAATTCTTCTTCATACACCCAGTCCGGGATGCCGTTGATAATAGAGTTCTGTTTACCGTCTTCGGTAACCTGGCTTTCACTATTGCCATAAAGCAGTTTCACAAGAAAGATATTGTTATCGCGGACAAAAGCTATCATTGTTCCGTCCGGAGAAAAGACGGGGACCTGTTGAGGTCCGCCGTCAGACAGCCGTTCAATGATGTTGTTTGTCGTAACGCCCTTATCATTTCGTTTCAAAGGGTAGATATAATGTACAGCTGTATATGAGTGCCGATAAATCGGGGTCGTCTTGGTGGCAATCAGTAGTTTTTTTCCGTCGGGTGAGAACTGATAGCTGTCGAAGTGCTTGAAATCACATTCGCGGGCAGTCTTTACATCGAAGATCACTTCTACTTTTTCACCTGTCTTGAAAGAATATTTGATGATTTGAGTGCCGTCATCATTCATTTGTGTGTAATGTTCTCCATCAGGCATCGGAATTACGCCTTGAATGTTTTCCGGACGGAAATGTCCCGAGGTGATATCTTTTAAATCGAGTGCCTTTTGTCCTTGTGCCATTCCTGTCAGACAGAGAAGGCAGAGTAATAGAGTGATGCTGATCTTTTTCATCTGCTTTTTTAATTCGGTTTTGGTTTTTATTCGTAATTGCAAAAGTAACAATAAACTTAGATTCGACAAAACCTGATGGATTTTTATGCAGATTTGATAAGGATTATTGGGAAGTTTCAATCTCTTTGTGAAAAGGACTTTAAATATTGTCGCTGTGGACTCGAGAAGAAACTGCTTGCAATGTCACCCTATTTGTTGACGGAGGTACGCCAGTATCTCCGTTTCTTGTTCCGGATGGAACCATTGTATTTCTTCATCTCGTTTGAACCAAGTCATCTGTTTACGCGAATAAATGCGGGAGTTTTGCTTGATTTTATCTATGGCAAAGGAGAGTTCCCATTCTCCATCCAGATACTTGAACAGTTCTTTATAACCTACTGTGTTGAGCGAATTGAGGTGGCGATAGGGAAGTACCGAGCGTACTTCTTCCAGTAATCCTTCTTCCATCATCATATCTACCCGACGGTTAATACGGTCATACAACTCTTCCCGGTCACGGGTTAATCCTATTTTAATAATGCGGAACGGACGTTCTTTTTTTTGTTGGGTGCGAAAAGAGGTATAAGTGCGTCCGGTCATATAACAAATTTCCAATGCATGAATAACCCGTTTGGGATTCTTCAGATCGACTATCCGATAATATTCCGGATCCAGCAGGCGAAGTTCTGCACAGAGTTGTTCAAGTCCTTCCTCCTCATATTTCTGTAGCATGAGTTGGCGGGTTTCCGCATCAACGGTAGGAATATCGTCGATACCTTTACAGATAGCGTCTACATACATCATTGAGCCACCGGTAAGAACCACGACCTCGTGTTGCGTAAATAACTTATCGAGGATTTCCAACGCTTCCGTTTCGTATTGGGCGGCACTGTAATAATCTGTCAAATGAAGCGTACCGACCAAATAATGAGGTACACGTTTGAGTTGGTCGGGAGTAGGAGCTGCCGTACCTATCTTTAATTCGGCGTAAAGTTGTCTTGAATCAGCAGATACAATGCTTGTTTGAAAAGACTCTGCTATCCGCAGGCTTAATTCTGTTTTTCCTACACCGGTAGGACCTATAAGAACAATGAGAGTAGGCAAGGGGGATAAGTGGTTAATGGTAACAGATTAGTGATTTAATGATCTGTGAATAAACGAATCTTTACCACACTTATCATTAAATCACTAATCGTTAAATTAATATTTATCTTCGTCATAAGGGCTACCTGTATCGCCACCGATATCGAATCCTTCTTGGTCGAAGTCTTCCATATCGAAGTCTTGGTCGCCATAGAAGTTTTCATCTAAATCAAGCGAACCGCCGCTAGCAGCCATTTCTTCAAAATCCACAGTCTGTTTGGGAGCTTCTCCAGATTTCTTGGTACATTTGGCACCTGTCATATTCTTTCCGGTGATAATCTCAGATAGTTCGATGAAGAAACAACGTTCTGTCATGTAATCGAATACGTAGAGTAATTTCTGCTTTTCATCTTCTACTAATTCGCTGATTGTGGTTTCTTTCATCACCCAGCTATCCATTTCGGGATTATCATCCATTTCTTCCAAAGTGACTTCTTTTTCTTTTTCCCAATCATCATCGCAGATAAAGAAAGAAGTCATCTGGTCGTTTGTATACCCTGCTGATTTCAGTATTGCCTCATGGAAGTCAAAGAAAGTAGCTTCCGGGTCAATTTGTATTTCTCTGACAAAATCGTCAACTTCATCAGATATAATAGTAAATCTGTATATCATAATATGACTATTTTGAACTGTTTATTTAATAATGCCACGCTCTGAGTTACGGATGAAGTTGATAATATAGTCAATCTCCGGACTCTTTTCAAATTCATCTTCAATTTTCTTTAATGCTTCTGTCGTATTCAAACCACTTTGATAGATGATACGATAGGCATTGTGAATGCTTTCGATCACTTCATTGGCAAAACCGCGACGGCGCAGACCGATGATGTTGATACCACTGAAGGCGATAGGTTCGCGTCCTGCGATGATGTAAGGAGGGATGTCTTTGCTGAAACGACATCCGCCTTGAATCATTACATGACTACCTACATGACAGAATTGGTGCATCAATACGTTAGCACTGACGATTGCATTGTCGTCAATCACGATTTCGCCTGCCATTTTGGTAGAATTGCCTATGATACATCCGTTTCCCACTAATGCATCGTGTGCTACGTGCACACCCTCCATCAGTAAGTTGTTGCTTCCCACAATCGTGCGCCCTTTAGCTGCCGTACCACGGTTGATTGTTACGTTTTCGCGAATCAGGTTGTTGTCTCCGATTTCAGCGGTTGATTCTTCTCCGCGAAATTTAAGGTCTTGCGGGATGGCCCCGATGACGGCTCCCGGAAATATAGTGTTTCCGTTGCCGATACGCGAGCCGTATAAAATATTGGCATTAGCCATAATTTTATTATTGTCGCCGATAACCACGTTTTTATCTATGAATACAAAAGGCGCAATTTCTACATTTTCCCCTATTTTAGCTTCGGGATGGATATACGCTAAAGGACTTATCATTTGAATTTTCAATTGTTAATTACTTGTTTTTTACTATTTGTGCCATGAATTCAGCTTCGCAAACCACTTTCTCTCCAACAAATGCATAACCTTTCATGGTAGAGATTCCACGACGGATGGGGGCTAACAATTCCACACGGAAAATCAGTGTATCTCCCGGCACTACTTTCTGGCGGAATTTGACACCGTCTATCTTCATGAAATAAGTAGAATAACGTTCCGGTTCATCAACAGAGTTGAGAACAAGCAAACCTCCGACCTGTGCCATAGCCTCTACCTGGAGTACACCCGGCATAACAGGTTCTTGTGGAAAATGACCTTGGAAGAAAGGTTCATTAGCAGTGATATTCTTGACGCCTACAATATAGTTGGCACCAATTTCAATTACTTTGTCCACCAATTGGAACGGATAACGGTGAGGTAGTAGCTCACGGATACGGTTTACATCCATTACCGGTTCCCGATTGCAGTCATAGCCCGGTGCCTGGATTTCGTGCAGACGGATTTCTTTCCGCATCTGACGGGCGAATTTGTTGTTGATCGTATGTCCGGGACGGGTAGCGATGATACGTCCTTTGATCGGTTTACCGATTAAGGCAAGGTCACCGATAACATCCAGCAATTTGTGACGGGCACATTCGTTCGGCCAAACCAATGGCTTGTGATTAATATAGCCTAACTGATTGGCGTCCATATGGGGTACTCCCATCACATCTGCCAACTTATCGAAACTTTCTTGCGACATCTTACGTTCGTAGATTACGATAGCGTTATCCAAGTCGCCACCTTTAATCAGGCCGGCGGAAAGTAACGGTTCTATTTCGCGAACAAAGACGAAAGTACGGCTGGCAGCCACTTCGTCTTTGAATTTATGCATATCTTCGAGTGTTGCAAACTGATTCGGAATGATGGTTGAATCGTAGGAAACCAATACATTCAGGCTAAAATTCTCATCCGGCAATACGATGATGGATGAACCGGTCGTTTCATCCCGGAATTCTATTTTAGATTTGATAATATAAAAGTCTTTGACAGCATTCTGTTCTACTGTTCCTACACGTTCTATTTCTTGTACATAATATTGTGCGCTACCATCCAATATCGGAAATTCCGGGCCGTTTACCTGGATAAGACAGTTATCAATGCCCAATGCGTAAAGGGCTGCCATACCATGTTCCACGGTGCTTACTTTAACTCCATTCTTCGACAAAACAGTACCACGTGTGGTTTCCACCACATTGTCGGCTACTGCATCGATTATTGGTTGTCCTTCTACGTCAATACGTTGGATTTTATATCCGTGATTGTCCGGAGCCGGATTGAATGTTACAGTGAGATCAAGTCCAGTGTGAAGACCTTTCCCGCTCAGTGAAAAGCTATCTTTCAGCGTTTTTTGTTTCAGCATTGGTTACTTATTTAATAGTTGTTTTAATTCTTCGATTTCTTTGCGCAGGTCATGTAGCTCCTTCTGCATATTCGGCAGGCTTTTTCTTATGATGGACGCTTTGAAATATTGTTTGGGATCCATAGGTGGAGTTCCGATCAGCTGGCTTCCGGATTTGATGTCTCCGGGAACACCGGATTGTGCGCCCAATCCTACTTTATCCCCTATTTTGATGTGTCCGGCAATACCGACCTGACCGCCGAACATGCACCATTCACCAATTTTTGTAGAGCCGGCAATACCGACTTGCGCAGCCATCACAGTATGTGAACCTATTTCATCATTATGTGCTATCTGCACCAGATTATCTATTTTAGCACCACTATGTACTATTGTAGCTCCCATTGTAGCACGGTCTACACAGGTATTGGCGCCTATATCCACTTTATCTTCCAGAATCACGATTCCGATTTGAGGAATCTTATCGTATCCGTTCGGAGTAGGAGCAAAGCCAAATCCGTCCGCCCCGATCACAGCACCTGAATGCAGGATACATTCATTACCTATACGGCAGTCGTGGTAGATGTTGACATTTGAGTAAAGCAGACAATTATCACCTATTTTCACACCGTCTCCAACAAAAGTATGTGGATAAATCTGGGTGTTATCTCCAATTACGGTATTTTCACCGATATAGGCAAAAGCACCAATATATACATTCTCACCAATCTTGGCACTGGGGGCAACAAATGCTAGTGAATCGATACCTTGTTTTTTAGGTTTGCTCATTTCGTAGAGATTGAGCAGTTTCGCCAGACTTTCGTATGCATTTTCCACTTTGATAAGAGTGGCTTTAATTTCATGTTCAGGAGTAAAATCCTTGTTAACCAGAACAATGCTTGATTGTGTTTCGTAGATATAAGGTGTATATTTAGGGTTCGACAGGAAAGAAATTGCTCCGGGCATTCCCTCTTCAATTTTAGCGAATGTGTGTACCGTAGCGTTTTCGTCTCCAATGATTTCCCCTTGGATAAATTCTGCAATTTGCTTAGCCGAGAACTCCATGTCTTTTATTTAAAATTTAATTAGTTCACAAATAACGGACTTTTTTTTCAGATTTCCGTGTTATTGAATGAATATTTTATACTTATCTGTGTAATCTCTGGTAACAGAGATAGTATTTCTTTACCTTTTTGGACAATAATGAGATGTTCAGCATGTCCGAAGCTTCGGCTATGTTTTTGATTGTGCCGTCGTTATAGATAATGTCAATACTGTCATCTGCCGGGTCGTACATGTTCTTTTCGATGCTGGGGGTAGAAACAAAATAGTTCGCTTCGGAAAGGGGTATGTCTAGTTGTTGGCTGATTTGCAAAGTTAATTCTTTTTTTCTGTCTTCACTAATCGGTTCCGACGAAATTTCCACTTTAAAGATATTTCGGTTAATCATTCCCATACTTAAAGTCGAAAGTACCTTATCGGTATGGGTGCTCCATACTTTCAAAGCCGTCCAGATATCATTGTCATCCAGTTGGATAAAATTCTCCAGGCAATCGGGATTGCTGTAGAATTCCGTAGGAGTGATGTCGTTGTAAAGGAAAAAATGTAATGCAGGCGATGCGAACAGTTCTATTCCTTGTGAGGCTAGTTCTTTAGCGCGTAGAAGAGTACTGATCAACATTTTTTCGTATGCGACCGAGGTTTTGTGCAGGTATACTTGCCAATACATCAGACGGCGTGCCATAAGAAAGTTCTCTATGGAATAGATACCTTTAGACTCGACTACGAGACGGTCGTCGGCCACATCAAGCATTTTTATGATTCGTGCAGAGCCGATGTTTCCTTCTGTTACTCCTGTATAAAAACTGTCACGACGAAGATAATCAAGCCGGTCCATGTCCAGTTGTCCGCTAACCAGCTGATGCAAGAAACGTTTTGGATATTCATCCTTGAAGATTTGGATGGCAAGACTGAGTTGTCCGTTCACCTCCTTGTTCATCCGTTCCATCAGCATGAGGGAAATTTCTTCGTGAGGAATTCCTTTCACGATTGTATCCTCCAGTACGTGTGAGAATGGGCCATGTCCAATGTCATGCAGAAGGATGGCAGCCTGCACAGCTTCCGCTTCACTGTCAAAGATAAAATTACCTTTGGACGCTAGTTGGGTGATTGCTTCGCTCATTAGGTAGAATGCTCCCAGTGAATGTTGGAAACGGGTGTGCTGTGCACCGGGATATACTACCGATGAGAGTCCCACCTGCTTGATGCGGGTAAGACGCTGCAATAGGGGATGACGTACAATATCATACAGTAATCCCTTGGGTATATTAATGAACCCGAATACCGGGTCGTTAATTATCTTTCTTTCGTAGACCACTTAATTACTGATTGTTAATCACTCTCTTCAATTGTTCTGCCATTTGTGCCTGAACTTCTTGTGCAGCAGTACGGGCAGCTTCTGCAAACTTTTCTGTCTTATCTACGTAGATAATGCCACGGGAAGAGTTTACAATCAATCCACAAGTGCTATTCATACCATATTTGCAAACTTCTTCGAGCGAGCCGCCTTGCGCTCCGATACCGGGAACGAGAAGGAAATGGTCAGGAACAATTTTGCGGATATCTTCAAAAGCACGTCCTTGAGTAGCGCCTACTACGTACATCATACGGTCATCGTTTGCCCATTCCTGTGATTTGCGCAGTACTTTTTCAAATAGACGTTCGCCATTTGCATCTTCTGTCAATTGGAAGTCATGAGATCCTTTGTTGGAAGTCAATGCCAACAGGATAACCCATTTGTTGTCGTAAGTAAGAAACGGAGTCACACTGTCTTCTCCCATGTAAGGAGCTACGGTTACAGAGTCGATATCCAGTTCCTCGAAGAAAGTACGGGCATACATGGCGGAAGTGTTTCCTATATCACCACGTTTTGCATCGGCAATGATGAACTGATCCGGATAATTATCCTTGATATACTTTACTGTCTTTTCAAAAGCGATCCATCCTTTTACACCCATACTTTCGTAAAAAGCCAAATTGGGTTTGTAGGCTATGCACAAATCGGCTGTCGCGTCGATGATTGCCTTATTGAAAGCAAAAATCGGATCTTCTTCTTTCAGCAGATGTTCCGGAATTTTCTTGATGTCAGTATCAAGCCCTACACAAAGGAATGATTTTTTGCGTTTTATGTTTTCAAATAATTGTTGCTTATCCATCTTATTGTTTACTATTTTTTACTATTTTAGAATCACTCTCAACTCTCAATTTTCAACTCTCAACTTATCTAAAGTTCGCTTTCCTTCAACCGTTCCGCATTTTCAGCTACGATCAGGTGGTCGATACAGTCTTGTATATCCCCGTCCATGAAAGCCGCAAGATTATAAATCGTGTAATTAATGCGGTGGTCGGTGATACGTCCTTGCGGATAGTTGTATGTACGGATTTTCGCAGAGCGGTCTCCTGTTGAAACCATCGTTTTACGTTTGGAAGCAATGTCGTCGATATATTTCTGATGCTCCTTGTCGTAGATGAAAGTACGGAGACGGGCCAATGCGCGCTCTTTATTTTTGGGTTGGTCGCGTGTCTCGGTACATTCGATCAGAATTTCTTCGGAAACACCGGTATTGGGGTTCTTCCAGATATAGCGCAGACGCACTCCGGATTCTACCTTATTAACGTTCTGTCCGCCTGCGCCGCCGCTTCGGAAAGTATCCCATTTGATTTCTCCTTCGTTGATGACCACATCGAACTCTTCCGCTTCAGGAAGTACGGCTACCGAAGCTGCCGAAGTATGTACACGTCCCTGAGTCTCTGTGGCGGGAACACGCTGTACGCGGTGTACACCCGATTCATACTTCAATGTGCCGTAAACATTGTCTCCCGTGACACTACAAACTATTTCCTTGTATCCGCCGGCAGTTCCTTCGTTGGCGTTGGAGACTTCCAGTTTCCATCCTTTTACTTCGCAGTATTTGGCATACATGCGGAAAAGGTCACCGGCAAAGATTGCCGCTTCATCGCCTCCTGCTCCACCGCGAATTTCAAGAATGGCATTCTTGCTGTCTTGCGGGTCGGCAGGAACAAGCATTAACTTGATTTCTTCCTCCAATACCGGAAGGCGTTCCTGGCTAAGGTCCATTTCCTCTTTGGCCATTTCGCGTATATCTGTATCCGACTCGGTGGCAAGGATATTTTTGGCTTCTTCGATGTTGCCCAGCAATTGAATATATTCCTTGCGGGCTTTCATCAAGTCATCCAGTTCCTTGTATTCCTTTGTCAGTTTGACATAACGTTTCTGGTCGGCAATGACTGCCGGGTCGGTGATGAGGGTTGATATTTCTTCAAAACGGGCTACAAGACCGTCCAGTTTCTCTAATATGGTACTGTTATCTGCCATTCTTTAGTATCTAAATTCTCCGAATTCACTCTTAATGATTAATTCAGTCTTGTCACATGCTTCGATACGCCCGACAATCTGTGCCGGTATTCCAAATGATTCGGAAATGGCGATAACTTCTTCAGCGTGTTCCGGTGACAGATAGACTTCAAGCCGATGTCCCATATTGAACACCTTGTACATTTCCGCCCAATCTGTGCCGCTTTGTTCTTGAATAGTCTTGAATAAAGGAGGAACAGGGAAAAGATTATCTTTCACTACACGAACGTTTTCAACAAAGTGTAAAACTTTGGTTTGTGCACCACCGGAGCAGTGTACCATTCCGTGTATTTCAGGACGTAGTGCATCCAACAACTTCTTTACTACCGGCGCGTATGTACGGGTAGGAGAGAGTACTAACTTGCCGGCGTCGATCGGAGAGCCTTCCACACTGTCTGTCAATTTTAGGTTTCCAGAATAAACCAGTTCTTCGGGAACTGCCGCATCATAGCTTTCCGGATATTTTTCTGCAAGGTATTTGCCGAATACGTCGTGACGGGCACTTGTCAGGCCGTTGCTGCCCATGCCGCCATTGTATTCTTTTTCATAAGTAGCTTGTCCGTAAGAAGCAAGACCGACAATCACATCACCCGGACGGATGTTGGCATTGTCTATCACATCCGAACGTTTCATGCGGCAAGTTACTGTGGAATCAACAATAATAGTGCGGACAAGATCACCGACGTCGGCTGTCTCACCACCGGTGGCATATACGCCTACTCCCATTTCGCGGAGCTCGGCAAGCAGCTCATCCGTTCCATTGATAATGGCGGAAATTACTTCCCCCGGAATTAACAGCTTGTTGCGTCCGATGGTAGAAGAGACAAGAATATTATCTACGGCCCCCACGCAAAGCAGGTCATCGATATTCATGATCAAAGCGTCCTGCGCAATACCTTTCCAAACGGACAGGTCGCCGGTTTCTTTCCAATACATATAAGCAAGCGAAGACTTGGTTCCGGCTCCGTCGGCATGCATGATGTTACAGTATTCCGGATCGCCTCCCAATATATCGGGAATGATTTTGCAGAATGCTTTAGGGAAAATTCCTTTGTCGATGTTCTTGATGGCGTTGTGCACATCTTCTTTTGATGCGCTTACGCCACGCATCATGTATCGTTGATTACTCATGAGTTATAGAATTATTTTGTATACGGCTGCAAAAGTACTGCTTTTTTTTTGTACAGCCAACTATCTTACTAGAAATGCCGTTGCCTCTTTTCAGAACTCTACCTTCGGTGCTTTTTCGCTACCTTCTTCCGCTTCGAAGTAAGCTTTCTTTTCAAATCCGAACATTCCGGCAAAGATATTCTTGGGGAAACGGCGGATATTGGTGTTATAAGCCTGTGCAGCATCATTGAAATTTTTGCGTGCCACGTTGATACGGTTTTCCGTCCCCTCCAATTGGGCTTGCAGTTCAAGGAAGTTCTGATTAGCCTTCAAATCCGGATAGTTTTCCGTAATTGCTAATAATTTGCCTAAGGCGGAAGTAACGGCGCCCTGTGCTTTCTGGTATTGAGCGAGTTTTTCTGGTGTCAGGTCGGCTGCATCGACTTTCATTTGTGTTGCTTGACTGCGTGCTTCAACCACTCCTTCCAGCGTTTCTTTTTCATGTGTCGCATACCCTTTTACTGTATTTACCAGATTGGGAATTAAATCGGCGCGGCGTTGGTATTGAGTTTCTACATTGGCCCATTGACCATTTACTTTCTCATCCATAGCGACAAGACCGTTGTACATGCTGACAGCCCAAATGACAATGACAGCTATAACGGCTAAAATAATGATAACTGACTTTTTCATATTTATCGTTTTTATTGATTGATATTGATAATTTGATTTTAAATCTTGGTGTTTCCTTGACTTTTCTAGGTTTTAGTTGGAGTCGTGAATTGACTAGAATCGTGAACCGGCACCACCTCCTCCGCCCATTCCTCCACCGAAGCTGCCTCCACCAAAACTGCCTCCGCCTCCGAAACTTCTGCCTCCGCCGAAACCACCAATAAACGGACCGCCACCACCTCGGTGATGATAATCATTGTCATAACTTTGTTGGCGACGTGTGAGGGTATGACCGCAATTTCTACACGTGTAAGTGATGTCTTCGGTTCTTACGCCATTGACTTTGGAGATCAGCCGACTACCGCTTCTTTGTAACGTGTGTTTTCCGCATTTCGGACAACGGCTTTGCTTGCGTGCGGAAAGGAAAGCGATACCTCCACCAATCAGTATAAAGAAAAATACGGCGAGGATGAAATCGAATGAACCTCCGTTATTGGTTGAACCGGAAAGAGAATCGTTCTCCATATAACCGTCAAGGACTTGGCAAGTCGCTTTCAAACCGGCCACCATTCCGGCATTCCAATTCCCGTCTTTCAGATACGGAATCATGTATTTCGTCTGAATCCTCTTGCAGATAGCGTCGGGGAGAACTCCTTCCAGACCGTATCCGGTATAAAATTGAATGCAGCGTTGGTCGGTTACTAATAGAATAACCAAACCGTTATTCTTATCTTTCTTTCCTACACCCCATTGATTGAGCAGTTGATGACAGAAATCGAAACAATCTTCCTCTCCAATGGAGGGAACCACTGCAACGACCGTCTCAATACCGGTTTGCAGTTCTAAAGCATAAAGCATGGAATCTATACTATCACAGGCTGCTTTTGACAGTATTCCCGCAGGATTGCATACATATTGCGTCTTATTCTGTAAGTGGACTTTCGGAAGATTGTCTACTGTGTACACTTTCTCTTGAGCCCGTAAGGGGATCAGCAAGAAAGTAATAGCTATGAATGTGAATATTAATTTCATCGTTTAATGAATATATTGCCCGACAAACTTACGGACTTTATCTGTGTATTCCTGTTTATTCTCTTTGTATGAAAGGGCGTGAGCCGCACCTGGTACTATCCAAAGTTCTTTAGGTTCCGGTTTTGCTTCGTAAAGCGGATAAACCATCCAAGTCGGAACGTATGTATCTTTGTCACCGTGGATAAACAACATCGGCAGTTGGCATTTTGCTACTTGTTTCAGCGAAGAGGCCTCTTTGAAATTCCATCCGTACTTCTTTTCGCATAGCCAACTGGTGGTATACATCAAAGGGAAAGGAGGGAGACCGAAAGAACTTTTCAGCTCATGGGAAAATTCATCCCACACACTGGTATAACCGCAATCTTCCACAAAGCACTTGACGAAAGGCTGCTGCTCCTCACCGGATACCATCATTGTGGTTGCGCCTCCCATCGAAATACCATGCACTACCATCTGCGTGCTGTCTCCAAAGATACTATTGGTGATGTTCATCCATTGCAATACATCCAGACGGTCTTTCCATCCCATCTGAATGGCCCGACCTTCACTTTCGCCTTGGTGCTGAAGGTCGGGAAGCAAAATGTTGAAGCCTAAATCCCGATTGTAGAGGTAACCGATCATAAACATACGGATAGCATTATCCGTATATCCGTGTACAATAACTGCGGTTTTGTTTGTGGGTCTGGGAGCAGCCACATAGTAAGCATGAAGCTGTATGCCGTGCGGGTTGACGATAAAAGTGTCTTTCAGGGCATTTACTTGTCGCAGACTATCTACCCACGAACGCAGAAAAGGATAGTTTCTGTACATAAAAGGATAAGAATCAGCGTCTTTAGACAATATCTTGCCATCCGGCGTCAGAGATAAATTCAACATATAGAAACTTCCTCCAATGGTACAACCGGTCAATATCAACATGACAACGATAATGCTATAGATAACTTTTCTCCTCATAATTGTACCTCTTTGATTTGCCCCTGACTTCTTCTGCCGAGAGTGAGGGGAAATGTGATTTACTTATGCCAGATTTCCCAAGCGGCGAATGCTTGAAGAAGCAACATTTCCAGACCGTTTTTGACAACGGCTCCTTGTGCTTCACCCTTTTTCATAAAAAGGGTAACATTCGGATTATATAACAAATCGTAGAGCAAATGGTTTGGAGTTACTAGATTGTATGGGATATTCGGGCAGAAATCGACCTTAGGAAACATACCTACGGGAGTAGTGTTGACGATAATCGTATGTTCCGCCATGATTTCGGGGGTTAGCTCTTCGTAAGTCAGCATATTGTCCGCTTTATGAGTGCGTGAAACGAATACACTTTCGATTCCCAGATTTTTAAGTCCATGATAGACTGCTTTGGAGGCCCCGCCGGTACCTAGAATCAAGGCTTTCTTGTGATGGGGTTGCAATAAAGGCTGTATGGATTGGGAAAATCCGATAATGTCAGAGTTATAACCTACTAATTTTACTTTACCTTTTGGTTGGCGGATGATTTTAATCACGTTTACTGCGCCTATCTTTGCCGTGTCACGATCGAGTTCATCCAGGAAAGGAATTACTTGCTCCTTGTAAGGAATGGTGACATTGAGTCCGCATAAATTGGGGTTCTCTTCGATGACTTCCATGAAGTTATTGATACTGGGAATCTCGAAATTCACATACTCTGCATCGATACCCTCGGATTTGAATTTCTCATTAAAGTATCCGATAGAAAATGAATGTCTCAGAGGATAACCGATTAAACCATATTTTTCCATAAAAGAAAAGGATTAAATTAATTAACTCACTATTTTGTCGCAGTATAAAGAGTGCAGATACCAAAGGTCAGCCGCTTGAAACTCACTTCGCCGAATCCGGCTTTTGAAAGAACTCCTTTCATTATTTCCCCTTGCGGAAATACTTTGATGGTGTCCGGCAAATAATGGTAAGCGCTGTTGTCTTTGGAGAGAAGTTTGCCCAGTAACGGAATGACGATTTTTGAGTAGATGGAGAATAGTTGCTTCATCGGAAAGCGCTCCGGAGTGGTTAGCTCCAGAATCACAAGATGGCCTCCCGGTTTCAGTACACGGCACATCTCGGAGAGACCTTTGTCGAGGTCTTCGAAGTTGCGGATACCGAAAGCTACGGTAATAGCGTCAAAGTCATTGTCGGCAAAAGAGAGTGAAGTACAGTCCTCCCGGGCAAAAGATATTTTGTCCGAGAGTCCTTCCTTCTTTACTTTTTCACGCCCCACATTCATCATACCTTCCGATATATCCGTGCCGATTAACTCAGCGGGTTGCAGCTCGCGGCAGGCAAGGATGGCAAAATCTCCTGTGCCGGTAGCTACATCCATCATACGTTGCGGATGGAAAGGGCGAAGCCAGGCTATGGCCTTACGTCTCCAACTGCGGTCTATCCCTAAGGATAAGGTGTGATTCAACTTATCGTAGGCATGTGCGATGTTGTCGAACATACGTTCCACCTGCTCGGTTTTCTTTCCTTCCTTGTCGTAAGGTTTGATATGTTGTTGCGGGTAATCCATTCTTATTCAGTCAAGAAATTCATAACGTTCTTTTCGATACGTTCAGCAATATTGCTGGTATCTTCTTTTACAAATTTCTCACCGGTGATGTTCTCGAACAATTCGATATAACGGTCGCTGATGCTCTGTACGATAGCCGGAGTCATTTCGGGCACTTTCTGACCTTCTTTACCCTGGAAACCGTTCTCCATCAACCATTCGCGGACGAATTCTTTAGAAAGCTGTTTCTGCGGTTCGCCTTTTTCGAAGCGTTCCTGATAACCTTCAGAGTAAAAATAACGGCTTGAGTCCGGTGTGTGGATTTCGTCCATCAGATAGATGGTACCGTTATGCTTACCGAATTCGTATTTTGTATCTACGAGAATCAGTCCGCGCTCCGCTGCGATTTCAGTGCCGCGTTTGAAGAGAGCTAATGTGTATTTTTCGAGAACCTCATATTCTTCCGGAGTAGCCAGTCCTTGTTTCAGGATTTCTTCTTTGGAGATGTCTTCGTCGTGCAATCCCATTTCGGCTTTTGTAGTCGGAGTGATGATTGGTTCCGGAAATTTTTCGTTTTCACGCATTCCGTCCGGTAACTTCACACCGCAAATTTCGCGTACACCGCTTTTGTAAGCACGCCATGCGCTGCCGCAGAGATAGCCGCGTACAATCATTTCTACCGGGAAGCCTTCGCACAATACACCTACCGTTACCATCGGGTCCGGAGTAGCCAGTTTCCAGTTCGGGCAAATGTCAGTAGTGGCGTCAAGGAATTTAGCTGCAATCTGGTTCAGCATTTGTCCTTTGTAAGGGATACCTTCGGGCAGTACTACATCAAAGGCCGAAATACGGTCGGTTGCTACCATGACGAGTTTTTCGCCGTTGATGTTGTACACATCGCGCACTTTTCCGTGATACACACTTTTCTGTCCCGGAAAGTTGAAATCTGTTTTTGTTAATGCTTTCATAATGATATATATTAAAATTATGTTTCTTTATTTTCACCATTCCGTTCGGCTTTCGCTTCTTTGTCGAATTTTTCGTAAGCATCCACGATACGTTCCACCAGTTTATGGCGTACGATATCCTTTTTACTCAGTTCAACAAAACTGATACCTTTCACTCCTTTCAAGATACGGAGGGCTTGCACCAGTCCCGATGTTTGTGAAGCGGGGAGGTCGATCTGTGTCATGTCTCCCGTCACAATCATTTTGGTGTTCATACCCATACGGGTAAGGAACATTTTGATTTGTTGCGTAGTGGTGTTTTGGGCTTCATCCAAGATTACGACTGCGTCATTCAGTGTGCGTCCGCGCATAAAGGCTAACGGAGCAATCTGGATAACGTTCAATTCCATGTATTCCTTTAACTTGGCGGCAGGTATCATGTCTTGCAAGGCATCATATAAAGGTTGCAAGTATGGGTCGATCTTATCTTTCATGTCGCCGGGCAGGAAACCGAGCTTTTCTCCGGCTTCTACGGCGGGGCGGCTAAGGATGATTTTCTTGATTTCTTTATTCTTCAGTGCGCGTACGGCAAGGGCGATAGCGGTATATGTCTTTCCCGAACCCGCCGGACCGATGGCGAATACCATATCATTCTTGGCAAATCCTTCTACCAGTTTCAGTTGGTTTTCACTTCGGGGGATGATGGGTTTTCCTGTGACGCTGAATACAATCACGTTCCCGGTTTGCTCTGCTTGCGGGGCATTTCCTTTTATAATGTCAATGATAACCTCTTCTTTCAGAGAGTTATATTCGGCACAGTATTTCTCAAGTTTGGTGATATTTTCTTCGAAAGCACACATTTCTTCCTCATCGCCCAGCACTTTGATGACATTACCTCGGGCAACTATGCGTAGCTTCGGATATAAAGCTTTAATTAACTGTATGTTGGCGTTGTTTACGCCGTAAAAAATAACCGGATCAATGTCCTCAAGAACAATCAGTTTCTCTATCATTCAATTGTATTAAAGAAAAATTTCTGCAAATTTAATGAAACGTTTTGGATTCTCTGATTGTTTAGGGGCGAATTTTATTGCAATTTACATTCATTTCTTACGTCACCTGGCCGTAATATGGAAACAACCTTGCTTCAGCTCATATTTAATATAGCATTTTTCAGCTTTCCGCAAGTCTCTCAATACCTCTGACAGGACGAGTTTAAGGGTGTCTGCGCTGACATCCTGTAAGGGACGTCCGTCTTCATCTTCTACTTTCTTGAAGCGTTTCCAACTTACATCGAAAGTAGCCCCGAAACAATGTGCCGAATTGACGGAAGCATTTCCGTTGCGGCGGCGGAGACGCTTCACATCGTTTTGTGTACGCAGCACGGATGTGACAATCACTTGATTCGGGTTCAACCCTTTGGCAGCCAGTGAATCGAGAAAGTTGGAGCCGATTGTATCGAGCAATGCGCTGGCACGTGGAACGAGGTAGGGGATGGAGTGCGTTAATGAATCTACTGTATAGAAATCATTATCAGTGATATGAGTCAGCTTTTCTTTCATAGCTTCCGCTTCCTCTCGGTCTGCCAACGGGTTGATACCTATCTTTTTAGCGACTTTGAGATGTGCATCGTTCAAATCAGGGAAAGAGCGTTTGTAACTGACAACGCCACGAATGTTGCGGGGCTCATTCAGTTTCAGTGACATATCTTTCTTTTTGCACCCTGAAGTGAATGTCGTGAAGCTAATAACTAGTAAAAATAGTGGTAGTATGCGAAGCTTGTAAATAGTCATTTTGTCTTTTTGCCCGCAAATATACGCTATTTTTCCATACGTTCTATGCTTTGCATTATTTCCGCTGCATATTCATAACGTACTAGGTTTTGAATTAAACAATGATAGCCTTCTTATTCTTATTGATTTCTATAGGCATTCTTTTATAATCGATTCACTATTTAGACTCATTTCATTCGTTACTTTTACTTCGTATAACTATAGTGTACTTTGCGTATGACTATAGTTATACGTAAGGAAGACTATAGTTACTCTTGCGGAATACTATAGTCAAACGCAAAAAGAATAAGTAACGCGGCTAATCTGATTAGGCAGAAAAAGAAATAAAAATAGTATTTGGCTCCTTTCCGCACCGTTTTTATACTGATTCGTATATATGATAAAAGTGCGCTGATGAGAATAAGACTTTTCTTTTTCTCATCAGCGCACTTTACTAAACTAATAAATTCGGATTATTTCTTTTTTTCTTCAGCTTTCGTTGCGGGCTTTTCTTCCGTTTTATTTTCCGGATTAATGATACCTTTCACTGTTTCACCGATAGGCAACTTGTCCAATACACCGAGACTTGGTGCAACCGTTTTTACTAATGTATTCAAGAAATTGCTTGTTCCTCCGTTTCCGCCGTCAAATACGGTGATATTTCCTAAGTTTATATGTTCGAATGCTTTCACCTGTTCACCGGCAATTTCTTTCCATTGGTCTACCATCTTGTATTGGATGGCGATAGCCGGATTGGATTCGGCAGCTCTTACCATTGCTTCGAAACCTTCCGCTTCGGCAAGTAATGAACGCTTTTTACCTTCTGCTTCCGCTTCCAGTTTCAGTTGGATAGCTTTTGCTTCTGCTTCCGCTTGTGCCAAAGTGGCTTTTGCACGGGCTTCCGCTTCACGGGTTATCTTTTCCGCAATAGCGTTTGCTTGAAGAATAGCTTCCTGCCTGGAGATTTCGGCAGGTACAATCTTTTCCGCCTTTAATGAAGATTCCACTTTCCGGGCTTTTGCTTCTTCTACTTCTTTTTGAGCGATTTCACGGGCTGTTTGTACAGCTGCTTCCGATCTTGCAGCTGCTTCACCGGCTTGCTTATCAGCGTTAGCTTGTGTTACAGCCAAATCCGCATTTGATAAAGCAACCTCTTTTTGTGCGTCATTTCGCCCGATAGCGGCTTTCTTCGCAGCTTCCGCCTGTTTGATTTCCATGTCGGAGTTCAGTTCGGCAATACGACTTTCTTTTTCGGTATTTGCCTGTTCGATACGGATGTTCTTTTCAGCTTCCGCTTTGGCTACTTGAGATTCTTTTTCCGCATTTGCGATGGCTACTTGGGAGATTCTGTCCTTATCTGCATTGGCAACGGAAATTTCCTGCAATTTCTTTGTTTCCGCAATGGCGATATCCTGGTCTTTACGCGTCTCGGCAACCTTTGTTTCCCGTTCTTTTATTTGATTGGCAATCTTAATGGCACCTAATTTTTCCTGTTCCTCGATGTTCGCTTGCGCCTCATTCTGTGCCTTACTTTCGGCTTCCTTACCTAAGTTTACGATATAGTTGGCAGCGTCACGGATATCACTGATATTGATATTCATGAGGTACAGACCGAATTTGCGAAGTTCCGTATCGATATTGTCTTTTACTTTAGAAAGGAACTTGTCGCGGTCGGAGTTCAGTTCTTCAATCGTCATGTCGGCGATAACCAAACGCATCTGCCCATAGACTACATCTGTAATCAGATTCTGTTTGTCGTCCATTGTCAGCCCTAACATACGTTCGGCGGCATTTTGCATCACTTCCGGGTCGGTACTGATGGCTACAGTGATAGTAGTCGGTACATCGACACGTATATTCTGTGCGGAAAGAGCCCCCGTCAGTTTACAGTCGATCTGCATCGGCTTCATTGACAAGAACTCATACCCTTGGATAATCGGCCATACAAAGGCTGCTCCTCCGTGATATAGCTTTGCGGATTTTTTGTCTCTTCCTGTCTTACCGTATACAACGAGGACTTCGTCACTCTTACATTTGCGATAACGAGACAAGATACCGATAAAAGTGAGTAAGATGACCGCCACTAATATAGCGACCATGATTAGAATTTCTTGTGTCATAGATTTGTGTATTTTAAATAGTTACTGAATATACAATGTCCCATTCTGATATCGGGTGATAACCGTATGGTCTCCCGTTTGATACGTCTTTCCCGATTCGGAGATTACGTCCACTTCGCGCATGGCTCCATCCCGTTTTGTCTGTACGGTGTATCTGCCGTCATTTTGCTTGAAGTAGATCGTACATTCGCGTCCGACCAACTGTTCTGTCTGTTCGGAACGGTTTACCTGTTGTAGTTGGAAAGCTTTTTTATACAAGAACCAGACGGCGAGAACGAAACAGAGACCTACAAAGATTGCAACGGCATAGGTTTGAATCTCCGTATTTCCTGCCAAATACATATACCAGCCAAATCCGATTCCGAAATGGGTGAGCCCCTTGAAAGAAACTACGCTGCTGATGTCAGTGTCTACGTCAACATCAGCGTCTATATCTCCGAAGAAGATTGATAGAATAAATTGAATCACAAAAATGCCTGTTGTGACGAGGGCGATAATGAGGAAAATAGTACTGCTCATAATTTGGTACAGTTAGTGAATCATCCATATTGTTTTTCAAATATACGAGTTTATGCGAACTATACAAAGATAAATAAGATAAAATGACTACTTTTGCACGCGAAAATTCAAAAAAGGAGGAATAAGCGTGCAAAGGTATTTTATTTATTTGGCTTATGATGGAACCAACTATCACGGTTGGCAGATTCAACCGAATGGAATTAGTGTGCAGGAATGCTTGATGAACGCATTGTCTACCTTTCTGCGTCGTGAGATAGAAGTTGTGGGAGCGGGGAGAACCGATGCGGGGGTGCACGCCTCTTTGATGGTTGCCCATTTTGACTATGATGAACCGTTGGATACGGAATCCGTTGCCGACAAACTGAATCGTTTGTTACCGCCTGATATTTCTGTTTATCGTGTTTGCCGTGTCCGGCCGGAGGCTCATGCGCGTTTTGATGCGACAGCCCGGACTTACAAATATTATGTGACCACTGCCAAATATCCTTTCAACCGGCAATATCGCTGCAGGGTTTACAGTCCGTTGGATTATGAACGTATGAATGAGGCGGCGAAAGTGCTTTTCGAATATACTGACTTTACGAGTTTCAGCAAATTGCATACGGATGTAAAGACAAATATCTGCCATATTACCCATGCGGAATGGACACGGGAAGAGGACGCCACTTGGGTGTTTACCATCCGGGCCGACCGCTTTTTGCGGAATATGGTGCGTGCCATAGTGGGCACACTGATTGAAGTGGGGCGTGGAAAGCTTTCCATTGAGGGCTTCAGGCGAATTATAGAACAGAAAGACCGTTGCAAAGCCGGGACTTCCGCTCCGGGACAGGCTTTGTTTCTGGTGAATGTGGAATATCCTGATACGATATTCCTTTCTCCTACACACCTTTAATTTTTAATTTTTAATTTTTACTTCTTACTTATTTTCTATGTGGTTATTATTGGCTTTTCTATCAGCTACTTTGTTGGGCTTTTATGATGTATTTAAAAAGAAATCACTGAAAGACAATGCGGTGCTTCCTGTATTGTTCTTGAACACTTTCTTTTCCAGCCTTATCTTCCTGCCGTTTATCCTGTTCTCTATATATGAGCCGAATCTGTTGGAAGGAAGTATATTCAATGTCCCTGTTGCGGGTTGGGAACAGCATAAATATATTATCATCAAGTCATTCATAGTGCTGTCTTCATGGATATTCGGTTATTTCGGGATGAAACATTTGCCTATTACGATCGTAGGACCGATCAATGCCACCCGTCCGGTGATGGTGCTTGTAGGGGCAATGCTCGTGTTTGGCGAGCGGTTGAACCTTTATCAATGGATCGGTGTGCTGCTGGCTGTTGTCTCTTTTTTCATGCTGAGCCGTTCGGGAAAGAAAGAAGGAATCGACTTCAAGCATAATAAATGGATATTCTTTATCGTGCTGGCTGCGATAACGGGAGCTATCAGCGGATTGTATGACAAGTATCTGATGAAGTCATTGAACCCGATGTTGGTGCAGTCTTGGTATAATGTTTATCAGGTTTTTATCATGTGTCCCATTCTGTTATTGCTTTGGTGGCCGAAAAGAAAGTCGACTACCCCTTTTCGCTGGGATTGGACGATTATCCTGATTTCCATTTTCCTCTCTGCAGCCGACTTTGTCTATTTCTATGCATTGAGTTATGATGATTCCATGATTTCCATTGTTTCGATGGTTCGTCGGGGAAGTGTAATTGTTTCTTTCATTTTCGGTGCGCTTTTCTTCCGTGAAAAGAATTTAAAAAGCAAAGCGATTGACCTTATACTAGTGTTAATCGGAATGATATTCTTATATTTGGGGACTAAATAAGATAAATATGAAAATAAATAAATTAGCAGTCGCTATCTTTTTTTCTGTTGCCGGGAGCATTTCTATGACTTCTCTTCAGGCGCAAGAAGCTAAAACCGTATTTGTGAATATGCCGGATTCTTTGAGTACTCTGCTGACCAAAGTAAATCGTGAAGACTGTATCGACTTTCTGGAAAGTAAGATGAGGGCACAGGTAGAGAACCGATTCGGTAAGAAATCGGAAATGACGGATTTAAGTAAAGACTATATCCGTATGCAGATGTCTCCACAGACTACGTGGCAAATGAAATTATTAGCGTTGAACGATACGACGAATATTATTTGTACTATTTCTACGGCTTGCGCTCCTGCTTGCGACAGCCGTATTCACTTTTATACTACCGACTGGCAACCGCTTGCAGCTTCTCAGTTTGTCACTTTACCGATATTGAACGATTTCCTGAATACTCCGGAACCGACAGCTGTTTATGAATTTGATGAGGCTAGCCGTCCGGCAGATATGCTACTGATGAAAGCTGACTTTAATAAAGAGAATACAGAGCTGACCGTTACATTGACCACTCCCGATTATATGTCAAAAGAAACGGCAGAGAAATTGAAGCCGTTTCTCCGCCGTCCTATTGTTTATCGCTGGGAGAATGGAGCTTTTACCAGGTAAACTCTCCACTCTCAATTCTCCACTCTCAACTTTTTAAGCATTCGTTGATGAATTCCACCATTTCCGGTGTGTGAGCTTCTACGCTTTGCAATAACTTGAATTGTGCTTTGGTGCGAACCAAGTTATGTTCGGGATATTTAATCTTATAGTAAGTATCTCCATTGATGTAATCAGCCAAGAACCGTACACACTGCATATAAGGGAATAGTGCGGCTGCATAAGGAAGATTCTCGATCTCTATCGGAGTCAGGAATGACTTGGCGCCTTCCAGATAGCCTTTTGTAAATGCCTTGAATATTTCCATATTGAAGTTGACACGATCCAAATCCTTGTCGTCCTCGTCACCCGTATTAGCTCCCGTACGGAGGAAATCACCGTAGTCGGAGAAGATAAAGCTGGGCATTACCGTATCCAAGTCAATGACGCATAACACTTTGCCATCTTCGTCGAACATCATATTATTAACTTTCGTATCGCAATGGCAGACTCGTTTGGGGAGTTTACCTTCCCGATACAGACGTTCCGCTTTACACATTTCGTCTGCACGTTTTTCTATTTCATCCAGATAGTACTGTACTTCTGCCACTCTTCCGGCTGCATTCGCTGTAACAGCGTCACGAAGTTGTTTGAGACGGAACTCCATGTTGTGGAAGTCGGGAATCGTTTCTCCCAGTGTTTCCGGAATATCGGCTAGCATAGCCTGGAAATTACCGAATGCTTTTCCGGCATAATTTGAATATTCGGGATTGACCGTCTCGTAGGTCTTTGCACGTGGGATGAATACCATCACACGCCAGTAACTTTCACCGTCGAACCAATATGTCTTGCCTTCTTCCGTTTCGAGGAAGTTCAACACCTTGCGGTCAATATCCGCTTCGCCTGCTTCTGTCAGTTTTTTGCGTATATGTCCTGTAACGGAGGATATATTTGCTTGAAGCATTTCTACATTCTGAAAGATAGCATGATTGATGCGTTGCAGGACATAGTCGGGGGCGTCTACCTCTTTGGTGTTTACTTTATAGGTGTCGTTGATAAGTCCTGTTCCTAAAGGCTTGATCTCTTCTACTGTACCTTGAACTTTGAATTTAGCTACAATGCCAGATAAATCTTTCATGGGTCTTTTCTTTAAAAATTTATACTAAGGTTATCGATAATCATATTTAGCGGCTTCATTGGCCTGACCGGGAGAACGGACGGGGACGAGTGTGAATCCCCAATTGTATTCGCGATTGGCCGGAATCTGATAGATTGGTTCCGGACGTGATCCCCAACTGTCATAGCCACCCACGCCTTGTTGCTTCATATCCACACATACTTCCACGAAGTCTCTTGGAGTGATATCATTGACATGATGCATTCTTCTCAGAACGTTACGTGCCGCTTTTTCATTGTGATTGGCAACTTCTTCGGGGGTGAAGTTACTCCATTGGTAAGGATGAGGAAGCGCTTCTTCCGAATCGAAATCTTCGATGGAGTTGCGTAAAGCGTTGAATCCGACTAAGCTGTCGGCTACAATGACCAGCCCCTTGCCTTTGTCCGGAGACAGGGCAATCCAACGTGTATCGGTGCGATGTCCGTTTTCTTGCGGACGAACATAGTTGAAATACATTTTGTCTGCCGTTGTCTTATATACACCGACAACTGTTCCGTGATTACGGTCGGTGTAATTTTCTTCCGGGCCACGACCGAAGTATTGTACGTTATTCATCTGAGCCGGCAGACGGAAACGTACTCCTATGCGTGGAACCTCCAACTTGGAAGCTGCTTTGCGGGCTGCATCACTTCCGGGAGTGAAAGTAGCCATGCGGGTAGCTTCGGAAACTTCCGTTTCTGCCGCTTGCATATCCGTAGAAGTAAACTTGGCATTCACATTGACCACTCCGCTCGGATAGATTTTGTAAGTGACTATATAAAGGTTTCCGGCAGCCAACAAGTAAGTTGCATTTAATGAAACCACTTTATTCTCATTCGTCATGCTGACGTCCGTCACATGGAAATTCTTGCTCGACTCTTTCCAAACTTGTAAACGTTTGGGAGCACCGTTTCCATAATCATTGTCATTGGGAGCACGCCAGAAATTAGGTTGGATACCGAATCCATCTTTGAAATATTCAGTACCGTCTACTTTATAGGAAGTCACCAGGCCGCTTTTCTTATTAAATACGAAATTTACCTTTGAAGACGATACAATGAGTTCATCTCCTTGTGTGGATGTGCTCAGTGCAGGTCCGCTGACTTTATACGTTTCTTTTTCTGCCTGAACAGGAAGTTGGAACTGGTCGTATGCTATTTCATAACCAATCGGAATTAAAGGTTCCGGCTCCACTGTCGTTACGCTGAAGTTGACAAAATATTCTGTTCCCGGCTGTGCTTTCAGCCCATTGACCGGTACTGTGAATTCTTTGGAAGCTTGCGGTTCGATATCCAATGATACCTTGCCGCCTCTTATGATTTTGTTGTTAGCGACCACATTATAATGAATCTGATATTTTTTCAGATTAGTGAAGTAGAAACGATTGGTAATCTTGAATTTGCCGGATGCGATGTCTGTTGCTTCAAATCCTACATTCTGATGTACATACTTCACTTCAGCCATTGCGGGGTGCGGACTTCGGTCGGGGTTTACAAGACCGTTGCAAAGGAAGTTACCGTCGCTGGGCGCATTTACACCGAAATCGCCTCCGTATGCCCAATATTCTTTCCCGTTTTTGTCTTTTTGGAGAATACCTTGATCTACCCAGTCCCAAATATATCCACCCTGAAGATTCGGATACTTATAGATAGCCTGCCACTGTCCCCACAGGTTTCCGGTGGAGTTACCCATAGCGTGCGCATATTCGGAAGGAGCTACAGGACGGTCACTGCCGTTTTTGCCGATACTTTCCAACCAATCGGCACCCGGATATTGAGGAACATACATATCGGAGTTCCATTCCCATTGAGCACGTTCGTAGTTAACGGGGCGTGCCATGATATTCTTATCCGCTTCTTTCAGCCATAGGTAAGTCTGATAGAAGTTATATCCGTTTCCAGCTTCATTGCCCAATGACCAGATGGTAACACTCGGATAGTTTTTGTTACGTTCGAACATATTGATCGTACGGTCCATGTGTGGTTTCAGCCATTCGGGGTTGTTACCCAGTGTGCCGCCTTTACGGAGATCGTAGTACATTCCATGACTTTCTATGTTTGCCTCGTCATAGACGTACAGCCCGTATTCGTCGCAAAGTTCGTAGAAGCGGCGGTCTTGTGGATAGTGGCAAAGACGTACGCTGTTCAAGTTATGTCGTTTCATCAGCTCGAAGTCACGACGCATCAAATCCTCTGGTACGTAATGTCCTGTAGCTGGGTTGTGTTCATGGATATTCACCCCTTTCAGTTTCAGAGGTTGACCGTTGATGAATAAGCAGACATACGGCTGTCCGTTGGCGGCTTTTTGTTCGATCGGCTTAATCTCGATGCGGCGGAAACCGATATTGAAAGGAACCATTTCCACAATTTTCTCTCCGTTCTTGATATACATCAGCAGTTTGTAGAGATTGGGGTGTTCTGAGGTCCATGTCTTTACATCGGGTATCTCTATTTCCGTATGTCCGAAGAGAGAAATCGTACTGTTGGCGTTGAATGCGGAATTCTTTTCGCTTTCGGCGATTACCTTATTTGTTTTCGGATCAAAAACCTTATATCCGATAATATAATCTTTGGAAGTTTGAGAACCGGTATTGCGGATATCCATAGTCAACTTGAAGATACCATTTTTATAAGTATCATCCAATGTCGATGTTACCCGGAAATCCTTGATTGCCACTTTGGGCTGTGAATAGAGGTATACGTCACGTTCGATACCACTTATACGCCAAAAGTCCTGACATTCGAGATAAGAACCCGTACTCCAACGGAAGATCTTTAGGGTGAGTACGTTCTTGCCGGGTTTCACATATTTGTTGATAAGGAATTCAGCGGGATTCTTGGAATCTTCGCTATATCCCACTTCCTGTCCGTTGATATATACGTATACACCGGATTTGACTCCGGCTAGATGTAGGTAGATATCCCGTCCGTCCCAATTGGAGGGAATGTCGATATTCCGGCGGTATACTCCTACCGGATTCGCTTCGGGCAGAGTAGGGGGCTGAGGGTTACGCGGTTTGAACTCGTATCCGTGGTTCGTGTAGATGGCTGTTCCATGTCCTTGTACTTCCCAGTTACCGGGTACTTGAATATCATCCCACGATTCTGTGCTGATATTCGGATCGGTAATGTTATCAGGAAGTTTTTTATAGGAATCTACAAAAAAGAACTTCCATGTTCCATTCAATAAGCGGTAATATTTGCTTCGCTCAAACTTGCCGCTTAGCGCATCGTCGCGGTTGTCATACGTCATAAACACAGTACGGGGGTACTCTTTGTTGACTGCAACTACTTGCACGTCTTGCCAATAAGGCTTTACAGCGTTTTCAGCCGTCGCATTAAATGTTGTCAGGGAAACGATTCCCATGAAAATGCCTGTTAATAACTTGGGGGTTGGTCGAAATTTCATGTTTTTCAATATTGGTTTTTCATTTCTTGTTTATTTTATTTTTATATGATCAAATCCTTCTCCATACACTCCGATGACTGCACTTTGTGAAACAAAAGCATTCGGGTCTATATCTTTAATCAACCGGAATATGATAGGTGATTCCCGTTTTTTCGCTAATACGAACATCATCTTCACTTCACGTCCCGTATAAAAACCGGTTGCATTGATAATCGTCACTCCCCGATGTGGATATTCGTTAATACACCGCCCTATTTCTTCATATTTGTTGGATATGATAAAGAATTGTACGGATTGGCGTGCGCTGTTCACTACCTGGTCAAGAACGAAACTACAAATATATAGAGTTACAAATCCATACACCACTTTTTCCCAGTCTTTTAAGACAAAATAACTGGAAGAGATAATAATCATATCACAAATTAATACAACTCGTCCTAAAGTGATGTCTCTATATTTGTTGATGATGGCAGCGATAATGTCTGTTCCGCCTGTACTTCCGTTGGATGAAAAGGCTACACCGATACCACCTCCGCAAAACGAGGCTCCTATGACACATGCCATGAACGGCTGGTCGTGAAGCAGACTGATACCTGTCGCCATCTTTTGAATAACAGACAAAAAGAAGGTCAAAGTGAATACTCCAAAGATCGTTTTGATACAGAACTTCAACCCTAATAATTTAAGGGCAAGCAAAAGCAAGAAAAAGTTGATGGCGAAATACGTGTATTGCACGGGGAAGCCGGTAGCCCAATATACGATAGATGCGATACCCGGCACTCCTCCGGTGGTTATATCGTTAGGTAGTAAGAATACTGTCCAACCGATGCCGTACAAAATCATGCCGACGGCAATCATTACATAATCTCTGGCTTCACGGATAATGCTCTGTTTGGAGGGTTTTGGAATAGCTGTCTTCATAAATGTATTTACTTTGTTTCATCCGCCATGTGTGAAAACGGGGATTTCAGCCGGAGATGAATTGTTCTCGATGGAAAGTCTGTTCAGTTCGGTGGGGCGGGTAGGAGTTGCCACTTTGGGAACGAAAGCTGCTTGAGTTTTAGGTGGGTGTGTGCAGCTATCATGCCAGGTTAGCAGTGCCAGACCGATTGCAGTAACTGTAAGTAGTCTTTTCATCATATTTTATTTTTTAATAAGGGTTACTCCTCTTTTCATTTGAGTGTCAAAAGTAATAATTTTATTCATATTTCAAGTAGAAAATAGATATTACTTTTTTCTTAATCATTTGTACTTGTATGGAGCTTTGATAATATTTTTTATAATTGCCGTTTGTATAGTGGGTCAATGTAAAAACCTGAGGGGTAAATTTATAAATTGTTATCTTTGTCTCCAAATTCATAGCTTATGGAATTAAACGGTTATCGCCTTCTTCTTCCTGAAGGCACTTTAGACTACTTTGATCTTGTTGATGTGAAGGAAAGTGTAAATGAAGTTGTGTTCTACCTTGAGGAGAAAAATATCGTTCCTGAGAAGTATACAGATCAGGATACTGAGAGTAAAGGCTTTTATG
>NZ_GG688337.1:51604-63396 GCF_000156195.1 Bacteroides finegoldii DSM 17565 | reverse complement strand
CTTTTTGTTTGAGTGATCCGCCTGGGGCTCGAACCCAGGACCCCAACATTAAAAGTGTTGTGCTCTACCTGCTGAGCTAGCGAATCAATCCTTATTGCAAATCACTTATTTCCTGATTGCGGGTGCAAAGGTAGCTACTTTTATTTAATTTGCAAGTATTCTGCAGAAAAAAGTTTTAATTATTTTATCTCTTTATGGTTTATTTCTTGATTATCAGTTATTTCTGCTTCTTCATATTTTATCTTTTCTTTATTGATAATAAAACGTTGGTAGTAGGAAAGCATTAAAGTCGTTAGCGGCAGAGCGATAATCATGCCGAGCATTCCCATCAATGAACCCCAGATAGAGAGAGACAAGAGAATGATGGCAGGGTTTAGGCCGGTGATCTTTCCCATGATTTTGGGGACGAGGAAAGTATCTTGTATGATTTGAACAACGGCGAAGACAGCCAATGCACATGCGATGATGATCCAGAAATTCTCTCCGGTATCCGCAGCTTTGAGAATAGCTAGTAGGACGGTAGGAAAGAAACCGATGATCTGCAAGTAGGGAACCATATTCAGAGCGCCGATGAAGAGTCCCAAAGCGATAGCCATCGGGAAGTCGATAATCAAGAAACCTATGCTAAAAAGAATACCTACGCAAAAAGCAACTAGTGCTTGACCACGGAAATACTTATTCATGCCATCCTGTACGTCACGTACCAGATTGGATGCAAATGTACGGTACTTATTCGGCAACAGATGCAACCATCCTTCGGCTATTGCTTCATAATCCAACAATATAAAGACTACATATAATAATATGATAAAGGAGGTAAAGATACTGAATAAGATATTGAGGGATTCTGCAAGCAATGTCCACAATCTGGGTACGGTATCCTTGATTGCCGCCAGGATATTCTCCTCACTTAATATACGGTTCAATGCTTGAAGATCAACATATTCGTGAATGAACTCGGAGAGATTCTTAGGTACATTGTTTCCGGCTCCATTGGTGAGATAAGTCACTAATAAATCGTTCATTCTGCTCATTTCGGAAATCATGGGCGGTACTAGCAAATAAAATACGGTGACTCCGATAGCGCTAATCAGAAACAAAGCACAGAAAATGGAAAGGATACGGCTTTTCAACCGTAGCTTATATTGGAAGAGTTTGACTAGCGGATAAATCATATAAGCAATCAACCAGGCAATGAAGAAAGGCAGTAACACTCCGCTGAGACGTTCTATAAGCATCAATATTCCTATTACTAATACACATCCGATAGAACCGCGTATGAAACTGTCGAATGTTATCTTCTTTCTTTCCATAATCTGTTTTTATTTATAGAGTTTATATTTGCTTTTCGTCTTCTTTGCGCGCACGGAGATAACATTCCCTACACAAAGGCTCGTATTCGGACGTTTCACCCAAAAGAACCTGTTTTTCATTTTTCACTGTACGATGAGAGAAAGAGGCCAACTGTCCGCATTTTACACAGATTGCATGAACTTTGGAAACTTCGTCGGCTATGGCGCATAATTGAGGCATTGGTCCGAATGGATTACCTTTGAAGTCCATATCCAGTCCGGCTACAATGACGCGTATACCGTTATTAGCAAGCTGATTGCATACATCGACCAGCCCACTGTCGAAAAATTGTGCTTCATCGATACCTACTACATCTATCTCGGAAGTAAACAGCAGGATACTGGCTGATGAATCAATAGGAGTGGAGGCGATGGAATGACTGTCGTGAGAGACTACGTCTTCTTCCGAGTAACGTGTATCGATAGCCGGTTTGAATATCTCTACACGTTGTTTGGCAAACTTTGCTCTTTTCATTCTACGGATTAACTCCTCTGTCTTTCCGGAGAACATGGAGCCGCAGATAACTTCGATTCTACCTCTTCTTCTCGTCTCCTGTATGTGGTCTTCTGAAAATAATACCATGTGATTTTGTGTTTTCTTGATTAAATAATATGCGGACAAAGGTAAGCAATTCAATGTGCAAGAACTGTTAAATTATCCATTATTTTAAGTTATTGCATAATTTATTCCTACATTCGCATCATATTAACAATAGACTAGCATGAAACAGAAGTTGTTAACGGATATTGAGTTGGATGTTCATGGGTTGAAGTATCTGATGGATTTATATTCTAAAGAACCGGCTAAGGCTGTGTTGGAACTGTTGAAACAGAACATTCTTCATATGCAGGGATGTTTGGATGAGGTATTGCAGGAATTGGAACCTGTTCGGGAAAATGCTTCTGTTCCTTGCGGGAATGCTTCTGAACCTGTGGTGGAAGAGGTGATAGTAGAGACAAAAGTGTCGGCCGATACTGAGACGGAGGAAGTTAAGCCTTCTTCTGTATTGGGCGAAAGTATAAAGACCTCTGTCGGCTTGCGTCATTCTATCAGTCTGAATGACTCTTTTCGTTTCTCACGTGAATTATTCGGAGGGGATGTTGAGTTGATGAATCGTGTTGTGGAGCAACTGTCAGCTATGAGCTCTTATAAAACAGCCGTTGCATTCCTTTCTTCAAAAGTTAATTTCAACGAGGAAAACGAAACATTAAGTGACTTCCTTGAGTTATTAAAGAAGTATTTTAACCAATCAGCATAAGAGAAGAATGGGAAAGCTATATGTAGTGCCGACGCCGGTAGGGAATCTGGAAGACATGACCTTTCGGGCTGTCAAAGTCTTGAAAGAGGTCGATCTGATTTTGGCGGAAGACACACGCACTTCCGGAATCTTGCTGAAACATTTTGAAATAAAGAACGCAATGCAATCCCACCATAAATTTAATGAACATAAAACGGTGGAAAGTGTTGTTAATAGAATAAAGGCAGGTGAAACGGTGGCATTAATTTCGGACGCCGGAACACCCGGAATCTCAGATCCCGGATTTTTGGTTGTTCGTGAATGCGTGCGCAACGGCATTGAAGTGCAGTGCCTGCCGGGAGCGACCGCTTTTGTTCCGGCGCTTGTTGCATCGGGATTGCCGAATGAGAAGTTCTGTTTTGAGGGATTCCTTCCTCAGAAGAAAGGACGACAGACACGATTGAAGGCATTGGCGGAAGAACGCCGTACTATGGTGTTTTATGAATCGCCCCACCGTCTGTTGAAGACGTTGACGCAGTTTGCCGAATATTTCGGTATGGAGCGTCAGGCAACCGTGTCGCGAGAAATATCCAAACTCCATGAAGAAACAGTTCGGGGTAGTTTGGCTGAATTGATAGAACACTTTACCGCTACCGAACCGCGTGGCGAGATTGTGATAGTATTAGCAGGAATAGACGATTAAAATAACTTCATTAAAAAAAACGTAAAACGTAGACGTATGAAAAAGTTAACAGTTTTATTTGTGTGCGCAGCCATGTTGGCTTCGTGTGATAGCTTTAAAGGTGGAAATAAAGACTTGAAGGCTGAAAATGATTCTCTTTTGATGGAACTTACCCAACGCAATGCTGAACTGGATGATATGATGGGGACTTTCAATGAAGTACAGGAAGGGTTCCGTAAGATCAACGCTGCCGAAAGCCGTGTGGATTTACAACGCGGAACGATCACTGAGAATTCAGCCAGTGCGAAACAGCAGATTGCTTCCGACATCGAGTTTATATCTAAACAGATGGAAGAGAACAAAGCACAGATTGCCAAGTTGCAGGCTCAACTGAAGAATAGTAAGTATAATTCTACTCAATTGAAGAAAGCGGTTGAGGCTTTGACAGCTGAGTTAAATGCAAAACAACAGCGTATTGAAGAACTCCAGACTGAATTGGCTTCTAAGAATATACGTATTCAGGAGTTGGATGCTGCCGTTAGCGATCTTTCTGCAGAAAAAGAAACATTGACTGCCGAAAACGAGGCAAAAGCTAAAACCGTTGCCGAACAGGAAAAGAGCCTGAACGCCGCATGGTTTGTATTCGGTACAAAATCAGAGTTGAAAGCTCAGAAGATTCTTCAAAGCGGAGATGTGCTGAAAAGTGCTGATTTCAACAAGGATTATTTCACTCAAATCGATATCCGTACAACTAAAGAAATTAAGTTGTACTCTAAGCGTGCCGAACTGTTGACTACTCATCCGGCAGGTTCATACGAATTGGTGAAAGACGATAAAGGTCAGTTGACATTGAAAATTACTAATCCTACTGAATTCTGGAGTGTATCCAAATACTTGGTCATCCAGGTAAAATAGAGTAGATATCACTTTTGAATGGCCGGTGTGCTGATTCCTGAATTTAAGAAATCGGCACATTGGCTTTTTTGTTTCTTATTATATACTCACTAACTACTGATGAAATATAAAAATCTTTTTTTTGATCTTGACGATACTATTTGGGCCTTTTCTCAAAATGCCCGTGACACTTTTGAAGAAGTGTACCAGAAATATTCATACGAACGCTATTTTGATTCGTTCGATCATTTTTATGCAATTTATCAAAAGAGAAATACTGAACTCTGGGTTGAATATGGTGAAGGAAAGATCACGAAAGATGAATTGAACCGCCAACGTTTTTTTTATCCTTTGATGTCGGTAGGGGTGGAGGATGAAGCATTGGCGGAACAATTTTCGAAAGATTTCTTTTCTATTATTCCTACTAAAAGAGGCTTAATGCCATACGCAAAAGAGGTGTTGGAATATCTTGCTCCGAAGTATAATCTTTATATACTTTCCAACGGTTTTCGTGAATTGCAATCACGCAAGATGCGTTCGGCAGGTGTGGATGGTTATTTTAAGAAGGTGATTCTTTCGGAAGATCTCGGGGTGTTGAAGCCTTACCCTGAAATATTTAATTTTGCTCTGTCGGCCACTCAGTCTGAGTTGCGGGAATCATTAATGATTGGTGACAGCTGGGAAGCTGATATTACCGGAGCTTATGGAGTTGGAATGCATCAGGTTTTCTACAATGTGACGGAGCGGACTACTTTCCCTTTTCTTCCTACTTACCACATCCACTCTTTGAAGGAATTAATGACTTTGCTATAGGCTTGTTAGTGTGAACTATACTTCATGATTTGTGCCAGAACTCGTTTTTCACCACAGATTATACGGATTAACACAGATTAAAATCCGTGCATTGATAATCTGCATTTATCATCTGTGTTAATCCGTGTAATCTGTGGTGATGTGGTGAATTATGCTATGTTTGTGTGTGGGTAGTGTCACTCATTCTTTTGTGAAGCAGCTTTTTCGAGGTCACGTACGATTGTGATGTCCATTATATTGGCATATACCTGAGTGGTTTTTACACTTTTGTGTCCCAACAATTTTTGTACGGTAGTTATATTTGCACCGTTATATATTAATAAGGTAGCATTCGTGTGGCGGGCTGTGTGGAAAGAAATGTGTTTGCTGATTCCTGCCAATTTGGCTAGTACATTCAGTTCCTTGTTAAGATTGGAATTATCTTTTAACTTGAAAAAACTATTGAGGTCATTCTTGTAGCGGTGGAGTATATGAATACCTTTGCCCTCGAATAACAGGTATAATGGAAGGCGTACCTCAGTGCCTGTTTTGACAGATTTATAGATAAGCCAAAATTCCTTATGAAACTCAATGATATTCTCGGAGGTCAGGTGAGTGAAATCAGAATATCGTAACCCTGCGTAACAACAAAATAAAAAGGCATCTTTGGGCTTTTGTAATTTTGCAAACTTCTCTGTGAGTTGAACTTCTTCCAGTTTATGCAATTCTTCGGGAGACAAATGGGTATGTCTGCCTTCTACACTTTTGATTCTATATTTTCTGAAGGCATATTTCTGTATATCCATATATTCTTTATTAATAGCAATATTGACATAACGTTTTAGATGTTTCATGTGCTTGGCAATTGTATTAAGATGATATCCACGAGATTGCAGGTAAGAATCGAATGAAGAAACAAATTCAAATGTGAGGTCTGTAAAGAAGATCTCTTTCTTGAACGCTTGAAGTAACTCGAGGGTGGAAAGATGATTGTGCTTGGTACTTTCTTTCAAAGAAGAGGTTGCTAGTTCTTCTTTATAGAAATCTAAAAAAGACTTTTCGTTGCTTACAGGTTTCTTAAGTAAGTTCTTTAATAAACTCAATGAAATCTCTTTTCCCTGTTGCCACAATCCGAGTTCTGTTTGCTCTATTGTAGATATATATTCGTATAACATACAGTTTAGGATGTCTGCATTAGGATGGTTCTTTACCATTTTCCGTTTGTCGTCCCATTGGTTTGGTTTAATATAGATTTTAGTGGAGAGATACATTTTTTTCTTATTAAGGTAAGCTTCCACTTGTATTAATGCCATTCCTCTCTTATTCAAATTCTTTTTTCTGTTAAACACAAGGTTGTAACTAATCTTTTCCATACTTCTGTTTTTTATTGATGTTAGAACAATTTAGATGTAGTTCTGTGCTACATCGGTGATGAATATGCATTAATATCTCTAAAAAGATTATCTTTTTTTGCTATATTTGCACCCATATTATTATTAAAAATAAAGAATGAAAGAATTTGTAATATCCGAAGCCAAAGTAGAGACAGCAATACTGGTCGGACTCATCACTCAGACGCAGGATGAGCGCAAAACGAACGAGTATCTGGATGAATTGGCATTCCTTGCCGAGACGGCTGGGGCGGAAGTAGTGAAACGATTTACACAAAAGTTACCGACGGCTAACTCGGTGACTTATGTAGGGAAAGGAAAACTGGAAGAGATAAGAACATATATCCGTAACGAAGAGGAGGAAGAACGTGAAGTGGGAATGGTTATCTTTGATGATGAGCTTTCCGCGAAACAAATCCGTAATATCGAAGCCGAATTAAAGGTGAAGATACTTGACCGTACTTCGCTGATTCTTGATATATTTGCCATGCGTGCCCAGACTGCCAATGCTAAAACACAGGTGGAATTGGCGCAATATAAATATATGCTGCCACGCTTGCAACGCCTTTGGACTCACTTGGAACGCCAGGGAGGTGGCTCCGGTGCAGGTGGCGGTAAGGGCTCAGTGGGACTTCGTGGTCCGGGTGAAACACAGCTTGAAATGGACCGTCGTATTATCCTGAACCGTATGTCGTTGCTGAAAGAACGTCTGGCAGACATTGATAAGCAGAAGGCTACCCAGCGTAAAAATCGCGGACGCATGATTCGTGTTGCTTTAGTAGGTTATACCAATGTTGGTAAATCGACCATTATGAACCTCCTGTCCAAGAGCGAGGTATTTGCGGAGAATAAGTTGTTTGCAACGCTGGATACCACTGTCCGTAAGGTAATTATCGAGAATCTACCGTTCCTTTTGTCAGATACGGTCGGATTTATCCGTAAGTTACCTACCGATTTGGTGGACTCTTTCAAATCAACATTGGATGAGGTGCGCGAAGCCGACCTGTTGGTGCATGTAGTGGATATTTCCCATCCCGGATTTGAAGAACAGATTGAAGTGGTAAATAAGACACTGGCCGAGATTGGCGGCGGTGGCAAACCCATGATACTTGTATTTAATAAAATAGATGCTTACACTTACATAGAGAAAGCATCGGACGACCTTACCCCCCGAACAAAAGAAAACTTGACACTCGAAGAGCTGATGAAGACGTGGATGGCAAAGATGGAGGATAATTGCCTCTTTATTTCCGCCCGCGAGCGAATCAATATGGACGAACTGAAAAATGTAGTTTATCAACGAGTGAAAGAATTGCACGTTCAGAAATACCCTTATAACGATTTTCTTTATCAGACCTACGAAGAGGAAGAATAAATAACACTTTATTTATATGAAAGACTATCGTAGATTGACTGAAGATGAGGTACTTCAGTTGAAGAGCCAATCGTGTTTGGCTGATGATTGGGGAAATGTTTTGGTTGCCGAAGGCTTTAATTGTGAGTTCGTTCACCATACCCGCTTTTCGGGAGAAGTGAAGTTGGGCGTATTCGAGTCTGAGTTTACATTGCCGGGAGGTATCAAAAAACATTCGGGATTGCGCCATGTGACACTGCACAATGTAACAGTGGGGGATAACTGCTGCATTGAAAATATCCAGAATTATATAGCTAATTACGAAATTGGCAGTGATACCTTCATCGAAAATGTAGATATTATTTTGGTGGACAAGTTGACGACTTTCGGCAACGGGGTAGAAGTAGCGGTTCTTAATGAAACAGGGGGACGTGAGGTGCTGATTAATGATAAATTGTCTGCGCATCAGGCTTATATACTGGCATTGTACCGCCATCGTCCTGAGTTGATAAACCGCATGAAGTCGATTGCGGATTATTATTCCAACAAGCATGCTTCCGCTACCGGGAGTATCGGAGAGCATGTTATGATTCTCAATACGGGGTCTATTAAGAATGTCCGGATTGGCGACTATTGTCATATTTGTGGAACGTGCCGTTTGTCTAATGGTAGTATAAACAGCAATGTGACAGCTCCCGTACATATCGGACACGGAGTGATTTGTGATGATTTCATCATCTCCTCCGGTTCTAAAGTGGATGACGGCACTATGTTGAGCCGTTGCTTTGTAGGGCAGTCCTGTAAATTGGGACATAACTATTCTGCTTCCGATTCTTTA
This sequence comes from Bacteroides finegoldii DSM 17565, assembly GCF_000156195.1. Classification (GTDB taxonomy): domain Bacteria; phylum Bacteroidota; class Bacteroidia; order Bacteroidales; family Bacteroidaceae; genus Bacteroides; species Bacteroides finegoldii. The sequence continues at coordinate 54,855 of NZ_GG688337.1, read as the reverse complement.
TTCTTTAGTAATTGCCAAGGAGAGAACGGTGAGGCCTGTGCCATCTTTGCAGGTCCTTTCACGGTGACACATCACAAATCTACCTTGCTGATTGCTGGAATGTTCTCATTTATGAATGCAGGATCGGGTTCCAATCAGAGCAATCATATGTATAAACTCGGTCCGATTCATCAAGGAACAATGGAGAGAGGAGCCAAAACGACTTCTGATTCCTATATCTTGTGGCCGGCTCGTGTCGGGGCTTTTTCTTTGGTGATGGGACGCCATGTCAATCATGCCGATACTTCCAATCTTCCCTTCTCTTATCTGATAGAGCAGAGAAATACGACCTATTTGGTTCCGGGTGTCAATTTGAGAAGTGTCGGTACTATCCGTGATGCGCAGAAATGGCCGAGACGTGATAAACGACAAGACCCGAATCGTCTGGATTATATCAATTATAACCTTTTGAGCCCTTATACCATCCAAAAGATGTTCAAGGGACGTTCCATTTTGAAAGAATTGCGACGGGTGTCCGGTGAAACTTCAGAGATTTACTCTTATCAGAGTGCCAAGATCAAAAACACTTCTTTAAATAACGGTATCCGTTTTTATGAGATAGCCATTCATAAGTTCTTGGGTAATTCGATTATTAAACGATTGGAGGGTATCAATTTCCAAAACAATGAGGAAATTCGTCAACGTTTGAAGCCCGATACGGAAATCGGAGTGGGAGAATGGGTGGACGTTTCCGGACTCATTGCTCCGAAGAGTGAGATAGACCGTCTGTTGGATGGAATTGAGAATGGTACTATCAACCGTTTGAAATCCATCAATGCCTGCTTTGCGGAGATGCACGAGAATTATTACACCTACGAATGGACATGGGCTTACAATAAGATTCAGGAATTTTATGGTATAAATCCGGAAATCATCACTGCTCAGGATGTGATTCGTATTGTAAAATCCTGGCAGGAATCCGTAGTGGGACTGGATAAAATGGTGTATGAAGATGCAAAGAAGGAATTCTCGCTCTCTTCTATGACCGGATTTGGTGCGGATGGCTCGCACGACGAGATGCGACAAGATTTCGAACAGGTGCGCGGGGATTTTGAAAGCAATACATTTGTGACGGCTGTGTTGAAACATATTGAGGAGAAGACAGCCTTGGGGAATGAGCTTATCAAGCGAATTGAGACTATCGTAGAATAATCGAAATATTCTCCGTTATTCATTCTTAATTCTTTATTCATCATTCGCCATTCTTCATTCTTAATTGCTACCTTTGCAACACTAACTAACATTACGTAATAAAATAAGAAACTTATGGCAACACCTCCGTTTAAGTATCAGCCCATGTTTGAAAAGGGAAAAGATACAACTGAGTATTATCTGCTTACCAAAGATTATGTGTCGGTAGGCGAGTTTGAAGGACATCCTATCCTGAAAATTGAGAAAGAAGGTTTGACTGCGATGGCTAATGCGGCTTTTCGTGATGTATCATTCATGCTTCGTCGTTCGCACAACGAACAAGTTGCTAAGATTCTGAGTGATCCGGAAGCAAGTGAGAATGATAAGTATGTGGCATTGACTTTCCTGCGCAATGCGGAAGTTGCTTCAAAGGGAGTTCTTCCATTCTGCCAGGATACCGGTACTGCCATCATTCATGGTGAAAAAGGACAACAGGTGTGGACGGGCTATTCTGACGAAGAAGCTCTGTCATTGGGAGTCTATAAAACATATACCGAAGAGAATCTGCGTTATTCTCAGAATGCGCCTCTGAATATGTATGATGAGGTGAATACGAAATGTAACCTGCCTGCACAGATTGATATCGAAGCTACCGAAGGTATGGAATATGAATTCCTTTGTGTGACCAAAGGTGGTGGCTCAGCCAATAAAACTTATCTCTATCAAGAGACTAAAGCTATCTTGAATCCCGGCACACTGGTTCCGTTCTTGGTTGAAAAGATGAAAACATTGGGGACAGCTGCTTGTCCTCCTTATCATATCGCTTTCGTAATTGGCGGTACTTCTGCAGAGAAGAATCTGCTGACTGTGAAATTGGCTTCTACTCATTTTTATGATAACTTGCCGACAACAGGAAACGAATATGGTCGTGCGTTCCGTGATATTGAACTGGAAAAAGAAGTATTGGCAGAAGCGCATAAGATTGGTCTGGGTGCGCAGTTTGGCGGTAAGTATTTGGCCCACGATGTGCGTATCATCCGTCTGCCCCGTCACGGTGCTTCTTGTCCGGTAGGTTTGGGCGTTTCTTGTTCAGCCGACCGTAATATCAAGTGTAAAATCAATAAAGATGGTATTTGGATTGAGAAACTGGATTCAAATCCGGGTGAACTGATTCCTGCAGAATTGCGTAAGGCAGGAGAAGGTGATGTGGTTAAAATCGACCTGAACCGTCCGATGCCTGAAATCTTGAAGGAACTGACTAAGTATCCGGTGGCTACCCGTCTGTCATTGAATGGGACTATTATTGTGGGCCGTGATATCGCTCACGCCAAACTGAAAGAGCGTTTGGATCGTGGAGAAGATTTGCCTCAGTATATCAAAGATCATCCTATTTACTATGCCGGTCCGGCAAAAACACCGGAAGGTATGGCATGTGGTTCTATGGGACCGACTACTGCCGGACGTATGGATTCTTATGTAGAACTGTTCCAAAGTCATGGCGGCAGCATGGTGATGTTGGCAAAAGGTAACCGTAGCCAGCAGGTGACAGATGCTTGTCAGAAATATGGTGGTTTTTATCTTGGTTCTATCGGAGGTCCGGCAGCTATCCTTGCACAGAACAACATCAAGAGCATCGAATGTGTGGAATATCCGGAATTGGGTATGGAAGCTATCTGGAAGATTGAAGTAGAAAACTTCCCTGCATTTATCTTGGTAGATGATAAGGGTAACGACTTCTTCAAACAGTTGAAACCGTGGAATTGCAAAAAATAACCGGTTGATACCTGTTGGGATAAAACTGTAAGAAGAGGCTGTAAATGCCTTGAATTAATAAAGGGGCTGTCTGACTATTTTATTGTTAGACAGCCCCTCTTCTTATTTTAAGGAGGGATATTCAGTAAATGTTCCTCTTTTTAAAAAATCAAGAGAAAAGCTTTGCTTTACGTGAGCTTTTCTCTTGATTTTTTCGTTCAACTCTCCCAGTCTTCTATCTTTTTTGTAGAATATTGTTTACATATTCTTGTTTTTTCCTTCCCACCCATGCATTATGTACATGTCTTTTTTAGGGGAAGTTAAAACCT
>NZ_GG688337.1:0-51504 GCF_000156195.1 Bacteroides finegoldii DSM 17565 | reverse complement strand
GAGAAAGGGAATAGAGAATGGAGTCGACCTAATTCACTCGTTGCAAAACTTTGACGATATTTTTTAAGCATATCGAACTCGGTAAAACCTAAACGAGGTTCGATTTCTGAGATTTTTTGTATCTTTACCATGTGTTTTTATTTTAGATTACCCCCGTTTTGGCCGTCAAACCGTTTTTTGGGGGGAATGCTTAAAGATACAAAAAAGGCAACTAATTCGCAATGAAGTAGTTGCCTTAAATTTTATTATTTTAGGAATATCCCTAAGGACTTAAAGATTTTTCGGATATTTACATTTGCAATGTAAACATCAAACTTTCATCAGTTATGATTACTTATTCTGTTCTTTTTTCCATTTTTCATATCTCTTCAACACCTTGCTTCCATCTTTGTTATACCAACTATAACCATTTCGGCGTTCGTGTCCGATTTCCGATATATCATATTTTTTAATGCCATCACGGTCGCAGAAAAAAGGTCGGTTTGTTTCCAGATCATAAAAACGTGCCCAAAGAGTAGGACAGTCTTCACAGGGAACCATGCGATAGTCTTTTTTGCCATCACTGTTAGTGAAATATTCCTTCTGTATTCCTTTTATTTCAGACTTTTGGAACCATTTGATAGCACCTTCTATGGATTTTACAACGTCTGCAGATGGATGGGGAAGTGACATCAACAGTAATACAATGTTGTCCGACTCTTGTCCGCTTAGTGATGGGAGTTCATAGGCACGTGCTTTGCAGGGTTCCAAAGTGACACGGTCATGTTGGGCGCACCACACTGTTAACTCTCCATTTTGGCGCACCTGCGTTTTGAGTATACACTCTATCCCTTTATTAAATGCATTACGTGCTTGTTCACAGATCTTGTTAGGAAGGAAAGTGTACGGAGCTTTCTTTTCGTATATGCTCCGAAGTTGATTCATGACTCTCACCATTGCATTGTCATTGTAGGTGATTTGTACATAATAACCTTTGGGACGCGGATAAAATTGAGGCCATCCACCGTTTTCATACTGCGATTTGAGCAGATATTGAATACCGTTCAGCACTCCTTCTTTATATTTCTCCTTTTGCGTAGCCAGATAAAGCCGTGACAAATATTCTATTTCTGTCGTGGTGGCATTGTTGTCAATGGTACTTTGGTTGGTATCTTTTTTAGCTTTTAGTGCCGCATTATATTCTTGTTCCGTCAGTTCTGCCGGCATATAGATATTCTTGGGCCAGCCTCCAGTCGTTTGTTGATAGAGTAACACGTTGTCACCAATGCGTTGGGCTTCTTCCGTCTTGAAGAAATCATCGTCAAATTTGGGGGCGATGTGTACCCATTCTTTGTAGTTCTGTTGTTTTCTGTAATCTGTTGCTTTTTGGGCTGAGGCGTTTGTCAGGATAAAAAGTAGCAGTAAGAAAAGACTTAGTTTTCTCATGGCTTTTATTATTTAATGTTTTTATAGTATGCAAATGTAGGAAGAAAGAAAAACATCGATATGTAATAACTGTTTTTTATACAGTAAAAATTGGGTTAACCCTCCCGATAAGAAGATTAACCCAATCAAAAAATAAATGGAAACTACTTCCTTATTCCAGATATTTCGTAATCTTTCCGCTGATTTGCAACAGGGATATTTCGCAAAGTTTCGTATTATATTCAGCAGAAAGGATGCGTTCCTCTGCATCTAACAAACTTTTTTGTGCTTCACGCACTTCAAAACCGGAGAGGTCCCCCTGTATATAACGGTCCATGGCAATATCGTGATTGTCTTTGGCGGTTATCAGGTTTTGACGTTCCAGATTCAGCAATTGAAGATTGTTGCGATAGGCTTGCCATAGGTTACTGAGATCAGAGCGAAGTGCTAATTCCAAGTCCTGTCGTTCCAGGCGACGATTCTTGAAAGCCAGACTTGCATTTCTCTTTTCGCGGCGACGATTACCGTCGAAGATATTAAAACCGACAGTTATTCCGGCATTAAAGCCCAGTTCACCTCTTCTGCTGTTTGCATTGATGTCATATTTGTTGAACGTATATCCATATCCGGTATTTAATTTGAGATATGGATAGTTGCGTGAGTTTATTTTCTTGTAGTCCAATTGGGCAAGTACCGTGTTTTGATCGGCCTTGAGCAAAGAAGCATTGGTTGCTAACGTAGAATTCCACAAATCATCAAATTGCAAGTCGCTGTGTACGTCGATGGTGGAGTCTTTGATAATAATGTTTTGATTGACATTGTTGTTGGCCATTAGTTCATTCAACTGGATGCGTGAAGAATGGAGCAATTCCTGTTGTTTGATGTATTGGGCACTGTCTGCATTGAAATCCACTTTTGCCTGCTGATAATCCAGTCCTGAAAACTTACCAACCAGGTGACTAGCCTCGGCTATGCGTAAGCGCTCTTTGGAAAGCGACATTGCATAATGAAAGTTTTTCAGACGAATCTTCTGCTGGATAAAATTATAGTATTCGGAAGTCAGGGCAGCAATAAAATCTTCAATAGCAATACGCGTGTTGGTTTCCCCCTGACGTTCCAGCTCTTTCAACTGTTTGTAGGTGGTACTGATATTGAATCCGTCGAAAATAGTCCAGTTGAGGTTAAGACCGACATTAACCGTCTGATCGTAGACTCCGTTATTTTTTGTTATTTCCCCGGTAGCACGCGCCTTGGTCTCAATATTGTCGAGGTTTCCGGTATATCCGGCAGAGAAGTCCAGTGTAGGCAGGTAACCCGCATTTCCCAACGTTGCGTTGTTTTTGCTGATCTGCTCTTCGTTATGGATGATACGTAAAGAGTAATTGTTTTGCAATCCTTCTTCCAGACACTCCTTGAGAGTGAGAACTTGTGCCTTTGCAAAAGAGACTGATAAGAAGGCACATGCAATGGTGATATAAATGATGCGTTTCATGCAAATTCCTTTCTGTTTCATTCTTGTAGTTTTTTGATTCGGTTAGTCGAAATGTAACTGTAAATAGCCGGTACAATGTACATTGTAAGCAGAGTGGATACGACCATACCACCCACTACCGCCGTACCCATGGCAATACGCTGGTTACAACCTTCTCCGGTGGCAAATGCCAGCGGGATAAGTCCCAAAACCGTAGAGGCACTTGTCATCAGAATCGGACGGAGGCGTTGAAGGGCAGCATCTTTGATGGCACTCATTTTATCCTCTCCGGCTTCCTGTTTCTGATTGGCAAATTCTACAATAAGAATACCGTTCTTCGCCACCAGACCGATCAGCATGATAATACCGATCTGACTGAAAATATTCATCGTAATATCTCCGAAATACATGAAGACCAAAGCTCCGGCAATAGCCAGCGGCACTGTCAGCATGATAACCAACGGGTCTTTGAAACTTTCGAACTGTGCTGCCAGAATCAGGTAAATTAGGAGAATAGCCAGGATAAAGGCAAACATCAGACTGGAAGAACTTTCACGGTATTCCTTTGAGTCTCCGGACAGAGCTGTACGGAAAGTATCATCCAATGTTTCTTTTGCTATCTTGTCCATTTCGTCCAAACCTTGACCGATTGTTTTTCCATCGGCTAAGCCTGCAGAAATGGTAGCCGACACAAAACGATTGTAACGGTACAATTTAGGAGGAGCAATACCATCTTCCAATTCGATCAGGTTGTCTAGCTGTATCATGTCTCCATTATTGCTGCGGATATAGATCGCTTTCAGATCGGCCGGCTTATTTCGCTGTTGCCGGTTGATTTCTCCCAAGATCTCGTATTGTTTTCCATTCATATAGAAATACCCCATACGTTGTCCGCTTAATCCATACTGCAAAGTTTGGGCAATGTTTTTAGTACTTACTCCCATAATGCTGGCTTTATCACGGTTGATTTGAATACGGGCTTCCGGTTTACTGAACTTCAAGTCAACGTCTGCCATCTGAAAGACCGGGTTTTCATACACTTTTGCCATGAATTTGGGCAATACCTCTTCCAGTTTTTCCAGATTGGTAGCTTGAAGAACGTATTGAACCGGCATACTTCCGCGACGACCGCCGAAAGAAGACTGTTGCTGCACAAACGAACGTGCCATCGTCTTTTTCTGTACCGCTTTCGATATTTTTTCGGCTACTTCCATCTGGGTGTAGTTACGGTCCTGCATATCTTTCAAAGTAATACGCACGTTACCGCTACCACTGGAAACACGTGCAGTCACGGCTTCGGCGTCAGGAAGAATGGAATCGACAAGTTGGTTGATATCTTCTGTGTAATCCCGGATATATTCATAAGTCACACCTTCTGCACCACGAGTGTTGATGCTGATTTGTGAACGGTCCTCCAAAGGAGCCATTTCGGCCGGTACTATATTCCACAGAATTCCGATGAGACATATAGTGATGACCGTGAAAGGAAGGGCAATCCAGCGTTTGCGAAGGAAAGCAGCCAATGAACGGCTATACAGGCGGTTCATACCCTCAAAGAAAGGTTCTGTTTTCGCATAGAACCAACTCTGTTTCTCCCGTTTTATCAGTAATTTGGTTGCCAGCATAGGCGTGAAAGTCAGTGCGGCAAATGAAGAAATGATAACCGAACCGGAAATCACAATACTGAATTCACGGAATAATCGTCCGGTCATACCATCCATAAAGACGATGGGGAAGAATACGGCAACCAGTGTAATGGTTGTCGAGATGACAGCAAAGAAAATTTCTTTAGCTCCTTCTATTCCCGCCTCTTTCGGGCTCATTCCTTTTTCTATCCGGATATAGATGTTTTCCGTCATTACGATAGCGTCATCCACCACCAATCCCACAGACAATACGATGGCAAGCATAGAAAGTACGTTGATGGAGAAACCAGCCAGGTACATGACGAAGAATGCACCGATAAGGGAGACGGGAATCACAATACAAGGTACCAACGTAACACGCCAATCGCGCAGGAAGAGGAAGATAATGATGATAACGAGTACGAAAGCTTCATATACGGTGGACTTTACTTCATTGATAGATGCACGGATAAATTTAGTGTTGTCGAATCCGTAATTATAATGTACATCTTCCGGCAAATCCTTTTTCATTTGCTCCATACGCTGATATACTGCGTCGGCAATTTCGATATGGTTGGCACCCGGTTGCGGAATGACTACGACACCTACCATTGGTACGCCATTCATCTTCATGTAACTTTTGATGTCGGCAGGACCTAATTCAGCCCGACCTATGTCACTGAAACGTACGATGCGGTTATCCGATTCCTTGATAATCAAATCGTTAAATTCATCAGCTGTATGCATCAATCCAAGTGTTCGGATTGTCAGTTCGGTAGTATTTCCCTCGATACTACCTGACGGAAGTTCCACGTTCTCATTGTCTACCGCATTTTTTACGTCAATAGGGCTGATACCATAGCCCGCCATTTTTACCGGATCCAGCCAAAGGCGCATGGAATAACGTTTCTCTCCCCAGATAGAAACGCTACTTACATCGGAGATGGTCTGCAACTGCTCCTTGACTGTCAGGTCTGCGATTTCGCTTAACTCCAATAGCGAGCGTTTGTCGCTCTGTAAAGCAACCATTAAGATAGGTTGTGCATCCGCATCAGCTTTCGATACGGTAGGAGGGTCACAGTCACGCGGTAAATACCGTTGTGCACGTGATACCTTATCACGCACGTCGTTTGCAGCGGTTTCCAGATCGACGGACAATTCAAATTCTACAGTGATACGGCTCTGTCCTTGTTGGCTGACACTGGATAAAGAGCGGATACCCGGAATACCGTTAATATTCTGTTCCAACGGCTCGGTAATCTGGTTCTCGATAACGTCGGCATTTGCTCCCGGATAAGAGCAACTGACAGAGATGATCGGATTATCCACTGACGGATATTCACGGACACCCAGATAGTTGTATCCGATAAATCCGAAAAGTAAGATAATGATGGTTAGTACGGTGGCTAATACCGGGCGGCGTATGCTTAATTCGGATATGTTCATAGGGCGCAGGTATTAATCAATTTTGTCAAGCGTTACGGCAAGTCCGGTACGGAGTTGCAGTGTTCCTGAGGTGATGATGGTATCTCCCATGTGCAACCCCCTTATTACTTGTACTTCGGATGCGGTACGAATACCGGTTATGATATCCACCGGTTCGGCTTTTCCCGATTTATATAAATAGACCTTATCTTTACCCATTTCCGGGACAATTGCTTCTGTGGGGATAGCGATTGCGTTTTCAATCTCGTCTTTCTTCAATAATACACTCGCATAGCGGCCGGGTAGTAAAATATGCTTCACATTCGGATAGAGTGCACGTGCTGTAAATTGGTGCAGATTAGGGTCAATAGCTGATTCAACGGCATATACCTGCGCACCGAAAGCGTCCAGATTACCTTCAACACTGAAATTCAGGTTTGTTCCTTTCTTTATTTGCTTGGCGTAACGTTCCGGTACGGAAAATTCGACTTTTAGCGGAGCGATTTTGGTTAGTTTGGCAACCACTGTTGTCGGTGAAGCATAAGTACCGATACTGACTTGGCGAAGTCCGATAACTCCGTCGAACGGAGCGCGCAGTTCGGTCAGTTCAATATTTGCTTTTATAATTTCGATATCGGCATTCAAGGTTGCCAAATCTGTTTTTACTTGTTCATACGCTTCTTTACTGACAGCATCTCGCTTCAGCAATGCGTCTTGACGGAATACACGGTCTTCTGCCAGTTTCAACTGTGAGACGAGGCGTTGTAGTTGTGCCTGTAACTGTCGGTCGTTTACTTTGGCAAGCAACTGTCCTTTTTTCACCGATGTTCCTTCTTCAAAATTGATTTCAACAATCTTTCCGGAAGTTTCAAAAGATAAATCTACTTCTTCATCGGGTAGCAATACACCGGTAGTTGTAAATTCGTCTGTCAGGGATTGCGGTTTTATAATTTTGGCGTTTACATTTAAAACTTGTCTCCCTTTTTTAGATTTGCCGCTCATTATTTTGTCGGCTGCTGTTAGTTCGTCGTTCTTTTTGGGTAATTGTGAATAAATTCCTCCACCGATAATTCCGGTACCAACAAGGATGATGATCCCCCATTTAGTCTTCTTATTCATGGTTTAGTATAGTATATAGCATATTACATTGTATCTTCAGTAGGTTAGATTGTTTTTGATAGAAAAGGTTTAATTGAATAATGATAAAATAGAAGTAATCTTCCCTCTTTTATTAATTAGAGGATGTCCGACTTTCTGGGGATAGTTTATTCTCAGACATCCTCTGACTGATAATTTTTTGCAATACCTTATTAGGTCTAAATATGTTTAATTTCGTAATTCAAACCATGGGCAGTAACCTCCTTCTTTGTTACATTTATCTCCATTTTGGTCACACCCTGTTTTGATACATATTCCTGTGCCCATTTGATTAGAAAGTCCACTATCAAAGTAACGACATTCATATCCGTGTCTAAAAGTATTATCTTGAGACTGAGGAGTTGCGTTAGAAACTGGAGTGCGTCTCTTTGGTGTATTTGCAGGTTTTGGGGCATTGAAATAATACGATCCATTTCCTTCCCATATCGATTCGTTGCATAGGGTACAGTACTCTTGATATGCATAGTCAAAGGTTATTTTCCCTCCTTTATATTTAATGTTGTCGATATCCATTTCTTTACTGATGTCTGTGCTACCACAATGCGGGCATTCTTCTATGCTTTTTTTTAATACTGTGTCACTGTTGTATTCCTGTGTATATTTACACTTTTCACACACATCTTTGTGATGATAATGTACGGTTGTTTCGTTATATACATAGGCGCTATGTGTAATATCTCCATTGGCTTCTAAATGGAAATGAATGTTACATTTTCTTATAGTTCTTTCCCGTCCGGTTTCTTCCTTATGGCGGTTAATACTGTTGATGGCATGGCAGCGTGTGCAGCGCGCTTCTAAATTTAAGTAATTTTTTAATCCTCTAATTAGCATATATCCCACTCCCATATAACATGGGAAAAGAATCAGCCACACACTATGATAGTGTTCTAAGAAGATGATGGAAAGAACATATATAATAAGAAATGTTCCTGCGCGAAGTGTGAAGTTGATAATATTGTTAGGGACAATCCGGACAATCATCATACCCCAAAGAATTACGAACAATAGTATTGCTGCTGGTATTGTATATAACACATACATATAAATTCCTTCGATGATAGATCCACTGTTGTCAGTATCGGTTCCTGGTTCTATTAGTAATGTGCCTTGTGGCTCATATACATTTAGTGAAAGAATATCAGAGTAGAAGAACAAAAAACCGAAAAGGTTCGAACTCTCATTGGAACATCGGCTTCCGGTGACAATTCCTTTTTCATCTGTGAGCAGAGTGACAGAGTGTCCTCTACTGATTCCTGAAACATGAGTTAGATATGGAAATGTGTAAGAGCCTTCTTGCTTATTGCATAATGTATAGTCTCCCCATTTGGATATGATTTCTGTAATGGGGCGTTTATAAGGATCGAAAGTGTGGAGCCAAGTACCACCCATATAATAATGATAATTAGGATTAATCATTTTAAGGGGACGCTGTGTTTCCACGCTTCTACTTGGTATGGTAAAGCGATTTCCATCCTTATCTTCCATTAACGTGTTTTGTTCGTCTGTTTGGCAAATAACCGTTATTTCTGTATTTTTTGAAAGTGTATATCCTTTCTCTGCTAAATAATAGGTGACATCTGTCTTAAGTTTTCCTTTTTGTTTTTCTTGGGCAACAAAGTGTGTTTCATCTTTTAAGTATGATAAATTATCTTTGGGTGATAAACTATCTTTGGATGGTGAGGATTCTGTTGAACTTTGTTTGTCGGATTCTTGTTCTTCGGAATTTAGAATGAATCCACCGACGAATAATGCAGACGTTGTCAGTACATTTAAGATAAGAAAAATGATGCAGCCTTTTTTCATGGTTTTAAAATTGTTTATGTAGCTAATAAAGCTATTGTATGTTTTTCAGTTTATTATTCTCTTTGATCTAGTAAGCTGCCCTGTATTTTCCTTCCTCTTTATCTTCCAGCATATTTAGGTAGGAAGTATAGCGTGATTCGCTGATTAAATGTTCCTCTACCGCTTTGCGCACAGCACATCCCGGTTCGTGACGGTGTGTGCAGTTGCCGTATTTACATTCTGCGGAGACTTTGAATATTTCGGGAAAGTAATGTCCGATTTCTTCTTCTTCCATATCGAATGTACCGAATCCTTTGATACCGGGAGTATCGATGATATATCCGTCTCCGTCCACAGGGAACATTTCGGAGAAAGTGGTAGTATGCATTCCTTTGTTGTGATATGAAGAGATTTCACCCGTTTTTGTTTCTATTCCCGGCAGTATGGCATTGATAAGGGTGGATTTTCCTACTCCCGAATGTCCGGAGAACAGTGTAATCTTACCTTCCAGTGCCTTTCTGATTGCTTCTACTCCATGACCGTTTTTGGCGGAAACTTTGAAGCAGGGATAACCGATATGTGTGTATAGATTGATTAGTGCGTCCAAATATCGGAACTCATCTTCATCGTAGGCATCTATTTTGTTAAATACCAAATTGACAGGAACCCGATAGGCTTCTGCAGATGCGAGAAAACGGTCAATAAAGATTGTTGAAGTTTCGGGATAATTGACAGTAACCACCAACATACATTGATCGAGGTTGGCGGCAAGGATGTGAGATTGTTTGGAAAGATTGGAAGAACGACGGATAATGTAGTTTTTTCTATCTTCTATTTCGTTGATAAAGGCAGTGCCTTCTTGGTTAAGGATAATCTGGACACGGTCGCCTACCGCTACCGGGTTGGTACTTCGGATTCCTTTGAGTCGGAAATTACCTTTGATTTTACATTCGATAAACTGTCCGTCATCACTCTTTACCTGATACCAGCTACCTGTGTTTTTGATTACTAATCCTTTCATAAGTTGAGAATTGAGAGTTGAGAATTGAGAGCTGAACGCGTTGTTGGTATACTACATAGTAACTTTCAACTCTCAACTCTCCATGCTCAACTTATACAGTCATAATTTCTTTATCTTTTTCAGCAAGCATATCATCAATTTGTTTGATATACTTATCGTGGATCTTTTGCAGTTTCGCTTCCGCATTCTTTTGCTCATCCTCTGCCAATCCGTCTTTTACAGCTTTCTTAAGTGCATCGATACCGTCTCGGCGGGCGTTGCGTACGCTGACTTTTGCAGTTTCGCCTTCGCCTTTACACTGTTTTGCCAATTGCTTACGACGTTCTTCCGTCAGAGGGGGAATACCGATACGGATCACTTCGCCGTTATTTTCAGGCATGATACCGAGGTCGGAGTCGATAATCGCTTTTTCGATGACACGGAACATACTCTTATCCCACGGTTTGATGGTGATACTACGTGCATCGGGAGTAGTTACGGCTGCTACATTGCTGATAGGAACCATACTTCCGTAAGAGTCTACACGGATACCGTCCAACAGTCGGGTACTCGCTTTTCCGGCGCGGATATGTGCCAGTGCTTCTTCCAGATACATAACAGCCATATCCATTTTTTCTTGTGCATTGTCAAGGCAAGTCTTTACGTCTACCATATTTTTTGATAATTAAAGTTGCTATTTGATTGATTAAGTAGCAAAAGTATATTATTTTTTGTTCATCTGCAACAGCATCCCCATCTTTTTTATGAGTGATTTGCCGATGATAATCAAGGTCACGGCGGTGATAATCATTAAAATACCAACCATTAAGCGAGGAGTTAGTTTCTCATGGAACAGCATAACACCGAAAAATAAGGCTGTCACAGGTTCCAAAGCACCTAGAATGGCGGTTGGTGTAGAGCCTATATAATGGATAGCTAAGGCGGTGCAGACCAATGAAATGGCGGTTGGCAGAATAGCCAAAGCCAATGTATCTGCCCATAACCAGGTGGATGGTATAACCTGCAGCTCCATACAGAAGTTCAGACGGACGATGTAAACCGATAGTCCGAACAGGATGGCGTAAAATGTAAGTTTGGTGGTTGGCAGGTTTTTCAATGTTGAGCGGTTCACACCTACTATGTATATAGCATATGAAAGTGAAGACAGCAGTACGAAGATGATCCCCAACGTGGATAGCGGTTTATCACCATCTCCTTGATAGAGCAAAGCAATACCCGAAAGTGCCAGCAGAATAGAGAAAACTGTAATTGCGGATATTTTTTCCTTGAAGAACACCCCCATAATAACAGCTACCATTACCGGATAAACAAACAGGATGGTTGAAGCGATTCCGGCATCCATGTAATTATAGCTCATAAACAGGAGCAACGATGAGAAAGAGAACAGCAATCCCATAATGACTAAGGGCAAGACGTCTGCCTTGTGAAGCACAAAGGATTGACGCTGCATTTTCATCAGAATACCCAGCACGATTGCGGCAAAGAAATAACGGTAGAATAAAACGGTATCGACACTCATTCCGGCTGCATAGAGCGGAAGTGCAAAAAGAGGATTCATACCGTAGCTGGCAGCGGCAATGGCTCCATAGATAAAACCTTTGGTCTTGTTATTCATTGTTCTTAGTCCTTTTTTTATGGCGTGCAAAAGTACGCAGTTCGTCAATGATAAACAAGCGTTTAGGCGGTTGATAGTATAATTTAATCTTTCGTATGCTAAAAACTATTTCTAAGTAAAGAGGGAACTAATCTTGTTTATGCATAAAATTAATCGTCTGACAATAGTTAAACTTGCGTCTGACTACTGTTGAACTTTCGTCTGACAGTAGTCAGACGAAAAAGAATCAACTGTCAGACGATTAATTTTATTCGATCGGGAGATTAGTTGTGTACTAATGTACCTATTTCTTCTCCGCTGATTACCTTCTTTAAGTTGCCTACCGTATCCATATCAAATACAACGATAGGCAAATTATTTTCCTTGCACATACAAGTAGCAGTTAAATCCATAACTTTCAGACCACGTTTCAGAACTTCATCATAAGTGATGTCGTCAAACTTGGTTGCGGTAGGATCTTTTTCGGGATCAGCTGTATAGATACCGTCTACACGAGTCCCTTTCAGCATAACGTCTGCTTCGATTTCAATTCCTCTCAGTGAAGAACCGGTATCTGTGGTGAAGAAGGGATTTCCCGTTCCTGCGGACATGATAACCACTTCACCGTTTTCCATACATTCGATGGCTTTCCATTTGCTGTAAAATTCACCGATAGGTTCCATCCGTACTGCTGTCAATACACGGGCTTTCACCTCGGTGGCAACAAGTGCCGAACTGAGGGCAAGACTGTTGATGACAGTAGCCAACATTCCCATTTGATCGCCTTTCACACGGTCGAAACCTTTACTAGCTCCGCTTAGGCCACGAAAAATATTTCCGCCTCCGATGACAATGCCGATTTGTATCCCTTGTTCGTGGATTTCTTTGATTTGTTCCGCATATTCTGCCAATCTTTTTTCGTCAATGCCGTATTGCTTTTCGCCCATCAGGCTCTCTCCGCTTAATTTTAGTAGAATTCTTTTATACTTTGCCATATCTTTTACTTTTAATGTTTTCCGCAAATATAGAGATAATTTATCGGATACTCCTCATCAGGGAACGATTACTTTTCGCATGATTTGTCTCCCTAAAAAAGTTTGCACGATTCCTCTTAGTGAAAGATAAACAAGGAAAGCCAACCATAAGGCATGATTTCCCAACAAGGAATGGAATCCGTAATATATTCCGAAAAAGCTGGCGGAAGCTACCAACATGGAGTAAAGCATTTGGCGGGTGGCGGTAGCGCCGATAAAGATACCATCCCAAAGAAAGGCGGAAAAACCGGCTAATGGAATGATAAGTGCCCAATAAAAGTAGGAGTCGGAAGCGGCGATTACTGAAATATCATTGGTTAACAGGCCTAGAAAGCTTTTCCCGCCAACTGAATATAAGAGGGTGAATAGAAACGAAAGGCCCAATCCCCAATAAAAGAGATGATGTACGGTACTGCGGAGGCCTGTTTGATTTTTTGCGCCGATATAACGTCCAGCCAACGCCTCACCGGCATAAGCAAAGCCATCCATGACATAGGAGAATAAGGTGAATAATTGCATAAGCAAAGTGTTGACGGCTAAAACGACTTCTCCTTGTGCTGCTCCGGCAGAGGTGAAAAACATAGTGACCATGACAAGACAGAGTGTACGGAAGAATATGTCGCGGTTAACTTGAAAGAAGCGATACATGGCTTGTCTTTGTATTATTTCTTTCCAGACGATTCGTTTGTGGAGCGTATGGTAGTAATGCATATAGAGCCAAAGAGCCATGAAGAAGCCTGCATATTGGGCAATAAGAGTTCCTGCGGCTACGCCTGCCACTTTCATATCCAATAGGTAAACAAAACATAGGCTGGCAACAATATTAACTATATTCTGGGTAATGGCGATATACATCGGAAAACGTGAGTTCTGCATACCGATGAACCAGCCTGCAAATCCATAAAGCCCTAAGGTGGCGGGAGCTCCCCAAATACAGATGTAGAAGTAAGTGGTTGCCAGTTGTTCTACCTCCGATGTGGTCTTTATAAATGTAAATGCCAAGTGCAGAATGGGATACTGAAGCAGCAGCAGACAGAAAGCGATGAGTAATCCTACTCCGACGGAACGTAGCAATAGTCGGGTGATTTCGTTAAGGTCGTGCTGTCCGTAAGCTTGTGAAGTCATTCCACTGGTCCCCATGCGAAGGAATCCGAAAATCCAGTAGATGATATTGAACAGCATTCCTCCTACGGCGATGGCCCCGATATAGGCCGGAGAACCGAGATGGCCTACAATGGTGACATCGATGAGTCCCAATAATGGAACGGTGATATTCGATATGATTGATGGGATGGCAATCTGTAATATTCGTCTGTTTTCAGTGACCTGTTTTTTATCTGTCATTGTATAAAAACACTTTTATCAAATTGATTGTTCTTTTCGTCCGCAAAGGTACATCTTTTATTTTTTTTATTGTATCTTTGTGTGTCACGAACTAAATAACAAAAGTGGGATTATGAGAGCCTTAACTATCTTCTTTTTATCATTGTTTTCATTGCCACTGGTGCTGAATGCGCAGTCGGTCGATGAAATGTTGCAGAAAGTGTCTGCTGCCATTGAATCAGGGCAGCATGGACAGGCTGTGAGCTATTTCCGCCAAACAATCGGTTTGGATATAGACCGTACCGAGATGTTCTATTGGACGAGCATTGATAAGAGTAGTGATATTAGTTCAAAATTAGCTGTAGAACTGGCTTCTGCTTATAGGAAGAATCGGAATTATGACAAGGCTTATCTGTTTTACAAGGAATTGCTTCAAAAGACTCCTGATAATGTAGATTATCTGGAGGCATGTGCTGAGATACAAGTGTGCCGTGGGCAGGAAAAGGAGGCTCTGCGTATGTATGAAAAGGTTTTGCAGTTGGATGCGGATAATCTGGCTGCTAATATATTCTTAGGTAATTACTATTATCTGATGGCTGAAAAGGAGAAGAAACGGTTGGATACTGATTTTAAAAAACTTGCATCGCCTACTAAGATGCAATATGCGCGTTATCGGGATGGATTATCAAAAGTCTTTTCGACCGGTTATCAGAAGGCCCGGAATTCGTTGAGAAAAGTTATTTCACAATTTCCGTCAACAGAGGCTCAAAAGACATTGGATAAGATATTGAGAATAGAAAAAGAGGTGAATCGCTGAAAATGGTTCACCTCTTTTTCTATAATACAGTTTTATTTGATTGTTCGCATGGGAAATTCTTGTGGTGCCGATGTCTTTGTTATACTTCTGGTAACCTTTTTTCCTGGAATCAACGGACTGTGTGCCAGCACATACCGGATTCTATTTTTTTGTTCATTGGTAAAGCGATTAACGTATGAGTATTCATAGTCCATGATGTTGTTTGGGGTAGATTGGGTATTATCCATACAGTTTTTCCTTTCCATAAGATATGGTAAATCATTGAATGTGATCTTGATTCCATTTTTAGGGATATAGTTGTCTAAAAAATCTTTATATTCATCTCTGTTGTAAGGAGGGGTATCTGTACAATAGTCAGTGTCCTCACATAGATTGGTAATTATATTTCCTGCCGAGTCTTTCGTTTCATTGAAAGTATGATATAAACCTAGATAGTGTCCAAATTCATGGGCAAGGGTGGCAATAACATCTGAAGGATTATAGATTTGTCCTTCTATATTGGCTTTCCCGTTAATATATAATTTGTTGATAGATATACAGTGAGGATATGTCAGAGTGGAGTGTGTTGGTAAGAAATTAAGTTGATTTAGTCCTTCTAATTTGTCCGGCTTGACTGTATATGGAAGGTAAGAGATTCCTAATATATTTTTGTTTGTGAACCGATATAACATAATATTGATGTATTGGTCGGTATCCCATAGATATTGAATATTAGACTTGTCATCCATAAAATTGTCACAGTCCAATTCTGCGTTGTTTACTTTTATACGCTCTATTCCAGCCTCAGAAAGTACTTTTCCCTCATTGTTGTGGGTAGCAAGGATGAATTTCAAATGAATATCTACACTTTTGTTATTCGAATTGTCATAATACTTATTGCAAGCATCAATAATTTCTTTTATTCTTTTAGTTGTCACAGTTTGGTCTGAATCGCTCCCATCGTAAAAGATGTGGAAGATTACAGGAAGTTGATAAGACTCTTCTTGGTTATCAGTATCGCTTTCTTTAATAGATGGGGTAGGACTGTTTTCTGAGTCTTCACAACTAATTATGAAAAATAACAAAGCAAATAATGTAGTTCTCATATATAAAAGATTTTTATCTCAATAAATATTCCACTTCCTTAAACATATAAGCCCTTCGGACCTGTTTTTCGTCTTCTAAGATTAACCTACCTTCCGGCTCAACACAAATAATTCGTGCCAGAAATTCACCGTCAATATCTTTATATCGGTGCATTCCTTCTTTTCTGAAAAGTGATTTTTCATATTGGTTGGTTATCTGTGTTATATCTCCTTTTTGAAGTTTGGCATAATAAGACTGAACACGGATCATGATATTCTTTAATATCTTAAAGACATCATGGCGTTTTCCAGTGATTTGATATAGTGAAACAGGATTGGGAGCCGGACTGTAGAATTCTTCCTGGTTAATATTGATTCCGATTCCTGCAATGCTTTGACAGATGTTCCGTCCCATCAAATCGTTTTCGATTAATATTCCACAAATCTTTTTCTCTTTCCAATAAATATCGTTCGGCCATTTGATAGAAATGTCCTCAGTATAAGTACTTAACTCTTCCTTAATAGCCAAAGATATAATCTGCGAAATAAGAAACTGGCAGCGCGCTTCCCAAAAAACAGGGAAAAGCACAAAACTAAAAAGGAGGTTCTTGAGCGGTTCTGATTCCCAAGAATTCCCACGTTGCCCTCGTCCGGATGTTTGAAAGTCGGCAACTACGGTCGTCAACTCCCCTACTTTTTGCCGGGCACAAAGAGTTTGCAGGTAGTTATTGGTCGAATTCGTTTCACTGATATGAATCAATGGAACGGGGAATATTTCAGGGGAGGGCGTCATATTTTGCACGTAGTTTTTGGGGGAACTTCTTGAGGACTTCATCATAGGAATGGTCGATCAATTGTTTTATCAGTTTATCATCTAGGTCGCGGTCAAGGAATACTTGGTTCCAGTATTTCTTGTTAAAATGCCAAGCACCTTCCACGCCATTGTAATGGTCCCGCAATTCGATGGCGTAGTCTGGATCACATTTCATCGTAATCCTGTCAGGCGTATTGAAACTAATACATAAAAACATTTTTCCCATGACTCTGATTGTCAGGAAATCATCACCGAAAGGCATATCTTCCGTAGCGGCTTTTTTGCTGAGGCTGTATTCTCTGGCTGTTTCAACATTCATAATTAATCAATTTATAATAATTTTGTATCTTCTATGTCTTGAATTTTAAAATAAAGGAGGATAAAACGCCTCTTTGATATGCTCGATCTTGAAGTTTCCGTCTTCGCCCACTACCGTAATGATATCGAATCGTACAGGTACATCGATTTGAAATAGTCTCATATAGGTATCCGTAGCGCGTACGGTACGTTTTATTTTAGGGATGTCAACAGCGTCCTCCGGTTCGGCAAATTGAGTATTGCTGCGGGTCTTTACCTCCACTACAATTAATTCCTGCTTTTGGGTAGCCACAATATC
Organism: Bacteroides finegoldii DSM 17565; assembly: GCF_000156195.1. Taxonomy (GTDB): domain Bacteria; phylum Bacteroidota; class Bacteroidia; order Bacteroidales; family Bacteroidaceae; genus Bacteroides; species Bacteroides finegoldii. The sequence continues at coordinate 34,356 of NZ_GG688337.1, read as the reverse complement.
CAGTTCAAAATGTCCTTTTCTCCAGTTCCGGTCACGAATAATGTAACCTTGTTGCTCCAGATAGGTTACTGCGGCATTTTCTCCGGCTTTTCCTAATTCATTATGTTTAGCCATCTTTTTTTGCAAATTTACTGCTTTTATTCTTTGTATTTACAGAAGTAAAAGTAATTTTGCAGAAGATATGAGAAAAAGAAGTAAAAAGTGCCTGAAAATGCACGTCGAGTGTACGAAACGTGAACGACGTATGAGCATTTTGTTGAGCGACGAAGAACAGCTGATTGTTGATCGTTATCTTGAGAAATACAAGATAACCAATAAGTCACGCTGGCTTCGTGAAACGATTCTCATGTTTATCCATAAGAATATGGAAGAAGATTATCCCACCCTTTTTGGTGAGCACGATATGAGACGATAGGGGATAATCTTAAAAAAATGTAGATTAAAAACTAGAGGGGGATGCTGGACGATACTTACTTTATGAAACAGGCTTTGATAGAAGCCGGTAAAGCTGCCGAACGGGGTGAAGTGCCTGTAGGGGCGGTCGTTGTTTGTAAAGAACGGATTATTGCACGTGCCCACAATCTCACAGAAACATTGAATGACGTAACGGCTCATGCCGAGATGCAGGCCATTACTGCTGCCGCCAATGTCCTTGGTGGTAAGTATCTGAATGAATGTACATTGTATGTCACGGTTGAACCTTGCGTGATGTGTGCGGGAGCCATTGCCTGGGCACAAACGGGTAAACTCGTATTCGGTGCCGAAGATGAAAAACGTGGCTATCAGAAATATGCCGTTTCGGCGCTGCATCCCAAAACAGTGGTTGTCAAAGGACTGCTGGCAGACGAATGTGCCGCCCTTATGAAAAACTTCTTTGCGGCAAAACGTAGATAGCGATTGATGGAGTGGTGATTAATAACCGAGCTGTGTAGAGTTTATCGTTATTCTTTAATTTCCTCGAAGTCTACATATTCTCCTTCATCCTGGGTGAATATCTTTTTATGCTTTTTTCTTGGAACGTCGTCGGAGAATATTTCCTCTTCATGATCCGTCGGACGATGTGTTCCCTGACTGTAGCTTTGCTGGTCCGCGCTACGTCCGGATTCGTTTTGTCTCGGTCGTGATGAAGACGAAAAACGGTGGCCTATTCCGAAGATGGCTTTGAGTATGAGTCCGACAACTGAAAGACCAAATACGATAATGGTGATGATAAAGAGAAGTATAAATAAAAGTATATGCATTGGGCTATGATTTTTATATTGTAACTCTGATAAAACTCATAGTACAACAAACGTGCCAAGAGATTGTTTATTTACTTTTTCTTGTAAAAAGTGAAAGTAAAATATACCATACAACGATGGCTGCAAAGCTGCTGATTCCAAGAAATACAAGGAAAGGAATGCATACAATCAAAAATGTAAAACTGATTTTGTTGTCATTCCATGACAGATTCTTGAATTTCAAAGAGAACATGGGGATTTCTGCTACCAATAACCATGAAAACAGACAAACAACTATAAAAAGATAGACAGGATGACAGCTTTCGGAAATCAGTATGTCATGTGCGCCTGCTACTAAAGAAGCCCAAAACAGAGCATTGGCAGGAACAGGAAGACCGATGAAAGAAGTGGTCTGCCGGGTATCGTTATTGAACTTTGCCAGCCGCAAAGCAGAGAATACAGAGATTAAGAATGCAGCGTACGGCAGGTAAGGAGCGATAAATTCCATGCTTGCCGGATAGTACATCTCTTTGAACAGAGAGAATACAATCGCTGAGGGAGCAAAACCGAAGCTGACATCATCCGCCAATGAATCCAAATCTTTTCCAATGATGGAGTGTGCATTAAGCGCACGTGCCAACATTCCGTCGAAAAAATCGAATACGGAGCTTAGAATAATGAATAGTAATGCTAGTTCATAACGGGCTTCAAAAGCCATGACACAAGCAATACAACCGGAGAAAAGGTTCAGGCAGGTTACGGTATTCGGAATATTTTTTTTAATAACGTTCGTCATTGTGACAGGATTATTTGAGTTTGGCGATAACTGTTTGGTTACCGGTTGTTAATTGTCCCATAGTGACACAGACTTCCGTGCCGATGGGTAAATATACGTCCACGCGGGAACCGAACTTGATGAATCCCATATGTTCGTCAATATAACATTCTTCGCCTACCTCTGCATAGGTGACGATACGGCGTGCCACAGCTCCGGCGATTTGGCGGGTAAGCACTTCCACTCCTTCCGGAGTTTCGATTACCACCGTAGAACGCTCGTTCTCCGTACTGGCTTTCGGCAGCCAGGCTTTCATGAAGTTTCCATTGTGATGTGCCACCTTTTTAATAGTACCGTCCACCGGATACCAATTGGCATGTACGTTGACAATACTCATAAAGATGGAGATCATTAATCTCCGGTCATGAAAATACTCGTTTTCATCAACCTCTTCGATAACAACGATTTTTCCGTCGGCAGGTGCTACGACTATTTTTTCAGTGTCCTGTCCGAAGAGACGGATCGGACAACGAAAGAAATTCACCATCAACAGATAAACTGTTATACTTGCTACTGCTACCACATAGAATGGTATCTTACAATCGATTCCCCAATAAAGAGCGACATTAATCAATAGTAGTAGCAAGAAGCTAGCCCATAATATATGTGTTCCTTCGCGGTGAATACGTATTTTCTTTAATTTCTTTAGTCGGCCCATGAATGCTGTTTAATGATATTGCCTGCAAAAATATACTTAATTTAAAAAATCAGCAAGTAATTAGGCATAGAAATGTGAATGTTGATAACTTTTTGAGGATTATTTTTGTTTATCTCTCGGGAGATAGTAATTTTATGCCTTCAAATTAACTACTTATCATTATGCAGGATTTCGTTCATTTACATGTCCATACCCAATATTCTCTTTTGGACGGTCAGGCTAGCGTGGCTCGTCTGGTCGACAAAGCGATGAAGAATGGAATGAAGGGTATTGCCGTGACCGATCATGGAAATATGTTCGGTATTAAAGAATTTACGAACTACGTTAATAAAAAGAATAGCGGTCCCAAAGGAGAGGTCAAAGACCTGAAAAAACGAATTGCGGGTATAGAAGCCGGAACCATAGAGTGTGAGGACAAAGAAGCTGAGATTGCCGATTGTAAAGCCAAAATTGTAGAAGCGGAAAGCAAACTGTTCAAACCCATCATCGGTTGTGAGATGTATGTGGCACGCCGTACAATGGATTTAAGAGAAGGTAAACTCGACCAGAGCGGTTACCACCTGATTGTATTGGCTAAAAATGAAAAGGGATACCATAACCTTATTAAATTAGTATCGCACGCATGGACGCGCGGATACTATATGCGTCCGCGTACCGACCGCAGCGAATTGGAAAAGTATCATGAAGGTCTGATTGTCTGTTCGGCTTGCCTCGGTGGAGAGATACCGAAACGGATTACCAATGATCAGTTTGCGGAAGCGGAGGAAGCCATACAGTGGTATAAGAACTTATTCGGAGATGACTTTTATCTAGAGATGCAACGCCATAAAGCGACCGTTCCCCGTGCCAATCACGAGTGTTATCCAATGCAGGTAAAAGTGAATAAATACCTGATGGAGTATGCCCAAAAGTACAACATAAAATTGATTTGTACGAACGACGTTCATTTTGTGGACGAGGAAAATGCGGAAGCGCACGACCGTCTGATCTGTTTGAGTACCGGCAAGGATTTGGATGACCCTACCCGTATGCTTTATACCAAACAAGAGTGGATGAAAACACGTGAAGAGATGAATGAACTCTTTGCGGACGTACCCGAAGCTTTGAGCAATACATTGGAAATTCTCGATAAAGTAGAATATTATTCCATCGATCATGCCCCTATTATGCCTACTTTCGCTATTCCTGAGGACTTTGGAACAGAAGAAGAATACAGAGCGAAATTTACGGAGAAAGACTTGTTCGATGAGTTTACGCAAGATGAGCATGGCAATGTGGTGTTGAGTGAAGAGGATGCGAAGGCTAAAATAAAACGTCTGGGTGGTTATGATAAACTCTATCGTATCAAGCTCGAAGGAGACTATCTGGCTAAGTTGGCTTTCGATGGTGCGAAACGGATATATGGCGAGCCTTTGTCGGAAGAAGTGAAGGAACGCATGAATTTTGAGCTATATATCATGAAGACTATGGGTTTCCCCGGATACTTCTTGATTGTGCAAGACTTTATCAATGCTGCCCGCAAGGAGTTGGGTGTATCCGTAGGTCCGGGACGTGGATCGGCGGCCGGTTCGGCTGTGGCGTACTGTCTGGGAATTACGAAAATCGACCCTATCCAATATGATTTGCTGTTTGAACGTTTTCTGAATCCGGACCGTATCTCTTTGCCTGATATTGATGTGGACTTTGATGATGACGGTCGTGGTGAGGTACTTCGCTGGGTGACGAATAAATATGGTCAGGAAAAGGTGGCGCACATCATTACCTATGGTACGATGGCTACAAAGTTGGCTATCAAGGACGTTGCCCGTGTGCAGAAACTTCCTCTTTCGGAATCCGACCGCTTGGCTAAACTGGTGCCGGATAAAATTCCGGATAAGAAACTGAACTTGCCGAATGCGATTGCATACGTGCCCGAATTACAAGCTGCCGAAGCTTCATCGGATCCGTTGGTGCGCGATACGCTGAAATATGCCAAAATGCTTGAAGGTAATGTACGTGGTACGGGTGTGCATGCTTGCGGTACGATTATCTGCCGTGATGATATTACCGATTGGGTGCCTGTCAGCACTGCCGATGATAAAGAAACGGGTGAGAAAATGCTTGTCACCCAGTATGAAGGTTCGGTGATTGAAGATACCGGACTGATTAAGATGGACTTTCTTGGCTTGAAGACATTGTCTATCATTAAAGAAGCCGTTGAAAATATCCGTCTGAGCCGTGCCATTGAAGTGGATGTGGATCAGATTGATATTAACGATCCGGCTACTTATAAATTATACAGTGACGGTCGTACGATCGGTACATTCCAGTTTGAATCTGCCGGTATGCAGAAGTATTTGCGTGAGTTGCAGCCTTCTACATTCGAAGATTTGATTGCCATGAACGCTCTCTACCGTCCGGGACCGATGGATTATATCCCCGATTTTATCGATCGTAAACATGGACGTAAGCCGATTGAGTATGATATTCCGGTAATGGAAAAGTACTTGAAGGATACATACGGGATTACGGTTTATCAGGAACAGGTGATGCTTTTGTCACGTTTGTTGGCGGACTTTACACGCGGTGAGTCTGATGCTCTTCGTAAGGCAATGGGTAAGAAGCTGCGTGACAAGCTGGATCACATGAAGCCTAAATTTATCGAGGGTGGACGTAAGAACGGACACGACCCGAAAGTTCTCGAAAAGATTTGGACGGACTGGGAAAAGTTTGCGTCGTATGCTTTTAACAAGTCTCATGCTACTTGTTATTCATGGGTGGCTTATCAGACTGCCTATCTGAAAGCGAATTATCCTTCCGAATATATGGCGGCTGTAATGAGCCGAAGTTTGTCGAACATTACGGATATCACGAAGCTGATGGATGAATGTAAGGCGATGGGTATTCAGACCTTGGGACCGGATGTCAATGAGAGTAACTTGAAGTTTACTGTAAATCGTGACGGTAATATCCGTTTCGGGCTTGGAGCCGTAAAAGGAGTAGGCGAGGCTGCCGTGCAGAGTATCATGGAGGAACGTGAAAAGAACGGTCCTTTTACCGGAATTTTCGACTTTGTGCAACGTGTCAATCTGAATGCCTGCAATAAGAAGAACATGGAATGCCTCGCGTTGGCCGGTGGCTTTGACAGTTTTCCGGAACTGAAACGTGAACAGTACTTTGCTGTCAACTCTAAAGGAGAAGTTTTCCTGGAAACTTTGATGCGTTATGGCAACCGTTATCAGGCTGATAAAGCTGCTGCAGTCAATTCTCTGTTTGGTGGCGAAAACGTAATTGATGTGGCAACTCCTGAGATTCCTCAGGGAGTAGAGCGTTGGAGTGATCTCGACCGTTTGAACCGTGAGCGTGATTTGGTTGGTATCTACCTTTCAGCTCATCCGTTGGATGAATTCTCCATTGTATTGGAACACGTCTGCAACACACGTATGGCAGATTTGGAAGATAAAGCAGCCCTTGCTGGTCGCGAAATAACGATGGGAGGTATTGTGACCAGTGTCCGTCGTGGAATCAGCAAGAACGGAAATCCTTATGGTATCGCCAAGATAGAAGATTATTCCGGCTCTACCGAGATTCCATTCTGGGGAAATGACTGGGTGACTTATCAAGGATACCTCAATGAGGGTACTTTTTTGTTTATCAAAGCTCGTTGTCAACCCAAGCAATGGCGGCAGGATGAACTGGAAGTGAAGATTACTTCTATGGAACTGCTGCCGGATGTAAAAGAAGAGTTGGTGCAGAAGATAACCATTATTATCCCGTTGTCCGTGTTGAACTCCGCTTTAATCACAGAACTTGCAACATTGACAAAAGAACATCCGGGAAATACGGAACTCTATTTTAGGGTGACGGATGATATTGATGTAAACCGTATGGCGGTCGACTTAATTTCCCGTCCGGTCAAGCTTTCGGTGGGCCGTGAATTAATTACCTATTTAAAAGACCGTCCGGAATTGGGGTTCCGTATAAATTGATTATATTTGTGGCGGTAATAGCAAGTGAAATACTATTTAATAATTAATACTTAATATTTAAAAAAATGGCTTTAGAAATTACAGACAGCAACTATAAGGAGATCCTTGCAGAAGGAAAACCGGTTGTGGTAGATTTTTGGGCTCCTTGGTGTGGCCCTTGCAAAATGGTAGCTCCTATTATTGAAGAATTGGCGGCAGAGTTTGAAGGACAGGTAATCATCGGCAAGTGTGATGTGGATGAAAATAGCGATTTGCCTGCTGAATATGGTATCCGTAATATCCCTACCGTATTGTTTTTCAAGAATGGTGAGATTGTAGACAAGCAAGTAGGCGCTGTCAGCAAACCTGTATTTGTAGAGAAAGTAAAGAAGCTGTTATAAGCAGTCTACTTAATATCTATCACTTAATACTTAAATGATCATGGGACTGGAAGAAGATTTTTATTAGCAGATGCCGATGACGAAAAGACCATCGAGTTTATCAAAAACTATCTGCCTCAAGAACTGAAGGAGAAATTCTCGGATGACGAGTTGTATTATTTCCTCGATTTGATTGACGAGTATTACTCTGAAAGTGGAATCCTTGATGCTCAGCCCGATGCGGATGGATATGTTGATATTGATCTGGAAGAGGTTGTGGCTTACATTGTGAAAGAAGCCAAAAAGGATGAAATGGGAGAATACGATCCGGAAGAAGTTCTCTTTGTGGTTCAAGGAGAAATGGAATACGGAAATTCTCTGGGACAGGTGGACTAAACGGTGTCCGGTCTCACAGTGAGATAAACCCCTCTTTTAATTGTCACTTGTCACTTTTCTGGCTTAATCTATTGATAGCCAGGTGAAATTTGGTGACAATAGCGGGTGATAATAGAAGAAAACGTATTTTCTATTATCACCTTAATTATTACTGAACAACTGGTCATTCTGCTGATTATCAGCCTTTAAGTGTATTGTCCGATTCCCGGTTTCTGTGTCTTAAGAATGCCCTTTTCGACCATAAGGTTGAGCTCACGCAGTGCTTTTCCTTTCAATAACCCGTTATTTGACTGTATTCTCTGCGGGTGATGAAGAAGTTTTTCTTCAAAAAGGTATCCAATCGTGCGAAACGTGTCTCTTCTAAGTATACGAACAAAGGAACTGTATATCTGGTTGTTAAGCTGTAAATATGTAGGGCCATCGGACAAACTTCCTATATTTCTTCTAACGCATAATATTGATAATCTCTTAATACCGTCTGGAGAAATTTTTCCTGATTACCATCCTGCGGAGTGATGGAAAGAAGTGACTGTACCTTTTTGGCAAGCGCTGAGATGCGCCGTATGCGGTCTTTTTCTCCGGACTCTAGTGTACGGGTAATCACATTTACCTGTTCCAATGATAAGTCGGCGGATTGAGGGTAGACCGGACGGTAATTCTTCATCAGATAGTCGAATTCGTCAAGACTGACGTGTATTTTGCGATAGTTCTTTTCTTTAATCACCATTGTTCCGGCAGCGAGATCACCTAGACGCTGATTATTCTTGGTCAGTAGGATGACAAAGATGCCTAAACCGCTTGTCAATGGTCCGTCAACTATGAAAAGGAGCCACCGTAGCAGGTAAGAACCAATGCTGGGAGTAGAACCGTCCAACTTTACCACACGGATATTCATCAATCTTTTTCCGAAACTCTGTCCGTGATTGAACATTTCGCAGAGAAAGGAGTAGCCGAGTATGGGCAGATAAACGATAAACAGAAAAAAGAACAGGTTGAATCCCGATGGCAAGTGTAACTTTGCAATAAGGGTAATTGTAGAATATAGATAAAGCCCGATCAGAAAATAATCAATGATCAAAGCGATCAGACGTTCACCGATACTGGCGGGTGTTTGGCTGATACGAACAAACTGTCCGGTTATTATCGTGGATTCTGCCATTTATGGTTAAACATTTTTAGGATTCCGTTGCAAATATATTATAAATCTCTTACTTTTGCTTCCGGTTTCGGACAAAACTTATCCGGAATTTACTGAAAAGCATGAAAGAGGTTACGTTTATTCGTCGGAACATTGAAAAATGGAAAGAGACAGAGAAGATTGTGGAGCAGGCTGTCGGCTTGTCTCCCGACCGACTTGCGGATGCGTATACAGACCTGACTGCTGACCTGGCATTCGCCCAGACACATTTCCCGACTTCCCGCATCACTATTTATCTGAATAATCTGGCTTCGGCGTTGCATAATGAAATCTATCGGAATAAACGCGAGAAGTGGACACGGATTATCACCTTTTGGACGCAGGAAGTGCCGCAAACAATGTATGATGCACATCGCGAGTTACTGGTTTCTTTTATTATTTTCGTTGCCAGCGCACTGATTGGAGTATTGTCTGCTGCAAACGATCCGGATTTCGTCCGCTTGATTCTAGGAAACGGCTATGTGGACATGACATTGGACAATATAGCCAATGGTGAGCCGATGGCGGTTTATAACGGTTCGGATGAAGTTCCGATGTTTCTGGGGATTACGCTCAACAATGTTATGGTATCTTTCAACTGTTTTGCAATGGGACTGCTGACCAGTTTCGGTACAGGCTATATGCTTCTCTCCAATGGGATTATGATAGGAGCCTTTCAGACTTTCTTTTATCAGCACGGTTTGCTTTGGGAGTCTACTCTTGCCGTCTGGCTGCATGGTACGCTCGAAATCTGGGCAATTATTGTGGCAGGTGCCGCCGGGCTGGCTTTAGGTAACGGATGGCTGTTTCCCGGGACTTATTCGAGGATTGAATCCTTCCGTCGGGGAGCAAAGCGCGGGCTGAAAATAGTTATAGGCACTGTCCCCGTATTTATAATGGCAGGATTTATAGAAGGGTTTATAACCCGTCATACGGAACTTCCGGATATGTTGAGGCTTGGCGTAATTCTCACTTCACTGGCATTTATTATTTTCTACTATATTTATTTACCAAATAAGAAAAAACATGGAATCACAGAAACCTAAGATTGCGATGTATGTGAAACGTCCTTTCGGTGAGAAGCTGAATGCTTCTTTTGATTTTATAAAGGAAAATTGGAAGCAGTTGCTGAAGTATGCAACGTATCTGATACTTCCGGTCTGTTTGCTTCAAGCGGCAAATTTTAGCGGGTTGATGGGCGGTATGACGGATCTTACCGCTATGCAGGCGGCAGGTGGAATGGGAGATGATCCGTTATCCGTTTTCGGACCTTCGTTCGCATTCAATTATGCAGGACTTGTCTTTTTTTCATTTTTGGGAGCCTTGCTGTTGACCTCTTTAATTTATGCCATGATCCGGTTATACATTGAACGGGAAGAACGTCTGAATGGAATTCTCTTTAACGATATAAAACCGTTATTACTTCGTAATATCAAAAGATTATTCATTATAGGGGTGTTCTGTAGCTTTTTGCTTCTGCTTGCCGTTATCATTATAGTGCTGTTGGCAGTGTTGACTCCATTTACGTTACTGCTCACTCTTCCGTTATTGTTTGCATTTGCCATACCTCTTGCCTTGATGGCTCCGATTTATTTGTTTGAGGAGATTTCGTTAATGGAGGCATTCAGGAAGACCTTCCGGTTGGGATTTGCCACTTGGGGAGGGGTTTTTCTGATTCTTATTGTGATGGGACTTATTGCTAGCGTGTTGCAGGGAATCGTTTCCATACCGTGGTATATAATCTATATCGTGAAAATGGTATTTACCATGAGTGACGGTGGTGAAGCAGGGGCTTCTGTCGGACTGAACTTTGCACAATATCTGTTCTCTGTCCTGATGTTGTATGGCTCTTACTTGTCAGCCATGTTTACGGTTGTCGGTCTGGTCTATCAGTACGGTCACGCATCTGAGGTGGTGGACAGCATAACGGTGGAAAGTGATATAGATAATTTTGATAAACTCTAACATCAGACACAGGAGAAATGAATCTGACCTCCCCGACTGATACGTTGGTCTGTGATACGACGCAGCTTGCCCGATGGCAATCTGATCCGGCGTATAACTATAACCGTGAGTTGATTGCTCCGGAGATTAATCTCTTCGAATGGATCAATAAACAGTTTGGGGAATTTCTGCGTGAAATATTCGGCAGCCGTTTTGCTGATGAGTATTCGGAACTTATTCTGGTTTGTATCGCTGTCTTTATCCTGCTTTTGGTTAGTTGGTTTGTCTATAAGAAACGTCCCGAACTGTTCATGCGCTCCGGTAAGAGAACATTGCCTTATGCGGTGGAAGAAGATACGATTTACGGAGTCGACTTTCCGGAAGGGATTAACGAGGCTCTTTCTCAAAGGAACTATCGGGAGGCTGTACGGTTGCTTTATTTGCAGACATTGAAGCGGTTGAGTGATGCGGCCCGTATCGAATGGCAACCTTATAAGACTCCTACGCAATATCTGTATGAAGTGCGACTCTCTGCTTTCCGGCAACTGACAAACCATTTTTTGCAGGTGCGCTATGGAAATTTTGAAGCGACGGAAGAACTTTTCCGGACAATGCGGGCTTTACAGGAAGAAATAGAGAAAGGAGGCGTCTCGTGAAAGGAAGCCGTTGGTTTATTATCTTTATCGTAGTCTTTTTGTTGGTCATGTTTGCGGTAGAATATCATTTGCCGAAGAAATTTGTGTGGAAACCGACTTTCGGTCATTACGACAAACAGCCTTTCGGTTGTGAGGTGTTCGATAGCCTGTTGTTGTCCTGTTTGCCGCATGGATATGCGCTGTCGAAGAAAAGTTTCTATCAGTTGGAACAAGAGGATACGGTAGGACAGTGTAAAGGTATATTAGCTATAGCTGATGACTTGATATTGTCGAGCGTGGACGTGAAGGCTTTGCTGCGGATGGCTGATCGGGGCAATAAAATAATGTTAGTGAGTACTTTATTTGGCACAAATTTGGAAGATACGTTGGACTTCAGAACTTACTATTCTTATTTCAGTCCGATGGCTTTAAAGAAATATGCCGCTTCTCTGTTGGCAAAAGACAGTATATGCTGGGTGGGAGATTCTACAGTGTATTCACGCCGGACTTTTTATTTTTATCCTCAATTCTGCTCGTCCTACTTTTGGATGGATTCGCTCCGGAGTGAGGTCTTGGCACAAAGGGTGATTGACTCGAACGAGTTTCGCTATGAGACCGAAGCGGATTCTTTGGTGACGGATAGTCTTTCGTGTATACCTGTCGCGATGTCCTATCGGCATGGTAAAGGAGAGATTATTTTAGTTTCCACTCCTTTACTTTTTACAAACTATGGGATGTTGGATGGAGGAAATGGAGCCTATCTCTTCCGTTTGCTGTCGCACATGGGAGATCTTCCTGTTCTTCGCACGGAAGGATATACGAAAGAAACGGTGCAGGTGCAGAAGTCCCCTTTCCGCTATTTCCTTTCGCAGCCACCGCTTCGCTGGGCTTTGTATCTGACGATGATTGCCATTCTTCTCTTTATGATATTTACGGCAAAGAGGCGGCAGCGGGTTATCCCCGTCATACGTGAACCGGCAAATAGATCTCTCGAATTTACTGAACTGATAGGTACACTGTATTTTCAAAAGAAGGACCATGACGACTTGGTGCGGAAGAAGTTTACTTATTTTGCCGAAGAGTTGAGAAGGGAGATTCAGGTAGACATTGAAGAGGTGGCGGATGATGAACGCTCTTTTCACCGGATTGCCCGGAAAACGGGGATGGAGGTTGAAGAGATTGCGAAGTTTATTCGTGAAGTGCGGCCGGTGATTTACGGAGGACGCAGGATTAATGCGGAGCAAATGAAAGTGCTTATTGATAAAATGAATGAAATAATCAATCATATCTAAAGAAGAAATTTATGGAAGAGAATACAGAACAACGGTTAGATTTAACTCTTTTTTCCGAGAAGATACAGGAGTTGAAGGAGCGGATTGCGTCCATCGTTGTGGGACAGGAGCAGACTGTTGATTTGGTGTTGACGGCTATTCTGGCGAATGGACACGTATTGATAGAAGGTGTTCCGGGCGTTGCGAAGACACTATTGGCTCGTTTGACTGCCCGTCTGATTGATGCTGACTTCAGTCGTATCCAGTTTACTCCGGATTTAATGCCGAGTGATGTGCTGGGTACAACTGTGTTTAATATGAAAACCAATGGTTTTGACTTTCATCAGGGGCCGATTTTTGCAGATATCGTATTGGTAGATGAAATCAACCGTGCTCCTGCGAAGACACAGGCTGCCTTGTTTGAAGTGATGGAAGAACGCCAGGTCAGTATCGACGGGACCACTCACCGGATGGGGGAACTTTATACGATTCTGGCTACTCAGAACCCGGTGGAGCAGGAGGGGACATACAAACTTCCCGAAGCGCAGCTCGACCGTTTTCTGATGAAGATAACGATGGATTATCCTTCGCTGGAAGAGGAAGTGAATATTCTGGAACGCCACCATACGAATGCGGCATTGGTAAAACTGGAAGATGTGACCCCCGTACTTACTAAAGAAGAACTTCTTTCTCTTCGTGCCTTGATGAGCCGGGTGTTTGTAGACCGTACGCTGCTTCAATATATCGCGTTGATTGTGCAGCAGACTCGTACTAGCAAGGCAGTGTATCTAGGAGCTTCTCCACGTGCTTCCGTAGCGATGTTGCAATCTTCAAAGGCCTATGCTCTTTTGCAAGGACGGGATTTTGTGACACCGGAGGATATCAAGTTCGTTGCTCCGTATGTGCTTCAGCATCGCCTGATCCTGACTGCGGAAGCTGAAATGGAAGGTTATTCTCCGGTGAAAGTGACACAGCGTTTGATTGATAAAGTGGAAGTCCCGAAATAGATGTTTTTAACTCGTCGCTTCTATATTGCCCTGATCGTAGTTATCCTGTTGCTGGGTAGCGGATACGTTCTTGCTCCGTTCTTTGTCATCGGGCAGTGGACACTTTTTGTCTTGTTTTTGGTGGTATCGGCAGATGTGTATTCTCTTTATCGTATTCGGGGAATACAGGCTTTCCGTCAGTGTGCCGACCGCTTCTCCAATGGTGATGAGAATGAGGTAAGTATTCGTGTGGAAAGCAGCTATACGTATCCTGTTTCTTTAGAGGTTATTGATGAGATTCCTGTCGTTTTTCAGAAACGTGATGTTGACTTTCGTACGAAGTTACAGGCGAATGAAGGAAAGACGATAACTTATCGTCTGCGTCCTACCCGTCGCGGTGTTTATTCGTTTGGGTATGTCAGAGTTTTTGTGACCGGAAGGATTGGGCTGGTTTCCCGTCGTTATACCTGTGCGGAACCTTTGGATATCAAGGTGTATCCGTCTTATCTGATGCTTCATCAATATGAATTGTTGGCGATGAGCGATAATCTGACCGAGCTGGGAATAAAGCGTATTCGCAGGGTGGGACATCATACGGAGTTTGAACAAATCAAAGAGTATGTAAAGGGAGACGATTATCGTACGATTAACTGGAAAGCGAGTGCACGCAGGCATGAGCTTATGGTGAATGTATATCAGGATGAACGTTCGCAGCAGATTTACAATGTGATAGATAAAGGACGGGTGATGCAGCAGGCTTTTCGTGGGATGACTTTGTTGGATTATGCGATTAATGCTTCGCTGGTGCTTTCGTATGTTGCCATGCGGAAAGAAGACAAAGCCGGATTGGTGACCTTTGATGAACACTTCGATACTTTTGTCCCTGCTTCCAGGCAGCCGGGATATATGCAAACGTTGTTGGAGAATCTGTATAGTCAGCAGACTACTTTCGGAGAGACGGATTTCTCGGCTCTTTGTGTGCATCTGAACAAACATGTTGGTAAACGGAGCTTGTTAGTGCTCTATACCAACTTTTCGAGTATAGGCAGCATGAATCGCCAGTTGTCTTATCTGAAACAGCTGAATCACCGTCACCGTTTGCTCGTGGTCTTTTTCGAGGATGCCGATCTGAAGGAATACATTGCACAACCGGCAAAAGATACGGAAGGCTATTATCGCCATGTGATTGCAGAGAAGTTTGCTTACGAGAAACGGCTCATCGTATCTACTTTGAAGCAGCACGGGATCTATTCTTTGTTGACCACACCGGAAAATCTTTCAATTGATGTGATTAATAAATATTTGGAGATGAAAGCACGGCAACTATTGTAATATAAATCAATAATGGTCTGACTTTTCTTTATTTCTTATAAAGCTTATAATCCCATGACTTTTCGTGTTTCTACAAAAAAGAAGATAGCCATGCCTATAATGATAATCCCTAATATCCCATAGAAGAGTCGTGCCCGGTTACGTCCTACATTTCTGACAATGGTTTGCGCATTACGTGTTGTAAAGAACCAGTCCCAGTTAAGCAATGACGCCAGCAGGGAGACAGTTCCTGCCAGCGCAAAGATTCCTTGTACGATATATTGTCCGGTCATAGTTTAATCACTCTACTTCCGTCTTCCAGTTCTTCAATCGTTACTTTTACGGCGTCACCCGGCAGTAATTCTTCCACCAGTTCCGGCCATTCGATAAAGCAGAGAGCGCCACTGTAGAAATAATCTTCGTATCCCATATCGTACACTTCACTTAGTTTCTTGATACGGTAAAAATCGAAGTGATAAATTAACTCTCCGGTTTCGTCCGAACGGTATTCGTTGACAATAGCAAAAGTTGGAGAACTGATGACATCGGCTACACCCAATTCTTCGCAGAGTGCTTTTACAAATGTGGTTTTACCGGCACCCATCTTTCCGTATAAAGCAAATACAGTGTTGTCGCCCATGGCAGCGATGAATTCCTGGGCTGCTTCATGGATACTTTCCAGTGATTGAATTTTGATTTCCATATACTATATTTATTATGATGACTTTTTCCTGCAACAACTCTTTCCGATTTTGCAGACAGCATAAATCAGGATAGAGAAGAATATGATGGAAGCTCCCGAGGGGACTTTCCAATGATAAGAAATAAATAATCCGCCCAAGCATCCTAAGAAACCGATGCCGATGGATAACCAGATGATTTTCTTGAAACTATAAGTGAAGAGGTTAGCCGTCATTTGTGGAATGGTGAGAAGGGATATGGCTAACACAATACCTACCATCCGCAGGCAGGCTACAATAGTCAATGCGATGAACATCATTAACACGTATTCGAATATCTCTACCGGAATCTTCTGCGAACGTGCAAATTCACGGTCAAAGGCAATATATACGATAGGGCGGATAAACAGATAAAAGAATCCGGTCAGTATGAGTGCCAATATGCCGAGCATCCATAAGTCAATTTGATTGATGGTCAGGATATTCCCGAAAAGATAAGCTGATAAGTCGGGTGCAAATCCAGGTGACAAAAAGCTGAACATGATACCGAGTGCCATCCCCAACGTCCAGAACACTGCAATGGCAGAGTCCTCACGCATATCTTTCCGTCTGCTAAGCCACTCCACACCGAAGGCTGATAAAACAGAGAATACAGCCGCTGAGAGTATCGGGGAAATTCCGGCAAACAATCCTAACCCAATACCGCCAAAAGAAGCATGAGTGATTCCTCCACTGATAAATACCAGACGGCGGGTAACGATGTATGTACCGATAATCCCACAGGCAATGCTTGCCAGCAGACTACCCAATAAGGCGTGTTGAAAGAATGTATATTGTAGTAAATCCAAGTAAATTAAAAATTAAAGATTAAAAATTAAAGACCGTAATCAGATCACAGCAACGAACTATCGTCTCTCAACTGTCAACTCTCAACTGTTTCCGTTTCTTCTTTCTCCGATAATCAGAAAGACCTCGTCTTTGAGGTCATCCGGCAGTTCGATGCCACGGAGTTGAAGACTACGTACCCATCCGGCTACTTCTATATCCAATGTTGTATACAGTACATCCCGAAACATATCTGTTTCTTTTTCCGTATATGCATTTCCAGGTCTGCCGATGAATTGGTCCAGCTCTTCATCATCGTAGTATTCTATCTTTTTACTGACAGCGGCCAACAAGCTATCCCTTTCACATACTTCATGTTGTCCGCAGCATTCCGCATCTACTTCTTTCACTTCCGGCATACGATCCAGTTCGCCTTTTTCTATTTTCTTTTCTAGTCTTTTGTTGCGGATGATTCCGGCTATCAGCGCGATAACACCCAGCAGTACCAGACTTATAATGAGTATCCACATACCAATATAACAATTACGAATCAAATTTGTGCAAAGTTACTTATAAATTTCATTCTATTGAGTATGGCATCTATTTCTTTTCTTACTTTTGTATGTTGCTAACTTAAATATAACATGAAAAGACAGAGTATAATTCGTTCGGAGTATGTGTGTGATTATCTTATTCATTACTCTTGCTGCCTGTAAAGATACAGACAACAGAGTGTTTGGAGATGATTTTAATTTTCCGGCGTTGACAGATGAAAACACGATTCGCTTTACAGTGAATGTTGTAGGAGACTGGCGGCAATTGGACATTGTAGCAAGTGGGGGACGAATGGTGATAGATTGGGGAAACGGTCGTATACAGAAAATAGAAGACCCTTCTTCAATGACTGGCGGAGTGGTATATAGATATGGAAATAAGGGATCATACGAAGTGAAGATTTTGGGCAGAAGAGCTGCAGCTTATCGATATAAGTGGTTTGCTTCTTCCTTTGAGTAATCTTTATTTGGGAAATATGCCGCGAATGAAATCTCTGGCTTTGAATTGCATTTCTGGTACCCGAAAATTGGACTTGAATACCTTTTGTCCCAACGTGGAAAGTATTAATATCGGTAGTCTCGCAGATTTGGAGCGTCTGGAGATTGGGAACTGCTCCCGATTGCGATCTATACAAATTTATTCTAATCCAAAATTGACTTCAATAGAGTTTGGTAGTCATCCGGAAGCGGAAAGTTTATATTGTTCTTATAATGGTTTTTCTTCCCTTTCCCTTAAAAGCTTGTCGGCATTGCGCGATATTGATTTGAGTTCTAATGAAGTATTGTCACATCTGGAATTGAACGAGAAGACTTCAATTTCTGCGATATTGATACAAGGATGTGCTTTCCAATCAATTACTGATATATTGAAATGTTGCCCTTCTTTAAGGGAATTAAGTTGCTCATACAACAAATTGACCGAACTTGATCTGTCCGATAACTCTAATATTAGTGAATTGCGTTGTGAACATAATCAGCTAACTCGTTTAATGGTACCGCAAGGAAGTCTGTTAGAACATCTTTATTGTCACTCGAATCAATTGGATGAGGATGCCTTGAATACACTGTTTGATTCCTTGGGTCAAGTGCTGGAACCTGCTATTTATTATCCGACTCCTCCCCGCCTTCGGTGTATCGGCAGTGCTGCAAATAGCAAGAGCCTTTTTAGCCAGTGGACAGCAACCCGAAAGAAATGTAATCTTTGCTTTTTGGGATGGAGAAGAAAAAGGACTGCTTGGCTCTAAATATTTTGTACAAACTTGTCCTTTCCTGTCTCAAATCAAAGGCTATCTGAACTTTGACATGATTGGCCGTAATAACAAACCTCAACAGCCTAAACAGGTCGTTTATTTCTATACGGCTGCTCATCCGGCTTTTGGCGATTGGCTGAAAGGGGATATCAGAAAATACAGTTTGCAATTGGAACCGGATTACCGTGCCTGGGAAAATCCGATAGGAGGAAGTGATAACGGTTCGTTTGCCAAAGTAGGTATTCCGATCATCTGGTATCATACGGACGGGCATCCTGATTATCACCAGCCTTCCGATCATGCCGACCGGCTGAATTGGGATAAGATTGTGGAAATCACTAAAGCCTCTTTTCTCAATATGTGGAAGATGGCAAATGAGAAGTCCTTTTAATGAAGCGGATAAAATACAATCCTGATAATTAACGGGAAAAGTCAGGATTGTATTTCTTATTTTTTGAGTATTCTTTTTAAATAGTCGATAGTTGGTAAATTCACAGTCTCAAAACTTCCTTTATAAAATACAGCAAAATTGTTAAAAACACACGGTAACTCTTTTGCTTTCTGTAGCGTATCTACTTGAATAAAAGAAACAGGGACATCATTTGTTTCACAATATTGTTTGATCATTTCAATGTATTTATAGATATAGGGACATTGCATATCATAATAAATCGTCAGTTCCTCACTTTCTATTTTCTGATTCTTGGCATTTGGCGCGAACTTCGGTACTGTTCCGTCAAAAGAAAGAGCAAGCAATTCATATCCGTTATCCGTAGTGTCAACCACCTCAAAACCAAATTTCTTTGCAAATGATTGGTCGGAAAGCCAGCTCTTCTGTTTTTTTGCCCCGAGCATACAAATGCCGGATCTACCTTTTTCTTTGGCATCGGCTATACAGTACTCCATCAACGAACTTCCATATCCGTTTCCTCTGGGACTACCTAAAACCCATAAACAATAGAGGTAATAATAGTTATCTCCCATTATCGGAACCCAAGCTTTTTCGAGAGGAGCATATTCAATAAAGACTGTAGCTTTTGCATTTAACTTTCTAAAAACATGACCTTCCTTCAGTCGGTCGGAAAGCCATTGCTGTTTTGCTTCAATGCCCGGATGGGATTTCTTGCTACGGATAATGCAGCATAAATGCTCATAAGAAAGATTTTCTGCTGTTAAGTTTATGAAATCAGTATTCATATATGCTCTCGTTTTTATTTAGATAGTATCGATCAGCCAGTGGGGTAATTATAATCCTTTATTAGCCTGCTGACAGACTATAATGTCCGAAGGTTACCCTTCGTTTATCACCTGAAATCCGGCCTGCTTCAAATCCCCCCAATATCCGGGATATGATTTGGTGACCACCTGCGGATCGGCAATAAGCAAATTAGGATGACAGATAACTGCCGGAGCAAATGCCATTGCCATACGATGATCTTCGTAAGTGTCAATTACCGGAATTTCCTCCGGTTCACATCGTTCGCCATTCCACATTAATATGCTGTCATTTTCTTCTTCAATAACATATCCCAGCTTTTTAAGCTCGGTGCGCAATGCGGCAATACGATCAGTTTCTTTTATTTTCAGACTTTGTAATCCTGTGAAACGGAAAGGAATATTCAGCAAGACGCAAGTAACGACAAACGTTTGTGCCAAATCCGGAATGTCGACAAAGTCTTCTTCCAGTCTTTCCAGCGCTTTGCCTGTTTTTTTCAGTTTCACACCTTGCGATGTAAATTCGGTAGTTATACCTAAGCGTGAGAAAACTTCTGCTCCCCGGCTATCTCCCTGATAACTGTTAGGAAACAACCCCAATAATTCAATTTCTGCTTTGGGAGATAAGGCGGCAATCTGATACCAATAGGAAGCTGCGCTCCAGTCACTTTCCACTTTGAAAGGAATGCTCTGATAGAGTTGTGGAGCAACGGAAATGCTATTGGGAGAAGTCCATGCAGCTTTGGCTCCAAAGTCCTGCATCAGTTGCAATGTAAGATTGATATAAGGACGGGAAATTATCTCCCCGCTTAAATGCAAAGTCAAACCGTCTTTGAGTGCCGGACCTATCATCAATAGAGCAGATATATATTGGGAACTGACATTTCCTTTCAGTGTTATTTCGTTTCCTTTCAATTCTGCACCTTTGATGCGGAGGGGAGGATATCCTTCATTGCGGACATACTCTATTTCAGCTCCTAACTCACGAAGCGCATTGACTAATATCTGTATCGGGCGTTGCTGCATACGGGCTGTTCCTGTGATTGTCCGTTCCCCCGGAGTCACACTTAAATAGGCGGTAAGGAAACGCATAGCAGTGCCCGCAGCCATAATGTCAATCGTCTCTTTCCCTTCGGTGAGAGCTTTTATCATCACCTGTGTATCGTCACAATCGGACAGGTTTTCAGGAGGATAAATACCTTTGCCCAGCGCATTGATGATTAATGCACGATTACTGATACTTTTAGAAGCCGGCAACTGGATAGTTGCTGTTACTACTGAAGGAGGGATGAGTTTATAGAGCATCATTTCTATTTTCTTTGGTTTGAGATGACAAAAATAGACATAAATTGGTATATATGCAGCTATAAAGTCAGAAAAACAATAGAAAAATTAGAATGGGGAAATTGCAATCGTATTTGAAGTAGAGGATAAAATCTCAAGAAATTACAATTGTATTTAAAATAAATGCTATATTGGTGACGAATTACAATTATATTTAAAAAGGGAGCAAATGAAAATACCGAATATACGTTTACTCAACCAACAGTTATTAAGTCCTCTTTTCTCTCAACCCAAGGAACTTGTGTCCTGGATGGGAGCTATGCAGGCACAGAATTATTCCATGGTGAAATGGGCAGTAGGAATGCGTTTGAAGTCAGCAACGATTCAAACTGTGGAAAAAGCACTGCGTGATGGTGAAATCCTGCGAACTCATGTAATGCGTCCGACATGGCATCTCGTAGCAGCAGAAGATATCCGGTGGATGTTGAAACTTTCCGCCGGGCGTATTATATCTGCTAATGAGTCTTATGCGAAAGGGCATGACTTGGAAATTTCTGAAGAACTCTATACGAAAAGTCATAATCTGTTGGAGAAAATTCTTTGTGGGAAGAAAAGCCTGACGAGGCAGGAGATTGCCGAGCATTTTAACCGTTCGGGGATTGTAGCGGATAATCATCGTATGACCCGCTTTATGGCTCGTGCGGAGCAGGTGGGGATTGTATGTAGTGGGGAAGATAAAGGAAGTAAATGTACGTATGCGCTTTTGGAAGAGCGTGTTCCACCGGTGCCGGAATTGACCAAAGATGAATCTTTGGCTCGTTTGGCTAGAAGCTATTTTCGTAGTCATGCTCCTGCTGTTTTGCAAGATTTTGTCTGGTGGTCGGGGCTGCCTATTACAGATGCACGTCAAGCTATTTATTTGATTGATTCGGAATTAACGGCAGAAGAATGGAATGGACAAACATGGTATATTCATGAAGATTGCCGGACTCGTGGAAAAGTTACCGGCAGTTTGCATCTTCTTCCTTCTTATGATGAATATTTGCTTGGTTATAAAGACCGGACAGACGTTTTGCCTAAAGAGCATTACTCGAAAGCATTTACCAATAATGGTCTGTTTTATCCGATTGTTCTTCATGAAGGACAAGTGATAGGAAACTGGGATAAGTCTGTTAAAAAGAGAGGCTCATTGATAGAACATTCATGGTTCCGGTTGGATGATTGTGTCGATGAAGGTGCGTTGGATCGTGAGAAAGATAAGTATATACGGTTTTGGCGATAATATGAGAAAACGTATATTTTATCGTTGTATAATTTCATATATACAGGATATATTTAGGCATGAGTTGACAATGAGAAGGATTTGCTGTTTTCGAATTTAGAAAAGAAATAAATCGATTGCGTTTTGGGACAATTTGTTTTAGTCTGTATTTTTTATAGAATAGATGTATAGAACTTACCTTTGTTTTGTCTCAAATTGATATGTGGAGTGTTGGCTGTTTCAGGTGTAGGTTAGCTCTGGGATAGCACTTAAAATAAAGTTTTATATGCTCCTTTTAAAGGAATAAAGTGTTTCTCACCGATCAATGAGTCGTTCCTTTAAAAGGAACTGGTTATTCCTTTTAAAGAAACGATTGTCAATAAGTTTATTTATAGTGTATCTTTTGACTGTTTTTAAAGGAAAAACTCCTCTGGAACTGTATATTCTTGCATTATTTTATACAACAGAACTGCTGGAAGAGGAAATCCGTGTGATGCTATTTATACTCATCATATTAAAAATAGAACATTTAAAGTAAGATATACTACCATATTTATAGTATAAAGAGCTTTCTCTCTATTTAAATAAATAGCATCAGGACTGATTTTTATTTGTTCATTTGCCTTTTTGCCCATTCCAGTCTTCGTTGATCGGCTAATGGAGTCACTTTAAATTCTTCGAATGTAGCGGTGAACCCTTTTCCGTCCGGACAAGCTCCCATTAATCCTACCATGACAGGACAATTATCTTGCAACCAACAAGTGCGCATCATAATATATTCTTTGTCATCACGTGAGAAAAATATTTCTACTGCATCCAGGCGACGGACTGCTTTTATCCATATAGAGCGGGGAGCATCCGGCAATTGTACTACACTCCAGTCACTGGTTCGGTGTGTAACTACGGCACTTACATTCTGTTTGCCATCAACGTATTCCACACCTGCTTTTATCCAGTTCTCATGGTCGATGCGCAGCATTAATCCCATTTGGTCAAAGGTGGTGACATAGTTGCCGGTTATCTTTACTTTGGCTTCAAATTCTCCACCATAAGTCGCATAATAGAAAGGTCCGTCGTCCACTGTGAACCCATAATGAGAAATCCTCCAAAAGTCTGTTTTTGCAGGAACATCCATCACTAAGGTTTTGCCATCTTTTATTTCCCACTGTTGAGGCTCGTTCAGCCAGTTCATCTTATTCAAACTTTGTGCCATAGAAGAAGTTGTTACTGCCATAAAGGCTATTGACATGATTTTGATTTTTAAATGTTTCATGATCATTTCTAATTTGATTATCTTTATCTTTGTGGTGCAAAGATAGGTCATACCTCCGTGTGCAACAATACTGAATAATAACCATTTTATAAGATGGACGTATTACAAAAGGAAATAGATGAAGTTTATGCGACACAACTGATAGCCGATGAAATATTGGACAATGGAGTTGTAGAGCAACATCAACGCTTTATTCATTCATTGACGGAGATTAATGGTGGATGTGCTGTTATTTCAGATCTTTCGAATAGGAAAAGTTACATTGCCGTTCATCCTTGGGCGCATTTTCTAGGGTTGACTCCCAAAGAAGCTGCTTTAAGTGTGATTGATTCTATGGATGAAGATTGTATTTATCGGCGTATTCATCCTGAAGACTTGGTAGAAAAGCGGTTATTGGAGTATCAGTTTTTTCAGAAGACCTTTTCGATGTCTTCCGAAGAACGGTTGAAGTACCGGGGAAGATGCAGAATACGTATGATGAATGAGAAAGGAGTCTATCAGTATATTGATAATTTAGTGCAGATTATGGAAAATACTCCTTCCGGAAGTGTATGGTTGATTTTTTGTCTTTATACCTTGTCTGCAGATCAACGAACGGAGCAGGGGATATATCCCACTATTACCCATATGGAACGTGGAGAAGTCGAAATGCTCTTTCTTTCGGAAGAACATCGCAATATCCTATCCGAACGCGAAAAGGAAATACTTCGCTGTATACGTAAAGGACTATCTAGTAAAGAAATTGCAGCTGCCCTTTATATTAGTGTGAATACAGTCAATCGACACCGGCAGAATATTTTGGAGAAACTCTCTGTCGGTAATTCGATAGAAGCGTGTCGGGCTGCTGAATTGATGAAACTGTTGGATTTGTAATCCAATAAGATGGCATTGTTCACTGATTTCTTTCTTCAGATTTAAAGCTTATCTGAAGAAAGAACAGAACTTATTTAAAACAAAAGCAGCAACTCATCAAATCTTTTCACCTGCTTCAGATGGTCATGTGTGAATGTGTCTACTACTTCATGTTTCCACATCACTTCAAAAGGAATATGTATGCCATATCCTCCCAGCGATAGAACAGGTTGAATGTCCGATTTCAGAGAATTGCCAATCATGACAAATTCGGAAGGAGCAATCTGTAAGATATTCAACATTCGTTGATATTCTTTCTCTGTTTTATCGGACATCACTTCAATATGATCGAAATAAGAGGCTAATCCGGAACGTTCCAGTTTATTCTCCTGATCGAGCAAATCTCCTTTAGTGGCAACTACTAATTTGTATTTTCCTTTCTCTTTCAATACTTTAAGCGTTTCTTTTACTCCCGGCAATAGTTCAATAGGCATTTTCAGTAATGATTTGCCTAATTCAATAATATGTTGAATGTCTGTACCTGAAATCTTTTGTCCACTCACATGCAAAGCTGTCTCTACCATAGAAATGGTGAAGGCTTTGGCTCCATAGCCGAGACATTTCAGATTATTCATTTCTGTTTGAAATAAAGCGGCTGAAATATCTTCAGAAGTGCCATAAGGCTTTAATAGGTCTGTATATTGTTTCTCTATTTCCTGGAAAAAAGGTTCATTGCTCCACAAGGTATCGTCTGCATCAAAAGCAATGATTTTAATAAGTTCTTTCATCGGTTTTCGTCGTTAATGGTGAATTTTAGATTATATGTTTGGTATTTCGTATGCAAAGTTACAATAAAAAGAGGAATAAAGGCAGACGGTTTGTTTTTAGAACCGAATCTCCATTTAATTTCATAGAAATCTCTATCTTTGTTACTCGTTTTTTTGAGTTTGAATTTTAATTGGATATACAATAATGAAAATAGGAGATAAAGTACGCTTTCTTAGTGAGGTAGGCGGTGGAATCGTAACTGGATTCCAGGGAAAGGATTTTGTGTTGGTAGAAGATGCGGATGGGTTTGATATTCCAATGCCGATACGCGAGTGTGTCGTGATTGAAACAGATGACTATAATATGAGGCGTAAACCCGGTTCGTCTGCTCCGAAACCGGAAGAACCAGTTAAACCGGTAAAACCGGAGATGCCTGTCATTCAACGTCAGCCGGAGGTGCGTGGAGGAGATACTTTGAATGTATTTCTGGCTTATGTGCCCGAAGACGCAAAAGCGATGATGACTACTCCTTTTGAAACTTATCTGGTAAATGATAGCAATTATTATTTGTATTACACTTATTTGAGTGCAGAAGGAAAAGCATGGAAGAACCGTTCGCACGGTTTGGTGGAGCCTAATACAAAATTGCTGTTGGAAGAGTTCACCAAAGATGTACTGAATGACATGGAGCGGGTGGCTGTTCAGTTGATCGCTTTCAAGGACGGTAAGCCTGCGGCTATCAAACCGGCTGTTAGTGTGGAGATACGGATCGATACCGTGAAGTTCTATAAACTTCATACATTTAGCGATTCTGATTTCTTTGAAGAACCGGCTTTGATTTATGACATTGTGAAAGATGATATGCCTGCCAAACAAGTATATGTTTCGGCGGAGGAGATTCAAGAGGCTCTGCTGCAGAAGAAATCTGTAGATAAACCGAAGTCACAACCTATTGTGAAACCAAACCATACTACTCATAGCGGAAAGAGCGGAATTATTGAAATAGATCTTCATATCGATTCTTTGCTGGATGATACTCAAGGGATGGGCAATGCTGAAATTCTGAATTATCAATTGGATAAGTTTCGCGAAGTAATGGAAACCTATAAGAATAAGCGTGAACAAAAGATTGTCTTTATTCACGGCAAGGGAGATGGTGTACTTCGAAAGGCTGTTATTGATGAATTGAAACGGAAATATAGTAATTGCCGTTATCAGGATGCTTCTTTCCAGGAATATGGGTTTGGGGCTACGATGGTGACTATTAAATAATAGTATAAAAAAAGTGGAAGCCAACCGGCTTCCACTCTCTCTCTCTTTTACATATTAATCATTTTTACTTATTCAGTTCAATACCTTTATTCTGTAAAGTGATATTCATCAATGCTGCATACTTGGCGTACTGTTCAGCACTAAGAGTCTTTCTCATCAGTTTCAAGTTACCATAAACAGCGTTGCGCAATTTTGCTTCTTTATCTTTCTTCGCTGTTGTAGCTCTTGACATCTGTGTGGAGAAATAATCGCAAATATTGGCTACTTCTTCACTCTGATCGGAGTTTAACTTTAAATATTTGCCTAGTTTACTTACATTGATGTTACCTTCCCATTTTGCAGTTGTAGGCTGATTTCCGGCTGCAAATGTTGTAGCAGCAAGGCAGAGCGCTGCCACTAATGTTAATCCTAAACGTTTCATAATACCTACTTTTTTAATTGTTATACCTAAAAACTATTCCTAAAAACAAATCTAATACCTATTGAAAATACTGTCTAAGCGCTTAGTTTTTTCTTTTTACCTATGCAAATATAAGAATATGTTTTATAGCATAAAAATAAAGAAAAGGAAAAGATTCTTTTTAGGCTGATTTCTTGATGTAAGTCAAGAGATGATCTGCTTTTTGATATAAAAACACCTTTTTATGAAACATTTTTGTAATACGTGTGCGAAAACGATAGTAGAGTATTTCTGTATTTTAGGATTTATTGCTGTTAAAATGATATTGAGCAAAGGAATGTGACTAGGAACGGAACGCTGAAATCGACAACAAAGCCATGGAAGATGGAAATGATTACAAATTCCTTTCCCGAATATCGGGTAATGATAGGAAGAGTGGTATCCATCGTTGTGGCTCCACCAACAGAAATAGGAGCTAGCTTTCCAAAATATTTCACTAATAAGGGTGCACACAGCAAAGCGATAATTTCACGCATGATATTGGAAAGTAATGCGATAGTTCCCAATTCGGGACCTTTATATTCGGTGATAAATATGCTGGAGAGCGAGTAATAACCAAATCCGGCTCCAACTGCCATACAGTCTAAAGGACTTCGCTGGCTCATAAAAGCTCCCGCTATGGCGCAGCCTGCTAATGTGCCGAGTATTGTCATGATAGGAAGGAATACAAGCCGGGGATTCAGGGACCGAAAACTCTTCAAAGTGTTCGGATCATTACCGATACTGATACCTACGCAGAACATGAGTCCGCAGAGGGCATAGTAACTAAGTTTGCTGTCGGTGAAGTCGTATGGGATAAGATGGCAAACTCCACAAAGAGTACCGATAATGAAAAAAGAGACAATAATCAAACTACCTTTCATGCTTTTGTCTCCTTTCCTTTACTATATAATAGGTACCACAACCCCCATGCGCATAGAGTACTTCCTATGACCGCAGCTACCGTGATGACAACAGCTTCCAGCCCAAGAGTGTGTAATCCTTTGATGATAGATTCATTACCCCCTACATCTATTCCGAGAAGAAAGAGAAGAATCCATATAAGGAGAGTGATTATCTTGTGTATCCATGATAGTCTTTTACTGCGTAACAAGTAGCCAAGAAGCATGCCTGTCAGCATAATTCCAATAATGATAAACATAGTTAGTGCCTGCTTTTTGGCTGCAAAGATAGTATTAAATGTAAATCTTGGCTAATCTCTTCTACGATTTCTTTCGTGGCCATTGGTAGGTATTTGGTCATCGGCTTTTTGTTTGTTTGGTTAGTCTACCCAAAGTAAATCACTCATTATGCTATCGGAAATAAAAATCCCTTCACGCGTCAGCCGCAAAGCTCCGTTGTATTCCTCCAGTTTACCATTTTTCAGATAAGGTGCAGCCATTTTTTGACAATACTCCCACATTTCATTGCCGAACATCTGTTTCAGTTTCTCTATAGGTGTTCCCCATACGGTACGTATGGTAGTGATAATAAATTCGTTGTAGCGGGTGGTTGGGTCCAGATACTCTGTCTCGAAAGCACGGCAGTCTTCTTCTATACCTTTTATATAGGTGTCGATTGAAGACACATTCCATTCCCGTGTCATTCCGTCAAAAGAATGTGCCGATGGTCCGCATCCCAGATAAGCTATTCCTTTCCAATAGGAAGTGTTGTGGCGGGAATATTTTCCGGGGCGGCAGAAATTGGAAATCTCATAGTGTTCAAATCCTGCTTTCTGCAAATGCTCTATCAGTAATGTGAAAAATTCTAAACTGGAGTCTTCGTCTACCTCGGATATCTGGTGCTGTTTTAACATATTATATATAGGTGTATCTTCCTCATAAATCAAGTGATAGGCGGAGATATGTTCTACATTCAGACTGATAGCTTGACGGAGATCGTTTTCCCATCGTTCTTTTGTTTCTTCGGGCAATCCGTAAATTAGGTCGATACTGATGTTCTGGAAACCGGCTTTCCGGCATCTGTCAATTGCTTCGATGGCTGTACGGGCATTGTGGCGGCGTCTCAATAGTTTGAGCGTAGCGTCATCAAAAGTCTGTATTCCCATGCTGAGGCGGTTGAAAGGAAGTGAGGAAAGCATTTCCAGATATTCCTGCGATAAATCATCCGGATTAGCTTCCAGAGTGATTTCCTGACAATGATTCAATCCGTAGTGCTCGCGGATGGTATCAAATATTTGTTCAAAATCCTCTTTTTCCAGTTGAGACGGGGTTCCGCCACCGAAATAAATAGTTTCTATATCTTCTCCTTTCAGGTATTCTTTACGCATCGCCAACTCCCGGCAGAGAGCCTGTACATAACGGGTTTTGAGTTCGCTGCGAGTGGTTGAGTAGAAGTCGCAGTAGATGCAGCGAGTTTTGCAAAAAGGAATATGAAGATAGATACCTGCCATAGCTATGCTGTTTGGGTTTGTGGGTGTAAAAGTAAGACTATTATTAGATATATCAAAAAAGCAGTTGACGGAAATTATTTATAGTGGGGTAGGAATACGCTAAATAGATAATTCCCCCATCGATTAGTAGAAGATAATTTCCTGCAATGCTGAATTTAAGATCTTTTCTTTTATAAATAAGATTCGAACTTGTAGCCGGGTTTTCGTTTGACTTAAGTCAAACGATAGAATGACTTAAGTTAAACTATCGCTTGACTTAAGTCAAACGAAAACTGATTAGGTAACGGGGGAACTATTGTATGAAAGGAAAACAACTAAAAATAACATCGTGCCGGATTACTCGTTGCAACTATGAAATTAGTTTATAGCCATGCGAAAATAATTTTTAACCCGTTTCGAAAATGTTCATGTTAAAGATGTGTTACATAACATTGTTTAGTAACACTGCCATAAGTATTGCTTTTCCCCCAATTAATCCCTAATTTGCGCATCACAAAATTAATGGTATGTGAGAAACATACTGAGTAATTACTAAAATCTTATATATTATGAAAGTATATCAGACTAATGAAATCAAGAACATTGCCTTGTTGGGAAGTTCTGGCTCTGGGAAAACCACTCTCGTGGAAGCGATGCTTTTCGAGAGTGGTGTTATAAAACGTCGCGGATCTGTTGCCGCAAAAAATACTGTTAGCGACTATTTCCCTGTTGAACAAGAGTATGGTTACTCCGTTTTCTCCACCGTTCTCCATGTAGAATGGAATAACAAAAAACTTAATATTATTGACTGTCCGGGATCGGACGACTTCGTAGGCAGCACAGTGACTGCACTAAATGTGACCGACACAGCAATTATCCTTCTCAATGGCCAATACGGCGTCGAAGTCGGTACACAAAATCACTTCCGTTATACAGAAAAGCTGAATAAACCTGTTATTTTTCTAGTCAACCAGCTTGATAATGAAAAATGCGATTATGATAATATCCTCGAACAGCTGAAAGAGGCATACGGCTCTAAAGTTGTTCCCATCCAATATCCGATAGCTACCGGTCCGGGCTTTAATGCGCTGATCGACGTATTGTTGATGAAGAAATACTCGTGGAAACCCGAAGGAGGGGCTCCGACAATCGAAGATATTCCGGCAGAAGAAATGGATAAGGCTATGGAAATGCACAAAGCATTGGTAGAAGCTGCTGCCGAGAATGATGAAAATCTGATGGAGAAATTCTTCGAGCAAGATTCCCTGTCAGAAGACGAAATGCGTGAAGGTATCCGTAAGGGATTGATCGCCAGGGGTATGTTCCCTGTATTCTGCGTCTGCGGGGGGAAAGATATGGGTGTTCGTCGCTTGATGGAATTCTTGGGCAACGTTGTTCCTTTTGTATCTGAAATGCCGAAGGTACAGAATACGGAAGGTAAAGAAGTGGCTCCGGACTCCAATGGACCGGAATCTCTTTATTTCTTCAAGACAAGTGTGGAACCGCATATCGGTGAAGTTTCCTATTTTAAAGTAATGAGCGGTAAAGTTCATGAGGGAGACGATTTGCTGAATGCCGACCGTGGTTCGAAGGAACGTATCGCGCAAATCTATGTGGTAGCCGGTGGTAACCGTGTCAAGGTGGAAGAATTGCAGGCCGGTGATATCGGTGCTGCCGTGAAACTGAAAGACGTGAAAACCGGTAATACGCTGAATGGTAAGGATTGCGACTACAAATTCAATTTTATCAAATATCCGAACTCTAAATATACCCGTGCCATTAAGCCGGTGAATGAAGCGGATGTGGAAAAGATGATGAGTATCCTGAACCGTATGCGTGAAGAAGATCCTACATGGGTGATTGAGCAATCAAAAGAACTGAAACAGACTTTGGTACACGGTCAGGGAGAATTCCATCTTCGTACCTTGAAATGGCGTTTGGAAAACAACGAAAAACTTCAGGTAAAATATGAAGAGCCGAAGATTCCGTATCGTGAAACGATTACAAAGGCTGCCCGTGCCGACTATCGTCATAAGAAACAGTCCGGTGGTGCCGGTCAGTTTGGTGAAGTTCACCTGATCGTAGAACCTTATAAAGAAGGTATGCCTATACCTGAAACGTATAAGTTCAACGGACAGGAATTTAAGATTACCGTGAGAGGTACGGAAGAGATACCATTGGAATGGGGTGGTAAACTGGTGTTTGTTAACAGTATCGTCGGTGGTTCTATCGATGCCCGCTTCTTGCCTGCTATTATGAAAGGTATTATGTCTCGTATGGAGCAAGGACCGTTGACGGGTTCGTATGCTCGTGACGTGCGCGTTATTGTTTACGATGGTAAGATGCACCCGGTAGATTCGAATGAAATCTCCTTTATGCTTGCCGGACGTAATGCCTTTAGTGAAGCCTTCAAGAATGCCGGTCCGAAAATTCTGGAACCGATTTATGATGTAGAAGTGTTTGTTCCGTCTGATAGGATGGGAGATGTGATGGGGGACCTGCAGGGACGTCGTGCCATGATTATGGGTATGAGCAGCGAAAAAGGTTTTGAGAAACTGGTTGCGAAAGTGCCTTTGAAAGAAATGTCGTCTTATTCTACGGCTCTTAGCTCGCTGACCGGCGGACGTGCTTCGTTTATCATGAAGTTCTCTAGTTATGAGCTTGTTCCGACGGATGTTCAGGATAAGTTGATTAAGGATTTTGAAGCTAAGCAGACAGAAGAATAACGTGTAATTCTCTTAATACTGTTAAAACCGTCATCTTTTTTAAGTAAAAGGTGGCGGTTTTTGTTTAACTATGATTAATAAAGATGGAAAAACGCAAGGAAAAGATTTAATTTTTTATTAAATTTGCAAACCAAAGTAGGGGTTTTATTGTTGTAGTAATCAAAATACAACCTAAATGGCTCTATACGGTTAATTTCCGGGAAGTTCCGGTTAAATCAAGTTAATGCATTAGGAGTGTTAATTAGGGAGTGTTAATTTTGTTGCTATGAAGAAGTCAACAATTTGGATATTAGGTATTGTAATGGGGCTTTCATTCCTCAGTTTACTGTATTTACAGGTCAGTTATATTGAGGAAATGATGAAAACCCGGAAGGAACAGTTTGATATGGCTGTGCGCAATAGTCTGGATCAGGTTTCTAAGGATGTGGAATATGCGGAAACGCAACGTTGGTTGATTGAGGATATTTCTGAAGCGGAAAGAAAAGCGTTGATTGAGAACAATCCTTCGCTGCAACAGAATAATATGGTTCAGCAGACGCAACGTTTTACGATGAAGTCTAAAGATGGAAAGGTTTATACGGATTTTGAATTGAAGGTGATGACTACCAAACCATCCGAACTTCCGAAAGCTATGATCTCTCCTTATAGAGGATCAAAAACGATTCCGGAGACTTCGCGTTCACTGATTGAGGCTATCAAGAACCGATATATGTATCAACGTGAGCTACTTAATGAAGTGGTCTGGCAGATGATTTATCGGGCAAGTGACAAGTCGATCGGAGATAGAGTACGGTTTGGTGATTTAAACGGTTACTTGAAATCGAATCTGTATAATAATAATATAGACCTGCCTTTTCACTTTACGGTGATTGACAAGGATGGAAAGGAAGTCTATCGTTGTGCGGATTATGATCCGAAGGGAAATGATGAAGTGTACCAGCAGGCCTTGTTTAAAAATGATCCGCCTGCGAAGATGAGTGTACTGAATGTACATTTTCCGGGAAGAAGAGACTATCTTTTTGATTCGATCAGTTTCATGATTCCGTCGTTGATATTTACAATGGTGTTGTTGGTGACATTCATTTTTACGATTTATATCGTGTTCCGTCAGAAGAAATTGACGGAGATGAAGAATGACTTTATCAATAATATGACGCATGAGTTTAAGACTCCGATCTCCACCATTTCGCTGGCGGCGCAGATGTTGAAAGATCCGGCGGTCGGAAAATCTCCGCAGATGTTCCAGCATATATCGGGGGTTATAAATGATGAAACCAAACGCCTGCGTTTTCAAGTGGAAAAGGTGCTCCAAATGTCGATGTTCGACCGGCAGAAGGCGACTTTGAAGATGAAGGAAATCGATGCGAACGAATTGATAACGGGAGTTGTCAATACCTTTGCCTTGAAAGTGGAACGGTATAATGGAAAGATAACATCGAACCTTGAGGCGACCGATCCTGTTATATTTGCAGACGAGATGCATATTACGAATGTCATCTTTAATCTGATGGATAATGCGGTGAAGTATAAAAAGCCGGACGAGGATTTGGAATTGAACGTGAGAACATGGAATGAATCGGGTAAACTGATGATTTCGATACAGGATAATGGTATCGGTATCAAGAAGGAAAACCTGAAAAAGATATTTGAAAAGTTCTATCGTGTGCATACGGGTAATCTGCACGATGTGAAGGGCTTTGGACTGGGATTGGCTTATGTGAAGAAAATTATTGTCGATCATAAAGGAACCATCCGAGCTGAAAGTGACCTGAATGTAGGAACTAAATTTATTATTGCATTACCTTTATTAAAAAATAATTGATATGGACGAGAAACTGCGTATTTTATTATGCGAGGATGACGAAAATCTTGGCATGCTTTTAAGAGAATATTTACAGGCAAAAGGTTATTCTGCTGAGTTATATCCTGATGGAGACGCTGGTTATAAGGCTTTCTTGAAGAATAAATATGACTTGTGCGTGTTTGACGTAATGATGCCTAAGAAAGATGGCTTCACATTGGCACAGGATGTCCGTGCAGCGAACGCCGAGATTCCTATTATTTTTTTGACAGCAAAAACGCTGAAGGAAGATATTCTGGAAGGATTTAAGATTGGTGCGGATGATTATATCACCAAACCGTTTAGTATGGAAGAACTGACATTCAGAATTGAAGCGATCTTGAGACGTGTTCGCGGAAAGAAGAACAAAGAAAGTAATATCTATAAGATTGGTAAGTTTACTTTTGATACTCAGAAGCAGATTCTGGCAACGGAGGGTAAGCAGACTAAGTTGACTACAAAAGAATCTGAGTTACTCGGTTTACTTTGCGCACATGCAAATGAAATCTTACAGCGTGACTTTGCTTTGAAGACTATCTGGATTGATGATAATTATTTCAATGCCCGCAGTATGGATGTGTATATTACGAAACTGCGTAAACATTTGAAAGAAGATGATTCTATCGAGATTATCAATATTCACGGAAAAGGCTACAAGCTGATTACGCCGGAAGTTGAATCTTAATGCGATTTACTTCGGGATATTCCTAAAATAATAAAATTTAAGGCAACTACTTCATTGCGAATTAGTTGCCTTTTTTGTATCTTTAAGCATTCCCCCCAAAAAACGGTTTGACGGCCAAAACGGGGGTAATCTAAAATAAAAACACATGGTAAAGATACAAAAAATCTCAGAAATCGAACCTTGTTTAGGTTTTACCGAGTTCGATATGCTTAAAAAATATCGTCAAAGTTTTGCAACGAGTGAATTAGGTCGACTCCATTCTCTATTCCCTTTCTCGGAA
>NZ_GG688338.1:33562-47314 GCF_000156195.1 Bacteroides finegoldii DSM 17565 | reverse complement strand
ACGAAAAAATCAAGAGAAAAGCTTTGCTTTACGTGAGCTTTTCTCTTGATTTTTTAGAAAGAGGAACATTTACTGAATATCCCTAATTATATTGAAAAAAGCGAGGAACTTTCGAGTATCCTCGCTTTTTTTATACATTTGTACTCAATAAATAATAAAACACATAGATTATGAAAAAACTATTGATGTCGGTTGCAGTACTTTTATTAGCCGCAACCACCTTTGCGCAAACACCCGGTTATGAATTCACAACCATTGTATCGCACAAAGCGACTCCCGTCAAGGACCAGGCTTCCACCGGAACCTGCTGGTGCTTTGCCACCGCTTCTTTCATGGAATCCGAATTACTTCGTATGGGAAAGGGGGAATACGACCTCTCGGAAATGTTTATTGTCCGCCAAAAATACATGAACCAAATGGAAGACAACTACCTTCGCCGGGGCAAAGGAAACATTGGAGAAGGAAGTCTGGCACATACTTTCAAAAATGCCTATAAACAGGTGGGGATCGTACCGGAAGAAGCCTATTCCGGTCTGATCAATGGTAATACGGATCATAATCACGGAGCATTATGCCGCTACTTCAAAGCTTTGGTCGATGCCAATATCGCTTCCAAGAAACGTACCCCACAGTATTATTCACTTATTGATAATCTATTCGATACGTATCTGGGCAAACTACCAGAGAAGTTCACTTATAAAGGAAAAGAATATACACCGCAGTCTTTCACTGAAAGTCTGGGACTGAACATGGATAATTATATCGAGTTGACCAGTTTTACCCACAAACCTTATTATGAAACTTTCTCACCGGAAGTACCCGATAATTGGGAAAACCAGCCAATGTATAACCTCCCTCTGGATGAATTGATAGAAGCCATCGACTATGCATTAAACAAGGGGTATACCGTATGTTGGGATGGGGACGTCAGCGAACAAGGTTTCTCTTTTAAGAACGGAATTGCCATCAATCCGCAAGTGGAAGATATAAAAGACTACTCCACTACCGACCGTGCCCGTTTTGAAGAGATGCCTAAATATCAACGTCTGGATGAAGTTTTTAAGTTTGAACATCCTTATCCGGAAATCAAGGTAACACCGGAAATCCGCCAAGAAGGCTACGAGAAATTTGTAACGACAGATGACCATTTAATGCACATTACCGGTATTGCCAAAGACCAAAACGGCACTAAATACTATATAACTAAAAACTCTTGGGGAGCGGACGGTAATAAATTCGG
This sequence comes from Bacteroides finegoldii DSM 17565, assembly GCF_000156195.1. Classification (GTDB taxonomy): domain Bacteria; phylum Bacteroidota; class Bacteroidia; order Bacteroidales; family Bacteroidaceae; genus Bacteroides; species Bacteroides finegoldii. The sequence goes on along the minus strand of NZ_GG688338.1, from coordinate 46,074 downwards.
GGGATATCTTAATATGTCCGAAAGCTATGTACGCGCTAAAACAATCTGCGTCATGGTACACAAAGACTCCCTGCCGAAAGAATTGAGAAAGAAACTCGGAATCAACTAAAAGATATAAGTCCTATAATTGAGATAAGGATATCCTGAAATAAAAAAAGCAACTACTTCATTGCGAATTAGTTGCTTTTTTAGGGATATTCAGTAAATGTCCTTGAAATAATCTGTGATAATTTGCGTTAATCTACGCTTTAACCACTTTTTCCTCTTATTTCTTTCTTAATGTGACATCACTGATTTCTACAACGCCACCTTTATTCTGAGCAAGAATAGCTACATAGCAGTCTTTCAAGATAGCAGCGTCATCATCCGTATCAGATACTTCCAAATCAGCATTTGCTTTCTTACTGCTGATAGCGTTCACAACTTGTCCCATGTCGTAATAAACTACCACTTTCGTCCATTTGTCTGCATCCTTAATTTTGAAGTTGTACTGTGCTCCCGAAGCATTCGGTTGAGAATCAGCATCATAATCACGACGCATAAAGAAGGTGGTATTGTACTTGCCATTATCATTCTTTTCTTCATTCGTCTGCTTGATATATACACTTACCGGAGTACCGGCTTCTTTTGCTTTCGCATAAAAAGTAAGGACATAGATACCTTTCTGCAACCCGTCTGTAACACGCTGTCCCAAGAAAGCCTTGTACCAGGAAATGTTCTTTGCAGCTCCGGAGTTGTCTATCTTCATGGCATTAGGATATTTGGCATCACCCGTCTGTTCCCAAGCAATGGTAGTTGCACCGTCAGCTTCATTATTCATGATGAACCATTCACCGGCTGTCGCCTTATTCGGATTGGTCACCTTGTTCGTTACTTCTGTTGCGAATTTCTCGTTTTTAATCAGATTCTGAGCGCTTACGCTTACTCCTGCAATAGCCAAAAGGCCGGCAAATACTACTTTTTTCATCTTACTGTGATTTAATTGTTTAATACCTTTATAATTCTAAGTTCTTATTTTACTTCACTTGTTGAATGACAAACTTATAATTCCCAGTCGCTTTCTTTTCTTCTGTCTTCAGTGTGATGCGATAAATCTCCTTGCCCCAAACATTAGAAAGGCGGGGATCATCCAATTTAATAGTTTCCAGTTCTGCTTTAAACTGAGACGGATAATCCAACTCTACTTTCTGTCCTTTCACTTCAACACGCACTTTGCCGGGAGAAGGAAAGCTAACCTTTCCCCAAGTCAGGAAATTAAGTTGATTGGGAGCCAGTGCCTCATTCAATGTATAGTTGTCCGTAATCATCAGTTTACGGTCGTCCAATGCATACGAACGAATCCAACTCTTTACTTTTGCTTCTGCCGGATAAGCTGTGGCAATATCTGCAGAAAAAATACGCTTCTTTTCATTGCAAACAGTATTGGTCGCTTTATATTGTTGACCGAATTTTTGCGGAACTCCGTTTATCATCGGTAAGTTATGATAATTGCTTTGCATGGTCCAGATAGTATAACGGTCTTTTCCGAACGTCTGCTTGGTATAGGTACCGACTCCGGCATCAATAAATACAGGAATCGTGTTTACATACAAAGAGAACGTTCCTACATCATTATGGTTATGGCTTTCATTATTGAATCCGCCTTTGGCAGCGAGCAGCATACCATTCTTATTTTTCATGTAGCAGAATTCAGTTTCGGGATACCAGGTAACATCCGGCATATCGTGTTTCGGGGTCGCTTTTTCCAGGTCATTACAGCAAAGCAGGGATTGAAGGGAACGGAAAGCGTCATTGCCCATAGTAGCATACGGCTTTCTGCCATTCAGCAAGTAAGCTGCAAAATGCATCATTTCATCACTGCTGACCGCTTTACCGAAACGGTAAATCAACAGAGGGTCACCCCCACCCTGTGCCGAAGCATCGGCGAAGTTCACTACCCAGCCATTGCCTACGTAGGAACGGGACATATATTCACCCATCCGGCGAATCATCGGTTCATTAAACAAGGATATCTTGCCTCCTGTACCATCGGAAAGAATTTGGAGATAATCATAGAGTTTTCCGGCAGCATGTCCCCAATAAGAGGTTCCTTCTTCACAAGCGCCATCGGACTTTACGAAATTAATGAATTTATCCACAGACTTCATAGAACGATAAACGGCTTTGGCCAGCTTGTCCTTATTATTTTCCATCAGGAAGAAACATTGCAAAGCATTGGAATTACACCAAGGATTCCAGTTATTGATAATTTCTCCCGGTTGCCAGTTGAAAGCCATCCACCACATTTCATCATCATTCATATAAGGATCGAGAATACGTTCTTTGATTGCTTTACGCATTTGTAGGGATACTACAGGATTGATCTTATCGAATGGCTTACGGAAAAAATAGTGTACCCACGCCATCAAGGCTCCATACCCCCCTGAGCCCAAATCAATAATCTGTTCACGGAAATCGGGAAGCGAACGTTTACTGCTCTGACGGGGCAAGTGTGCGGATAAAACCCATGAATTCATTTCGCAGCTCATATAAGCTCCATTGAGCAGTTGGTCAATAAAGCGTCCCTTTCCCTCCGCCAGTTCGGCAAGCATCAGGGTATTAAGTGCTCTACGATTATCATCGTAAGGAACCTCCATCACTTTTCGGTTGCCGCTACGCTCGTATTCCAAATAAGCGGTGGCAGGAATCAGTTGCCATTTGTAGTTGAGAAGTTTTTCACCGGCTTCGATAAGACGTTGTTTGTTGGGACCCATCAGCGAATCCCAAGCGGCACGATCCGTATAAGCAGGATAAGGCACCCACGCTTGTTTCATCACTAACACATTTTTCAATGTAGATTCGTCTGCCGCTTTTTGCAGCATATTGCGTTCGGTGTAAGCATTGGCTTTGAAAGTGAAACTTCCTAAAGCGGCTACTAAAAGAACACAAAGCAAATGTTTCATTCGATTCATGGTATTTTTGTTCATTTAAGTAAGGCAAAGATAGTATATATCTTATGAAATAAGGTGAGTAAATCATACGAACCTAATGGCAAAAAAGTACATACCTCCAAAATCGTACTCGTCATTGCCTTATTTTAAGTTCAATCCCAATCACTAAATTCAAAACTCAACTGTTCCCAAACGCCGTGTTGTTCATCGGCTTCCTCCTTCGGATTAGAGACGGATAGTCCGATAAGGCGAATCGGGTGCTGTTCATATTCCACACTTTTAAGCAATTCTTTTGTAAGCGGAAGTATACGGTCCAGGGTTGTTAATTCTTGCGGCTGGGTAAGACTTCGGGTTATCTGACTAAAATCATGAAACTTGATTTTCAGCGTTAGGGTGTTTCCTTTGAAATCCTTATGGTTGAGTCGTTCGACGAGCTCCACTGCCACATGGTATAGTTCGATAATCACCGATGAACGGGTAGAAATATCCCGCTCCAATGTACGTTCGCACCCGATAGATTTACGAATACGGACAGCCTCCACCGGACGTTCATCAATCCCCCGTGCACATTCGTAATAAAGAGCTCCTACCTTTCCAAAATGCGCTGTCAGCATTTCCAAAGAGCATTTCCGTAGTTGGAGTCCGTTACGAATGCCGAGTAGATGCATTTTCTTGGCGGTCACAGGACCTACTCCCCAAAATGATTCGATAGGGAGACGAGCGATAAAATCAAGCGCTTGTTCCGGATGAATGGTACATAATCCGTCCGGTTTGCGATAGTCTGAAGCTATTTTAGCCAGAAATTTATTATAAGAAACTCCGGCAGATGCAACGAGATTGAGCTGTTCACGAATCTTTTGCTTTATTTCTTTGGCTATGTCCACTGCCAATGAAATGCCTTTCTTATTCTCCGTCACATCCAGAAAAGCCTCATCTAAAGAAAGAGGTTCAATAATATCCGTATACTCATGGAAGATTTCATGTATCTGCCGGGAAACTGCTTTATAGACATCCATCCGCCCATGCACAAAGATCAACTGCGGGCAAAGACGTTTCGCCTTTTGGGAGGACATCGCCGAACGGACACCATAACGCCGGGCTTCATAGCTGGCAGCAGCCACAACTCCCCTCTCCTCTGCATGACCTACCGCCAAAGGCTTGCCACGAAGTTCAGGATTATCACGCTGTTCTACTGAGGCGTAAAAAGCATCCATGTCGATATGTAGAATCTTTCTATGAGTCATTGGAAGACATTAGCAGAGCGAAGTTACTACAAAAAGATTAGTGCTGCATGGAAAAATAACAAAAGAAAGAATAGAACGCATAAAAAGGTTATTACCCAATACTGTTCAACACAAAATTATAGCAATGCGGCAACCTTCCGAATGTTTTCGAGACGTTTGGCGAAAGCCTGGTTACGCTTAGCATTAAGCATATCAAAATCAGCCTGCAAACCTGTAAGAATATGCGCAGGAATACCCAATGCAGCTTCAAACAAAAGAGCATATTGAGGGTTTACAGCACGTTTACAGTTAATAATATCATTTACAACAGTATATGACGCCCCCATTCTATCAGCAAGTTTCTTTTGTGATATACCACGAAACTCGATTTCATCTTTGATCAGTTCTCCAGGATGAGTCGGCTCATAAGGGTCGATGTTGTTTGCAATCATTTTAGGATCTATTCCTTTTACTTCAATCATAACGCAATTATTTATTCATATTTCGTTCCTCGTTTATGTTACAAAAATAGTATTTGTTTTTCCATTATCAACAAAAAAGTTGATTTGCTTCTCATTTAAAAGCAAAATATTTAGAAAACTTATATTGGAAATGACTCCTTTATAGTAATAATTGACAGATGGAAAGGTTTATTTTAGCTAGGAACTTATTATAAGATACTCCAGCAGACACAACAAGATTGAGGTGTTCACGAATCTTTTACTTTATTTCTTTGGCTATGTCCACTGCCAATGAAATGCCTTTCTTATTCTCCGTCACATCTAAGAAAGCTTCATCCAAAGAAAAAAGTTCGATGATATCCGATACTTATGAACGGATACCGTAACATCGGGCTTCATAGCTAGCAGCGGCCACAACTCCCTTTTCCTATGCGTGACCTACCACCAAAGGTGCCACAAAGTTCCGGATTATCACACTGTTCTACTGAGATGTAAAAAGCATCCATGTTAATATATAATCTTTCTATTAATCATTGGAAGACATTAACAGAACTAATATTACTACAAATTCCCGAATGTAAAGAGAGCTAGTAGTAGACATTCATTGATAATATTAATATTCTTAACGAAATATACAAAATAAAAAACCAAGAGTTTGGTTACTACATGAAAAAAATAGAATGTACAGAAAGAAAATTATTCAATATTGATATTACAGTAAATACACTTAAAAAGTTAAAACGAAAAAATGTTTTATGAAAAACACTTTATCAAACCCTCCGATTCTTTCAGTAACTTGATTACAAAAAAGGTAACTATATACGATAACACACTAAACTCCGTAGTAACAAAATTTTCTCATTTTCAGTTAGATATCAACAATATTTAAAAGAAACACCTGTCTGCCATAGACTTTATATGAAGAACTCTGAAAAGATAGCTTGCGGGTTCTTTTTCAGAGTTTTTTTCGTAACTCTTATTATGAAAATGGACAAAGTTTATAGGGGAAATGAAAGATGCGTGGCTATGATAGTTGATTTGAAGTTTCGATGATTGAAAGATATGCTTTTATACCCTGTAACTTATTCTTAATAGATTCATTCGTTTGAAGTCTTTTTGATAATATTACCACTTTCTTCTTATAACCTAAAGGTGCAAGAAGTCTATTGTTTTGGCATATAACACCTGTCACTATTGGATTTTTTGTTTGATAATGTATCTTTTTATGACTTATTTTGAATCCAGACTTTTTAATAGATAGAAAGAAATTGGGGTATTAAATCTTTGAAATCTGATTTAGACGACAAAGTGATATCATCAACAAACATTGAAAATTTAATATGATGTTCCTTTGCCAACTGATTAATTTCCAAGCCAAAGGGTTTAAACACTAAATTAGCTATTAGTGTTGATGTTGGAATACCTTGCGGAACTTGATGTTTACGAGTAGTCAGTTTGGTCAATATTCTTGCTATGGTAGGCGCACAACCTTCTCGAAGAAACATTTGAAAAACCTGTTTGTGAGAGATTGTAGAAAAGAATGATTTCAAATCAGTTGTAAATATGTATTTATTCCCTTTATGAAAACGAGCGTTACATACATTGTTTTTCCCTTTAACGCCACCATAAACGTATTGAGGTATTTCAACTTGCTTAACCATAAAATTAAATAGACGTGCTTGAACCTCTTTTAGTTTTCCTTTAGATAAGTTGATTTGTCTTGTGACAATTTTGCCATTACTATTCTTCTTTGGTTTACCTGTGAATTTATTGATTTTTACTTTTTCAAAAGAGCAATAGTAATCTTCAAGATGTGTTAGCAAATAATTTAGTTGCTCCTTGTTAACACTTAATATGTATAGTAAATGCTTTTCGTTCGTTATCATCAGTAAAAAAGAGATTAGAGAGCTGATTATAACAATTCAAGTAAAGATTTACACCATTCTATCAAAACTTTATTGCACTTGATAATTGAATCAATGCTTTTGCAAACTCGACAATGGCTTTAATCCATTTTGTCCATTTCCTAATCCTTCTCTCCTTTGTTACAATCATTGGAGAACAATGGAGGGAAGTTCTTTTTGCCTTCATCCCTCTCTTTAAAAGCTTCTTCTTTTTCTTTGTCATAACATAATTTTTTAGTTCGGGCAATATTGCCACGTGCTAAAATCAATATGACCTAACTAAAATATGCTTAGACATTGCTTTCTATTGTACTCTCTATTTTCACGTGCTATAAAAAATACACTATAATATAGGATATGTATAAGTAAGAACAATATGCAAACACGAAATAGACCAAACAGCCTGTTTATGATTACCATTCTTCAAACCTATGCCTTCTCCAATTTACCAATTACTGGTGCGATTACTCGCTTTAGTTTTTAACATAATCTTAGTTATCAAAGCCTTCTTCAGTCTATCAAAGAACTAATACAATGCAAAAATACGAAAAGTATTTAGTATCTTCTAAAAAGACAAATTGTATTTTATTAAAAAAATGCGTTCTAAAACAATCTTTTGTTTTTAAAGAAAACTTGAACTACATCTTTCAATTTGAGGTGGCGAATCGAGCGTAAAGCAAATATATAAGAATGGTATCCATTTTACAGTGTATTTCTAAGCAATTTAATTATAAGTCTCATACAAAACATAATATTTTTTCAATCTATTTTTAATTTTCCTCTTTTTCAAAGAAAAAACGCCATCATTTTCTTGATAATCCCAAAAAAGTGTGTATATTTGAAAATATTTTAAATAAAATAAATACAAATAATTAAAAAATGAGCTAATGGATAAATAATAAAAAACTACTTATGAATTGAATGCATTTAAACATAACTATTGTATCACAAATAAACAAATGCCTTATGAAAAATTATCATTCTATTCTATTATCATTATTGTTATTTACTGGTTGTTATGACGAGAAAGACATGGAAGACTTTACCAATAAAAGAACACTTCCTATTTTTGAGTCTATTGTTTCTAGGCGTGCTGTTCCTGTTTATGAATTTGATTGGGAAAATGCAGATTGGATGCCTACTCCTCCTCAACAAGCTAAAATTCCTTCACCTTGGATTGGTCAAGGAAGTATTGCTTCTACATTTGGTATAGAGATTGTTAATGACCGTAAGAAAATTGATGGATGGGAATTGTTATATAATAGTTTCAATATTGAAGAATCGTCACTTGTAAACCCGTATTTTATCCTTTATAATAAGTATAGAGGCATTATGCGTATTTTTTTCTATACAACAACCTCATTTGTAGCTTCTTCATCTTATATTCAAGATGGAATTTCTATTATCTCAGACAGAGAAATATCCTTACTTAACTTTTTAGGTGAAGATTTTATTGATACAACAAACAATAAAATGCAATATTGTCAAATGCAACCAACTCCCCCTGATGGTTCATTTCCACTGGCTTCTAATAGATGGTATATGTTGCAATATGAATTAGCATATGATGCACATATAAGTGATATCCCATATAGTAGCATTCAACTTAATTGGACTCTTAATTATTATAATGTGCAAAACATTAGTTTAGGAGGAACATCTGTAGGAGAATTAAATGGTGTTATAGGTTCTTCTTCAAAAAGCAATATTTTTTCAGCATTAATGGGAGTTGGAAAAACCGCTGCAACAGGCGCTTTAGCAGGAATAGGTCTGAATACAATTTCAAAAAACACATTAAATTCAACTACTGGCGAAAACAAATTAGGTCTTCCAAAGGATATATTTAAAAATTTGTCATCTGGCATAAGCAATGCTTTGTCAGGGGCTACTGGAAACTTAGCAAAAATGGGTGCTAATTTATTATCAGCTATTGTTGGTGGTAGTAGTACAAGTGGTCCCATTCCTGTTTGTTTTACATTCAACACTCAGATAGAGCTCCAAGGACGTGGTACCGAAGGAGGTGCATTCCCTTCAACTCCAGTATCTTTTTGGTGTCCAGGAACAAATATACCACCGAATGCTATAGGTTATATACCATTATACAACAAGTCACTAGGTGTGTTGAATTTCGAAGGACAACCAGCTGTCCCATATACCTATCAAGAGTTTCCTAGTACAATGGAGGATATTGATGGGCGAATTCTTTATCTTCTGGAAGGCTATTGTAAATTTCCAGAAGAGGTTGATTTTTCTAATTATCTTAGAATAAATCCTGAAGTCTCGAAAATAGCTACAGTTACAATCAAAAAACAAGAACTTGTTGCTAGTTATAAGGACGAATATGGTAAAAAGAATGTTTGGCTACAACCTTCTAGCTTTACTTGGGATATAGGAGATGTTCCTGCTTACTCAAACCGTCATGACTTTCCTGAAGATTTAAAATTAGGAGTCCGTTTTACAGTGGAAATAAAACCATTGGATGGAGGTGCAACTTCTACTATAATAAAAACATTCCAGCTCTCTTTTCCAAAGAACTTATAAAAATTAAGCCTTATGAAATACATATTTTTTTTTATTTTATCAATCTTCATCTCATGTCTAGTACCTAGTTGTAATGACCAAGATGAAATTTTAATGGAAGGATCATTGACTATTACATTTAAGAATCCACCACAGGAACTCATAATCAATATTTATTCAATGCAAAGTATGAATACTCCTATCTGGAGTACTCCATCCGAAGGGAAAAAAGAGTTTAAGCTCCCTCTAAATATAGGAAATTATGTGATAAAACCGACATCGCCTACCAGTTCCTTTTTCGAATTGGCTTTTCAGATAAGACAAGGAAAAGAGAGTATGATATCATACGATGAAAGAAATCAAGGAAAAGTAAGCACCCCCCATTGAATATTGTAATAAATATGTATGAGAGTACATCAAAATGATGAAGACACTAAAAAAGTCCCCTAAGGCTTTCTCTTAGAAACAATGACGGTATAAATCTAATCAAATTTATATTTATACCGTTTCTTGTATTTTAGATTTAATAATTCAAATCTTCATGATTTGATCACCTTTCAAGATAACCTACTTCTACAAAACTGGACATAAAAGAAAAAAAATAAAAGTAAACAAAAGCTTTAACCAACAAAACTTTTGTTTACTTTTAAAGTGGACCTGGAGGGAGTCTCTCGAACCTTTTCACAAAATATCATAATCTATCAAACATCAGATTATTAAATAGTTATATTTAGCTATCATCTATCTAAATATCTCTTAATATCATTGCATATCTCAATTATTGGGTGTACTTTTGGGTGTAACTTTCAAATACACCCAGTTTATGAACATCAAGAGAAATATCATCTTCGCACTGGAAAGCCGCAAAAAAGATGGCATTCCTATCACTCAAAATGTACCCATCCGTATGCGTGTCGTTTTTGCAAGCCAACGGATTGAGTTTACAACAGGCTATCGGATTGATATGGAGAAGTGGGATGCAGACAAGCAACGGGTAAGAAACGGCTGTACCAATAAGCTGAAACAAAGCGCATCAGAAATCAACACCGAACTACTGCGTCAATACACCGAGATACAGAATGTGTTCAAGGAGTTCGAAGTACAAGACATAATGCCCACCCCTGCACAAATCAAAGAGGCTTTCAATCTAAAGATGAAAGGAGAAAAGGAAGAGAGCCATCATGAGAAAGAGGAAGTGAAATTAGACTTCATGAAAATCTTTGATGAGTTTGTTGCCGAATGCAGCAAACAAAATGACTGGTCATCCTCTACTCTAAAGAAGTTTGCAACAGTAAAAAAGCACATCGCAACTTTTGATCCGAACACGACATTTGAGAGCTGGACGGAAAGACACTTCAATGAGTATATAGATTACTTACGCAGTGATAAAGATATGCGCAACACTTCCATAGCCAAGCAAATCAAGTTCTTGAAATGGTTTTTACGTTGGGCTAACCGAAAAGGGTATCATCAAAACACCGCTTATGACAAATTCATGCCCAAAATGAAAAGTGCACCGAAAAAAGTAATATTCCTTACCCGGAATGAATTGGACAAAATCAGAGCCTGCCAGATACCTGCTGCCAAACAATACCTTGAAAGAGTAAGGGATGTTCTATTATTTTGTTGCTTCACAGGTCTTCGGCATTCTGATGTGTATAACTTGAAACGCAGCGACGTGAAAGAGGAACACATAGAAATTACCACCATCAAAACGGCTGACAGTCTTATTATTGAGCTGAATGACCACAGCAAAGCTATTCTTGAAAAGTATAAAGATATTCCTTTCCAAAACAATAAAGCATTGCCAGTGGTAAGTAATCAGAAGATGAACGAGTATTTGAAAGAGTTAGGAGAACTGGCAGAAATAGACGAACCTGTACGGGAAACCTACTACAAGGGAAATGAACGAATAGACGAAGTCACACCTAAATATGCCTTGTTGAGCACCCATACTGGCAGACGCACATTTATTTGTAATGCTTTGGCTCTGGGCATTCCGGTGCAAGTGGTCATGAAATGGACAGGGCATAGCGACTACAAAGCCATGAAACCTTACATTGACATAGCAGACGACATCAAAATTCAGGCAATGAACAAATTTAATCTCCTATAAACATGAATACGATAACAACCCTCATACCCCAATACGGAGAGCTGAACAGAATCAGCAAAGACTGGATTGTAAGCCATACTTTCTCTTTTGAAAAGCAGAAATTCATCGTTGATTTCTACTCGGAATGGAACGACATAACAGCTTTTGAACAAGCTATCCTTGAACTGGTGCTTCATACACCGCCAGAACCATGTACTCTGCTGCTGAAAAGCCTGAAAAAGGAAGTAAAAGAATACACACGGCTTTATGAAGCTTACCGCCTTCCCAATGACGAGGTAATCATGCGTGTATGTAACCAATATGCAGACAGCTATAAGGAAGCCATCAAGGAAGAGATGGAAGTGGTAAACAGGCTGCGCAAACCGATGAACGAAGCCAACAACCGCTATGATTCCATCGGCTACCGAGAGCATACACCCGAAGAAGAAAAGCTGGCGGAAAGAGAATATGAGCGCTGCAAGGCTGAATATGAAAAGGGGAAAGCCCAGCTAGACCATCTCTATGACCTGCAAACACTTGTCCGGAAAGAAGCCCGGCAATACATGAAAAACCGTTGCGGTGACATCTGTCTGCTTAGCGTACACTTCATGGGCATCCTGACCAAATATGTACCGGACGAAGAAAGCAAGCCGAATGAAGCAGACAGGCAGAGCCGTACAGACAGCCAGCCGGAAGCTGAAACTACAACCGCATCGGCTACGGCTACGACTGCCGGATTGCCTGAACATTTCAGCATGAAGCTGCTTTCCATCATTCATGAAGTTTGTGCAGGGGAACAGTTTGAAGACATTACCGCACCGGATTTCTATGCCTGCATGAATCTGCATCCCTGTCAGTGCGTACTGAAAATAAAGCCAAGGGAAAAGATGCGGGTATGCTATCTGATTTCCCTGATGAAGGAGCAGTTGCCAGAGCAGGATAAGGACAAATGGAAGGAAGCCATCCTGAAACACCTAAATATTGATGAAGACTATTACAAGTCCAAGTACAGGGAACCCGTCTCCGATTTACCCAGTATTCCCAACCAAAAGTTCGCCAAGGAAATGGACGGAATATTCCGATAACCCGTGATATTCCGATATATTTTACGACATGACCACTTATACCACTCAAAAAATATTTTGAGTGGTATTTTTATTTCTTGATATTCAGCGATATAACAAAGCAATCCGTATCTATCATCCACATACTTACCACTCAAAACCCTACCTAATTTTGCATCGTTCGAGAACAGAAGAAACAGCCTGTGCGCAGGGCTATTGTCAAACAAGTAATCATACGGACGATGAACAACCTCAAAGAACTATTAGTGAAACCCGTCTGGCAGATGACAGGCGAAGAGTTCCTTTTTTTAAGCA
>NZ_GG688338.1:26559-33462 GCF_000156195.1 Bacteroides finegoldii DSM 17565 | reverse complement strand
ACACGCTTCGGTACAGGCAGAGGCGCAACCGCAGCCGACCACCGACACGGAAAGAAAGTACGTGTACGGCATACTCGGCATAGCCAAGCTTTTCGGGTGCAGCCTGCCCACAGCCAACCGCATCAAGAAAAGCGGAAAAATAGACAAAGCCATTACCCAGATTGGACGCAAGATTATCGTAGATGCAGAACTGGCGCTGGAACTGGCTGGCAAGAAAACCGGAAGACGCAGATAAAGGAGGTGATTATGGACTATATAAAAGAAATATCACCCGAACAAGCCGTTATCCTCTGGCAGGAATCCCGGCTAAGTCTGTCTAGATGTTACGAAAAAGCCCCCGAAATTCTGAAAGTACACGGCTCTGTCATCGGGACGCTGGGCAATTTCAGTGCATCCATCGGCAAAGCCAAGAGCAAGAAGACCTTCAATGTATCGGCTATCGTAGCTGCTGCATTGAAGAACGGTACTGTGTTACGATATGCAGCTGAACTGCCCGAGGAAAAGCGGAAAGTGCTTTATATAGATACGGAGCAAAGCCCCTACCACTGCCTGAAAGTGATGAAGCGGATCCTGCGGATGGCAGGATTGCCCGACGACCGGGACAGCGGTTATCTGGAGTTTCTCGCTTTGAGAAAATACACCCCGGAACAGCGCATCAGCATTGTAGAACAGGCTATCTACCACTCACCGGATATTGGGCTGGTCATCATAGACGGCATCCGGGATATGGTGTACGACATCAACAGCCCCGGTGAATCCACCCGCATCATATCCAAGCTGATGCAGTGGACGGACGACAGGCAGATTCATATCCATACGATACTGCATCAGAACAAGGGGGATGAGAACGCAAGAGGGCACATCGGTACGGAACTGAACAACAAGGCGGAAACAGTCCTGCTGGTGGAAAAGGACAAGGGGAACAGCGACATCAGCCATGTTTCCGCCATGCACATCCGGGCGATGGACTTCGAGCCTTTTGCATTCCGCATCAACGACCGAGCCCTGCCCGAACTTGCGGAAGGTTACAAGCTGGAAGCAAGGAAGCCGGGAAGACCTGTGGAGGAAAAGTTTGACCCCCACAAGGATATTAGCGAGCAGCAACACCGCATTGCACTGGAAGCGGTATTCGGGTTGAAAGAGGAATACGGCTACAAGGAACTGGAAGAGGCTTTAATCAAAGTCTATCCCACGGTAGGTATCAAACTGAACCACCAGAAAGCTGTTACCCTTATCACCATGCTGCGCAACAAGCGGATGGTAGTGCAGGAAAACGGCAGGAAGTATTCCTTCAAGCCAGACTTCCACTATTAAACTGAACCGTCCAATCACTTCACTTTATTTCCGTATCCTATATATACGAGAATATCGTGAAGTGATTATATACAGACCGAACTTCACGGAAGAAGTTACGGGCAAAAAGAGAAACAACCGCTTCACTTTATTCCGGGGGTGTATATAATAGGAATAAAGCTAAGCGATGATACAGACCGCATACATTTAAGAGTTGCGGGCAAAAAGAGAAATAATCAACGTACTCACTAAAACGATTTCCTTATGAACATCGAGACTGCAAAACAAATCAATCTGGCTGACTACCTGCACAGCCTGGGTTATTCACCCGTCAAACAGCAGGGTATCAACCTCTGGTACAAATCTCCCTTGAGGGATGAAACGGAGGCTTCCTTCAAAGTGAACACCGAGCGCAACCAGTGGTACGACTTCGGTTTAGGGAAAGGGGGCGGTACCATTGAATTGGCTGCACACCTGTATGCTACCGACCATGTATCTTACCTGCTGGAGCGGATTGCGGAACAGACACCGCATGTACACCCGGTATCTTTCTCTTTTGGCAAGCAGGACTCTTTCGGTCCGAGCTTCCAGCAGCTGGAGATAGTACCGTTATCGTCTCCTGCCCTGCTTTCCTATTTACAAGGTAGAGGAATAAATCTGGAGCTGGCAAAAAGAGAATGTAGAGAAGCCCGTTACACCCACAACGGCAAGCGTTACTTTGCCATTGCCTTCCCTAACGGTTCGGGTGGGTTTGAGGTTCGTAACCCCTATTTCAAGGGCTGCATCGCCCCCAAGGAAATCTCCCACATCAGACAATCGGGAAAAGCAAGGACTACCTGCTATGTGTTCGAGGGATTCATGGACTATCTTTCCTTTCTGACATTGAGACAGGAAAGCTGCCCGAATTATCCGGAGCTGGACGGACAGGACTATATTGTATTGAACTCCGTATCGAACGTGAACAAGGCTCTCTATTCGCTGGGCAGCTATGAACGCATCCACTGCTTTTTCGACAACGACCATGCAGGACTGGAAGCACTCCGGCAAATCCGCATGGAATACGGCAGAGACCGGTACATCCGGGACGCTTCGCAGATTTATGGCGGGTGCAAGGACTTGAACGAATACTTACAACAGCAGAGAGCCGGAAAACAGGCGGAAGCCATCCGGATGAAAGCTGAAACAGCAAGCCGACAGAAGGGAAAAGAAGCCACCGGAGAGGAACCAACCAAACGGGGCAGAGGGCTCAGCATGTAGGGACGGACGCGTGGACTTTTCCATGCTGAAAAAGTCGTAGCTCATTAGGGGATTTTTCGAGCCGCATTACAAGTAACGCTAAAAATCCCCCAATGAGCCAACGGGGTTCCACCCCTCTGGACACCCCCGATGAACGGCTATGCCGCCCCCAAGAGGGGTAAGAAAACAAATGTCTAACGAATCAGAAAGAAAGGAAGAACATGGGATTCGCAGTATTGCATCTTGACAAAGCGCACGGGTCAGACAGCAAGATGTCCGACCACATCGAAAGAAAGACCACCCCGAAGAATGCAGATCCGACACGGACGCATCTCAACCGTGAGCTGATTGAGTTCCCCGGTGGAGTAACCAACCGCAACGAAGCCATCAGCCATAGGCTGAAAAGTGCCGGACTGACACGCAAGATAGGCACCAACCAGGTACGTGCCATCCGCTTCATCCTATCGGGAAGCCCCAAGGACATGAAGCAGATAGAGCAGGCAGGCAAGCTGGATGAATGGTGCAGGGACAGCGTGGAATGGATGAAACGTACCTACGGCAGCGAGAACGTGGTTTCGGCCGTGCTGCACATGGACGAGGAAACACCCCATATCCATGCCACCCTCATCCCTATCGTCCAGACCGAACGCAGAAAGAAGAAGTCAGAAAAACTGGTGAAGAAGAACTACCGCAAAAAACCGAGCGGTGCAGCACGGCTGTCAGCCAATGACATCATGACCCGGCATAAGCTGAAAGCCTATCAGGACGGGTATGCACTGGCTATGGCAAAATACGGATTGAAACGTGGCATCGTCGGCTCGGAAGCCCGGCATACCACCACCGCCCAATACTACCGTGACCTGCTGAACCAGACAGAGGACATACAGGAAAATATCGGTCTGCTGCTTGCCGAAAAGGAACGGGCGGAAAGCGAGCTGGCTAAAATCAAAAGTGAAGCCAGAACCGAGCAGTTGAAAAACAAGGCTACGGATGCCATGACAGCCATTGCCAGCGGTGTCGGTTCTCTTTTCGGTAGCGGTAAGCTGAAGGAGCTGGAACAAGCCAACGGAAAGCTACAGGGTGAAATAGACAAACGTGACAACCAGATTCGTCTGCTGAACGACCACATGAGGATGCAGGAAGAGCGTCACAGCACAGAGAAACACTGCCAGCAGGAGATACACCGACAGGAACTGAACATGAAGGTGAAAAAAATAGAAGAGCTGAATGAAATCATCGGCAAAGCGTTCAAATGGTTCCCCATTATGAGAGAAATGCTGCAAATGGAGAAGTTCTGCAAGTCGGCTGGATTCACGCAGGAGATGATAGACGTGCTTTTGGCTAAAAGAAAACCCATCGTTTGCAGCGGCAAACTGTACTCCACACAGTATAGACAGTCTTTTCAAATAAAGGATGCGGTCTGCAAGATTGAGGACGATTTTACCGAAGAACATAAGTTGGTGCTGACCATAAACCGACAGCCCATAGTACAATGGTTTAAGGAACAATGGGAAAAGTTACAGCAGAATCTGCGTAACTCGGTGCAGAGAGAGCAAAAATCCAGAGGATTCAAGTTGTAATCTGATAGTATTTGATTGGATTTCAATAAAATTGACTATCTTTGCAAACGGATGGAGGAAACTTTATCCAGACATATTAGAATTTTGAAGAAGCGTTATGCTTATCTTGTAAGTTGAAAACCTGAGAAACTTTCAAACGTGTACAAGGATAGCATAGTGGTTCTCACGCTATAGCGTGGGCTGCTATCACTACATCTGTACACAAGGTTTTCTCAGGACCGTCAACTTAGGAAGTAGGACATTGCAGTTCCACGCTTCGTGGTTATTAAAGATTAAAAGCCTTTTTGGAACTGGAAGGCATAGGAGAAAATCTATGAAAAATTTACTCTTTTTGCTTAATGCTCTTCAAAGAAGTGTATTATGCTTCATGCTCTTAACATCAGCCTTCGCTATTAGTTTTACGTCTTGTAGTGACGATGATGAAGATATTCCACAAGGAGGTGAAATTGACTTCGGAGTGCCGCCTTCCGTAGTCGATGGGGTACGTCCTACAGAAGCATCTGGTGTAAAAATCAGTTATAATGAAGATGGCACCATTCGTAATGCCGAAGTTGACGGTTGCACATTTACATTTAATTATGCTGCTACACGGGCTGCTGGTTCCCGTAAGTTGAATAGTATTACGGCTGATAGGTCTGATGGTGGCTCTACCGAAAGTTGGAAAGCTGACAACTTTGTTCTGCTGAGCAACGGATTTATCGGAGGCTATCGGTTGGCATATAGCATGAACGACTCACGTAATGATTGGTGGGAAAAAGAAGAAAATAATTATCAGTTCAGTTACCAAGACGATGGTAAGATAGAAAAAATTAATATGGCTGTTACTGCTAGTGATGCAGAAGAAGGACCTTTTTCTGATTCCGGCAGCTATAGCTATACTTATGATCAAAATGGCGGATTGCGAAAAATCGTAGGCACATCACATGGATTTACATACTTCGAACAAGAATATGAATACAGTTCTGACTTTGCGAACAAATACAATACAATGTTATTAACTCTTGCACCAGAAGATTTAATTTCCAGTGATGCAGTCTTCCGAATTTTGGCTGTAACTGGCTTTTTAGGAAATGCTTCTAAAAAATTACCCCAAAAAGCTAATTTAAGTTACAAAGATCCTGAGTACCCAGAAGATAATGAAACGGAGACTTGGAATCTAGTTTACGACATAAGTTCCAATGGTGTAATTAATTGGTATAGTGTTAATGGACAACAATACACTTGCAAGTTTATAGATGCTGA
The DNA here is from genome assembly GCF_000156195.1 of Bacteroides finegoldii DSM 17565. Classification (GTDB taxonomy): domain Bacteria; phylum Bacteroidota; class Bacteroidia; order Bacteroidales; family Bacteroidaceae; genus Bacteroides; species Bacteroides finegoldii. The sequence continues at coordinate 28,111 of NZ_GG688338.1, read as the reverse complement.
CCATGTGGAAATCCAGTAAAGAATTCATCTGACTTTTGATGGAGAATCTTTACGAATGAAAACAGCTTCCGTTATTAGAGCTAACTTTCTAATATCGGAAGTTGTTTTTTTTGAATAGCAGTAGGGGAGCAATAATAACGGGGCAAAGTTCTATATCCTTTTTCAAAGGGCAAATACTCAAAGTAATGAAACGGCATATCTTTCTTTGTAAAAGAAAGTAGAATTCAGATAAAAGTTTTGATTGTGTAAGTCAGTAGACTTCAGAATCATTTGCCAATAAGTATTATTTAAATAACCTGTGGTTATTGTTATTACCCTCCAATACTTTCATCTGCTGAATGGCAATCTGATTAAGTTTAATCAGCCGTTCACCCTGCGGAATACCTTGGTCTATGAATACCGCATTGAGACTTTCCATATTTGAAAGGCAAATCAGTTCGTTAATAGAAGCATAATCCCGGATATTCCCTTTCAGTTCGGGGTGTTGATCACGCCACATTTTGGCTGTCATGCCGAACATTGCCACATTCAACATGTCCGCTTCATCAGCATAGATGATATTGGCTTGTTTGGCTGTTACCTCAACAGGGATAAGGTTTTGTTTGATTGCATCGGTATGTATGCGATAATTTATTTTGGATAATTCACGTTTCGCGGTCCAACCCAATTGGTTTTGTTCCTGTTCTTTCAGACGTTGGAATTCTTTCAAGAGATAGAGTTTGAATTGGGGAGAAACCCACGAGGCAAACTCAAATGCAATGTCCCTGTGAGCATAAGTACCGCCATAGCGTCCAGCTTTTGCTATAAGTCCTTTCGAATTGGTCTTTTCCGTCCATTGCTTCACTGAAAGAATAAACCTATTCAGCCCAGCTTCATTTTTAATTCCCTCGAATTCGGGGGAATTAAAATCTGGATTGTACATTTCCTCCCAAATGCCAAGAAATTCAATTGTATTTTTATTGCGTAACCATTTTTCGATAAGAGCCAATCCATTCTCTATGTTGCGCACCATATCCGTCAATGATATATAATCTTTATCATCGTGGTTTATGATAGTTATTTCTGTATTCTGAACTTTAATTTTTGCCATTCTATTGATAATATTTTCATTAGATTTAATTGCAAAGTTACAGAAAATCGTCCAATTATAACCTTTGAAAAGAACTATTCATCGCTGAATATTATACCTTTAATACAAAATTAAGTGGACCTGGGGAGAATCGAACTCCCGTCCAAACGAGGAAACCATATGCTTTCTACATGCTTATCTTTGCTTTCGGTTTTCGAGCATAAGCAAGACCAAAGCCACCAACCTATGCCTTATCCCCTAATATTTCGTAAGAGCTATGGAGAAGAACTCAAACTATCCCCGATTTTGCTGTGCCGCTTTATCAAACGCTTCGGAGCAAGAGCTTTTGAGCGACATCTCGTTTCCACCACTTTGGCAGAAATAAAGCTAATCTACTATACTTCGATTAAGCAGCGAGAGCATAATTTTCGTTGCCAGATAAAATTTTGATAACTGAGATTTAAGTGGAAATTACCGACCCAC
>NZ_GG688338.1:0-26459 GCF_000156195.1 Bacteroides finegoldii DSM 17565 | reverse complement strand
CTAAAGTTTCATCAAAAGTGCGAGGCCACTTTCAACTATCCCCGATGTAACTGCACCACTGAACCGGAACGCTTCGGAGCAACAGCTTCCGAGTGATGTCTCGTCCTGGCACCTTGTGCCTGGATTAAGCTAATCTACTATGATTCGATTAAGCAGCAAGAGCGTAATTAGTTTCGCCAGATAAAATTTTGATAACTGAGATTTAAGTGGAAATTACCGACCCACTGCATGCTTACCTACCATTTCTGCCCGCTGTCAAATCCAGTCAAGCCCATGACTTTGCAACAAGCTGAAAATTCTGCTTTATTGGATGCAAAGATAGAAAATATTTTGGTATCGTTCATCATTCTTTTGCAATTATTATCACTTTACTCCTACCTTCCCCTACCACAACCAGATATAAAAGACAAGAAACATTTTCTAAATAACGAAAAGACATTGGTGAATATTATATCAAAGCATTATCTTTACCGGGCAAATTTATTCTTAACACGAGAAAATACCATGAAGAAACTTTTACTCATTAGCCTGTTTCTAGGAAGTTGTGCTACCCTCCCTGCACAAAAAACATCCAAGATTCCTACTGTTTATAAGCCTGTCCGTACAGAAATGTACTAAAAAGATATCTCCTCCAGCCATCATCACTCCTAATCAAAAGACGTATGTCACTTGTAAAGTGACGAATACCGGCAAACGGGCAGGCAATCAAGGAACTGTCAATCATATTATTGATAATGAATTATCTACTTTCTGGGAAGGGAATAAAGGAGATAGCAGAAGTAAAATTACCTCAACTCAGAAAATAAGAATCAATCAGAGATGCAGAGAGTATGTCAAAGCGCAGAATACAGGCAAAGCGGATTATTCAAAGAATAGAAGTTCGCCCCCGTCCGATTCCGCATAGTCTCTCAACAACGATTGAATCATTCCGGCAGCTTCTTTCAAACCTTCTTTGCCATTATAACCGTTGACAATAGCAAGAATATGGGTAGTATTGATATCCATTTTCGTACGCTCATGGTCACTGGTCGGTGTTCCTATCCCTCCGAAAGAATCACGATACACAGGCAATCCTTCGATATTCAGCACACCGCGTCCGATTCCCTCAAAGGGCTCTCCCGCCTTGCCGATACCCAGTTCAAGGCACGTGCCCTGTATCTTATCCGCATCGAACCCTCCGATAGAATGCCCCGTACGGAGAGAAACGAGATTTATGAGATCTACCAACGTATCAATCTGATATAAAGGAATCCCACGCATCAAACGACGGCGCAAAGCCTCTGCCGACGGGCGATAACGTCCGGGGTCCTTACCACAACGCTTATATGCCTCACGAGTGGCTGCAATCACAGGCTGCCGTTTGATGTCTTCCATCTGCGTTGTGGAAGTCAACTGTTCGGTGAAGGCATTAATTTCACGCCAGAGCCCTTCACTATAAGTTGTGTTTCTGACTTTTGCATATACAGCTGCTCCGGCAAATACCGGACAAGCTTCTTTAATCTCTTGAGAAATGGAAATAGTATACATATTCAATCGATAATAGTTTTTGGCAGTACAAAAATAGATATTTCGCCTCAATATATAACACCGATCCTGTGGTTATTATCTATATTCCACCCAAAAACTCCTCTCTAGAATCGTATTGTTTCTTTTTTTTTAGTAACTTTGCAAAGCTGTAAAGAATAGAGATTCTATATCGCAGCTTTTTACATGTTAAAAAGAGAAAGCGTTTATGCTTTTATCCTAAATATCAAAAGATCGCCAATTTTTTAACAGAAAGGATAAAACAATACGACGTTCTCGCTTTGTTTTGTAGGCTCGTGGCGTCTTGTCACATTCCTATAATTCAGGCGTGGAGGGGAGTGTGTTTACTTTCTGTAGGGCGTTTGGCGATGCCTTGATATTGGTGGCACAATGAAGTTCTCCACGCTTTTTATGTCCTTTTCCATAAGGCCTCTTTTTTAAGTAATCCATCTGAGGAGAACCGGATATACGATTAATCTTAAATGAATATAAGATGAAAAAGGATGTGCATATAGGGAAGCTTATTAAACTAAAGTTATCGGAAAGTAACTTATCCATAGCTGATTTTGCAGAAGCAATTCACAAAACCCGCACCACAGTTTATGACATATTCAACCGGAAGAGTATCGACATCGACCTACTAGTCACCATATCTGAAGTGCTGCAATTCGATTTCATCTCTTATGCTTATAGCAACCGGTCTGAAACATCCTCTCCCGGCACATCCAATAGCTATCTCATCGTTAAAGTGGTGAAGGAATGCGAATTAGAAAAAGAAGAACCTATTTTATTCCGATGCAAATTAAAAACGTAGCAATTTATTGACGCTACCTGTCAGTTCTTTCGACAGATTTTCAAATCTCCATATCATTTACTCGTCTATATTTGCATTCATTATTAATCTTATATAAAATAAACATATTATGATTGGAGTTATTATTGTACTGCTTATCGTTGCCTATGTTGCTTATAAGTTTTTGGGGAACAACGACAATGATTACGTGAAACAACGTATTAAAGGAAGAAATGAGAATCAGAAAAAAGTAATCCGTTATTTCTGTAATGATGACGGCTGTTTCTCTAAAAGAATGAAAGATGAAGAATATGATGCGATGGTACGCAATGTATTGAACAGCATGGACTTCAAACAAAAAGCGCTAAACAAGATCGGTTTGGATGAAAGCGAAGTAAACGAGATCGAGCCAGTCCATTTCGAAGGATGGGTGTTTGGAAAGAAAGCATATGCACGCTTAGGCAAAGACAATATTTACCGCAGCTCAGCCTATCAGGTTTCCTGGTTATTCTTCAGTGCCAATCAGGTATATTTATACCAGTACACATTCAATATGGATGAAGACGGCAAAAAAGAAGCGACAGAAGAATATTTCTACAAAGACATCACTAACTTCTCTACTTCATCAGACACAGAAGAAACGCCACAATACGACCCGAAACAAAAGAAAAATATACTTATCAACGTGGACAGCAACCGCTTTGCACTGACTGTTCCGGGTGACAAGTTCTACTGCTCTATGGAACAGAACGATTATACAGAAAGGGCTATTCAAGGCATGAAGGCTAAACTTAGAGAGAAGAAAGCCTGAGATGTTTTAATAGATAAGTGAGTGACAGAAAAGTGCCTGCTCTCTAAAGAGCAAAAAGAAGCGAGAGAATACTGCCTCTTTCGTCCGTTGGAACGCCCGAAACTTAAATGGAGCAAAGTATTGGGCATTCTGATCGGAGTTGAAATTCTGGTAAGTTCTCTATCATATGCGCTATCTTTATGGAGGGGTACTTTTCTTATTTATTATATTCCGGGCAACTTATTATGTTTCATTTCCACCGGAAAACAAATACTCATAGGCATAGTTAAGTTATATCAACGCTATGCACCCGAAGAAACAAGAAGAAAATGCCTTTATAAACCGACCTGCTCTGAATACGCCATCCTCGCATTGAAAAAGTATGGTCTTGTAAAAGGACTATACAAAATCTACATCCGTTTATTCAAGACATGTCGGGGAATAGAATACGGCATTGATTATCCATAAACTAATACCTAAATTCATATATGGGATTCTTTAATAAACAACGAACAGACGGCCGGACATACGACGGTCAGGGGGAAGAACGAAAAGGATTTATCGATCGTATTTCATTCAATGGAGAAGCAGAAGACATTGTATGGAAGTTCCCGTACGATAATCTTTCCATTGGCACACAATTGATTGTCAATCACAGTCAGGAAGCAATATTCTTGCGTGGTGGTGCGGTATGTGATATTTTTGGCGAAGGTACACATACGCTATCAACCAATAATATTCCGGTTCTCCAAAAATTAATTAATCTACCCTTTGGAGGCAGAACTCCTTTTACAGCAGAAGTCTATTTCGTCAGCAAAACCGTACGTCGTAATCTCAAATTCGGAACAATCAACGCTGTTCCTGTACGCGACCCGCTTTACAGTATCCCCATTCCCGTACGAGCTTTCGGTGAATACGGTATCCGAGTCGTGGACGCTTCAATGTTATTAGGCGAATTGGTCGGTACACTTCATACATTCGACACGGAAAGTATCATAGAGCAATTTAAGTCTGTCGTTTTGCAGCAATTAAACGCCAGTTTCGGACAGTTCGTCAAACAGGAAAGAATCTCCGTAGTAGACTTGCCGGCTTACTCTCCGCAAATGGCACAATACTTACAAAACTGTCTGAAGAGTGAATTTGCGAGGTATGGCATCAGTCTGGAAAACTTTAATCTGGCCAGTATCAATTATGATGAAGGCCATCCGAATGTCCAAAAAGTACTCGAAGCACAAGCCAATGCCGCTGCAGAAATATTTGAAGCGCAAGGACGTGCGCAACGACGCAACATCGAACAATATACTTTCCAGGAAGAACGTCAGTTTGATGTCATGGAGACCGCTGCCGGTAATGAAGGAGGAAGCGGGCAAATGATGGGCGCCGGTATGGGGCTAGGTATGGGAGTAGGTATCGGAGGGGCATTCGGAACTCAGATGGGTAACATTGCCGGAGTGATGACCAGCCAACAGCCGTCTTCTGCCGCAACTCCGCCTCCACCACCTATGCCTGTAACGTATCATGTTCTGGTCAATAACGTACAACAAGGACCTTACGATCTCCCCACATTACAACAAATGGCACAGAACGGAACGCTTACACGTGATACTTACGTATGGAAAAACGGAATGCCGCAATGGACTAAAGCAGGCGAAAGTACCGAACTGCAATCATTATTCAGCGCAGTTCCCCCTCCTCCACCCATTTTATAATCACCCTTAATAAAATCAGGATATGGCAAATTCCAGAATATCTTTTGTATCCAATATTCTTATTCCCATCTTGACGGGTATCATAACGTTAGTATTATTCCTTTTATTCCGCCCGGAAAATGCCGGAGCTTTGTTCTACACCAATATGATATATACGTTACTACTGGAAGGCTTTTTATTCGGCTTTTTGAGTCTGCTACAAAAAGAGAGCAAGAATATTTCAGGAGCATTTTACAGCATTATCAGCGTCGGTGCAATCTACTATATCATATTCGGTAGTGGTTGGATGATAGCTTACTCATTGCTTCTGACCGCTATACTCTCATACAAAGTATATATCGCGGTTCATAGTATCATATTCTTGTTATTTATAATCGTAGGCTCAATAGTCACTCGGACCGATAATAGCTATCACGAAAAGACGGAAGAGCAGACGCAACAGATGAGAAGTATCCGGTTCTACACCGAAAAGATGAACCAATTAGCTTCCAAGTATTTGCAACAAGGGATTGATAAAGATACAGACCTTTCACAATGGGACGGATACAAGGTTCTCGGAACACTCATTACAAAGATAAATCACCTCACTCCTTCCATCTTCCGTAATGATATGGCAGTCAAACAGCTAAGCAATATGCTGGAAAATTGCGAAAAGATTGTTGCTGAGATGGAAGAAGTACCTGATTCGGATTTGAATATGATTGACCGTAAAATGAAACGATTCGCTTCAAATGCAATAGATGAAATAACGCTGTTGCGCAATCTGTCGCGAGGATAAATCACAGAATAACATTATAGATAAAACAATAATCATGGAAATAATATCACTTTCATGCCCCAATTGCGGAGCTCCCGTATCTACCCGACAGAATAACTGCGAGTACTGTCAAAGCCCGGTTATCATCACCTCTTTTACGAACATTGCAGATATGCCTCTGCCGCAAATCAGCAAGTACGCAGACTCATACAAGAAAACATTGGCAGAGAATCCGGACAGCCAGGACCTGAATCTGTCTATCGGCATCTGCTACCTGAGGCTGAAGATGTACGAAAAGGCATCTGCCTCATTCGAAAAAGCGATGGAAGATAACTTTGATAATCCCGAACCATTCTTTCTGGCAGCAGTTTCATTGTTACGAGGAAAAAAACCGTTTGTCACTCTCCGCCCGGTAATCGACAAAATAGAAGAATATCTGAATGCCGCAGTTATGATTGAACCGCGAGCAGTTTTCTATTATTTCATGTCGTATATCAAACAGGATTATTATAACCGGAAATTTTTCAAGACATCACCCACCAGCGAGGAATTGTATGCCACAGCTATCCAATATGGATTGACAGAGACCGATATCCAGTCTTTCCATTCTATGATCGGTATGCCACGCCCCTAACCGCCGGAAGAGGTCAACATGATTCCGGACAAAATACGTCCGGAACGAATCCCTAAACGACGGGCGGAGAAGAACTCGTCACAATGGGTATAAGTGCAGATACCGGACAGTTCTATCTGACTGTCGGGAACGCCAAACGATAATAACTGTATCCGGTTAGCCTCCCACAAATCCAAATGATGTTTTCCGGTTTGCCCGTTCCACGTCGAAATACGGAGCATATCAAAATCTTGTTCTTTGAATGCTTCGTATACTTCTTCACCCACTTCAAAAGACTCCAATGAGATGCTCGGACCTATGCAGGCTATAACATCCTTACCTTCCGTTCCGAAAATACAGTGCATTTTCTCTAAAGTACCGCGAAGGATATGTGCCACTGTTCCCCGCCATCCGGCATGCACCGCCGCAATGGCTTGATGAGTGCGGTCATACATCAAGACAGGCACACAGTCCGCCGTAGAAATACAGATGCAATATCCGGGTTCGGAAGTTATCAGCGCATCGATTCCATACAACGATTTTTCTTTCTGTTCCGGAGATAATCCGGTAAAAGTGTCCTCAATATGCAAAATCTCCGTACCATGTGTTTGCACAGGGACTACCAGCTCAACAAGAGACTGTGGCAATGCTTCCAAAAGTAGCTTTCTGTTAAGGCACACCTGTTCCGGTTCGTCCCCACTGTAATGCGAACAGTTGAAAGACGCATAAGCCCCTTCACTGTACCCTCCCCGCCGGGTAGTTACAAAATGAGAAATGTTGGAATATGAGCTTAGCGACTCATATCCCAACATTCTTTTATCTTCTGTGAGTGAAATCATTTTTCTTCCCAATCTTCTTCTTCGTACTCATAGTCGATGTCCTCGTCATCATCCGCATCTTCCTCATATTCATAAACGATGTCTTCATCCTCGCCCATGTCTTTGAGTTCCTGTTGCAAGCGGGTCACGTCTTTCGGACGGTGGACAATCGCCTCTATCTTGTTACTCTCCTTATTCAGTTCTTCCCAAAGGATGTCTTTCAACACCGAGATTCCCAAACCGGAAACAGAAGAGATGAATACGTGCGGTATGCCTTCGGGCAATGTAGGCTCGATTTCGTCCATCAGTTCCTGATCGAGCATATCGCTCTTGGTAATTGCCAACACCCGTTGTTTGTCCAGCATTTCAGGATTGAATGTACGCAGTTCGTTCAGCAAGATATCATATTCTTTACGGATATCATCACTGTCCGCCGGAACCATAAACAACAACAAGGAGTTGCGTTCGATATGACGCAGGAAACGGAGTCCCAAACCTTTACCTTGACTGGCTCCCTCGATAATTCCAGGAATGTCCGCCATTACAAAAGATTTCCCATCATGATAGGAAACGATACCCAGATTCGGTTCGAGTGTCGTAAACGGATAATCGGCAATCTTCGGTTTGGCAGCCGAAATGGAAGAAAGCAAGGTAGACTTTCCCGCATTCGGGAATCCTACCAGACCGACGTCGGCAAGTAGTTTCAGCTCCATGATAACAGTCATTTCCTGCATCGGTTCTCCCGGCTGCGCAAAACGCGGAGCCTGGCGGGTTGCCGTCTTGAAATGCCAGTTACCTTGACCGCCGCGACCACCTTTAAGCAGAATCACTTCCTGCCCGTCTTCAGTCACATCACAAATGTACTCTCCGGTTTCGGCATTGTAAACAACCGTTCCGCAAGGTACTTCAATTACCTTATCCTCGCCGTCTTTGCCGAAACTACGTCCTTTACTTCCCGACTCTCCATGACCTGCCATCGCATGACGGTCAAACTTCAAGTGTAGCAAAGTCCAGTAATTACGGTTGCCGCGCAAGATGATATGGCCTCCTCTTCCGCCATCGCCCCCATCGGGACCTCCGTTAGGACAATATTTCTCGCGCCTCATGTGCGTAGAGCCTCTTCCGCCCTTACCCGAGCGACAGTATATCTTTACGTAATCAACAAAATTCGATTCAGCCACGTTGGTTAATGATTAATTGGTTAGTGATTTATATTTAAAGAAGACTACAGTCCGTCCACCGCTTCACAGATATCCGCAAAGATACCTTCCATAGTGCCCAGACCGTTGATGTGTTGGTATTTCTTTTCGTTCTTGTACCAGTCAATCAACGGAGCAGTCTGCGAGTGATATACGTGCAGACGTTTCTTGATCGTCTCTTCATTGTCGTCAGCACGGCCGGAGTCCTTACCGCGTTTGATAAGACGTACCATCAGTTCATCCTCTGGAACATCCAAATCGAGCATTACAGAAACATCCTGTCCTCTTTCCGCCAACATTTTCTTTAATGCTTCCGCCTGTGCAATTGTTCTTGGGAAACCATCGAAAATTACACCTTTGCTATCTTTAAAGCTATCAAATACGCTTGCCAGAATATCAATCATCAATTCGTCGGGAATCAATTGGCCTTGATCGATATAACCTTTAGCCGTTTTACCTAGTTCTGTGCCGTTCTTGATTTCAGCACGCAATACATCTCCGGTTGAGATGTGATTGATTCCATACTTTTCTACAATACGTTCGCTCTGCGTCCCTTTACCGGAACCCGGAGCACCGAAAATTACAATGTTCAACATCTTTTTTACCTAAAAAATTAATTTGTATTTGAATTTAGTCTACTACTGTATAAATGTCGGGATAGTTACGTCCGAAGCCGTCATAGTCCAGACCGTATCCCACGATAAAGTCATTCGGTATCTCCATCGCTACATACTCGATGTTGAGGTCTACCTTCAACTTCTCCGGCTTCACCAGCAGAGAAGCGATGTGAATTTCCTGCGGATTGCGTGTACCTAATGTATCCAGCAGACGTTGCATGGTGAGCCCCGTATCCACAATATCTTCTACAATGACAACCGTACGTCCGGCAATGTCTTCATTCAAGCCGATTACCTCTTTGATAACTCCTGTGGAAGTTACTCCCTGATAAGAAGCCAGCTTCACGAATGAGATCTCACAAGGAATCGTAATATGCTTCAATAGGTCAGCGGTAAACATAAAAGAACCGTTCAACACACTAAGGAAAAGCGGATTCTTACCTGCCAAATCGCGATTGATTTCGTTCGCTACACGAATCACTTCTTTCTGAATATCCTGTTCCTTAATAGAAACGGTAAACTGTTTGTCTTTTATCTGAATGGTATCCATAACCGGTTATTTTAAAAAAGTTGTCGCAAAAATACAATTTTTATTCTACTTAGTGAAATCTATATGAACGTTTTTATAAAGAAGCGAGGAGATGTGCTCTTGCAAACATACCTCCTCGCCCTGACTTGTTATATTACAAATATCTTATTAATCATCTATATTTTCATAGGTAATTGATAAATTGGGAATTCCAATTTCAGCCGCAGCATTGCCGCAATCTATTGACAACACATTGTTATTCATCACTGCTGTAACAGTATAAGTCTGATAAATTAACTCTCCTGTTGTTTCATCTTGACTAACAGGGAACTGAAATGAATCAGGGATCTTTTTCGATATTTTTCCTATCTTATTCAACAAGAATGCTAAAGAAGCATCTTCTTTACTATAAATAAGATTCGGCAAATGGATTGCGATAGCAGGATCAATTGTATTAGGCACAGTCAATATAGAAGTCTCTCCATAAGTATAATGTACATCGCCGACAAAATTAAAATCTTCCAAGTTACCGTCCGCATTATACGCAAATGTCAGATTCATACCTTCATAGAAATCTCCAGGATTTGTAACAGAAGACAAATAATCACCTTCATAGCTCCAAGTATTAAATTCTTCCGTTTCATCATACTTATCGGCAGCGGTAGCTTTTACTATTTTACCGTCTTGCAATGTGTAAACTAAATTTTCCTTCGTATCATCCAGACTAATTGCCGTTATCGTATTTCCTTCATACTTAAACTCACGGTTTAAAAGCTTATCATCTGTCGTAGCGCTGACCAAACGTCCTTCCGCATCATATCCTAATTCAAGAAGTAAAAAGCCCATTTCTCCCATATCCATATTAATAGATTTTACTCTCATAGCCTTTTGCACCTTCAGCACAACATTCTCCAATTTCCAAGAATTGGCTCCACGAACCAGATTTACGGTATATTCTCCTTCGGGACAGTCAGTCGGCAAAGTGAATGTCAATCCATCAGCAGTAACCGTAACTTCGGAAATTTCAATAGCTTCTGCTCCTTCTGCTTTCAACACAATCTTATCGCCGTCCGCATATCCGCTACCTCCAAGCGTCACTTCGCTTCCTGGACTTACCTCTTCATTGGACAACGAAGGACTCGTAATCGGACTGTCCGCATCCGTCAAAGTGATAGAACCAAGTGTCCACTCGTTTCCGCTTTGTGTCAATATCACATTATAAACTCCTGCTACTAACGACATAGGGACAGTAAATGTAACTCCTGCATTAGAAAAAGCAGCATCTATTGCTGTTTTCTCTTTAGAAGAGTTCTCTAAATACAAGCTAATACCAGAAGCCGTAAATCCTGTACCTCTAATAATAACCTCACCACCAACTTCTGCTATAGCAGGGATACTCACACCGCTAACTGGAAGTTGTGGAGTTGGATCACCATCATCATCAGATGAACATGCTGTAAATGTACCGATCACTGTACATACCATCAACATCAATAACCAGATTTTTTTCATAACCAGTAAATTTTAAATTAGTAATTAGTTGTACAAATATTTGTAAAGTATATCAAAATATTCTCATACAGATTTTTATATTAATCCAACAAATTTAGATACCTTCCAAAGTATTCAATATACGCTCTGTATCATCTGATGAAGGACGTAACATATCATTGTTTATAATCTTTCCTTCCTTATCCAAAAGCAAGAAACGGGGAATTCCCTCAATATTGTATGCTCTTTGGAAAGAGCTTCCACGACCGATAAGCAACTGAACACCGGACAAATCTCCACTTTTTACTTTTGCCTCCCACTTTGCCTTATCATGATCTATCGAAAGACTCAAAAAAGTAATATTCTTCCCCTCAAACTTTGACTCCAACTTTTTTAGGAAAGGTAATTCCCTCTGACATGGACCACACCAAGTAGCCCACAAGTCTATATAAAGATACTTTCCTTTAAAATCAGCTAGAGAATAAGACTTTCCATTTATATCAACCGCCTGAAAATCCGGAGAAGGCTTACCGGGAGAAGACAAATTCCATTTCTCATATTTATCCTGATAATCTGCCAAAAGCACAGTATCCTTCACATAAGTATGATAAATATTTTCCAAATCTGTAATATTCTTAATACCAAACCTTTCTACATATTCCGCAGCCAGACTGTTCAGCAACACTTCTTTGACTCTTTCATTCTTGAAATTATCTGCAATGTATCGCATTTGAGCAACGGTTTTCGGATAATAGTCGGTAACTTCCCGATTAGGAGTATCAAGTATATGAGACAGTTCCACAACAAAGTCACGGTACTCATCCATATCCAGCCAATCCTCATCTTCCACCATATACTTCCGGAGAGTATCGTAATAAGCCTCATCCGGGCGATAAGTACTATCTTGCGTCATCATAATATGTCCCATCGGATACATGACTACTCCTGTTCCATAAGAATAATGAATACGCGCCGCCTCCATTTTGTTAAAATTACCAATGTCATCCAGTCCGCGAACATTCAGCAATTTATATGCTTCCTGTTCTTTCTGCTCTACTTTCTGCATATACTCATTCAGAGGAAGAGCATACGTTTCATCCGACAACGACGTGAGTGTAACAGTATTCAGATAATCAATTACTGGTGCCTTTTCACCTTCAAACTTAAACGTTCCGACATAATCATTGCCATCAAAAGTAATGTGTACACGATCTCCTTTTTCCAAATATATTTTCCGTTCGTTCTGGCCATAGAACAAATTAGCATATAAAGCATTTACACCGGAAATTGTATCCGCTCCATATCCCTGCTCATTCAGAGGAACTGAATTTATCGTTCTATGATACACCAATACAACTTCGGTAGCTGTAGGATTCTTAACATCAAATGTAACCACAATGTTATCCGGTTTACCGGAAGAGGTACAAGCACTTATCAAACCGGCCAACAACACTACAAATAAACAATTTCTCATATATTTCCTTTTTAGTAAAAATTTAATTATTCCTTTCACGATAGGTAGCGTCTACGATTCGAGCAAACCCAGTATACTTTTCCGGTGTAACAGAACTGAAATCACCTTCAGACTCCAATCCTTCATAAACCCGTAATATTCCCTTTCCAGCACCATCTACACTTCCTACAACCAAATCATATGAACGAGAGGCATTGGCACTTTCCCGATAAAGATTAAATTTGAGGCAAGTAATAGTTTCCCCATTCAATGCAAATTGCCGTTCTGCTTCCAAAGGTGAAACAGATAAGTCGACCCGGTAAACCGTATTGTCCACAGCATAATACATATAATTTTTCAAAGAGCTAAAAGCATACAAAGTGCCCTCTTCCCCTATTCCCGTACAACCGGACAAGTCACCATAATAGGATTTTCCCAACACATAAGTGCAATCTGCATATAAAAGTAAATCCCCCAACTGAATGCCATAAAGATAAGACCTGCCATCCTTAGTCAGAATAGTATAAGTTGTCCCCATTTTGGCATTACCCGGATCATATTTCGTATTCTCCATATAAACATAATCATACCCTTCAGGATAATCATAAGACACACTATGCACCACTCCATTATCACCTTTAAAACTGGTAGCTATTTCTTCCATTTTATCCATCGTTACCAAAGGTTCAAGACTACCTAAATCTTCATAAGCCATCATCGGACAATACGCCATAAAACATTTATTAGTCGTATCATACAGTAAATACACAGCTACATACATTGATGCTGCCACATTCGCCCCCACGTAGGGAGCTACATCAAAAGTCTTATTCACCACACTCTGATACAGACCATCTATCCCCATCCCCCTTTCACAGTAATAGGCTTCTTTACCACTGACAATCATTTTACCCAAACCAGCAGCAGTAATAGAATAAGGACGCAAAGATGCACCGTTTGCAGCTGCTTCATAAGCGAAATTATATTCTTCCTTCCACTCGAAATTATTCTTTCCCAAACGAGTAGCTCCATCATCTGTCAACAAGTAAAAAGGAGACTGGGCATCCGTCATTGTCGATGAAAGAGATTGAATCTTTCGCGGACCTTTCCATTGAGAGATTTCACTATAATTTTTCAGAAGATCAAAGTATGTATCTCCTGTAACCTTAGAAACCATATCCAAACGTGCACGTCCTTCTTCATCTGAACAAAGCACCATCCAACCTTCAGAAGTAGTATCGCTGACAGTCAAAGTATAATTTTTTTGCCAATATATGCCCGTATCCTTCTCCGTCACCGTAAAATACAGGGTGTATACATCAGCGTTCAAAGTTACTTCATAGTCCAAATTGCGAGTATTGCCAATCACAGTTTCCACTTCATTCTCTATATCCTGATTGATTACCTTCCACTCAAATTCATACCTGTCGTCAGGAAGAGCAGAAGTACCAAAATCCGGTGTCAATTGTAACCGGTTATGAGTCAAGACAGAAATATTATCATCCACTCCGGAAATTTCAAGTTCTGTCAGATTACGGTAATCATAATTTCCTTTATCTTCCGTACAAGCCACCAATAGAAAGCCTGCTACCAGAATCCTCCATAAATTATTATACAAATTCTTCATCATATCAGTTCTTTTTAAACGTCAAAGGGTCTCCATTTCCATCAAAGGCATTTTCATCAAACTCTTCACCTGCATTCTTCTTTTCCTCTTGTTCCTTCACATACTGAGTCATTTCCGAACTAATATATACCTGCATGGCAAAGGTCATTACCGACACGTCATTAAAATCAGCCGGTGCAACATCCAGCACATCACATATCAATTCAAACTTCTGTTGCGAAAATGCTCCTAACAGATTTTCTTCCCATGCTACAGGAGCAGAGGTAAACATATCTGAAAATATAATACGGTAGCGCAAGGTAGATA
This sequence comes from Bacteroides finegoldii DSM 17565, assembly GCF_000156195.1. GTDB lineage: Bacteria > Bacteroidota > Bacteroidia > Bacteroidales > Bacteroidaceae > Bacteroides > Bacteroides finegoldii. The sequence goes on along the minus strand of NZ_GG688338.1, from coordinate 12,233 downwards.
CTGTATCTCCTCCAGCTTGTATCTCTTCCGTTACAGGAAGTGCAAAATAGTCGTTCGCACGAAGCTCCATATAAATAGTCTTTTTCATTGTTTTCAAAGATTCCGTGCGTTTTAGAGTAACTATATAATTTATACCTGAAGCTCCGGCCGGTATCTCTACCTTATCCGACAACACATAATCCGTTCCCTCTACAGCATTTTCGGAACTAACACGGATATCTACCGGGCGGGACTCATCTACAGGACGTCCCAACAACTGGATTTTCACAGGAATTTCCATATCATCTCCATTCTCGTAGACAAAAGTAACATCTATGCTATCCTGCAAAGCACTCGCAGAAGAACGGTTATTAAAATAAATACCGCTAATATTCTGAAAAGTACCGGGCTCGCGTTCGTCACAGGCCGACAGACCAATCAGCAGGCTAAGAAAAACCACGATATATCTATTTTTCATTTTCATCATACATCTTATTTTGTTCATTTAAAAGCATTTACTTTCAATTTTCTGTTTCCGAATCAGGAAGAGGGACTACGAATATCTGATCACTTGCTTCCGGATTTTTACTAGATACGGACGAGAATAAAACAGGTCTATACAATCTCTTATAGAGATAAAAGAGTTGCCCTTCACCGTATAGCTCACGTATATATTCATACACAAGCAAATCTTGGGTCAATGATGAAACAGTAGTTACCCCACGATTCCGTCGCAACGTATTGACATAACTGGAACCTGCCGTCAAAGAAGTAGACTGGCTCTCGGCTGCAATAAGATACATCTCACCTATACGTAACATTGGAATCATTGTATTTTCTATTTTTCCAGTATCCTCCATATCCGCATATTTATAGAAATACCTGTTAGAACCTGAAGCCACCCAATTCACTCGATAACGGTAGTCGTCCTGGTTGCCTCCGGTAGCTGTGCCTCCGAAAATGAGATTATTCATCAGATCATTATCCATTCTGAATACATAGTTAGGAACACGAGTCGGGTCAAAATAATTTTTAAACAATTGGTTACGGCTTGCATGAGAGAGAGCAAAGATCACTTCAGAAGAGAAAATACGGTCCGGATCATCCGGTGAACCAGTAACCAGTTTTTTATCTACAAACGGAAAAATACCGCTATCTACCGCTTTTATGATTTCCGTAGAATAGTTGAATGCTTTCTTTCTTGCACTTCCACCTTCCTCATCATTGCTACTTGCATACAGACAAACACGTGCTAATAATCCTGTCACCGCATAATAATTCATCCGTAAAGCACGATAGCGCAAAAAGTTAGAATTCTGATTTACATCTCCACTCATCATCGTACCCTCCGTCTTTACCGGATCATTCACTAATAAGATTCGCGCTTCCTCTAGGTCGGTTATTACCTTTCGAATCACTTCTGAAGCAGGAAGCTGTTCTTCCGGCAAATTGGTCTGCGCTGTATAATAGGGGATACTCAGCTTATCTTTATTGCGTGAATACACCGGGCCAAACAGTCGAAGCATGTCAAAATGTAGCATAGCCCGCAGGGCAAGTGCTTCTCCGCGTATAATATTATAATTATCACCGGTAAAAAGAGATGTCCTGCTCTCCATATTCTCAAGAATCTCATTACAATTCAAGATCATCGCATACGCTTCATTCCACGTCTCGCTCAGTCTTCCACGCCAATATTCCGTTTCATATTGATAGTCGGCAAGATCTTTGTAATTTCCCCACACGGAATTGTCCGTCCCTATTGTATAAGCACCTCCCATTATTTCAATCATTTCCACAGTCAAAGCGCATCCGTATAGCTTGTCATTATTCAATTCCACATATACGCCATTCAATAATTTTTGGAATCCCTCCTCCGTAGAGAACAGTTCGTCATCCGATATCTTATCATAAGGCTTCACATCCAACCAGTCACTACAGCCACATAGCAGAAAGCAACCGAGCAACATACCTGTATATATTTTATTCTTCATAACTCATTCGTTTTTATAAGTTTTCTCTTCCATTGTTTAAAAGGTGGCACCGATAGACAAAGAGATCGTTCGTGCAAAAGGATAATCAATTCCACGTTCCGCCTTAACGGTAGACCAACGGAATATATCATTCATATTTGCCTGTAAAGATAAAGCTGCCAAACCTAGCTTCTTGACAAATCCTTGATTGAACTCATAGCCCAGACTGACAGACTCGCAAGTCAGTGTGTTTTCATCCATCACAAAACGAGAAGATTTCTCAGTAGTCTGCACCATAGATATACCTTTGAACTGCGCTTCACGGTTGGACTCCGACCAACGATTGTATAGCGCACGCTTATCTTGATTGTTGTACACTTCTTCTGTACCTATATTCTCTACCTTGTCGAAAAGAGAAGTGTTGAATAACTGCCCGCCTATTTGATAACGGAAAAAACAGCTGAGTGAAAAGCCTTTATAATAGAATGTAGTCCCGAACAATCCTTCTATATCAGGTTCCGTATCTCCTACCACTACTTCGTCATTCACATCATAGGAAAAAGAATATGTACCATCCTTCTTTATAAAGAGCTCTTTACCGGTAGCCGAATCTATTCCGGCAGACCGCACAGCCCAGATAGCTGTAGGACTTCCCCCGTCATAATAACGGGTAGTACCCGCCAATGAAGCCTGTCCGCTCTTATTCAAAGCACTAAAAGAGTCACCGATATTGGCATATTTCGAACGAGAGTGCGTTGCATTCACGCTCAAATTCCAATTGATTCCCTGTTCCGGCAGATAAATAGGAGAAAACTTCAATGTAGCTTCCCAACCTTTTGTTTTTTGCATACCGGCATTCATTGTCAGGCTTGTCACTCCCATAGAACCCGGAGTCGTGATGACAGCCAGCAACGGATCAGTATTCTTCCAATAATAATCCAAAGTCACATTGATCCGGTTATTCCACATCGTAATATCAGTACCGATATTATAATTGATTGTTTCCTGCCATCCCAAGTCTTTGTTTCCCAATGCATTCAGAATCACACCTGTTCCGAATACATTCGTCATCCAGCCATTGAACTTGTAAGTCGAGAATGCCTGATAAGCGGCAAAATTCTGGTTTCCCGGGTTTCCGACAGAAGCTCTCAGCTTGAGAAGTTGAAAGAAATCTTTATCTCTGAGGAACTTCTCATTATGAATATTCCAACCAAGCCCGACAGACCATGTATTCCGAAAACGGTTATCCGTGCCGAACATAGACGCGCCATCACTACGATAATTAAAATCAAGCAAGTAGCGATTATCATAAGCATAACCGCCATTGATATAAAAACTTGCCGCACGTTTCTCCGTCCGACTGTAATCCGGACTTTCCCCGTTTGGATAGCTATTGGCAAAAGATGGAGAATCAAACTGATCATCCGTAAAACCATTGGCTGAGAATCCATAATTTTCTCTTTTGGTACTGCTAAAATTGAATCCGGCCACAGCATTAACCATGTGTTTATCGGCAAATAAACGACCAAATGTAGCGGCCAGATCCCCTTCATATACTAATCCTTTGGTTTGTGTGTGCGTATATAACCCTTTCTCCGTATCACTTACATCATCAAACTGTGAATGTAACGGAGACAAACGGACATCCGACGTATCATCCGATTTCGTCAGGCCGAATTTGGCTCTTAAACGAAAATCATGTGTAGCAAACCACTCGATGATAAAATTGTTGGTAAATCCAAATTCCTGCCCTTTATTATAATTGTTCAGATGAGCGTTCCATAACGGATTGGAAACAGAAGAATCATTTATGCCATCCTCCGGATAGTACAGGTATTTTTCTATCTCACCTGCCGAATTATATTTCCGGTAATAAGGATTCGCCTGTGCATATTCCGAGAAGGAAACAGTTGGGTCGACCGTCTCCAAATAATCAATTGTCAGCTTATTGCTGAACTGAAATTTTCCCGTACGATATATCAAATCGATATTTCCTCCAATCGTTTGGCGTTCGGATTCTTTCATTACCCCATTCACATGACCTATGCTTAATCCTATTCCATAACGTATCTTTTCTTCACCACCTTCTGCATAGATATTGTGTTTGTGCGTAAACCCGTTACGTACCGGTTCTTTCAGCCAATAAGTATCTACTCCTCTTTCTATTTCCTTCAGCCGCTCGTTCCGCAAGCTATTTAAACGCAACTGATTGGAAGGACTGTTGGTGTTGTCCTCATATACTCCTGCCAATGTTTCAAACTGTAACTTTTCACGGGCATTCATCAGGTTATAGTCAGACAAGTCGGCTATATCTACTCCAAAATCTCCTTTATACGAAAGCTGAAGACGTCCCTTCTCCGGTGTTTTAGTTTCAATTACCACTACTCCATTGGAAGCTTTCGAACCATAAATAGCCGTAGAGGCAGCATCTTTCAATATCGTAACAGAAGCTACACGGTTCATATTCAGGTTCATTACAGTTTCCAGCGTAGTCTCGAATCCATCTAAAATAAACAACGGCTGGTTGGGATCTGTACCATATTCTTCCTTCAACCCTACTACACTGCTCTTTCCCCGTATCTCGATATCCGGCATTTGATTAGGATTGGAACCGAACTGATTATTTTCCATGATCTTAAAAGAAGGATCGAGTGTCCGCAAACTTTGCAAGACATTCTGCGAACCTACCGATTTCAACTCTTCCCCCTTAAATGTTGTGGAAGAACCTGTAAAACTTTCTTTTTTACGTTGATAGATTCCCGTAACCACCACATCTTTAATCTCCTGCAACTGTTGTTGCATTACGATATTTGCAAAAGATGAAGCATTCTTTCCGTTAAAATGTCTCGTAATCTTTTCATAACCGACAAAAGAGAAAGTTAGGTCGCAGCCTTCTACCGGTAACTTTATACTGAATTCTCCATTCAGATCCGTGGTCGTGCCGGACATTCCCGGTCCTGTTCCTCCTACTATTACCGAAACTCCGATCATCGGAGATCGGTCACTTCCATCAATAATCCGTCCTTTAAGTTCCATTTCCTTCTCTTCTTCCCGCAGTTCCTGTTTTCCGGAAGCAGGTCGCGGAACAATAATGATAGTACGATTCTCAACCTTAAAAGTGAAATTTGTACCGGACAGAATTTCTTGAAGTGCCTGTACCAAAGAAATATTATGATAATTAGCTGTTATCCTCTTCGGACATTCCGACAATTGTTTTGAATTATAAAAAAATTCATACCCTGTGACAGCACTCATCTTCTTCAATGCTTCCGCCACTGTCGCTTTTTTCAGCTCCACACTTACCGTTTGAGCATACACAGTACGACAACAGACTGAAAACACAAGAAATATAAGCCCTATCTTCCAATCAATGTGAATAAAACTTTTCTTCCTTTTCATACTCTTATCTCATTCTTTTTATATTGTTGTATCTCTCATCTCAACCAGAGCACCCCATTCTCAACCTCACAGACAACCCCATTGGTTTCCTCCATCAGGCGAGTAATATAGTCAACGCCACGTTCATAACTGATTTTCCCGGAAAAGGAATAGTTTCTCAATCGCTCGGCAACCTTTATTTCAACCCCATATACCCTTGAAAGGCGTTTTGCCAAGTCCGGAAGAGTTTCATCCTCAAAGTAAATCCAGCCATCCTTTCATGCCGCAAAAGCCGAAGCGTCTACTTGTGCCACCTTCATATCTCCAGACACACAATCGAAGCTCACTTGTTGATCAGGAGATAAGATGACAGGTTCTTTCCCCTCCTCTACCTGATAACTGATTTTTCCCGTTACAAGCGTAGTGAAATGTTTACTATTTTCCGGATAGGCATTTATATTAAAGCTAGTTCCCAATACCTGTACAGACTCCTGATTACCAGTTTCTACATAAAACGGACATTTCTCATTACGACTGACTTCAAAAAACGCCTCTCCCGTCAGTCTCACCCTACGTTCTTTCTTACCTTCAAACGAAGCAGGATACTCCAATGTAGAAGAAGCATTCAGCCATACTTTCGTACCGTCCGACAGAGTCATCTGAAAGTGACGTCCGGCAGGAACTTCTAGTTTCAAGATACGCTCACTTGCCAACGCCAGCTTTTTACCGGCAGCAGTTTGTAGAGCCACATCATCTGCTGTATTCAGCTCAATACGTGCTGCACTGTCAAGGGACATAACAACCTCATTCCCCATCTTTAATATAACTTGATCATCAGATATAGTGACCCCCATATCCTGTAACTGCGCAATGGCAGTAGAAACCTGTTCCGACGGAATAAGTGTCCGAAAAATCAAAACGCCCGTAATCAATGCCGCAGCAATACTACCGGCTGTCAATATACGAAACCTGCGTTTTATACGAAGTTTTCTCTGAATCCGACCTTGCAAGTCTTTAAACCCCTGATCGGCTATAAAAGGATCTTCCTGAGAATCGGGCAACTGCTTCCACAATTGTTCCAGCAGTTCATCGTCTTGTTCACCTATCTCCCGGTGCGGGATATCGTGTTTTGTATCCATATATAATGAAATTTACTCATTATATATAATACTGCACCTGATGAATTTACGTATCCGGTTCGATATTTTTTTTGAGAAAAGGTTATTTTTTCTTGATTTCCTTCCGTAACTTCTTCTTTACTTTATATAAAATAGTCTCAACTGTACGGATAGATATTGATAGTTCATCAGCAATAACTGCATTTTTCTTTTCTTCCCAATAACTCATTTGAAGTACTTTGCGGCTCTGTTCCGGCAGACGTTCTATGGCAGGAATCAACAATTCGTTTCTTTGTGAAGAAACAGGCACTTCCTCCCAATCCATCATTTGTTCCTCCATAGCTTTTTCTTCACGGGCCCTCCGTATTTCTTCCGCTTTAATCAATCTTAATGAATTATTATGAACCGCTCTTAACAGATAATTCCGTAATGATTTCGTGTCATCCAACGATTTACGATTTAGCCAAATAGCCATGAAAGCATCTTGCACCACTTCATAAGCCGCATCGGTATCTTGTAAAATATTTGTTGCATAAGTACGCAGCAAACCACTATATGCTTTATACACAGCCTCAAAAGCCGTTGAATCTCCTTTTTTCAACGCTTTTACAATCCGGCTGTTATCTGATAAATCATATAGTTTTGCCATAAGCTATTTGCTCTTAATTAAAGAAATCAAGAGCAAAGTTAATAAAAAATCATTTCGGCATATATATTATGTTAGTTTTTTCTATCCTATAAAAGAAATAGTATAATAAAATGAGGCAATCACTTTCTTTTTGTCACATTGTCTACATATAATACCTTATTCTACTCCGTGCATCATCTTCTGTAATTTCTTCGACAGCAAGAACAGAATCAGTGAGGCGACGCCCGACATTACCACAAATACCATAAAGAAATCGTACATCGTCGCAATCTGGAAGCCCAGAATGGTCTTTACTTTTCCATCTTCGGGATAAAGGCCGCTCAACATACCGGCAAATTTGTTGGCGGTGGCAGTGGAAAGATACCATATACCCATCATCAGGGAAGCAAAACGCAACGGACTCAGTTTGTTCACCATAGAAAGCCCGATAGGCGACAGGGCAATTTCACCCATAGTGTGGATAAAGTAAAGTCCCGTCAGCCAAATCATACTTACTTTCACTCCCGGAACCGCATCTTTCACTCCGAAACAGATGAAAAGATATCCCAAAGAGAGTAGCAGGAGGCCGATAGCCTGCTTAGTAGGGGAAGAAGGTTCCATTTTCCGTTTGTTCAGGAAACTCCATACTCCCGGCATGATGTAAGCCAGTACAACGACGAAAAGCGGATTAAAGGATTGAAACCAGGAAGCAGGCATTTCCCAACCTAAAATATCGCGGTTGGTCTGTTCGGAGGCAAAAAGGGTCAGAGAAGCTCCCGCCTGTTCATAGGCAGCCCAGAAGAAAATCACAAAAAAGGCAACGATATAAATGACAAAAATACGGCTACGCTCTATCTTTGTCAACGAACCATCCAACAGAATAAGTACCGGAAAAACGATGCAAGCCGTGAAAATACCGACACTAATCCAGTCGCCTGTGAATATGTAGCCAAAGAATGCCAATAGAACAGCAGCCAAGACAGTTATTATTATGAGATTGCGTATTTTTGTCCGTGCGTCCATCTTCGGGTGAGAGATGTGATCGGCCTCATCTTCTTTCTTCTCACGTTTTGCATCAGGAATGATACCGATAGCTTCGCCGGATGGAGAGAAAAGATATTTATTCTTTTGGGTCTCAAAAAGTACGACGGTAAATAGCGTCATGATTCCGGCTGCCAGAAATCCCCATTTAAAATCATGTGGATCACCGGTATCTCCCAAGTAACCGCAAATCAACGGAGCAGCAAAAGAACCGACATTCACTCCCATATAGAAAATGGTATATGCCGCATCCAACCGTTTGTCGCCCGGCTCGTAAAGCTGCCCAACCAGCGATGATACCGTCGGCTTAAAGCAACCGTTACCCAGAATCAAAAAGCCGAGTCCGCCATACATCAGCCAATGTGCTAGTTCGGTATTATTCAATGTGGAAGCACTCATAAACATCAGGAACTGCCCGACGGCCATCATCACCGCACCCCAGAACACTGAACGGCGAATGCCCCAATATTTATCGGCTATATATCCGCCAATCAACGGAGTCAGATAAACCAATCCGGTATAGCTGCCGTAAATAGACGCGGCCGCTTCTTTATCAAACAATAAAGCTTGAGTCAGAAAGAGAATGAAAATCGCACGCATACCGTAGTAGCTGAAGCGTTCTGCCGTGCTTGTTGCAAAAATCAGGTAAAGGCCTTTAGGATGCCCTTTCAATGCGCTCATGAGTTTATTTTTTAGTAGTTTATGGAGCGCAAAGGTACAAAAAACTAAATAAAATGCCTTAAAAAAGTTACTCTCTATTGAATGTAAACTTACTAACGATAGGTTATAAAGTTCTTTTCTACTATTCCTAAACTATAAACGAAGCTTGCGTTTATAAAAACGAAGGCTTTGATTATATAAACGAAAGTTTCATTTATATAATCAGAGGCTTCGTTTATAGTTTTATTACTGATAAAAGAAAGTTTATTACCTATACAAAAGAACTTTATATCCCGTAGAAAAAACTTATCGACCTATATTCTGCCGGTCGTCTACCTACAATAAATGTGTTTTCTTCCTATAACAAACCGGAAAAGTCAGAAGAATCATGTACATTTGTGGGTAAAAAACTAAAAAAGAACATCACAATGAAAATATTTCCAAGCAGCAGTATCAAGAAATTGGATGCTTATACCATTGAGCACGAACCGATTGCATCAATTGACCTGATGGAACGTGCGGCAACAGTACTGACAAAAGCCATCACAGACAGATGGAGCACGGATACCCCCGTCACCGTTTTTGCCGGACCGGGAAACAATGGCGGAGACGCGTTAGCCATAGCCCGCATGATGGCTGAAAAAGGATATAAGACAGAAGTATACCTCTTTAATACTAAAGGAAATCTTTCACCCGACTGCCAGACGAACAAGGAATTGGTGGAGATGATGGAAGAAGTTACATTCCACGAAATCAGTACGCAGTTCGTACCGCCGACTCTGACATCGGAACATTTGGTGATCGACGGGCTATTCGGGTCGGGACTGAACAAGCCGTTAAGCGGAGGTTTCGCTGCCGTAGTAAAATACATCAATGCTTCTCCCGCCACAGTCGTTGCCATCGATATTCCTTCGGGGCTGATGGGAGAAGAGAACACATTCAACGTGAAAAGCAATATCATCCGTGCAGACGTTACTTTCAGCCTGCAGCTACCGAAACTTGCCTTCCTCTTTGCCGAAAATACAGAGTTTGTCGGTGAATGGGAATTGTTGGATATCCAATTGAGCGAAGAAGGAATCGAAGAAACGGAGACAAACTACGAAATGCTAGAGATAGAAGAAATCCGTTCACTTATCAAGCCACGCAAACAGTTTGCACACAAAGGGAACTTCGGTCACGCACTGCTGATAGCAGGGTCAAAAGGAATGGCGGGAGCCTCCGTACTTGCCGCCCGCGCCTGCCTCCGTTCCGGCGTAGGATTACTGACCGTACATGCCCCGATATGCAATTATGATATTTTGCAAATGTCCGCACCGGAGGCTATGGTAGAGACGGACGCCAGCGAAAACTATTTCGCCGTGCCGACCGACACCGATGATTACCAAGCAGTCGGCATAGGTCCGGGACTGGGACGGAACGAGGAAACAGAAGCTGCCCTGATAGAGCAACTGGAACATTGCCAGACTCCCGTAATATTGGACGCCGATGCACTGAATATCCTTGCCAATCATCGCCATACACTCACACATCTGCCGAAAGGCTCTATCCTCACTCCCCACCCGAAGGAACTGGAACGCCTGACCGGCAAATGTCAGGATTCTTACGAGCGATTGACGAAGGCTTGTGAGCTTGCCCATACCGCCCATGTTCACATCGTTCTAAAAGGTGCCTACTCCGCCATCATTACTCCCGAAGGCAAATGTTTCTTCAATCCGACCGGAAATCCGGGAATGGCAACCGGAGGTAGCGGCGATGTGCTGACAGGAGTGATTCTGGCGCTGCTCACACAGGGCTACTCCAGTGACGAAGCTGCCAAAATAGGTACGTACATTCACGGATTGGCAGGAGACATCGCACAGAAGAAACAAGGTATGACCGGGCTGATTGCAAGTGATATTATCACCTGCCTGCCCGCAGCTTGGCGGCTTGTAAGCGAATAAAAGTTAAGAACTTAGTGTTTATTTCAATAACTTCATTAACTTTGTTTTCAAAACAGTTAAAAAAGAACCGAATATGAAAAAACTGATTATAGCGGCGGGTCTGCTGATGACGACTTCCGCCTACGCACAGACCGAAGTATTGACAGGAGTCACTCGTGGAAAAGACTACGGAGTGGTATATAGTCTTCCTAAAACTCAAATAGAGCTTGAAATAAAAGCGAATAAAGTGAAGTATACTCCGGGTGAATTCAGTAAGTACGCCGACCGCTATTTACGGTTGAACAACGTCTCTACCGATCCCGAAGTGTATTGGGAACTGGCAAGCGTAAAAGTGAAATCCGTAGGAGTGCCCAATGGCGACGCTACTTACTTTGTGAAATTGAAAGATAAAACGGTAGCTCCTCTTATGGAACTGACTGAGGATGGTATCGTAAAGTCCATCAACGTGCCTTACAGCCAAAACAGTTCTGCAAAGAAGAATACTCCGACCGCTCCTGCCGGGCAGATGAGCGCCAATCCCCGCGACTTCTTGACCGAAGAGATTCTGATGGCAAACTCCACCGCTAAGATGGCGGAACTGGTAGCCAAAGAAATCTATAATATCCGTGAAAGCAAAAACGCATTATTACGCGGACAGGCCGACAATATGCCGTCGGACGGCGCACAGCTCAAAATCATGATAGACAATCTGAACTTGCAGGAAGAAGCCATGACAAAAATGTTCTCCGGCATACGGGAAAAAGAAGAAAAGACATTCACCGTACGCCTTACACCGGATAAAGAGTTCAGTAATGAAGTGGCTTTCCGCTTTTCCAAGAAACTGGGCGTGGTTGCCAACAACGATTTGGCAGGAACTCCGTTCTATATCAGCTTGAAAGACTTGAAAACGGTAAAAATACCGCAAGAAGACGGAAAGAAGAAAAAAGACTTGGAAGGAATCGCTTACAATGTACCCGGACAGGCATTGGTTACACTGACCGACGGAAAGAAGAAACTTTATGAAGGTGAACTTCCTGTCACTCAGTTTGGTATAATAGAGTATCTGGCTCCGGTTCTATTCAATAAGAACTCGACTATCAAAGTGTACTTTGACCCGAATACCGGAGGATTGCTTAAAGTGGATAGAGAAGAAGGAAAATAGAAGGAACACGTTATCCATATAATTTTCTTCTCTTTACTCAATCGACTTCATTAACTTTATAAATCCGTCTTTCTGCATCTGAGAAAGATAGATAGGGATATTCAGTAAATGTTCCTCTTTCTAAAAAATCAAGAGAAAAGCTCACGTAAAGCAAAGCTTTTCTCTTGATTTTTTCGTTCAACTCTCCCAGTCTTCTATCTTTTTTGTAGAATATTGTTTACATATTCTTGTTTTTTCCTTCCCACCCATGCATTATGTACATGTCTTTTTTAGGGGAAGTTAAAACCTCTCCTGTTTTTCCTGTTATTTTAGTCAGATTATGCTGCCTTTTCTTTTTTTCTTTTCGACCTTTTCTATCATACATACCGCATTGGCTGT
>NZ_GG688339.1:418-40669 GCF_000156195.1 Bacteroides finegoldii DSM 17565 | reverse complement strand
CTAAACAAGGTTCGATTTCTGAGATTTTTTGTATCTTTACCATGTGTTTTTATTTTAGATTCCCCCCCGTTTTGGCTGTCAAACCGTTTTTTGGGGGGAATGCTTAAAGATACAAAAAAGGCAACTAATTCGCAATGAAGTAGTTGCCTTAAATTTTATTATTTTAGGAATATCCCTAATTACGTAATTACGCAAGGAAAGAAATCAGAACACCGGCAGCTACGGCAGAACCAATTACTCCGGAAATGTTACTTGCCATACAATACTGCAATACATGATTTTTCGGGTCATATTTCAAAGCAATCTCGTTAGCAACACGGCTTGCCATAGGCACAGCACTTAATCCGGTAGCACCGATAAGCGGATTGATTTTCTTCTTGGAGAAGAGATTTACCAATTTCACAAACAGAATACCACCTGTAATAGAAAGGGCAAATGCCAAGAATCCGCCTATCACGATACCGATAGTCGTCCAGTTCAAGAAAGCTTCTGTCGTCATAGTAGCACCAACGGACAATCCTAAGAAAATAGTAGCAGCATTCATAATGCTGTTAGAAGCTGCATCAAACAAACGGAAAGTATTTGTTCCGATCTCTTTCACCAGATTACCGAACATCAACATACCAATCAAAGGTACTGCGCTAGGTACGAAAAGAGCGACAACAGTAGTCACTACAATCGGGAAGATAATCTTCAATACACGCAAATTTTTGATTTCTGTTTTTGACGGATACTTCTTTTCTTGTTCTTTCATGTTGATACTTAACTCTTTCTTTGAACAAAGCAGTTTCACTACCAGCGGAATAATCACCGGAACTAACGCCATATACGAATAAGCGGCAATAGCAATCGGTCCCAGCAAATGCGGAGCCAACTTAATGGTTGTAAAAATGGCTGTCGGACCGTCCGCACCACCAATGATACCCAAAGAAGCTGCTTCTTTTGGAGTAAATCCCATCAAAATAGCCACCAGCAACACGGTAAAGATACCAAGCTGCGCAGCAGCACCAAATATGGAAAGACGTAAATTACGTAACATCGGTCCAAAATCTGTCAACGCACCGACACCCATAAAGATGATTGGAGGCAGGAAACCGGTTTTTATCAACATATAGTAAATGAAGTTCATTAATCCCAATTCGTGGGCAATGTCATGCAACGGCATTTCCCAGATATTTTTCAACACTCCGTTTACCATCACCATACCATTCTCATCTGCCTGAATAACTCCCATATCTCCACCGGGAAAGTTGGCAAGCAACACCCCGAAAGCAATGGGAACAAGCAGCAACGGTTCGTACTGTTTCTTGATACCGAGATAGAGCAGAACAAACGCGATGGCATACATTATCAGGAACTGCGGTTCGGCAATGATATTGCTGAACGCAGTCATCTCGTATAAATTCTCAAATATCTCGTTCATTATCCTATCTTCATTAATACATCATCTTCTGAAACAGCATCTCCCGGAGTAACGCAAATGGCAGTAACCGTACCGCCAAACTCTGCACGAATGGCATTGTAAGTCTTCATGGCTTCCACATAACAAATGACATCACCTTCTTTCACCGTGTCGCCTACTTGCAAAGCAGTCTCCTGCGCATTCTTCACCAAGAAAAATTTGCCTTCTAGCGGTGAAAGCACTTCCTTGCCCTCTCCAGCCGGAGCAGCGGTAGCGGCTGATGCAACAGGAAGTTCGGTATCACCATAAGCCACTGTCACACGATAGGCCTGTCCGTCAACTTGCACAGTCAGTGTCTTCGGTTTTGCATCTTCCTCCGGAGATTTATCTTTTTCTGCACGACGCTTAGCAACATCTTCCAAGAAGTCTTCTTTTGCTTTTCCACTCTTGTAAGCCTCATACTGAGCCGGATGCATGGCATATTCGAAGAGCTCTTCGTCATCCTGCCCTACGTCCCATTTATTCTCCTTCATCAACTTACGGTATTTATCGAGACTGTCCGGATAGTTATCCTGCGGATTCCCGTCAAAGAATTTACGGCCTTCACGCTCCGCCTTTTCAATAATTTCAGAAGCGAGTTTACCCGGCAAACGTCCGGCTTTACCCAAAATCATATCCCAAATATCGTCGGCAATCATTCCCCAGCGCTCTTTGCCTTTCTCCATCGCCATCACGTTCATCATGGCCAGATTCTTCACATATTGACTGAATGGTGTAACCAACGGAGGATAACCGACACGAGGCCATACGTAAGCCACTTCATCAAACAACTTAATAAGAAGCTGATCCTGTGTCATAAACGGCAAATTACGTTTTGCCTTGTATTTATTGATAGATTCAAGATTGGATTCAAGGTCAGCCATCAAACTCCCCATCATACCGCCCGGCAATCCGGGAGCAATCAATAAAGAGTTCATCAGACGGTTTTTCGGGCTGATGTACAATCCGAGAAAATCGTCCATAAATTCCTGAATTAATGCACGCACCTTCATATAAGCTTCCATATTGATTTCAGGAACCTGATATCCGGCGTCTTTCAACATAGCCTGTACACTCAGCAAATCAGCATGACCTGTACCCCATGACAATGGTTCCATGCCTACGTCGATATAATCACATCCTGCCTCGCATACTTCAAGAATACTTGCCATATTAAATCCGGGACCGGCATGACTGTGATATTGCACAGGAATATCGGGATGAGCAGCCTTGATATTCGCTACAATTTTACCCAAAGAAACAGGGCGTCCAATACCTGCCATATCTTTGATGCAGATTTCATCAGCTCCCAGTTTGATAAGCTCCAACGCCATATTGGTGTAGTACTCCACAGTATGAATAGGCGAATGAGTGATACAAAGCGAACATTGCGAAATCATCCCAGCTTCCTTTGCATACGTAATGGAAGGGGCAATATTGCGGACATCATTCAATCCGCAGAATGTACGGGTAATATCTGTGCCTTGTGCTTTCTTTACTTTATAGAACAGTTTGCGGACATCTGCCGGAACAGGACTCATACGGAGTCCGTTCAGCGCACGGTCGAGCATATGAGTTTGAATACCGGCTTCGTGGAACGGCTTAGTCCATTCACGTACAGCCTTATTCGGATTCTCACCAAACAATAAATTCACCTGTTCAAAACCTCCGCCATTGGTTTCTACGCGGGCAAAACAGCCCATATCAACAATAGCAGGAGCTACCTTTACGAGTTGATCTACACGAGGTACATATTTTCCGGCAGATTGCCACATATCTCGGAAAACCAAACTAAACTTTACTTCTCTTTTCATGTCTTTCAATGATATAACTTTTTATAGATTTATAATTTTTCCACTTTAGTGACTTTTCCCTTACCTAATGTCACCACATTCACAGCAGCACTGATAGCGGCCAGAATATTTCCCGGAATAGGTGCAGGACCTTTCTGTGTTTCCTTCTTCGCAGGAAGCACTTCTTCAGGAGCATATTTGTTGACCAGAGTAATTAAAAATTTACCTAAATAAATCACAATCAGCAGAATAACAAATACTGTAGCCATTCCGACTACCATCAGCAGGATCGCTGTTTCAATATTTTCCATATAATTAAATTATTAGTTATTTCAGTCGTTTATTCAAAAAGCGTTCGAAAATACCAAATATTTATTATAAAATTAATTAAGGGAGGGATAATAAAGTATAAAACCATAAAGTTTCTTGCTCGCAGACATATAAAACAAATGTGAAAGAAAGCTCAAAGGAACGTTCTTTCACACTCTCCAAAATTTCCAAAGTATAGAATATACTTTAAAATTCGCTTGTAAAATGGAATTTAATATGTTTGAAATCCATTTGAGCCATCTGAAGTACATAACCGGAATCTGCCAGGAATACATCACGTCCTTCCCTATCCTTTGCCATATACTGATATTTACGTTTCTTGAAAGCTTCCAATTCTGCCGGGTCATCACTTTCTACCCAACAAGCCTTATAAAGACTCACCGGCTCCCATCGGCAAGACGCGTTGTACTCATTCAACAGACGATATTGGATAACCTCAAACTGCAACTGCCCCACCGTACCGATAATTTTACGACCGTTGAATTGATTGACAAACAACTGAGCCACACCTTCGTCCATCAACTGATCAATTCCTTTAGCCAGTTGCTTCTGCTTCATCGGATCGGCATTCTCAATATACTTGAACATTTCCGGCGAGAAACTCGGCAAGCCGCGGAAGTGAAGCATTTCACCTTCCGTCAGCGTATCGCCAATCTTGAAAGTACCATTATCCGGCAAACCGATAATATCTCCGGCGTATGCCTCGTCAATCGTTGTCTTACGCTGTGCCATAAACTGGGTAGGCGATGAAAAACGCATTGTTTTTCCATGACGTACATGCTGATAAGGGGCATTTCGTACAAATTTTCCGGAACAGATCTTACAAAATGCAACACAAGAACGGTGATTCGGGTCGATATTAGCGGTAATCTTAAAGATAAATCCGGTGAATTTAGGTTCTTCCGGTTTCACTTCTCTTTCTTCAGCCTGCACAGGACGAGGACTCGGAGCTATTTCCACGAAACAGTTCAGCAACTCCTGAACACCGAAGTTATTCAAAGCCGATCCAAAGAATACCGGTGCACAGTCACCCGCTAAATAAGATTCAACATCAAACTCCGGATAAACCCCTTCAATCAGTTCCAGATCACCACGCAGCTTATCCGCCAGCGTTTTGCCAATCTGCTTATCCAACTCTTCCGTATGAATATCAACGGCAACCTTTTCCGTCACCATCTGTTTAGACGGCTGATACAAATCCAGTTTCTGTTCATAAATATTATATACCCCCTTAAAACGAGGTCCCTGTTCAATCGGCCATGACAAGGGACGAACCTGAATCATCAACTCCTCTTCCAATTCATCCAGCAAATCGAACGGGTCTTTTCCCTCACGGTCCATCTTATTAACAAAAATAATTACCGGAGTCTTTCGCATACGGCAAACTTCCATCAACTTGCGCGTCTGTGTTTCCACACCTTTTGCACCGTCCACTACAATAATCACACTATCCACTGCAGTCAACGTACGGTATGTATCTTCGGCAAAATCCTGGTGTCCGGGAGTATCGAGGATATTAATCTTGTAGTCCCGATAATCAAACTCCATCACGGAAGTCGTCACCGAAATACCACGTTGCTTCTCAATCTCCATCCAGTCGGACGTAGCCGTTTTCTTAATCTTATTACTCTTTACCGCACCCGCTACCTGAATCTGTCCTCCAAAAAGCAATAATTTCTCCGTCAAAGATGTCTTACCCGCATCCGGATGCGCAATAATGGCGAACGTTCGCCGTCTCAAAATTTCTGTATTATCTGCCATATTTATTCATCATTCTTCATTTTACCAATGCATCGTTCAAGACTCTCTTCCCAATGAGGAATCTCGATGCCAAACGTTGTTTTTATCTTTGTCTTGTCCAATACGGAATAAGCGGGACGGTTTGCCTTTGCCGGATATTCCGCAGTGTGCAAAGGTTTCACTTTACAAGAAGTTATTCCCGCCAAACGATGAATAGCTACCGTAAAGTCATACCAGGAACATACGCCTTCATTGCTGAAATGATAAATACCACGAACTATCCCCTTATTGATAATTGTGTAAATAGCCCGCGCCAGATCATTGGCATAAGTAGGAGTTCCTATCTGGTCAAAAACAACTCCCAAACCATCCCGTTCCTTTCCGAGACGAATCATCGTTTTCACGAAATTATTTCCATAAATGGAATAAAGCCATGCGGTACGGATAACTACCGCTTTCTCACAATGGTCCATCACTTCCTGTTCACCTTCCAGCTTGGTAGAACCGTAAATTGAGTCCGGACAAGGCTTGCATTCTTCCGCATAAGGAGTATGAGCAGTCCCATCAAAGACATAGTCCGTAGACACTTGAATCATAGCAGCATTATTGGCTTGCGCGGCACGTGCCAGAATGCCCGGAGCTACACTATTAAGTTTATGAGCCAATTCCCGGTTATCTTCCGCCTTGTCTACTGCCGTATAAGCTGCACAATTTACAATCACATCAATCTGTTTTTCAGAAATATATGACCAAACGGCTTCTTTATCACATATATCAAGTTCCTGAACATCCGTAAAATAATACAAATGTTGCGGGTTCTCTTTCGCAAGTACCTGCATCTCATTGCCAAGCTGACCGTTGGCACCCGTTACTAAAATTCTCATTTATTCGTCCAATTTTAATTCACCTTTGCGGTCTTTATCATAATAGTTCGCCAACATAGACAAGAAACTAGTAATAGCTTCCACTGCTTTTACAGTGCCTTCGCTAATCGTTTTTTTCTGAAGACGAAGCAAAAACACACCATACAATGCCTCAAAGCAAGTTTCCAATTCGGGCTCTTCTTTCTTACCGTTCTTATTTCGCAATTCTACGATAAATGGTAATGCCTTAAAATATGCGGCACTATAAAAAGGAAATTTAGGAGAAGAAGTCAATGCATTATGCAATTCAGTCAAATTGATAATTACATTTTTATTAATCTGCAGATGTCCTTTTTCACGAACACCTTCTTCACCCATCATCGTTATCAGATTTCCATACCACTCTCTCATGGCAGGCCGTTGGTCTTCCGGATAGCGGGCAATCACATTCGCTTCGATTTCCTCCGGTTCACAATGATTGGCGCGGACCAGATCTTCCTCCTGCCACATATATATAAGGTATTCGGCAATATTCTTTTCTTTCAGTTGTTGTGCTATCTGATTCATAAGCTATTTCTTAATAAAGTGACTCTCCCAGCAATGTATAAACCAGTCCGGCTACAGACGCCAGCATCACAATACTGCCAATAACCCGGTTTAGTATCCAGATACCGCGCAAATTGAATTTTGTACGTACCTTATTCACAAAATAAGTGATTCCGAGCCACCACGTCAAAGCCCCCATAGCTATGGCAAAATATCCCGTAATTTCTTCAAACACCAATACACCCGGCTGCACAAATGCAAAACGGGCAAAAAGTCCGATAAACAGGAATATAATTAATGGGTTGGAAAGTGTTACAAAAAAAGCGGTAATGAAATTATGAAAATAGGAACCTTTATTCGACGAAGCCGGACGAATGGATTGTACCGGATTACTCCGAAAGGTATATATACCAAAAAGGAGTAGCATAATACTCCCCAACAGCTGCAAATAGAAAATATTCTTATTGATATAATCAAATACAAAACTCATGCCATAACCGGTAAGCAAAGCGTATGCTATATCACTCAAGGAAGCTCCCAGCCCTGTTACAAAGCCATACCAGCGTCCCTTATTCAAGGTCCTTTGAATACACAGCACGCCCACCGGACCGAGAGGTGCGGACACAACAACGCCAATAATAAAGCCTTTAACTATTATATCGAATATTGTCTCTATCTGAATCATGTCGCAAATATCGCACTTTTTTATGATATGGGGATAGGATATTAACGTTTTTTCCACACAAGAATCAAGAATATACTAACAACAAGTAAAACTGCATATCGGAAATATACATATTAAATATACGATTGGAATTTATTCTTCTTTTTTTTCCTACCACCAATGAAATTAATTATCTTTGTGGCGCAAAAGAGAAGAGTTTCTTCTACAGAGACTTCAATTATAAAATGGCAAATCATAAAATCATATATATAAGACATGATTCTTTTTTTCAGAACCCCTTCCAAGAGCGTGATTGCCGTAGAGAGCAACCATCAGCTCACCCCTGACGAAAGTAATAAACTCTGCTGGCTTTTTGGCGAAGCCGTGATGGAAAGTGAAGAAAACCTGAAAGGCTGTTTCGTTGGTCCGCGCCGCGAAATGATCACTCCTTGGAGTACAAACGCTGTAGAAATCACCCAAAACATGGGGCTTGAAGGCATCAGCCGCATCGAGGAATACTTCCCTGTTAAGGACGAAAATGCCGATCATGACCCGATGCTCCAACGTATGTACAAAGGACTCGACCAGAACGTATTCACAACCAACCGTCAGCCGGAGCCGATCATTTACATCGAAGATCTCGAAGTGTATAACGAAAAAGAAGGTCTGGCACTTTCTAAAGAAGAAATGGACTACCTGAAGAAAGTAGAAAACGATCTCGGCCGTAAGTTAACCGACTCTGAAGTTTTCGGTTTTGCACAAATCAACTCCGAGCACTGCCGCCACAAAATTTTCGGCGGAACGTTCATCATCGACGGTGTAGAACAGGAATCTTCCCTGTTCCAGATGATTAAAAAAACCACACAGGAAAATCCGAACAAAATCATCTCCGCTTATAAAGATAATGTAGCCTTCGCTGAAGGTCCGGTTGTGGAACAGTTTGCTCCGGCAGATCACTCCAAACCTGATTATTTCCAAATAAAGGATATCAAAAGCGTTATCTCACTGAAAGCGGAAACACATAATTTCCCGACAACCGTAGAACCGTTCAATGGCGCATCTACCGGTACAGGAGGTGAAATCCGCGACCGTATGGGTGGTGGTAAAGGCTCTTGGCCGATTGCAGGTACTGCTGTCTACATGACTTCTTACCCACGCACGGAAGAGGGACGCGAATGGGAAGAAATCCTTCCGGTACGCAAATGGCTATACCAGACTCCCGAACAGATTCTTATCAAGGCTTCCAATGGTGCTTCCGACTTTGGCAACAAGTTCGGTCAACCGTTAATCTGCGGTTCGGTGCTGACTTTCGAGCACACAGAGAATAAGGAAGTTTATGGTTACGACAAAGTAATCATGCTTGCCGGTGGTATAGGCTACGGTACGCAACGCGACTGTTTGAAGGGAGCTCCCGAAGCAGGAAATAAAGTTGTGGTCATCGGTGGTGATAACTATCGCATCGGACTGGGTGGCGGTTCTGTTTCTTCAGTCGATACAGGCCGTTACAGTAGCGGTATCGAATTGAATGCAGTACAACGTGCCAACGCCGAAATGCAAAAACGTGCCAATAACGTAGTACGCGCTCTTTGCGAAGAAGACGTGAATCCGGTAGTTTCTATCCACGACCACGGTTCGGCCGGACACGTCAACTGCCTGTCCGAATTGGTAGAAGAATGCGGTGGATTGATCGACATGAGCAAATTGCCTATCGGCGACAAGACATTATCAGCCAAAGAAATCATTGCTAATGAAAGTCAGGAACGTATGGGCCTGCTGATAAAAGAAGAAGCAATCGAACACGTACGTAAGATTGCCGAACGTGAACGTGCTCCGATGTACGTAGTCGGTGAAACAACCGGTGATCATCGTTTCGCTTTCCAACAAGCTGACGGCGTGCGTCCGTTCGACCTTGCCGTAGAACAAATGTTCGGTTCTTCTCCCAAGACATACATGGTAGACAAAACAGTGGAACGTCATTACGAAATGCCGAAATATGAATTGCCTAAACTTCATGAATATCTGACGAATGTATTGCAGCTTGAGGCTGTAGCTTGCAAAGACTGGTTGACGAATAAGGTAGACCGTTCGGTAACAGGCAAAGTAGCTCGTCAGCAATGTCAGGGTGAACTTCAGTTGCCGTTGAGCGACTGTGGTGTCGTAGCACTCGACTACCGTGGCGAAAAAGGTATCGCTACCTCTATCGGACATGCTCCGCAGGCAGCATTAGCCGATCCGGCTGCCGGCTCTATCCTTTCCGTATCCGAAGCGCTGACCAATCTGGTTTGGGCTCCAATGGCAGAAGGCATGGACAGCATTTCTCTGTCTGCCAACTGGATGTGGCCTTGCCGCTCTCAAGAGGGTGAGGATGCCCGTCTTTACACAGCTGTTAAAGCATTAAGCGATTTCTGCTGTGCGCTACAGATCAATGTTCCTACCGGAAAAGACTCTCTGTCTATGACACAGAAGTATCCTAACGGTGAGAAAGTTATTTCTCCGGGAACAGTGATTGTTTCTGCAGGCGGCGAAGTTTCCGACGTAAAGAAAGTTGTATCTCCGGTATTGGTTAACAATGAAAAGACTACACTTTATCATATCGACTTCAGCTTCGATGAACTGAAACTGGGTGGTTCGGCTTTCGCCCAATCTCTGGGTAAAGTAGGCGATGATGTACCTTGCGTACAGGACGCTGAATATTTCCGCGATGCATTCCTTGCCGTACAGGAACTTGTCAACAAAGGACTGATTCTTGCAGGACACGATATATCTGCCGGTGGTTTGATTACCACATTGCTCGAAATGTGTTTCTCTAACGTAGAAGGCGGTATGGAAATCAGCCTTGACAATATGAAGGAACAGGATATCGTTAAGATTCTGTTTGCAGAAAATCCGGGTATCGTTATCCAGATCAGCGACAAGCATAAGAATGAAGTGAAGAAGATTCTGGAAGATGCAGGTATAGGTTTCGTGAAATTGGGTAAACCGACTGACGAACGTCACATTCTGGTATCCAAGAACGATGCCACCTACCAGTTCGGCATCGATTATATGCGTGATGTCTGGTATTCTTCCTCTTACCTGCTCGACCGCAAACAGTCTATGAACGGTTGCGCCAAGAAACGTTTCGAGAACTACAAGATGCAACCTGTAGAATTCGCATTTATGCCGGAATTCAAAGGTAAGCTTTCTCAATATGGCATTACTCCGGACCGTCGTACTCCAAGCGGTATCCGTGCCGCCATCATCCGTGAAAAGGGTACAAATGGCGAACGTGAAATGGCTTATTCACTCTACTTGGCAGGCTTCGATGTGAAAGACGTTACAATGACCGACCTTATCAGTGGACGTGAAACACTGGAAGATGTAAACATGATTGTTTACTGTGGTGGTTTCTCCAACTCTGATGTGCTTGGTTCCGCCAAAGGATGGGCGGGTGCATTCTTATTCAATCCTAAAGCAAAAGAAGCATTGGATAAATATTATGCACGTGAAGACACCTTATCATTGGGCGTTTGTAACGGTTGTCAGTTAATGATGGAGCTCAACCTTATCAATCCTGAACTGGAGAAAAAAGGCAAGATGTTGCACAACGATTCACATAAATTTGAGTCACGCTTCCTCGGCCTTACCATACCGACAAACCGCAGTGTAATGTTCGGTTCTCTAAGTGGTAGCAAACTAGGTATTTGGGTGGCCCATGGTGAAGGAAAGTTCTCTTTGCCATACGATGAGGATAAATATAATGTAGTAGCGAAGTATAGCTATGATGAATATCCGGCTAACCCGAACGGTTCCGACTATTCTGTCGCAGCATTGGCTAGTGCAGACGGCCGTCACCTGGCTATCATGCCTCACTTGGAACGTTCTATCTTCCCGTGGCAAAACGGTTGTTATCCGACCGATCGTAAAAACAGCGATCAGGTAACTCCATGGATAGAAGCATTTGTCAATGCCCACAAGTGGATTGAGACAAAAATGAAATAAACAGTCCTTTAAAATTTTATGCCACAAAGAGAGTGTGTCAGTTCTGATACACTCTCTTTTTTCTCCTTCTGCTTCCCGCTCTAACTTAATTCCTGTTTTCTGCAACTTAATTCTCTGAAATAAGCAACATATACAAACAGCAATAGAACAACTGATCCGCCAGATATTTGAGATCCACGTTATCTTTATCCAAAATTTTGTTATATCGAAAATTCTTCCTAATTTTGTCAAACTTTTCCTCCTCTAGAATAAGATTCAATAACCCTTAAAAGTCCTTTCACATGAAAAAATGGATTTTTCTATTATTATTGTTTCCTCTAACCTGTGTCGCTCAGACGTATCAATATCTTGGAGTGGAAGATGGGTTAAGTAATCGGCGAGTTTACTGCATTCAAAAAGACAAAATCGGTTATATGTGGTTTCTCACTCACGAAGGAATCGACCGTTATAACGGAAAAGAGTTCAAACAATATAAACTGATGGATGGCGACATAGAAGTGAATTCTCTGTTAAATCTCAACTGGCTATACATCGACCAAGAAGGAGTCTTATGGGAAATCGGAAAAAAAGGAAAGATATTCCGATACGATGAGCTTCACGATACCTTCGAACTTGTCTATAAGCTGCCGATAGAAAACTTTCGCGATTTACCTGCTCCTATCAGCTTTGCATGGCTTGACGAAAACAAACAAATCTGGCTATGCAATGAAGAAACAATCTTCCTCTACAACACAGCTACCGGCCAGATCGGTCACATAAAGAATAAAATAAAAGAAGAAATCACAGATATCGAACAAATAGATAAATCTCATTTCTTTATTGGCACGGAAAGGGGCGTTCACTATGCCAAACTGGAAAACAACACTTTGGAACTTATCGACTGTGACAAATTGGAAAATCAAAAAGTTCAAGTCATCGATCTCTATTTTGATAGAAAAATCGGGAAACTATTTATCGGAACTTTCCAACGGGGAATTTTCGTTTACGACATGAGTATCAAATCCGTCACACAGCCGGAACGCAATTTAAAAGATATCAGTATCACGCAATTCAAGCCTCTGAATGACAAAGAATTGCTAGTAGCCACAGACGGAGGAGGAGTTCATAAAATAAATACTGAAAACTACTTACTGGAGCCTTATATCATCACAGACTACAACAGTAATAATGGCATGAACGGCAACAGTATCAATGACATTTATGTAGACGATGAAGAACGTATCTGGCTGGCAAACTACCCTATTGGGATTACAATACGGAATAACCGTTACCCCAGCTACAAATGGATTAAGCATTCTATAGGCAACAAACAATCTTTAATCAACGACCAAGTAAATGCAGTCATTGAGGACAGAGATGGAGATTTGTGGTTCGCAACAAACAATGGTATCAGCTTCTTCAATTCAAAGACCGGCCAATGGAGTTCGGTCCTCAGTTCTTTTGAAAAACCGCAGGCAAACAAGAGTCACATCTTCCTTACCCTCTGCGAAGTATCTCCCGGCACAATCTGGGCAGGAGGATATTCCTCCGGAGTATACCAAATAGACAAGAAGTCTCTACAAATCAGCTATTTCATGCCACCGCTATATAGCGAAGGGGTCATGCGACCGGACAAATATATTCGCGATATCCGTATGGACTCACAAGGATATATCTGGTCAGGTGGATTCTACAACTTAAAACGTATCAACCTGAAAACGCAGAATGTACGACTTTATCAAGGACTGAACTCCATTACCGCCATTACTGAGAAAGATGCCAATAGTATGTGGATAGGTAGTGCAACAGGACTATATCTTCTGGATAAAGAATCCGGAAAATTCGAGCATATCAAACTTCCGGTGGAATCTACCTATATCTATTCTTTATATCAAGCCAAGAACGGTTCGTTATATATCGGAACCAGTGGTTCGGGATTGTTAATCTACGACTTTGCCCAAAAGTTATTCACTCATTACTACTCGGAGAATTGTGCCCTGATATCCAATAATATCTATACCATATTATCAGATGCGGACAAAGAATTACTGATGGGTACGGAAAACGGACTAACAAGTTTTTATCCGCAACAGAAGAAGTTTTATAACTGGACTAAAGATATGGGATTAATGACTACGCATTTCAATGCGCTGTCTGGTGTTTTACGTAAGAACAACCACTTTGTTTTTGGTAGTTCGGAAGGGGCTGTCGAATTTCATAAAGATATGAAATTGCCTAGAGATTACTCTTCCAAAATGATTTTCAGTGATTTCAAACTCTTTTATCAGACTGTTTATCCGAGAGACAAGCACTCTCCGCTAAAAGAAAGTATCAATGATATCAAAACATTGGAACTAGGATATAATCAGAATATTTTCTCTGTACAAGTTTCTTCCATCAACTACGACTACCCTTCTAATATTCTATATTCCTGGAAGTTAGACGGTTTCTATGAAGAATGGAGCAAACCCGGAGCCGAAAGTACGATACGCTATACCAATCTCGCACCCGGAGAATATACCCTAAGGGTACGTGCAATTTCTAATGAAGACAAACGCGTCGTTATTGAAGAAAGAAGCATCGATATTATTATTGACCAGCCGTTTTGGTTAACATTCTGGGCAATGTTGTTTTATGCAGGTATCCTATTTCTCATAGCTTCCGTCTTATTGCGTATTATAATTTTAAGAAAACAACGTAAGGTCTCTGATGAAAAGATCCATTTCTTTATCAATACAGCACATGATATCCGTACTCCATTGACACTGATCAAAGCACCTTTGGAAGAACTCCGTGAAAAAGAAGAACTGAGCAAAGAGGGAATTTCTAATATGAATACAGCTCTGCGTAATGTGAATGCGCTATTGCGCCTTACGACTAATCTTATCAATTTCGAAAGGGCAGATGTATATTCTTCCGAGCTGTACATTTCGGAACATGAGCTAAATACGTTTATGAACGAAATATATGGAGCATTCCAGCAATATGCCAATATTAAACATATTAACTTCACCTACGAGAGTAATTTCAGATACATGAATGTGTGGTTCGACAAGGAAAAGATGGAATCCATCCTCAAAAACGTCATTTCGAACGCATTGAAGTATACACCGGAAAATGGCAGTGTACAAATCTTTGTTTCAGAAGCTGCGGATTCGTGGAGCGTGGAAGTCAGCGATACGGGAATCGGAATTCCTGCCAATGAGCAAAAGAAACTGTTCAAACTGCATTTCCGTGGCAGTAACACGATCAACTCAAAAGTGACGGGCAGTGGTATCGGACTTATGCTAGTCTGGAAATTAGTCCGGCTGCATAAAGGAAAGATAAATTTGTCAAGTATCGAAAATCAGGGATCAATCATCAAGATAACTTTCCCGAAAGACAGTAAACGTTACCGCAAAGCACACTTGACAACGCCAAACAAACAGCGTCCGGAAACAAAAAGCAGCAACGACATTCCACTCCCGGCACCTGAAATTTACGAGAATACACAAAAAGAAGAAAAAAAAGAAAAGAAAGAAAAGAGCCAACGTATTCTGATTGTGGAAGATAATGATGAATTACGCAATTATCTGTCACAAACATTATCCGAAGACCACCTCATTCAAGTATGTTCCAACGGAAAAGAAGCATTGACCGTCATTCCCGAATATAAGCCAGATCTGGTTATCTCGGACATTATGATGCCGGAAATGCGAGGTGACGAACTATGTCAGGCTATCAAAAGCAATATCGAAACCTCGCATATCCCCGTTATCTTATTGACCGCACTGAATAATGAGAAAGATATTCTTTCCGGACTGCGGATCGGGGCAGATGAATATGTGTTAAAGCCATTCAATATCGGTATATTGAAAGCAACCATCTCCAACTTGTTGGCTAATCGCGCACTTCTACGCAACAAATATGCCAGCCTGGATTCGGAGGATGAAGAGAATGATGATGATGAAGAATACATCAACTACTCCCAGGACATCGACTGGCAGTTCATAGCAGATGTCAGAAAGAATATAAAAGACAACATTGACAACCCTGCGCTCACAGTAGATGTACTCGCCAGCCTGATGGGCATGAGCCGTACTAGTTTTTATAACAAGTTGAAAGCGCTTACCGACCAGTCACCGGGTGACTACATCCGGCTGATTCGCCTGAAACATGCCATAAAGTTATTAAAAGAAAATGTACATAATATAACTGAAATATCCGAAATGACAGGATTCAATGATGTCAAGTATTTCCGTGAAGTATTCAAGAAACACTATAACGTGAGTCCCAGCCAATACTTTAAGGAGAAAAAAGAAGACAACAAGGAAGGAGGAGAAAAAGAAGAATGAACATATATCTCGAATCATTTGGAATCTTTTTTAAAATAGGCGCCTTCACCATCGGAGGAGGATACGCGATGGTGCCATTGATTGAAAATGAAATCGTAACCAAACGGAAATGGATTGCACAGGACGACTTCATCGACCTGCTGGCCATCTCTCAATCCGCTCCTGGCATTTTGGCAGTCAACATATCCATCTTTATAGGATACAAATTGCGCGGTATACGGGGAAGTATTGTTACGGCACTGGGAACGATTCTGCCATCTTTCATTATCATATTGACCATCGCCCTGTTTTTCCACAACTTCAAAGATAATCCGATAGTGGAACGGATATTCAAAGGAATCCGTCCGGCAGTAGTGGCGCTTATCGCCGCACCTACGTTTACTATGGGGCGGTCTGCAAAAATCAATCGTTACAATCTGTGGATTCCGGTTGTATCGGCACTACTTATCTGGCTATTGGGCTTCTCTCCCATCTGGATTATCATAGCTGCAGGTGTAGGAGGCTTCCTTTGGGGAAAGGTTAAAGAAGTTGAGAGTTGAAAGTTGAGAGTTGAGAGTGAGAGGCCAGTACTATGTA
Organism: Bacteroides finegoldii DSM 17565; assembly: GCF_000156195.1. Lineage (GTDB taxonomy): Bacteria > Bacteroidota > Bacteroidia > Bacteroidales > Bacteroidaceae > Bacteroides > Bacteroides finegoldii. The sequence continues at coordinate 24,422 of NZ_GG688339.1, read as the reverse complement.
CTATTTATTATTTGTTCTAAATAAAAAGAGATGATATATATTCAGTTGTTTTATACGTTTTTCAAGATCGGACTCTTCGGTTTCGGAGGAGGATATGCAATGCTTTCCATGATTCAAGGGGAAGTCGTTACCCGTTATGGATGGGTAAGTTCGCAAGAATTCACAGATATTGTCGCGATCAGCCAAATGACACCGGGACCTATCGGAATTAACGCCGCTACTTATGTGGGATTCACTTCTACAGGCAGTATCTGGGGTTCTATCATTGCAACCTTCGCCGTAGTCCTTCCCTCCTTTATCTTAATGCTGACTATCAGCAGATTTTTTCTGAAATATCAGAAACATCCAGTAGTGGAATCAATCTTCAACGGACTACGGCCAGCAGTCGTAGGACTGCTGGCCTCTGCCGCATTGGTATTAATGAATGTAGAGAACTTTGGCTCACCTACAAAAGATACCTATACATTTGTTATCAGTATCATCATCTTCCTGATTGCTTTTATCGGAACGAGAAAATATAAGGCCAATCCGATTCTGATGATTATCGCTTGCGGTATTGCAGGATTGCTGCTCTATTAAAGCTTTACCTTTTTACTTACGGACTTCGATTCATTATGAAGACGGTCCAAAGCCGTTACCACATAGCGATGTTTTGTTTTTCCCGTCTCGTATGGAAGTCTGTAGAAAGGATTACTGGTGATAGCTACAATATGAGAAGGATCGTCAAGGTTCACCTTCTCTTTTCCGCTAAAGCGGTAAACCACATACCGCACCGCTTTATCCATTTCCGTTTCCGCTTTCGGGGCAGTCCAGAAAAGAACATAGCCGTCTTCTGTCCACACCTTCTTCATTTTGCGTACTTTGCCCGGAGCCTTATTGTCCATAAAATCGAAGACGGGAATCAAAGCTGGATATTTATGATACTCGCTCACTAAAGCATCACGGTATCGGCCTTGATTTTCAACAACGGCTGAAGCATACCATTGACAACTGCCGCCAATCGTCTGATAAGCACGTTGTAAGGCCATTTTTCGCGGGAGCTGATTGATGGAAGGATTCTTTGGATCAGCATGTTGGATCGTATTCGATACCGACTGACCGATAAATAACGGACGGTTCTCCGAATGCGTAGCCCACCATTTCACTAAAGTCTCATAGTCGGCAGCCTTATGCCCTATTTCCCAATAAATCTGTGGAATATTATAATCAATCCATCCTTCACGCGCCCAAAGCAACACATCGGCATACAGGTCATCATAATTCTGCAAACCATTGGTATCACTGCCCAACGGATCACTCTTCTGATTACGGTAAATGCCGAAAGGACTGATACCAAACTTCACCCACGGCTTTACGGCACGGATTGTCTCATGAAGCTTTTTAATCAGCACATTGACATTACTACGACGCCAATCGGCCTTATTCGTAAAACCACCGCCATAACGGGCAAAGCTCGCATCATCCGGAAAGTCCATTCCTTTCACGGGATAAGGATAGAAATAATCGTCCATATGGATAGCATCCACATCATAACGGGACACGATATCGGTCACGATTTTACAAATATAGTCCCGACTTTCAGGAAGTGCCGGATCGAAATACAGCTGATCGCCATACGTAACAAACCATTCCGGATGTTGATGATAAATATGTTCCGGCGCCAACTGATTTTTCAGCGAAGTCTTCACCCGGTAAGGATTGATCCAGGCATGAAACTCCATATTCCGTTTCCGGCACTCTTCAATCATAAATTGCATCGGGTCCCACATAGGAGAAGGTATCTGCCCCTGCGTCCCTGTCAGGAAACGGCTCCACGGTTCATGCTGCGAAGCATACAACGCATCCGCTTCGGGACGCACCTGGAAAATAATAGCATTGATACCTGCCCCTTGAAGAGAATTCAATTGATCAATCAACGTTTGTTTCAGCTTCCCGGTAGGAATACCTTTGAACTGCCCGTTGACAGCTTGTATCCACGCTCCACGAAATTCACGTTTGGGATATTTATTGCCGGATGGCACTTGTGCCCTCACTCCTACCACCAGAAGAAGAGCGAAAAGTAAAAGATAGTTTTTCAGCTTCATAATATTCTTAAATCGTAATAATGTGACGCAAAGATAATACAAACTCCCGATAAATTCGCTAACTTTGCCGACTACCATAAAAAAGGAGTATTTTATGTCAGAAAACAACTATATTTCGATCAAAGGTGCACGAGTCAACAACCTTAAAAACATCGATGTAGATATACCCCGCAACAAACTTGTTGTAATCACCGGATTATCGGGTTCCGGTAAATCTTCCCTCGCTTTTGACACTCTCTATGCAGAGGGGCAACGCCGCTATGTGGAAAGCCTGAGCAGCTATGCCCGTCAGTTCTTGGGACGAATGAGCAAACCGGAATGCGACTTTATCAAAGGCATCCCACCCGCCATTGCCATCGAACAGAAAGTGAACAGCCGCAACCCACGCTCTACGGTAGGTACTTCGACCGAGATTTACGAATATCTTCGCTTGCTCTATTCACGCGTAGGAAAGACATTCAGTCCCATTAGCGGACAAGAGGTGAAGAAACATTCGACAGAAGATATCGTCAACTGTATGCTTACGTATCCGGAAGGGACGAGATACACCGTATTGACACCCATCCGTCTGCGTGAGGACCGCACCTTGCAACAACAATTGGAAATAGACCTGAAACAGGGATTCAACCGTATCGAAGTGAACGGTGAGATGAAACGTATAGATGAATATACCCCTGTGGCAGGTGACGAAGTTTATCTGCTGGTAGACCGCATGACAGTAGGCAATAGCAAAGACTCCATCAGCCGACTGACAGACTCTGCCGAAACAGCGATGTACGAAGGCGACGGAACTTGTCTGCTACGTTTTTATCCGGCAGACGGAACTACGAAACTACATACTTTCAGTACTAAATTCGAAGCAGACGGCATCACTTTTGAAGAGCCGAACGACCAAATGTTCTCATTCAACTCTCCTATCGGTGCTTGCCCCACCTGCGAAGGATTCGGAAAAGTCATCGGCATTGACGAGCATTTGGTCGTGCCTGATCGCTCTTTATCAGTTTATGAGGGAGCTATCGTATGCTGGCGCGGTGAGAAAATGGGCGAATGGAAAGAAGAACTGATTCATAATGCGGATAAGTTTGATTTTCCGATTTTCACACCTTATTATGAGTTGACGGACGAGCAACGCCGGATACTCTGGGAAGGTAACCAATACTTTCATGGCATTAATGATTTCTTCAAAATGCTGGAAGAAAACCAGTACAAAATACAATATCGGGTAATGCTTGCACGTTATCGCGGCAAGACGCTCTGTCCGCAATGTCACGGCACACGCCTGAAGCCCGAAGCCGGTTATGTACGGGTAGGCGGAAAGAACATTTCCGAATTGGTGGATTTGCCCATCACTGAACTCAAGCAATTCTTTGATAACTTAAAACTTAGCGAGCACGACAGCAATGTGGCACGACGAATCCTTGTCGAAATCAACAGCCGCATCCGTTTTCTTATTGACGTAGGGTTGGGATATCTTACCTTGAATCGTCTCAGCAACTCTTTATCGGGAGGAGAAAGCCAGCGCATCAACCTGGCAACTTCATTGGGCAGCAGTCTGGTAGGCAGCCTTTATATCCTCGACGAGCCAAGTATAGGATTACACAGTCGTGACACCGGCCGTTTGATTTATGTACTGCGCCAGCTACAACAGTTAGGCAATACGGTAGTGGTCGTCGAACATGATGAAGAAATCATCCGTACCGCAGACTACATTATCGACATCGGTCCTAATGCCGGGCGTTTGGGGGGCGAAGTCGTTTATCAAGGGGATATGAAAGACCTAAAGAAAAGAAGCAACAGCCACACGGTACGCTACCTCTTGGGAGAAGAAGAAATCCCAGTCCCCGCACACCGCCGTCCGTGGAATAACTACATCGAGTTGAAAGGAGCACGCGAGAATAACCTGAAAGGTGTAAACGTACGTTTCCCGCTCAATGTGATGACGGTAGTCACCGGAGTTTCCGGTTCCGGTAAGAGTACGCTCGTCCGGGATATTTTCTATCGGGCACTGAAACGTGAATTAGATGAATGCAGTGACCGTCCGGGAGAGTTCTCATCTATCGGGGGCAGTTTGCGCGACCTGCGGAATGTAGAGTTTGTAGATCAGAATCCGATCGGCAAATCCTCCCGTTCCAACCCCGTGACTTATATCAAGGCTTACGATGAAATCCGCAAGCTCTGGGCCGAGCAGCCGCTAGCCAAACAAATGGGCTACACAGCCGGATTCTTCAGTTTCAATAGTGAGGGGGGCCGTTGCGAAGAGTGCAAGGGGGATGGAACCATCACTGTGGAAATGCAATTTATGGCAGACTTAGTGTTGGAATGCGAATCCTGTCACGGAAAACGTTTCAAGTCCGACACGCTGGAAGTGAAGTTCCATGATAAAAGTATCTATGATGTATTGGAGATGACCGTGAACCAAGCTATTGAGTTTTTCAACGAACACGGACAGAAGAAAATAGTAAAGAAGTTACTTCCATTACAGGATGTCGGATTGGGATATATCAAATTGGGACAGTCCTCATCCACTCTTTCCGGCGGTGAGAACCAACGCGTGAAACTGGCTTTCTATCTAAGCCAGGAAAAAGCGGACCCTACCCTGTTTATCTTTGACGAACCGACTACAGGCCTACATTTCCATGATATCCGGAAACTATTGGACGCCTTTGACGCACTGATTCGTCGCGGACATAGTATTGTAATCATCGAACACAACATGGATGTCATCAAATGTGCTGATTATGTAATTGATCTCGGCCCTGAGGGCGGTGATAAGGGAGGAAATATCGTAGCAGTAGGGACTCCCGAAGAGGTAGCCGCTTGTGGAGCCAGCTATACGGGACAGTTCTTGAAAGAAAAGCTCAGTTAACGAATTCGGTCTCCTCTACAATAAATTAAAAGAAAGATTTGCTGTCACCTGTCACAGATTATCACTTAATAATCTGATTATTAAATGATAATGACGTGACAACAGCAAGTGACAACACTGTGACGGCAATCATACCGTCACGCAGAGATACAATACCCACACACTTTATGCTTTACACCACAATGCTTTACAGTTTCCAACAGCGAGAACTAGTGTTTCGACCGTTGGAACTTTAGTTTCAACGGCTTGAAACTTTAGTTTCCCTTGCTTGAAACCAGAGTTTCTTCGGCTTGAAACTAAAGTTTCTACTGCCTGAAACTAATTGTATTCCAGTTTGAAACCAATAGTGAAACTATGCTTTATGGAAGCAGTATGATAGTAAAAAGTTACTCTCATGCCTACCCTCATACTCGCTATCATGGTTGAAACACCGATGGGCAATTGGATTCACACATACGATGATAGGTGACGAAGATTATCTTTAAAAGTAGAATCCGAATCCTACCTTGATGCCGAAACGTGAGTTGTCGGAGTCATCAAAACGCCATTTGTAATAAACGGCAGGTTCGATAGTCACCGTCCGGGAAAGGAAATAAGCATATCCGGCTTCAATACCTACCCCCCAATCGTTATTATGCTCACCACCTTTCAGACGGATACGTTCCCAATCAAGACCACCACCGATATAAATGCCTGTAGTATTGAAATAACAACGAACTCCGGTACCAAGAGTATACGTATCTTTAGGCTGCGACCAGTCTGCTCCCGCATTGACCATCAGCGCAAAACCATCCGCCAAGAATGTACCGACCTGTGCTCCCAAGCCAAACTTCGCATCGTCATTCTTGCTATACGAAAAGTCCAATCCTGTGACGGAAGGATTAAGAATCATAGTACCTTTTTCAAATTGAGCCTGTGCAGTAAACGAGACTGCCAATAGGCAAAAAGCTAAAGCTAATTTCTTCATAAACTTACTTTTTAAAGTGAATAGATTGTTCGTCTTTTTTACGGCGTTCACGCATTTGCTCCTTTTTACGAAGCACCAGCCAAAGGAGAAAGACAATGACATAAGAACCTGCCACTGTCAGGATTTTCTCTGTCTGGCTGACTTCCGTATTACGTGGCAACAAATAAGCCGCAGTTACTGATACATAAATAAGGAATGCTAACGCAACTCCTGTTGATCTCTTTATTTTCCTCATTCTGATAATTTTCTTGTTTTCTGTTTACCCAGCCAAGCATAGAACCATACAACCGCAATCACTACACACGCTATGCCAACGCTGTAAGAAACCACAGATGAAAGTCCTAACCCTTCGGGAGCAATACATATATAAGTAGAACATACACTTGTCATAAACAGTGCCGGTATCAAAGTGATGATGTAAGGTTTCTTGGACACAGCCAGAAATACCGTTATAGCCCACAAAGTGAACACAGCTAATGTCTGGTTAGCCCAAGCAAAATAACGCCATATCATATTAAACCCGTTGGCATCACGCAAACTGTACAGGAGCAGACCGATAGCTACCACAAACATAGGGATACAAATGTATAAACGGCGACGCATACTTTTTTGTTCCATTCCCAAGAAATCCGCCACAATCAGACGTGCCGAACGGAAAGCCGTATCTCCCGACGTAATCGGAGCTGCAATCACTCCCAGAATGGCAAGTATCCCTCCGATTGTTCCCAACCACTCCTTCGTGATGGCGTCTACAATAACAGAAGCATTACTTTCTTCCATCCCATTCTTATGGAAAAAGTAAGTAGCCGCAGCAGCCCAGATAAGAGCAACGATACCTTCAGTAATCATCGCCCCATAGAACACCGGACGACCGTGACGTTCCGAAGTCATACAACGCGCCATCAAAGGACTTTGAGTAGCATGAAAACCGGAAATCGCGCCACAAGCAATACTCACAAACATAATCGGGAAAATAGGGAGTTTGCTTGCTTCGGGATTTGTATTTTGCAAACCATCCCACAGCTCCGGTAAAACGGGATGATTGACATAAAGCATTACTAAAATTCCTACCGCCATAAACAGCAGTGCGACTGCGAACAGAGGATAAATTTTACCGATAATCTTATCTACCGGAAGCAAAGTCGCCAGAATATAGTAAGCAAACACAACGACAATCCAAAACGTAGTATCCAAATGTTCCGGTGTAAGTTTCGCCAGCAGTCCGGCAGGACCGGCCACAAAAACCGCACCGACCAGAATCATCAAAATAACGGTGAATCCTCTCATTACCTGCTTCGTAGTAATCCCTAAATAACGGCCTATGATTTCGGGCAAGCTTTCACCACCATTGCGCAAAGAAAGCATTCCGGCAAAATAATCATGGACAGCACCCGCAAAGATACTCCCCAGCACAATCCACAAATAAGAAGAAGTTCCGAACTTCGCTCCCATGATTGCACCGAAAATTGGACCTAGTCCCGCAATATTAAGAAATTGAATCATGAAAATCTTCCAAGTGGGCAATGGAATATAGTCTACTCCATCAGCCTTAGTAAGTGCCGGTGTTTTACGGTCATCAGGACCAAAGACGCGTTCCATGAGGCGTCCGTACGTAAAATAGCCTACTATCAACACAAGCAGGCATAGAGTAAATGTAATCATAGTGTGTCGCTTTTTAACTTGGCAAATGTAACATAATCTCATGAAACAGCCCAACAATACCGACACTTTTACTAACTTTGCAGAGATTTAAAACAAAAAACAAAGGATATGCGCCTATTTATTTTCATTCTTTCACTTTTGTTTCCTTTCCTCCCGACAAGTGCGCAGCCCAAGCACGAAGTTCGTGCAGCATGGGTAACGGCTGTATACGGTTTGGACTGGCCTCGCACACGTGCAACGACTCCGCAGACAATCCGCAAACAGAAAGAAGAATTGACAGATATCCTTGATAAATTGAAAGCGGCTAATTTCAATACTGTTTTATTCCAAACCCGTACACGAGGAGACGTACTATATACTTCAGCAATTGAACCGTTCAATTCAATCCTGACCGGAAAGACAGGAGGAAATCCCGGCTATGATCCACTGGCTTTCGCCATTGAGGAATGTCATAAGCGGGGAATGGAATGTCATGCGTGGATGGTAACCGTTCCGCTGGGAAACAAGAAACATGTTACTTCACTCGGAAGTAGGTCCGTCACCAAGCGGATGAAAGAAATCTGCGTCCCTTACAAAAGTGAATATTTCCTCAATCCGGGACATCCGGCAACGAAAGAGTATTTGATGAAACTGGTACGCGAAGTCGTAAGCGGTTATGATGTGGACGGCGTACATTTCGACTATTTACGTTATCCAGAGAATGCACCTTTTTTCCCGGATAAATATGATTTCCGCAAATATGGCAAAGGACGTACGCTCGACCAATGGCGCCGGGATAATATTTCCGAGATTGTACGTTATATATATAAAGGTGTAAAAGCAATAAAACCTTGGGTAAAAGTAAGTACCAGCCCCGTTGGCAAATATCGGGATACTTCTCGTTATCCTTCGCGTGGTTGGAATGCTTTCTTTACCGTTTACCAAGATCCGCAAGGATGGATGGGAGAAGGTGTTATGGATCAGATTTATCCGATGATGTATTTCCAGGGAAATAATTTTTATCCTTTTGCCCTCGATTGGCAAGAACAAAGTAACGGACGGCAGGTGATTCCGGGCTTGGGCATTTACTTCCTCCATCCCGATGAAGGGAAATGGACGCGTGACGAGATAGACCGCCAGATAAACTTCATCCGCAATCATAAGATGGCAGGCGAGGGACATTACCGGGTGAAATATCTTATGGAGAACACACAGGGTATCTATGATGAGTTGGTCGAAAACTTTTATGCTTATCCTGCTTTACAGCCTCCCATGCCTTGGCTAGATAGTGTTCCGCCTACGGCCCCGTCCGAATTGACAGTAACCGATATTGACAGTGGCTATACGGAATTAAAGTGGCAGGCTGCCACCGACAATGATGCACGCAATAAGCCAATGTATATCATTTATGCATCGAATGATTTTCCGGTAGACATTAATCGACCGGAAAACATTGTTGCACAAGGTATTCGGGAGACAAGTTATATCTATGCTCCTATCCTACCCTGGAATGCAAAAAAACATTTTGCTGTTACGGCCATTGACCGTTACGGAAATGAAAGTAGAGCGGTGCAAAAGTAAAAGACTTTGTATAAGAAACGGAATAACGGCTACCGTTTCATATTACACAATGTACACTTTCTGACACAAGAATCCACGCACGATACTTACTTTTTTTATAAACCGGCACTAATGGCAAATAACCAGAGCAGATTCTTCCCTGCTCCATTTTCAATGGATAAGTCTCTGCCATTGCTGTGTGTGCGTTCCATGCTGCTCCATCCGAAGGGGCATAGTCTATCTGAAAAATCCCTGTTGAGAAAGGACATATATAACGGTCATACAAGTGACGCGCTACTACTCCCATATTCATCCGTAAGTTTATTTCCACACAAGGATGAATACGATAAGCCGGAGATTCCGGGAAGCGGCAAATCATCATATCAACTCCCAAATAGCCATTGTAAACACTTCCAAAGCGAAGAGATAATTCCCGTTCAAGACAATTACGCAATTTATCAAGCTCCCCAACGGGGACATATTCCGAAAGATTCCGTTCAATCGCAGCATTTGAAATCAACCGATTACCCTCATACGCTCCACTCCCACCCGTACGAAATTGAGAGTATCCGATGAAATTGAACCGTCCGTCACCTGAAGAATGAAATTCCATAGCAAAGTCTTCTACCTTATTATATATAGGTTCACCGATTACGCCACCCTGCTGACTTCCGATACGCAAACACCAACCGGAAATTGAAGGCGTATAAATGCCTTTACACCAGTTCAATCCCTTACCGCTACCCGAAAGAGGTGCTTTCAGCAGACAGGTATCATGCGATTCAACAAATGATTTCCATTCTTCGGGAAGTGTCAGGTAGAAGGATTCACCGCAAAAATAATTGTCCAATTGCAGATGAGGCAACAACTCTACTGCACAGGAACGGTGTGAACAAGAACGTAATTTATTTAATTGTTCAATAGAAGGTAATGCGTGTTTCTCTATTCCTAAGTCCAAGAGACGTTTTCTTACGGCGATGTCCCATCCCCAAGGACGGATATCCAGGTTTCGTTCGGAAGCAAGTTCCGGTTCTGTCATCAGATGTACCGAAAGTCCCAACAATTGCTGCATCCTTTTCAGATAGTCAAGATTATAAGCGGAAGGAGCCAATACCGCACTCCCCTCTTCGGCATACCACACCGGCAGCAAGGCCAGCTCGGTCGCCATCTGCCGGGCGGAGGCCGGTGGCATATAATTGATTTCACCGCTAGCCAACGCCAAGTCATGTTCCGGGTTGAATAGATAAAGAGTCTTTTTAGCCATCTCAAACGAATTCAAAACTTTATTCTGCAAATATATACAGGAAATAGTCAGCAATACCTAATAATAAGAAGAAAGTTAGAGTTAAAAGCACAATTTTGCCATCTCTACTTTGCAAATCTTAAAAAAAGCACTATATTTGCCACCCGTAAAACTAAGAACAGAAATGGAAGCATTCTATCGCACACACGCCTACCTTGTTGAGCACACCAATGCCCCCGTTCGCCGTGACCTTATGGATGAGATTGATTGGAGCGACCGCTTGATTGGTATCAAAGGGACACGTGGCGTAGGAAAAACCACTTTCCTGCTCCAATACGCAAAAGAGAAATTCGGGACCGACCGCTCTTGTCTGTTCATCAACATGAACAACTTCTACTTCTCGGGACACAGCATTGTGGACTTTGCCAACGAATTTCAAAAACGCGGTGGAAAAGTACTACTCATCGACCAAGTGTTCAAGCACCCGGAATGGAGCAAGGAGTTACGTATGTGTTACGACCGCTTTCCCAATCTGAAGATAGTCTTTACCGGTTCGTCCGTGATGCGGCTGAAGGAAGAAAACCTTGAATTGCGCGATATTGCAAAAAGCTACAACCTGCGCGGATTTTCTTTCCGTGAATTTTTGAACTTGCAGACCGGTATGAAGTTTCGGGCTTACAGCCTCGAAGAGATTCTAAGCACGCATGAACAGATTGCCAAAGGAGTGCTTTCCAAGGTACGTCCGTTGGATTATTTTCAGGATTACCTACATCACGGATTCTATCCGTTCTTCCTCGAAAAGCGCAACTTTTCGGAGAATCTGCTAAAGACAATGAACATGATGGTGGAAGTGGATATCCTACTTCTCAAACAAATAGAACTGAAATATCTTTCAAAGATAAAAAAATTACTATATTTGCTCGCTGTCGACGGACCGAAGGCTCCAAATGTCAGCCAGTTGGCAAGCGACATACAAACATCCCGCGCTACGGTGATGAATTACATCAAGTATCTGGCGGACGCACGACTCATTAATCTGGTTTATCCGAAAGGGGAAGAATTTCCGAAAAAACCTTCGAAGATAATGATGCACAACTCCAACTTGATGTATTCCATCTACCCGGTGAAAGTAGAAGAACAGGATGTATTGGACACTTTCTTTGCAAACTCTTTATGGAAGGACCATAAGATACACAAAGGAGACAAGAATTTCTCTTTTATCGTAGACGAAGTGATGCCGTTCAAGATTTGCCTGGAAGGTGCAAAGATTAAGAATAACCCGAATGCGACGTATGCGTTGCATAAGGCAGAAATAGGTCGGGGCAATCAGATACCTCTCTGGATGTTCGGCTTTTTATATTAAAAGATTTATTTACTTAAATATTTAATTTAGTTATGACTAAACAGAAGAAATTCATCACTTGTGATGGTAACCAGGCTGCAGCACATATCTCGTATATGTTCTCTGAAGTAGCTGCTATCTACCCCATCACTCCTTCTTCGACTATGGCTGAGTACGTAGACGAATGGGCTGCCGCAGGACGTAAAAATATCTTCGGCGAAACAGTATTGGTACAGGAAATGCAATCTGAAGGCGGTGCCGCCGGTGCAGTTCACGGTTCTCTCCAGGCTGGTGCGTTGACTACTACTTACACTGCTTCTCAGGGTCTTCTCCTGATGATCCCTAATATGTACAAAATTGCCGGTGAGTTCTTGCCTTGCGTATTCCATGTATCTGCTCGTACATTGGCTTCTCACGCATTGTGTATCTTCGGTGACCACCAAGACGTAATGTCAGCTCGTCAGACTGGCTTCGCTATGTTGGCTGAAGGTTCCGTACAGGAAGTTATGGATTTGGCCGGTGTTGCCCACTTGGCTACTATCAAATCACGCGTTCCGTTCATGAACTTCTTCGATGGTTTCCGTACTTCTCACGAAATCCAGAAGATCGAAATGTTGGAAAATGAGGACTTGGCTCCGCTGATCGACCAGGAAGCTTTGGCTGAATTCCGTGCCCGTGCACTGAATCCGATGAATCCGGTTGCTCGTGGTATGGCTGAAAACCCTGACCACTTCTTCCAACATCGTGAATCATGCAACAACTACTATGAAGCAGTTCCTGCTATCGTAGAAGAATACATGAATGAAATTTCTAAGATTACAGGCCGCAAATATGGTTTGTTCGACTACTACGGTGCTGAAGATGCAGAACGCGTAATTATCGCTATGGGTTCTGTAACAGAAGCTGCCCGCGAAGCTATCGACTACTTGGTAGCAAACGGTGAGAAAGTAGGTTTGGTTGCCGTACACTTGTATCGTCCGTTCTCTGCTAAACACTTCTTGGCTGCTGTACCTAAGACTGCTAAGACTATCGCAGTTCTTGACCGTACAAAAGAACCGGGTGCTAACGGTGAACCTCTTTATCTTGACGTTAAAGATTGCTTCTATGGTGTTGAAAATGCTCCTGTTATCGTTGGCGGTCGCTACGGTCTGGGGTCAAAAGATACTACTCCTGCACAGATCATCGCAGTATTCAAAAACTTGGCTATGCCAATGCCGAAGAACCACTTCACTATCGGTATCGTAGATGACGTTACTTTCACTTCTCTTCCGCAAGAAGAAGAAATCGCATTGGGCGGTGAAGGTATGTTCGAAGCTAAATTCTACGGTCTGGGTGCTGACGGTACGGTAGGTGCTAACAAGAACTCTGTGAAAATTATCGGTGATAACACTGACAAACACTGTCAGGCTTACTTCTCATACGACTCTAAGAAGTCAGGTGGTTTCACTTGTTCTCACTTGCGTTTCGGTGATACTCCGATCCGTTCCACTTATTTGGTTAACACTCCGAACTTCGTTGCTTGTCACGTTCAGGCTTACCTGCACATGTACGACGTAACTCGCGGTTTGCGTAAGAACGGTTCTTTCTTGCTGAACACTATCTGGGAAGGTGAAGAACTGGCTAAGAATCTGCCTAACAAGGTGAAGAAATATTTCGCACAGAACAATATTTCCGTATACTATATCAACGCAACTCAGATTGCATTGGAAATTGGTTTGGGTAACCGTACCAACACTATCCTTCAATCTGCATTCTTCCGTATCACAGGCGTTATTCCTGTTGAACAAGCTGTTGAACAGATGAAGAAATTCATCGTTAAGTCTTACGGCAAGAAGGGTGAAGACGTTGTTAACAAGAACTATGCTGCCGTTGACCGCGGTGGTGAATACAAGACTTTGACTGTTGATCCTGCTTGGGCTAACCTGCCGGATGACGCTAAAGTTGAAAACAACGATCCTGCATTCATCAACGAAGTAGTTCGTCCGATCAATGCACAAGACGGTGACTTGTTGCCAGTATCTGCATTCAAGGGTATCGAAGACGGTACTTGGTATCAAGGTACTGCTAAATATGAAAAACGTGGTGTAGCTGCATTCGTTCCAGAATGGAATCCTGAAAACTGTATACAGTGTAATAAGTGTGCATATGTTTGTCCTCACGCTTCTATCCGTCCGTTCGTACTCGATGCTGAAGAACAGAAGGGTGCTAAGTTCGAACAACTGAAAGCCGTAGGTAAAGTATTCGACGGTATGACATTCCGTATTCAGGTTGACGTTCTCGACTGTCTGGGTTGCGGTAACTGTGCTGACATCTGTCCGGGTAATCCGAAGAAGGGTGGCAAGGCATTGACAATGAAACACCTTGAAAGTCAGTTGGCTGAAGCTGAAAACTGGACTTATTGCGTTGACAACGTGAAGACTAAACAACATCTTGTTGACATCAAAGCCAACGTGAAGAACTCTCAGTTCGCTACTCCGTTGTTTGAGTTCTCAGGTGCTTGCTCCGGTTGTGGTGAAACTCCGTACGTAAAATTGATTTCTCAATTGTTCGGTGACCGTGAAATGGTTGCTAACGCTACCGGATGTTCTTCTATCTATTCCGGTTCTGTTCCTTCTACACCTTATACAAAGAACGAAAACGGACACGGTCCTGCTTGGGCTAACTCACTGTTCGAAGACTTCTGCGAATTCGGTCTGGGTATGGAATTGGCAAACGAAAAGATGCGTGCACGTATCGTGAAAGTAATGAACGAAGCTATTGCTGCTGACTGTACTCCTGCTGAAGCTAAAGAATTGTTCGCTGAATGGATCAACAATATGTTAGATGCAGACAAGACTAAGGAATTGGCAGCTAAGATCATCCCGATGGTTGAAGCTAACAAGGATAAATGCAATCACTGCAAGCAAATCGCTGAACTGCAACAATATCTTGTAAAACGCAGCCAATGGATTATCGGTGGTGACGGTGCTTCTTACGATATCGGTTACGGTGGTCTTGACCATGTAATCGCTTCCGGTAAGGACGTTAACATCCTCGTTCTGGATACTGAAGTTTACTCCAACACTGGTGGTCAGTCTTCTAAGGCTACTCCGGTAGGCGCTATCGCTAAGTTTGCTGCTGCAGGTAAGCGCGTACGTAAGAAAGACCTCGGTCTGATGGCTACTACGTACGGTTATGTATATGTTGCTCAGATTGCGATGGGTGCTGACCAAGCTCAGACTCTGAAAGCTATCCGTGAAGCAGAAGCATATCCGGGACCATCTTTGATTATCGCTTATGCTCCGTGTATCAACCACGGTCTGAAAGCTGGTATGGGTAAGAGTCAGGAAGAAGAAGAAAAGGCTGTTAAGTGCGGTTACTGGCACTTGTGGCGTTACAACCCTGCTTTGGAAGAAGAAGGCAAGAATCCGTTCCAATTGGATAGCAAAGAACCGAATTGGGAAGACTTCCAAGGTTTCTTGAAGGGTGAGGTTCGTTATGCTTCTGTAATGAAACAATATCCTAACGAAGCAGAAGAACTGTTTAAAGCTGCTGAAGCAAACGCTAAATGGCGTTACAACAGCTACAAACGTTTGGCTAAAGAGAACTGGGGTGCTGAATAATTAATCATACTCAAATAAATATAAAAAGGGAGTCTGCTCAACCGCATGACTCCCTTTTTTATGTCCAAGCCAGTTTTATATAAGACCGATTTTTATAATACCGGTTATGAACTAATTTCGAAGTTGTCAGACTTCGGTATCCAGCTATCCACCAACTGCCGATGTTCATCCCGCCATTTGCGTGCAATCTCTTCTTCATCCATTCGAGCGTCTTTCATAGCTGTCATAAAAGAGCTAAGTTCTTCTGTCGTTAATTTGATATTAGCGAAAAATTCAGCGGCAAACGGATCTTTTTTACTGAAACCTTTCCAGGCAATGGCATGTATTTCTTCCAGATCTCCATATACTTTTTTCGGATCATCCAGGAATTTCAGGTCAAACTGATCGAACATCCAATGCGGTGTCCAACCTGTAATGACAATCCATTCTCCCCTATCCATCGCTTTTTTCAAAGATGCCAACATGGTTGAGCTACTTGAAGTCATGAGGGTATAGCCGTCAAAACCGTAAGTTGAGATGGCCTTGTCCGTAGTCTTCATAATACCTGCTCCGGCATCAATTCCCACTATCTCAGAAGAAAACCGATCTTTATTGGCAGCCAGTTCATCAATGGAATTAATGGCAACATATTGAGGCACGGCTAGCCCGACGCGTGCTTCTCCATATACTTCTCCTAAAAATTCGATGCTATCACCGTACTGATCCATATAATCTTTCATCGTTATCGGTAACCAGGCATCTAGAAAGACATCTGAATTCTTTCCAGATATGGATACGAAAATAGGGGCAAGATCAGCATTCTGTAGTTCAACCTCGTATCCTTGTTCTTCCAGTACCACTTTTGCCAAATGGCTCATGGCTATTCCTTCCAACCAATTGGCATAGGCTATTTTTACTTTTTTCTTATCTGGGTCGGAATCTGCACAGGAAGCCAGCAAAAGCAGAGCAGTCAGTACGATTCCTACTAATTTATATATTCTCATTTTTATTCCTTTCTGTTTTCTGTCTTTCTTATTTTAGTTCTTGCAATTTTAACCCTTCTTATTTTTTCTTCCTGCCATTCCTTGTGTGATACGGTCTAAGATGATAGCTAAAATAACTACCGCTATACCACCTTCAAATCCAAGTCCGATCTTCATCTGGGTGATACCTTTCAATACAATTTCCCCCAAACCACCGGCAGCAATCATTGCAGCGATTACAACCATAGAAAGTGACATCATTATTGTCTGGTTTACACCGGTCAGGATGGTGGGCAGTGCCAAAGGAAGCTGTACTTTATATAGCAGTTGCCAACGGGTAGCTCCAAACGAACGAGAAGCTTCCACTACATTTTTAGGAACCTGTCGGATTCCCAATCCGGTAAGGCGGACTACAGGAGGCATAGCAAAGATAATGGTGGCAAACACTCCAGGCACTGCTCCCAATCCGAAAAACAAAACGGCAGGAATCAGATAAACAAAAGCAGGCATCGTCTGCATCAAGTCGAGAACAGGACGGAGTATTTTCTCTGCACGCGGACTGTTTGCCGTCCATACCCCCAAAGGTACACCAACAATTAGAGCCAGACAGGTAGATGATAAAACGAGAGCTAGGGTTTGCATTGTAGCTTCCCAAAATCCCATTCCATAGATCAATAATAATCCTAATGCAGTGAAAATTGCCGTACCACGCCCTGCTTTCATCCATGCAAGTGCAGCAAGTATCAAAATGGTTATATAAAAAGGTATTCCGAAAAGTATGTGCTGGAATCCTATAATAAAACTACCGATGCCTGCATTCACGGCATCAAAGAAAGTGGAAAAATGTACCATCGTCCAATTGATGGCCACCTCTATATATTGTCCTATATTTATCATAAATCTATTGCGTTTTGAATTATTTCGTTTATTTCTTCTTTATCTTTTCCGGTCACTTCAATGATTAAAGATGAAAGTGGGATTGTCCCCAAAAACTCGCGTGTCTCATCTATCACCCATACCGGTGAATTGCTCTTTGTCATTAAAGGAAGCATATCCTCCAACACTGTATCCTCCAACACAGAATGTACTTCTGTACGCACAACTGTTTCAATGGATTTTTCCTGCCTGCTACGTAATTTAAGCAAATCGTTCAGGCGCACTTCCCCGACCAGTTTATCGTCGGCATCTATTACAGGTAATACGGTTATATTCTTTGCACGCATCTTACGAATCAAAACTTCGGGGCCTTCTTTCTTCAGACGAGCCACCAACGGTTTGTCAATCATTAAAGAAGAAGCGGTAATAATTTTGCTCCTATCCACGTTTTCAACAAAACGGGCTACATAATCGTTAGCCGGTTCGGTCAGGATTTCCTCCGAAGTACCTACCTGCACCACTTCTCCGTCTTTCATAATCGCAATACGGTCACCTAGTTTAATTGCTTCACTCAAATCATGAGTAATAAAGACAATTGTCTTTTTCATCTTCGATTGTAGGGCCAGTAGCTCATCCTGCATCTGTACGCGAATCAGAGGATCGAGAGCAGAGAAAGCCTCATCCATTAAAAGTACTTCGGGATTATTGGCCAAGGCACGTGCCAATCCGACACGCTGTTGCATTCCACCGGAAAGTTCACCTACCATCTGATTCTCATATCCTTTCAGTCCGACAAGCTTCATACTTTCCATCGCTTTCTTTTCACGCTCTCCCTTCTTCACTCCCTGAAGTTCAAGGCCGAATGCGATATTGCTCAATACGGAACGGTGAGGCAACAGACCGAAATTCTGGAAAACCATTGCCAGCTCTTTCCGGCGAACCTGCAATAGTTCTTTTTCGGATATTTTAGATATATCGACTCCATTTACAAGGACTTGTCCGGCAGTAGGACGTATCAAACGATTAATACAACGCAGTAATGTCGATTTTCCACTTCCCGAGAGCCCCATTATCACAAAAAACTCCCCTTCATTTATTGAAAGATTGGCATCTTTCACTCCTACCGTACAACCGGTATCTTTCAGAATTTCCGCTTTACTCTTATCTTTTTTCAGCATCTTGAGTGCTTTCTGCTTCTCATGACCAAAGATAAGGTACAAATCCTTTATTTCTATTTTACTCATATAATATATTGGTTTAGATTATAATATTTGTTTTTCAACTGCCGCGTTCCTCATTCTCACTTACGATAAACAAGTTGAATGTTCGCATGGTTCAGTCATGTCACATGGTAACATGACGATCCAATGAGTTTTTTAAATGATTAAAAAACAGACTGAGTAGTTTAAAAGGAATAGAATTTGATAAGATTATCCTCTCAATGAACAGTAAAAAACAGTATTTTCATAAATAAATAACAGTCTGTTCTTGCATATTGTTGGCACAAAGATAAGGGAAATAGATTAAAAATGCAAATTTTATTCAGAAGCAGAGTAATTCCAAAGATGTTTTTTCAAGTCTACGCATCCATTTTGTTTGAAAGAAATCCCTTCTTTCAGCAAGAGTTGCTTTTGCTCTGTCCAGCCAGGTACAAGACGCCCCGATGCATTGACTACTCGATGGCAAGGAACAGATATACCCTCCGGTACTTGTTTCAAAGCGCGTCCTACCATACGGGAACATTGAGGCATTCCTAATAATGTGGCAATCTCTCCATAAGTAGAAACCTTTCCTACCGGAATATCACAAACAACCTGATGCACCTCTTGACAAAAAGACGCAGAAAACTTTGCCTTGTCTACTTTATAATCCTTCATTAAACCTTCTCTTTTACTTATTTTTCTTCCTCAAAGCTAGGTAAAAAGACGAATATTTGCAAATTATTAAGATACAACAAACAATATATGCAACTTTACTTGCTTTATATATAAATTATTATGACCTTTGTGGCATAAAAGTAGTTTTATTATTAACGAGACAAGCAACATCATTATGAAAAAGAAGACTGTTCTATTTGCTTCTTGTTTGTTAGGAACCTTAGCTTTCAGTTCCTGTGAGAAGAATCTTTATGATGAAAGCAAACAGCCTGAAAAGGAACTCCAAATGAAAGACTTGGATATACCTGCGGATTTCCAATGGAAATTAACTCAAGTAAGTGAGACAACGGTGTCATCTACAATCCCTACTCCTACAATAGTTTCATTCTTTTTGGATGAAGCATGCAGTGAAGAAGAAAAACTAGCAACTATCCCTGTATACGCAGAAACTTCAAGCCTACCATTAAGTATTCCTACATATGCAAAAACATTGTATGCTCAATATAAAAATGGTTCAGGTGCTATGATCAAAGCAACAATGCCAATCAACCCTGATGGCAGTTTCTCATTATCCATCAATGATAATAACAATACCACATCTCGGGCAGTTACACGTGGACATGACATAGAAGATGACATTGATTACGACAAATGGGAAGGAGTAATATATCATCCTAAGAATGGTTGGGGAACAATTATGTTTGAAGATCAATTTCCATCATTGGGAGATTATGACTTCAATGACTTTGTAGTAAATTACAAGGTACAATTTGAAGTCGGAAAACAAAAAGGAAATGATTATAAAAGTAAGCAGATTGTTATCGGCTTACGCTTAAAAGCTGTTGGCGGAATATTCCCATATTCTCCTTATTTAAAACTCAAAGAAATAAAAAAGCACGAAGCTGAAGTTGAAATGATAAATGCTAAAACAAGAAAGCCACTCGAGGTTAAATACGTTGATAATAAAAAGAATTATCTTATCATTGATTGCAGCGAATTAATCAAAAACCTTCCAAAAGGTGAAAGTCAGTATTTTAATACTGAAAGAGGAGCTTTAGTATCAACCAATGATTTACCGGAAATCATTATTACAATTGATCTCAATGTTGCCAAAGAGGTAGAAGAAATATTGGAGGATGATAAATTTGATTTATACTTAAAACGTAATGATGATGGAACAGAAATACACATGAATGGCATTGAGCCAGTTGGTTACAAATATCCATTCAAAGATTCTAATTTACTTCCTGTATATGAATCCGACGGAGATGAAGAAGACGACAACTACTACTTTAGCAAAGAACGTCTGATTTGGGGATTGAGAGTACCGGGTAATGTAGCCCACGCAGTTGAAAAAGCCAACTTCTTGAAAGCTTATCCCGGATTCTGGAAATGGGCAACAAGCAGCGGTAAAAATGAACAAAATTGGTACGGTCAAGGTAATGCAGATAAGAGTCTGTTGATCTATAACTAATTCTTTTCCTATCCCATACCTAAATCCCGGTAAAGTATTAAATATACCTTATCGGGATTTATTATAATCATACCAATTGCAATCTTATTATCCTCTTCTTTTTAAGAAGTCCGTCGGACTCTCTCCAAACTGTTCCTTATAACATTTTGTAAAATAAGAAGGAGAACTGAAACCTACTTCATAACCAATCTCTGCCACTGTCATATCCGATGAGGCAAGTAGAGAAGCCGCTTTCTTCAGACGAGCAATCCGAAGCAACTCATTAGGAGAGTAATTAGTAAGAGACTTTATCTTACGATAAAGTTGTACACGGCTCAGTCCCATATCTTTTCCTAAATCCTCCACATTCAGATTAGAATCCCCCAGCTTTGCGTCAAGTAAAGACTTGAATTTCTCCACAAAGTTCTTATCCATATCACAAACATCCTCTTTCGCCAACGTATGTCTGTCGCCAAAGAACTGCTTCAAGCGACGATGCGAATCAATCAAATTACGGACACGAGCCAACAACAGTTGTGAACTAAAAGGTTTGGAAATATATGAATCAGCACCACCGTCATATCCTTGAATCCGTTGTTCATCCAAAGAACAGGCAGTCAACAGAATAACAGGAATATGACATGTCTGCAACTCGCTTTTTAACCTACGACAGCACTCAATACCATCAATCCCCGGCATCATCACATCAGAAATAATCAAATCCGGAACATATTTCATAGCTTTACGAATCCCATCCGAACCATCTACAGCCTCAATAACAGTATAATCGGTATGAAGCAAACTATATACATATGAACGGATATCTGCATTATCGTCAATGACAAGAACGGAAGGTTTGGAAGAATCATAATCTTTTTCAGGTTCCTCTTCCTCAGCTACTTGAGCATTGTTTAACGCAGAAGAGACCGAAGCCCCAATGGAAGAAGACAATGGGCTATCCACCGAAACGGTTACCTCACAAGTCTGCATCGGTAAATCAACCGTAAAGATTGTTCCTTGTTTTTCATCACTTTCTACAGAAATAGTTCCTTTATGCAATTCGACAAAAGCTTTCACAAGTGCCAAGCCAATCCCCGAACCTGCATGATGCATATCTATTCTGTAAAAACGGTCGAAAATATTCCGAATGTGTTCCACAGAGATCATAGAACCGGTGTTAGCAACAGTAAAACGAATCCAACGCCCATCCTCTTTTGTCAAAGGAGACAGACGAACGGTCACCTTTCCATTTTCCGGAGTAAACTTGAAAGCATTAGAAAGAAGATTAAAATAAATGCGTTCCAATTTTTCCACGTCCGCCAATGTATGATAATCCGTATCCGCCATCTTATCAAAAGAGAAATGAATATGTTTCTTTCGCGCTGCTGCAAGAAACGACTCATTCCACCCCTCAAAAGAAGAAAGAATATCTACAGGAACAGGTGTATATTCCATCATACCATTCTCATACTTTCGAAAATCCAAAATTTGATTGACCAGACGCAAAAGGATATTCACATTCCGCTGAATCAACATCAACATCCGATGCTGGTCTCCATTCAACGTTTTATCAGCCAATAAATGCTCCACCGGATCGGCAACTAATGTCAGTGGAGTACGGAAATCATGAGAAATATTCGTAAAGAAAACCAATTTAGCATGAGTCGCTTCTTCCAATTGATGAGAAAGCTGTATAAGCTGATCCCTCTGTTCTTCCAATTTATCACGTTGCCCTTCCAGTTTGTCACGCTGTTCCTCTAACTGTTTCTTCTGTTCGGAAAGTTCTCTGTTCAAGCGATTCTTGGAGCGAAGAGATTTATATACTACTAATAACAAACCTGCCACCAACAAAAGGATAACCAGACCACCATACATGACAACCTGTTGGGTAGCAACACGTGACAAATACCCTCCGATACGTCCGTTCAATGTTTCGATTTTCTGATCCAATTCAGATATATGCGTAGTCTGGAGTTTCATGACATGAGCATTCGTGTGGTCTACGACGGCCGTATTCATTACGGTTTCTCTAGGATAAGGCTTTTTTTCAAGAATATTCATAGCCAACTGCATTACCTTATCACCATTTGTAGGATAAATAAAAGTAGCATTCAGCACACTGTCAAGCACAAGTTCCAATCCGTTTCCTTTACCCGGCAAAGCATCAATACCTACAAAGAGCATTTCTTTCTCCCTACCTACTTTCTTGGCAGCCCGATAAGCTCCCGGAGCTATGCGGTCATTATGTGCATACACCGCATCGATTTTCGGATGACGACAGAGCATACTATCCATCTCCACTTCAGCCGGACCACTCTCCCATGCCGCATCCGCTTTATCAATCAGCTTTATATCCGGGAAATTACTGATGGCTGCCATAAATCCCTGATGACGCTCCATCGCAGGGGTCGCCCCCCCCAGCCCTGTAAGCTCCACCACATTCCCTTTTCCCTGCAAGCTTGATGCAATATAATTTCCAACCGCACGGCCTATTTCATAATTATCGGCACCGATATATGCAGTATATTTATCAGATAGAATCTTCCGATCTATCAAAATGACAGGGATTCCTTTCTGATAGGCTTCTTCCACGACGGGAGTCATCGGAGCCGCCTCGTTGGCTGAGATAATAAGTAAATCAACTCCTTTATCCATAAAATAACGGACATCTTCCGCCTGCTTGCGGTTATCATCTCCAGCCGACCGGATTTCAACCGCCACCCCATCGTAAAACATGGCTTCACGAAGAATCTCATCATTCATTTTGTGCCGCCAAGAATCATCACTACATTGAGCCACACCAATACGGAAATGCGGCACATCTTGATGGCAGGCTACCATTCCGAGAAAACAAAACAAGATCACTATCCAACGTAAATATCCCATAGTATTGTGTATTTTTTTCGTAGATTATATCTTTTACCATACTATCTATTTGTCATATATCGGGATAAAGATAATGGTTTTCTCTTAAAAACAGAAAGTAAAAAGCCTCAAATCTGCTTTATTAACAAGCCTCCTTCTACCCGCAAACAGTGTCACAACAAAGTCAGATTTCATTAATAAAAGTATAAAGAGTTAGACAAACACTTAATCAATGTTATAAAACATCTTTTTTTATTTGGATTATTTGCTAGTTTCACAGAAGTCCGTATCTTTGCACTGTGTTTTTCATAGTATTAGATTTAAGGTTAACAAAGGTTGGAGCAAGGCGTTGCTCCTTTTTTTATACCCATACCTCTTATGTAGGGATATTCCTAAAATAATAAAATTTAAGGCAACTACTTCATTGCGAATTAGTTGCCTTTTTTGTATCTTTAAGCATTCCCCCCAAAAAACGGTTTGACGGCCAAAACGGGGGTAATCTAAAATAAAAACACATGGTAAAGATACAAAAAATCTCAGAAATCGAACCTTGTTTAGGTTTTACTGAGTTCGATATGCTTAAAAAATATCGTCAAAGTTTTGCAACGAGTGAATTAGGTCGACTCCATTCTCTATTCCCTTTCTCGGAACTGGCCCGACAAATGC
>NZ_GG688339.1:0-318 GCF_000156195.1 Bacteroides finegoldii DSM 17565 | reverse complement strand
CCCCAAAAAAAACGGTTTGACGGCCAAAACGGGGGTAATCTAAAATAAAAACACATGGTAAAGATACAAAAAATCTCAGAAATCGAACCTTGTTTAGGTTTTACCGAGTTCGATATGCTTAAAAAATATCGTCAAAGTTTTGCAACGAGTGAATTAGGTCGACTCCATGCTCTGTTTCCTTTCTCGGAACTGGCCCGACAAATGCATTTGAAGTCCTCTGCTTTGCGTAAAAGTTATTTTTCTCCCGAAGGTAAAATAGCCTTAATGGTCTTGAAGTCCTATACCAACTTTTCCGATGCACAACTGATTGAGCATTTA
>NZ_GG688340.1:25425-38543 GCF_000156195.1 Bacteroides finegoldii DSM 17565 | reverse complement strand
CATAAAAGCCTTTACTCTCAGTATCCTGATCTGTATACTTCTCAGGAACGATATTTTTCTCCTCAAGGTAGAACACAACTTCATTTACACTTTCCTTCACATCAACAAGATCAAAGTAGTCTAAAGTGCCTTCAGGAAGAAGAAGGCGATAACCGTTTAACTCCATAAGCTATGAATTTGGAGACAAAGATAACAATTTATAAATTTACCCCTCAGGTTTTTACATTGACCCGAAAAACAGATCTTTTATCTTTACAGCAGTAGTAGCTTCTCTTTTGTACGTCAGTTGTACAAAGCCCCAAACCACTCTTTCAGAGAACGAACGACCGTTCAATCCACCTATTATGGGATGGAGTTCGTGGAACGCCTTTCTAGTAGACATCAGCGAAGACATTATTAAACATCAGGCCGACCTCATGGTGGAGAAAGGATTGAAAGATGCAGGCTATCAGTACATCAATGTAGATGACGGATACTTCGGCAAAAGGGATGAAAACGGAGTCATGCAAGCAAACGAGAAACGTTTCCCTAATGGCATGAAACCTGTAGCAGACCATATACACAGTTTGGGAATGAAGGCGGGACTCTATACGGATGCAGGGACTAGAACGTGCGGCTCTCTCTGGAACAAGGACTCTATAGGAATAGGAGCTGGTATCTACGGCCACGAACCGCAAGACGCCCAATTATACTTCGGCGACTGGGGCTTCGATTTCATCAAAATAGATTATTGCGGTGGAGAAGTGCTAGGACTGGATGAGAAAGAACGATATACCTCTATCCGCAACAGCATAGATAAAGTGAATAAAAATGTTTCCATAAACATCTGCCGATGGGCTTACCCCGGCACTTGGGCCAAAGACGCAGCAACTTCCTGGCGTATCAGCGGCGATATCAATGCACATTGGAATTCATTAAAATATGTAGTCGGGAAGAACCTCTACCTGTCTGCCTATGCCGGAAACGGACATTATAACGACATGGATATGATGGTGGTCGGATTCCGTAACAATAGCAGAGTAGGCGGAAACGGTCTTACTCCGACCGAAGAGGAAGCCCATTTCGGCCTATGGTGTATCATGAGCTCTCCGTTACTCATCGGATGCGACTTGGAAAAAATGCCGGATTCTTCGCTCGAATTACTGAAAAATAAGGAATTAATCGCACTCAACCAAGATCCTTTGGGATTACAGGCATACGTAGCACAACATGAGAACGAAGGATACGTATTGGTGAAAGATATCGAGCAGAAACGTGGCAATGTGCGTGCCGTAGCATTGTACAACCCATCCGACACCGTATGTAGGTTCTCCGTTCCATTCTCTTCTTTGGAATTCGGTGGAAATGTGAAAGTGCGTGATTTAGTAAGACACAGTGATTTAGGCAGTTTTTCCGGTATTTTTGAGCAAACGCTCCCTGCCCACAGTGCCATGTTCCTCCGCATGGAAGGTGAGGCACGCCTGGAACCGACCTTGTATGAAGCGGAATGGGCCTACCTGCCTCTTTTCAATGACTTAGGCAAAAACACCAAAGGTATCCAGTATGCTTATGACAAAGAAGCCTCCGGCAAAATGAAAGTTGGATTTCTTGGTGGAAAACCGGAGAACTATGCCGAATGGCACGAAATATATAGTGAAGACGGCGGACGTTATAATATGACCATCCACTATTCACACGGAAAAGGACGGCAGATAGAGGTAGATGTCAACGGTATCATCACAAAAATCAGCTCTTTGGGAGAGGACGATAATCACAGCCAAATCTCAATTCCGGTAGAACTGAAAGCTGGTTACAATACCATTCGGATCGGCAACAGCTACGATTGGGCACCAGACATAGACTGCTTCACATTGACAAAGACATTATAAATTGCAATAGCAATAAATAGAAAAAGTGCAAAAAAGGAGGAGCTAAGATCACTCTCCACTCCTCCCGTCACGACAAACAACTAAAATTATTCACTATTTGATGCCATCCAATGCTCTTTTAGCAGTAGCATTAGCGGGGTCTATAGCCAGAATTTTACTCCAGTAGTCCCTAGACGTCTCCTTGTTCGCTTTCGCTTCGGCCTTCAATGCCGGATTCTCGATAGCCAACAAATAATAATAGCCCAGATAGCTGTAGCACTCAACCAAGGCAGCATTGTAACGAGGATCATTTTTACTTTCCAATAAAGTAGCCACTTCCTCATAGAAAGGTTTAGCCAATCCTAAAGTAGTCTCGGGGTCAAGTGCGGAATTGGCACGCGCCCTCCAGAAATTACCCAGATAGCTATCCGGTGCTGCCACTGCGATAGCTTGGAAAACAGAATCGGCAGACGCCAAAGCCTGTTTGCGTTCTTCAACAGTGATTGTCAATGAATCAGGTTGCGTACCAGCACCGTAATAAAGTCTGCCAACCTGAAACTGTAAGTCCGGAGTCTGTTTTTCCTTATCAAGAGATGCATAATATTTCCGGTAAGCACTGATCGCCTTTTTATAATCATTCTTCCGCTCGTAAGCAGCAGAGATGTTTTTGTATAAGTTCGTATTGGAGGGATCTAATTGAACCGCCTTTTCATATTGTATCACAGCTTCATCATACTTTTTCAAATCTTCCAGCAGATGTCCGTAATACATATAATCCAAATAAGAATAATCGGCTTTATCGGTTTCATTAAAGAAAATATCCGCAGCTTTCATCGCTTCGTCAAAACGCTTCAAGTCAGTATAATTATACATTGCCAGGCGGTTGAACGCAGCATGGCGGGGATTCTTTTGCAGTCCCATATTGGCTACTTCAAGCGACTTCTCGAAATCATGGTTCAAGAATAAAGCAAACGCATACTTCACTAAATCCTCCTCAGTAGCTACCGGTCCCATAGCAAAACGCGAATAAGCATCCGCAGCTTTGCTGAAATCATTCTTCAAATAATAAATCTCGGCCAGCTTCTTGTCTACACCGGTGTTAGACGGTTGCAAAGCTTTCAGTTGATTCAGCTTTTCGATAGCAAGACTCGAATTGGCCATCTTATAGATATCTGCAAATTTCAGATAAGCCGCCGCACAGCGCGGATTAAAGTAAATGGCTTCCTCATATTTTTGAGAAGCAAGACCGGCATTCTTCTGTTTGAGGGCAATATCTCCCTCCAATACGGCCGCATCAGCCGATTTGCCGTTTGCTTTTTTGGCAAGAGCCGCATATTGCTGAGCTTCCGGTATTTTACCAGCTTCCAGATAAGCCTCACCGATAGCCACCAACAGCTCTATATTCTTTTTATTCTTGCCTTTTATCATTTGTCCAGCCTCTTCGGCCGCTTGTGCTGGATTCGCCTGAATAGTTTCTTTCAATTTTGCAACACCCACTTTCCATTCGGAGGCAGGAGTTTGTGCATAGAGCGACCCAACTGCTATAAACGCTCCAGCTAAAAACATTTGTACTCGTTTCATGATAGTCTCTAATTTTAGTTATTATTCGCCATTCACATGGACTACACGTATCGGCTGAGTAGCCGGAACAAGTCCGGATTTTAATATGATGCGCTGCCCCTTGTCGGAGGTCATAAAAGAAGTGAATCCCCAAGGCAGCCCGTTGCGAGGATCATTCAGAATTGCATAAATCGGCCGTGCCAATGGATAATTGCCATAATACAAATAAGCCTGATAAGGTTTATAGCTGTTTCCGGGAGTCGCCACATCTTCGGCACTCACCGCCATCACCCTGATTTCCTCCCTGAAAGAGAGATTGGTAGTATCACTGCGGTTTCCCAACCAGTTCACACCTATCACACCTATCGCATCAGGATTCTGCGCTACATAATTTATCACCTGCTGATTTGTCCTCAAAGCACTCACATTTCCTTCTGCTAACGGTTTTCCGTTGCAGATCGAATCCATCGCAAAGCGTACTGTACTGGAGTTCTTATTGTCGAACACCACCCGAATACCTTTCAGACGAGAACCCGAATTTACCTGTTTCCAATCTTTCACTTCTCCCGTCAAGATACGGCGGAAATCGCGCACACTCAACAATGAATCCGGATTCTCCCGGTTCACAATCAGTGCCAGTCCATCCGTAGCCAGCTTAATCTCACGAGGATAAAACTTACGGCTGTGAAACGAATTCATTTCTTCCTCAGTCAGTGTCCGGGTTGCGATTGCCAACCGGACACTGTCTTTCAGAAGTAAATTAATCGCCTCTACTTCAGTAGTGTAGCGAGGAACAATTCCGGCCAAAGGATACAAACTCTCAAACACATCGATTTCTTCCTGCACAATGGGTTCGAAACTTTCATCCGCCGCAATAGCTATCACCCCGGACGAATACGTATCCGTCGGTCCGTCTTTCGATTTAGAACGGCAAGCACTTAATGCCGCCAGCAAAACGATTCCTATCAGCCAAAATTGTCTTTTCATCATCTTTTTATTGTAATCTGAACATTACCGGAACTGTAAACTTCACACGCACCGCCTTACCGTTCTGCTTGCCCGGAATCCACTTCGGCATACTCTTTACCACACGTACGGCTTCCTTATCCAGATAAGGATCTACACCACGTGCCACACGCACATCCGAAATAGTACCGTCGCGCTCTACGACAAACTGAATGATAACACGTCCTTGTGTTCCGTTCTCCTGTGCAATGGTAGGATATTTGATGTTTTTTCCCAGATAAACCATCAATTCCTGCATTCCGCCCGGGAAGGCAGGCATCTGTTCTACCATATCGAACACTTTTTCCGGTTCCGGCTCAGCCTGTGTTACTACCTGCTTCAAGTCAGCGATATCCGCACCATTCTCTTCATCATTACCTTTCACATCGGCAATGGAGATCGCTACTTTAGTAGAAGTCAACTCTTCCTGACTCTTGATCTCATTATCCTCGTGCACCTCTTCATCCTTCTTGATGACGGGAGCCGTAAACTTAATAGAACTCTTCAATGCAGGGGGTGGAGGAGCTACGGGTTCTACCCGCTTCATCTCTTCCTGCTTGATTTCCGGTTCTTCCAATTTCGACAGAGTAGTAACCTCCGTCATCACTTCCTTTTGTTTCGGAGTTGCCAACTTGAGCAACGTAGGAATCGTAAACCCGATCAATGCGATGACCAATACGGCAAACATTGCCAGATTATGCCGTTTTGTCGAATTAGCACGCATCTTATAGGCACCATACGCCTGATTCTTGCCTTCAAAAATCAATTGACACCATTCCGAAGAAGTCAAATCTATTTTTGCCATTTTACTTTTCTGTTTTAGGTGTTCATCATTTATCGGCCAGATTCTGTGACAAGGCACCCTTCTCATCGAAATTCTTCATCAAGAATTCGTCTGCTTCGGCAATGTCCGTAATCACATACTTACCTATATTACATATCTGCATCTCGTCCAGCGCGTCAATCAGATTCTTATAAGAAGCGTCATCCGTCGCCTTGATAATCACGGTCGGCGTATCTTTTCCGCTCTTAATTTCGGAAACCTGTTTCCGGTATTCCTCTTCTGAAATCTTAAGGTCCAGCTTCTGCAGCTTCAAAGCCCTCACTTTGTTCACGGCAGCCACATTCTTCTGAAGCAGTATGGAACGTATTCCATCCGGAGTGTAACTCGTCTCTTTCAGCGAAGTGTAATCCTTATAGTTCGGTTCACCCTCGTAGTAATAGAGCTTATTGTCCGCTCCCAGCAGCAATGTGATTGCCTGCGAAGCCTTCACCATACTCTTCTGTTGTTCTGTTATACTCTTATCATTACTCGGCATGCTTATCTCCATCGTTTGAGGCTTGCTCAGGGTGGTACAAAGCATAAAGAAAGTAATCAGCAACATATTCATATCCACCATCGGAGTGAAATCCACCCGCACGGCAAACTTTTTCTGTTTGCTCTTTCCATTTTTTCCGCCGCTCTCTTGTACTTCAGCACTCATACTGTTTTCCTCCTTTCTATTCTTCAGATTCCCCTTTGAGAGAAGTAATCAGGTTGTACCGGTTCTCTCTCAAATCCTGAAGTGAGTTCATAACGTTCTTTATCACCGAGTATGGAGTAGATGCATCCGCCTTGATAGCTATTCGCAAATCAGCGTTGGCTGCACGCGCATTGCGTACCCATGCCTTAAACTGGTTGTCGGTACTATCACATGGAATTCCTTCGTTTTTAAGAATCTTATCCCGTTGTTCTTCAGGAAGATCGAGGAATCTCTGCATACTTCTGATAGGCACTCCGAAAGTGGAAGCTAACGTAAACCGCTTCTGCTGTTCCGGAGTAAACTTAATGCCATACTCTTCACCCATGCTCTCCAAAACAGCCTGCATATCCTGCTGTTTGTCGAGGCTCATAAATATCTTTCCGCTAGGATCTACCAGAATCTGGAGCACGTTTGTCTCCGGAATCTTGATTTCCGATACGGAAGCCGGAGTGTTTACTTGCACCGGTTCTTTCTTCACGAATGTTGAAGTCAACATAAAGAAGGTAAGAAGCAATACAGTAACGTCACTCATAGCGGTCATATCTATGAACGTACTTTTCTTTTTAATTTGCGCTCTACCCATGATTTATAGATTTTAAAGGGTCCGCAGAATTAGTGAGTAGCGGCAAAAGTTTGCACAATAGAGAATCCGACTTCGTCGAGACCGTAAGTCAGTTTATCAATTTTGTTAGTGTAATAGTTGTAGGAAATAACAGCCAATGCACCGGTCAAGATACCGAAAGCAGTGTTAATCAAGGCTTCGGAAATACCTTGTGACAGAGCCATAGAGTCAGCACCACCACCTGCAGACAAAGCGGCAAACGAACGGATCATACCGATTACAGTACCGAGCAATCCCATCAATGTACCCAATGTAGTGATTGTGGCAATAATCGGAAGATTCTGTTGCATCATAGGCATTTCCAATGCAGTAGCCTCTTCCAGCTCTTTCTGGATTGCCAACAATTTCTGCTCCTTAGACAAAGCAGTATTCTTCTCCATTTCGTCATATTTACGAAGAGTAGAAGTAACCACATTAGCTACCGAACCTCTCTGATTATCACAGATTTCCTGCGCTTTCTTAATATCCCCCTCAGCCAATGCAGCTTTGATATTAGCAACGAATTTAGCTAAAGAACCTTTTCCGAAAGCAGAGCGGAGAGCAAAATAGCGTTCGATACTCAATGCAAGTACAGTCAACAGCAATGTCTGAATGACAGGCACGATAATACCACCTTTGTAAATGGTACCCAAAAAGTTTCCTGGCAACGGGTGATTGTTCGGATCATTGTTCATAAAGTTTGACGGATTTCCCAATAGGAAATGATAAATACATACTGCCAGAATAAAACAGCAGATAATAACGATACCGGCATTCTTTATACCTACGACATGAGTTTTTTTAGTAGTTTCCATAATAAGTTTTTTGTTAAGATATTAATTTTAGTTATTTAGAAAAAAATGTCAACAGAATTAGACACACTACGCTATAGACCCGGTAACTTTTTAGATACAAAAAAGCCACACAGTTCATACAGGGTATGAAAAGTAAATTACTAATTGAAGTGAAGGGAATAAATACTAAATAAGGATACGTCTCAGAGCGAACACATAATACTCGCTACAGATAATGGAATAATGAGGATCCTTATCCGAATAATAGGATTTACTTTGATCTAATACCAGTGAGTTTTCTCTCAACAAGAAAAACTTATTAATAATGTCTTTCAAAGAGTCATTAATTTCAATGATTCTACGCAGACGATAATTAGAATTCGTTTCGGAAACAGGCTTAAAGCCCAATTCTACATCAGAAATGGATAAAGACTGTGTATTATCATAATCCACATGATGACCACCTACAGAAGAACGATGATTCGTATTGTCTGAAGATGATTCAGAGAACTGACAAGTCGATTCACAACTAGATATGCAAGTAGAGAAATCCATAGCATTTCCACTTATGCTAAAAGATAGCATCAGCAGAATACAAGCCAATATGAATCTCGGAGAACTTTTCATTATATCTTAGTTGTTATTTATTAGTCTCACCTAATTTGGTCGCAAATATAGTCATTAAATTGATTAAGTTTATCATCATTCACATCATTTAAACTATAAATCTTAATCATACTATTAGAACAAGTCAGAAAGGATATTGTTTCCAAAGAAAGCCATTTATTATCTTAAAAAAAAGATTTATAGCAATCATTTTCAGAAATGATAAAAAAACAGAAGCCCCTTGATTCGTTGCTGAATCAAGGGGCTTCTTAAAAACGGCGGCTACCTACTCTCCCACTGTTACGCAGTACCATCGGCGTGACGAGGCTTAACTTCTCTGTTCGGAATGGGAAGAGGTGGAACCCTCGTGCTATAACCACCTGAAGAAATTCAATAAGGTTATGACATGATGAAAAGTAAAACTTCAGTGTCTAGCAAGCTAAACGTATATATCGCGCCCCGTACAAGTCCGAAAGAAAGTGAACGGGCAATTAGTAATGCTCGGCTGTGATGTTACCACCTTTACACCTGCATCCTATCAACGTCATCGTCTTTGACGACCCTAAGAAATCTAATCTTGTGGCTGGCTTCGTACTTAGATGCTTTCAGCACTTATCCAATCCCGACTTAGATACCCAGCAATGCACCTGGCGGCACAACTGGTAAACCAGAGGTCAGTCCAACACGGTCCTCTCGTACTAGTGTCAGAGCCACGCAAATTTCATACGCCCACGATAGATAGAGACCGAACTGTCTCACGACGTTCTGAACCCAGCTCGCGTGCCACTTTAATGGGCGAACAGCCCAACCCTTGGGACCTTCTCCAGCCCCAGGATGTGACGAGCCGACATCGAGGTGCCAAACCCCTCCGTCGATATGAGCTCTTGGGAGGGATCAGCCTGTTATCCCCGGAGTACCTTTTATCCTTTGAGCGATGTCCCTTCCATGCGGAAACACCGGATCACTATGCTCTAGTTTCCTACCTGATCGACTTGTATGTCTCCCAGTCAAGCGCCCTTATGCCATTACACTCTGCGGACGGTTACCAATCGTCCTGAGGGCACCTTTAGAAGCCTCCGTTACACTTTTGGAGGCGACCACCCCAGTCAAACTACCCACCAAACAGTGTCCCCGTACCACGGGTTAGAACTCAAATAATCAAAGGGCCGTATTTCAACAGCGACTCCACAAATACTGGCGTACCTGCTTCGAAGTCTCCGGCCTATCCTACACATCAATTACCCAAATTCAATGTTAAGCTATAGTAAAGGTTCACGGGGTCTTTTCGTCCCATCGCGGGTAATCGGCATCTTCACCGATACTACAATTTCACTGAGCTCACGGTTGAGACAGTGTCCAGATCATTACACCATTCGTGCAGGTCGGAACTTACCCGACAAGGAATTTCGCTACCTTAGGACCGTTATAGTTACGGCCGCCGTTTACTGGGGCTTCAATTCAATGCTTCTCTTGCGATGACATCTCCTCTTAACCTTCCAGCACCGGGCAGGTGTCAGGCTGTATACGTAATCTTTCAATTTGGCACAGCCCTGTGTTTTTGTTAAACAGTTGCCTGGACCTATTCTCTGCGCCCAACTCTCGTTGGGACCCTTTATCCCGAAGTTACAGGGTTAATTTGCCTAGTTCCTTAACCGTGAATCACTCAAGCGCCTTAGTATATTCAACCCGACTACGTGTGTCCGTTTGCGGTACGGGTACCTAAAGGATTAAGTTTAGCGGATTTTCTCGGGAGTATGTTTACACGCACTATTACCGTTTCCCGAAGGAATTGGTATACTATCAGGTTCGACTCTCTTTGTGGATTTGCCTGCAAAGATCAACATCTACACCCTTCAACGGACTATTCCGTCAGTCCGCGGCGCTGTCACGACTCCGTCTCCACGTCACTCCTTAAGGTAGTACAGGAATATTAACCTGTTCTGCCATCGGCATCACCGTTCGGCTGAGCCTTAGGACCCGACTAACCCTGATCCGATTAGCGTTGATCAGGAAACCTTAGTCTTTCGGCGAGGGGGTTTCTCACCCCCTTTATCGTTACTTATACCTACATTTGCTTTTCCACACGCTCCAGCAAAGCTCACGCTTCACCTTCGACGCAGAGTGGAATGCTCCCCTACCGATGTTTACACATCCCATAGCTTCGGTAAATTGCTTAATGCCCGATTATTATCCACGCCAAACTCCTCGACTAGTGAGCTGTTACGCACTCTTTAAATGAATGGCTGCTTCCAAGCCAACATCCTAGCTGTCTTAGCAATCTGACTTCGTTAGTTCAACTTAGCAATTATTTCGGGACCTTAGCTGATGGTCCGGATTCTTCTCCTTTAGGACATGGACCTTAGCACCCATGCCCTCACTCCTGGGATCGAACTACTGCGCATTCGGAGTTTATCAAGACTTGATAGGCGGTGAAGCCCTCGCATCTTATCAGTCGCTCTACCTCACAGTAGTAATTCCCAAGGCTGCACCTAAATGCATTTCGGGGAGTACGAGCTATCTCCAAGTTTGATTAGCCTTTCACCCCCACCCTCAGTTCATCCGGAAGCTTTTCAACGCTTATCGGTTCGGTCCTCCAGTTAGTGTTACCTAACCTTCAACCTGACCAAGGGTAGATCACTTGGTTTCGCGTCTACTCCTTCCGACTAGTCGCCCTATTAAGACTCGCTTTCGCTTCGGCTACACATTTTGAAATGCTTAACCTTGCCGGAAAAAGTAACTCGTAGGTTCATTATGCAAAAGGCACGCCGTCACTTCTTACGAAGCTCCGACCGCTTGTAGGCGCACGGTTTCAGGGACTATTTCACTCTTCTGTTCGAAGTGCTTTTCACCTTTCCTTCACAGTACTGGTTCGCTATCGGTCTCTCGGGAGTATTTAGCCTTACCGGATGGTCCCGGCTGATTCACGCAAGATTTCTCGTGTCCCGCGCTACTCAGGATACCACTACGCTTCGTTTAGCTTCGAATACCGGACTATCACCGTCTATGGTCCCATTTTCCAAAGGGTTCTTCTCACTAAATTTCTTGCGACATCGTGGTCCTACAACCCCAATATTGCCGTAACAACATTGGTTTGGGCTAATCCCCGTTCGCTCGCCACTACTTGGGGAATCATTATTATTTTCTTTTCCTACAGGTACTAAGATGTTTCAGTTCCCTGCGTTAGCCTCTTGCCATGCAAGATGTCATTCCTTCAGAATGACGGGTTGTCCCATTCGGAAATCTTCGGATCAAAGGTTATTTGCACCTACCCGAAGCTTATCGCAGCTTATCACGTCCTTCATCGCCTCCGAGAGCCAAGGCATCCGCCATGCGCCCTTGCTTACTTTCTTTCAAACTGACTTCCAGGCATATTTAACTATTGCTAGTCTGTATACCGGAAACGTACGGTTCGATATATACTTTTAGCTCTTACTAAAATTTTACTTTTTGTATCATCATGTCAAAGATCGTTTCTCTTTTCAGAGATCGTGGAGAATAACGGATTCGAACCGTTGACCCTCTGCGTGCAAAGCAGATGCTCTA
Organism: Bacteroides finegoldii DSM 17565; assembly: GCF_000156195.1. Lineage (GTDB taxonomy): Bacteria > Bacteroidota > Bacteroidia > Bacteroidales > Bacteroidaceae > Bacteroides > Bacteroides finegoldii. The sequence continues at coordinate 27,064 of NZ_GG688340.1, read as the reverse complement.
GCCAGCTGAGCTAATCCCCCAAGAGGTTATTCAAGAATGTTGTTTTTAGTTTTTAGCTTTTGGCTGTCACTATTCCTCCTTCTTGAGCTTGGTAGTCCCAGGCAGAGTTGAACTGCCGACCTCTACATTATCAGTGTAGCGCTCTAACCAACTGAGCTATAGGACTAGTTCAACCTTGTCTACCTTTCGTCTAGACTCGGCTTCTTTTTTCTCTTGTTTATCTCTATCTATAATACTATAGATGGTTGATCTATATCTATAAATAAACAAGTACCAGTAGTACAAAAAACAGAACCTGTAAAGTCTATAAGTGACTGTCACGGTTGTGACACTTACGGCATCGCTCCAGAAAGGAGGTGTTCCAGCCGCACCTTCCGGTACGGCTACCTTGTTACGACTTAGCCCCAATTACCAGTTTTACCCTAGGACGCTCCTTGCGGTTACGTACTTCAGGTACCCCCGGCTTTCATGGCTTGACGGGCGGTGTGTACAAGGCCCGGGAACGTATTCACCGCGCCATGGCTGATGCGCGATTACTAGCGAATCCAGCTTCACGAAGTCGGGTTGCAGACTTCGATCCGAACTGAGAGAGGTTTTTGGGATTAGCATCCTGTCACCAGGTAGCTGCCTTCTGTACCCCCCATTGTAACACGTGTGTAGCCCCGGACGTAAGGGCCGTGCTGATTTGACGTCATCCCCACCTTCCTCACATCTTACGACGGCAGTCTCTCCAGAGTCCTCAGCATGACCTGTTAGTAACTGAAGATAAGGGTTGCGCTCGTTATGGCACTTAAGCCGACACCTCACGGCACGAGCTGACGACAACCATGCAGCACCTTCACATTTGCCTTACGGCTAACCTGTTTCCAGATTATTCAAATGTAATTTAAGCCCGGGTAAGGTTCCTCGCGTATCATCGAATTAAACCACATGTTCCTCCGCTTGTGCGGGCCCCCGTCAATTCCTTTGAGTTTCACCGTTGCCGGCGTACTCCCCAGGTGGAATACTTAACGCTTTCGCTTGGCCGCTTACCGTATATCGCAAACAGCGAGTATTCATCGTTTACTGTGTGGACTACCAGGGTATCTAATCCTGTTTGATACCCACACTTTCGAGCATCAGTGTCAGTTGCAGTCCAGTGAGCTGCCTTCGCAATCGGAGTTCTTCGTGATATCTAAGCATTTCACCGCTACACCACGAATTCCGCCCACCTCTACTGTACTCAAGACTGCCAGTATCAACTGCAATTTTACGGTTGAGCCGCAAACTTTCACAACTGACTTAACAATCCACCTACGCTCCCTTTAAACCCAATAAATCCGGATAACGCTCGGATCCTCCGTATTACCGCGGCTGCTGGCACGGAGTTAGCCGATCCTTATTCATACGGTACATACAAAAATCCACACGTGGATCACTTTATTCCCGTATAAAAGAAGTTTACAACCCATAGGGCAGTCATCCTTCACGCTACTTGGCTGGTTCAGACTCCCGTCCATTGACCAATATTCCTCACTGCTGCCTCCCGTAGGAGTTTGGACCGTGTCTCAGTTCCAATGTGGGGGACCTTCCTCTCAGAACCCCTATCCATCGAAGGTTTGGTGAGCCGTTACCTCACCAACTGCCTAATGGAACGCAT
>NZ_GG688340.1:24618-25325 GCF_000156195.1 Bacteroides finegoldii DSM 17565 | reverse complement strand
CCTTCGCAATCGGAGTTCTTCGTGATATCTAAGCATTTCACCGCTACACCACGAATTCCGCCCACCTCTACTGTACTCAAGACTGCCAGTATCAACTGCAATTTTACGGTTGAGCCGCAAACTTTCACAACTGACTTAACAATCCACCTACGCTCCCTTTAAACCCAATAAATCCGGATAACGCTCGGATCCTCCGTATTACCGCGGCTGCTGGCACGGAGTTAGCCGATCCTTATTCATACGGTACATACAAAAACCCACACGTGGATCACTTTATTCCCGTATAAAAGAAGTTTACAACCCATAGGGCAGTCATCCTTCACGCTACTTGGCTGGTTCAGACTCCCGTCCATTGACCAATATTCCTCACTGCTGCCTCCCGTAGGAGTTTGGACCGTGTCTCAGTTCCAATGTGGGGGACCTTCCTCTCAGAACCCCTATCCATCGAAGGTTTGGTGAGCCGTTACCTCACCAACTGCCTAATGGAACGCATCCCCATCGATAACCGAAATTCTTTAATAGGATTATCATGCGATAATCCTATGCCATCAGGTATTAATCTTTCTTTCGAAAGGCTATCCCTGAGTTATCGGCAGGTTGGATACGTGTTACTCACCCGTGCGCCGGTCGCCATCTTTAGTTTGCAAGCAAACTAAAATGCTGCCCCTCGACTTGCATGTGTTAAGCCTGTAGCTAGCGTTCATCCT
>NZ_GG688340.1:0-24518 GCF_000156195.1 Bacteroides finegoldii DSM 17565 | reverse complement strand
CGTGCGTATGTGTGCGCGAGAGGGAGAAAAAGAAGGAAGCGGGCAGGGCGGATATACACAGAAGTTTTTCGCACTTCCCTCTATCACCTATCACCGGCAATCATGAACATCCCTGTTCATCGGAATTTAAGGCATGGTGACAGGTTGTCCGAAACCTATCACCGCATCTGTCACCTATCACCGGCCTATCACCGGAAGGCAGATGATGGATAAAAACCATAAACTATAGATATTCAGAATATTAACTGCATAAATACAGGATATAAAGAACCAATATATAGGATATTAATAACTCACATATAGGATATTAACAACCTATGTACAGGGTTTAATACTCAATACATAGCCTATTAATGCCTGAGAAGACAGGCAGTTATGACTGAAAAGCAAGCATCAAGAGCCGAAAGAGAGTACAAGAACAGACTGTTTCAAGTTACAGAAAATGTTGTTTCACCACAGGATACCAGAAGTTCAAGCAAATGAAACTAAAGGTTCAAGCAGGGGAAACTAAAGTTTCAGGCAGAGGAAACTGGAGTTTCAAGAGGGGGAAACTAAAGTTTCATACGCAAGAAACACTTGGTGAAAAGCAGGATGGCAAAGACTGTGCGTAAGGATAAGTAAGGGAAAGTGTAAGGATGAGCGAGGGAAAGGGGTAAAACACACCGCATCTGCAACCATCCCACACCACTATCCTACACCCTATTAATATACTAATATTCAACAACATAAAGTGAAACTGGTGTAGGATGGCAGATGATTTGTCTATTCAAACTCATAGGGAGGAGAATACAATGTATTATTTATCGAGGAATACTCCCCAAAATAGCTGGCGAAAACTGGGTACCGGTTATTAATGCAATATACCATCAAAAGAGCAGGCACACTCAAGCTTCCACAATCCACTTTTCAATATTGCGGGTTTCCGCACTGAAGTTTACCCCGATTTGAAAGAGTTTCCGTCCATCCGTCGCGAAAGGAAGGGCGTAATGCTTATCCTTTATCTGTCGCAAAGCCTCTTCAGCACTCCCATTCAATTTAAATTCCATGATATAAATGAATTTATCCGTCTGCAAGACAAGGTCTATGCGACCTTCGCTCGTATGATATTCCACTTTGGTATAGAAGCCGACCAGCTTAAATACAATGAAAAGGACATTCTCATAATGTAATTCCTGGTCGCGAATCACCTCGTAGGTGGTATCGGCAAAGAAACTCTGCAGGCGGCGAAAGAAAGAATCATAATCACCGGAACGTACTTCACGGACAAACTTCTGAATTTCAAAAGGGGACTCCACCTTATTGACATTCGCATAATAAGGAAGCATAAAACGGACAAAGCCCTCTTCCACTTCACGGTTCGGGAAACCCAAACGGTAGATTCCAAATTCTTCATCATATCCCTTAATGGTAAGATATCCGCTTTGATAAATCACAGGAATGGGATTGGTGGATTCCGAGTCTATGCTGTTCAGCACTTGGGCATCTGTCTCCTCGTGTGCCATACGTTCCAGGTCATAATGATGCTTTTTCAGCAGACTCACCAGATAAGTAGGCGTACCCGTCTCAAACCAATAACTACCGAACTCCTTGTACTTGAAAGCATTGAGAAGGCTGAAAGGATTGTACATACCAATTGAATTGTGTGTAAAATGATAGCCATCATAACATTCTTTCAATTCCGCACAGAGTTTATCATACGTCACGCCACGTACATCAGCAAATTCATGAAGCTCAGCATCTAAAGTATCATGAAGTTCACGGTCACTTACACCGCAAAGCTCAACATAATCCTTTCGCATCGATATATCATCCAGATTATTCAAGTCACTGAAAACGCTGACCTTACCAAATTTCGTCACACCGGTAAGAAATGCGAACTTAATACAACCGTCCATTGTTTTGAGTGCCCCATAGAATGGTTTCAAAGCATTCCGAAATTGTCTCTGTAATTCTTCATTGCCGATAGCCTGCAACATAGGCTTATCATATTCATCTACAAGAATAACCACACGCTGCCCCGCCTGTTTACAAGCGCGTTCTATGATACCGGCAAAACGTAAGGAAAAAGAACGTTCTGACGGTTCAGCACCGTAAAGTTTTTCCCACGCAGTCAGAGACTTATCAAGTATATTATCCAGACTATCCGGAGTGTCATATTTCTCTATATTGAGATCCAGATGCAAGATGGGATATTTCACCCAATCTTTTTCGAGTTTTTCTACCGCCAATCCTGTAAAGAGCTCCTTCTTACCTTGAAAGTACGCCTCTAAGGTGGAGATAAGCAGACTTTTTCCAAAACGGCGCGGACGGCTCAGGAAGTAATAACTACCCGTCTTTACCATTTGATACATTAACGCCGTTTTATCAATATAGAAATAACCATCCTGACGAATCTTCTCAAAGTTCTGAATACCGATCGGATAAATTTTACTGCTCATACTCTCTTCTTTATTATAACAAAGATACCTTTCTTACAAAGATATGAATTTTTTATAATATTCGTTCAATCTCTTGCAGTTCTTCTTCTGCAAACTCCAAATGCTCCAATGTTTTCAGATTGTCCGCCAACTGCTTTACGGAACTTGCTCCTACAATCACCGATGTCATTCGTTCATCTTTCAGTACCCATGCCAAAGCCATTTCCGCCAAAGTCTGTCCACGACGACGGGCAATCTCATTCAATTGCCGGGCGGCTTCTACTTTTTCGGGAGTTACTTGCGAACGCTGGAGAAAACCGGAAGAACGTGCAGCACGGGAACCTTCCGGAATGCCGTTTAGGTATTTATCTGTCAACAGTCCTTGCGCCAAAGGAGAAAAAGCGATGAAACCGGAACCATATTCCGCCGCCAAAGGAAGTGATTCAGCCTCCACTGCACGGTCGAACATACTATACCGGTATTGGCTGATAAGACAGGGGGCACCGGCTTTTGCCATCATCTCATAGGCGATACGGGCTTGTTCGGGGGGATATTTAGAGATTCCTATATACAGCGCTTTCCCTTGCTTCACAATATCAATCAATGTCCGGACAGTTTCTTCTACCGGAGTCACTCCGTCATAACGGTGACTATAAAAGATGTCAAAATACTCCAAACCTGTCCGACGGAGACTTTGGTCAATGCTCGCCATCAGATTTTTACGGGAACTATTTCCGCCATAAGGACCAGCCCACATTTCATGACCGGCCTTGGAAGAAATAATCATTTCATCCCGGTAGCCTTGAAAGTTCTCTCGCAGAATCCTGCCGAAATTGGATTCCGCACTTCCGGGAACAGGACCGTAATTGTTTGCCAAATCAAAATGAGTGATTCCATGATCAAAAGCAAACTTAATCATGTCGGTCGCTACCTCGAAATTGTCCACACTGCCGAAATTATGCCACAATCCCAAAGAGATAAGAGGAAGTTGCAGACCACTTTTGCCGCAATATTTATAAGGCATCCGTTCGTAACGGTCGGCAACAGGCTGATAATTGAGAGAATTTTCCATAAGGCGATATTTTTATAGGTTTCAATTAGAACTATAACTGGAATTAGAACTGAAAATAAATGAACGGTTGTATTTCCGAACTCTTCATTTGAATAACAAGATAAATCAAAGCCACCATCAACACAGCTTTGCCTACGAACGGCAGGCGAATCACTCCCCGACAAACTGCATTTTCCCAGCTATCGGGAGCAAAATGAAGCAGGAAGCCAAGCAGCATTAGCGCGAATACTTTCCAATAGCCTTCAAGTAACTGAGGGAACAGTTGGGGACGGAAAGTCGTAAATATCTGCCCCAGCATATCTACCGAATTCTGAAAATCGGCGTTACGGAAGAATATCCAGCAGAAACAGACAAAGTGGAAAGTAATGATAATGCCGAACACACGTCGCCAACCGTGACTTTGTTCTCCTTTCCTCCGTCCGGTTATCGTCATCCAGATTTTATGCATCGCCAGTGCAACGCCGTGAAATGTGCCCCAAAGAACAAAATTCCAGGAAGCTCCATGCCACAACCCTCCCAAAAACATGGTAATAATAAGGTTCAGATATTGCCGGATCTTCCCTTTCCGGTTTCCACCCAAAGAGATGTATAAGTAATCTTTCAGCCAACTGGACAAAGAGATATGCCAACGACGCCAGAATTCGGTGATGGAGGCCGACTTGTAAGGAGAATTAAAGTTAAGATTGAAGTGGAAGCCCAATAACAGTGCGATACCGATAGCCATATCACTATATCCGGAAAAGTCGCAATAAATCTGCAAGGCATAGCCGTATACTCCCATCAGATTCTCAACACCCGAATAGAGCGTCGGATTATCAAAAATACGCTCTACGAAGTTAATACTGATATAATCGGAAATAATGGCTTTCTTGAACAGGCCGGAAAGAATCAGGAAGATACCCCGTCCGAACATCTCCTGCGAGACAAAAAGAGGTTTCCTGATTTGCGGAATAAAATCACGGGCACGGACAATAGGACCTGCCACCAACTGCGGGAAGAATGATACGTAAAAGGCATAATCGAGCAGACTCGTCAGTGGCTGGATTTCTTTCCGGTAGACGTCGATGGTATAGCTCAGCGACTGGAACGTGAAGAAAGAGATACCGACCGGCAGGAATATATCAAGTGCCGTGAACTCTCCCCCCATCAGGGACGCAATAATACCTCCCAAGAAATTGGTATATTTAAAGTAAGCCAGAAGTCCCAAGTTGACACCCAGACTCAAGGTGACCAACCCTTTGCGTTTCCAATATCCTTCGGTGCGATACATCAGTTGCGCCAACAGAAAGTCGCAAACCGTAACAATGGCAAGCAGGAAAAAGTAAGTACCGCTACTTTTATAGTAGAAATAATAAGAAAAAAGGGTGACAAACAAGATACGGGCGGTATATTTATGTTGCAACAATACGTACACCACCATAAAAGCGGCAAACAGCCAAAGAAAGATACCACTACTGAATATCATCGGTGCCTGTGGATCGTAGATAAGCACCTCTTTTAATCTACTGAAATCTATATCAATGGGAAACATAATCGTTGTATGCTTTGATAAGGGCTTGGTATAATAAATTTCCTTGCAGGATATATCCTTCGGGAAGATAATGCACATGATCGGGACGCATCAGCTTCGCTTCCGTCCAATTCTTACAGGCACGTTTTTTGCCGCCGACTACATCATACATATCCCACACCAGCAGACGATGGTCCCCGGCATAGCGGCGAATGGTTTCCACCGCAGTCGCCGTGCGGGGATTGACGGCATACGTACGTCTCCGCCTTCTTTGACGGAAACTCTCATACGAACCGGGCGGAGTAGTCAGCAGGATAGGCACATCATGGAGTGCGGCACGCAGGAGTCTGACAAGTTCATCCATCTGGTTGTAATGCACATTACTATTGTAACGCCTGTTATGACTCTCATTGGTTCCGAAAGAGAGAATCAGCAATTCGGGTTTGAGCGCCGCTATCTCAGCGATGCGGTCGGGATGGGTGAAAGTAAGACAAGTGGCGCCGTTCACTCCTTTATCTATATAGGAAACAGCACCGAAGGTTTCGGCCAGCCGCATACCGGTGGTTTGAGGATAGATATGCCCGCGAATATGGCTGTCGCCAATATGTACGATACGCACCGTATCTTCGGACAGTCCCGCACGTACTTGACGGAGTCGTTCGAGCACAGGTGTCAGCAGGGCAATACTGTCGATAATTTCATTTCGCCCGGTTTCACGGAAAGCGGACGGAAAGGAAGTCTGCACAGGGATGGTATCATTCGCCCAAATCATTTCCCGCAAAGGTTTGACGCCTTTCTGCACCTTGTTCAATGGAGGACAAACGGGGATACGGTCTTGCGCCATCATCCTCGAAAGAGAACAAGGAGCAAACAAAATGCCCGCCAAAACAAGCACAAAGAAGGACAACAGGCTATTCTTTCTCATAAGCACGCCTCCTGTCGTATTGTTCTTTGCCATACATCAATGTCTCATAGAGAAGTCCCGCCAAATGTTTACCGCCACGGAAGTTGATATGTGTATAATCATAGTTTGCCATAGACGGTTTGGCATGGACAAGTTTTGCCATACTCCCTTCTCCTCCCATAGCCTCGAACATATTCCAGAATGCGATACCGCTTTCGGCGGCAATATTCTGCTGATAACGAATCAGGTTCTTGACTCCCGGCATGGTGCGGAGGTCACCGTTTTCGTTCTTGTAATCACGGTCGCCCACGCTCAACAGCAGGATTCCCGCCTGCGGGAAACACGTTTTGAGATGTCCGATGGCTGCCAACAGCCCTTTCTGGTAGTTATCGTAATTGCGTCCGCGTTCCGTTGCGACATTCAATCCATATTCAAGAATAATCAGGTCGTAAGGACGCTGGCGGTTAAACTGTTTCAACATTTGCTGCGGAATGCCGCGCAGGGAAAGTCCGGAACTGCCGCGCAGCGAGAAGTTATCGAGAATTATTCCTTGCTTTCCATCCATCGCCAATCCATAGAAGAGCGTAGAGTCGGCACGGTCCACTGTCCAACGTATGGAGCCGATGCGTCCGTCAACCCGCACTTCCTGCAAACCGCCCGAAGGGGACAGCAAATAGTTATGGCTTTCTCCTTTGTTCACACGGGCGGAAAGATGAAGGGAGTCTTTATTGTAAAAGAAGATGGAAGCACGCTGACAGGTATCAAGCAACGAAGCGTATTTGTCTTGTCCACGCAGTTCCACGTATGCGCCACTTCGGGGAACGAAATAATGTCCGGAAATCCCCTGCTTCTTCCTATCGAAATAGACGCTGTCCGTCACCGCATGGCTGGACCATCCGCCAAATGTATGCCGCACCGTAGGACGGTAACCGCTTGTCATGGAGGTGATGGTCACGAAGCCGACACCGCAACCTCCAAATCGTTTTTGAAGCATTTCGCGGAGATCGGCCGTAAAGATATCAGCTTCTATAAAGGAATCGCCGAATACAGCTATACGTACCAGATTGTCGTCTTCGGAACCGGAAGAAAGGCGATTGAGAGCTTCATAAAAAGGAGCCATGCCCCGATGAGTGGAATCACTGTAATCTTCAATGCAAGTCATTCCGGCACGGCAGGTATCTACAAAAACCGGTTTTATCACAGGTGGCAAGGGTATACTGTCCGAATCGGCAGCAACGGAATCCGGTTCCGGATAACGAAGGTCGCTCAACAAGTCCACGCGACGCATCGTATGTCCGTCGATGGTAATGGCCGGAAGCCAATGAAGCCCCAATAAGGCTGCAAAGACAACCAATACAAACCACAACGAATATTTCAAATAGTTCTTTATTATCTCCATAATGATCTAAATCCCAAACGACCGCAAAGATAGATAAAAGCAGTAAGAAAAAGCGGTGTCGGAAATAATAATTAAACGCGGATTAACACAGATTTTCGCAATGATTACATTCAATCTGCGATAAATCTGTGTTAATCCGCGCTTGGTCAACTGAAAGTAGACGGATATCAAATAGTTCGCTCAATGTTCCATACAAACGCGCGCAAACCCAATTGCTCCGTTTCCAGATCCATCTTATGCAGCGTATCCAGCAATGGATCTACTTTGTGATCTTCGACTACCGTGATGATGGCCGAGCACATACTAGGCCAGGCGTGACTTCCGAAATGCGGGTCGCCCGTCTTCGAACCACGTCCCTGCACTTTCTCAAGGTAGGTGAAGCCACGACATCCCAAACGGTCGAGCAATGACATGATTCGCTCATAATAGGCCTGGTCGAATGTTATCAGTACTGATTTCATATTTCTTTCTTGTTATTTCTTAATAATATCATTTTTATGCTCCTGGAAGTAAGTGTCCAATTCGCGTTGGCGACGAAGCTTACGACGTTGGTTCTTGATGCCGGTTCCTGCAAAGACACAATACAAAGTAGGAATCAGAATCAATGTCAACACGGTCGATATTGTCAAACCACCGATTACGGCAATTGCCATCGGACTCCACATCTCAGAACCCTGACCACCACCGATAGCCATCGGGATCATACCGAGAACGGTTGTGGCTGTGGTCATCAATACCGGACGAAGACGGCTCTTACCGGAAGTTACCACAGAATTTACAACTGCCAGCCCGCGTTCCCGACAAAGGGTAATGTAGTCGATGAGCACAATACCGTTCTTCACCACAATACCAATCAGCATGATACCTCCCAACAGACTCATAACACTCAATGTACTGCCCGTAAAGAAGAGTGCCATCAAGACACCGCTAAAAGCAAATGGCAGAGAGAACATGATAATGAACGGATAGGTGAGTGACTCGAACTGTGCAGCCATCACGATAAATACAAGAATGACTATCAGAATACCAAGCGTTCCCAAATCGCGGAACGAATCCTGCTGGTCTTCGAACGAACCGGCAACCTGAATAGTCACTTCTCCCGGTATGTCCATCTTATCGATGATCTCGTTACCGGCAGCTACTACGTTGCCCAACGGCGCACCGGAGATTACAGCAGAAACGGTCACGATACGTTCACGGTCTTTACGTTCGATAGTAGGAGGTGCAAAACGCTCGACTACCCTTCCGACATCTTTCACACGGACGGGTTGTCCTTGCGCATTATAAATAAGGATGTTCTCCAGACTTTCCAGACTTGTACGGTATTCCGGCGCGTAACGCACTTTAATATCATACTCGTCTCCGTCTTCACGATATTTCGAAGCAACCGCACCATTGATCCGGTTACGCAGATAGTTACCGGCTGTCGAAAGGTTCAGTCCATGCATTGCCAGTTTCTCACGGTCGAAGTCCACCTGATATTCCGGCTGATAATCGCTACGGCTGATATTCACCTCACTCACTCCGGGAACTGCCAGCAACTCACGCTTCAGGTGGGCCGCCACGCTGTCGGTCACTGTCATATCATATCCATACACCTCAAAATCGGCACTGGCCTGAGCAGACATCCCCGTGTTGCTACCTCCAAGTATAACTTGTGCCTTGCTGAATTCCGGATAGGCTTTCAAATCTTCACGCATCTCGTCACAGACAGCTTCCAATGTGATATCACGATCACCCGGATCTACCAGACTGATATTGAATGAGATGATATGCGAACCGTTGTCCTGCATAGAAGCCCATGTGTTGTCCGAATCGGCCTGCCCTACGGTATAGTTGCAGACTTTCATAATGTCTTTATACTTCGTCAGCCATTGATTGGTCAGTTTCTGCGAAAGCTCCTGAGCTATCTCTTTTCGTGTTCCGATAGGCAATTCCAACTGTACGGCGATACGGGCATTATCTTGTGCCGGGAAGAACTCCGTACCAATCCCCTTTGCACACAGCAAGCTGACAACGAAGAAAGCGATACATCCCGTAATGACTATCGGACGATGGCGAACCGCCCAATTCAACATCTTGCCATACCAAGTGTCGAGTCCATCCAACGTTTTTTCAATCGGAGTGAAGAAGAGCTTGAACAGCTTTGACGGCTTTTTTTGCAAACGAAGCAACTGGGAACAGAGCATGGGGGTCAATGACAAAGCAGCAACCGTAGAGATAAACATGATGGCACACATCATCCAACCGAGTTGTTTGAAAAGTACACCGGACATACCACTCACCATAGTCAACGGGAAGAACACGGCAATCATGGTCAAGGTAGAAGCGATTACAGAAATTGCCACCTCATTGGTTCCGTGCACGGCTGCCTGTTTCGGATCGGAACCACGCTCAATATGGGTTGTCACATTCTCAAGTACCACAATCGCATCGTCCACCACCATACCGATAGCGATGGAAAGTGACGAAAGCGAAATAATATTGATCGTGTTTCCGCTAATCGCCAGGTAAATGAACGAGGCTATCAAAGAAAGCGGAATGGTGATACAGATAATCAACGTCGCACGCCAGCGTCCCAAGAAGAGGAACACAACGATGACAACGAACAGCAAGGCGTAGACAACGGTTTCGGTCAAACTGTCGATTGTATTCAGGATGTTGTCGGAGGTATCGACAATGACACCGATCTTTACATCGCTCGGCAGGTTCTTCTGAAGTCTCGGCAGCACTTCGGCCACTTTCTTGGAGATTTCTACCGAATTGGCCCCAGATTGTTTCTGAACAACAATCATGGCGCCTTGCACACCGTTATTATAGGTTTCCTGCGCGCGTTCTTCTACGGTATCGACTATCCGGGCCACATCACGCAAGAAGACGTTCGCTCCATTGTGAGTACCTACTACGACATCCGCCAACTGCCGGGAATCATCGAACTCTCCTTCCACTCGCAACGCGTAGGTTTCACTACCGATATCGAAGTTACCGCCGGGAATGTTCTTGTTCTCCGCTCCGATAATGGAGCTGATGGATTCGATGGTCAGGTTGTATGCTTCCAACTTGTTAGGGTCGCAATATACCTGAATCTCACGCTGCGGAGCACCACTGATGGACACGGTTCCGACTCCCGGAATACGCGCCAAGGGGTTAACCACACGGTCGTCCAATATTTTGTAAAGCGCCGACTGGCTCTCATTGGCCTGTATGGAAAGCAGCACGATAGGAATCATATCCGTACTGAACTTGAAGATGATCGGATTCTCGACATCGTCGGGAAGCTGCGAGCTTACCATGTCGAGTTTATCGCGCACATCATTGGTCAGAACGTCAATATCGTTACCGAACTCGAACTCCAGCGTAATCAATGACATATTTTCGGAAGAACGGGAGGTGATATGTTTCAGGTTGCTCACCGCATTCAAAGTGTTCTCAAGCGGACGAGTAACGTTGTTTTCTATATCCGAAGCACTTGCACCGGGATAAGCGGTCATCACCATAATCGTATTTGTATCAATATCCGGATACAAGTCGATAGGCAATTTGGACAAAGAGAAAAGACCAAAAATCACCACTGCCAAAAAGCAGAGGGAGGTCATAATCGGTTTCTTAACCGCACCTTCGTATAAACTCATTTTTGTAAGGGATTAATTTGTTAGTGATTTATTTCTCAACTGCCACTTCCATGCCATTCACCAAACGCGACTGACCGGCAACTACAACTTGAGAATTATCGGGCACACCGGATTTCAATTCGTATTCCGTACCCATACGCCGACCTAACTCTACCTTATTATAAGATACTTTACCATCTTTATATACAAAGACATAACGGTCGCCGGAACCTGCCTGCTTAACAATGGCCAGATCAGGAACAACCACGTTGTCCGCTGTGCCGAAGTTTAATGTAGCACGGGCAAACATTCCCGGACGTACACGCTGATCTCTATTATCCAGCTTGATTTCTACCTGGAACGTGCGGGTAGCAGCGTCTATCGTAGGGTAAATCAGACTGATATTTCCGGTGAATATTTCGTCGCCGTATACATCCAGCTTCACATCTACGGGCGCGCCTTTCTTCACTTTGGTAAAGTAAGTTTCGGAAACATTGATAAGAAGTTTCACCGGAGTGATCTGCTCTACAACCAATACCGGGTTTCCACCACTATACATATCACCGTTATCATAGTTGCGTGCAGTAACCACGCCATTGATAGGGCTTAGCAAAGCGGTATTCTCCAACAGATTCTTATAAGCTGTCTTTTTCACGTCGAGCTGCATCTTCGAAGCATCCCATTCCGATTTGGAAGCGCCACCCACTTTATAAAGTTCGTCGATACGCTTAAACTCGATTTCCTGATTATCCAGTTGCAATTTGGTTTGTTTCAGATTAGCCGCATCCATCTGCACTAATTTCTGGCCTTTGGATACACGGTCGCCCACTTCTACAAAGATCTGGTCGATACGCACGGGAGAGGAAGGGGCTATATTGTTTTTCACTTCCGCTTCTACCGTTGCCGTGTAATCCTGTATCTGATCTACGGGACGGACTTTTACATCTGCCAGTTTCACAATGGGTTTCTCGTCCGCTTGTGCTGCCACAGCTGCTTTGTCTTTTCCACCTGTACACGAGCCCATGAACGCTGCCAACAGCAAGGCTACTAATTGGATACCTTTTTTCATATTCCTTAGTTGTAATTTTTTAGTTGTCTATCTTTATTCTTTTCCTAACACCTGATCGAGATCTGCCTTAGCAACCAAGTAATCGTATATTGATTGATTGTAGGTGAGTTGTGCCTGCGTCAATAAGTAATATTTAGAAATGCAATAAAAAACAGAATGGTGCGAATTAAACGTAAATCGTTTATAATTAAGCATTTTACAAGAATTGCATGATAGTCAGACCTGCAAAATAAAACAAAATATTGCAGCGTTTCAGTTACCAGACTGTTAGCCGCCTGTTTCGGAAACAACGGCAGGTAACCGGATTTTTACCGGTAGAGGCAGAACGGATTTTTATTCACTGTTTATCAATGTTTTGCATACCAAAGAACGCTTTTGAAAGGAGTATTTTTACAACCTAAAAAAGAGCGTATGAAAGTGGAAAAATTCAAGGTATTGCTCTACCTGAAAAAGAGCGAGCCGGGCAAGACCGGCAAGGCCCCGATCATGGGACGGATCACCCTCAACCGCACGATGGCGCAGTTCAGCTGCAAGCTCTCCTGCACCCCCGGGCTGTGGAACGCGCGTGAGAGCCGGCTGAACGGCAAGAGCCGGGAAGCGGTGGAGACCAATGAAAAAATAGAAAGACTGCTGCTTGCCATACACTCGGCCTTCAATTCCCTCATGGAAAGAAAAAGGGATTTCGATGCCGCTGCGGTCAGGGACATGTTCCAGGGCAATGCGGGCATGCAGATGACCCTGCTCAAACTTCTCGACCGGCATAACGGGGAAATGAAGGCCCGTGTTGGTGTGGACCGTGCGCCCACCACACTCTCGACCTACCTCTTCACCTACCGCACGCTTTCCGAATTCATCAAGGCGAAATTCAAGGTTCCGGACCTTGCCTTCGGGCAGCTCAACGAGCAGTTCATCCGCGACTACCAGGATTTCATCCTTCTGGAAAAGGGATATGCCGTGGACACGCTTCGCGGCTACCTGGCCATCCTGAAAAAGATCTGCCGCATCGCCTACAAGGAGGGCCACTCGGAGAAATACCATTTCTGCCACTTCAAGCTGCCCAAGCAGAAGGAAAGTACGCCGAGGGCATTGAGCCGTGAGAATTTCGAGAAACTGCGTGATCTGGAGATACCGGAAAAACGCAGGTCACATATTATCACCAAAGACCTCTTCCTCTTCGCCTGTTACACCGGCACCGCCTACGCGGATGCGGTAAGCATCACCCGGGAGAACCTTTTCACTGACGACGGGGGCAGCCTCTGGCTGAAGTACCGTAGAAAGAAAACCGACTACCTCGGACGTGTCAAGCTGCTTCCGGAAGCCGTCGCGCTGATTGAGAAATACCGGGACGATACCCGCGAGACTCTTTTCCCACCACAGGACTACCATACCCTCAGAGGAAATATGAAAGCCCTGCGTCTGATGGCGGGACTCAGCCAGGACCTTGTCTACCACATGGGGAGGCACTCTTTCGCCTCGCTGGTCACGCTCGAGGAGGGAGTACCGATCGAGACCATCAGCAAAATGCTGGGACATAGCAATGTCCGGACCACACAAATTTACGCCCGTGTCAGCCCGAAGCGGCTGTTCGAGGACATGGACAGGTTCATCGAGGCAACCCGTGATTTGAAACTCATTCTTTAACCCTAAAAAATATCATTACCATGCGCAGTACATTCAAGCTCTTATTCTACATCAACCGTAACAAAGTGAAATCGGACGGCACGACCGCCGTCCTCTGCCGGATCAGCATTGACGGCAAGAAGTCAGCCGTTGCCACCGGCATCTATTGCAGGCCGGAGGACTGGGACAGCAAGAAGTGTGAGATCAGAACAGTCAGGGAAAACAACCGCCTCGCCGGTTTCCGTGACCAGCTGGAAAAGGCATACGATAATCTGCTGAAGCATCAGGGAGTGGTCACGGCCGAACTGCTCAAGGCCACCGTGTCAGGTGCCAATTCCGTGCCGGAATACCTCCTGCAGGCCGGAGAGGTGGAACGCGAACGTTTGAGAATCCGCTCGGCAGAAATCAACTCCACCTCGACCTACCGCCAGTCGAAGACCACGCAGCTCAATCTCAGACAGTTCATCGAATCCCGCGGAATGAAGGACATCGCCTTTTCGGACATCACCGAGGAGTTCGCCGAATCGTTCAAGGTCTTTCTTAAGAAGGAGCTGGGCTACAGGAACAGCCACGTGAACCACTGTCTGTGCTGGCTCAACCGGCTCATCTACATCGCCGTGGACCGGGAGATATTGAGAGCCAACCCGATAGAGGATGTGGCATATGAAAAGAAAGAACCGTTAAAGCTAAGGCACATCAGCCGGGGTGAGTTGAAGCGGATGATGGAAACCCCGCTGCCCGACCCGATGATGGAGCTTGCACGCAGGACGTTCATCTTCTCCTCGCTGACCGGTCTGGCCTATGCGGACACGAGAGCACTCCATCCCCGGCACATCGGAAAGACCTCGGAAGGAAGAAAATATATCCGCGTCTGCCGGGCCAAGACGGACGTGGAGGCGTTCATCCCGCTGCATCCCATAGCCGAACAGATACTGGAACTTTACAACACCACGGATGACGACAGACCGGTATTCCCGCTGCCGGTCCGCGACGTCCTCTGGTACGAGGTACATGGAATGGGCGTGGCATTGGGCATGAAGGAGAACCTGTCCTACCACATGGCCCGCCATTCGTTCGGAACCCTGATGCTGTCCTCCGGCATCCCGATAGAGAGCATCGCCAAGATGATGGGCCATACGAACATCAACAGTACGCAGGTCTATGCACAGGTTACCGACCGGAAGATATCCGGTGACATGGACCAGCTGATGAAAAGAAGACAGAAAGGGGATACGGTCCTTCTGACGGAAATGTCCGAATAATGAAATGCCGGCCGGAACCATTAAACATTGGTTCCGGCCGGCATTCTTAAATATTGAACGCCCCCGATTATATCAGGGTCTCATGATAATTATCCTCCAGGAGTTTCTCAATGTCGGATACCTTATACAAAATTTTTCCGCCCAGCCGGATATAAGAAATACGCCCCTGGTCCCTATAATCCTGCAGGCATCTGCGGCTGATTCTTAGCAGGTCCGACAACTCCTTGTCAGAGAGAAAACGCTCGCCGTTAAACAGGGGGCGGTTATCCTCCGCAAGCCTTTCCAGCTTCGTCTGGATGTTATCCAGCAGGCCAAAGAACCGGCGGACACTGCCCGTCTCTTTGCTAATAATCCCTTCCATGCTACTTCCGATTAATTATTCATTCTTTCTTTTTTCTCTCACCGCCTTTTCCTTGCGTTTCATGGCGACATAGGCCATCAGCTTTTCTACGTCCTCCGGCCTGTAATAGATTTTCCGCTGGATTTGGGTGAATGCCAGCCGTCCGGTATCCCGGAGAGTCTGCAGGGTACGTGGAGAGATGTCAAGACGCAGGCAGACATCCTGGTTGTCCATTCACTCTTCCGGTTTCTTTTCCCTGTTCTTTTCATACAAGCGGTCCGCCTGTGCGGACAGGCTCTCAGTCCGAGCCAGCATCTCCTCAAAGATTCCGGCTTCAATGTAATATACTTCCATTTTTCTTGTTTTTATTTAAAATTGCTTCCTGTCAGGAACTCAAATTATTGAAATACAGTTCAAAATACTTTCCAAAGGCACTTCCGGCTGGGTGTCGTGGTTTCCGACTCCCCCTCCGGAGCCGTTTTAAGGAGGATTTCCCGTCATATTACGGCTGGAACAGTTTGTAATCCCGTCCTGTGATCTTCCTTATCACGTCGGCGTTTTCCTTAATATGTTCAACCGGTATGCGGCTTATAACACCGGAAACAGTGAAATCCTTACGTCTGACCGCCCAGACAATGTCTGAGATACATTCGTACACCTGTGCGTCAATATGCAGGGGCTTGCGCCGGTTGGATGAAAAGTTGTTCAGGAGGGCTTCAATATATTTTTTACCTCTTCCTCCGTTATCGTCTTTTTACTCTCCGGCCGGGATGAAGATTCCTTGTGGGGTACCACCTCTTCCAGATCCCCGGAAATGCAGCTCAAATATGAGCCTTTGGCGGCAACTATATCCAGTATCTCCTTCTCGTTGATATGATACGGATTTGGTTTTTTCCTTTCAATGCTGTCCATAACTATGATTTATACATTAATTCCATGTGACAATTGGGCGTTTTGTAAGGCGGACGTTCCCGATGACGGATTATCGTCCTACGCCGCAAAGAAAAAAAGAATAAACGTGGGAAAGGGTACCTTGTCAGCTATAGTCATATATAGACATGAATAGTCAATACCGGCAAAAGACATGACAAACGGCTGTCCGGCGGGAGGTCTGGATTCTCCCCGACGTTGCCGGGATTGTGATATATCAGGTCATGGAGATATTGGCAGACTGCATTATCGGGATAATGACATACCAAGTTACGGATATTGTGATAGATTATGTCGTTGGAGTGTGGAAGTTGCCATAGGGAGGCTCTTTCAGCAAACGGAAGTACGGAAGGTACAGATATTATTGCAGCCATCATCAACAAAGACCGGAACATCACATTGGGAGAACGGTGCTTATCTGCGATATGATTATCATTTCCTCCAGTCATTTTGTATTGAAAGACCGGGAAAAAGTGGTGACGGGTTTGTAACTCTTTATATTTGTAGCTTTGCTATCGACCAGGGCAATGAATAGTACCCGACAATCCAGTTCTTTATCATATCCAATAAATGAAGAAATAGGGCGGCATATCAACGAATACCCACACCGGGGAGTGACGATTATCAATACAACCGGCTTTTATACAGGACGAGAAGTAAAGATGATGTTTATATTAGCCGGGAAGAGGGAAGCGCCGGTCAGCTTCCGGCTGATAAAAAATATAGACACGGAGGCTTTTGTTTCACAAAGTGCCGTTATAGGAGTTTATGGAGAAGGATTCGATCATATCAAAGTAGAATAAGAAAGAAATAAAAAATGATAATGATCATCATGAAAAGCGGCATCTGCCGTGCTTTTGTTCCCGACACAGGATGCGGTGTGACGCAATGGTTCGCATTCGGCGGTGAAATGGCCGCAAGCATGTCATGCTACTATGGACAGACCGCATCAACGATAGAGATAGAAGCGGAAACGGACTGTGAGATGTTTATCGTGGACAAACCGACTTTGGAAAACCTATGTTCCACACAAATAATCCTAAGAAACAATTTGTAAAATTCGAAACAGAAAAGTATGAAGACAATCATTGCAGAGAAATTATCATAACTTGTGATAATTTTTCGGCCAAAATACTACCCGCAGGGCTGGAGATTTTTTCCGAAAACAGGAGGCTTGACCTTGCTTTCCCGTCCAATCCCGGAGTTACCTTTGCGCCCAGAACGAAAATGACTGCCTGATGCGGCCCACTGAAAGGCGCGAAAATGGAGGTAAACGGAAGTGGAGGCAGATTAGACAGGAAAACTTCAAAGGAGAAATCCGTGAAAAGAAGAAACCTAAAAGGAAAAGGAACATTGCCGGAAACATGAAACCGGCAAACCACCTGCAAGGAAGTATGGTTTATCTGTCTGTCCAAACTCGTTTGGTCGGGCGGATAAATCATTCTTCCCAGTTTGCCTGCCGTGGGGACGGCTTGTGCCATTCATGGGCAAGCGGTCATATACAGCTTTCCGCTTACGGCTCAAAGGAACCGCAAAAAGAAAAATCCATAGAAAACCCGTAAAAGCACCTCTATGGCATAAGCATAAAAGAAATGGGTCTTGCATCATCAGTCTAAACCATTGGTTAGGCGTGATGCAAAGCCCTTTTCTCCGCTTATGCGGCAGTCGGTACACGTTCGTACAAACCTGTTTGGGCGATGGTGTGCCGACGGATAAAACCGCTTTTACGGAATGTTTTTATGTTTATATTAGAAATATTTCTTATTATAAAAACGCGCTAATCATTTTGTCATTCGGGTTGTTTTTATTAAATTTGCAGATTATAGCAATAGTTATGCAAATGAAGCGGATAAATCGACTGAAAATAGTGCTTGCGGAACAAGGTAAAACAGGGAAATGGTTGGCGCATGCATTAGGTAAAAATGAATCGACAGTCTCTCGTTGGTGTACAAACGAAGTTCAACCTTCGGTAGAAACACTACTGACGATTGCCGAAACGTTAAAGATTGATATTAAAGAATTACTTTGTTCTACGCAAATGTGTAATCAAGATGATGGCATCCAAATATAAAGCAATCGATTTTTTCTGCGGAGGTGGTGGAATGACTTGCGGTTTAAGACAGGCAGGGATTAACGTTATAGCAGGTGTGGACTTTGATCAAGATGCCAAAGAAACGTATGAATACAATAATTCCGGAAGTGTTTTCATTCAAACTAATATAAAGAATTTACGGAGCAATTATTTTGAGCGAAAATTTGGGATACGGAAAAATGATGACTTTTTGATTTTGGTAGGATGCAGTCCCTGCCAATTTTACAGTATAATTAATACGGATAAGAATAAAGCCTTAAAATCTAAGGATTTATTAAAAAACTTTGCTCGGTTCATCGAATATTATAGACCGGGATATGTATTAGTGGAAAATGTTCCGGGCATAATCACAAATAAAGATAGCATCTTACCTTATTTTCTACGAAAATTGGAAGATCTCGGATATAAAAATCCTGTTTATAAGGTTGTAGATATGAGCTATTACGGCGTACCTCAAAGTCGTCGAAGATTTTCTCTTATCGCAACACGATTGGAAAATGTCAATATACATTTACCTAAGGCGGACGATAAAGAGACCGTATTAGCCGATTATTTAGGTGAAAGGAACGGTTTTCCCAAAGTTAGCGCAGGCCATAAAGACAGTAGTGTGTTTAACCATACGGTTGCCGGATTAAGTGATGTATGTCTTAAACGATTGGCAAAGACCAAACACGACGGCGGGAACAGACTTGATTGGGCAAATGATCCGGAATTGCAATTACCTTGCTTTGTAGGAAAAGACGATTGTTTTAAAGATACATTCGGGCGTATGTGGTGGCATCGACCGGCTTCGACTATTACAACTAAATTTTATAGTATCTCAAACGGACGTTTCGGACATCCGGAAGAAGATCGGGCTCTTTCTTTACGGGAAGGTGCTACATTGCAAACATTCCCGAAAACCTATGTGTTTAAAACAAATAGTATTGCCGCAACGGCAAAATTAATCGGCAATGCAGTTCCGTGTGAATATGCTCGGCGATTAGGTGAAACGATAAAAGCACTGGAAAACAATGGCACAATTTAAAACTCGGGCAAGAGCTCTCGACTTATTGGGACGGCAACAAATTGCCGGTATCCCTACAGCTATTAACGAGCTTATAAAAAATGCACATGATGCGTATGCGGATAAATTCGATATCGATTTTCTCCGATGTAATAATCTGCTGGTATTACGTGATGACGGGCTCGGTATGACAAAAGAGGAATTTGAAACTCGTTGGCTTACGCTCGGGACCGAAAGTAAATTGGCAAATAAAAAAAGCAGTTTACCGCCTATTGACATATCAAAGCCAAGACGTCCTATCATGGGAGAAAAAGGCATAGGAAGATTGGCTATTGCATCAATAGGAAGTCAGGTTTTAATCGTATCGAAAGCAAAATTAAGATCTAAAGAATATGATATTGTTGTGGCTTTCATTAATTGGGAGATATTCGAGTTGCCGGGGATTAACTTGGAGGATATTGTTATTCCGGTAAGAGAATACTCTCATATGCCGAATGCAGCCGATATTGACAGTATTAAAAATGAAGTAATACAATCCCTTGATAAATTAAATCAAAAAGAACTTATTGACGACAAGGATTTTGAAAAAATAAAAAGTTCTATCACGTCTTTTAAAGTTGACCCACACCAACTTTCTTTACAACTACAACAAGGATTTGAATTAACCAATGGCTGTGGTGGAACTCAATTTTTCATCTCCCCAGTTTACGATACGATTATTTCCGATATAGAGGGAGACGGCAATTCGGACGAAGCTACAAAAATCGAGAAAATGTTGATGGGATTTCACAATACAATGACCCCCGATCATCCTACTCCCGTCGTTGACATTTCATTTAGAGACTATAGGGCGAATGACGGTAGTTTTGTCAGCATCATAGATAAAGAACACTTTTTTACCACGGAAGAATTTGAATTGGCGGATCACCATTTTCAAGGGCAATTTGATGAGTTCGGACAATTCAAGGGATTAGTAAAAATATATGGAGAAAAAACATTTGATCACATTGTAAATTGGCGGGATAACTATTATAGAGAAACCGAATGTGGTCCGTTTAAAATTAACTTGGCGTATTTACAAGGAGAATTGAAAAGTTCTCGTGTAGATGTCGAAAATTATGCCAGGATTAAAGCCAAAGGAGATAAATTCGGAGGTTTATACATATATAGAGATAATATTCGAGTTCTACCGTATGGTGACTCCGATTATGATTTTCTGGATATTGAAAAAAATCGTTCGAAACGAGCATCAACATATTTCTTTTCTTATCGACGAATGTTCGGTGCTATTGAAATAGCGGACCGAGAACACAGCGGTTTGGTAGAGAAAGCCGGACGCGAAGGTTTTATTGAAAATAAAGCATATCGCCAACTTCAAGCGATTTTAAAAAATTTCTTTGTACAACTTGCCGCTGATTTTTTCAGCGAAAAAAACAAAACGGCACAATCGGAATTCTTCAATCAGAAGAAAGACGAGTTCAATGCGTACCATAACGCACTTGAACGTCGGGATAAATTGGCCAAATCGAAAAAGGAGAGATTTGCTCGTGAGCTCGATATCTTTTTTGCCGGTTTAACGGAACATAAATTCGAAAACGAACTGGAAGAATTACTTACGAATTTTAGGAACGATTTACATTCGGTTTTATACATTAACGATGCGGATGAAGCAAGCCAGAAGATAATAGATCTGGAATTTGCCATGAGACAAAAAGTTTCCGATTACAGAAAAAGAATATCGGTGACAAGTCCTAAAGGATTTGCAATGTCAAAATCAATGAGAACGGATTTTGACACGTACCTTAATGAGTTTAAAATTCTGGAACAAACGGTATTTAAAAATATCAATGAAAATATCGATCAGCTAATCGATGATTATACGGCACAGTTGAATCTGGAAATAAGTAAGCGAAAGCGGTTGGAGCAAGCGGTGGAACTGATTTCAGCCGAAGCTCTGTCACTTAATAAGAAGAAGAAAAGCGAAACCAATGATGTTGTTTCCGATGTTTCTCGCAAAATTAAGGATCTTACGAATGAACTGATAATCGATTTGGATAATCAAATACGAAGCGTAAAGAATCAATTCAAATTATTGGCAACCGATAAAGCCGATAACTTTGATTTGGTAACGGAACGCAAGAGAATGGAAGCAGAAATAGAATCCATAAGCAGTCGAAATACGGATGTTATGGAACGCATAATTCGACAATTTGAAAGTTTCTATGTCGAAAAAAAACGAAGACGGTCAAATAATTACAAATGACCAAATAGCGGAAGCCGCTTCGGAAGAGTTAGAGGAATTGCGGGAACGATTGCAATCGGACGTTGAATTAAGCCAATTAGGATTGGCTGTCGGAATATTGCACCATGAATTCAACGGTACGGTTAATTCGATTCGACATAGTCTGAAAGATTTAAAAGCATGGTCGGATGTAGATATCAAATTGGAAGGAATATATAAAAACATCAAGGTAAATTTCGAACATTTGGACGGCTATTTAAATTTGTTTACCCCGTTAAATCGACGATTGAATCGACGTCGGGAAGACATATCTTTATTGGATATTAAAACATTTTTAATAGATTTGTTCAAATCCCGTCTTGAACGACACAATATAGCTTTTAAACATACTAACGGGTTTGCAGGTCGAAAAATACACGGATTTCGTTCTACATTCTATCCTGTATTTGTGAATATCATTGATAATGCCATTTATTGGTTAAAACAAAGTGATGTTCCTGAAAAAGTTATTCGGTTGCATGCGGATGATACGGGAATATACATTTCCAATAACGGTATTGAAATAAAACCCCAAGATAAGGAACGAATCTTTGAATTAAGATTTTCCAGAAAGCCCAATGGAAGAGGATTGGGGTTGAGTATCAGTAAAGAGGTTTTGAATGCAGAGAACTATGATATATTTGTGGCACAACCTAAGGAAGGCTCTACAGTTACTTTTAAAATTCAAAAAATGCAATAAAAATATGGCAGACAGATTTATTGAGCAATCGAAAGAAATTGCAAACAACTTTATACAAAATATTGTTTTTATTGATGACAAAGCATATAAGAATGATATGACTAACAATGCATTTAGCGCATTAGATGTATCGAATGTATTTGCACAATCTGGAAAAATCTGTGCTGTATATGCACCCAAATCCATTTCTGATGTTAATAGTTACAATACTATACTAAATAAAGCAGATGTTGTCATTTTAGATTGGTATTTAGATATAGAAAAGGAGGAGAACCAAGTTGAAGATCCCGATGCAGATGCAGATAATGACGATCCGCGCGGAGAGTTTACATTAAAATTGATATCTGATTTATTATCACAAACTGGGATGTTGAAACTGTTAATTGTGTATACTGGAGAAACGGATTTATTTGAAATTACGAACAGTATATATCAGAAAGTGGATCAGCATTCTTTTCATAAAGGAGATTGCGTTATTCAATCTTTAAATTCTAAGATATTAGTTAGAGCTAAAAAACAAAATTCGGAAACTCAATTTGCACATAATCCGGAATTGAAAGATAAAATAGTATCGTATGAAAGCCTTCCGACTTTGATTGTTGAAGAATTTGCAGACATGACCAACGGTTTGTTATCGAATTTTGCTTTATCTTCAATATCGGCAATAAGGAATAATACATCCAGAATGTTAAGCGTCTTTTCTCCCAAATTAGATCCGGCATATCTCGGGCACAAAATATTATTGGAAAACACATTCGAATCCAAGCAACTATTAATAAAATTATTTGGCGAAGCTATTTCGGAATTATTGGAGACAACAGATATTGATACAAAGGATTGGGTTGATAACTGGATTGAAAACCGTATTACAGACGAAACGATAAGTATAAATGGAGTGTCTATTGGCAAATCGAAAGACCTTTTAAAAAAAAATGTTTAGTTCCGAGCAACCTCGACTTAAAGATAAATATACAGAAGCTTCAGGAAAAGATATGTCAAATAAAGACGAGGGGAAATTACAATCGCATACCATAGAGTTATTTGCATATGATGGTATCGATGTGAATAAATCGAATGTAGATTTTGCCATTTTGACGCATCATAAAAATATATTTCAACCTGCTATTGGGGCTCCGATATTAACACTTGGAACAGTTATAAAATCTGTAGACAAGTATTATGTTTGTATTCAACAAAGATGCGATTCGGTGAGAATTAAGGAGGAAAGACGATTCTTATTTTTACCTTTAGAAGAAAAAGGCGAATATCCGTTAATTGTGAATAATGAATTGAAATTATTTCCAAATAAATCTTCATTTGCAATAAAAACAGTGAAATTCAAGCCAAAAGAAGGTGCTACAATTATTCAAGCATCAAAAAAGGAGGACAAATATGTATTCTATTCTTCCTATGGAGAAACTTATGAGTGGGTGGTAGACTTAAAAGAAATGCAAGCACAACGTATTTTAAACAGTTACTGTGCACAACTGTCTCGCGTAGGATTGAATGAATCCGAATGGTTAAGACTTATCGCAAAGCAATAATATAGGCTATGTCAGATATTTTTTCTCAAACTAAAAGATCGGATATAATGTCAAAAATATCAAGTAAAGACACTAAACCGGAAATTTTAGTTCGTAAGTTCTTATTTTCAAAAGGATTCAGATATCGTATTAATGTCAAAACATTGCCGGGTAAACCTGATATAGTTTTGCCTAAATATAAAACAATAATATTTGTGAACGGATGTTTTTGGCATGGGCATAATTGCAAAAAGGGAAAATTACCATCCTCAAATACAGATTTCTGGAAGGAAAAAATATCAAACAACAAATCGCGAGATGCCAAAAATTCCGATTTACTTGTAAAACTCGGCTGGAAAGTTATAATTATATGGCAATGTGAAATTAGTAAGATTGATAATAGGACAAAAATACTTAATAAGCTACTGGAGGATATTAAACAATAATAATCACGAGATATTAAATCTAAAATATAAATGCATTAATCGGGAAAATATAGAAAAACTTATTCTATAATTCCGATTTTTGTCTTATCGTTGCGTTTGAAGAGTTCTTTGAAGGTTACGCAACGTACAGAAAAATAATGCAGCAGATAACTAGGGATATTCAGTAAATGTTCCTCTTTCTAAAAAATCAAGAGAAAAGCTCACGTAAAGCAAAGCTTTTCTCTTGATTTTTTCGTTCAACTCTCCCAGTCTTCTATCTTTTTTGTAGAATATTGTTTACATATTCTTGTTTTTTCCTTCCCACCCATGCATTATGTACATGTCTTTTTTAAGGGG
>NZ_GG688341.1:2274-36133 GCF_000156195.1 Bacteroides finegoldii DSM 17565 | reverse complement strand
GAGATTTTTTGTATCTTTACCATGTGTTTTTATTTTAGATTACCCCCGTTTTGGCCGTCAAACCGTTTTTTGGGGGGAATGCTTAAAGATACAAAAAAGGCAACTAATTCGCAATGAAGTAGTTGCCTTAAATTTTATTATTTTAGGAATATCCCTATTTATTATTTATCTTTCGTTATCTATATCTGAAATTTCAGAAGAAACAAAATCAGATACCCAATGATTTCTTCACTGCTTCAATCTTTTCCATTGCAGCAGATTCGGCAGAAGCATAACAATTGCGGCAACCCATTTCACCCTGAACTTCCATATAGAACTTAATCTTCGGTTCTGTACCTGAAGGACGAACAGAAACTTTGCTACCGTCTTCAGTGAAATATTGAAGTACGTTAGATGGTTCCGGCATATCGATTGCAGTTACGTTACCTTTATCATCTGTCTGTTTCAGCGTCTTATAATCTTTGCTCAAGATCACTTTAGAGCCACCCAATTCTTTCGGAGGATTGGCACGGAAGTTCTCCATCATAGCTTTGATTTCTTCTGCACCGCTCTTACCCGGTTTCACTACGTTTACAGTAAACTCTTTAGAGAATCCGTATTCTACGTAGATATCCAGCAACAACTGATACAAGGATTTACCATTATCTTTTGCCCATGCAGCAACTTCAGCAATCAAACAGCAAGCTGATACGGCATCTTTATCGCGAACGAAATCTTCGGCAAGGAATCCGTAGCTTTCTTCACCACCACCTATATATTTCTGTTTGCCTTCACGCAGACGGATTTCACGGGCAATCCATTTAAATCCGGTGTAGCAGTCAAGCATTTCGATATTGTTCTTATCTGCGATTTTCTTGATTAGTTCAGTTGTAACGATTGTCTTCACACAGAACTCGCCACCTTTAATCTTACCCAGTTGTTTGTACTGTGTCAGAATATAATAAAGGTACATCATACAGGTCTGGTTACCGTTAATCAGTACCCATTCGCCTTTATCATCCTTGCAAGCAATACCCACACGGTCAGCATCCGGATCGGAAGCCATAACGAGGTCAGCATCAATTTCTTTGGCAAGGTTTACAGCCATAGAAAGAGCTTCCGCGTTTTCCGGGTTCGGAGATACGACAGTCGGGAAGTTACCGTCCTTAATCATCTGTTCGGGCACAGTAAATATGTTTTCGAATCCCCACATTTTCAATGCACGAGGAATCAACATCATACCTGTACCATGGATCGGAGTATAGACAATCTTCATGTCTTTGTGACGGGCGATAGCTGCCGGATCAATAGAAACAGTTTTCACCATATCCAGATAAACCTTATCGATGTCTTCACCGATAATCTGAATCAAATCCGGATTTCCCTGGAATTTAATATCGGCAGCAGAAGCAATTGCATTCACTTCGTCGATGATACCTTTATCGTGTGGAGCCAATACCTGTGCACCATCGTCCCAATATGCCTTGTAACCGTTGTATTCCTTCGGATTGTGAGAAGCAGTCAGAATGATACCGCTCTGGCAACCGAGGTGACGGATGGCGAAAGACATTTCCGGTGTCGGACGCATGTCGTCAAACAGATATACTTTGATACCATTGGCAGAGAAAATATTAGCAGAAGTTTCCGCAAACAAACGGCTGTTGTTACGGCAGTCGTGACCTACTACTACAGAAATCTGCGGCAGATCCTTGAAGTTCTTCTTCAGATAATTGGAAAGTCCTTGAGTGGCAGCACCTACTGTATAAATGTTCATACGGTTGCTACCTACCCCCATGATACCGCGCAAACCGCCTGTACCAAATTCCAAATCCTTATAGAAAGCTTCAATTAGTTCGGTTTTATCATCGTTTTCCAACATACGTTTCACTTCAGCCTGAGTTTCAGCATCATAAGCTGGGGTCAGCCATTTTTCGGCTTTCTCAGTGACCTGTTTAATTAGTTCCTGATTTTCCATTTCGATTGTTATTTATTGGTTAATGAATTATTCATTGCTATTTTCTTGAGCACACAAATGTAAAATAATAAGTTTACAATTCCTAGTTATTTAATGGATAATTATCGATTATCCATTAAATAACTATTTCACTAAATATCTGTCACCGGTTTGTTTCACATACTCCTGCAAAAACTCTTTCGGGTATCCGGGACGAAGCACTCCTGCAGGTTGTCCGATAGAATTACGTTCAAACTGTCCGTCTTTCATACGCTTCACTACCCCATCGTTGTACTTTACAATCAGGAACGTACCCAATTGCTTCCAAGTATCAAAAGTACTTTGAGCTGTCATGTTAGCATAATTTGTCAGGAAATTGATTGCTGCATCCTTATCCTTTTCCAATAGTTTGACTGCCATTTCTTCAATACCAGCCTGTGCTGTGTTGAATGTGCTTTCCATCTCTTTCTGTGTTTCCCGCACATCCCCAATCATCAGATCATAACGCGGATAAACCATATTGGACACCCAATTGAAAATCCAGAAAGCAGAATTCCATGAGAACGTAATGTAGTCGGCACCATCCACACGTGTATAACATACCGGCACCTTAGTAGCGCAACAATAAACAGGAGTAAATACAGTCATATTCGCATCATCCACACCAAACCAAAGTACTCCCCCTACCGGATCCGGCATATGAGCACGCATCTGTGCAACAAATACAAAACCGCTCTGTTGAGTAGAGATAGGACGTTCATTGAAATATTCCTTATCATCGACTTTAAAGTTCAGAGGAGAAAGGCGATAGGGTGTTTTATAAGGACCGGCTCCAAAATCATTGGAGATATCAAGCGGAGTACCTTCGTAATGATCGCGCATCATATTTTTCACATCCTGCACGGATAATTTCTGCTTCGGCTTAACGAAAAGCGGCATCGGAGTATCGGTTTTTCCTTCGATATAAGGAAGATATTCATTTCCTCTATCAGTGAATTTGTTGAAATAACTCCATACACGAGCTTCACAAAAGCGACGTGCACCAAAATCAAGAGGGGCATAAGCCAATGAAAAACTAAAATCCTTGTTTACTCCATTAAAATATCCCTTCTCACGGGCAAAAGAAACGACATCCGGAGAGTACCTACAGTTTTCCTTATCATTCATATCAAACTGATGAATGCGCGCTTGATTAGCATGAGCCGAGATACAATCGTCCGGCACACGGACAGCTACCCAAACCGCTCCGCGAATGCCGGGACCTTTACCAATCATCTCCATAATCCATACTTCGTTCGGATCGGCAATGGTAAAAGATTCACCCCCACTATAATATCCATATTCCTGTACCAGATCAGTCATAATTTTTATGGCTTCGCGAGCAGTACGCGAACGTTGCAATCCAATATAAATCAAACTTCCATAATCAATAATACCCGTAGAATCCGTCAACTCGGGACGACCGCCGAAAGTAGTTTCCCCAATAGTGACCTGATATTCATTCATATTGCCAACCACATTATAAGTCTGACGAGCCTGCTCGATTTCTCCCAGATATTTACCGGTGTCCCATTCGTACACTTTCAACATGGTCCCTTTCGGATACGTAGCTGCCGGATAATGATAAAGTTCTCCGAATAAGCCATATGAGTCGGCTGAATAGGAAACAATGGTCGAACCATCAGCGGACGCATTTTTTCCGACAATCAAATTAGTACAGGCGAAAGTATTCGCCACAGCCGTCATCCATACGGCAAAACACAAAATAATACTTCTCTTCATAATATATCATTCATTTTTTATAATTACCAGACAAAACTTTCACGGGCAATACTCGTATTCCCGCAATGATCGACAACCGTAAATTCAACAGTATGTTTTCTCCCTTTCTTCACACGCTTCGGATCAAGTTTGCATTCCCAATAAGACTTTACAATATTAGGCCGTCCGAAAAGTGCATATTTTCCGTCAATCGTTCCCCGATAAGAAGCAACGCCACTTCCTTTATCTTTCAACCGATAGACTATCTTTCCATTCCTTCCCCACTGATTCTTATTGACAGGGATAATTTCCGGTGGAACCGTATCAACAGCGACAGTATAAGTCCCCAATTCACGAATAGACGTCTTCATGTATCCGTCTTCGTATTTTCCTCCTACACTGTACTTACTTCCTTTCGGAGTAACCCGTGCCACATAATACTTGGCCGTATCAGCAACCGTTTTCCTACGCAGTCCGATACGGAGTTCACAACCCGCATGAAGCGGAATGGATTTATCATTAATCTGATAGGTGAACGCCACTGCCCCACTATCGGCTTTTACCTGATAATTGAGCGGAGTATTTTTATATAACATTCCTTTCGGAACCACCAGGCTCAATCCCGGTTCTTGCAGATAATTGGTTTTATCCCAAGTAAAGAAATACTTTTCCCGATAATTGAAAGGTTCAATCGGCTGCTTTCGCCCACGCACGACAAAGCTATATTTTGAAGTATTTCCAAAAGCGTCTTTCAAAGTATACAGAAATTGATAATCCCTCTCTTCGTCAATCGTGACCAGACCGCGATTTTCATTTGAGGCTTTCAGCAAACGCAACGTATTTCCCGGATCGATAAAAGATTTCATATATTGCCCGTACGTCCACGAATTGATCATCCGGTTTTCCTCTTGAGAGAAACGGTCTACTGTACTACGGAACACCTCATTACCATCCACCGTAAGAATAACGGAATATACTCCGTAATGGTTGTTTACGCCATCCATGTAATCGTATGCCTTAATGCCCGTACCTATCACCCCCCACGCCTCCACCGGACGTTCACTATTCGGGAGTATCGTTTTTATCCCTTGTTTTCCGTCTACCACTCCCTCACCGGGCTGCGGAAAAAACATAATACCATCAGCTTTCGGAGCACGTGTATCCTTTATTTTTGATTTAAAGAAAGGCATAGGATCTATATAATCTCCTGATTCCGTTTCAAACATATCCAAATGAAGATGCGGACCGAAAGAATATCCGGTATTCCCGCTCCAAGCTATCTGCTGTCCGCTTTTTACCGGATATTCATCCGGTTCGGGAATAATCTCAACCTCCCAGCTCTCATTCTCATATTGAAGTTCCTCCACCCTTTCGGCAATGGGAGAAATAAAACCGCTCAAATGTCGGTTAATAGTAGAATATCCATTATGATAGCAGACATCAAGCACATACCCCGAACCGTTAGTCACCCGAATACGCGAGATATAACCATCGGCAAGGGCACGAACCGGTTTGCCGATCACACCTCCTGTTTTAAAATCCAACCCGCCATGAAAGTGGTTGGAACGAATTTCACCGAAATTTCCGCTCAATGTAAGAGGAAAATCAAAAGGGGGTATAAAAGTCGCTTGCTTTTTTTCCTGCCCATAACCTCCGATGCAGCCAGCCAACATCAAAGCAGTGATATATTGTTTTATCATTCCATTCTCTTTTTTACTTCCGGCAAATGTACACTATTCCAACTAAATTACGAAATATCCAGAAAGAATGATGCAATAAGAGACTAGTTAATAATTCTTTTATTATTAGATTCATTATTGCCTTAAATCCATTATATTTGTATTTTTGTATCCGTTTTTTTAATTATAATTAAATATAAAGAACTCAATGAGAATGTATGTAAGAGTAATGGCAGCGGTCATTGCATGTATATTGCTGAGTGGAGAAGCCCTTTCGGCATTTGCAATTACCCCCGCTACAGAAAATCTGAGTTGGTTTAAGAAGAAAAAGAAAAAACCAGAAGAGAGAGAAGAGAAGAGTAAAAGTGACTACGAGAAACTAGTGGAAGGCAGCAAAACGACAAAAGGAATGTTTGCTGTACATCAAAAGAAAAATGATTTCTATTTTGAAATTCCTACCGCACTTTTAGGACGCGATTTATTGGTTGTCAATAAACTGCAACGGGTTCCAGCCGAATTGAATGAGGCAGGTGTGAATCGTGGAGTAAACTACGAGAATCAGATGGTTTGCATGGAATGGGACAAAGCAAGTGGCAAACTGATGTTCCGCCAACAACGCCCGTTACCTCTTGCGCCCCGCACTGACGCCATTTTCCGTTCGGTACAAGATAATTTTATTTCTCCATTGATTGCCGCATTCAAAATCGAAGCTGTCAATGCCGATTCTACTGCATTGGTAATCAAAGTGAATGATATTTATGACGGCACGGAAACCAGTATCAATAATGTGTTTACCAATATCAACCTGGGCACATCGGCTATCAAAAATTTATCACGTATCCTGTCTATCAAATCTTTCTCAAACAATGTCGTGGCAACTTCCGAGCTGACAACCAGAGTGACAGAAGGAACTACAACAGTGTATGTGACAGTGGAAGTCAGTTCTTCCATTCTTTTATTACCCGAAACGCCGATGATGGGACGTTTTGATAATCAGAAAGTCGGATACTTCACCAACCCTTTATTGAACTTTAGCGACGCCCAACAAGGAACGGACAAGACACAATACATTACCCGTTGGCGCATGGAGCCGAAACCGGAAGACCGTGAAGCCTATCTAAAAGGACAGATTGTGGAGCCTGCCAAACCAATCGTATTTTATATTGATAACTCAACTCCCT
Source organism: Bacteroides finegoldii DSM 17565 (assembly GCF_000156195.1). Classification (GTDB taxonomy): domain Bacteria; phylum Bacteroidota; class Bacteroidia; order Bacteroidales; family Bacteroidaceae; genus Bacteroides; species Bacteroides finegoldii. Next base: position 29,579 of record NZ_GG688341.1, on the reverse strand, counting down.
ACCAATGGCGTTCGTACATCAAAAAAGGAATCGAAGATTGGCAGGTCGCTTTTGAAAAAGCCGGTTTCAAAAATGCGATTATCGCCAAAGAAATAACGGACAGTATGCACGTAGACATGGATGATGTCAATTACTCCGTGCTGACATACGCTGCTTCGGAAAAGAAAAACGCAATGGGACCTTCTCTTCTGGACCCTCGTTCCGGAGAGATTCTGGAAGCGGATATCATGTGGTGGCACAACGTGCTTTCTATGGTACGTGAATGGATTACGGTACAGACCGGAACCGTTTGCCCCGAAGCACGCAAAGTACAACTGCCTGATGACTTGATGGGAGACGCCATCCGGTTCGTTGCCTGCCACGAAGTAGGACACTCATTGGGGTTACGTCATAACATGATGGGATCGTGGGCTTTCCCGACGGATTCATTGCGTTCCGAAACATTCACTTCCAGAATGAATTCTACTGCTTCATCCATTATGGATTATGCACGCTTCAACTATATCGCCCAACCGGGAGACGGTGTGAAGGTTCTTTCTCCACACATCGGTCCATACGATATGTTCGCTATCGAATACGGTTACCGTTGGTATGGGAAAAATACTCCGGAAGAAGAAAAAACTCTCTTATTTAACTTTTTGAGCAAACACACCGACCGCCTCTATAAATATAGCGAAGCACAAGATGTTCGTGACGCAGTAGATCCGCGCGCACAAAATGAAGATTTAGGTGACGACCCGGTTCGTTCCTCCCTACTGGGTATTGAAAACCTGAAACGTATTGTGCCACAGATTCTCCAATGGACTACAACCGGAGAAAAGGGACAGACTTATGAAGAAGCGTCACGCCTCTATTATGCTGTCATCAATCAGTGGAACAACTACTTATATCATGTACTCGCCAACATCGGTGGTATTTATATCGAAAATACAACTGTGGGAGATGGCATCAAGACCTATACATTCGTAGAAAAAGAGAAGCAGCAGGCCGCACTTAAGTTCCTGTTGAATGAGGTATTGACCTATCCTAAATGGTTGTTTGACACGGAAGTGGGACAGTACACCTATCTTCTGCGTAATACTCCGGTGGGAAAACAGGAGAACGCTCCTACTCAGATTCTCAAAAATGCACAGGCTTACATTCTTTGGGATTTACTGGGCAACAATCGCTTGATGCGTATGATTGAAAATGAATCCGTCAATGGGAAAAAAGCCTTTACGGTAGTAGAACTGATGGATGGACTTCATAAAAATATTTTTGGAGTTACCGAACGGGGAGGTGTCCCCAATGTCATGGAACGTTCTTTACAAAAGAATTTCCTTGATGCATTGCTGACAGCCGCAGCAGAACCCGAAGCAGTAAAAATCAACAAAAAGATTGCCGATGAGCACTTCTTGCTTGACCATGCCACTCCGTTCTGTAGTTGTTATGCAGCTGAACAACGGGCACTTCGCCAGGAAGACCGCATGGGAGCTCCACGTGTGCTCAACTTCTACGGTAGCCAGCTTAACCGCATCTCAGATGCAATCTCAGTAAAGCGCGGTGAGTTGTTACGTATCAAGAAGCTGTTGCAGAATCGTCTCGGAACTTCCGATACGGCTACACGCTACCATTATGAAGATATGATTTTACGAATTAACACAGCTCTAGGAGTCAAATAAAACAAATCAATCACTAAACATTTACAATTAATGAGAAAAAGACATCTTTGTATTTTGATATGCCTTTTCGCCAACGCATTGTTTTTTGCCAATGCAGCAAATCGCACTATCACCGGAATCGTAATCTCCGGTGAAGATAATGAGCCACTCATCGGCGCCTCAGTTTACGTATCAGCCGATGAACTGAAAAAAGCCGGAGTACCACAAACATCTCTAGGTACGATTACAGATATAGACGGAAAGTTTTCCTTGTCTGTCCCGGAAAAAGTAACCCGGATTCATTGTAGCTACATCGGTTTTGAAGAACAAAGTGTACCATTACAGTCTGGAAAAGAAAATTACCATATTGTACTTCAAGCCTCATCACATACATTAGGGGACGTAGTAGTAACCGGTTATCAAGAGTTGGAACGCCGCAAACTGACCGCCTCCATTGCCAAAGTAGATGTTACAGATGCAATGGTAGGTGCCGCAAAAAGTATCGACCAGGCATTAGCCGGACAAATAGCCGGTGTATCCGTTACGACAACCTCCGGTGCTCCGGGTGCCCCCGCACGTATCCGTATTCGTGGTACAGCGTCGTTAAACGGAACGCAAGACCCGCTGTGGGTGTTGGACGGAATTCCATTGGAAGGGACGGATATTCCGGACTTAGACAGTGATACGGATAATGATATTGTAAATATAGGACAATCATCAATTGCCGGAATCAGTCCGTACGACATTGAAAGTATTACAATTTTGAAAGACGCTGCTGCAACAGCCATTTACGGTGCACGCGCAGCAAACGGTGTAATTGTAATTACTACCAAAAGAGGACGCACAGGTAAACCTATAGTCAATTTCAACACAAGATTGAGTTATACGCCCAATTTGAATACTTCGCGATTGAATCTATTAAATTCCGAACAGAAAGTCAATTTGGAATTGGAATTGATGAAAGAACCGGATGACATATTCACTGCCCATCCTTTTTATCGCAAGGGAGGAGTCGCTTCTGTCTTAAGGCAATACAATTTATTTGAAACTTACCAACAGCAAGGATGGGACGGATTAAGCAGTGAGGCTCAAAACGCTATCAACCGATTGAAAACAATTAATACTGATTGGAACGACCTCTTGTTCAGAAGTGCATTTACCCAAGAATACAATTTCAGTATTTCAGGAGGTAGCGAAAAAACCACCTATTACAATTCATTAAGTTACTCTAAAGAAAATGGTAATGTACCAGGTGTTGATATGAGCCGTTTTAACCTGACAAGCAAAACCTCTTATCAGGTAAACCGAATGCTAAAAATCGGTGCTTCCATATTTGCCAACCGACGGAAGAACCAAGATTTTGTAAGTGACAAATACGGTTACTCAAATCCAATTTATTATTCGCGTGTGGCAAACCCATATCAGGAAATATACGATGCGGAAAATAACTATATCTACGACTACGATATCCGCTCGACAAGTGATAACGAACCGGACCCCAAACGAGGGTTCAATATCCTTGAAGAACGTAACAATACGAGTAAAGAGACAGTGACAACTGCTATCAATTCGATCTTCAATGTTGATTTACGTTTCAATGATCATTGGAAAGTGACTTCACAAGTCGGATTGCAATGGGAGCAGTCTAAAGTTGAACAATATATCGGTCCAAACACATTCTCCATGCGTTATATGCGCGAAGAGAGCAAAGATGGAGAGAGCTATATTATTCCGGAAGGAGGAATGCATAAAGTAAGCAACTCCACTACCTCGCAAATCACTTGGAAGATACAAGGCGAATGGAACCAGACTTTCAAAGATATCCATGAGGTACAAATTATGGGTGGTTCGGAAATACGCAAAAATTGGTATGATGCACTTGCATCCACCGCTTATGGTTATGATCCTAAGACACTCACAACAAAGCCACTTAACATTGACCCGAGAGACGCTGACGATTACCCGCTGCACATAAAATCTTATACAGAAAACGCTTTTGCATCTTTCTATGCTAACGGTTCCTATACACTTATGAAACGCTACACATTAGGAGCAAGCGTACGTATGGATGGCTCCGATCTATTCGGGGTAGACAAGAAGTACCGTTTCTTACCCATTTACTCTATCAGTGGATTATGGAGAATCTCCAATGAGGCATTCTTGAAACCGGCTAATCAATGGATGGATAATTTAGCTTTGAGATTATCCTACGGTCTGCAAGGTAATATTGATAAAAATACTTCTCCTTTCTTACTCGGTAATTATAGTAACCAAACAGTAATTGATAAAAATGAGACAATTATAACCATCGGTTCAGCTCCCAACGACAAACTACGTTGGGAAAAGACTGCGTCTTACAATGCCGGAATAGATCTCTCCGTACTCAAATCAGCCATCAATCTCAGTATAGACTATTATTACAGAAGGGGAAGTGACCTTATCGGCTACAAGGACTTGCCTTTGGAAAACGGCTTCTCCTCACAAGCAATCAATTGGGCCAGCATGGAGAACAAGGGAGTAGAAATAAACCTACAAACCCGTAATATAACAACTAAGGATTTTTCTTGGTACACTACATTCAATTTTGCTTATAACAACAACAAAGTACTTAAAGATCATAAAAAGGAAAACAGCCCGACTCCAGGACTGGAAGGTTACCCAGTAGGTACTATTTTTGCAATCAAAAGCAAGGTTGATCCGGAAACAGGACGCATACTTATCTATCCAAAAGGAAGCGATGAAGCTGTTACTGTTGAAAAATTATTCGAAATGGTAGACCTAACCGGAGGACTTGGAGGCTTTTATGAGTATGATGCGACTGCAGAATTCCAACAAAGCCTATACGAATATGCCGGAACAAATGACGCTCCCTACACAGGTGGTTTAATCAATACATTCAACTACCGCAATTGGGAATTGAATCTCAACTTTTCATATTACTTTGGTGCACATGTACGTACAAATCCTTCTTACGATATTGTCGGATTTGACCCCGGACATAATACAAATCAGGATATCCTTGAACGCTGGACACCCGAAAACCATAGTGGAAAGTTTCCGGCTTTACTCACAAAAAATAATTATCCTGCCGATTATGCACTTTTCGGTGATCTGCCTGCCATTTATAAGAACCTTGACTTATGGGTAAAACGTCTCAACTATGTACGCCTACAGAATATAAGACTAGCATATAAGTTACCGCAAGAATGGCTCCGTAAAATCAACATCAACGGAGCGACTGTTGCTGTAGAAGGACGTAATCTATTAGTTTTTGGCTCTAGTTATAAAAACTATATGGACCCGGAATCAATGAGCAATCTCTATTCCACTCCAGTGCCCAAATCAGTAACATTCAACCTCAGTCTTAATTTTTAAGTAATTCTCCAATATGAAAAGAATAAAATCAATATACAGATTTCTTGTATTGACAGGTTGCATTGTCATGACATCATGTAGTAACTACCTTGACATACAGCCTGTCGGAAAAGTCATCCCCAACACTCTAGAAGAATATAGAGCATTGATGACTACGGCATACTCAAAAGACCTTTTAGACAGGAGTGTTTGTGATATGCGTACAAAAGACATCACCGTAAAAAAAGACAACATAGACCAAAATAATTACGGCGATATAGAAAAATGGATAAACAATAGTACATCTGCCAGAGAATTCGGCTGGCTAGATTATTATGAAAATATATATTATGCCAATGCCATCATCGACAAGCAAGATGAAATAACGGAAGGAAGCGAACAGGACATCAACCAATTGGTGGGAGAAGCCTATTTAATGAGAGGATATATGCACTTCCTTTTGGTCAACTTCTACGGGCAACCTTACACTAAAGAGGGTGCACCGAAGACAAAATCCATTCCATTGAAACTAACCCTCGACCTTGAAGAGATTCCATCACGCAATACAGTAGAAGAAGTGTATACTTCTATTCTTGAGGACATAGAAAGCGCACGAAATCTCATTACAAAAAAAGAATGGGAATTAGGTTATAATTACAGGTTCAACACTCTTTCCGTAGATGCTTTTGAAGCACGGGTACGCCTTTACAAAGGAGAATGGCAACTTGCATACGATGCAGCAGAACGTGTCTTAAAACAAAAAGCGACACTCGAAGATTACAATAATCCGGATGCCAAAGCCAATTTATATACCTCTGTTGAATCAATTACTGCGTATGAGAGAATTTATGAGCCAACCAGCACATTAGATGCATCAAAAGCTACACAATCATTTGTAGATATGTTTAGTGAAGGAGATTTACGCCCCATAAGATATTTCGGAGAAAAGGACAATGAAGTTGATTATTATCCCATAATTAAAACAAACGGAAGTGTAGATTATAAATGTAGTTTCCGTGTCGGTGAACTTTACTTGAATTCTGCAGAAGCAGCTGCCCGTCTAGGTCATTTACCAGAAGCTAGAAACCGCTTATTACAATTAATGGAAAAGAGATATAATCCGGAAAAATATGAGCTGAAAAAGAATGAGATAAATAAGATGGAACAAGAGATTCTAATTTCTGAAATATTGGATGAACGTGCCCGCGAATTGGCATTCGAAGGTCATCGCTGGTTTGACTTACGCCGTACTACCCGTCCGAGAATAGAAAAAACTTTATATAGCGGACAGACCATCATTTTGGAACAGAATGACGAACGCTATACCTTACGCATTCCTCAAAGTGCTATTGAAGCTAATCCGAATCTCTCCAATTAGAGTTGTTCTGATATTCACTATAAACTCCCTTTGCAAACTCATCAGCAAAGGGAGTTTTTTCATTGTATCATATTTATTCTGCTATTTCAAATTATTATTGAAGAACTGTTCTATCTTATCGAATGGGATTACTTGCAGATTATCGTACAAATCTACATGATTGGCTCCGGGAATAATCAATAATCCCTTATTGTCACCTTTCAGTTTCTTGAACGCATCCTCACTAAAGTAGCGGGAATGAGCCTTTTCTCCGTGAATCATCAGCACTGCACTACGTATCTCGCCGCTATAGGACAGAATAGGCATATTGATAAACGAAAGCGAAGAAGTCTTATTCCAACCATCATTAGAATTGAGTGAACGTTTATGGTAACCGCGTTCGGCCTTGTAATAGTCGTAATATTCTTTCACAAATTGTGGAGCATCATCCGGTAATGGATCAATCACCCCTCCGGCAAGTGTATAAGAACCATCGCGGTAGTCTTCGGTTCTCTGAGCATTGAGTTGCTTGCGTAATTCATAACGGGCGGCAGCATCCATTATATCATTGTAACCATTAGCATTCACACGGCTCATGTCATACATCGTAACCGTTACTGTTGCTTTGATTCGAGTATCGATAGCCGCCGCATTGAGTGCCATACCACCCCAACCGCAAATACCGAGTATACCGATACGATCCGTATCCACATCGTCACGGTTGGCAAGATAATCCACCGCTGCACTGAAATCTTCCGTATTAATATCCGGTGAAGCCACATAACGAGGCTCACCACCACTCTCACCTGTATAAGACGGATCGAAAGCAATCGTCAAGAATCCCCTTTCTGCCAGCGTTTGAGCATACAGTCCCGAAGATTGTTCTTTCACCGCACCAAACGGGCCGCTAATGGCGATTGCCGACAATTTACCTTCTGCATTTTTGGGGATATACAAGTCAGCAGCAAGCGTGATACCATAACGGTTGTGAAAAGTAACTTTCGAGTGACGTACTTTATCGTTTTCGGGAAACGTCTTGTCCCACTCTTGAATCAGGTTTAATTTCTTTTCCGTAAACTTATTATTTCTGTCAGAAAGATTACCTGCAGACAACAGCTTGCCTGCAATACAAAGACATACTGTCATTACTACACGCGAAAAGTTCAATGTTCGTCTCATACATTCTATTATTTATGTTATCAATCATTTTTCTATTCCCTTTTAGGAATGTTGCAAAATTAGATAGATTTATGCCTAACCCCAGTAGACAAATTACTGATACTACATCTCAATCATAACCTGAATTACAGATTTTATAATACTGACGAAAGCTGTAAGTAAGGTGGAATCCGTAACTGAGGTTATATAATCCGTAATTAAGGTTGTTAGAATGACAGAATTATCCCGTATTTTTGTAAACGATATACAACGGAAGTGCTTTTAAAACATTAAACAGCAATAATTATGAACAAGATATTCAACTTGGGCAGTGTAGACCAATACAATAAATTATACGGCCTTGAAACTTTGAATCCGTTGGTCAGTGTGATCAATTTAAATAAAGCCACCCGGCAGATGAATTATGCACACTGGCATTATGGTATCTATGCACTTTACCTGAAACTCGAAAAAGCGTGTGACATCAGATATGGGCGGCAAAATTATGATTATCAAGAAGGAACCATTGTATGTTTTGCTCCCGGACAGGATGCGGAAACGACATTGATCACAGATCGCGTGCAAGTGAATGCGCTTGGCATACTTTTTCATCCGGATTTATTACTAGGAACATCACTTGGCAAGACAATCAAGAAATACACGTTCTTCTCGTATGAAGTAAACGAAGCCCTTCATCTTTCTGAAGAGGAACGGAATATTATTATGGATTGCCTGAGAATTATCCGCCTTGAACTAGAGCACGGAGTGGATAAGCATAGTAAAACATTGCTCGTAAACTATATAGAACTGCTCCTTAACTACTGTATGCGTTTCTATGAACGACAATTCGTCACCCGCAGTAAAGCGAACCATGATGTGTTGACACGTTTCGAGCAATTACTTGACAACTACTTTTCAGGAACTTTTGCAGAACAAAACGGCTTACCTACTGTCAAATATTTCGCTGACAAAATATGCCTTTCCCCCAATTACTTCGGCGATATGGTAAAGAAAGAAACCGGCAGGACACCACAGGAACATATTCAGGAAAAAGTAATCGAAATGGCAAAGGAACGTATGATCGGCACAGAAGATACAGTCAGCCAGATTGCCTACTCATTGGGATTCCAGTACCCGCAGCATTTTTGCCGCCTGTTCAAAAAACGGGTAGGATGTACTCCTAACGAATACCGTATACAGAATAATCTGTGAAAAGAATATGAAACAGAAAAATACATTGGACTTAAATACCGTACATGAATGCAATCGTTGTCTGGACTGCAAAACATTGCATCCTCAGGTGAGTCTTATTAATTTAGAGAATCCGTGCCTGGAGCAGGATACTGTCAAGTTCGAGTTCTACGCTATCTTACTGATAGAAGACTGTCCGGACGAATGTTCATGTTGCGGCCGGAAGTATTATGATTATTCCAATGCGACAATGGTCTTTCTTAAGCCGGGTGAAGTTTTCCGAATGAGCAAGGAAAAGACCTTACCCAGCAAAGGCTTTTTGCTGGTGTTTCATCCGGACTTGCTGTTTCAGACCACATTGAAGAACCATATCAATAATTACACCTTCTTCCACTACCACAAAGAAGAGGCATTGCATCTATCACAACGTGAAACAGAGAAAGTCACCTGCTGTCTATGGAATATAGAGGAAGAACTGCATCATTCGATTGATACACATAGCAGGACTATCCTTTCACGGCATATCGAACTATTACTGGATTACTGCACTCGTTACTACGAACGTCAATTTATCACCCGTGAAAACAAGAATAAGACAATTCTTAGAAAAATGGAACAGTTGCTTGAAAATTATATAGAGTTGGGGAAATTACAAAATGGCAAACTCCCTACACCCGACTATCTGGCGGAAAGGCTCAATCTTTCTCCTGTTTATTTTACAGACCTGCTGAAATTTGAAACAGGCAAGACTTTGGAACAGTATTTCCAACTCAAACGATTGGAGACTGCCAAACGAATGCTGATGAAATACGGTGCCACACCCACTGCCGTTTCCCGTCAATTAGGCTATCCGAATGTACAGCATTTCAGCCTTATATTCAAGAAAATAACAGGTATGTCACCAAGTGATTATCCCAAACAGGTGAATTAAAACTACTCTTTTTTCATATTTATCCTCCAAAAGCATTGTTATTCAACAAGAAAACAATATCTTTGTTTCCACTTATTACGATTAATAACGTAGAAGCGTTTAGAATATTATCTCTGTTCAGAATCTGGTAAATTCATTAACGGTGGGATAATGGCAACTAAGCGTTCACGTCTTTGTTATATGCAAGGGCGTGGACTCTGTTGTTCATTCACCGTTAGGCTTACCAGAGCCCTGAACAGGATGAACTAACGACGTCCACGCTTCTTTTGTATATATACGGTATCCGGACGCATACTACCACAACAAACAATCGTAAAATGAACAACATTATTACAAAGTTTTTTGCATCTTTATTAGCCTACAGGGTAGCTAATAAGAAAAAGCGTTTTTCGGCAATCGGTCATTTCTCTGAGGGATTAGCTCCGGCCAGAGGTAAAATACAATGGGGATACATAGACAAAGAAAATCAAGAAATACTTCCTTTTAAATACGATATAGCAGAACCCTTTTATAACAACATAGCCCGAGCGGGTCTCTATGGAAAAAGCATGAAAATCAATAAGCAGGGCAGCGAATGTCTGTAACCAACCACTCCGGCATTCATTTCATCTCAGCCTACAGCCTTCTGCCTTAACGCTCATTTTCACCACAGATTACACGGATTTACACGGATAATAGATATTGATATATTAAAATCTAATCTGAGAAAATCCGTGTAAATCTGTGGTGAATTATGATACAGCCTTTACTAGAAATATTTCTTCTCCGCCGCCCGTTGCCAAGCCTCCACCAATTCTGTCATGACTTCCGATACTGACTGTCTGCGGGATATAATGGCGGATACTTGACCGATCTCCAGCTCACCCTCTTCCAAATCACCTTCGAATATGCCTTTCTTGGCACGACCGCGTCCGAGCAAAATTCTTAATTCTTCGGGAGTAGCACCACTATCCTCCGCTTCCTCCACAGCTTCCCGAAAAGCATTCTTCACCAAACGTGTCGGAGCCAGTTTCTTCAACAGCAATTTCGTGTCTCCTTCACCCAAACTCAAACAATAGTCTTTGAATACCGGACTGGCAGAGCTTTCTTCCGTCAGGGCAAAACGGGTTCCGATCTGCACCCCCTCGGCTCCCAACACCATAGCTGCTAGAATACCTTCACCCGTACCGATACCGCCTGCCGCAATCAACGGCAATGTAGTAGCTTCACGCACGGCCGGAATCAGACAAAAAGTCGTTGTTTCCTCACGTCCATTGTGCCCGCCGGCTTCAAAACCTTCGGCAACTACCGCATCCACTCCCGCTTCCTCACATTTCACTGCAAAACGGGAAGAAGAAACGACATGAATCACCGTAATACCACGTTCTTTCAACCATCCTGTCCACGTTTTCGGGTTTCCTGCAGAAGTAAAGACAATCTTTACTCCTTCCTCCACCACAATATTCATTATTTCTTCTATCTGAGGATACATCAAAGGAATGTTCACCCCAAAAGGAAATTTCGTTGCCACACGGCATTTACGGATATGCTCGCGCAAAGTCTCCGGATGCATTGAACCGGCACCGATCAGTCCTAAGCCACCCGCGTTACTCACTGCGGAAGCCAGTCGCCAACCGCTACACCAAACCATACCACCTTGAATAATGGGATACCGGATCCCTAGAAGAGAAGTTATTCTGTTCATAATAAATAATGTATCAATACATTTATATAACGATTTTACCGGGTAATCTGTTCGATAGGTTTATTTATCAACACGGTAGTTGAATCTCCGTAAGTTTTCAACACTTCTAACGTGCGGATACGGTTATCTCTTCCTGTTTTGTTCCAGAATTCTTTCGTAAAGGCAGCCATCAAATCAAGCCCGCTAATAGTTCCGCCACAAACTGAGACATTCTCCCCTATCCGTATTTCATTCGCTTTCCGGTTACGTGTCCGGTTCGTATAGAATCTCTGCCGACGCAATTCATAGAAAGAATCTCCCCGCCATGTATTCTTGTTCACTCTGATCTTTTTCTGATAAACAGGATCCCAGTTATAGCGGGTATTTGCCTTATACGGCATAAGAGTCAACACAACTTTCGGTTTAGGCAGTGCTTCGGGAAGCGACTCATCGGGCAACATCCAACGCTTTTCCTCCGACATACGGGGAGTACCCACCGCACCACCGAAATCAATCTGCTTGACCGCCTTCGGATTCAACTTCAGTTCCTCACTGCCCTCCAACAAATTTTGCAGTTTGAGCGAATCTTGCGCAGACCATTGGGCATAGCATACCCCTGTCAGCAGCAGTGAGACTGCCGATATAAATAAACGTTTCCTCATTTTTTATTGTTTTTTATCTTCCGAAGGCTCTCTCCTTTTTACCACCAACGATAGCCTGTTCCACAAAGTGGCTCATCGTGACACGGGTCAATCGTCCACCGGGTTTTAGGATATTGCCGTTCCTCCCACCAGCTACGGTAACAGGCAGCTGCATCGAGCACTTCCTCATCGGTCAGGAAATAGATGGCCTCATAATTTTCAGCATTTGCCAGCACCATCTTGCAGCCTAACGACGGAGGTGTACCTTGACGGATATACTCAATCACCCAAAGCATACACTCACCCAAACGGATCTTACCGTTGTTCGTATTATAGACCGACGGAAACGAAGGAATAATTGTCAGATCTTCCGCATATTTCAAAAGTTCGGGAATATCCTCCTCCATGAAATGAGGCACTTCCACCACTCCTTTATCATTCTTCATTTTATATGTACCCGCCTTCAATTGTTTCACAAAGAGATCAACATCCGGATTGTTATAATCCATTTCTTCGCTACTGCATCCCGCAAAAGATACAATCAGGCAAACAGCCATCCACAGCATTAATAGTGTTTTTTTCATTTTCATAAGGGTTAATACGTCATGCGAAGTCCGCAGAGCAAGTTAAAGTTAGTCGGCCGCTTCGTGCGTACCGTAGCCAGTTTCGAATCGGTACTGAAATGATGCGAAACACCGGGCTCGGCAAAAACCGCAAGCCGGTCATTAATCTTATAATTGATTCCAATACCGGCAGTTACCGCCAATTGGATAGGTTCTTCCTTAAAACTGTTATCCGACGCACCGGCTATACATTTATCCGCCACTCCGCCTACGGTAGCATAAAGGTCTACTTTCTTCGTATCTACCAGTGTCACGTTTACCCGCACGGGTATACCCAGATAATGTAAATGCTGTCCAGCCGAACGAAGATTTGAATAAAGCAGTCCGGTTTCTATCCCCAGATAGTCGTTCAACTTTCGTTCTACTGTTACTCCTGCGGAAACAGGTATCTTGTAAGTACCGTCCTCTGCCGGAAGCGCCATGCCTACTTGAGCTTTCACAGCCCAGCAACGTTTCTTCATTATTTTCTCCGAAGTCACAGGTAAATCCGCCCGTTCTTCCTCCCGGCCGACAGAAGTTTCCGTATTTCCATTCGCTGCCTGCCAATAACCACTATGGCGTTCGTTACCGTAAGGGCGCTCATGCCCTGTAGCCGTGGACGAGAAAGAGAACGACATCGAGAAAGTAAAGGCAAGCGAGTCCTCATCTTCCGTATATTGCGACAACATTCCGAATGACTGAGGAGCCGGTTTCTGCAATACCGGTTCTACCGGCAGCGGCAGTTGATTGACACGTATCCCGTCTCCATCCATCTGCCCTCCATTCGTCGCGGCTATCTTGGTAAACGCTTCCTCCATCTCTTCTTTAGGTGAGAAATACAGGAAAGTGGCCGACGAAGCTGCCAGAACAAGCAGTACGGACGCCGCAGCCGCCACACGGAAGAGCAGGAGCCGACGACGATGTTGACAAGCCACAGGAATATCCTGCGAAAGCTCTTCCCAAAAACCATCCCGTACATTCATCCCGGTATCGGCGAGACGTGCGCGAAACAGATCGGTTATTTCATCATTTTCTTTCTTCATGGTTCCTATACTCTTTAATTCTTTTTGCTAACAAATATTTGGCCCGGTGTAACTGCGAAGTAGACGAATGCTCTTTAATACGAAGCAGCTTGGCTATCTCCTTGTGTGACTTCTCTTCAAACACATAAAGGTTGAAAACGGTTCGACAACCATCCGGCAATTCGGCAACAAATGTCATCAATTGCTCTTCGGAGATACCTGCCCCTCCTCCCGAATCTGATATATCGGGGATATCGGGAAGTTGCTCTTCATGCACCACCAACTGATTTACCCGTTTCTCCCGCCGCAGGTAATCAAGTGCTTGAGTCACCATCACTCGGGTTATCCATGTACAGAGCGAAGACTCGCCCCGAAAGGAGAAATTGGTAAAAATCTTGATGAAACCGTCATGCAGTACATCGTGCGCCACATCCATATCACCCGTATAGCGGAAACATACCGCCAGCATTTGTTTGGAATAGAGGGTGTAAAGTTCCTTTCGGGCTGAATCCTTTCCTGCCCGACAGCCCTTTATCAGTTCTATCTCGTTTTCCAAAGTCAATTACCTTTTTAAAATCGGACGTATGTCTGCGTCGTTTTACTCATTAGACGCAAGAATTTGAGGAATGCTGCAATGGATATTGCTAAAAGAAGTTAAACAGATTCACCACAGAGGACACAGAGTACACAGAGGATTTAAACTTACTTTATAGGAAGAATTTCCTATCATTATTCCTCTGTGTACTCTGTGTCCTCTGTGGTGAAAAAAATCAGCACGCTTTGAAGCTCATGTCCAGTCCTTTCACGGAATGCGTCAAAGCCCCGACGGAGATAAAGTCAACGCCACATTCGGCATAATCACGAAGAGTATCAAAGGTGATACCGCCGGAAGATTCGGTTTCATACTTGCCAGCCACCATTTCTACTGCCTTTTTAGTCATTTCGGGAGTGAAGTTGTCGAACATGATACGGTCTACACCACCTAAATCAAGCACTTGTTGCAGTTCGTCGAAGTTGCGGACTTCTATTTCTATCTTCAGTTCTTTACCTTTTTCCTTGCAGTATTCTTTGGCACGGGTGATGGCCTTGTCGATACCTCCGGCAAAATCCACATGATTGTCTTTCAACAGAATCATGTCGAACAACCCGATACGATGATTTACGCCACCGCCAATCTTTACTGCCATCTTTTCAAGGATACGCATACCGGGAGTTGTCTTACGGGTATCCAATACGCGGGTATGAGTGCCTTCAAGTTTCTTCGCATATTTGCGTGTCATGGTCGCGATACCGCTCATGCGCTGCATCACGTTCAACATCAGGCGTTCGGTTTGAAGCAAGGACTGCACCTTACCTTCCACCACCATTGCCACATCACCCGGCTTCACCTCCGCACCGTCATTGATAAACACTTCGACTTTCATCGTCGGGTCGAAACGATTGAAGATTTCTTTAGCCACTTCGATACCGGCCAGCACACCGACTTCCTTGATAAGCAATTTTGATTTTCCCATTGCCGTAGCGGGAATACATGACAGGGTGGTATGGTCACCATCACCTATATCTTCTGCAAAAGCAAGATCGATCAGTTTGTCGATCAGTTCTTTTTCCTTATTCATTGATTTTGTCAATTCTTATTTGGTGTATTAAACATTTATCCTGTACTTTTTTCAGAAAGCAGTTCACACGAAAGTTTCCGTTCGTTGTGGCCAACGTACCGATAACGAAACTTGACCCGTCCCGCTTTCCCTGATGGTTCACTGTAAACCCATTGACTTTATTCTTCGTGAAGAAGTCTTGCATCACAGCGGTCGCTTTCTGTTTGTCAACGTTTGTCGAGCTACCTTGGAGCACCAGGTTTACCTTGTCCCCCATATACTTACTCAGCTCTTGTGAGCTTCCTCTTTTAAATGCCGTAATCACTCCTGCCGGTATCTCCTGCGCCATTAGCAACGAGAAGGAAAGAAGCAAAGCGGCCATTCCTACGAGCACTCGTTTTTTCATAAATACAAGCTTTTAAGTTGTAGTTTAAAGACTTAAACTTTCAACTAATGATAGGCAAAGGTAAGCATTAATTGCAGAATAACATAAAAAATGCCTATTTTTGTGCAATTAAATACAATTGCAAAGATATGAAAACAACCTTGCTCGTCGTAGGACGAACCGTAGAACAGCATTATATTACAGCTATCAACGACTATATACAGCGTACGAAACGTTATATCACTTTTGATATGGAAGTGATCCCCGAACTGAAAAATACAAAAAGTCTTTCGATGGAGGTGCAGAAAGAAAAGGAAGGGGAGCTGATTCTGAAAGCCCTTCAACCGGGTGATGTGGTGGTATTATTGGATGAGCACGGGAAAGAGATGCGTTCCCTTGAATTTGCCGAGTATATGAAACGGAAAATGAATACGGTGAATAAACGACTGGTTTTCATTATCGGAGGACCGTATGGCTTTTCGGAAAAAGTATATCAAGCGGCACACGAAAAGATTTCAATGTCAAAGATGACTTTCTCGCACCAGATGATCCGACTGATATTCGTGGAGCAGATTTATCGAGCTATGACTATATTAAATGGAGGGCCGTATCATCACGAATAAAAACATAGCCTGTCATGTTAAAAGAGTCAATCTGTTTGGCTGATTTCAAATAAAACAGTTTCTTTGTAAAGAATATAATGGATAATATGCAAGAAAGTAAGGATTACATATCAAAACTATCCCACCACTTGTTTTGGGATATAGACATATCCAATGCAGACATGGACAAGACTATCGAACCCAATACTTTGGAATTGCTAAAAAAGCTTCCCCAATAAGTTGTAATAAAAGGGAAATATCATTTATCTCCCTTTTTCTTCCAAATACAATTTATCAGTTACTCCCGATTCATCAAACGATGTTCCGCCATCTGTTCGAACTTTGTTCCCGGACGACCGTAATTAGCATACGGATAAATGGAAATACCACCACGTGGAGTAAAGATTCCGGTTACTTCAATGTATTTGGGATTCATCAACTTTATCAAATCTTTCATTATAATATTCACACAATCTTCATGAAAGGCTCCATGATTACGGAAACTGAAAAGATAGAGTTTCAAGCTCTTGCTTTCTACCATTTTTATATCGGGAATGTAGCTGATACGTATTTCCGCAAAGTCCGGCTGTCCGGTAATAGGACACAGACTTGTGAACTCCGGGCAGTTGAAACGTACCCAATAATCATTTTCAGGATGCTTATTATCAAAGGCTTCCAATACTTCCGGAGCATAATCTTGCTTATACTCGGTTTTTCTTCCCAATAAGGAAAGCTGGTCTTTTAATTCAGTCATTGCACTTACTAGTTACGAGCTCTACACTAAACAAAAAACGTATTTTCTCTATCACCTATCACCATCAACTCCCAGCCCACGTTTGCTTTATCCTCATCTTACTTGTTACGGTGTGTTTCACGGCATGAAACAGAATGTTTCACACTGGAGAACAGATAGTTTCTTACAGCAGAACCAATAGTTTCAAGCACCGGAAACTTTAGTTTCATGCCACTGAAACTTTAGTTTCTCACCGATGAAACAACAGTTTCAAGCTGTTGAAACTAATTTAAACCACCGCTTATCGGACAAAACTACCGTAGATACAAAGCTTACTATCATTTGCTAGCCGGAGCTTACCGGTGACAACAGATGTGACAACAAAACTTCAAATTTAGCTGCTGTCACTGCTTGCTGTCACAAGATATACAATTTATAATCAATTGTTTATCTATAAGAATGTGACAGATGACAGCAAAAAATACATTTTAATCTCTGTGTAGAGATATTATTGATTCTTACTTTTTAAATACTTCTCCAATCCTTCCCGACGCAACTTACAAGCCGGACAATGTCCGCAGCCATCCCCTTGAACGCCATTATAGCACGTCAAAGTCTCATTACGAATCAACTCCAACACACCCAGTTCGTCGGCCAAAGCCCATGTTTCCGCTTTATCAATCCACATCAAAGGAGTATGGATCACAAATTGTTCATCCATAGCCAAGTTCAACGTTACATTGAGAGACTTGATAAAGGAATCACGGCAATCGGGATAACCGCTGAAATCGGTTTGGGAAACCCCTGTTACCAAGTGGTTTATACCGCGTTCACGGGCATATACCGCTGCAATGCTCAGAAAAAACAGATTACGCCCCGGCACAAAAGTATTGGGAACAGTATCTGCGGGCTTTTCCTGATCCATCACCATTGTAGTGTCAGTCAAAGAGTTATGTCCAAGTTGCCCGACAAAAGACACGTCCATCACATCAAATTCCACTTCCGCTTTCCGGGCTATCTCCCGTGCAAACTCCACTTCTTTCTGATGTTTCTGACCATACAGGAAACTCAGAGCATACACTTTCTTAAAGTTGCGTTTTGCCCAAAACAGACACGTAGTAGAGTCTTGCCCTCCACTGAACACAACCAATGCTGCTTCTCTATTCATAAATCTATCTTAAATATCTTTGATTTTCAGTACATTGTAGGATATATCGGTATCGTAAACATCGCTACCATCTATTTGCTTAATAGCTTTCACCACACGGATAGTTACCGGAAGGATAATCACTTCGTACATGGACTTCAGCACAATCTGAATACCCATCATAATAAACAACTCTTTCCAAGCGATGATTCCTCCGAAAGCCACCGGGAAGAATATCAACGAATCCGCCGTTTCACCTACAACGGTTGACAAAATGGCACGAGCGGAAAAGTTACGCCCTTGACTGGCAATTTTCATTTTGCTCATCACATACGCATTGAGGAACGAGCCAACCAAGAAAGCCATCAGACTGGCAGCTACGATACGGGGAGCCATACCGAATACAAAATCGAAATGTTCTTCTCCTTCCCAAAAAGGGGCAGCTGGAATGGCTACGGCTATCAGCCCGAGAGTGACAACAAAGAAATTCATGGCAAAACCGCTCCAAATTATCAAGCGGGCTTTCTTGAATCCCCATACTTCGGCGATACAATCATTAATAATATAAGAAATTGGGAAAACCAACAATCCTGCAGTCACGGTCAGACTACCAATCTGGATTACTTTTGTCTCAAGAAGATTCGCCGCAATAAGGCATACATTAAATAAAATGCCCAGCAGCATAAAAGGTACGGATACTTTTTCTTTCATAATTCCTGTTTTTACGTGGTGTTCTAGAATACACGACCGCTATTCACGGCATCATACTTTATTTTATCTTTCGGGGTGCAAAGATAGAAAATAAAACTGAAACAAGCGCATCAAGACTGCCGAATTCTATTATCCATATATAGAAAAACAGGCACACCACTCAAAATCAAGAACTTTGCTTTAAGCAGAGAAGTCTTTAAGTTCCTCCTTCAGCCGTTTGCGGATAAAGAATAAACGGCTCTTTACCGTTCCCATCGGCAACCCTAACTTGTCGGCAATCTCCCGATACTTAAATCCTGCCACAAACATCTGGAAAGGAACTTTCATTTCTTCCGGTATCGAATGTATCACACGATACAGATGTTTCATGTCATATGTAAATTCAAATCTATCCGCATCTTCATCTTCAATCTGATATTGTTGATTGATAGAATAATTATCATCCATGATATTCATTTCGCGAACAGTACGGCGATAGTTATTGACAAAAATGTTACGCATCAGTGTATACATCCACCCCTTCAGGTTCTTACTATACGTAAACTTCTCCTGATTATCTAATGCCTGCAACACACAATCCTGCACCAAATCATTGGCAGAATCACGGTCTGCCGTCAACTTATATGCAAAGCGATGTAAATCCGGCTGTATCGCTAATATTCCTTGAGTAAATTCTACTTTTTCCATCGTCGTATTTTCTTTATCTGATTACTACGGTACAAAGATCCGTCTTTTTAGAATGATTATAAATAGCAATTCTTCCGATTAGTTTGGCAATTTTTCCTTTGCCTCTCTCAACCATTTCTTTTTTTAGTTGTTCTTTGGGCATTCACCTAAAACTTAACTGATAATGAAGACTAGTTTCAAAATGGTAGCAATGCTACTGGGGATGGGAATTTTCCCCCTCTGTGCCAATGCGCAGAAAAAGGTAATCATCGAAGACGAGGAACCTAATTCCATCATGTTTATCTCCCGTGACAAAGCAGGAGACGAGATCATCCGGATTATGAACGACCGTTCGCAACTGCGTTTCCATGATCCGAATGCTCCCCGCTTCCTGCTGACTGACCAGAAAGGAAAATTCGCTTTAGGTATCGGAGGCTACGTCCGTGCGACAGCAGAATATGACTTTGGCGGTATCGTAGATGATGTGGATTTCTACCCGGCGTTGATCCCGCAACGTGGAAGCGGAAATTTCGCTAAAAATCAGTTTCAGATGGACATCACCACTTCTACCCTCTTCCTTAAATTGGTAGGACGTACGAAGCATCTCGGAGACTTTGTTGTCTATACTGCCGGAAACTTTCGTGGAGACGGGAAAACATTTGAATTACAAAATGCTTATGCACAATTTCTCGGTTTCACCATCGGTTACAGTTACGGTTCGTTCATGGACCTCGTCGCTCTCCCTCCCACTATCGACTTTGCGGGCCCTAACGGTTCAGCATTCTACCGTACTACACAATTAAGCTATATGTGCGATAAGTTGAAAAACTGGAAGTTCGGTGTCGCTATGGAAATGCCTTCGGTAGACGGTACAACCAACAGTGATATTTCCATCAACACGCAACGTATGCCGGACTTTGCCACTTCCGCACAATATAACTGGAACAGCAGCAGCCATATCAAACTAAGCGCTATAATACGTAGCATGATTTATTCAAGTAATGTGTACGACAAAGCTTATTCCAAAACCGGATTCGGTTTGCAAGCGTCTACAACATTCAATGTCACAAAAAAATTACAAGCTTACGGACAGTTAAACTATGGTAAGGGAATCGGCTCTTATCTTAACGACTTGAGTAATCTGAATGTAGATATCGTCCCCGACCCGGACAATGAAGGTAAAATGCAGGTTCTTCCTATGTTAGGATGGTATGCAGGATTACAGTACAACTTCTGCCCAAGTTTCTTTGTCTCCGGAACGTACAGCCTGTCCAGACTATATTCCGAAAACGGATACCCAAGCGGAAATCCGGAATCATACCGTAAAGGCCAGTATCTTGTAGCCAATGCCTTCTGGAATGTCAGCAACAATATGCAGGTCGGAGTTGAATATCTGAGAGGGTGGCGTACAGATTTCAGCTCTTCAACCCGTCACGCGAACCGGTTAAATTTGCTGATGCAGTATTCTTTCTAAAAAACAAAAAGGGAGATAACAGATGAAAATGCTATCTCCCTTTCCTCATTATTAACTCAATTTCTGTTATAAAAAAGATCAGGTCAATTAGAATTTATAATCTACTCCCAATCCAAATACTTTATTAGTACGACTGTAAGTAGTAGCTGAAAGTCCAAGCACACTCTCTGTCACTTTTTTATAATCTTTATAGTTTGTCCAAAAATAAGCGACGTTCATAGTCAAATGCTTCGTCATCTTGATTGCAGCACCAAAACCTAATGAGTAAGAGTCACAAGAAAAACTGATATCACTTTGAAAATCATCAGATAAGCCATAATCTGTATTCTGAAAACCACCACTAATAGTCAACTGTTTCGTTACATCCCATTCTGCCCCTAGCAAAATTTCATGTGTACCATGCTTTAAATGATCTTGCTTATCATTTGCCATACCCGCATCTTTATCAAAGAAATGATGATATTCTACAGACGCACGAAGTGTAGGAAGAATCTCATAACCAACAGCAGCAGTCAATAAAGCCGGAATATCACTCGGGGTATTTACTCCATCTTTAAAATCAGCCAATGGATTCCCTTTATCCGGCATCACAATTCCATTCTGACGTACCTCAGCCATTTTAGTTTTATTCTCAAGATTTAGGTTTGTCATAAACTCGTATTTCAGACCTATATTCCATTTTCCTAATTTTATGTCAGCACCCAAAATAGGAGTTATACCCCATCCGGTTTGGTCGCAATCTAGTTCGATACCTGCTAATTCTTTTCCACCTATAGATGGCAGTTCACTATTTGCAGTCGCTGTCAAAAAGCCTTCATATCCACCGCTGAAATAATTCATACGCCCACCGGCAAAAACAGCTAACCAATCATTTATCTTGTATGACAAACCTAATTGTACACCATAAATAAATTGACTTCCATCCATAGCACTGTTAAGAGTATAAAGATCAGAGACAGCACCAGCTCCCACCAATTGTTGTAATCCTTTCAATTTGTCACTAGCAGCTAATCCTCCCATTATCATCGAGTCAAACATTCCTAAACCGTTATCAAACGAAGCTTTTCCACCACCACCGACAACAGCAAAACTACCAGAAATGGTCCAATCGCCTTTTTTATAAGCACCCTGAAAGCTAGGAATAAAAGGTGCGGAAGCCGTCCCCTTATAATAACGTCTATGTCCATCCTCTGGAAATAAAGGAAACGTCATATCTATATTACGTGTCTGATATGCACTTTGCCCATTCAGAGATAAATAAAGGCCATCACTCGGCAAGAAAGCCAAACCGGCAGGGTTAGAATACACACCATCAATATCAATAGAAGCACCACGAGCCAACATTCTCAAAAAAGCCACATGTTGATTAGTATTTGTCAGAAGCCCTCCGGCAAAAGTTGGAATTGAAACGATTAACATCACAAATCCAATCAAGGAAATTTTTCTCATCTAAATCTTTTTTAAATTATTTCGGGCGCAAAGATATAACATTATTGCACACGAAATATATGTTTGTGCATTTATTTTCTATCACTCCCTATTTTAATTGAAAAAGCAAACTGTTTCTAATGAAACAATCTATATTTATCACTTAATAAAGTCCAAACAAATCAACCGGCTTTTACGTTTATATTATAAGTAAATTATAAAAGAATATTATGGCCTATACAATTGCATTTTTCGGCACAAAGCCTTATGACGAATCGTCGTTTAACGATAAAAACAAAGAGTTCGGATTTGAAATACGTTATTATAAAGGACATCTGAATAAGAACAATGTACTGCTGACACAAGGCGTAGATGCGGTCTGCATCTTTGTGAATGATGTCGCTGACGCAGAAGTCATCCGCATTATGGCAGAGAACGGAGTAAAATTGCTGGCACTGCGATGTGCGGGATTCAATAACGTAGATCTGAATGCGGCTGCTACTGCCGGAATCACCGTAGTACGTGTTCCTGCTTACTCTCCCTATGCCGTTGCCGAATACACCGTAGCTCTGATGTTATCATTGAACCGGAAAATCCCCCGTGCATCCTGGCGCACGAAAGACGGAAATTTCTCCCTTCATGGTTTGATGGGATTCGATATGCATGGAAAAACAGCCGGAATCATCGGTACGGGGAAAATAGCAAAAATCCTGATTCATATCCTAAAAGGTTTCGGAATGAATGTGCTGGCATACGATCTTTATCCGGATTATAACTTTGCCAGAGAAGAACAAATTGTCTACACTTCGTTGGACGAACTGTATCATAGTTCGGATATCATTTCTCTGCATTGCCCGCTTACTGAAGAAACAAAATATCTTATTAACGACTATTCTATCAGTAAAATGAAAGACGGTGTAATGATTATCAATACCGGTCGCGGACAGTTAATTCACACCAATGCACTGATTGAAGGCCTGAAAAACAAGAAAATCGGATCGGCAGGATTGGACGTCTACGAAGAAGAGAGCGAATACTTCTATGAAGACCAGTCCGACCGCATCATCGACGATGATGTGCTTGCCCGCTTGCTCTCGTTCAACAATGTTATCGTCACTTCGCATCAAGCCTTTTTCACACGTGAAGCAATGGAAAACATAGCTATAACAACTTTACAAAATATAAAAGATTTTATCAATCACAAGCCTCTGCTAAATGAAGTGAAGAGATAAACCTTTTATCCTCCCACTTTGTTTACGAAGCATATAAACAACAAGAAAAAGGAGTTATTTATGAAAAAAGTAATACATAGAGCTGATACAAGAGGGCATTCCCAATACGATTGGCTGGATAGTTATCACACCTTCAGTTTCGATGAATATTTCGATTCCAACCGTATCAATTTCGGTGCTCTTCGCGTATTGAATGATGACAAAGTGGCGCCCGGAGAAGGATTCCAGACACATCCTCACAAGAATATGGAAATTGTATCCATTCCCCTGAAAGGACATCTGCAACATGGAGACAGCAAGAAAAACAGCCGGATTATTACCGTCGGAGAAATCCAGACTATGAGTGCCGGAACCGGAATTTTCCATAGCGAAGTGAATGCCAGTCCCGTAGAACCGGTTGAGTTCCTGCAAATCTGGATTATGCCGAGAGAACGGAACACACGCCCCGTTTATCAGGATTTCAACATCAGTGAGCTGGAATGTCCCAACGAGCTGGCAGTCATCGTATCACCTGACGGCAGTACTCCCGCATCTCTTTTGCAAGACACCTGGTTCTCAATAGGCAAAGTAGAGGCCGACAAGAAACTGGGGTATCATATGCATCAAAGTCATGCAGGCGTATATATATTCCTCATTGAAGGAGAAATTGCAGTAGAAGGCGAAGTGCTGAAACGTCGTGACGGAATGGG
Organism: Bacteroides finegoldii DSM 17565; assembly: GCF_000156195.1. Classification (GTDB taxonomy): domain Bacteria; phylum Bacteroidota; class Bacteroidia; order Bacteroidales; family Bacteroidaceae; genus Bacteroides; species Bacteroides finegoldii. Next base: position 5,355 of record NZ_GG688341.1, on the reverse strand, counting down.
GATCTACGAAACTAATAGTTTTGAATTGGAAACTTTGAAAGACTCGCATATTTTATTAATAGAAGTACCGATGTGAAAAATTACGGAAATATAGCCGATATCCGGCAAGAATATACTAAAAGCGGATTGCGGGAAAATGAACTTCCCGACGACCCGCTTTTGCTTTTCAGTCAGTGGTTGCAAGAAGCCATCGACGCAAAAGTAGATGAACCGACCGCTGTCACCGTTGGTACTGTATCTCCCGAAGGAAAGCCGTCCACACGTACCGTATTACTGAAGGGACTCCACGATGGTAAGTTCGTCTTTTACACAAATTACGAAAGCCGTAAAGGAAAACAATTGGCACAAAATCCATATATTTCCCTCTCTTTCGTATGGCATACACTCGAAAGGCAAGTACATATAGAAGGAATAGCAAGCAAAGTGACTCCGGAAGAGTCGGACGAATACTTCCGGAAACGCCCTTATAGGAGTCGGGTCGGTGCACGCATTTCCCCGCAAAGCCAACCGATTTCAAGCAGAATGCAGTTAATACGCGCTTTCATCAAAGAGGCGGCACGTTGGATAGGGAAAGAAGTAGAAAGGCCTGATAATTGGGGCGGATATGCCGTTGTCCCTACCAGAATTGAGTTTTGGCAAGGACGGCCGAACCGTCTACATGACCGTTTCCTATATACGTTACAACTAAATGGAGAATGGGAAATCAGTCGTCTTGCTCCTTGATTTCGTCGATTTTCCTTGGCAACTTCAACTAGAATACTTAATATTGCAATCCTAAAATATTCAGCTTATGATACTGGATTATATATACCATAGCGGTTTCGCCATCGAAGCAGAAGGAGTAACCGTTATCATCGATTACTATAAAGATTCTTCCGAAACTGAAAATAATCGGGGAATCGTACATGATTACCTTTTACAAAGGCCGGGCAAATTGTACGTACTAGCTACACACTTCCACCCCGATCACTTTAACCGTGAAATATTAACATGGAAAGAGCAACGGCCCGATATTCAGTACATCTTTTCCAAAGATATTCTGAAATCACACCGTGCCAAAAGCGAAGACGCTTTCTTCATAAAAAAAGGAGAAGCGTACGAAGATGATACGATACGAATCGATGCATTTGGTTCGACGGATGTCGGCAGTTCATTTCTGCTTCACCTCCAAGGCTGGAGTATTTTCCATGCCGGTGATTTAAATAACTGGCATTGGAGCGAAGAATCTACCGAAGAAGAGATACGAAAAGCCAACGGTGATTTCCTTGCAGAAGTTAAATATTTAAAAGAAAAAGCGTCGAACATTGATTTAGTGCTGTTTCCGGTAGATCGAAGAATGGGAAAAGATTATATGAAAGGAGCAAAACAGTTCATCGAACAAATAAAAACTACTATATTTGTGCCCATGCATTTCAGTGAAGATTATGAAGGCGGTAATGCACTTCGTAATTTTGCTGAAAATGCAGGTTGCCGTTTCGTCAACATCACCCATCGGGGCGAAAGTTTTGAGATTACCAAATAAACACATAATAATTATGAATAAATTTACAATTTTGTTTCTTACCCTGCTTCTTGCATTGCCGGTGGCAATGAAGGCAGAATCTGCAAAAGAAAAAAGAGACGACACCAGATACCTTACAGGAGCCGTTCCTGAAGTTGATGGTAAGGTCGTATTTTCCAAAGAATTTCAAATTCCGGGAATGAGTCAGGCGCAAATCTACGACACTATTATGAAATGGATGCAAGAACGCTTGAAAGAGAATAAGAATATTGAAAGTCGGGTAGTTTTCTCCGATGAAGCTAAAGGTACGGTTGCCGGTATCGGAGAGGAATGGATTGTTTTCAGTTCCAGTGCTTTGTCGTTAGACCGTACACTCATCAATTACCAGATTACCGTTACCTGCAAACCCGGTAACTGCCTGGTAGAATTGGAAAAAATCCGTTTTACTTACCGCGAAACAGAAAAATATAAGGCAGAAGAATGGATTACCGATAAATATGCACTTAATAAGACAAAGACCAAGTTGGTACGTGGTCTGGCTAAATGGCGTAGAAAAACGGTAGACTTCGCAGATGATATATTTATGGATGTAGCCGTCGCTTTCGGAGCACCGGATACCCGTCCTAAAGCCGAAAAGAAGAAAAAAGAGGAAGAGAAGACAACTCCGTCAATTGTCGCAGCCGCAGGTCCGATTATCATTGGCAACACAGATAAAAAGACCGATATAAAGGTGACGACTACTGAACCTGCCAATACAGTTCCTGCTGCTACTCTTACTCCCGCTACTCCGGTCGGTAAAGCTTCATCGGATATGCCGGGTTACGTAGAAATTGACTTGAAGCAAATTCCGGGTGAGGTATATGCTTTGATGGGAAGCGGCAAGCTGGTTATCAGTATCGGAAAGGACGAGTTTAACATGATCAATATGACTGCAAACGCCGGTGGTGCGTTGGGATATCAGTCCGGTAAGGCTGTAGCTTATTGTACTCTTTCCCCCGATCAGTCTTATGATGCCATAGAAAAAGCGGACAATTATACTCTGAAACTCTATGCTCCGAACCAAACAACTCCTTCGGCTGTTATAGAATGTAAGAAATTGCCTTCACAGACTACTCCGCAAGCCGGACAACCCCGCACATACGTCGGAGAAATTGTGAAGCTCTTAATGAAAAAATAAGAAAATTACAACAATGGAAATAAAAAGTAAATTTGACCATTTCAATATCAATGTCACGGACTTGGAACGGAGTATTGCCTTTTATGAAAAAGCGCTCGGTTTGAAAGAGCACCATCGAAAAGAGGCTTCCGATGGTTCGTTCACGCTAGTTTACCTAACAGACAATGAAACAGGATTTCTTCTAGAACTGACATGGCTAAAAGATCATGCCGCTCCTTATGAACTTGGAGAGAATGAAAGTCATCTTTGTTTTCGGGTGGCCGGTGACTATGATGCCATCAGAGCTTATCATAAAGAAATGAATTGTGTATGTTTCGAGAATACAGCTATGGGGCTGTATTTCATCAATGACCCGGATGACTATTGGATTGAGATACTTCCACAAAAGTAAGTATATAAAAAA
>NZ_GG688341.1:0-2174 GCF_000156195.1 Bacteroides finegoldii DSM 17565 | reverse complement strand
GAGAGACTTATTTTTTATGTCGATTTGCCCTTTTTCTCCGGATATCCGCTTTCATCTTTGCGGCACCCGAACCATGCTGTCCACGAATATAGGTTGCCTTCTTCGCTTTCGTTTTCACCTTTTCCTCTTCTTTAGGCTTATCTTTCTTGCCTTTAAAGACGATTCCGCCCTGTATTGCTTCTTCTATACTCATACAATCATTTATTAATATTCACTTTTCCGGCTACAAATATAATCCTTTTCTACGGATTTATTTATCTTTGCCAACCAAAACAATACGTAACCACTAATGGCAACAACAATTCTTCCTGCAGAAAGGGATCCGATGGGAGCCGCTATTTATGATTATTTCAATCATCACAAAGCCGATCGCTTACGAGTATTTTCCTCTCAATTTGAGGAGGATGAAATTCCTGTCAAAGAGTTATTCCGTACGATTCAATCTATGCCCGCATTGGAACGCATAGCCTTAGAAATGGCTACAGGACGGATATTGGATGTAGGAGCAGGAAGTGGATGTCATGCCTTGGCCCTCCAAGCGATGGAAAAGGAGGTATGCGCCATTGATATTTCTCCGCTATCTGTCGAAGTAATGAAACAACGTGGGGTAAATGATGTTCGTCTTACCAATCTGTTTGACGAAACATTCGATGAGACGTTCGATACGATTTTAATGCTAATGAATGGTTCCGGCATTATCGGAAAACTAAACAATATGCCGGATTTCTTTCAACGAATGAAGCGCATGCTCCGTCCTAAAGGGTGTATACTGATGGATTCAAGCGACTTACGTTATCTTTTTGAAGAAGAAGACGGAAGTATAGTTATCGACTTGGCAGGAGATTATTACGGAGAAATTGATTTTCAGATGCAATATAAGGATATAAAAGGAGATACTTTCGACTGGTTATATGTAGATTTCCAAACACTTAACTTATATGCTTCCGAATACGGTTTCAAGGCTGAATTGGTAAAAGAAGGAAAACACTACGATTACCTCGTAAAACTCAGCCTTGCTTAGAAAACTCACAAAAACACGGGGTATGTCGTAATGAATCATAATCAGCGTAAATTTGCATTTCAACATACCCTCATTCCCCTTTTATAAATTCTCTATTTATTTCAGCATTTCATTAATCATTTGCACCAAAGAAGCAAATTCTTCTTCATTATACAAACGAGTTAGTTTTACAATTTTTCCCTCTTTATCTATCAATACGTTCCTTGTTATTCCAGAGTCGCGCAAAGCATACTTCGCAAAAATATCAGCTCCCGGATCTAATCCCAACGGATAAGTGATTCCGGTAGATTTGGCAAAAGCAAGGACTTTATCAAGTGGCTCATCACGGTCAATGCCAATCAATGCAAATTCCGCATTATCTTTATGCTTCAACCAAATATCTTTTTCTATGAACGGCATTTCTTTACGACAAACACCGCACCAACTTGCTGTAAACTGCAACATTACGACCTTGCCACGGAGAGAAGACAGACTCATTTGTTTTCCATCAGTCAGTGTGATTGTAAAATCCGGAGCTATCTCCCCTACCCGAACAATATATCCTGTACTATCTGCTTCCGAAGTCATTACATCAGCAATTATTTTTATACTATCTGCCGAAACCACAGTATCTGTCGCTCCTTTTTTCTGGCCGGAGCACGCCAATACACTTATGGCTAAGAAAGCCATACCACACACATTCATAATTTTCTTTTTCATCTTCGTATAATCATTAGTGAGATTGCAAATATAAAAAAAGTACATGACGTATTTGCATTTTTAAAATAAATTCATACCTTTGCACCCGCAAAAGAAAATAACGCCTCTTTAGCTCAGTTGGCCAGAGCACGTGATTTGTAATCTCGGGGTCGTTGGTTCGAATCCGACAAGAGGCTCTTCAAAGTAAAAAGCTGTTTATCATACCGATAAGCAGCTTTTTTCAATTAAAGAAAATTCTTTTCTAGTTTTTTGGGGTCAACGTAACAATCTGAGGGATTCTATATTTAAGCATATAATTTAGCAAGTCTATATAAGAAAAAAGCTCTATCTCTTACTCCTCTGAACTGTGCTCTAAATGCTTTGATTTTAGCATTGAATGACTCTGCTGCGGCATTGGTTGCCCCTCCTTTCAAAGAAATTGATTATATCCAGATAATGTGTTTGTATAGAACGT
>NZ_GG688342.1:24439-35575 GCF_000156195.1 Bacteroides finegoldii DSM 17565 | reverse complement strand
CTTGAGAAACTGGTTTATCTTGCATACCGTAATATACGGAAGAAGTGGACTATGCCACTGGCCAATTGGGCTACAATCTCACAGCAACTGGCCATAAAATTTGGAGAACGGTTTAAATTATTGTAATTTTACGCTCGTCGGGACAGGTGGTCCCGCCCCTTGGCGCTGGCCGTTCCCCGACCGACGAGTTTTTAGAAAAAAAATAATGCGTGACACAGTTTATTTTATAGTGCCTAAAATAAGCGATGATAAAGCCTACAGGACTCTGTCATCGCTTAATTTCTATCTATATGTATTTAAAGTGATAGATTATAGATATTTGTATGTCATTTTGTTATAATACTATCCGTCGGTTGCTGCCCGTCCTTTTCCGATTTCTCCCTTTCCCGTTTATTACGTATTTTCCATTTATTCCAGAAAAACAGGTCGCTCCACTTATTAAAATCCTTCTTATACATAATTCCCACCCCTTGTGTGGTTAGATTTGTTTTTGTATAATAACGGTCATTCGTTTCATTGTATGCCTTCAAACGAATATCCCCTGAACGATTAATCAGCCATTCTGCTTCAAAATCACCGACAAAATTCGTATTCGCCATCGGGTTATCCCGATAACCAAAATTTCCATTAATCAATAACCGGTTATTCAGCAACTGTCCAGAAAGAATACCCTCCACTTCCATATCTGTCCAACCTTTGTCTCCTGTACTCAAATTCGTTCCGATATTCCAGTTATTCGTCTCAAAAACCTGCGACAGCGCATTGTTCAACTGACCGGACAGAGTGGAGGATAGCACCGATGACATGACATTCGAGTTCTGATTATTATTACGAGCGTCTTCCGTATAGAACTTACCAATTCCCAACAAATAAAGAATCTGCATATTCATCTGCTCTTCAGTGCTGATATAATTGCGTACCAATGTCTGTACCTCATCTCTTTCATTCGGAAGTTCGATACCCAATTTGATAGTAGGACGCACCAGCATACCACTTAAATTCATTATACAATTAACCCGCACATTGGGCTGCTGTATAATGGACGAAGCATCCGGCATCAAATCATTTAATGAAGCCGAATTTACGGTATAAGAAGCCTGTATATCCATATTTGCATCCAAAGGCGCACCATTGAAAGTAATTGTACTTCCATCTTTAATCAAAAAGTCCTTGCGGATCACTTCTTGCAAACTGAATTTATACACTCCCTGATTGATCCGGTAGTTACCGAACATCTTGACATCTCCTTTATTATAAAATTCCGTCCGGATATTTCCCGTTCCTTTTCCACTGATATAATCTCCGGCAACCGGGTCCATAATAATCCGCATAGTGGCATCGGGAGTTGCATCCACCAAAATATTCAACCGGATATCCGTTTTTTGTTCTTCTGTCTCTGCTTGACGTTTTTGTTGTATCTGATCATAATAAGAGATAATTTGAACAGAATCCTGAATAGTCCGACGTGGCGTTTTATCTACAAATTTAATAAACTGGTTACTGGTAGCCGACGCTACACTACCATTAATATAGGTAAAGGTCGTATTCCTATTCGTTGTCATGGCCGCATTCACTTCCAGCCCTTGTGCAGCATTGCCGGACAACATTACATTTCCGGTTCCATATACAGTTCCATAGAAAGGCATATCCGCCGATTCTTTCGTATTCATCACAAGCATATTATCAGCCTGTATCTCGAAACGATAATTCAGATTCTTAAAATGTTCATAATGCAGATATCCGTTTAATTTTCCCGTATGTCCCTCCATATCGGAAATATGTATATTATTGAATGTCAATCCACCAGGAGCCAGATGAATGGTATCTTTGATGGCAAAGTGGGTATTCAGAATATCAAAGTTCATAGATGCATCTGTCATTACTGCACCATCCAGATTCAATCCCTTGAACTTGCCATAAAAATGCACCTTACCTGTTCCGCGTCCTTTTATATCATTAGCGATGCTTCTCATATAATGTTCGAGGAACTTCAAATTCAATTCATTCGCTTCAATATTCAAATCAAGTCCGCTCTCCGGTTTCAACGGATAAATAATACCCGTGACGTGCGAAGGAGAAGGAGCAATATCCTGGATAAACGCATCCAACCGGATTCCTCTATTCTCATTGTCCCATTCACCATATATATCCAAATCTCCCAATCGTCCCTGATTGAGAGAGAAATTCTTTATAAACAAACGAGTATTCATGACAGGTTTCTTCAACACACCGCACGCGTATGCCGTTCCCGTAGCATCTCCCTCAAAATTTACATCATCCGATATATTGGCAATATCAAACACATATCCCATATTGATATCCTTCAAGTCAACCTTGACCGAGTCTTCGGGATTGTCAGACAGACGTCCGTTGATACGTACATAACGGTCTTGATGGCTGAAATAGAAATTGTTCACATCCACCTTTCCCGAATCCACTACCACTTGCGAAGGATGTATTTTCCAAAGCGTATCATTCAATATTACATCAGTAGGCTTCACGTCTACCGTTGCCTTTAAGAGCGGTTTTTCTCCTTCCGTACGGAGAAACTTAGCTACAGCCGCCAACTGTCCGCTATACGTTACAGCCGCATTATTACCCCAATTCAAGGTTGTACTGACATTATCATCTTTGGCTTGCGCATCCAAAGAAAGATTAACCGCTCCTTTCTTTTTCAGATTGGTCATACGAACTAACGCACGAATATGATCCGCTGGATTCTCACAAAGAACCATACCCGATTCTATAAAGTTATTCTTATATTGCAAACGGGGAAAATACCCCTCTACACGCAGACGCTGCAAAGGATCGTTGAAATATCCTTTCAAAGTAGAATGGGTATATATTGTCAATGGAATATCAAAGATGGTAGATAGAATATCCGTATTATAGATATGTATATCAAACTGAAAATTATTATGCGTTTCAAATTCTTTTTTAGGCGGCAATATCAGAGACGGAATATATTTCCGCATAATATTAAGAATGCTGGCGGGCAAGGTGTGGTATTGGAATTTCCCTTCTACATCAGCCGTCAGAAACTCAGAAGTCAGCTTCAATTGGTTTTCGTCATTTTTCTTTGTAGCCCGAATATTCATGTTCTTCATGAAATACTCTTTATCCGGAGCCGTAAATTCCAAACTATCGACATTGATTTCTCCAATCATCTCTTCTATGGAACCACCTGTGAAGTTGGCCCTTAATTTCAACGAAAACTCCGCATCCGCATATTTAGTAGTAAGATTAAGATCATGCGGACGCACCTTGTGTACTACCGCCAGAAAATTGAAGGTAGGAACTTTGGAAGTGACATTGACATCCCCGTTCAGATAGACGGAACCATTCGGATCGTCCAATGCTACCTTACCGTTAAATCCACCCCGCTTATATTCTCCGTCCAGCGTGATATTTTCATACCTGTATCTACTATAATCTATTGAAGCAATCAGGCCTTTCAGTTCTACAGTTGGGCGCTGATTTGTGATATGCCGTCCATGCACATCCAGATTGAAAGTTATTTCTCCCAACTGTTCATTAGCTAATAGTTCCCCCAGCTTGAAGTCCGTTGTTTTCACCGCACCGGAGTAAGCGAACAGCCCTTTGCTCTTATCCGCACTTAACTTTAAGTCGGTTTTCACATCTCCCAGACTTGTACGCAACTGACCGTACGTTACCAAGTCTGTGAAATATCCGGAAATTTCTCCGCGAAAACTAATATTTCCCAAACGTTCGAGAATGGGAGGAACTCCATTATAATCCGGATTCAAGTTACGTACTAAAAAGCCTACCCCGCGGGTATTGGCCGAAAGTTCGGAAAGAGTACCATACACATACGCATCCTGCGGATGTGATAAATCCTGTAACGAGACATCCCCTCTAAGACGGAATTGCTGTTCCTCCGACACAATCTCCAAATGCGAACAGTTCAACTGGTCTACAGTTCCTTTTACTTCCATGTCCAACGTTATCGGTTCCTTGAAATGAGAAAGAACCGGCACAAAAGGAGAGATGTCCTTTAATGTAATCTGCGACGGTAACGTGCGGAAAGAGAAATGCACTTCCTCCGCAAAATGCTCGAATGCTTGTAAACTGTCATACACCAAGTGGATAGTATCCATTTTTAAAGAAGTCTCGGGCAGTTCAATAGCAAAATTATCAATGCTTGTCTGTTTATTGTTGGCTACCAGCTTCAAGCTCATTTTCTTCAAAGAAAATCCGGACATCTTCTCATCAAGGCTCAATCGCTTGATTCCCAAATTGACCGAATCTTTGCTCAATGCTTTCAAAGATATATTGGCTATAATATTCTGAAGTTGGATATGCTTGGCATTAAATTTTCCCGGAGTCTCTTCTTCCGAAAGTACATGATAAGACATTCTTCCACGACGAATCAATATTGAATTGATACGCAAATCAAGCGAACTCTCTTTCTTTACAGTGTCTTTGGAAGCAAAAGCATCCAGAACAAATTTAAAGTTAGGAGGAGTATCCGGTGTTTCCTTGCGAAGATTAATATTGAAACCGAAAAGCTGTACACTACTGATAGAAATCTTTCCCTTAAAAAAAGGCACAATGTCGAACTTGGCAGACAAACGGGTGACTTTCAACATTTCCTGTCCACTTTGGTCATCAAGCAATACATCATCAATGATAATACGGTTCAATAATCCCATATTGATTCTGCCGATTACCACTTTCGTCTTCAACACTTCGGAAAGTTCATCGGCGACAAACGCACTCATCGCTTGCTGAACATTTGGTATGTTCAGCAAAACAATAGTTCCGATATATACTCCCAGTACAATACCAACTACCCAGCGTACAGTCTTTTTCAGCGTTCTGATAAGCGATTACTTTTATTTTGCGAACAAAAATATAAAATAGTTCGTTATGAATCGTAGTTTTATGATTACTTTTGCACCGTTTAATAGTTTAAATAACTTATGAGTGCAATAATATTAGGAATTGAGTCCTCCTGTGATGATACGTCGGCAGCCGTTATCAAGGATGGTTATCTGCTGTCAAATGTGGTAGCAAGTCAAGCCGTACACGAAGCATACGGCGGCGTAGTACCCGAATTGGCTTCACGGGCACACCAGCAAAATATCGTACCGGTAGTACATGAAGCGTTGAAACGTGCCGGAGTCACTAAGGAAGAGTTGAGTGCAGTAGCTTTTACACGTGGTCCCGGATTAATGGGGTCCTTACTTGTCGGAGTCTCTTTCGCTAAAGGATTCGCTCGTTCTCTCGGGATTCCTATGATTGATGTTAATCATCTGACAGGTCATGTTTTAGCTCATTTTATTAAAGCTGAAGGAGAAGAAAATAAACAGCCACAATTTCCATTCCTTTGCCTCTTAGTGTCCGGAGGAAATTCGCAGATTATATTGGTAAAGGCCTATAATGACATGGAGATTCTCGGTCAGACAATTGACGACGCCGCAGGTGAAGCAATCGATAAATGTTCAAAAGTTATGGGATTAGGATATCCGGGCGGCCCCATTATCGATAAGCTGGCACGCCAGGGAAATCCGAAAGCATATACATTCAGCAAACCTCATATTCCGGGATTGGATTATAGTTTCAGTGGACTGAAAACTTCATTTTTATATTCATTGCGCGACTGGATGAAGGAAGATCCTGATTTTATCGAACACCATAAAGTGGATCTGGCAGCTTCATTGGAAGCAACGGTAGTAGATATCCTTATGGATAAACTGCGAAAAGCTGCGAAAGAGTATAAGATAAAAGAGGTGGCTGTAGCAGGAGGAGTTTCTGCAAATAACGGATTGCGTAATGCTTTCCGGGAACATGCGGAAAAGTATGGCTGGAATATCTTTATACCTAAATTCAGCTATACCACTGACAACGCGGCTATGATTGCCATTACCGGATATTTCAAATATCTGGATAAAGATTTCTGCTCTATTGAGCTTCCGGCTTATTCTCGTGTCACCCTATAAAGTTATTTTTCTATTGTCACTTTTCCGTCTAATCATTTGTATGATAGCTGCTTAACAGGTGATAATAGGAGTGACAATAGGTGATAACAGTGACAATTGATGATGAAATAGGTGACAATAACCGTGTTTTTGCATCGGAATAACGGCATATAAGCATTGGGATACGGTAACTTTTGCCGTTTGTCTTGATAGAATTAGGAGAATATGACGGCAGCATTAATAGGTTTCCTCTATTCTATTTCTTTGTTTCACATACACGAAACATAAAGTCCACGTACGTGGAACGAGAGAAAGAAGCAGGAAGAATAGCTTAATGAAGTAGGGATATTCTTATAATATAATAGGTATATATAATAAATAAAGCAGGAGAAATATGTTTGCCGAGCTTATAACCATTGGTGATGAACTGCTGATAGGGCAGGTTGTCGATACAAATTCCGCCTGGATGGGGCGGGAGTTAAATAATATAGGAATTGAAGTCCTTCGCATCGTATCGGTTCGCGATAGAGAAGAAGAGATCCTGGAAGCGATTGATAATGCGATGAAAAGGGTAAATATTGTTTTAGTAACCGGAGGACTGGGCCCTACTAAAGATGATATTACCAAACAAACACTTTGTAAGTACTTCAATACTGAACTGATATTCAGCGAAGAAGTCTTCGAAAACGTGAAACGGGTATTGGCCGGTAAAATACCAATGAATAAACTGAATAAAGGTCAGGCAATGGTTCCGAAGAACTGTACGGTAATCAACAACCCGGTAGGAAGTGCTTCTGTGAGCTGGTTCGAGAGAGACGGCAAAGTACTTGTATCTATGCCGGGAGTACCACAGGAAATGACTACCGTAATGGCTGAAAGCGTATTACCCAAACTGCATGAGAGGTTTCAAACAGATGTCATTATGCATCAGACTTTCTTAGTACAACATTACCCCGAATCCGTGTTGGCAGAGAAATTAGAAGCTTGGGAGGTCGCCTTACCGGATTGCATCAAACTGGCATATCTGCCCAAACTGGGAATTATCCGTATGAGATTGACCGGACGCGGACATGACAGGAAAGAAGTGGAAACTCTTCTGAACCGTGAGAAAGCAAAATTGGAAACAATATTGGGCGAAGACATTTTCAGCGAAGAAGACACCCCATTGGAAGTCATCATCGGGGAGTTACTGAAAAAGAGGAAATTAACCGTATCCACCGCAGAAAGTTGCACAGGTGGAAGCATTGCGGAGCGACTGACATCTATCGCTGGAAGTTCGGAATATTTTAAAGGTAGCATAGTGGCTTATTCCAATGAAGTGAAGAAGGACCTTTTGTACGTGTCTTCCGAGACATTGGAAAAGTATGGAGCCGTTAGTGAAGAAACGGTGATTGAAATGGTAAAAGGTGCGATGAAAGCATTGAAAACTGACTGCGCTGTCGCCACATCGGGAATAGCCGGACCGGGAGGAGGCACTCCGGAGAAACCTGTGGGGACTGTATGGATAGCTGCTGGTTATAAAAACGAAATTCGGACATACAAGCAGGAAACAAATCGCGGAAGAGCCATGAATATTGAAAGAGCCGGCAATAATGCGTTGCTAATGCTCCGAGATTTACTCAAATAAAGAAAAATAGCTGCTTATAAGTGAATTATTTTAAGAAATTCTTGTTTTATACGGATAAAAGTACTTACTTTGCGTCCTGTTTGAAATAAGTATAGATATAAAACTATAAAAATAAGATAGAAATGTCGAAGATTTGTCAAATTACCGGAAAGAAAGCCATGATTGGCAACAATGTTTCACACTCAAAGAGAAGAACTAAAAGAACCTTTGATTTGAACTTGTTTAACAAAAAGTTCTACTATGTAGAACAAGATTGTTGGATCAGCCTTAGCATTTGCGCTAATGGGCTGCGTATTATCAACAAAAAAGGACTGGACGCTGCGCTGACCGAAGCTGTGGCTAAAGGTTATTGTGATTGGAAAAGCATTAAAGTAATCGGCTAAATGTAGAGGAGAAAACTTACAATGGCAAAGAAAGCAAAAGGTAACAGAGTACAGGTGATTCTGGAATGTACAGAACACAAAGACAGTGGAATGCCGGGAACATCTCGTTATATCACAACTAAGAACAGAAAGAATACTACAGAAAGACTTGAGTTGAAGAAATACAACCCGATTCTGAAAAGAGTAACAGTACACAAAGAAATTAAATAATAAAGAAGTATAACCCATGGCAAAGAAAACAGTAGCAAGTTTGCACGATGGTTCTAAAGAAGGTCGTGCTTATACCAAGGTTATCAAAATGGTAAAATCTCCGAAAACCGGAGCATACGTTTTTGATGAACAAATGGTTCCGAACGAAAAAGTACAAGACTTTTTCAAAAAATAATCGAGATAGCATACACGCTATAAATTCAAAATCCTCTCATTGATAACAATGAGGGGATTTTTTATTGCTTCTTTTTTTACTTTTCCAATCCTTTGTTATATCTTTGTAGCATAATGTATCATACAAACATCTATAAATATGGGATTTTTTTAGTTTTTTTTCCAAGGAAAAGAAGGAAACTTTAGATAAAGGATTATCTAAAACCAAAGAGAGTGTCTTTAGTAAGATAGCTCGTGCCGTAGCTGGTAAATCAAAGGTGGATGACGAAGTGTTGGATAATCTGGAAGAAGTGCTGATTACATCTGACGTAGGTGTGGAAACCACTTTAAATATAATTAAGCGCATAGAAAAACGTGCAGCGGAAGATAAATATGTGAATACCCAAGAGCTGAATCATATATTACGCGATGAAATAGCCGCTTTATTGACTGAGAACAACTCGGGAGATATAGCTGATTTTGATGTAGCTATTGATAAGAAACCATACGTGATTATGGTTGTGGGAGTGAATGGAGTAGGCAAGACCACAACAATTGGCAAATTGGCTTATCAGTTCAAAAAAGCAGGCAAGTCCGTTTACTTGGGAGCTGCCGACACATTCCGTGCTGCCGCAGTAGAACAGCTTATGATATGGGGAGAACGAGTAGGTGTGCCTGTCATTAAGCAAAAAATGGGTGCCGACCCTGCATCGGTGGCGTACGATACACTTAGTTCTGCGGTTGCCAACAATGCGGATATTGTAATTATTGATACTGCCGGACGTCTTCACAACAAAGTCGGTTTGATGAACGAGCTGACAAAGATAAAGAATGTGATGCGAAAAGTAGTGCCCGATGCTCCTAATGAGGTTCTATTGGTATTGGACGGTTCTACAGGTCAGAATGCTTTTGAACAGGCAAAACAGTTCACTCTTGCAACGGAAGTGACAGCAATGGCCATTACAAAACTGGATGGTACAGCGAAGGGAGGAGTTGTAATCGGCATATCAGATCAATTCAAGATTCCCGTTAAATATATCGGATTAGGTGAAGGCATAGAAGACTTACAGGTATTCCGTAAGAATGAGTTTGTAGATTCTTTGTTTGGAGAGAATGCATGAAAAAAAGAAGAATTGATATAATCACTTTGGGATGTTCTAAAAATCTGGTAGACTCGGAACAATTGATACGTCAATTGGAAGAAGTCGGATACAGTGTGACTCATGATACGGAAAATCCGCAAGGTGAAATAGCTGTTATTAATACATGCGGTTTTATCGGTGACGCAAAAGAGGAATCTATCAATATGATTCTGGAATTTGCCGAAAGGAAAGAAGAAGGTGATTTGAAAAAGCTTTTCGTAATGGGTTGCCTTTCCGAACGTTACCTTAAAGAATTGGCAATCGAGATACCGCAGGTAGATAAGTTCTATGGCAAGTTCAATTGGAAGGAATTGTTGCAGGATTTAGGACAGACGTATCATGATGAATTATATATCGAACGGACATTAACGACTCCCCGACATTATGCTTATCTGAAGATATCAGAAGGGTGTGACCGGAAATGTTCCTATTGTGCTATTCCTATCATCACAGGGCGTCACATATCCAAACCGATTGATGAAATTCTTGATGAGGTCCGGTATCTGGTATCTCAAGGCGTAAAAGAGTTTCAAGTGATCGCACAGGAGCTGACTTATTATGGGGTCGATCTATATAAGAAACAAATGCTTCCGGAACTAATTGAACGTATCTCCGACATTCCGGGTGTAGAGTGGATCCGCCTTCATTACGCCTATCCTGCGCATTTTCCTACTGATTTGTTCCGAGTTATGCGTGAACGCGACAATGTATGCAAATATATGGACATCGCCCTCCAGCACATCAGTGACAAGATGTTGAGATTAATGCGACGTCAAGTCACTAAGGAGGATACTTATAAACTGATTGAGCAATTCCGTAAAGAAGTGCCGGGCATTCACCTGCGGACAACTTTAATGGTGGGACATCCGGGAGAGACAGAAGAGGACTTTGAAGAACTGAAAGAGTTTGTACGCAAAGTGCGTTTTGACCGAATGGGAGCTTTTGCCTATTCCGAAGAGGAGGGAACTTATGCTGCGGAAGCGTACGAAGACTCTATCCCGCAAGAAGTTAAACAAGCCAGACTTGATGAGCTGATGGATATCCAGCAAGGAATCTCAGCTGAATTGAGCGCCGCTAAAATCGGAAAACAAATGAAAATTATCATTGACCGGTTGGAGGGGGATTATTATATCGGACGAACAGAATTCGACTCACCGGAGGTGGATCCGGAGGTTCTGATTAATAGTTCTGAAAAAGAGCTTGAGATTGGGCAGTTCTATCAGGTGGAAGTGATAGATGCGGACGATTTTGATTTATATGCAAAGGTTATAAATGTATGAATAATAAGGAATTTACATCCGAGCTAGCGGAAAGACTAGGATATACCATCAAAGATACTTCTGAATTAATCAATTCTTTGTTGGCTAGCATGACGCAAGAGTTGGAAGAAGGCAACATGATTGCGGTACAGGGATTCGGTTCTTTTGAAGTAAAGAAAAAGGCGGAACGCATTTCCATAAATCCGGCAAGCAAACAGCGTATGTTGGTGCCCCCAAAACTGGTATTATCTTATAGACCTAGTAATACATTGAAAGATAAGTTTAAATAAATATATTCCCCGTTATGAATGAAAGACTAACAATTCAAGATCTTACTGACTTATTGGCAGCAAAACATAGCATGACCAAAAAGGATGCTGAGGCGTTCGTAAAGGAGTTTTTCTTTTGTATAGAACACGG
>NZ_GG688342.1:12449-24339 GCF_000156195.1 Bacteroides finegoldii DSM 17565 | reverse complement strand
TTCGGTTCCAACACTTTCAAACTTATTGATGTAGATAGTCGGGAAAGTGTTAATGTAAACACTGGTGAACGTTTTCAAATAAAAGGCCATACCAAAGTCTCGTTTTCTCCGGATGCAAATTTAAGAGATACGATAAACAAGCCTTTTGCACACTTTGAGACGGTTGTTTTAAATGAGAATACTGTTTTAGAGGACACTCCTATAGAAGAAACGGAAGAAGAGGAAAGCGGGGAAGAAGTAATTCCGACAGACATACCAGAATCTATCGAGCCACAATCCCAGCCTAAGGAAGAGGAAAAAGAAGAAATGTCTCTTACAGAGATACAACCTATTGTAGAACCACGATCTATAGAACCACAATCTGTTGTCGTAGAACCGAAAACAGTTCCTGTAGAAAAGAAAGAAATAATTACTGCGGAGGAGATTATAGAACAAGAGCTTCTGAGGGCAAATCTAAAACCGGAAAGTACGATAGTGCGGTCGCAAGAAGGTAAGAGCGAGATGGCAAAAGGGGCAGAAGTAGCACAGACTGCTATACAGCCGACTCCCCAAAAGAATATTCCCGATTCTTCTGTAAAAGAGAAATCGCCTGTTCCTTATTTAATAACGATCATCATACTTGTTCTGTTATTATGTGGAGGGGTTGTTTTATTCATTTATTATCCGGATTTATTCTCTTCGTCATCCGACAAGAATGCTCTTGATATGCCTCCCGTAACAACTCAGCCTGTCAAGCCGGAAGTACAGTTATCCGACACGATCGAACAAGACTCTGTGAAAGATATAAAACCGGAAACACCCAAAACCTCTATCACTCCGACACCGGTTGTCCCTCAAAAGAAAGAAGCAGTGACACCTGCCAAAACTGAAAATAAAGTTATCCGGCAGCAACCTTCAACATCTGTATATTTGGATTCCGCCTCTTATAAAATAACCGGAACCAAGACTAAATATACGGTCAAAGAAGGTGAAACTTTAACAAGGGTCTCCTTGCGATTCTATGGAACCAAGGCTATGTGGCCGTATATCGTGAAACACAATCCGGACGTTATTAAGAACCCGAATAATGTACCATACGGCACAACAATAAAAATTCCGGAACTTACAAAAGAATAAGTGATAAAAATTCCATTCCCCCGGCCTTACCCCTGTATCGGCCGGGGGAAGTGTTATGGATGTACAAAAGCGTATGAAAGTACCTTAATCTAAAGACTTCGCATTGTTTTTTAATAAAAATTAGTTGCAATCGTTAATTATATGGCGTACTTTTGGGGCAAAATAAAAAGCCTTATGCTACTATTGGCAGGGCTTATATAGAAATAATGGGATTTAAATAATAAAATATTAAGTATTTATGGCTGAATCAATTGATATCCGCGAGTTGAATGAGCGGATTGAAAGACAAAGTGCTTTCGTTACCAATCTTACAACAGGTATGGACCAAATCATTGTTGGTCAGAAACATTTGGTTGAATCGCTGCTTATCGGATTACTCTCCGATGGTCATGTTCTTTTGGAAGGTGTACCCGGTTTGGCAAAGACTTTAGCTATTAAAACGCTTGCTTCTCTGATTGATGCGAAATATAGCCGCATTCAGTTTACACCGGACTTATTGCCTGCGGACGTCATAGGTACAATGGTCTACAGTCAAAAAGACGAATCTTTTAAAGTTCAAAGAGGACCTATTTTCGCTAATTTTGTATTAGCCGATGAAATTAACCGTGCTCCGGCTAAAGTACAGAGTGCTTTATTGGAGGCCATGCAGGAACGTCAGGTTACTATCGGTAAAGAAACATTTACATTGCCGGAACCCTTCCTCGTATTGGCTACTCAGAATCCTATCGAACAGGAAGGAACTTATCCGCTTCCGGAAGCACAAGTTGACCGTTTTATGCTGAAGGTCGTTATTGATTATCCGAAGTTGGAAGAGGAAAAGTTGATTATTCGTCAGAATATTAATGGAGAAAAGTTCAACGTAAAACCAATTCTGAAAGCTGACGAAATTATTGAAGCACGTAAAGTAGTTCGCCAGGTATATCTGGATGAAAAGATCGAACGCTACATCGTAGACATTGTATTCGCTACTCGCTTTCCGGAGAAATATGACCTCAAGGAATTGAAAGATATGATCGGTTTCGGTGGTTCACCCCGTGCATCTATCAATTTAGCATTGGCTGCCCGTACATACGCTTTCATCAAACGCCGCGGTTACGTAATTCCGGAAGATGTACGTGCTGTTGCGCATGATGTTCTTCGCCACCGTATCGGATTGACGTATGAAGCGGAAGCTAATAACATGACTTCGGACGAAATCATCAGTAAGATTTTGAATAAGGTTGAAGTGCCCTAAATGGAAACAAGTGAAATACTAAAAAAAGTTCGTCAGATTGAAATTAAGACACGAGGATTGTCTAATAATATCTTTGCAGGCCAGTATCATTCGGCTTTCAAGGGTAGGGGTATGTCATTCTCGGAAGTCCGCGAATATCAATTCGGCGATGATATACGTGACATAGACTGGAATGTGACCGCGCGTTTCAACAAACCTTACGTAAAAGTGTTTGAGGAAGAACGTGAACTGACAGTTATGTTAATGGTTGATGTTTCCGGAAGTTTGGAGTTCGGTACCGTCAAACAGTTGAAGAAAGATATGGTGACGGAAATTGCTGCCACCCTTGCTTTCTCTGCTATTCAGAATAATGATAAAATTGGAGTGATTTTCTTTTCAGACCGGATAGAGAAGTTTATTCCTCCTAAAAAGGGACGTAAACATATTCTATATATCATTCGTGAATTGATTGACTTTCAACCGGAAAGCCGTCGTACTAATATCCGTCTTGCATTGGAATATCTGACGAATGTAATGAAAAGACGTTGCACTGCTTTTATTCTATCCGACTTCATTGATCAGGAAAGTTTTAAGAATGCTCTGACTATTGCCAACCGGAAACATGACGTAGTAGCATTACAGGTTTATGACCGGAGAGTGAGTGATCTTCCTCCTGTGGGTCTCATGCGAATAAAAGATGCGGAAACCGGACATGAGCAGTGGATTGATACTTCATCAAAAGCTGTACGCCGCGCGCATCACGATTGGTGGATTCAAAAGCAGACGGAACTGAACGACACATTTACGAAAAGTAATGTGGATTCGGTTTCTGTCAGAACCGATGAGGATTACGTAAAGGCATTGTTGAACTTATTTGCCAAACGAAATTAATGAAATCAAAGATGAGTAGAAATATTATTCTGATAGCATTATTAGGTCTATTATCCATTGATAAAGTAGCTGCACAATCTGTTACGGTAGAGGCGAAGATAGATTCATTGCAAATACTGATCGGTGAACAGGCAAAAGTGCAGTTGCAAGTGGCTATGGATGCTAAACAACATGCTATTTTCCCTGCTTATACTGATACTTTAGTAAAAGGTGTGGAAATTATAGAAACAGTCAAACCGGATACGCAATTTTTGAATGACCGCCAGCGAATGTTAATCACACAGGAATATGTTATCACTTCTTTTGACTCGGCTTTGTATTACCTGCCGCCAATACCTGTTACTGTAGATGGCAAAGAGTATAAGTCAAAAGCTTTAGCACTGAAAGTCTACTCAATACCGGTCGACACATTACACCCTGATCAATTCTTCGGACAGAAACCTGTAATGAAAGCTCCTTTTGCATGGGAAGACTGGTACGGTTTAATTTCCTGCTCATTCTTAGCTTTACCTTTACTCGGTTTGCTGATCTATCTCATTGTTCGTATACGTGATAATAAACCTATTATCCGTAAGATAAAAGTAGAACCGAAATTGCCGCCACATCAAGCTGCAATGAAAGAGATAGAACGTATCAAAATCGAGAAAGTATGGCAGAAGGGAAGATCGAAGGAATACTATACGGAATTGACTGATGCTCTTCGCACGTATATAAAGGATCGTTTCGGATTTAATGCATTGGAAATGACATCATCGGAAATTATTGATAAGTTATTGGAATTGAAGGATAAAGAAGCTATATCTGACCTAAAAGAACTGTTTCAGACTGCCGATTTAGTGAAGTTTGCCAAGCATGATCCTCAGATGAACGAAAATGATGCAAACTTAATTAATGCAATTGACTTTATCAATGAAACAAAACAACCGGAAGAGGAAAATCAGAAACCGCAACCAACGGAAATTACGATTATTGAAAAACGTTCTTTACGCGTTAAAGTAATGTTGATTTGCGGAATTGCACTTTTGTCTGCGGCATTGATTGGTGTCTTTATATATATAGGTATGCAGATATACAATCTTTTTGTGTAAAGAATGAGTAACTTGAATACTAAAAGTAAACTGTTAAATCATAAATAAAATGGTTTTTGCCAATATAGAATATCTGTTTTTGCTATTACTACTTATACCTTATATTGTATGGTATATCTTGAAGCAAAGGAAAAGTGAAGCTACTCTTCAGATTTCGGACGCTCGGGTATATGCGCATACACCTAAAAGTTATAAGAACTATTTGTTGCATGCTCCTTTTCTTTTACGTCTTTTTGCGTTAACATTGGTAATTCTGGTCCTCGCACGACCGCAAACAACCAATAAGTGGCAGAACAGCGAAATAGAAGGTATTGATATAATGCTGGCTGTTGACGTTTCTACCAGTATGTTGGCCGAAGATTTAAAGCCCAATAGATTGGAAGCAGCCAAAGATGTAGCGGCAGAGTTTATCAACGGACGCCCTAATGATAATATAGGTATTACTTTATTTGCCGGTGAGAGTTTTACTCAATGCCCGTTGACTGTGGATCATGCTGTATTGCTAGATATGATTCACAATATCAAATGCGGTCTTATTGAAGATGGTACTGCCGTAGGTATGGGAATAGCAAATGCTGTAACTCGACTGAAAGACAGTAAAGCAAAATCTAAAGTCATTATTTTGCTGACAGACGGTACTAACAATAAAGGTGATATTTCTCCTATGACAGCTGCTGAAATAGCAAAAAGCTTTGGAATTCGTGTGTATACCATCGGGGTTGGTACGAATGGAATGGCGCCTTATCCTTATCCGGTAGGAAATACTGTACAATATGTTAGTATGCCTGTTGAAATTGATGAGAAAACATTGACGCAAATTGCAGGTACTACGGACGGTAATTACTTCCGGGCTACAAGTAATTCGAAACTGAAAGAGGTGTACGAAGAAATTGATAAGCTGGAAAAGACTAAGCTGAATGTAAAAGAGTATAGCAAACGGGATGAGGAATATCATTGGTTCGCACTAGCTGCTTTCCTTTGTGTTCTATTGGAGGTATTATTGCGTAATTCCATACTGAAGAAGATTCCATAAGGTGGTCAACCGTAAATTAGTCAATCGTAAAATAGTTAAGAAAGATGTTTCGATTTGGAGAACCTACATATTTATACCTATTGCTGCTATTACCATTTTTAGCAGCTTTCTACTTGTATTCCAACTACAAGAGAAGAAAGAATATCCGACGTTTTGGAGATCCGGTTTTATTGGCGCAGTTAATGCCCGATGTATCCAAATATCGCCCGGATGTAAAATTCTGGATACTTTTTGCCGCTATCGGTTTGTTTTCAGTATTATTAGCACGTCCTCAGTTTGGTTCCAAACTGGAAACAGTAAAACGTAAAGGCGTGGAAGTCATCATTGCACTGGATATTTCAAATTCTATGCTCGCTCAGGATGTACAACCCAGCCGTTTGGAGAAAGCCAAAAGACTGATATCCAGATTGGTGGATGAACTTGACAATGATAAAGTGGGAATGATTGTATTTGCCGGTGACGCTTTCACTCAACTACCGATTACCAGTGATTACATTTCCGCTAAAATGTTTCTGGAATCTATCAATCCTTCATTGATATCCAAGCAAGGTACGGCTATTGGAGAAGCGATTAATTTGGCTGCACGTAGCTTTACTCCACAAGAAGGAGTAGGACGCGCCATTATCGTAATTACTGACGGTGAAAATCATGAAGGTGGTGCTGTTGAAGCGGCAAAAGCTGCTGCTGAAAAAGGTATCCAAGTTAATGTGTTGGGAGTAGGTATGCCCGATGGTGCTCCTATCCCAGCAGAAGGTACCAACGATTATCGGCGTGACCGTGAGGGTAATGTGATTGTTACCCGCTTAAATGAAACAATGTGTCAGGAGATTGCCAAAGAAGGAAAAGGTATCTATGTACGAGTAGATAATTCTAACTCAGCTCAAAAAGCAATCAATCAGGAAGTCAATAAGATGGCAAAATCTGATGTGGAATCTAAGGTATATACGGAGTTTAATGAACAGTTCCAAGCTATTGCCTGGATTATTCTATTATTGTTATTAGCGGAAATATTAATTTTAGATCGCAAGAATCCTTTATTTAAGAACGTTCATCTGTTTTCTAATAAGAAGTAGTTATGCGCATGTTAAAAAGTAAATATATTCTATTCGCTGTGTTTCTGCTGTCAGCCGCCTTTGTATCGGCTCAGAAAGCAGAACGTGACTATATCCGCAAAGGAAATCGCCTGTTTAATGACAGTGTGTTTGTGGATGCCGAAGTGAATTATCGGAAAGCTTTGGAGGTGAATCCTAAATCTACAGTATCTATGTATAATTTAGGGAATACACTCTCACAACAACAGAAAATGCAGGAAGCTATGGAACAATATGTATCGGCCAGCAATATTGAGAAGGATAAGATGAAGTTGGCTCAAATATATCATAACATGGGCGTACTTCTTCAAGCCAGTAAAGATTATGCAAAGGCTGTGGATGCTTATAAGATGTCTTTACGTAATAATCCTGCTGACGATGAGACCCGGTATAATTTGGCTCTTGCACAAAAAATGTTGAAAGACCAACAACAAAATAAACAGAATCAGGATCAAAATCAGGATCAAAATAAAGATCAGCAAAAGCAAGATCAAAAGCAAGACCAGAACAAAGATAAACAGAACGATCAGAAGCAAGACCAAAAGAAGGATCAACAACAACCTCCAAAATCTGAGAAACAAAAGAATCAGATGTCAAAAGAAAACGCTGAACAATTGCTTAATTCTGTGATGCAAGATGAGAAAGACGTACAGGATAAAGTAAAGAAGCAACAGCAGGTTATGCAAGGTGGTCGTTTGGAAAAAGATTGGTAATATAAAGTTGACGATATAAATTTCATAAGCAATG
Organism: Bacteroides finegoldii DSM 17565; assembly: GCF_000156195.1. GTDB lineage: Bacteria > Bacteroidota > Bacteroidia > Bacteroidales > Bacteroidaceae > Bacteroides > Bacteroides finegoldii. The sequence goes on along the minus strand of NZ_GG688342.1, from coordinate 17,160 downwards.
AAGAAACTGATTATCATATTGATAGCATTGATAGCATATAGCACTCAGGCATTTGCCGATAAAGTGTCTTTTACTGCTTCTGCTCCTGACGCAGTAGTAGTAGGCGATCAATTCAGACTATCTTATACCGTAACTACACAAAAAGTAAAAGATTTCCGAGCCCCATCAATCAAAGGATTTGATGTGTTGATGGGACCAAGCCGTTCACAACAAAGTAGTACTCAGATTGTAAATGGCAACGTAACATCTACGAGTAGTATTACATTTACGTATATATTGATGGCCAATACTGCCGGTGAATACACAATTGGCGGTGCTTCAATTGTGGCCGATGGTAACCAAATGGTATCAAACTCCGTAAAAATCAAGGTTTTACCACAAGACCAGAACAGCAATGGTGGACAAGGAGGTTCTTCCGCCCATTCCTCTTCCGGTACGAGTGTATCCGATCAAGATCTATTTATTACTGCGACGGCTAGTAAAACGAATGTATTTGAGCAGGAGGCATTTGTCTTGACTTATAAAATTTATACCAGAGAGTCTAATTTGCAATTGAATAATGCAAAGTTACCCGATTTCAAAGGTTTTCATTCACAAGAGATTGAAATGACAACAAATGCCAGATGGACTCCGGAACATTATCGTGGACGTAATTATTATACAACTGTCTATCGTCAGTTCGTGCTATTCCCTCAACAATCCGGAAAATTGTACATAGATCCGGCACAATTCCAAATGACTATAGGCAAACCAGTACAATCGGATGACCCTTTTGATGCATTCTTTAATGGAGGAAGTAACGTTATAGAAATTAAAAAATCTATTGCTACCCCTAAGATAGCAATAAATGTAAGTCCGCTTCCGGCTGGTAAACCGGCTGATTTCTCAGGGGGAGTAGGAGAGTTTACAGTTTCTTCTTCTATCAATAGTAAAGAATTAAAAACCAATGATGCTATCACTATTAAGTTAGTGATTTCCGGTACAGGAAATTTGAAGTTAATTTCTAATCCGGAAATAAAATTCCCGGAAGATTTTGAAGTATATGATCCTAAAGTAGACAATCAAGTTAGATTAACTCGGGAAGGACTTACAGGTAACAGAGTAATTGAATATTTAGCTATCCCTAGACATGCCGGCACATATAAGATTCCAGGGGTATCTTTTAGCTATTTTGACATTCGTTCCAAATCATACAAAACTCTGAAAACGGAAGAATATGTAGTGAATATTGAAAAAGGTGCAGGAAATGCCGACCAGGTAATTGCGAACTTTACCAACAAGGAAGACTTAAAAGTATTAGGTAAAGATATTCGTTACATCAAACAGAATGAAGTAACTTTCCAACCTAAAGGAAGTTTCTTCTACGGCTCCATGTCTTATTGGCTTTTCTATATTATTCCGGCTCTTGCCTTTATAATATTCTTTATCATCTATCGCAAGCAAGCTGCTGAAAATGCGAATGTCGCTAAAGTACGAACCAAAAAAGCCAACAAAGTGGCTACCAAACGTATGAAATTAGCAGGAAAACTGCTTTCTGAAAATAAAAAAGATGCTTTTTATGATGAAGTATTGAAAGCTTTATGGGGATATATTAGTGACAAATTAAATATTCCTGTATCTCGTTTGTCCAAGGACAATATAGAAGAAAAATTGAGAAATCACGGAGTAAGCGAGGAATTAATCAAGGATTTCTTAAATGCACTAAATGATTGTGAATTTGCCCGTTTCGCTCCGGGAGACGAAAATCAAGCTATGGACAAGGTTTATTCATCTTCAATAGAGGTAATAAGCAAAATGGAGAATTCAATTAAACATTAACCTAGAAGAGATTATGTCATGAAAAAAATATTATTTTTTATATTAACGTTAATATCAATCACTTGTTTTGGGCAGGATTCATTGAATGTTGATTCCAAGCAAGTGAATGAAGGGGATTCCATCCATGCAGCAAGTACCACTATGTTTTCCAATAACACATTGGCCAATGTTACAAAAACGGAAGGAGATTCTGCATATATAAAAGAAGATTATACCGCAGCCATTCAAATCTACGAAGCACTGCTCAAAAATGGAGAAGCGGCTGAAGTGTACTATAATTTAGGAAATAGCTACTATAAGATAGGAGAAATAGCCAAAGCTGTTCTTAATTACGAACGTGCCTTACTGCTACAACCCGGCAATAGTGATATTCGGGCTAACCTTGAAGTAGCTCGTGCAAAAACAATAGACAAGGTGGAAGCTATTCCTGAGGTCTTTTTTGTTTCATGGATCAAGTCGTTGATAAATAGTATGAGCGTAGATGCTTGGGCTACATTAGGAATTATCTCTTTCATTTTATTAATTGTAGCTCTCTATTCATTCGTCTTTTCAAAGCAGATATTATGGAAAAAAACTGGATTCATCTCAGGAATCATCTTTTTAATCATTACTATATGTGCCAATCTGTTTGCTTCTGAACAAAAAGAGCATTTAGTAATCAGAAACGAAGCAATAGTGATGAATCCAAGTGTTACTGTTCGTAGTACTCCAAGCGAAAGTGGTACTAGCTTATTTATTCTTCATGAAGGGAGAAAAGTAAGTATTAAAGATAATTCGATGAAAGAATGGAAAGAAATTCGATTAGAAGATGGAAAAGTTGGATGGGTACCAGCTTCTGCCATTGAAGCTATATAAACAAGAATAATAGATTTTATAAATTAAGAAAAAAAGATAAGCAAATAATTTGTTTTATCTTTTTTTTTGCTTAAGTTTATAGCGTGATAAAGATCACATAGTATTAACCATTAAATTTACGAGACATGAGAACAATAACATTTAATGAACTTCGTAAGATTAAAGATTCATTGCCCAGCGGTAGCATGCATAGAATAGCAGACGAACTTGGTTTACACGTAGATACCGTGCGAAACTTCTTCGGAGGTCATAATTTCAAGGAGGGAAAAAGTGTCGGAATACATCTTGAGCCCGGTCCGGATGGTGGGCTTGTAATGATAGATGATACGACCGTTCTTGATCGGGCTTTAAAAATTTTAGATGAATTAAATCTGAGTATGCAAAAAGAACAGGCTACCGAATCTGTGCAAGTTTAAAATATAACAAACCGAATCCCAATTGAATAAAACAATTGGGATTTCTTATTTGTTCACCTTATAAAATATACATTTATGGAAGATAAATTAGTAACTCTAGCCATTCTGACATATACAAAAGCTCAGATATTAAAGAATGTCCTCGAAAATGAAGGTATTGAAACATACATTCATAATGTTAATCAAATACAACCAGTCGTTTCTTCGGGGGTTCGTTTACGAATCAAAGAAAGTGATTTACCACGTGCACTAAAAATAACTGAAAGTTCTACTTGGTTATCTGAAAGTATAGTGGGAGAGAAGGAACCTAAAACAGAGAATAAATCAAATAAGATTTTAATTCCTGTCGATTTCTCTAATTACTCGATGAAAGCATGTGAATTTGCTTTTAACTTAGCAAAAACTGAGAACGCAGAAGTTATCTTATTACACGTTTATTTTACACCAATATATGCGTCCTCATTGCCGTATGGTGATGTCTTCAATTACCAAGTTGGAGATGAAGAGACTGTAAAAACTATTATTCATAGAGTTCATTCTGATCTCAACACCTTATCAGCTAAAATAAAAGAAAAAATAGTTTCAGGGGAATTTCCGGATATCAAATATAGTTGTATTTTACGAGAAGGCATTCCTGAAGAAGAGATTCTCAGATATGCAAAGGAAGAACGTCCTATTGTTATCATCATGGGAACTCGTGGAAAAAACCAAAAAGATATTGATTTGATCGGTAGTGTAACCGCTGAGGTCATTGATAGAAGCCGTGTTCCAGTATTAGCTATTCCAGAAAATACTCCATTTAAACAATTTAGTGAAGTCAAACGGATTGCTTTTATAACTAATTTTGATCAAAGAGATTTAATAGCTTTTGAGGCATTCTTTAACACTTGGAAATCGTTCCATTTTTCTGTCTTTTTGATACATCTTACGGAATCTAAAGATACGTGGAATGAAATAAAACTTGCAGGAATAAAAGAATATTTCCATAAACAATACCCAGGTCTAGAAATCCATTATGACGTTGTGATGAATAATAATTTATTGAAAGGGCTTGACCAATATATCAAGGATAACCAAATAGATATAATTACATTGACTTCATATAAAAGAAATATATTTGCTCGATTATTTAATCCTAGTATTGCCAGAAAGATGATATTTCATTCCGATACGCCATTGCTTGTTATTAACGGATGATCGAACAGAAGCAAAAAAAGAAACTATATTGGAGGAATAATCAATATTATGTTTAATATATAAAAGGAGTAAATAATAAAACTTTGCTCCTTTTCTGTTTTATTAGCCCTCTACTTCAATCTACAAAATCCATTTAAACATAAAAAAGAAGGCCACTAAGGAGGGATATTCAGTAAATGTTCCTCTTTCTAAAAAATCAAGAGAAAAGCTCACGTAAAGCAAAGCTTTTCTCTTGATTTTTTCGTTCAACTCTCCCAGTCTTCTATCTTTTTTGTAGAATATTGTTTACATATTCTTGTTTTTTCCTTCCCACCCATGCATTATGTACATGTCTTTTTTAGGGGAAGTTAAAACCTCTCCTGTTTTTCCTGTTATTTTAGTCAGATTATGCTGCCTTTCTTTTTTTCTTTTCGACCTTTTCTATC
>NZ_GG688342.1:8240-12349 GCF_000156195.1 Bacteroides finegoldii DSM 17565 | reverse complement strand
CATATCGAACTCGGTAAAACCTAAACAAGGTTCGATTTCTGAGATTTTTTGTATCTTTACCATGTGTTTTTATTTTAGATTACCCCCGTTTTGGCCGTCAAACCGGTTTTTTGGGGGGAATGCTTAAAGATACAAAAAAGGCAACTAATTCGCAATGAAGTAGTTGCCTTAAATTTTATTATTTTAGGAATATCCCTAAGGAAGCGACCTTCTTTACTAATCTCATATGGAGAAAGAATTATTACTTCATCATCTTATCAATTTCTTCAAATTCCGGTCCCATATTCAAGTTATAATAAACACGGTAAAGTCCTTGCAACCACAAATCTTTCTGGTCTGGTTTCAAAGCACGGGCTTTCTCATAAAAAGGCTTAGCTTCTTCATAGAACTTCTTTACTACAGCCTGTGCTTCAGCATACTTAGGATCATTAATATCCGTCGTTGCTTTATCAGCATAATCCTGCGCTTTCATCAAATACACTAAACCTACATTAGAGTATGCTTCTGCATATTCCGGATCAGCAGCAATAGCCTTTTTATAGAATTCAATTGCATTATCATATTCTTTCATGTTATGATAAAGATATGCCTTTACATATAAATACAGCTTATTATTCGGATCATTAGACAGCATTCTGTCAGCAAACTCCATAGCCTTAGAGGCTTGATTAGAACTATTATAATAATCAACCAAATTGGCAAAGAAATAATCATTTCCTGGAAATTTAAGAATACCTTCTTCCAGAGCTTTGATCCATGCTACTGTGTCCCCCTTAGCTTTATAAGCATCAGCCATTAATTGCATTGCAAACTTGCCACCATCTTTATCTGACAAAGCCATCGGAGCATACTTGATAATCGCATCTTTATTACCTACTCTATCAGCTGCCAATGTTGCATAATAAGCAATCTGCGGAAGAAGAGTATCGTTTTTAGCAATCTCTTTATCAGCTAACATAGGATATGAAGCTGACTCTACGTATGTTGCGAAGAATTTCAACGCTTCTTTATTCTTATCCAAATTAAAATATTGAATACCACCATTGATCAAATTCGGACGTTCGGCCAACATACTAGAAGCATTCGCCTTCCGATATTTGTTTTTAATTTTGCCCTTTTCATTGGGTACTTGAGCCAGATCGTCACACTTAGTATAATACTCATACATCTTCAATATGCTATTATACACTTTCAATGTATCATACGGTTTTCTCAAAAAAGCATTTTTCATCTGCTCTTCGTTGATACGTTTCTGGATAAATCCAGCAACATCCCATGTTTCAGCAAGATCCTTTGTTTCAGGATTCTTCATAGCTTCCTTAATAAGCTGTTCAGCCTGCTTAAAATTAGGTTTTACGTCATTAGCTATGCTCTTCGCTTCTTTTACATTTTTCATTTGAGCAAAAGAGAAGCTAACAGCCATCAATAAAACCATAGAAAATAATACTCTTTTCATGATTGTTGTTTGATTAATTATTAATATTATGTCTATTCCTCAATGTTATTACTTTCGTTCTCATTTACATCTGACGTATCATCATTGTCAATATCAGGAGCATCAGTATTAGGATCACTCACAATAGTACCCTCTACTTCTTCTTCCGGTATTTCATCCTCAAGACTTTCAGTCATGACTTTACATACTGAACCAATCTGATCATTGCGTTTTTCAAGATTAATCAAACGGACACCTTGGGTAGCACGCCCCATGATACGAACATCTGCTACCTTCAAACGAATTGTGATACCGGATTTATTGATAATCATCAAATCATTTTCATCTGTTACAGATTTAATCGTTACCAATTTACCCGTTTTTTCAGTAATATTCATTGTTTTCACACCCTTACCTCCACGGTTGGTCTTACGATAGTCTTCAATTTCAGAACGTTTACCATATCCTTGCTCAGAAACAACCATTACAGATTCCGTCTCCAAGTCCTTAATGCAAATCATTCCCACAACTTCATCCTGACCATCGTTATCTAATGTAATACCACGCACCCCCGTTGCTGTACGTCCCATAACACGCACTGCTGCTTCATGGAAACGAATTGCACGTCCATTACGGTTGGCAATGATAATTTCATTATTTCCATTCGTCATACGAACTTCGATAACACTGTCATCTTCGCGAATCGTAATAGCATTTACACCATTCTGGCGAGGACGAGAATATTGTTCTAACAATGTTTTCTTTATTACACCTTTCTTAGTACAGAATAATACATAGTGGCTATTGATGAACTCTGAATCCTCTAAACTCTTCACACGCAAATATGCCGTTACATTATCATCTGAATCAATATTCAACAAATTCTGAATAGCACGCCCCTTAGAGTTCTTCGTTCCTTCAGGTATCTCATACACTTTCAACCAATAACACTTACCTTTTTGTGTAAAGAACATCATGGTATTGTGCATGGTAGCCGGATAAATATGCTCTACAAAGTCTTCATCACGAGTTTCTGTTCCCTTAGAACCTACCCCACCACGATTCTGTGCGCGGAATTCTGTTAAAGGAGTACGCTTGATATATCCCATATGAGAAATGGTGATAATCATTTGGTCATCAGCGTAGAAATCTTCCGGATTAAACTCTTCTGAAGAATATACAATCTCTGAACGGCGTTCATCCCCATATTTTGCTTTCACTTCCAGCAGTTCATCTTTCATTACCTTACGGCATACTTCATCATCAGCCAGAATACTTTCCAAATAAGCAATCTGCTTCATGATTTCCTCGTATTCCGCATGAAGCTGATCCTGCATCAAACCAGTCAACTGGCGCAAACGCATTTCTACAATAGCACGCGACTGAATTTCTGTCAGGTTGAAACGTTCTATCAAGCCTGCTATAGCATCATTGGGCGTTTTAGCAGCACGGATAATACGAATTACTTCATCAATATTATCCGAAGCAATAATTAAACCTTCAAGAATATGTGCCCGCTCTTTTGCTTTACGAAGTTCGAACTGAGTACGACGAATTACGACCTCGCGTCTATGTTCTATGAAATATTTTATTAAATCTCTCAGATTTAATGTCTTTGGACGTCCGTGTATCAAAGCAACATTATTCACACCAAAAGATGTCTGTAAAGCTGTCATCTTATAAAGTTTATTCAGCACTACACTTGCATTTGCATCACGTTTTACGTCAATAACGATACGCATACCATCACGGTCAGACTCATCATTAGCATTCGAGATGCCTTCTATTTTCTTATCGTTAACAAGGTCAGCGATATACTTAATCAATTCTGCCTTATTTACATTATAGGGAATCTCGGTGATTACAATTTTATCATGTGCCTGCCCGCTTTCAATTTCAGCTCTCGCACGCATAACTACACGCCCACGACCTGTCAGATAAGCCTCACGCACACCACTTACACCATATATATATCCGCCTGTAGGAAAATCCGGAGCTTTCACAAACTCCATCAACTCTTCCACTGTAATTTCCGGATTATCAATATATGCATCACAAGCATCTATAACTTCAGAAAGATTATGTGGAGGCATATTGGTAGCCATACCCACGGCAATACCAGATGCACCATTCACTAAAAGATTAGGAATTCGAGTTGGCATAACCTTAGGTTCAACCAAAGTATTATCAAAGTTAGGCTCAAAATCTACGGTTTCCTTATACAAGTCATCCATCATCGCTTCACCCAGCTTATTAAGACGTGCCTCCGTATAACGCATAGCAGCAGGGCTATCACCGTCTACCGAACCAAAATTACCCTGTCCGTCTACCAAAGGATAACGCATCGCCCACTCCTGAGCCATACGAACCATTGCAAGATAAACAGAAGAATCTCCATGAGGATGATACTTACCAAGTACTTCACCAACAATTCTGGCTGATTTCTTATAAGGTTTATCTGAAGTATTACCCAATTCCATCATTCCGTATAAAATTCTACGGTGAACGGGCTTAAATCCATCTCTAACATCCGGAAGGGCACGCGAAACGATGACCGACATAGAGTAGTCAATGTACGATGACTTCATTTCCTCCTCGATGTTAATCTTTATAATTCTGTCTTGTTCAAGCATTTAAAATGATTATTAATTATACATTCTACGGTTTGTAAAAA
>NZ_GG688342.1:0-8140 GCF_000156195.1 Bacteroides finegoldii DSM 17565 | reverse complement strand
TTTCCCGGATATACGAAAGTTTTTGGAAAGAAAGTTTTATTATGAACAGAATGATACCCAACTAAGCTTTAAAATACGAAAACAAAAAGAGAAAAATAATAAATTAGGCTATAAAGGCTATGGAATATCGGCAAAAAGCATCCAGCCATTTGTTATACCTTATTATATATAATGCAAATGTAGCATTTTTATGGCACGCCATTTGTAGATATAAGAAATAAAGCAAATATTGCAATACAAACTTGATTTAATGCGTATATTTGCGAGTGAATAACCCTTAGAAAAGAAGGAAGAAAGTATGAATAATCAATTCTCACAAAGAGTTTCCGACATTATCGTCTATAGTAAAGAAGAAGCGAATCGGTTGAGAAGTAGGTACATAGGTCCAGAACACCTGCTTCTGGGTATGCTCCGTGACGGTGAAGGAAAAGCTATCGAGATATTGTCTAAACTCAATCCCAATCTGACTGCCATCAAACAGCAGATTGAAGCTCAGCTAAAGGTAGAAGCTGATGATATGTTATTACCTGACGCAGAAGTGTCGTTGTCTAATGACGCGGCAAAAATATTAAAAATGTGTATTTTAGAAGCACGTGGAATGAAAAGTAACATCGCTGACACAGAACATGTTCTGTTGGCAATTTTAAGAGAAAAAAAGAATGTAGCAGCCTCCATACTTGAAGCAAATAACATCAATTACGCAAAAGTATTGGAACAGGTGACATTGCAGCCAGACATAAATGCTGGAATGTTTACTGAAGATGACGATGAAGATGAAGAAATGTCTTCCCCCCGCTCAAGCGGAAGAGGCAATACTGAAGAGCGTCAACAGGCACAAACAGCTTCGAAAAAGCCATCTAATGACACACCGGTACTTGACAATTTCGGTACGGATATGACAAAAGCGGCAGAAGAAGGAAAATTAGATCCAGTAGTCGGCAGAGAAAAAGAAATTGAACGTTTGGCCCAAATCTTAAGCCGCCGTAAAAAAAACAACCCTATTCTAATAGGTGAACCGGGTGTAGGGAAATCAGCTATTGTTGAGGGACTTGCTTTAAGAATTACTCAGAAAAAGGTTTCACGAATTTTGTTTGATAAACGAGTTGTGGCTCTGGATATGACAGCTGTCGTAGCGGGTACCAAATATCGCGGACAATTTGAAGAGCGTATTCGTTCCATTCTAAATGAGTTACAGAAGAATCCCAATATAATTCTGTTTGTCGATGAGATTCACACAATTGTAGGTGCAGGGTCGGCTGCAGGCTCTATGGACGCTGCGAATATGTTAAAACCGGCATTGGCTAGAGGAGAAATACAATGTATTGGCGCTACCACCCTTGATGAGTACCGTAAGAATATTGAAAAAGACGGTGCTCTTGAACGTCGTTTCCAAAAAGTAATAGTAGAACCAACTACGGCTGAGGAAACTCTTCAAATTTTACATAACATCAAGGACAAGTATGAAGACCATCATAATGTTTTTTATACTGATGAAGCATTGGAAGCATGTGTCAAGCTGACAGACCGCTATATCACAGATCGCAATTTCCCTGATAAGGCTATTGATGCTTTGGATGAAGCCGGTTCACGGGTACATCTTACTAACATTAATGTTCCTAAAGAGATAGAAGAGCAGGAAAAATTGATCGAAGAAGCTAAAAGTAAGAAAAATGAAGCAGTTAAATCTCAGAACTTTGAACTTGCAGCCAGTTTTCGGGATAAAGAAAAAGAATTCTCTCTTCGATTAGACGAGATGAAAAAAGAGTGGGAAGCCAGTCTGAAGGAAAATAGGCAGACCGTTGATGCAGAAGAGATCGCCAACGTTATATCAATGATGTCAGGTATTCCTGTACAACGTATGGCACAAGCCGAAGGTGTTAAGCTAGCCGGCATGAAAGAAGATCTGCAATCTAAAGTCATAGCGCAAGATACGGCCATAGAAAAGTTGGTAAAAGCAATATTGCGAAGCCGTGTAGGATTAAAAGATCCCAATAAACCAATTGGCACATTTATGTTTTTAGGTCCAACGGGGGTTGGTAAGACCCATTTAGCCAAAGAATTAGCCAAATATATGTTTGGTTCAGCCGATGCACTGATTCGTATAGACATGAGTGAGTATATGGAGAAATTTACGGTTTCACGACTGGTCGGAGCACCTCCGGGATACGTAGGATATGAAGAAGGGGGACAATTAACAGAAAAAGTACGCCGCAAACCATATTCTATTGTATTGCTTGATGAAATAGAAAAAGCGCATCCGGATGTATTCAATATCTTGCTTCAAGTAATGGATGAAGGACGTCTGACTGACAGTTATGGCAGGATGGTAGACTTTAAAAATACTGTTATCATCATGACCTCCAATATCGGAACCCGTCAGTTGAAAGAATTTGGACGAGGGGTCGGATTTGCAACACAAAGCCGCCTTGACGACAAAGAATTCTCGCGAAGTGTAATCCAAAAAGCTTTAAATAAATCATTCGCTCCTGAATTTATTAATCGAGTAGATGAAATTATCACATTCGACCAGCTCTCTCTGGAAGCAATTACAAAGATTATTGATATAGAGCTGAAAGGATTATATAATAGAATTGAATCTATTGGATATAAATTAATTATCGAAGATAAAGCGAAAGAGTTCATAGCAACCAAAGGATACGATGTGCAGTATGGTGCCCGTCCTTTAAAACGAGCTATTCAAACCTATTTGGAAGACGGGTTATCAGAACTCATCATTTCTTCGTCTTTAAAAGAAAAAGACATCATTCAAGTCTCTCTTAATGGAGAAAAGGGTGAATTAGAAATGAAAGCTATTACTCAAGAATAAGATTATATTGTCCATGTTTGGAATCAATATTAAGTATGTCATAATGTCAGACCTTCGGGTCGTGGCATTTTTTTTGTTCTCTACCTGAGTAAGTATCAATTAAAATTAATCAATAGATAAACTAAAAAATATACGTATTATGCAGAAAGGTAATATTGGAGTTACAACAGAGAACATTTTTCCTATTATCAAAAAGTTCTTGTATAGTGACCATGAGATTTTTCTTCGTGAGTTAGTATCCAATGCAGTAGACGCTACTCAGAAGCTGAATACACTAGCTTCTATCGGAGAGTTTAAAGGTGAGTTAGGTGATTTAACCATTCATGTTGAATTAGGCAAAGATACTATTACCATTTCCGATCGCGGTATTGGTCTGACTGCAGAAGAAATCGAAAAGTATATCAATCAGATTGCATTCTCTGGAGCAAATGATTTCCTCGAGAAATACAAAAATGACGCAAATGCCATCATTGGTCATTTCGGATTAGGTTTCTATTCTGCTTTTATGGTTGCAAAGAAAGTAGAAATAATCACTAAGTCATATAAAGACGGCGCACAAGCTGTAAAATGGACTTGCGACGGTAGTCCTGAATTTACAATTGAAGAAGTGGAAAAAGCAGATCGAGGCTCGGATATCATCTTGTACATTGATGATGACTGCAAGGAATTTCTTGAAGAAGCCCGCATCTCCGGACTTTTGAAGAAATATTGCAGTTTCCTTCCTGTTCCTATTGCATTTGGGAAGAAAAAAGAATGGAAAGATGGCAAACAGATAGATACAGCCGAAGATAATATCATCAATGATACAACTCCCCTATGGACTCGCAAACCTAGCGAACTATCGGATGAAGATTACAAATCATTCTATAGTAAGTTGTATCCGATGTCTGACGAACCACTTTTCTGGATTCATCTGAATGTCGACTACCCATTCCATTTGACTGGAATTCTTTATTTCCCGAAAGTAAAAAGCAATATTGAACTAAATAAAAACAAAATTCAATTATATTGCAATCAGGTATATGTTACAGATTCTGTTGAAGGTATTGTGCCGGACTTCTTGACACTGTTGCATGGAGTGATAGATTCTCCAGACATTCCGTTGAATGTTTCCCGGTCATATTTACAGAGTGATTCAAACGTGAAGAAAATCTCAACCTATATCACAAAGAAAGTTTCCGACCGTCTGCAATCCATCTTCAAGAATGATCGCAAACAATTTGAAGAAAAGTGGAATGATTTAAAAATATTTATCAATTATGGAATGCTCACACAAGAGGACTTCTATGATAAAGCGCAAAAATTTGCCCTTTTCACCGATACAAATGACAAGCATTACACATTCGAAGAATACCAGACTCTTATTAAAGATAATCAAACAGATAAAGATGGAAATCTGATCTATCTGTATGCTAACAACAAAGATGAACAATATAGTTACATTGAAGCTGCCACCAATAAAGGATACAATGTTTTGCTTATGGATGGCCAGTTAGACGTAGCTATGATAAGCATGTTGGAACAAAAGCTGGAGAAGTCTCGCTTTACCCGTGTTGATAGTGATGTTATCGACAATCTTATCGTTAAAGAAGATAAGAAAGGCGAAATATTGGAAGCAGACAAGCAAGATGCTATCACAACAGCCTTCAAAAGTCAACTTCCTAAAATGGATAAAGTCGAGTTTAATGTCATGACACAAGCATTGGGAGAAAATTCTGCTCCGGTAATGATTACTCAAAGCGAATATATGCGTCGTATGAAAGAAATGGCAAACATACAAGCCGGAATGAGTTTCTATGGCGAAATGCCTGATATGTTCAATTTAATACTGAATTCCGACCACAAACTGATAAAACAAGTATTAAATGAAGAAGAAGGAGCTTGCCATGCAGAGGTAACCCCGATACAATCTGAAATGGATAGCATCAACAAAAAACGCAATGAGTTGAAAGATAAGCAGAAAGGTAAGAAAGATGAAGATATCCCAACAGCTGAAAAAGATGAACTAAATGATTTAGATAAGAAATGGGATGATCTGAAGAGTAAGAAAGAAGCTATCTTCGCAGGTTATGCCAGCAATAATAAAGTTATCCGTCAACTGATTGACTTAGCTTTATTGCAAAATAATATGTTAAGAGGGGAAGCATTGAACAACTTCGTAAAACGTAGCATTGAGCTGATTTAACATCGCCCCTTTTAAACATTACATAACTTTCAAAAGAGCATTCAACGTTAAATTCACGTTGTAATGCTCTTTTTCACTTTAAAACAAGTGGCAAAATATCGATAAATTGAAAAGTATTGCATATATTTGAACACTTAATAGACAGAAATATCAATTGCTTGACTTGGGTTATGAGAAAAATTCTTTTTGTGTTAATTACTTTATGGCTGACTATTCCGGCTATCCATGCCCAAAAAGTAGGATTAGTATTAAGCGGTGGCGGTGCAAAAGGATTAACGCATATTGGTATTATCCGCGCTTTAGAAGAAAACAATATACCTATTGATTATATTGCAGGTACCTCTATGGGGGCCATCATCGGCTCCTTATATGCTATGGGATATTCTCCCGATGATATGGTGGAACTGTTAAAGTCTGAAGACTTCAAACGATGGTATTCCGGAGAAGTGGAAGAAAAGTATGTATATCATTTCAAGAAAAATCTCCCGACTCCTGAATTCTTTAATATTCGTTTTTCATTCAAAGACTCGCTAAAGAATCTGAAACCACAGTTTCTTCCCACCAGCGTAGTGAATCCGATTCAGATGAATCTCGTTTTTGTTGATCTGTACGCACGTGCTACAGCTGCATGTAAAGGAGATTTTGATAAGCTCTTCGTTCCTTTCCGTTGTATTGCGTCCGATGTATATAACAAGCAGCAATTGATAATGAGAAACGGAGATCTAGGAGATGCGGTCAGAGCTTCAATGAGCTTTCCATTCATGTTCAAGCCTATTGAAATAAACAATGTGTTAGCTTATGATGGAGGGATTTACAACAATTTCCCTACAGATGTCATGAAAGATGATTTTCATCCTGACATTATTATAGGAAGCATTGTATCTACCAATCCCACCAAGCCTAAAGAAGATGACCTTATGAGTCAGATAGAAAATATGGTAATGCAAAAAACCGACTATTCCATTCCCGATTCTGTAGGAATATCTATGACTTTCAAATATGACAATGTCAATTTGATGGATTTCCAACGCATTGACGAACTGCATGATATAGGATATAATCGCACTATCAGCATGATGGACTCGATCAAGAGTCGCATTCACCGACGTGTAAACGCAGACAATATACGTTTAAGAAGAATGGTGTATAAAAGCAATTTTCCCGAATTACGCTTTAAAAATATTATTATTGATGGCGCCAATCCCCAACAACAAGCCTACATAAAAAGAGAATTTCATAAATCGGACAATAAAGAATTCACCTATGAGGATTTAAAACAAGGCTATTTTCGACTGCTTTCAGACAAAATGATTTCTGAAATCATTCCTCATGCGATTTACAATCCGGAAGATGATACTTACGACCTGCATTTAAAAGTCAAACTAGAGAATAATTTTGCAGTAAGATTGGGTGGGAATATATCTACTTCCAACTCCAATCAGATTTATCTAGGACTGAGTTATCAGGATTTGAATTACTATGCTAAAGAATTTGTTCTTGATGGACAACTTGGAAAGATCTATAACAATATCCAATTTATGGCAAAGATAGATTTCGCCACAGCTATACCTACGTCATATCGTCTCATAGGTTCAATCAGCACTTTCGATTATTTCAAAAAGGACAAGCTTTTTTCTAGAAATGACAAGCCGGCTTTTAACCAAAAAGACGAGCGCTTTTTAAAGTTACAAGTAGGCTTACCTTTTCTTTCAAGTAAACGAGCTGAATTCGGCATAGGAATCGCAAAAATAGAAGATAAATATTTTCAGAAAAACATCATAGATTTCGGGAATGACAAATACGACAAAAGCCGTTATAATTTATTAGGGGGATCCATTAGCTTTAATGGAAGCACCCTTAATGCCCGCCAATATCCCACACGTGGATACAGAGAAGCTCTTGTAGCCCAAATTTTTGTTGGAAGAGAACGATTCTATCCTGGTGAAGGGACAACTAGCGATAATAGTAATAGGAAACACCACTCTTGGCTGCAATTATCCTATATGAAGGAAAAATACCATAATATGAGTGAGCATTGGGTTCTGGGCTGGTATTTGAAAGCATTATATGCCTCCAAAAACTTTTCTGAGAATTATACAGCAACAATGATGCAAGCTGGAGAATTCTCTCCCACATTACATAGTAAAATGACATATAATGAAGCTTTCCGTGCCAATCAGTTTGTAGGTGTCGGCATTCGGCCGGTCTACCGTTTAAATCAAATGTTCCATCTTCGAGGAGAATTCTATGGATTTATGCCGATTTATCCGATTGAGAAAAACTCACTAAATAAAGCATACTATGGAAAAGCGTTTTCTAAATTCGAATATCTGGGAGAAATTTCTGTGGTATGCCAATTACCTTTCGGAGACATCTCTGCGTATGTAAATCATTATAGTTCACCAAGAAAAGAGTGGAATGTGGGGTTAAGCATAGGTTTGCAACTGTTTAATTATCGGTTTATAGAATAATTTTTCTACAAAAAAGTCGTTGAAAAGCTTGCTAGTTCGGGAAAAGTCCGTATCTTTGCACCCGTTAAAACAAAATAATGGTCGCGTAGCTCAACTGAATAGAGTAGCTGACTACGGATCAGCCGGTTACAGGTTTGAATCCTGTCGCGATCACTTTTTGAATTAACAGAATGGCCGCGTAGCTCAACTGAATAGAGTAGCTGACTACGGATCAGCCGGTTACAGGTTTGAATCCTGTCGCGGTCACAAACAATTTTATTTATAAAAGGTCGCGTAGCTCAACTGAATAGAGTAGCTGACTACGGATCAGCCGGTTACAGGTTTGAATCCTGTCGCGATCACGAATCCTCTGCATTTCATGTGGAGGATTTCTTTTTTGCCCATTTTATCGAAAAAAATCACCCTTCACCTTCATCCAACGGGTCAACGTAACAATGGGTCAACGTAACGGGTCAACGTAACAATCTGAGGGATTCTATATTTAAGCATATAATTTAGCAAGTCTATATAAGAAAAAAGCTCTATCTCTTACTCCTCTGAACTGTGCTCTAAATGCTTTGATTTTAGGGGTCAACGTAACAATCTGAGGGATTCTATATTTAAGCATATAATTTAGCAAGTCTATATAAGAAAAAAGCTCTATCTCTTACTCCTCTG
>NZ_GG688343.1:28416-28617 GCF_000156195.1 Bacteroides finegoldii DSM 17565 | reverse complement strand
GATGGACTCAACGTCAAGGCGATTCGCTAGTTCCTGACGAATTGCACTGACGATTTTAGGATTGGTCAGTGGATGAAGCGGATCAATCTGAACACCACAAAACAACTGGTAATGAATATTACCGTTTAAATGCTCAATCAGTTGTGCATCGGAAAAGTTGGTATAGGACTTCAAGACCATCAAGGCTATTTTACCTTCGGG
>NZ_GG688343.1:0-28316 GCF_000156195.1 Bacteroides finegoldii DSM 17565 | reverse complement strand
TGTGCATCGGAAAAGTTGGTATAGGACTTCAAGACCATCAAGGCTATTTTACCTTCGGGAGAAAAATAACTTTTACGACCCAAAGCAGAGGACTTCAAATGCATTTGTCGAGCCAGTTCCGAGAAAGGGAATAGAGAATGGAGTCGACCTAATTCACTCGTTGCAAAACTTTGACGATATTTTTTAAGCATATCGAACTCGGTAAAACCTAAACAAGGTTCGATTTCTGAGATTTTTTGTATCTTTACCATGTGTTTTTATTTTAGATTACCCCCGTTTTGGCCGTCAAACCGTTTTTTGGGGGGAATGCTTAAAGATACAAAAAAGGCAACTAATTCGCAATGAAGTAGTTGCCTTAAATTTTATTATTTTAGGAATATCCCTAATTAAAAAAACTCTCTCTTTCTCTTTTAATTTTCCCCTTTTGTTCAAGCTCAGGTTGTAGGTTAATGATACATGGTTTGATTTGCTACTTTTTCTTTGTTTCATAGGTTAAATGCAGGGAAATAGGAAATACTGCACGGGATTCGGTTATTTTTTTATTCTTTTCCTTAAAGAACTTTTTTTATTTTATTTTTTTTATAACTTTGCTTCCATGTAATAAATGCACGATGAACAACTCACTTATTTATTAATATAAATTTTATAAATTATGTTCAAAGCTCCTTTTTCTTTTGACGGTCGTATTCGTAGAATCGAATATTTCCTGTCTGGTATTGTTGGTGGTATAGTAACTTGGATCGCTATGCTGTTGGGTGTAGGTACTTTTATTTTTGGTGCTTCCAGCGGTTCTGCCGGTGGCTCTGTATTCGGCTTGTTGATCGGCCTTGCTGCTTTGGTTGCTTCTGTGTGGTTCTCTCTGGCACAGGGCGTGAAGCGTCTGCACGACTTGAATAAATCCGGCTGGTTGATTCTGTTGATGTTCATTCCTATCGTGAATGCTATTTTCGGACTTTATATGTTGTTTGCTGACGGTACTGTAGGTCCTAACCAATATGGTGCTGACCCGAAGAACCGTATGCCTTACCAGGGACAACCTTCTGCTGTCAACGTTACGGTAAACGTATCAAGAGAAGAGGTAAAGGTTGAAAAACCGGTTGAAGCTGCTCCTGCACCTGCTGAAACTCCTGCAAAAGAAAAAGCGGAATAATCTTTTCGAACAAATAATAAAAAACCTCCTGTGAGATTCGTTTCACAGGAGGTTTTTTGTTTATGTTTCGTTTTCTGATATCAATGAGAGAAATCTACTTATATTGGAAAAGCCAAAATAAAAGAGACGGCTGGATATATTAAAAACGATATTTTATGAGAGGGGATAGAATATTTCTATAACTTTGTGCCTTATATAAATAACAATTATAGAAATATGAAAAAAGTAATTTGCTGTGAGAAAGCTCCCGGAGCTATCGGTCCGTACAGCCAGGCGATGGAAGCGGGCGGAGTGGTATATGTGTCCGGACAGTTGCCTATTGACGCCGCTACGGGGCAGATGGCGGAAGGGATAGAAGGACAGACCCGCCAGTCGTTGGAAAATATAAAGTACATTCTTGAAGAGGCGGGATTGACAATGGACGACATTGTCAAAACCACCGTGTTTCTTCAGGATATGTCCCTTTTTGCGGGGATGAATGGTGTGTATGTCACTTATTTTGACAGAACTTTCCCGGCACGCTCGGCGATTGCCGTAAAAGCTCTGCCAAAGAACGCGTTAGTAGAGATCGAGTGTATCGCGATTCGCTAACAGATCGGCGACAATGAAACTGCTGCCTCCCACAAAGATGAAGTCTTTCGGGGGGCAGTCTTTTTTTGCCGCCTGCACCGCTTCTACCACAGTGGGGTAAGCGTTGCCTTTCAATCCGGCTTTCTGAGCCAGTTCCTGCAACTCGTTCTCCGGAAGCGCGCGTTTCACGCTGGCTTTGGTGAAATAATAGGTGGCGTCTTTCGGCAATATTTTCAGTACACCGCTGATATCTTTGTCATTGACCATACCGAATACGATATGGATCTTTTTTCCGTCGTTTGCCCGGATAGCTTCGAGCTGCTTGCAGATATACTTGATTCCGTCGACATTGTGTCCGGTGTCGCAGATGATATCCGGATAGCTGTACACTTTCTGCCAGCGTCCCATCAGTCCGGTGAGTTCGCATACATTGGAAAAGCCCTCGAAATAGTTCTTGGGTGAGATGTGATATCCCATTTTCACCAGTTCGTCAAGGGCGGTCAGGATAGTAAAGCCGTTTTCGACTTGGTAGAGACCGGTAAGTTCCAGAAAAATACCGTCCTGAAAATGATTATTGCTGAGTTTTATCGCGCTTTTTCTTTTGTCGAGTATTCTGTCCATCGCGCGTATGGCATTGTCCAGATTGAACGTAGACAGTAACTTCTCCAGAGACTTCTCATTTTTCCGGTGTTTGTCTTGTAGCATTTTGAACATTTCGAGGCCTTGCCGCGTCATTTCGTAAAAGTTGTTCCTTTCTTTCTGTAATTCCGGATAGCTATATATAGCGACGTCGTTGCCCGCGGCAGTCTGTTTCGTATACGTGATGGGGGCGTTCATCTCCTCCGCTTTTGCGGAGAATACTTTTTTCACCGCTCCTCTGGCTCTTCCGATAACCACCGGTACGCCTTCCTTGATGATTCCGGCTTTTTCTTCAGCGATCTTTTCGAGTGTACCGCCCAGATACTGGGTATGGTCAAGACCGATGTTGGTGATGAGGCATAGGTCCGGACGGATGATGTTGGTGCAGTCCAGACGTCCGCCCATTCCTACTTCGATAACGGCTACATCTACTTTTCTGTCGGCAAAATAACGGAATGCCATAGCGGTGGTAAGCTCGAAAAACGAAGGTTGGAGAGGTTCGAAGAAAGGACGGTGCTTTTCCACAAAGTCAACTACGTATTCTTCGGGCACCATTTCGCCATTGACGCGGATGCGTTCGCGAAAGTCCACCAGGTGCGGGGAGGTGAATAATCCTACCCGGTAGCCTGCCGATTGCAATACGGCGGCGATAGTATGCGAACAGGAACCTTTTCCGTTCGTACCCGCAATGTGTATCGTTTTGAATTGTTGATGAGGATGACCGAAATATTCGTCTAATTTTTGTGTGGTTTCCAATCCCGGCTTATATGCTTCTTTCCCTACTTGCTGGAACATAGGTACACTTTCATATAAGTACTTTAAAGTGTTCTGATAGTCCATGTTTTATAATATTTAACGCCGGGCAATCTTTATTGCCCGCTAATTTGTTTATCTTTAGAACCGTCAACCGGACTGCGATAAGTGAGGTTGACGAATTGAGATTGCAAATATCAACATTTAAATCTAAGAAATCATGGGAACTAAGAAAAATTTTGTGCTAGACACCAATGTTATTCTTCACGATTATAATTGCTTGAAGAATTTCCAGGAAAATGATATTTATCTTCCCCTTGTCGTGCTTGAGGAGTTGGATAAATTCAAGAAAGGAAACGAGCAGATTAATTTCAATGCCCGTGAGTTTGTGCGTGAGTTGGATACGCTGACGAGTGACGAGATTTTCTCGAAAGGAGTGAAGCTGGGCGAAGGCTTGGGACGCCTGTTTGTGGTGACCGGTCAGGTGGAGGCTCCCGAAGTATGGGCTGCTTTTCCGGCGAAGAAGCCCGATCATTTTATTTTGGCGGCAACCGAGTTTCTTGCCTCCAAATATCCGAAAATGAAAACGGTATTGGTGACCAAAGACGTGAACCTGCGTATGAAGGCGCGTTCCATCGGTCTGCTGTGCGAGGATTATATCACGGACAAGGTGGTGAATGTGGATGTCTTTGAGAAATCCAATGAAATCTTTGAAAATATAGATCCGGCATTGATTGACCGTATTTATTCTTCTAAGGAGGGTATCGACTTGAGTGAATTTGATTTTAAGGATCTGATTCATCCTAACGAATGTTTCGTACTGAAGAGTGACCGGAATACGGTGCTGGCACGTTACAATCCTTTTACTCATTCTATCTGCCGGGTGATGAAGGGTAAAAATTACGGAATCGAACCACGCAACGCGGAACAGAGTTTTGCTTTTGAGATTCTGAATGATCCGAATGTGAAGCTGGTAGCGTTGACCGGAAAGGCGGGAACGGGTAAGACGCTGTTGGCATTGGCTGCCGCTTTGGGCAAACTGACCGATTACAAGCAGATTCTGCTGGCACGCCCTGTCGTTGCGCTTTCCAACAAGGATATAGGTTTCCTTCCGGGAGACGCGCAGGAGAAAGTGGCTCCTTATATGCAGCCGCTATTCGACAACTTGAACGTGATAAAACGCCAGTTTGCTGCCAACTCTACTGAAGTGAAGCGTATAGAAGATATGCAGAAAAGTGAACAGTTGGTCATTGAGGCTTTGGCATTTATACGTGGCCGCAGCTTGAGCGAAATGTATTGCATCATCGACGAGGCGCAAAACCTGACGCCGAATGAGATAAAGACCATCATTACCCGTGCGGGAGAAGGTACGAAGATGGTGTTTACCGGAGATATCCAACAGATTGACCAGCCGTATCTGGACAGCCAGTCCAATGGTCTGGTATATATGATTGACCGTATGAAAGACCAGAAAATCTTTGCGCACGTGAACCTGGTAAAGGGAGAACGGAGCGAGCTAAGCGAGCTGGCAAGTAACCTGCTGTAGAAGAAATTAAAAATTAAAAGATGAAGAATGAAGAATTTACTATGCGGCATTAGAGCGCAGATAATTCTTCATTCTTCATTCAAAATTTATTCTTCGTTTAAAATAAATTCTTCCTTTAATCTTTATTCTTTCTTCCCGAAGTATTTCAAGAACTGTGTACGTTCAAAAGTATTAATGCCTTGAATATCCTTGATATTCAGCTTGCCTTTGAACTGTGCAATGCTGTTGAAGCCTTTGCGTTCCATCCATGCGGAGAGGAAGCGGTTGGCTTCGCCGATGAATGCGTTTGTATTCTGGTAGATCGCGCTGCAAACTTCTACGGCTGAAGCACCGGCAAGAATAGCCTTGACTACTGCTTCTGCGTTAGCCACGCCACCGGAAGCTGCATAGTCGATCTTGTCTACTGCGGCAGATGCGATGCCGATCCAACGGAGAGGAGTGCCCAGGTCGGCAACAGTGCTGAATACTTCGCCTGAGATATGCTCCATCTTTTCAATGTTGATGTCCGGCTGGTAGAAGCGGTTGAAGAGAACAACAGCCGCCGCACCGTTGGCATACAACTGATCGATCAGTGCTACGGGATTAGTCAGGTTGTCACCCAATTTCATGATGACCGGAATGCTTACCGTTTTTTTGATGTGGCGGAGAATATCAATGTGACGCTGTTCAAAAGAACCGTATGTATATTGTATGTCCGACTGCAAAGCCAGAATATTGATCTCTATCGCATCGGCTCCGGCTTCTTCTATTTGTTTGGCAAAGTCTACCCATTCGGAATCACTGTAACAGTTAATGCTGGCAATGATAGGAATCGGGCATACCTTCTTGCTTTCTTTTATCAAAGTCAGATATTCGGATAACTTGTGTTCACGAATGTACTCTGCCAGGTAATCACTGCCTTCCGGATAGAAAGCTGGATCTTTCAGTTGTTCTGCTTCCAGCATGATTTGCTCTTCGAACAGTGATTTCAGAACGATAGCACCGGCTCCGTCTTCGGCCAGCTTCTTGTTTTTGCCGACACTGTTGGTCAGTCCCGAGCTACTGATGATTATAGGGTTCCTGAGGGAAAGCCCTGCGAAAGTAGTTTTTAAATCGGTCATGGTGATAATAATTGGTTAAATATTATATTCTCGTTCTCCGAAAATCTTGCTTCCTACCCGTACTAACGTACTTCCGGAGGCAATGGCTTCGTGATAATCGTGCGACATACCCATCGACAATTCCCGAAAGACGTCTGAGTCAGCGAACCAGTTTTCTTTAATCTCTTTAAAGAGACTGCTCAATAAACGGAATTCACCGTTGATTTGTTCGATATTATCGGTGTTGCTTGCCATTCCCATCAAGCCGCAGATACGCACGTGTGCCAATGCTTTCCACTCTCCGGCATCCAGCATTTCCCTGCATTCTTCGGGGCTGAAACCGAATTTTGTTTCTTCCTGTGCCACGTGTATCTGCAACAGGCAGTTTACGGTACGTCCTGCTTTGCCTGCCTGCTTGTTGACTTCTGCCAGTAATTTATAGGTATCAATGCCATGTATCATCGCTACGTATGGTATCATGTATTTGATTTTGTTACTTTGCAAGTGTCCGATAAAATGCCATTCGATGTCTTTGGGTAAACTTTCGTATTTAGCTGTCATTTCCTGCACCTTGCTCTCTCCAAAAATACGCTGTCCCGCCTGATATGCTTCTTCTATCGCTTCATTGGGATGGAATTTCGAGACAGCAACCAGCCGGACTCCTTGCGGGAGCTCGGCCAGTACTTGCTTTAAATTGTCAGCAATACTCATTGTCATTTATGATTTTGCGGGGTCAAACTCCGGTTTGTCATTCGGTTCGGCACTGTAAGGGTAGACGTCCATCAACGGAGTCTCGGATACCATTCCGATCTGATAATCGGCCATTGTACCTTTCATTCCCTCGTCCAGCTTCTTCACCGCGTCGCGCAGGTCGGCAGCCTGTACCAGCACTTGAGTGGATGTCTTTTTCTCCGCGCCGCTTTTTTCATCCAGCGTGATAAAAATAAGTTTGCATTTGAACCAGCGATCGGCACTTTCTTCGTCACTGGGGAAAAGTTCACTATAGTTGGCACGTTTAATGTCCGAAACGGTAAATTCTCCGGAGATAAACGGAGTCATTTCCTCGATGATTCGTGCCTCTGCTTCTGTAAAGCTGAGTGCGTCAACCAGATAAGGTTCCGTAACTTTCTTCTGCATTCCGTTTTCCATTACTTTCTCATAACGGATCTTGCACTCAAACCATGTATGCATTGCCATAATTTTCTTTCTGTTTAATTAGTTGATTCATGTAAATTGCCTACAAAGATAAACAAAATACCAAAGTAAGTGCCGAAAGATTTTTATTTTCTTTTATGTAAATTCTTTAGTTCAAATGAAAGCATGACACGGAAAAGTCCGATGATGAGGAATGTGAAAGAGATCATGTAGACTGCATAAAGGGCTCCTATGGCTGGTTGCCACAATATCAGCAATGAGCAGAGGATAGCCAGAATGCCGAATGCCATATACCATCCCCAGTCGCGGGTTCCGTAACGTTTCAGGTCGATGGAATAGCCGGTAGAAGAGAAACCTCGGAACATGAGCCAGAAGGCGATGATAAACGGAATGACTTCCATGCTGACCATCGGGTAAGCGATCAGGTAAATGCCTAGAATAAGGTCGATGATTCCTCCTACAACGTACCATCCCCAACTGGGAACACCTTTCTTGTTGCTGATGGCGAAAATGATTTCCAAAATTCCACTGAACAGCATAGATACGCTGAAGATAATACTTAAAGCTATGTAACTGCTTACGGGGGAGAACATGAGCCAAAGGGCTACGATAATATACACGATTCCCAGAAGAAGGGAAGTCCACCAGTTCTTTACTGAATGTTGAATCTCATTGAATACTGTTTCCATACATTTTCTATTTTAAATTGTTACTAGAATAATTTCGTTGTGAGATAACAAATTCAATTTGGAAAAGGTTTTCCGTGAACATATTTTGGGTAATTGTTGTTTCTATATAAAGTAATTTTTAAATAGATATGCATTATGGCAACAACAAATTTCAAAGGACAACCGGTAAAACTGATCGGTGAATTTATACAAGTAGGTAAAGTCGCTCCCGACTTTGAATTGGTAAAAACAGATTTGTCTTCTTTCTCATTGAAAGATCTGAATGGCAAGAATGTGATTCTGAATATTTTCCCAAGTCTGGATACCAGTGTTTGTGCTACTTCGGTACGCAAATTTAACAAGATGGCTGCCGGACTGAAAGATACGGTGGTATTGGCTATCTCCAAAGACCTTCCTTTTGCGCACAGCCGTTTCTGTACAACGGAAGGTATTGAGAACGTGATTCCATTGTCTGATTTCCGTTTCTCCGATTTCGACGAAAGCTATGGAGTGCGCATGGCGGACGGCCCGTTGGCAGGGCTGTTGGCTCGTGCGGTGGTAGTGATAGGAAAGGATGGCAAAGTGGCCTATACGGAACTTGTGCCGGAGATTACGCAGGAACCTGATTACGATAAGGCATTGGCTGCACTGTAAATCAGGGGGATGATTGCTTAGGATTAAACGCAGATAAACGCGGATTAACGCAAAAGATTATTTCTATTTGCGAAAATCCGCGTTTATCTGCGTTTTATGTTTTGAAGTTTATTTCTTCTTCATTCCTTTATAAACCAGGAAGGCAACGATAAACACACCGAGGGCAATGAAGCCATAGCCTATTTCGTGGCTGTATTCTGTTACTTTGGCAATCAACTGTTCCTCACTCTCGATTCCCGGCACTTTGGACAAGTGGTAGCCGATAATGGCTAGAATGGCATTCCACAATCCTGCTCCTAAAGTGGTGTATAGCAAGAAAGTGGTCAACTTCATCCGTGCCAGCCCGGCAGGTATGGAGATCAATTGGCGGACAGCCGGAATCAGTCGGCCGATAAATGTGGAAAGCGCACCATGTTTGTCGAAATAAGTTTCAGCGTTGCGCACTTTGGCTTCATCAATAAGGCATATATGCCCGAAACGGCTGTTGGCAAACTTATAGACGATAGGGCGTCCCAACCACTTTGCCAGAAAATAGTTAATCAATGCTCCGATATTGGCTCCGATGGTAGCGAACAAAATCACCAGATAGATATTAAGCTCGTCGTTGACTGCGGCTTTATATGCTGCCGGCGGGATGACTACTTCCGAAGGGAAAGGGATAAAGGAACTTTCGATAGTCATTAATAAAGTGATAGTCCAATAATTCAAATGATCCAGACACCACTGGATAAAAGCTACTGATTCCATGATTTTTAGGGCTAGGGTTTATTAAATTGATGATTATTTTCCTTTGTTTTTCTTACTCTCCTTTTTCTCCTTTTTCATACGTGCCAGTATCTTCTTGAATATTTTCCGTTGTTCTTCGTTCTGACACGCATAATTTATCAAACCCGCAAGGGCTTCCTCTGTGACCGGATGCGCGCAGTCGTTGTTATATTTGAAAAAACTTTCTATGTCACCGTAAG
This sequence comes from Bacteroides finegoldii DSM 17565, assembly GCF_000156195.1. GTDB lineage: Bacteria > Bacteroidota > Bacteroidia > Bacteroidales > Bacteroidaceae > Bacteroides > Bacteroides finegoldii. Next base: position 19,137 of record NZ_GG688343.1, on the reverse strand, counting down.
CCAGACTGCAAACGCTCAATTTCTCCGCAACGTCTTCAAATTTCGGATCAAGAGCATATACTTTCTCTAAGTAATATTGACTTTCGATCTCATAGTTGTTCTCCATATAGGCACAGGCTATCATGTAATACATATCTATGCTGGAATCTATATCCGATAACTTGATGAAGCAGATTCTGGCTTTTTCAAGTTTTCTTTCCAGCAAGTAGATTTTGCCTTCGGTCAGGAGGATTGTCGCGTCTTTCGGATGGATTTTGCTTATTTTCTTACAAGTCTGATGTGCTTCTTTGTATCTTCCCAATTCGGCTAAGGCATTCGCTTTATTGGTATAAATGTCTATTGATAAAGCAGACTCATTACCATTGTTTTTTTCTAAAAAATCGATTACTTTGTCATAATACTCATTCGCTTTTTCCCAATCTTCTTTGGCACTGTAACACAGCCCGATGAACATATAGCCCATATCGGGGGAGACGGCCTTGTATTCCATCGCTTTCTTATAATTTTCGATGGACTTGTCGAAGTTGTTCAGTTGGAAAAAGGAATGTGCCTTGGTGGTATATGCTTCTCCGTCAGATTCATCGGCTGCCAATGCGAAATCACAGGCTTCGATAGCCTTGCTCCATTTTGATTGGAAGAAGTAGCATTTTGCCAGTCCTGTCCAATAAGGGGTATTATAAGGCTCTATATCAAGTAATTGATTGTATATCTTGATTGCTGAGTCCAATTGTTGGGTGGCTAATGCGTAATCGGCTTGGAGAGCCATAAACTCTTTTGTCTCAGAGTATGTTTTCTCCCCTTTTTCCATCCATTCTTTTGCCATATCGGGATATCCCATCTCCAGATAGAGATAGACAACCTCGCAGATTCTTCCGAGTTCGTCCGCATCTTCAATGGTAGCTAATAGTGACCGGGTTTCTTCGAGTTGCCCTTCATTCAGTAACAATTCGGCCTTCAGCATTTTCACTTCGGGATCATACGCTTCGGTGATGGAATCCAACACCTGTTTTGCTTTCTGCAGGTTCCGGGTGTCCAGATAAAGGTATGCCTGTTCCACTAGCAGGTCGGTGTTTCCCGGATGTAATTGAAGTCCGTAAGTGACGGCTTCTTGCGCTTCCTCAAATTTACTTCTGGAGGCATACCAATCGGAGATATCAGCCAATTGGTCTCCATCCAGATAGAGTTGTCTGTTTTCGGCTTTTGCAGCCTCGTAGTTTGTGATCAGTTTTTCCAGTTCTTCTTTTTCAGACGGAATGTTTTTTCTACTCATTATTTTATATTTTATTTATTGATCTTGCCCCACGTGTCTTTTAATCCCACAGTGCGGTTGAAGATCAGATTTTCCGGTGTTGAGTCCTTGTCAATATTGAAATATCCAATCCGTTGGAACTGTAAGTAGGAGAGGGTGGGCAGTGTAGCTGCGAACTTTTCTATGTAGCAGTTAGGGAGAACTTTCAATGAGTCCGGGTTAATAATTTCTTTCATGGCTTCCAGTGCCTCGCAATTCTTCGCTTCGCGGATGGCAGCCAGTTCGTCACGCGGATTTTCTACTTTCCACAGACGGTCGTACAAACGCACCTCTGCTTGTATGCAGTGGTTGCAGCTCACCCAGTGAAGCGTACCTTTCACTTTGCGGTTCGCGTCCGGCATACCGCTGCGGGTGTTCGGGTCATATTCGCAGTACACTTCCGTGATCACACCGTTTTCATCTTTCTTGCAGCCGGTACATTTCACGATATAAGCATTCTTGAGACGTACTTCCTGTCCGGGTGTCATGCGGAAATATTTCTTGGGAGCATCTTCCATGAAGTCTTCACGTTCCATCCACAACTCGCGGCTGAACTCAATCAAGTGGCTTCCCGCTTCCGGATCTTCCGGGTTATTGATGGCTTCCAATTCTTCTACTTGTCCTTCCGGATAGTTCGTGATGACGAGTTTCACCGGATTGATTACTGCGGACACGCGGGTAGCGCGGCTGTTCAGGTCTTCGCGGACAGAACTTTCGAGCAGTGCGATGTCATTCAGTGCGTCGTATGTGGTATAACCAATTTTGTCGATAAACTTATGGATGGATTCCGGCGAGTAACCGCGACGGCGGAAACCGCAGATGGTCGGCATACGGGGATCGTCCCATCCGTTCACCAGCCCCTCTTTTACCAGAGTGAGCAGGTTACGTTTGCTCATCAGCGTATAGCTCAGGTTCAGTTTGTTGAACTCGGTCTGACGGGGACGGTTGTCATTCAGGTCTTTTCCTTCTTTCAGCCAGTCGATGAAGAGGTCGTAGAGCGGACGGTGTACTACAAACTCAAGCGTACACAGTGAATGGGTCACCCCTTCGAAGAAGTCGCTCTGACCGTGCGCGAAGTCATACATAGGGTAGGCTTTCCATGTAGTGCCGGTACGGTGATGCGGATGTTTCACCACACGATAAATAATCGGGTCGCGGAAGTGCATATTCGGGTTGGCCATATCGATTTTGGCGCGAAGCACCATAGCGCCCTCTTCAATCTCTCCACTATTCATTTTCTTGAAAAGTTCGAGACTTTCTTCAATCGGACGGTTGCGGTAAGGGCTTTCCACACCCGGTTGGGTAGGAGTGCCTTTTTGCTGCGCGATCTGTTCGGAGCTCTGTTCGTCGATATATGCTTTACCTTCCTGAATCAGACGGATGGCGAAGTCCCATAATTGTTGGAAGTAGTCGGAAGCATAATATTCATTTCCCCAACGGTAGCCTAACCATTGGATGTCTTCTTTGATAGCTTCTACATATTCCACATCCTCTTTGGTGGGGTTTGTGTCGTCGAAACGAAGGTTGCATACACCGCCATGTTTTTCTGCAATGCCGAAATCGAGGCAAATGGCTTTGGCATGGCCGATGTGAAGGTATCCGTTGGGCTCGGGCGGGAAACGTGTCTGTACTTTTCCACCGTTTTTACCTTCTTTCAAGTCTTTTTCTACTGCCTGTTCTATAAAGTTCAAGCTCTTTTTTTCACTTGCTACTTCTTCGTTTTTAATATCTGTCATAACGTTTTATGCTAATACATGATTCAGGCTACAAAAGTAGGACATTTTTTTTTATTTAACCGGAATATAACCGCTCTTTTTTATAATGTCCTGTCCGTCGGGAGAAAGAATGTACTGAACCAGAGGATCGATTTCCGCTTTCTTCTTTACATTGTAATAGTAGTAAAGCGGGCGGACGATGGGATAAGTCTTGTTGGTGGCATTCTCTACTGTGGGGGCTGCATAATGTTTTCCGTCATAGGATACGGAAAGGGTTTTGACACGTGGAGACACATAGGCAAGTCCGACATATCCGATGGCTCCTTTGGTCTGGCTGACCGACTGGATAATGGCGCCCGTTGCGGGCATGGAAAGGCTGCTCGCCATGTAGTTTTTGTTTTTGAGTACGCTCTCTTTGAAAAATTCATAAGTGCCGGAAGAGGTCTCGCGGGAGTAAACCACAATTTTGCGGTCGTCACCGCCTACTTGCTTCCAATTGGTGATTTTCCCCCGAAAGATGTCTTCCAGTTGTTGGCGGGTGAGTTGCTTTACTGGATTGGAAGGATGCGCTACTACGGCAAGGGCGTCATACGCCACAACTATTTCGGCTACATCTTCTCCCGCACTCTTGATTTTCATCTTTTCGCTGAACTTGATAGGGCGGGAAGCCATTGCGATGTCCGTCGTGTTGTCCAATAGCGCGGAAATTCCTACACCGGTTCCTCCGCCGGTCACGGTGACACGGGTGTCTGGGTGTTGGTTCATAAACCGTTCTGCTGTCTGCTGGGCGACAGGTAGTACCGTATCACTGCCTTTGATGCGTTGCGCGCTGGCGCTGATTGACAGTAAGGACAGGGCTATTAATAAATTTCTTCTCACTTTCATAAATCTTCTTTTTTGTACGGATGTAAATGAATACGGATGCAAATAAAGCAATCGGATGTTACATTTCTATTGCATCTGGCGGGTAAAAGGTGTTTGTAACATAAATGTAACAAGATTGAAACATTTCCTTCAAACGTTAGTCACACCTCTTTAATAAGGAGCCGCTTTCTTTGCATCAGAAATCGACAGGTATGAAAAAGTTTTTGGAAAAGATTATAGAAGGGATTCTGACTTGCAGCGGTTTCGTAACAAGTATTACGATTCTGCTGATTGTACTCTTCCTGTTTACGGAGGCTTTCGGGCTATTCAGAAGCAAAGTGATCGAGGAAGGTTATGTGCTGGCGCTGAATAAAAGTAATAAGGTAAGCGTTCTGAGTCCGGCTCAGATAAAGAATGTTTTTGACGGGGAGATAACCAATTGGAAGGAACTCGGTGGGGAAGATCTCCCTATCCGGGTTTTTCGTCTGGAGGATATTACACAATATTATACGGAGGAGGAACTCGGAGCTGTCTATGAGTATGCGGGAGATAAGATAACGGAACTGGTGGAGAAAACACCGGGTATCGTGGCTTTTGTTCCGCAGCAGTTTATCGTTCATCCGGATGCGGTGCATTTTATAGAGGACAACACCATTTCCGTGAAAGATGTCTTTGCGGGAGCCGAATGGTTTCCGACAGCGACTCCGGCCGCACAGTTCGGCTTCCTGCCTTTGATTGGCGGTACGTTGTGGGTGAGCTTGTTTGCCATTCTTTTCGCGCTGCCTTTCGGACTTTCGGTTTCTATCTATATGTCCGAAGTAGCCCATCCGAAAGTACGGAACTGGCTGAAGCCGGTCATTGAATTGTTGAGTGGCATTCCTTCCGTTGTTTATGGCTTTTTCGGTTTGATCGTCATTGTTCCGTTGATTCAGAAATTGTTTGATCTTCCGGTAGGAGAAAGCGGTTTGGCAGGGAGTATCGTGTTGGCTATAATGGCGCTGCCTACTATTATAACAGTGACGGAAGATGCGATGAGGAATTGTCCGCGCGCCATGCGTGAAGCGAGTCTGGCGCTGGGGGCTTCACAGTGGCAGACTATATATAAGGTAGTGATTCCTTATTCCATCTCGGGCATTACGTCCGGCGTGGTGTTGGGTATCGGGCGGGCTATCGGAGAAACGATGGCGGTATTGATGGTGACGGGAAACGCGGCCGTGATTCCGACCACTATTCTGGAACCGTTGCGTACGATTCCTGCCACCATTGCGGCGGAATTGGGGGAAGCACCGGCGGGAGGTCCGCATTATCAGGCATTATTCCTGTTAGGTGTCGTGTTGTTCTTCATTACACTGATCATCAACTTTAGTGTGGAATACATTTCTTCTAAAGGACTAAAACGAAGTAAATAATATGGAAGTAAGGAGTAATAATAAAGCCAAGCACCGTTCGCAGAAGATCGCTTTCGGCCTATTCCGATTGTTGAGTCTTTGCATTGTGCTGATATTGTTTGTGATTCTGGGATTTATCATCTATAAAGGAATCGGTGCCATCAGCTGGGAGTTTATCACTTCGTCTCCTACGGATGGAATGACGGGAGGAGGCATCTGGCCGGCTATTGTCGGTACTTTTTATCTGATGGTGGGTAGTGCGCTATTTGCTTTTCCGGTGGGGGTGATGAGTGGAATCTATATGAACGAGTATGCGCCGAAAGGCAAATTGGTACGCTTTATCCGGGTGATGACGAACAATCTGAGTGGTATTCCCTCTATTGTGTTCGGTTTGTTCGGTATGGCGCTTTTTGTCAATTATATGGGGTTCGGTGATAGTATTCTGGCCGGTTCTTTGACATTAGGCTTACTTTGTGTACCTTTGGTTATCCGGACGACGGAAGAGGCTTTGAAGGCGATTCCCGACAGTATGCGTGAGGGAAGCCGGGCGCTGGGAGCGACGAAGTTGCAGACGATCTGGCACGTTATTCTTCCGATGGGTATGCCGAATATTATCACCGGGCTGATTCTTGCTTTGGGACGGGTGTCGGGAGAGACGGCGCCGATTCTGTTCACCTGTGCCGCCTATTTCCTTCCGCATCTTCCGGCAAGCATTTTGGATCAGTGTATGGCGTTGCCTTATCATCTGTATGTGATTTCTACAAGTGGAACGGATATGGAGGCGCAGCTGCCATTGGCATACGGTACGGCATTGGTACTGATTATGATTATTCTGCTGGTGAATTTGCTGGCGAATGCGTTGAGAAAGTATTTTGAGAAAAGGGTAAAAACGAATTGAGTTAGTATATATGGATACAGTGAAAATAGATGCGCGCGACGTGAATTTCTGGTATGGTGATTTCCATGCGTTGAAAGGTATCAGTATGCAGATTGAAGAGAAGTCAGTTGTTGCCTTTATCGGGCCTTCCGGTTGTGGTAAGTCTACCTTCCTCCGGCTTTTCAATCGGATGAACGATCTGATTCCCGCCACCCGTCTGGAAGGGGAGATTCGTATTGACGGGCAGAATATCTATTCTAAAAGCGTGGCGGTGGACGAACTGCGCAAGAATGTGGGAATGGTGTTTCAGCGTCCTAATCCTTTTCCGAAAAGCATATTCGAGAATGTGGCTTACGGACTTCGTGTGAATGGAGTGAAAGATAACGCTTTCATCCGCCAGCGTGTGGAGGAAACACTGAAAGGGGCGGCACTTTGGGATGAGGTGAAAAATAAGTTGAAGGAATCGGCTTATGCCTTGTCCGGCGGACAGCAGCAACGTCTTTGCATTGCCCGTGCTATGGCGGTGTCTCCTTCGGTGTTGCTGATGGACGAACCTGCGTCTGCGCTCGACCCTATTTCTACGGCAAAAGTGGAAGAGCTGATTCACGAGCTGAAAAAAGACTATACTATTGTGATTGTGACGCACAATATGCAGCAGGCGGCCCGTGTCAGCGACAAAACGGCTTTCTTTTATATGGGCGAGATGGTAGAATTCGATCAGACCAAGAAGATATTCACAAATCCGGAGAAAGAGGCTACGCAGAATTATATTACAGGTCGCTTCGGATAGAACGGTCCCCCTTGCCTGTGTTAGAAACAGAATATTAATCATTTATATATAAGTAGACTATGGTAAAGTTTATAGAATCGGAACTTGTTCTATTGAAGAAGGAAATTGATGAGATGTGGACGTTGGTGTACAACCAGCTCGACCGTGCCGGAGAGGCTGTATTGACTCTTGACAAAGAGTTGGCTCAGCAGGTGATGGTTCGCGAACGTAGGGTGAATGCCTTTGAGCTGAAGATAGACAGTGATGTGGAAGATATTATCGCGTTATATAATCCGGTGGCGATCGACCTGCGTTTTGTGCTGGCTATGCTGAAAATCAATACGAATCTGGAACGCTTGGGAGACTTTGCGGAAGGGATTGCCCGCTTTGTGATTCGTAGTAAAGAACCGGTGTTGGATGCAGAACTGTTGAACCGTCTTCGGTTGGCGGAGATGCAGGCCGAGGTGTTGTCCATGCTGGAACTGGCGAAACGTGCCTTGAATGAGGAGAGTATTGAACTGGCGGCAGGTGTCTTTGCCAAAGATAATTTGCTGGATGAGATCAATGCCGGGGCAACAGGTATCATTGCGGACTATATTACCGAACATCCGGAAGCGGTACATACGGGTGTGGACTTGGTCAGCGTGTTCCGCAAATTGGAACGTGCAGGAGACCATATCACCAACATTGCTGAGGAAATCGTATTTTTCATTGATGCCAAAGTGTTAAAACATCGTGGAAAAACGGACGAAAATTATCCGGAGAAGTAATTTTGGGCGAATTTTTAAACAGAAATTAGGTCTCCTTAAAAAATATCTTATATTTGACTCCTGTAACGGGCTAGTTACAGGAGTTTTTGCGTCAAATGATAATAAATCCAAAGATTTTTCAAAAAGATGTTATATGACATGTTTTATAATTTGGATAGTATCGGTAAAAGCCCCTATATTTGCACCGTTATCCTGAAAACAATCTTTTTACCTTAAAAAAAAACTAATACCTATTGAAAACTGAAGAATGGAGCTTTGTGAAAAGCCCCATTTTTTTATGTCCTTATTTAATGTCTACCAATCTACATTTTGGACAGTATAAGAACCGGACAGTTTGTCTACTTTGCCAATCTGTTTATTAAGAAGTGTGCAATTTCCCATGTTGTGTTCCTCGCACTTGCATCTCAATTATTATTACAACAACCAGTGGCATCAAAACGATATTGAGAAATTTACTTTAGATGGCAATAATCTGATTCCTGTGGATGGAGGAGGTACAGAATTTACTTCTGTCAAATTACTTGTTGTTAATTCCAGTCAATTGGTAGTTGGACAAAAAGAAACTGACGAAGATGGAGACTTTTACCGTAAAATGACATATAAACGTATGTAAATTTCCACCCTTTCGGATTATAAGGCAGTATTTGAGACATTCATCTGCTGCCTTTTTTACCATCTCTCTTGTCACAGGTCTGTGTGTAATGTGAATTTTTTATGCTCTTATTTTCTATCCTCCTTGCTTATTCGTATCTTTGACCCTTGCATTAAAGGAGTGCTTTTAAACGTAGAATAGTAAATCATGAAATAATAAGTAGAATTATGTTTTCCGGAATTGTAGAAGAATATGCTACTTTGGTGGCGCTGGTGAAAGACCAGGAGAATATACACTTTACATTGAAGTGTTCGTTTGTGAATGAGTTGAAGGTTGATCAGAGTATTTCTCACAATGGTGTATGTCTGACAGTCGTAAGTATGACGGATGACACCTATACGGTGACTGCTATGAAAGAAACGCTGGAACGGTCCAATCTCGGTCTGCTGAAAGTGGGAGACAAAGTGAATGTGGAGCGCAGCATGGTGATGAACGGCCGGTTGGACGGTCATATTGTGCAGGGACATGTGGATCAGACCGCCACTTGTGTTGACATAAAGGATGCGGAAGGAAGCTGGTATTTTACATTCCGTTATGCGTTTGATAAGGAAATGGCGAAACGTGGATATATTACTGTGGATAAAGGTTCGGTGACGGTAAACGGTGTCAGTCTGACAGTATGCAATCCCACGGATGATACGTTCCAGGTGGCCATTATTCCTTATACTTACGAGCATACAAATTTCCATACGTTTGCCATTGGTAGTGTGGTGAATATAGAGTTTGACATTATCGGTAAGTATATCAGCCGGATGATTCAATATAAATAAGATGGAATACAGTGATTTTCTGCAATTAGTACTTTCCCGTCAGAGTGACCGGGCGTATGATAAAGAACGTCCGGTGGAGACGGAGAAGTTAGAGCGGATTTTGGAGGCAGGTCGTCTGGCTCCTTCCGCTTGCAATGCCCAACCCTGGAAGTTTGTGGTGATAACCGACCGTGAACTGGCTGTGAAGATTGGCAAGGCTGCAGCAGGACTGGGAATGAATAAGTTTGCCAAAGATGCGCCTGTGCATATCTTAGTTGTGGAAGAGTCGGCCAATATTACTTCAATGCTCGGGGGAAAAGTGAAAGATAAACATTTTCCTTTGATTGATATCGGGATTGCCGCCGCTCATATCACCCTTGCTGCTGAAAGTGAAGGACTGGGCTCGTGTATGATAGGCTGGTTTGACGAAAAGGAAATGAAGCGGCTGACAGGCATCCCTTCGTCCAAACGTGTATTGCTGGATATCACGATAGGCTATCCGGTGAAGGAGAAAAGAAAGAAGATGAGAAAACCGAAAGAAAAAGTGATTTCCTACAACAGCTATAAATAGGCTACAAATCCTTGAGTAACACTTTGCTTGCCTTCTTATAGTATTCTTCTTTGGATTCGGTCAGCACTTTCCATTCGTCGCTGAATTCTTCATCTTTGTCTATCTTGAAATTCTCCGAGCCGTATGTATCCAAGCGGTCGAGCAGGATGGCTACGTTCAGTTGATTGATGTCCATAGACGGCTGATAACCGATTTCCTCACTTTTTGCATCTGTGACTACCTCATGAATCAAGTCTATTTCCTGTAATTGATAAAGTACTTGATTAGTGAGTCTGATCGGTATTTGATGTTCTTCCGAAATTTGCGCGGCTGTATAAGGCGGCTCGTTTTTCTCAAACCGTTTGGCGATGAGGGACATGATGAGGATGGATATAAAGTCCCGGTAGCGCCTGCTGATATTGCGGGTATCCTGGTCGAAACTGAAACTCTGGATATTCTGACCTGCATAGGCCAGCTCCGCACCGAACAGACAGATAGTCCAGGATATTTGCAACCAAAGCAGGAATAAAGGTAAAGCGGCAAAACTACCATAGATGGCATTGTATTTTGATACTCCCAACTGACTGCTGATATATAGATACTGGAAAGCTTGGTAGGCGGTTCCTGCCAAAACACCTGCGATAAGCGCGTGCTTGAATTTCACTTTCGTATTCGGCATGAAGATATAAAGTCCGGTGAACATCAGCCAAGTCAGTACAAAGGGTATAAGACGTATCATGAACTTCATGATAGGGGCCAGCAGCACAAAATCATCCATCTGCTTGAGCATGGTGCTCATAAAAATGGAAAGACCGCCGGAGACCACAATCAAGATCGGCATTAACAGGAACATGGAGAAGTAGTCCGTTATTTTACGGTACATAGACCGGGCTTTCTTTACTTCCCAGATACGGTTGAACGTGATTTCGATATTGCTGACCAGATTGATGACCGTCCATAGCAACATCACCAGACCGATTCCGATGAATACTCCCCCTTTGGTCTGCGAAAGGTATGAATCGACAAATGAGAGGATAGCTTCTGTTGTTTCTGTGTTTCCTCCGAATCCGTTGCGGAATTGGTGCTCCATCAAATTGTTAAATCCAAAACCGCGTGCCACTGCAAACAGGATGGCAAGTATCGGAACAATGGCAAGCAGGGTGCTGTAAGTCAGCGCGGAGGCTTTGTTGGCCATCCGGTCTTTGGTGAACCGGTTGATACAAAGATAGATGGTCTTTATAATATTGTAAAGTGAGAACTTGGTTCGGGTCACTTCATCTTCCGTAATACGCCAGATGTCATACGTGAGGAATTTCCATATATCGGTGAATTTCTTCTTCATGGCTTAGAATTTAAAAAAAGAAAAAGCAGTCAGCCTATAAGCCGAGTTCTGTACCTTCTATAATTTTACTTATAAAAAGTGCCTGTCATTTATCTGAGTGACGTGTCACCACGACACTTTAGCGGTCTACCCTCCGACATGGAGCGAGCAACTCTCATAACGCCGGTTTACATGACCTTACAACTCCTAAGACGTACAGCCCGATATGTCACCATACGGCTGGTGGGCTCTTACCCCACCTTCTCACCCTTACCTCTCCCCGAAAGGAGTGGCGGTTATTTTCTTCTACGTTACTCTACCCTCGCGGACAGCTTTCTGTTAGGAAGTAGGATGCTCTGTGTTGCCCGGACTTTCCTCCTGCACGCTGACGTGCACGCGACAGACCGGCCAACTGCTTTAGACTGCAAAAATACGTCATTTATTTTGTTTTAGCTAAAGAAAGTATCACAAATAGAAATATTTTCTAACTTTGCTATCATTAAAACATGATTCAATGAAAAAAAACATTCTCTTTTTCTTTTATTTTCTGGCAATGGCGACACTCAGTCTGAAAGCTCAGGAGATACGCCCCATGCCTGCTGATTCTGCGTATGGGGTAGTGCATATTTCTGTTTGTAATATGCGCGAAGAAGGCAAGTTTACCTCCGGTATGAGCACGCAAGCATTATTGGGTATGCCGGTCAAAGTTCTGCAATACACCGGCTGGTACGAGATTCAGACTCCGGATGACTATACCGGCTGGGTACACCGGATGGTGATTACTCCTATGTCAAAAGAGAAATATGATGAATGGAACCGTGCGGAAAAGATTGTTGTAACTTCACATTACGGATTTACTTATGAGAAACCGGATGCAACTTCCCAAACCGTGTCTGATGTAGTGGCTGGTAATCGTCTGAAGTGGGAAGGTAGCAAAGGACATTTTTATAAAGTGTCTTATCCGGACGGCAGACAGGCTTATATTCCGAAATCTATTTCACAGCCTGAAAACCGATGGAGAGCTTCGTTGAAACAAGATGTTGAAAGCATTATCGAGACGGCTTATACAATGATAGGAGTTCCTTATTTGTGGGCGGGCACTTCTTCAAAAGGAGTGGATTGCAGCGGTCTGGTCCGGACAGTGCTTTTTATGCATGATATCATCATTCCGAGAGATGCGTCGCAACAGGCGTATGTGGGCGAACGTATCGAAATAGCTTCCGATTTTGCCAATGTGCAGCGGGGAGACTTGGTTTTCTTCGGTCGGAAGGCAACGGGCGAACAAAAAGAGGGAATCTCACACGTGGGGATCTATCTCGGCAACAAGCGTTTTATCCATGCTTTGGGGGATGTGCATATAAGCAGTTTTGAACCTTCGGATAAGAATTATGATGCATTCAATACGGGACGTTTGCTTTTTGCAGTCCGTTTCTTACCTTATATTAATAAGGAGAAAGGCATGAATACTACGGATCGCAATCTCTATTACGGCAATTAAAATGAAGAATTCTTCATTAATTTATTTATTTTATGCAAAACAGAAGAGATTTCTTGAAGACGGCGGCTTTGGCTGCTCTGGGTTCCGGGTTGGTTGTACGTCAGACGTTGGCTGGAGAATCATTACCTTATAATATAAATAAGCTTGGTTTGGGAGGAAAGATGAAAATGAAATTCTTTCCTTATGAGTTGAAGTTAAGACATGTATTTACGGTAGCTACTTATTCGCGTACAACGACTCCCGACGTGCAGGTGGAAATAGAATATGAAGGGATAACAGGATACGGGGAAGCTTCCATGCCGCCTTACTTGGGAGAAACGGTGGAGTCCGTTATGAATTTCCTTAAGAAAGTGAATCTGGAACAATTTAATGATCCGTTTCAGTTAGATGACATTTTGTCATACGTCGACAGTCTTTCACCGAAAGATACGGCAGCTAAAGCGGCGGTTGATATTGCCCTTCATGATCTGGTAGGAAAACTGTTGGGTGCTCCCTGGTATAAAATATGGGGGTTGAATAAGGAAAAGACGCCTTCCACTACCTTTACGATAGGGATTGATACGCTCGATGTGGTGCGTGAGAAAACAAAAGAGTGCGCAGATCGGTTTAATATATTAAAGGTAAAATTGGGTCGGGACAATGATAAGGAAATGATTGAAACCATTCGTTCGGTAACGGACCTTCCTATAGCTGTTGACGCGAATCAAGGGTGGAAGGACCGTCTGTATGCGTTGGATATGATTCATTGGCTGAAAGAAAAAGGAATAGTGATGATAGAGCAACCTATGCCGAAAGAGCAGTTGGATGATATCGCTTGGATCACGCAACAGAGCCCGTTGCCGATATTTGCCGATGAATCTTTGCAGCGCCTAGCGGATGTGGCGGCTTTGAAAGGGGCTTTCACGGGAATCAACATCAAACTGATGAAGTGCACCGGCATGCGTGAAGCGTGGAAAATGGTGACTTTGGCCCATGCACTGGGAATGCGTGTTATGGTAGGATGTATGACAGAGACTTCCTGCGCTATATCGGCAGCGTCGCAGTTCTCTCCGTTAGTGGATTTTGCTGATTTGGATGGTAACCTGCTCATCTCTAATGACCGTTTTAAAGGGGTGGAAGTGGTGAAAGGTAGAATCACTCTGAACGAACTGCCCGGTATCGGTGTCGTGAAAATCTGACTTTACTGAATGAATGTCAGAGTGTTAAAGCCATCTGACATACAACGAATGTAAATTTGTCAGTTGTTGTCGTTAAGCGCTGTTAAGCTCCAAATATTCTCTGTTAAAAGTGGACAAAAAAGAGTGACAAGTAGAATAAGTGAACGATATTTGTTATTATTTTAACGTCGTAAAAGTTAAAACAATGTCGAATATTAACATTTTAAAGAATTATAAATCATGAAACAGACAACAAAGAACATTCTGGGAATAGGAGCAATCGTTCTTCTTAGCTCAGGAGTTGCAGGGTTGACAACTTACAAATTGTTGCAATCTAACAAGGCTGCCACAGAGACATCTTTTAATGAGATGTTCAAGCAGAATCCCAATGTGAAATTGGCTGCTTTTGATGCTGTGAACGCTCAACCGATCGATTTGACCCAGGCTGCGGAAAACTCGCTTCATGCTGTTGTACATATAAGATCTACCCAAGAAGCTAAAACAAGAACAGTTCAGCAAGCGCCGGACATTTTTGATTTTTTCTTCGGTGACGGACGCGGACAGCAACGTCAGGTACAATCTCAACCTCGTGTAGGTTTCGGTTCGGGAGTCATCATTTCAAAAGACGGCTATATCGTAACGAACAATCACGTGATTGAAGGTGCGGATGAAATCAGTGTAAAACTGAATGATAACCGTGAATTTAAAGGACGTGTGATCGGTACTGACCCCAGTACTGACCTTGCATTGGTAAAAATCGAAGGTGATGATTTTCCGACTATTCCGGTTGGTGATTCTGAAGCGTTGAAAGTAGGAGAGTGGGTATTGGCGGTAGGTAACCCATTCAACTTGAACTCTACCGTAACTGCCGGTATCGTAAGTGCGAAGGCGCGTTCATTGGGAGTCTATAATGGAGGTATCGAATCGTTTATCCAGACGGATGCGGCTATCAATCAAGGTAATAGTGGTGGCGCATTGGTGAACGCTAAAGGTGAGCTGGTAGGTATCAATTCAGTGCTTTCTTCTCCGACAGGTGCTTATGCCGGATACGGTTTTGCCATTCCGACCAGCATTATGACAAAAGTAATTGCCGACCTGAAACAATACGGGACAGTACAGCGTGCGTTGCTTGGTATCCGTGGTGGTTCTATCGGTAGTAGTTTGATGGACGACCAGCAGCCGATTGATAAATCCGGTACTACTTTGGCGGATAAAGCTAAAGAACTGGGTGTAGTAGAAGGCGTTTGGGTTTCTGAAATCGTAGAAAACGGTTCTGCATCGGGAGCTGATATCAAGGTGGACGACGTAATCATCGGTTTGGATAACAAGAAGGTGTCCAACATGGCCGACTTGCAGGAAGCTATCGCTAAACATCGTCCGGGCGATAAAGTGAAAGTGAAACTGATCCGTAACAAGAAGGAAAAGACTGTTGAAGTAACGTTGAAGAACGAACAGGGTACTACCAAGATTGTGAAAGATGCAGGTATGGAAATATTGGGAGCTGCTTTCAAAGAGCTGCCGGACGACCTGAAGAAGCAGTTGAATCTGGGTTATGGTCTGCAAGTGACAGGAGTTTCTTCCGGTAAGATGTCCGATGCGGGAGTTCGCAAAGGATTTATCATCCTGAAGGCAAACGACCAGCCGATGCGTAAGGTCAGTGATTTGGAAGAAGTGATGAAAGCAGCGGTGAAATCTCCGAATCAGGTATTGTTCTTGACAGGAGTATTCCCATCAGGCAAACGCGGATATTTCGCTGTCGATTTGACACAGGAATGAAGATATAAAATAAGGTAAGAAGATTATAGGATAAGCTAATGAAATAGAAAAAGGATGCCGACTATCAACTTGTCGGCATCTCTTTTTGTTTTATTAGTTGAAAAATATAATGCAAAAGTTGCTTAAATTTGTATGTTAACAAATTATTTGTTGTAACTTTGCGCACCAAATCTGTTTTTAAAGAATGAGACAACTAAAGATTACCAAAAGTATCACTAACAGAGAGAGCGCTTCTCTTGACAAGTATTTGCAGGAAATCGGTCGCGAAGACCTGATTACTGTTGAGGAAGAAGTGGAACTCGCTCAACGCATTCGTAAGGGTGACCGTGTGGCATTAGAGAAACTGACACGTGCCAATCTTCGTTTCGTCGTATCTGTGGCCAAACAGTACCAAAACCAGGGTTTGAGTTTGCCGGACTTGATTAATGAAGGCAATTTAGGACTGATTAAGGCTGCTGAAAAGTTTGATGAAACACGTGGATTCAAGTTTATCAGCTACGCTGTATGGTGGATTCGCCAGTCTATTCTGCAAGCATTGGCAGAGCAGTCGCGTATTGTTCGTCTCCCGTTGAATCAGGTAGGTTCGCTGAATAAGATCAGCAAAGCCTTCTCGAAATTCGAACAGGAAAACGAGCGGCGTCCGTCTCCCGAAGAGTTGGCAGACGAGCTGGAAATTCCGGTTGACAAGATCTCTGATACGCTGAAGGTATCCGGCCGTCATATTTCGGTGGATGCGCCTTTTGTGGAAGGAGAGGATAACAGCCTGCTGGATGTGTTGGTAAACGATGATTCGCCTATGGCGGACCGCTCTCTGGTTAATGAGTCTCTTGCGAGGGAAATTGATAGAGCTCTTTCTACGTTAACCGATAGGGAAAAAGAAATCATTCAGATGTTTTTCGGTATCGGACAACAGGAAATGACATTGGAAGAAATCGGCGATAAGTTTGGGCTCACACGTGAGCGTGTTCGTCAGATTAAGGAAAAAGCAATTAGAAGACTTAGACAAAGTAATCGTAGTAAATTGCTCAAATCTTACTTGGGATAAGTAAGGAATATCAGTTTCTGAAAGAAAAAAGAATTTGAGTCGCATAGGTAACACTTTTCATATCGGAGAATGTACTTATGCGACTTTTTTTGTTACCTTTGTCACAATTAAAATTATATGATATGAAATACGTAAAAATACTATTTGCCATTGCACTTGTGTTTACCATGTGCTCCGCTTTTTCTTTGAAAAAGGTAACTCAAAACCTGTGTATGCTTTTGGAATTTCGGCTTCATTTACTGATTCGGTTGTCTATTTCACAGATATCCAGATATTGGATAGTGCAAAGATCAGTAAAGACGGTTTCTTGGCACATCGCGAGTTGTATAGCTATCAGTTGAAAAATTATCTGGAAGATAACAGATTACAACAAAATAGTACCTGTATGATTTATTTCTCGGAAAATAGAAAGAAGCTGGAAAAAGAGGCTACGAAAATTCTGAGTAAATATAAGAGGAGTAATAGAATAATAGTAACACGGGTTGATTCTGAAAAATTCCGCTTTACAAAGCCGGAAGAGTAATATAAGTGATATTTACTCATAACAATATTTTAATTGTTAATGTGATAGGAGATGCAGACTTGCATCTCTTATTTTTTTATCTTTGTGCCGTTATTAATGAGAAATATTATGAAAAAGATTAAAATATTATTTTTGTTTGTATGTTTGTCAACTTTTTTATCGGCATGTGGTGATGATAATGATACCTCTGTTCCGGTGGCGGTAAAAACAGTCTTGATGTATCTTGTTGGAGATAATAATATCAGTGGCCAGATATACAACAATATAGAATCAGTAGAACGAGGATTGAGTGAAGTTACGTCTCCTGGTACATTTGTAATTTATTGGGATGGTGGCAGTAGAAAAGGTGAATTTCCTGTTCCAACTCTGTTTAAGTATGAAGTGGATGGCAAAGGTTCTGTCAGTAAAAGAGAGGTAATAAAAACTTATAGTAGCCAGAATTCCGTATCGAATGAGGTGGTAGTTAATGTTTTGAAAGATGTGAAGACTTATTGTCCAGCTGAAAGATATAGTCTGATTTTTGGCTCTCACGCTACTGGATGGTTACCAGTAGATGATAGTAAAAGTCGTTCTTTTGGAGATGATAGTGGAGCTAAAATAAATATTCCTGATTTATCGAAAGCTTTGGCGCAATCCGGTATCCATTTTGATTATATACTATTTGATGCTTGTTTAATGTCGCAAGTTGAGGTTGCTTATGAATTAAGGAATGCTGCTGATTATTTAATTCTTTCTCCTGCAGAGGTTATGAGTGCGGGATTTCCTTATTTCAAGATGACGAAATATTTATTGTCTGCGGATAATTCAGAGCAGAGTGCTATAAATATTGCAAAGGATTTTATTGATTACTATAAAAATGAATATAATTATTCGTGGGGTACTATTGCGGTAATAAAAACGAATGAAATATCGGCATTGGCGGATGTTACTTGCTCAATTATGAAACAGTATCAGGGCAATCTGGTTAAGTTTGATAATAGTAAAATAGATTATTTTCAAGCCCATTATGGTTATGGAAGATCTCCTTTGGATCATTCGACATATGATTTTCGAGCTTTTATACGTGAACTGACCGATGGTAATATTCCTTCTGATTTTGAAGGACAATTAGATAGAGTTGTTGTGTATAAGGATTATGTTGATGATGATAAATTAGTGGATATAGATTCAGATATATATTCGGGTATTGGGTGTTATATACCGGATACTAGGTATTTGAAATGGAATGCTTTTTTTAGGACTCTGCAATGGCATTCGGCTGCCGGATGGGATGAGGTAGGCAGGTAAATGCAGGAGGAATATTTTTCAAATGTCAACTAGGTGAGAGTTGCCCCCCCCAAAAAAAAGTTATGAACAGCCCGGCGGGTACAAAAGGTACAGTAGATGCACCGTATAATTTTCTCACACACGCGTGCGCGCGAATAATAGGTATAGAAAGTACCGCTTGAGACCAAGTGGTCTCTATTGACAATATTAAAGATGTTATCATCACCTATCAAAGGAGATTTATTGCCATTGTCGATTTTATGAGATCTTACCTCACCTTGCGAGACCTCTCAGTTGTTCTTGTGTGCCTGTATCCTGTTGCTCGTTTTTCCTTCATAAATTGAAATAATACTATACTCATCTGATTGAAACGCCTGATTGAATGCAGAATGTTTGTCAATACAGGTGATAAGGGGTACTATATATACGCGTGCGTGTGCGTGTGTAAGAGAGCCCCGAAAAAATGTACCTTCTATACCCACCTGTTATTAACAGGTGGGTGGTTTGTTAATGCTAAAGCAGTGCTTTACGAGTGCTAAAGCATAGCTTTATGCTCTCTAAAGCTATGCTTTTTTTAGTTCTTCCATAGCGCCTGTCATAACCTGACTTAGGTTGACCCTTTAGTGTTATTACTCTTATTTTTTTTGTGTATTCCCATCTTCCTCTTTTTTCTGTTGAAAAAACATGTTCTACAACATCGTTATGATTCAGCTAGTTAGCGTTTTTCTTTCAAAATACTTCAAAAAAATAGTTGAATATATTTGGATGTTATGTATAAAGTGTCTACTTTTGCACCCGCTTTCCAAGAGAGGACAGCCTTGCAGAATTGACCTAATGACAAAGCGTAGGACCGCTTTACTTTAAGAACAAAAAAGATCCGGAAAAGTTTGGATTATAATAAATAAAGTTCTTATATTTGCAGTCCGATT
>NZ_GG688344.1:24849-25385 GCF_000156195.1 Bacteroides finegoldii DSM 17565 | reverse complement strand
ACATAATGCATGGGTGGGAAGGAAAAAAACAAAGAATATGTAAACAATATTCTACAAAAAAGATAGAAGACTGGGAGAGTTGAACGAAAAAATACAAGAGAAAAGCTCACGTAAAGCAAAGCTTTTCTCTTGATTTTTTAAAAAGAGGAACATTTACTGAATATCCCAATCTAAGCGCTGGAACGAATCAGCTTGATGGCACTATAAAATAAACTGTGTCACGCATTATTTTTTTTCTAAAAACTCGTCGGTCGGGGAACGGCCAGCGCCAAGGGGCGGGACCACCTGTCCCGACGAGCGTAAAATTACAATAATTTAAACCGTTCTCCAAATTTTATGGCCAGTTGCTGTGAGATTGTAGCCCAATTGGCCAGTGGCATAGTCCACTTCTTCCGTATATTACGGTATGCAAGATAAACCAGTTTCTCAAGGGCTGTATCTGACGGGAACACGCCCTTGTTTTTTGTTACCTTACGGATTTGGCGGTGATACCCTTCAACGGTATTTGTAGTATATATAAGCTTACGGATAGCCGG
>NZ_GG688344.1:0-24749 GCF_000156195.1 Bacteroides finegoldii DSM 17565 | reverse complement strand
CCGGTCGGTTACCCATTTGACGTTCCTCTTCTGTAAGATGTGCATCCATCTCACCTTCCAGAGCTGCATTCAGGATACTTTCCAATAAAGGGGCAAAAGCACCGTCTTTACCTAACAAGGGCTTACCTGCTTTCAGCTGTTCAATTGCCTTGTTCTTGATACTTTCAAAATCAAATTCTTCTTTCATAAAAAAACTGTGTTAGCAAAGTTAATATTTTATTTTAATCTTTGCTGACACAGTTTAATTTACATCCTCCAGCTTGATAGAAAGAATTGTAATTAGTGAAGGAGTTTATTTTTCTAACAGCTCTTTTAAGAAATCGTCCAATTCCTTATCCAATCCTTTCAGAAGTTCATCGTTTACCAGTATCGTATCGTCGTCTATTAATAATAGCTCGGCTACGGTTTCTTTTTCTTCATCTACCAGAACGAATGAGTAAGGCTTCAAGATGGTAATCTTCTCGAAGTCCCCCGCCTCCTTCATTCTGCACAGGATACTGCGCAAAGAAGGTTCTACATTTTCCAAAAAATCATCACCGTCGTATGTAGCCCATTCTTCTATCATGACGTTGGCTAATTCTTCATCATCATCGTTGTAAACATTAAGTTGCCCTGAAGTCTGGTCCGGTTGGAGGTGGATATCGGTTACTGCTGTTTGTTCACAGTTACAGGTGTATTTAGCGACTGCCTTTTGGATAGCCGATTTGATAATAGATAGTGATTGTTCGCTCAATTTCATGGATTCCTTCTTTTTGTTAGCTCAAAGGTATAAAAAAAATAAGATTTGATACACGATTTCTTTAAAAATCATCATTAAATCGGCTCATTTGTAGCTTAAGCTTGGATAATTGGGCGTTTCTCTCCTTCAATTCGGTTAAATAGAGGCTGATGTAGAAGTAATTCGGTGCTTCGTCGGTATTGATTTTATTGTTGTCGGTATTCTTTTTCAATTCTGTTTTCCGGGCGTGTTGTTGAGCGGTAGTAGCCCATTTTTCCGCTTTTGCCAGACTATCTTTCATCTCATAATAAACAGCTATATTAAGAGCTGCACGCATCTTTTTCTTTTCGTTTTTAGTCGATTGGTAGGCTTGATTCCAAAGTCCGTATGCTTCGTCCCACGAATTTTCGCGTACATAAATAGCCGCATCGCGCATGGGGACGGAGCCACCGGTATACAGATAACGTTTCCCGTTCTTCCAGATAGGGACAATATATTTTACGGGTACGGTTCCTGCGAACTCAGCAGCCTCTTTCAGCATATCTTTTGTGGGGATGATTTGTGCGGCGGCTTCTGTAGGTGAAATTCCGAAATCCTCCCAGAAAATGCTGTCATTGAGACGGATAGTAGCCATCGGTTTACTCCGTTCGGGCAGGTATACGGATACCGTTGGATAGACTTTCGCATCTATTGCACCTTGATAACATCCGAATTCCTCCAAGTAACGTACTGTTTTCGTTATTTTGAATTGCAGATTTTCCAAAGCAATAATCAGATCTACTCCCAGATCGGAAGCTAGCTGGCGGACTTCCTCTTGAGAAAGCGTACTTTCACGGGAGATTTTATCGTTTGCCCGCAAGGCAGAGTCGCAAATCACCACTTCGTCAAAGTAGTTCTGATGCGCTATTTCTTCCGCCATCGCTTCTGTCGCAACCTTAGGATCGCCATTGGCATAAGCTATGGCACGGCTTATTTCAACTCTATTGTCTTTCGATTTTTTAGTTTGGGGAGTCAGCTTATCGTCCGGTGCATTACTTGTATTATTTACGATGGCCACTTTACGAAGTTGAGGAGGAAAACTCAAATCGGCAGGTTGCAGATAATCAATGGAAATCTGTTCTATACTTTGACAGCTGCCGAATAGCAATAGAAACAGAGAAACGAATGCCAATGAATAAGATTTTGCCATAGTCAATACAATTTAATACATTTAGTAGTTTGAACAAAAGTACTATTTTGAAAGAACAAAAGAAAGCCTCAAACAGTTTTTAACCGTTTAAGGCTTTCTTTTATAATCGGAAGATAGGGAGCGCCGGGTACAAATTCTGTCGTCTGCTCCTTACCTCATTGATCAAAGATTTCTTCCGTGACAGTTCTTGTACTTCTTACCGCTTCCGCATGGACAAGGATCGTTGCGCCCTACCGTTTTCTCGGCGCGAATCGGTTCGCGTTTCTGCTGTTCGCGGGTATCCTGGTTGGCGGCAGCCTGTTGGTTCGGATCGTTCAAATCCTGTTTGTTCTCACGATACTTGCTCATGTCCTGACGTTGTTCCGGAGCAGCCTGACGTACTTCTACTCGGCGTGCGGACGGTTCGTCCGGAGCTTCCTGTACAGGAATTTGTCCACGCATCAGGATAGACACAGTCTGGTTGTTGATTTTGTTCACCATTGCGTCAAATAGCGTTACGGATTCCAGCTTGTAAATCAATAACGGGTCTTTTTGTTCGTAGCTGGCGTTCTGTACCGAATGTTTCAGTTCGTCCAGTTCACGCAAATTCTCTTTCCATGCTTCATCGATCACGTGGAGCAGGATTGATTTCTCGAATGATTTCACCACCTCTTTCGATTCCGATTCGTAAGCCGCTTTCAGGTTACAAGAGATGTTGTACATACGTTTGCCGTCCGTAATAGGAATCAGAATGTTTTCATACATATGTCCTTGATTCTCATATACTTGTTTGATAACCGGATTAGCGATTTGAGCCAGACGTTCGGTCTTGCGTTTGAAATTCTCCATCGCAATGTTGAAAGTCTTGTCGGCTAATTTCTCTTTCTTCTCGTTGCGGAACTCTTCCTCTGTGAACGGAGTTTCCATAGCCAACGTTTGGAGCAGTTCCATCTGACAACCCTCGTAGTCATTATTTTCGATGGCATTCGCGCAACGATCCCAAATCATATTTACGATATCCATACCGATACGTTCACCCATCAGCGCATGGCGGCGTTTCGTGTAGACAACCGTACGTTGCTTGTTCATAACGTCGTCGTATTCCAACAAACGCTTACGGATACCGAAGTTGTTTTCTTCTACCTTCTTCTGGGCGCGTTCGATAGAGTTGGAAATCATTTTATGCTCAATCATTTCGCCTTCCTGGAAACCGAGTCTATCCATTACGCTTGCGATACGGTCGGAAGAGAACAGACGCATCAAGTCATCTTCCAGTGATACGAAGAATACAGAAGAACCCGGGTCACCCTGACGTCCTGCACGACCACGCAACTGGCGGTCTACACGGCGGGACTCATGACGTTCTGTACCGATAATCGCCAAACCGCCCGCAGCCTTTACCTCCGGACTTAGTTTGATATCCGTACCACGACCTGCCATGTTGGTTGCAATCGTTACCGCGCAACTCAAACCGGCTTTCGCTACGATTTCGGCTTCTTTCTGGTGCAACTTCGCATTCAATACATTATGTTCAATCTTACGCATGGTCAGCATTTTACTCAGCATTTCGGAGATTTCTACCGAAGTGGTACCTACCAACACCGGACGTCCTGCCTGAACCAATTGTTCGATTTCCTCGATCACGGCTTTATATTTTTCACGCTTAGTCTTGTAAACGCGGTCGTTCATGTCTTTGCGGGCAATCGGACGGTTGGTCGGGATTACCACAACATCCAATTTATAAATGTCCCAAAGTTCGCCTGCTTCCGTCTCGGCAGTACCGGTCATACCGGACAGCTTGTGATACATACGGAAGTAGTTCTGCAAAGTAATCGTGGCGAAAGTCTGCGTAGCAGCTTCCACTTTCACGCGTTCCTTTGCTTCGATAGCCTGATGCAGTCCGTCAGAATAGCGGCGGCCTTCCATGATACGTCCGGTCTGTTCGTCTACAATCTTCACTTGTCCGTCGATAACCACATACTCGTCATCTTTCTCGAACATGGTGTACGCCTTCAATAATTGGTTGATCGTATGTACGCGTTCCGATTTAATGGCGTAGTTAGTCAGTAGTTCGTCCTTCTTCTGAAGTTTTTCCTCGTTAGTCAGGTCCGGCACATTCTCCAGTTCCGAGAGTTGTCCGGCGATATCGGGGAGTACGAACAAGGTCGGGTCTTCTGAGTTGCCGGTAATCAGGTCTACACCTTTGTCTGTCAAATCTACGCTGTTCAGCTTCTCGTCGATGACGAAATACAACGGATCAGTCACCTCATGCATACGCTTGTTGTTCTGCTCCATATAAATTTCCTCTGTCTTGAGCATACCGGCCTTGATGCCTTGCTCACTCAAGAACTTAATCAACGCTTTATTTTTAGGCAATGCCTTATGACTCCGGTACAAAGCGAGGAATCCCTCTTCCATATCTTTCTTGTCACCGGTTGCGATCAGCTTCTTGGCCTCAGACAAATATTTGGTAGCCAATATCTTCTGCGCTTCTACCAGACGTTCAACCAACGGACGGAGTTGTTCGAATAATTGGTCATCGCCTTTCGGCACAGGACCGGAAATAATCAACGGAGTACGTGCGTCGTCAATCAATACGGAGTCAACCTCATCGACAATCGCGTAGTTGTGTTGACGTTGTACAAGGTCTTTCGGACTGATAGCCATATTGTCACGCAGGTAATCGAAACCGAATTCGTTGTTCGTTCCGAAAGTGATATCGGCCAGATATGCCTGACGACGTGCGTCGGAGTTCGGTTGATGGCGGTCGATACAATCCACACTCAGACCGTGGAACATATAGAGAGGCCCCATCCATTCGGAGTCACGTTTTGCCAGATAGTCGTTCACGGTTACCACATGAACACCGTTTCCGGTCAATGCGTTCAGGAATACCGGGAGGGTAGCTACCAATGTCTTACCTTCACCGGTTGCCATTTCCGCAATCTTGCCTTTATGGAGAACGACACCACCAAACAACTGTACGTCGTAGTGAACCATGTTCCACACCGTGTCGTTACCACCGGCTATCCAGTGATTCTGATAAATGGCTTTGTCTCCCTCGATGCGTACAAAATCCTTTGTTGTAGCGAGCTGGCGGTCGAATTCCGTGGCAGTCACTACAATTTCTTCATTTTCGGCAAAACGTTTGGCAGTTGCCTTAACGATGGAGAAAGCAACGGGCAATACTTCGTCCAATGCTTTTTCATATTTCTCCAGAATTTCTTTTTCTATCTTGTCTATTTGCGCAAATACTTCTTCGCGGTCTTCCAGTTCAAGGCTTTCGATACTCGCTTTCAGTTCTTCTACTTTCGCACGTTCGGCGGTTGCTGATTCGCGGATATATTTTTTGAGTTCTTCCGTTTTTGCGCGGAGTGCGTCGTTATCCAGTTTCTCAACCTCTGGGTAGGCAGCTTTAATCTTCTCCACCCAGGGCTTGATTTCTTTCATGTCTCGTGTGGATTTGTTTCCGAAAATCGAGCTTAAAAATTCATTAAATCCCATGTTCTATTATTTAGTTTATTATTTATCTTTTTTGCACCACGGATTTCACAGATTCTCACGGATCTTTTATACAGGACACAGATTTTTCTTTTCAATCTGAGTGAATCTGTGGAATCCATGGTGGATAATCCCTGCAAAGTTACATTAAAATGCTGATTTATTTATGTTTTGCACCCTGTTTTTATGAGTAAACTTTTACCGCAAGTCGGTAATAGGGGCGGAGTTGCAGGCATTGGGAGCCCGGATACGTATGAAATGAGCCAGTGTAGGCGCAATATGTTCAATGGTTACAGGAGTCTGTATGATAGCCGGTTTCACCGAGTGACCGATGAAAATCAGCGGTGAGGGGATGAACGAATGGCGTACCACCTTGTTCTCGTGGCTGTTCTCGTCAACGATTGACCATCCGGGAAGAACATCGATTACCAGATCCCCCGAGCGTTTACGATGATATCCGTTACGTATTTTGTGGATTTCCGGAGTCCACGAACCCAACAGAAGCCTGTTGGCGGAATATGCCTCATTCACTCCACTGAATTGCATCAGGAATTCGGCGGACTTCTCTTGTACTTCCGTCAGATTGAGTTGCTTTTGTTCCAGCAACTTATGATTCAGATAAATCTGTTGGTTGTGATAAGTTTCCACATACTTTCCTTCTCCGTACGTAGCCATCAGATACATATTCAGCAAAGCGGCGCAACGGTTGAGGTAGAACTCTCCTCCGGGAATTTTGTATAATCCCGAATCAGACGATTCGCTGTCTGTATATCCGGTGGAAGTGACGAAGATGAGCACGTTCTGCAAGCCCACTTTCCTGTCGAGCAGTTCGAGCAGGTTGGCAATGCTACGGTCAATGCGCACGTAGGTATCCTGCATTTCCATTGCACATTCCTGTACGGATTTATGTGCGTAGTTGCCGGCATAATAAGTCAGTGCCAATAAGTCAGTAATGTCGTCCATGCCGATTGAACTCTTGTTCAATGCTTCTTCGGCAAGCGCATTCACTTCATCGTTCACGAAAGGGCTGGTGATGAAACGGCGGTACTTGTTGTTGCGGTCGTCATCAAATTTATATTTGAAAACCATATCCCGCCAGTCTGGCAAGAATGTGTACATCCCGCGAGGAAATACCGGTTCCCATACGATATTCGCAATACGGAAATCGACGGCTTGGCGGTCGTTGTACTGACTTGCCCACCAAGGAAATTCTCCGTAATAAGTTGTTCCGCTCCATTTTCCCGTGTTGGGATTGAGCCAGAAAGCACCGTTCCCGGCATGTCCGGCGGCAAGAATCGCCGCGTCACATTTGGGGGCGATGGCATATACAAGCCCCTTGCCTTGAGTCGCTATTTTGAGCTCATCGGCAATGGTGGAAGTCAATAATTTGGAAGGAGAACACGTCTGGTCGGTATAGTACCCCATGAAAGCCGTGTCGTCTGTGCTGTTGACAGGACGTAGGGTAGCCGCGTCCATCCATCGCTTGGAGATGATTCCGTTCATGGAGGGAGTCGTTCCGCTGTAAATGGCGGCTATGGCAGACGAGCGGTCTACACCGCTGAAAGTATATTCGGCATTATAGAACACTCTTCCCTCTTTCCAAAGGCGTTTGAAACCTTTCTCCCCGTAAAGTGATGAGAATGCTTCCAAGTAGTCCGTACGCAGTTGGTCAATCGTTAGTCCCACCACGAGCTTGGGTGCGGCAGGCAACGACTGAGCTTGTAGCCCGGTGAAGGTAAGTACGGCGATAAGGGAAGTCAGTAATCCTTTCATTATTTCTTTTTAGATGTCACAATTAAGTTGCTCACTGAACGTACCAGCAAACTGAGTGCCAAAGGTACAACAGCTAAGTCAAATCTTTGTGGAATTAGCGGAAAAAGCACTATAAAAAGTGTTAAAACGATCAAATTCAAGGTCAGATACCAACATTTCTTTCCTTTTCGGTCACAATAAATGATGTAGGGAAGGAAAAGAAGTTGTCCGGGATGAAACACGAGCAATAAGAAATTGGAACTGACGGCCGGGTGTTCGGAAAAGGAAGCCAGAAAGGCAAGAGCACAACCTACGATACCTGCCGCGCTGAAAAGGAAGAGGTCTACTCCCCATAGTCCGGTTCTTCGACGGATACCGTAGATGGTAGCGCCGACTGTCAATATAAATAAAAGCAGGGCGCATTGTAACGGAGTGAATATCCAGCCGCTTTCATCCGTCCCGGGAGTGGCGTCTACAATCAGTCGGGCGGCTTCCGCAAGCGGTCGCTGAATGGAGTCATTCTCAATTTGCGCTCCGGCAAAAGCGTCCATCAGATAAAATGGGGCAAACATCATCTGTCGCTGTGTGATAGGACGGTCTGCTTCGCTTCCGATACATAAGTCAATGCCGAAGCGTGCCCACGGATGACCTTTGCAATATTGATGCACGATGTCGCGGAAAGACCGTGAGCCGTCCTGCGGTTTTGCGGGATAAATCACTTTTCCGGCAATACTTTCTTCTATCTTGTCGCGGGGGCGGGTGGCGCAATTGTCGTAAAAAAAATTATAACGATACACTCGGTTCTCGGGACGATAATTCTCTTGTAGCAGACGGATTAATTCGGCCTTTTCTCTTTCGGTCAGGTTCAGAGTCTGTTGCCATACGCTACGTCCGAAGAATGCGTATTCTGCCGCAAAATGAGCATAATCGGTTGCGCCTAGTTGATAATCTGTCTCTCCGAGAGAGAAGCGAAGTATGAAGTTGGGGGTGTTGAAGCTGAACAGACCGTAGTTGAAAACTACGTCAATCCCTTGTGAAGGATTTTCGTAACGGATGGCTGTATGTCCGAACAGAGAATAAATTTCCTCGCCGGGAGCACAGGTCAGCAGGCTGATACGGATGGAGTCATGACCGTCTGCGGCCGGACCGTTGCTTTTCATTGCGGACACATCAGTGGTGGAAAAGAACAACATGAATAGCACAAGCGGCGACATACAGCGGAAAAAGTCATTAAATCGTTTCATCGGACGTTTCTTTTGGGGAAATTCTTTTTATTCGGCGGCGAATATACGAAGAATCGATGTATACTACTTATTGTTTTCTCTATATTATTATATTTATTAGAAAAAAAGCGTGTTCTCTCGCGCCTGCGTCCGTGTACGTTATTACATAAAGAAAATCATAGGCTTTTACCCTCAAGATACCCTGTGCTGCACAGTGGTCATCTCTTTATAGCTAATTTTGTTTTCATTATAGCTAATCGGAACTTGTCAAATGTATGAAAATCTATAAAGCTTTCAAGTATACAAGTATGGTGAAATTACTTATATTTCAATGGTTTGCAACGTTTTTGATAAGATAATTCTTTTCGTATGCTTCATCTTTTCTTTTTTTACTATACCTTTGCGCCCGCTAAAGATAAAAAACGCATTGAATTTAATTATCGACATAGGAAATACGATGGCGAAAGTCGCTCTCTTCAATGACGGGGAGATGGTGGAAGTGCTCACAGAATCCAATCAGTCATTGGATTGCTTGAAAACACTTTGCGCCAAATATCCGGTGAATCAGGGGATTGTGGCTACTGTCATTGATTTGAACGAACGGGTGTTGGCGGATCTGGCTGCTTTGCAGTTTCCTTTACTTTGGTTGAATCATGAGACACCTCTGCCGGTGGTCAACTTGTACGAAACTCCTGAAACATTGGGATACGACCGTATGGCTGCTGTGGTAGGTGCGAATGAACAGTTCCCGCATAGAAATATATTAGTCATTGACGCGGGGACTTGTATTACTTATGAGTTCATTGACTCGAAAGGTCAGTATCATGGCGGTAATATTTCTCCCGGTATGCAAATGCGTTTCAAAGCGCTCCAGCAGTTCACCGGACGTTTGCCTCTGGTGGATACCAACGGGCGCAAACTCCCGATGGGACGGGATACTGAAACGGCTATACGTGCCGGAGTCTTAAAAGGGATGGAATACGAAATTTCAGGTTATATTGAGTCTATGAAGCATAAATATCCTGAACTTTTGGTTTTTTTAACGGGTGGAGATGAATTTTCTTTTGATAGCAGCGTAAAAAGTATCATCTTTGCAGATAGATTTTTAGTGTTGAAAGGATTAAATAGAATTTTAAACTATAATAATGGTAGGATTTAAACACACACTATGTGCGCTTTTGCTCACGATGGTTACCGGAATGGCAATTGCTCAAAATAATACAAACTCTCCTTATACACGATATGGCTATGGCGATTTGTCCGATCAAAGTTTCGGAAATAGCAAGGCGATGGGAGGAATTGCTTTTGGACTCCGTGATGGAGCGCAGATCAATCCATTGAATCCTGCTTCGTATACAGCCATTGACTCTCTGACTTTCATTTTCGAAGGAGGTGTCAGTCTGCAAAATATGAATGTCAATAACGGCGGTGTGAAGCTGAACGCTAAGAACTCTAGTTTTGACTATCTGGCAATGCAATTCCGCTTGCATCCTAGAATAGCAATGAGTGTGGGGCTATTGCCTTTCTCAAGTGTCGGATATAATGTGTCGGAAAGTCATAGCGGTACTGCGGAAACAACACCTGGCGCCAATGACGCGACGCCGGACTATACAAAGACTCTTGCCGGAGATGGCGGGTTGCACCAGTTGTATGCGGGAGTAGGAGTGAAGGTTTTAAAGAATTTGTCTTTGGGAGTCAATGTTTCTTATTTTTGGGGAGATATCACTCGTTCATTGACAATGCTTTATCCGAATACATCTTCTTCTTATTCATTTGTGAGACAGAATGCTGTGTCTGTTTCTGATTATAAGTTGGATTTTGGCGCACAGTATACGCAGGACTTTGGCAAAAAACATTCGGTGACAATCGGTGCGGTTTATTCGCCGAAGCATAATTTGAATAACGATGTAACGGTAACCACGCAGGCTAGTACAACGGTTAGCAATGAGTTGGATGCAACATTGGGATTGCCTAATTCTTTTGGTGTGGGAGTTACTTACAATTATAATAGGCATTTGATGGTAGGTGTTGATTATAGTCTTCAGAAATGGGCTGATGTAAACTATAAGGGTGATGATGTGGACAATGATATGCATGAAACATATACTTACTGTGACCGTCATAAAATATCAATGGGTGCGGAGTACATTCCTAATTTGATAGGACGCTCTTATCTTGCCCATATTAAATATCGTTTGGGAGCTTATTATACGACTCCGTATTATAAGATCAACGGTGAAAAGGCTTCTCGCGAATATGGCGTGACTGCCGGTTTCGGTTTGCCTGTTCCTCGTTCGCGTTCCATTCTCAGTATAAGTGGGCAGTTTGTCCGCGTCAAAGGATTGGAAACGAATATGGTGAATGAAAACATCTTCCGTGTGAGCATTGGATTGACGTTCAACGAACGTTGGTTCTTCAAGCGCCGGGTAGAATAATTAGTTGCAACAAAGTGAGAGAGAATAGACGACTTTATAATAACAACTAAAATTTAAATACAATGAAGATTAAAACGCTTGTGGCTATGTTGTTCCTTTCAGCAGGGGCGACTACTGTGGTAGCACAGGATGCGAACTGTAATTCAAACAGTAGTATCTCGCATGAAGCTGTGCGTGCAGGTAACTTTAAAGATGCGTATACTCCATGGAAAGCTGTGTTGGAAAATTGCCCGACGCTTCGTTTCTATACTTTTACGGACGGATATAAAATTCTGAAAGGTTTGATGGGGCAAATCAAAGACAGAAACAATCCGGATTATCAGAAATATTTTAATGAACTGATGAATACGCACGATTTGCGTATCAAATATACGCCTGACTTCTTGGCTAAGGGAGTAAAGGTCTCTTCTCCTGAAGAAGCATTGGGTATCAAGGCTGTAGATTATATCGCTTTTGCTCCGAAGTTGGACGTTAATCAGGCTTATCAGTGGTTGGGCCAGTCTGTCAACGCTGTGAAAGGTGAGTCGGCTGCCGCTACTTTGTTCTATTTCTTGCAGATGTCATTGGATAAGTTAAAAGCGGATCCTACTCATAAGGAACAATTCATTCAGGATTATCTGGCTGCTTCCGAGTATGCAGATGCAGCTATTGCTGCCGAGACTAAGGAATCAAAGAAGAAAGCCTATATGGGTATCAAAGATAACTTGGTCGCTTTGTTCGTTAATAGCGGAACTGCCGATTGTGAATCATTGCAAGGTATTTACGGACCGAAGGTAGAAGCTAATCAAACGGATCTGGCATACTTGAAGAAAGTCATTGATATTATGAAAATGATGAAATGTACTGAAAGTGAAGCATATTTGCAAGCATCATTCTATGCTTATAAAATGGAACCTACTGCCGAAGCTGCCACAGGATGTGCATATCAGGCATTCAAGAAAGGTGATATCGACAGTGCTGTGAAGTTCTTTGACGAAGCAGTGAACTTGGAGACTGACAATTTGAAGAAAGCAGAAAAGGCGTATGCGGCAGCAGCGGTATTGGCTTCCACCAAGAAACTGTCTCAGGCTAGATCTTATTGCCAGAAGGCCATCAGCTTCAACGAAAATTATGGTGCTCCTTACATTCTGATAGCCAACCTTTATGCGATGAGTCCTAACTGGAGCGATGAATCCGCTCTGAACAAGTGTACTTATTTTGCAGTGATTGACAAACTGCAACGTGCAAAGGCGGTAGATCCTAGTGTGGCTGAAGAAGCGAACAAGTTGATTGGCAGATATTCTGCTCATACTCCGCAGGCTAAAGACCTTTTCATGTTAGGTTATAAAGCCGGTGACCGCATCACTATCGGCGGTTGGATCGGAGAGACTACAACGATTAGATAAATGTATGTTGCGAAAACGAAGAAAACGTTTATTGCATAAAAGCATGAGCATAACAATTGTCCTGGGGACAATTGTTATGCTTCTTTTATTTCCTTCCTGTGGCGGCAAGTCGAAAGCGATAGGTGAAGCTATCACTGAACGGGATTCTCTTCCGATGATGAGTACGCTAGGGGTCACTACCCTTATATCCGATTCCGGAGTGACACGTTATAGAGTGAATACGGAAGAGTGGCAGGTGTTCGACCGAAAGAAACCTTCTTATTGGGCATTTGAAAAAGGAGTATATCTGGAACAGTTTGACTCTATCTTTCATATAGAAGCCAGTATCAAAGCGGATACTGCCTACTACTATGACAAAGAAAGGCTTTGGAAGCTGATAGGGAACGTAGATATACAGAACCGGAAAGGCGAACGTTTCAATACGGAATTGTTATATTGGAACGAAGCTACCCAGAAGGTGTATTCTGACAAGTTTATACGTATTCAGCAGCCGGACCGTACTATCACCGGGCATGGCTTCGACTCCAACCAGCAAATGACAGTTTACACCATTCACAATATAGAGGGTATTTTTTATGTGGATGATGAAGCGGGCACCACGCAGCCGGAACTGAAAGCCTTGCCGGATTCCGTGAAAAAAGATTCTGTGAAATAAGCTATGAATATTTATATCTCTCTAATTATCACTATGGTTTTCTCCGCCTTCTTTTCGGGAATGGAGATAGCTTTTGTCTCGGTAGACAAACTGCGCTTTGAAATGGAACGCAAAGGGGGAGTCACTTCCCGCATCCTGTCTGTCTTTTTCAAGAATCCGAATGAGTTTATCTCCACTATGCTGGTGGGCAACAATATAGCCTTGGTTATCTACGGTATTCTGATGGCACAGATTATCGGAGACAATTTATTGTCGGGATTCATAGAAAATCACTTCCTTATGGTACTGGCGCAGACCGTTATCTCTACCTTAATCATCCTGGTAACCGGAGAGTTTTTGCCGAAAACATTGTTCAAGATCAATCCCAATTTGGTACTGAACGTTTTTGCCGTTCCGCTTATTGTCTGTTACATTATTTTGTATCCCGTCTCCAAATTGTCCTCCGGACTGTCTTGTTTGTTCCTTCGCATTTTTGGCATGAAGGTGAATAAGGAAGCGTCTGATATCGCATTCGGAAAAGTCGATCTGGATTACTTTGTACAGAGTAGTATCGACAATGCCGAGAATGAAGAAGAGTTGGATACGGAAGTAAAAATATTTCAGAACGCGCTTGATTTCTCGAATATAAAAATACGCGACTGCATTGTTCCGCGTACGGAGGTGGTAGCTGTCGATCTGACAACCTCGTTGGACGAACTGAAAAACCGTTTCATAGAGTCCGGTATCTCCAAGATAATCGTATACGACGGGAATATCGACAATGTAGTCGGTTATATCCATTCTTCGGAAATGTTTCGTGCCCCGAAAGACTGGCACGACAATGTGAAGCAAGTGCCGATTGTGCCTGAAACAATGTCGGCTCATAAGCTGATGAAGCTGTTTATGCAGCAGAAGAAGACGATTGCCGTAGTGGTAGACGAATTTGGCGGCACGTCCGGCATTGTGTCCTTGGAAGACCTGGTGGAAGAGATTTTCGGTGATATAGAGGACGAGCACGATAATACCTCCTATATCTGCAAGCAGATAGACGAACATGAGTATGTGCTGGCCGCCCGTCTGGAAATAGAGAAGGTGAATGAGACGTTCGGACTCGACTTGCCCGAATCGGATGATTATCTGACGGTAGGAGGGTTGATCCTGAGCCAATATCAGAGCTTCCCGAAATTACATGAAGTGATTCAGATCGGACGTTATCAATTCAAGATAATCAAGGTGACGGCGACGAAAATCGAACTTGTTCGTTTAAAAGTCTTGGAATAATGACGATAATCAAGAAATTTTTAGCTAATAAATAGAAGCATATTAGCATTTTTTGTATCTTCGTGCGCTAAAACGACAAAAGAAAGAAATAATAATAAACATAAATCATATTAATCAAAATGGCAACGTTACAAAACATTAGGTCGAAAGGACCTCTATTGGTGATTGTTATCGGCTTGGCGCTGTTTGCTTTCATTGCGGGTGACGCATGGAAAGTGATGCAGCCACATCAGGCGCATGACGTAGGTGAGGTGAACGGAGACGCTCTTTCCGCTCAGGAGTATCAGAATTTGGTGGAAGAATATACCGAAGTGGTGAAACTCATGCGTGGAGTGAACGCCTTGAACGACGAACAAACCAACCAGGTGCGTGATGAAGTATGGCGTTCATACGTAAACAATAAACTGATCGAAAAGGAAGCAAAAGCTTTGGGGCTCACTGTCTCCACTGCTGAAATTCAGGATATTCTGAAAGCTGGTGTACATCCTCTGCTGAGACAGACTCCTTTCCAAAATCCACAAACAGGCAACTTCGATAAGGATATGTTGAACAAGTTCCTTGTTGAATATGCTAAGATGAACGAATCGCAGATGCCGACACAGTATGCCGAACAATACAATAATATGTATAAATACTGGTCGTTTATTCAGAAAACTTTGATTCAAAGCCGTTTAGCTGAAAAATACCAGGCTTTGGTCGCTAAAGCTCTTCTTTCTAACCCGGTAGAGGCTCAGGACGCTTTCGACGCAAGAGTGAATCAATACAATGTGTTGCTGGCAGGCATTCCTTACTCTTCAGTAGTAGATTCTACAATCGTTGTGAAAGAGTCGGAACTGAAAGAACTGTATAACAAGAAGAAAGAACAATTCAAGCAATATCAGGAAACTCGTGACATCAAGTACATCGATGTACAGGTGACTGCAAGCCCTGAGGACAGAGCTGCTATCCAGAAAGAAGTGGACGAGGCAACTGCTCAGTTGGCTACTACAACAGACGATTACACTTCTTTTATCCGCTCGGTAGGTTCGGATGTTCCGTACGTAGACTTGTTCTATAACAAGACTGCTTTCCCGTCGGATGTAGTGGCACGTTTGGACTCTGCTTCCGTAGGTGCGGTATACGGTCCTTACTACAATGGTGCCGATAACACAATCAACTCTTTCAAAATTGTTGCTAAGGCTGCCGTTGCCGACTCTGTCGAATTCCGCCAGATTCAGGTATACGTGGAAGACGCGTTGAAAACAAAGACATTGGCAGACAGTATCTACAATGCGATTAAAGATGGCGCCAACTTCGTGGAGCTGGCTAAAAAATACGGTCAGACCGGTGATTCTAATTGGTTGACTGCCGCTCAGTACGAAGGTGCGCAGATCGACGGTGATAACCTGAAATTCATCTCTGCCATCAATAATACAGGTGTGAACGAATTGGTGAACTTACCGATGGGACAAGCAAACGTAATTCTGCAAGTAACCAACAAGAAAGCTGTAAAAGATAAATATAAAGTAGCTGTTGTCAAGCGTGAAGTAGAGTTCA
This sequence comes from Bacteroides finegoldii DSM 17565, assembly GCF_000156195.1. Lineage (GTDB taxonomy): Bacteria > Bacteroidota > Bacteroidia > Bacteroidales > Bacteroidaceae > Bacteroides > Bacteroides finegoldii. The sequence goes on along the minus strand of NZ_GG688344.1, from coordinate 9,116 downwards.
GTAAAGAAACTTACAATCGTGCTTACAATGATTTCAGCCAGTTTATCGCAGCCAATCCTAGTGTTGAGAAGATGGTGGCTAACGCTGAAGAAGCCGGATACAGATTGCTTGACAGAGCAGATTTGAACAGCTCTGAACACGGTATCGGTGGTGTGAGAGGTACTAAAGAAGCTTTGAGATGGGCATTTGATAAAGCTGAACCGGGTGAAGTTTCCGGCCTGTACGAATGTGGCGAAAGCGATCACATGATGGTTGTAGGCTTGGTGAGCATCAAACCGGAAGGATATCGCTCTTTGAAGTCTGTACAGGATCAGTTGAGAGCTGAAATCGTAAAAGACAAGAAGGCTGAAAAGATTATGGCGGATATGAAATCGGCAAATGCCACTTCATTCGACCAATACAAGTCTATGACTAACGCTGTAAGCGATTCTTTGAAGATGGTTACCTTCGCCGCTCCTGCTTATGTTTCCGCATTGCGCAGCAGTGAACCGTTGGTAGGCGCCTATGCTTCTGTTGCTGAAATGAACAAGTTGAGCACACCTATCAAAGGTAATGCCGGAGTATTTGTATTGCAAGTTTACGGCAAGGACAAACTGAACGAGACATTTGATGCGAAAACGGAAGAAGCTACGTTGGCTAATATGCACGCTCGCTTCGCCAGCCGTCTGATGAACGACTTGTATCTGAAAGCAAATGTAAAGGACACACGCTTCCTGTTCTTCTAACTTATTTCGCCACAGAGGACACAGAAGACACTGAGGGTGAAAAGAATATAGAGATGTGAAGAGAACATAGAGAACTCGAAGTTATTATATAATCAGGCATAAATTATATGTATCAGAAGAATACGTATAATTTATGCCTGATTTATTTCTCTGTGTCCTCTGTGGTGAATAAGCGAATTTTGTTAACTTTTACATTATCACTATACGGAAATCGACTTTATTTCCTTACATTTGCAGATATAAACCATCAACAGAAAGAAGAATGTCTAAATATCCCCTTTTAGGAATGACCCTCGTAGAGCTTCAAGCATTGGCAAAAAGACTGGGAATGCCCAGTTTTGCCGCCAAGCAGATTGCGTCCTGGCTTTACGAAAAGAAGGTAACCTCGATTGATGAGATGACTAATTTGTCATTGAAACACCGTGAGTTGCTTAAACAGAACTATGAGGTAGGAGTATTCCCTCCTGTGGATGAAATGCGTTCTGTAGACGGCACGGTGAAGTATTTGTACAGAGTGGGCGATAACCATTTTGTTGAATCAGTTTATATTCCGGATGACGACCGGGCGACGTTATGTGTCTCTTCACAGGTCGGTTGCAAGATGAACTGTAAGTTCTGTATGACCGGCAAGCAAGGCTTTACCGCCAATCTGACTGCCAATCAGATAATCAATCAGATCCATTCATTGCCGGAACGTGACAAACTGACCAACGTAGTGATGATGGGGATGGGCGAGCCGCTTGATAATCTCGATGAAGTACTTAAGGCATTGGAAGTGCTGACCGCCCCTTACGGTTACGCATGGAGTCCGAAGCGTATCACTCTTTCTACAGTAGGACTGCGGAAAGGACTGCGGCGGTTTATCGAAGAAAGCGATTGCCATCTGGCTATCAGCCTGCATTCTCCGGTGGCGGCCCAGCGTTCCGAGTTAATGCCGGCGGAAAAAGCGTTCTCTATTACCGAAATGGTGGAACTGTTAAAAAACTATGATTTTAGCAAACAGCGTCGACTTTCATTTGAATATATTGTTTTTAAAGGACTCAATGATTCGCAGATATATGCCAAAGAGTTGCTGAAGCTCCTTCGCGGATTGGATTGCAGAATCAATCTGATTCGTTTTCATGCCATACCGGGTGTAAACCTTGAGGGAGCGGATATGGATACGATGACCCGTTTCCGCGATTACCTGACATCGCACGGGCTTTTCACTACGATCCGTGCTTCGCGGGGTGAAGATATCTTTGCAGCTTGCGGTATGTTGTCAACAGCGAAACAGGAGGAAAATAATAAGAGTTAATATATAAAACCGAACATCATGAAAAAGTACTTTTCTTATTTGAGCATTGCTTTGGTAACCTTTGTCTTTGCTTCTTGTGGTCTGAAAGGAAACCACACTTCTAGTGGACGTGCATACGAGCTTTTGGTAGTAGTAGACCACGGTGTTTGGGATCGTGCGGCAGGAAGAGCTTTGCATGATGCACTCGATTCCGATATGCCCGGATTGCCGCAATCGGAACCTTCTTTCCGTATCATGTACACTTCACCCAAAGATTATGACTCTACGCTGAAGTTGATACGCAACATTATTATTGTAGATATACAGGATATATATACAAAGGCCTCTTTCAAATATGCGAAAGATGTGTATGCCAATCCGCAGATGATATTGACTATCCAGGCTCCGAACGAAGAAGAGTTCGAGAAGTTTGTGAAGGAGAACAGACAGACGATAATCAATTTCTTCACCCGTGCGGAAATGAACCGTCAGATCACTTCGCTCGAAAAGAAGCACAGCAACTTTATTTCAAATAAGGTGGACAGCTTGTTCGGTTGCGATATCTGGCTGCCTGCCGAGCTGACTAATTCAAAGACGGGGGAAGACTTCTTCTGGGCTTCTACCAATACCGGTACTGCCGACCGTAACTTCGTGATGTACTCTTATCCTTATACAGATAAGGATACGTTTACCAAAGAATATTTTGTCCATAAACGTGACTCTGTGATGAAAGCCAACATTCCCGGATTCAAGGAAGGCGTTTATATGGCAACCGACAGCTTATTGACGGATGTCCGCCCCATCAATGTGCAGAACAGCTACACGATGGAAGCGCGCGGGTTGTGGCGCATGAAAGGTGACTTTATGGGTGGTCCGTATGTGTCGCATACCCGTCTTGACGAGAATAACCAACGAATCATTACAGCAGAAATATTTGTCTATTCACCTGATAAAATGAAACGCAACCTGGTTCGCCAGATGGAAGCCTCTCTGTATACGCTGAAACTTCCGAACGAAGTTCAGCAGAACCAGATTCCATTGGGAGAGGAAACTAAGGAAGCGGAACAAACTAATAAATAAAAACATGGAAGATAACAAAATAAGAATCGGCATTACCCAAGGAGATATAAACGGGGTAGGTTATGAAGTGATCTTAAAGACTTTCTCGGATCCTACTATGCTGGAGTTGTGCACTCCGATTATTTACGGATCGCCGAAAGTGGCTGCCTATCACCGGAAAGCATTGGATGTTCAGGCTAATTTCAGTATAATCAACAGTGCTTCCGAAGCGGGATACAACCGGCTGAGTGTAGTGAACTGTACCGATGATGAGGTAAAAGTGGAATTCTCCAAACCGGATCCTGAAGCCGGTAAAGCTGCATTGGGCGCATTGGAGCGTGCCATCGAAGAATATCGTGAGGGGCTGATTGACGTTATTGTAACGGCACCGATCAATAAACATACCATTCAGTCGGAAGAGTTTTCATTTCCCGGACATACCGAGTATATCGAGGAACGGCTGGGCAATGGCAATAAGTCATTGATGATTCTGATGAAGAATGATTTCCGTGTGGCTTTGGTGACAACGCATATCCCTGTCCGGGAGATTGCGACAACGATTACCAAAGAATTGATTCAAGAAAAGCTGATGATATTTCATCGTTGCCTGAAACAGGATTTCGGTATCGGTGCTCCGCGCATTGCAGTACTGTCGCTCAATCCTCATGCCGGTGATGGTGGTTTGCTGGGAATGGAAGAACAGGAAGTGATCATTCCTGCCATGAAGGAAATGGAAGAAAAAGGAATCCTGTGCTACGGTCCTTATGCGGCCGACGGTTTTATGGGTTCGGGCAATTATACTCACTTTGACGGTATTCTGGCGATGTACCATGATCAGGGATTGGCTCCGTTCAAGGCACTGGCAATGGACGACGGAGTGAACTATACGGCTGGATTGCCGGTGGTTCGCACTTCTCCGGCACACGGAACGGCATACGACATTGCAGGGCAGGGGCTGGCGAGTGAAGACTCTTTCCGTCAGGCAGTCTATGTTGCCATTGATGTATTCCGCAATCGTCAACGGGAAAAAGCGGCCCGTGCGAATCCGTTGCGGAAACAGTATTACGAGAAACGGGATGATAGTGATAAACTGAAGCTGGATACAGTAGACGAAGAGTAAAAGAGTAATGACAAGAGCGGAGTTACAACAAGTGAAACAACGTTTCGGTATTATTGGTAATACCGAAGCTTTATCACGCGCCATTGATATTGCTATTCAAGTGGCTCCTACTGATTTGTCTGTGTTGATTACCGGAGAAAGTGGTGTCGGAAAAGAAAGTTTCCCGCAGATTATTCATCAATATAGCCGGAGAAAGCACGGACAGTATATCGCTGTCAACTGTGGAGCGATTCCGGAAGGCACAATTGATTCCGAACTGTTCGGACATGAGAAAGGCGCGTTTACCGGTGCGATCGGCGAGCGGAAAGGTTATTTCGGAGAAGCCGACGGAGGGACAATCTTCCTTGATGAAGTAGGGGAGTTGCCCATGCCTACTCAGGCGCGGCTGCTCCGTGTGCTGGAGAGCGGTGAGTTTATCAAAGTCGGTTCGTCACGTGTACAAAAGACAGATGTGCGTATTGTGGCGGCTACCAATGTCAATCTTACGCAAGCCATTGCGGAGGGACGTTTCCGTGAAGACCTGTACTATCGGTTGAATACCGTGCCTATCCAGATACCGCCTCTTCGTGAACGCGGAGACGATGTACTTCTGTTGTTCCGTAAGTTCGCCGCCGACTTTGCAGAGAAATACAGAATGCCGGCCATTCAGTTGACGGAAGACGCAAAGAAAGAATTGCTGGCCTATCCGTGGCCGGGAAATGTGCGCCAGTTGAAGAATATCACCGAGCAGATTTCGATTATTGAAACTAACAGGGAGATTAACGCTGCCATCTTGCAGACTTATCTTCCCGCGCAGAATACACAACGTCTTCCCGCATTGCTGGGTACACGTGAGAGCAAGGGTTTTGAAAGCGAGCGGGAGATTCTTTATTCCGTTCTGTTCGATATGCGGCAGGAAGTGGCGGAACTGAAAAAGATGGTACACAATCTGATGGCTGAACGCGCCGGACAGGTAAGCCCGGTCAGTGCGGTGGTTGCCACTCCGGTAGTGACGGCGCAACCTTCGGTTCCTGCCATTATTCATCCGGTGCAGCAACCAGCTGTCTGCAAAGATGATGACGATATTCAGGACACGGAAGAATATGTGGAAGAGTCCCTGTCGCTGGATGAAGTAGAAAAAGAAATGATATGCAAAGCACTTGAGAGACATCATGGAAAACGGAAGAGTGCGGCTAAGGATTTGAACATTTCCGAGCGTACACTTTATAGAAAAATAAAAGAATATGATTTGGATTAAAAAGATAACACGCCCTCTGCTGCTGGCGGTTTTGCCATTGGCGGTCATCGCGTGCACTGTTTCCTATAAGTTTAACGGCTCATCTATCAACTATGATAAGGTGAAGACGATTTCCATTGCCGATTTCCCGATAAAGTCGGAGTATGTGTATGCCCCGTTGGCGACGAAGTTCAATGAAGATCTGAAAGATATATTTATCCGCCAGACCCGTCTGCAATTGCTGAAGCCGAATCAGAACGCGGACTTGCAGATTGACGGTGAGATCACGGGATATAATCAGTATAACCAGGCGGTGTCCGCCGATGGTTATTCTTCGGAAACGAAGCTGACCATCACGGTGAACGTCCGTTTTGTCAACAACACAAATCATGCCGAAGACTTTGAACAGCAGTTCTCCGCTTTCCGTACCTACGACTCCAGCCAATTGCTGACTGCCGTGCAGGACGGGCTGATAGCTGAAATGTCAAAAGAGATCACCGACCAAATATTCAATGCAACCGTAGCAAACTGGTAATATAAATGACTTCTGTTAACTTTCAACAATGGATTCAGCATCCGGAGACGCTGAATAGGGATACTTTGTACGAGTTGCGCAATCTGCTTGCGAGGTATCCGTATTTTCAGTCGCTTCGTCTGTTGTATCTCAAAAATCTGTATATTCTCCATGATATCAGTTTTGGCGGGGAACTGCGAAAGGCCGTTCTCTATATAGCCGACCGACGGAAGTTGTTTCAACTGATTGAAGGCAGCCGTTTCGATCTTCAGTCGCGGAAAAAAGGAGTTCCTTTGACTGAGGTTCTGAAAGATGAGCCTTCGGTAGACCGTACATTGGCTTTGATTGACGCTTTCCTGGCTACGGCACCGGAGGAAGTGACCACCCAAACCGGCTTCGACTATTCGATGGACTATACTTCCTATCTGCTTGAGGAGACTCCCGGAACGGATGAATCGACGGAAGAAGCGCCTAAGCTAAAGGGATTTGAACTGATTGATGATTTCATAGAAAAGAGTGAAAGCGACGCTCCGTTGCATATAAAACCTTTGCGGGAGGAATCGGATGCAATGAGTGATGAATCGAATACGGTGAGTGGGGAAGAAGAGGAGGATGATAGCTGTTTTACAGAAACTTTGGCTAAAATCTATGTTAAACAGCAACGATATTCAAAAGCTCTTGAAATAATTAAAAAATTAAGCTTGAAATATCCAAAAAAAAATGCTTACTTTGCAGACCAAATCAGATTTTTGGAGAAATTGATTATTAACGCTAATTCAAAATAACTAAAAATGTACTTATTATTCGTTATCTTAATGGTGATTGCAGCCCTGTTGATGTGCTTCATCGTGCTGATTCAGAACTCAAAAGGAGGCGGACTTGCTTCCGGTTTTTCTTCATCTAACGCTATTATGGGCGTGCGCAAGACTACAGATTTTCTTGAAAAAACAACATGGGGTTTGGCTATCTTTATGGTTGTAATGAGCATTGCTACCGCTTATGTGGTTCCTAGTTCGGCTGTTGCTACAGACGCAGTGTTGGAACAGGCACAGAAGGAACAACAGACTAACCCGTATAACTTGCCCGCAGGTACAGCTGCACCGCAAACAGAAGCTCCTGCTGCTGATGCGCCAGCTACCGAGACTCCGGCGCCAGCTACTGAAACTCCTGCTCCTGCAGCAGAATAATTAATAATTTGCCGTTATGCCAGTTTCCGTTCGGCGTTTCGCAGTACATTGGCATATTAGCATATTGTCACATTAACATATTGTTAGGCGCGGATTACGCGGATTACACGGATTCTCAATGTTCCGGGTGGTCAGTGTAATCCGCGCTTAATTGTTTTAGATTATTAATCACTTTTTAAATATAACAATGACAGAACAATTAAAAAAGAAATTGAATGACTCCGCAGTGTTACGCTGGAGTGTTCTTGCATTGGTCGCTTTTACTATGCTATGCGGCTATTTCCTCACTGACGTAATGTCTCCGCTAAAACCCATGCTTGAAAAAGAATTATTATGGGATAGCCTTGATTACGGTTTCTTCACAAGTGCATACGGCTGGTTTAACGTATTCTTGTTGATGTTGATCTTCGGCGGTATCATTCTGGATAAGATGGGGGTCCGTTTTACCGGAATGGGGGCGTGTCTGTTGATGGTATTCGGCTGTGGATTGAAATACTACGCCATTTCTACTACCTTCCCCGAAGGCGCCATGCTTTTCGGCTTCAAGACTCAAGTGACTCTTGCCGCACTGGGATATGCCATCTTCGGTGTAGGTGTCGAGATTGCGGGAATCACTGTTTCCAAGATTATCGTCAAATGGTTTAAGGGTAAAGAAATGGCGTTGGCTATGGGACTTGAAATGGCTACGGCACGTATCGGGACGACTTTGGCCATGGTGATGACTGTTCCTTTGGCGGACTTCTTCGGATATACGGACGAAGGCGGTGCGTTCCATACCAATATTCCTGCTCCTATTTTGTTTTGTCTCATAATGTTGTGTGTAGGTACAACCGCCTTCTTCATTTATACTTTCTACGATAAGAAACTGGATGCGTCGTTGGATGCGGAAGGATTGGAACCGGAAGAGCCGTTCCGTATGAAAGATATTGTGTATATTATTACCAACAAGGGATTCTGGTTGATTGCCCTTCTGTGCGTGCTGTTCTATTCGGCTGTGTTCCCGTTCATCAAGTATGCCGCCGATTTGATGGTTCAGAAGTATAGCGTGGACCCGAAATTGGCGGGAACTATTCCCGGGCTGCTGCCGATCGGCGCTATTGTGTTGACACCGCTGTTCGGTTCCTTGTATGACCGTATCGGTAAGGGGGCTACATTGATGGTTATCGGATCTGTCATGTTGATATTCGTGCATACCATGTTCGCTCTGCCTATCCTGAATGTATGGTGGTTTGCTACGATTATCATGATTATCTTGGGATTTGCTTTCTCATTGGTACCTTCGGCCATGTGGCCTTCTGTTCCGAAGATCATTCCGGAAAAACAATTGGGTACGGCTTATGCCTTGATCTTCTGGGTACAGAATTGGGGATTGATGGGTGTGCCTTTGTTGATCGGATGGGTACTGAATTCTTATTGTAAAGGTCCGGTAGTAGATGGCGCGCAAACCTATGACTATACATTGCCGATGAGTATTTTTGCTCTCTTTGGCATATTGGCTTTGATCATTGCTTTGATGTTGAAAGCAGAGAACAGAAAGAAAGGTTACGGTTTGGAAGAAGCAAATATTCAGAAATAAAACGATGGCTGCCAAAGAGAAAACAAACCTGTTAGAGGTTATTCCCTGTCGCAGTGAACATATAACAGCAGAACGGGAAGGGGAGACTATTGTGCTCTCCTTTCCCCGTTTTAAGTATTCGTGGATGCAACGCTTTCTTGTACCGAAAGGGATGTCGAAAGAGCATCGGATATATTTGGAGGAGCACGGTACGGCTGTATGGGAACTGATAGATGGGAAACGTACGGTACGTGAGATTATAGAGAAACTCGCAGACCACTTCCATCATGAAGCGGGCTACGAGTCGCGTATCACTATCTAGGGATATTCCTAAAATAATAAAATTTAAGGCAACTACTTCATTGCGAATTAGTTGCCTTTTTTGTATCTTTAAGCATTCCCCCCAAAAAACGGTTTGACGGCCAAAACGGGGGTAATCTAAAATAAAAACACATGGTAAAGAT
>NZ_GG688345.1:17179-17684 GCF_000156195.1 Bacteroides finegoldii DSM 17565 | reverse complement strand
AAAACAAATGGCAACAACATGTAAGAAACTCAATCCCGAATACACACCGATAATATCTGATATTTGCAAGAAAAAAAATAATATAATAGATATAGCCAGAGAACTAATGAACATTTTTGAATCAGTAATATTCAACCAAATCCAAACTCACAAACTGGCTCTCGAACCCGAATTATATGAGTTTGTAAAGAAAGAACAAGAAAGAATTGATCGTATTATTGATGCAAAGTAATATTTCCATTTTCAAAAAGACAGTAGTAAGTCAAAACTAAGATATTCAGTTCTTAGATTATTTAAGTGAAAGGTAAATAAGACAATAGATAGATTATAATGAAAGAAGATATTGAAATAATGATGTTTGGAGGTAAATATGAAAATTGGTAGATATTATATCTTTACTTCACAATAAATGAATTAGAATATAATCAACTACTTACAGTAAATCTATAACTCTTACAACCAAAAATTTTCTATTTCCTATATAGAGAATATAAAAAAGAAAAGT
>NZ_GG688345.1:0-17079 GCF_000156195.1 Bacteroides finegoldii DSM 17565 | reverse complement strand
TTTTTGAATCAGTAATATCCAGCCAAATTCAAACTCACAAACTGGCTCTCGAACCCGAATTATATGAGTTTGTAAAGAAAGAACAAGAAAGAATTGATCGTATTATTGATGCAAAGTAATATTTCCATTTTCAAAAAGACAGTAGTAAGTCAAAACTAAGATATTCAGTTCTTAGATTATTTAAGTGAAAGGTAAATAAGACAATAGATAGATTATAATGAAAGAAGATATTGAAATAATGATGTTTGGAGGTAAATATGAAAATTGGTAGATACTATATATGAATATCTTTACTTCACAATAAATGAATTAGAATATAATCAACTACTTACAGTAAATCTATAACTCTTACAACCAAAAATTTTCTATTTCCTATATAGAGAATATAAAAAAGAAAAGAAAAAAGGTTATTCTACTTGTCTTACCGGATTTTAAAGTATTAGCGGTGATATAACAGTTAATATCGGAAGCCTAGTTCTTTCTGCTATTCAGATATAAAATTGAAGTAATTTTCAGTCAATCATATATTTTATTAGAAAGCCCTGCTACGGGAAAAATGGCAGGGCAAATTTTGTGTTTGTGTATTGGAGTTATTATTTAACGTGAGTTCGATATAAGAATAAATATATTTCACTTATAATTAGAAACATAGCGATAAAATCATTAAATTTATAGTGTCCAATTATAACATTTAAACGATTACCACTATGTTTCCAAAGTCTAAAGTTACAGAGATTTATTGTATGGCCGATGATTTTTGCAAGAAATTTACATTTCAACAGGAAAAATATATGATTGAGTATAAGAAAACCAAGCATCGTAACAAACCCAACCGTATGAGTGATGCTGAGATTATGGTTATTCTCATCCTGTTTCACTCCGGTGGTTTCCGCTGTTTCAAGCATTACTACAAAGAATATGTCTGTAAACATCTGAAACACCTTTTTCCGCGTCAGGTTTCTTATAACCGTTTTGTGGAACTGGAGAAGGAAGTATTGCTTCCCATGACTATCTTCATCAAAAAAGTCCTGCTGGGAACCTGTACCGGCATCAGTTTCGTTGACTCCACTTCCTTACGTATATGTCGTAACCAAAGAATCCTTATTCATAAGACATTTGAAGGGCTTGCCGAACGTGGAAGATGTTCAATGGGATGGTTCTTCGGATTCAAGCTGCATCTGATAATCAATGATAAAGGAGAGATCCTCAATTTCATGTTCACGCCTGGAAACGTGGATGACCGAGAACCGTTGAAGCAAGGTAAGTTTCTGGAAAACATCAAAGGAAAACTATGTGCAGACAAGGGATATATAGGTCAGGCTCTGTTTGAAAATCTTTTCCTGAATGGCATACAGCTTGTTACTAAAGTTAAAAACAATATGAGGAACTCACTGATGAGTATTGCCGACAAGATTTTACTCAGAAAAAGAGCCCTGATCGAAACAGTCAATGACGAATTGAAGAACATTGCGCAGATAGAACACTCCAGACATCGTTCATTCAATAACTTTATAGCCAACTCCTTGTCGGCTATCGCGGCATACTGCTTTTTTGAAAAGAAGCCCGCCATTGACGTAAATTTTGTCAATAACGGACAACTGTCTATTTTCTAATTTTATTTCGAACTCACGTTAACATACACTATCTGTTAATAATGAAGGCTTGATTCTGTCAAAAGAAACAACATTTTCATAAAAACATATTAATAGTCCGTACATACTATTGAAATTAAAAAATGTTATGCTTTTGTGGTGATATAACAAATAAACGAATATAAAGCTATGATTGGATTTATTATATGGATCATCGGCCTTGTTCTTACCATAAAAGAAAACGAATGGTGCTATGGTGAGAAAAACTTTTGTTCATCGTTTTAATCATCATTACGAGTTGGCTTGGACTTGCTTTCTATTATTTCTATGCCAAAAACAAGATCACAGAATGGATGAGATAAACTGTGAAGGAGGTGTATAATCCCCTCCTTCTTTTATTGTTTGCCAGAATTCCTCATTATACATATCAATCCTGCCTTTATAAATATTGTCCGTTTTAACTTATTGTGTTAATAAATATAGAATTTACAAGTTGTTAAATGAGTCCTATCATCATAGCCCACTTCCTTGCATATCCTGTATAATTCTTTATCCAATCGAAGAATATACCCCAGAGTCCTCTTTTCTATTTTTGATTTTTATGAGATGGAGACGGTAATTGTCTTCAATCATATATTTTTCTTGTTGAAAAGAGGAGAATAAAGCCATGAAAGCGGCAAAAGAGAAGGGGAAGTACATAAAGCAGAAGAACTCGAAAACGGAGATACACTCAGGCAATTATTAGCCAGAAGCAAATATTTATTATTTAAATCACCTGATAAATGGACCAAGAGCCAGAAAATCAGGGCAGAATTACTTTTCAAGCAGTTTGAAGATATTAAGCACGTATATTACTACTCATTGGAGTTGGGAAAGATCTTTTCCACAAACTATGACAAGGATGTAGCAAGAGCAAAGCTAGCACTATGGTATAATAAGATTGAAGAATATGGATACGATACATTCACAACAGTAGCAAACTCTATTGAGAACCATTATGAAAGGATTTTGAACTTCTTTGTGAACAGGAGTACAAATGCAGTAGCGGAAGCATTTAATGCTAAAATCAAAGCATTTAGGGCATCATTTAGAGGAGTAGTGGATATGAGCTTCTTCCTTTTTAGGCTAGCAGAGGTATATGCATGAAGGGAATTGACAAAACTTAATCCCCCAAAAATTACAACTGAGCCCCGAAAGCTGGATATACCGACATTCGGGGCTGATTGAATTTTAGTCTCTATTTTCTTATTCCCATTCTATGGTTGAATTGGGTTTCGGTGACATATCATAGCAGACACGATTTACATTCTTCACTTCTTTCAGAATTCGGTCTGTAATTTTCATCAGAATAGGCCAATCTATCGGTTCGATGGTAGCTGTCATAGCATCTACCGTATTGACTGCACGAATAATTACCGGCCAATCAAAAGAGCGAGCATTATCACGCACACCCACGGATTTGAAATCAGGAACTACTGTAAAGTATTGCCATACTTTCTTGTCCAATCCTGCAATTCGGAATTCTTCACGCAGAATAGCGTCAGATTCACGCACAGCCTCCAGACGGTCACGTGTAATAGCTCCCAAACAACGCACTCCCAAACCTGGTCCCGGGAAAGGTTGGCGATAAACCATTTCGTACGGTAAGCCCAACTCCAGTCCACAAGCACGAACTTCATCCTTGAACAATTGACGCAACGGTTCTACCAATTCAAACTTGAGGTCCTCCGGCAAACCACCTACATTATGGTGCGACTTCACCATTTTGGCAGTCTTCGTTCCACTTTCCACAATATCCGGGTAAATAGTACCCTGCCCCAAGAAATCGATACCGTCCAACTTACGTGCTTCTTCCTCGAACACACGAATAAATTCACCACCGATGATTTTACGTTTTTGTTCAGGGTCCGCCACTCCTGCTAATTTATTCAGGAAACGGTCTGTAGCATCCACATAAATAAGATTTGCCTTTAACTGATTGCTGAAAACTTCAACCACATCCTCAGATTCCCCTCTACGCATCAAACCATGATTGACATGCACGCACACCAAGTTATCACCAATTGCTTTCAGAAGCAAAGCAGCAACCACAGAGCTGTCAACACCACCTGACAAAGCCAACAATACCTTTTTATCGCCAACCTGACGCTTAATCAGTTCTATCTGGTCGTTCACAAAGTTTGTCATATTCCAGTTAGCTTCCGCTTTGCAGGTATCAAATACGAAAGACTTTACAGCCTCCTTAATAGCCTCGATATCATCTGTAAATTCCGGCAATTTCACAGTGCAAATCGCTTTATCATGACCGGCAGCCATAACAGGAAGTCCCATTGTATAAATAGCCGGATTTACGTCAATGGCAACGCCATCAATCACATTATTCGGTCCGCCATTGATAATAATACCCTTTACGTTGGGCAATGCTTTCAGTTCTTCTACGGTGATGTCGTGAGGATAAATCTCACTATAAACTCCTAATGCACGGATGGCGCGAGCCAATACCGTATTCTCGTGACTACCCAAGTCAAGGATAACAATCATGTCCTGTTTCATCTGATTCTGGTTCTTTTAAGTTTTTATATAGCCAATAGTTTGACCTTAGTTTCAATTCACCTGCAAATATAAATATTTTAAAAGACGCTACAATATATTGATTCGCCAAAAAGACATTTATTTTTATGCTTTCAACCGCATCACAAACCGACTTCCCTTCCCCAATTCACTCTCTACCGTCAGCGTACCACCATGAGCTTCCACAAAATCCTTCGAAATAGATAATCCCAAGCCACTGCCTTGTACTTTCGTTCCGGGTACACGGAAATAACGGTCGAAGATGCTTTTGTGATAACGCGGGTCGATACCCTTTCCAAAATCCTGAACATAGAGTTCGATCATATTTTCATCCTGTTTGGCACCGATAATCACACGCCCGTTTTCTTTAGAATAACGGATAGCATTACTTAGCAGATTTGTCAATACCCAGGCAATCTTTTCACTGTCGACAAAGAGTTTGCCGATTTTCTCTTCCGGATATTCCACTTCTATCTGGATATTAAACTTATCCGCTTGCACCTGATTAGCTTTGATCGCATATTCGATCAACTCAATCGGTTTGGTGATCTTCGGCATAAACTGTAGTTTTCCGGCTTCCACCTGGGTCATGTTAAGCAATTCTCCGGTGATACTCAACAAACGCTCGCTATTCTCCTTGATACTCTTAGACAGTTGCTCCTGTTCATCATTCAATGCACCGACACGCTTATCTTCCAACAGCTGGAGGCTCATCATAATAGCAGCAATCGGAGTCTTCAGTTCATGAGATATCGTCGAGATAAATGTAGTCTTGGCAGAATCCAGTTCCTTAAATTCCGTGATATTCTTTAATAAAATAACATCACCCAGTTTGCGGGGTTCCCCTTTTTCAGCCTCCGTATTAATGATAGGGACATAAGAGGCCTTAAAGTAACTCTCTTTGTCGTCAGCATATATCTTCAATGGTTCCTTCTGCTCGCTTGGCGTCACCAGTTCACGGATCAACCGCCGCAACAGGTCATTCTTCAAAGCCAGTTCCTCCGCCGATTGACGAATCACATTCTCCCGTTTCAGATTCAAGACATTGAGTGCTTCCTCATTGATAAACAGAATTTCACGCTCCATATTCAAGCCGATCACCGGATCATCTATACTGTTTACAATTGCTTCAATAAATTTCTTTGCAGAAAGAATATCCGACAAAGTACTGGCACGATATTCGGTCAAACGCTCCGCCATCCGGTTAAAACTATCCGCCACATCCCGGAATTCTTCATTATTATTCATCTGCAGACGCTTCTCATAATTATGATTGGCTATTTCAAGAATTCCCTCTTTCAGCTCTTTAATAGGCTTGCTGATAGTACGGGGCAACCAATAAAGCAATATCAGTCCGGTCAAGATACAGATTCCTCCCGTTACGGAAATCCATAACAAAGCACGTTCCAATCCGGGCATAGCAGCAGGACTATCAGGTTCTGTCGCTGTCAGAATTTGAAGATTCACAACTGAAAGTGTTACCAGCAAAATAATCATTCCGGCCAGCATTCCGATACCGAGAATCAGTTTCGTTTTAATATTCATAACGTTCATACGATTAATATTATGCAAGTATAATCAAATCTACATTAGCTTGTGACAAATTATTTAAAAACTTTCTATATCCCAGTATAGAACAAATAGCGTATGGCAACCTTAAATTAGGAGTTCCCATGCAAACAGTCGATATCTGTTTCTCTTTACAAACCTTGACGATGCTCCCCAAAATATCCTTCGACTGCACCTGCACCACCTCTCCCCCAAGTTCCGCCACGAGCTTAAAATGATTCAACAGATACCGTTGACTGGCTAGATCAATTCTATCCATACTCTCTTTCGGAGTCTGAACATACAGGGCTATAAAAGTAGTATTATACCGGGTTGCCAACTTTGCCGCCTTTCTGATAATCCGCCGGGGTGTTTTCTCATGACTACTGATACAAGCCATAAACTTCTCATGCCGGAGTCCGACGGCTACTCCCATCACCACCTCATTCTCCACCTTTTTTTCTACCCGCAACGCTACTTCCTTCAAAGCCAACTCACGTAACTGAAGAATATTCTCTGTCCGAAAGAAATTATCCAATGCCGTCTGAATCTTTTCCGGACGATATATCTTACCCGCTTTCAAACGTGCAATCAGCTCCTCTGCCGTCAAGTCAATATTCACCACCTCATCCGCTTCCTGAAGAACACTGTCGGGCACCCGTTCTTTCACTTCAATACCCGTAATCTCCTGCACTTCTTCATTCACGCTTTCGATGTGCTGAATATTGATTGCCGAAATCACATTGATTCCCTCATCCAGCAAAGTTATCACATCCTGCCAACGTTTCTCGTTCAAGCTACCTTCTACATTGGTATGAGCCAGTTCATCCACAATTACAATTTCCGGATGGACACGGATAATCGTATCCAGATCCATTTCTTCCAATTCTTTCCCCTTATAGAAGATTTTGCGACGCGGAATGACAGGGAGCCCTTGCAGCAATGCTTCCGTCCCGGCGCGTCCATGAGTTTCGATATAGCCGATTTGCACGTTCACACCGTTCTCCAGCAGTTCATGCGCCTCCTGAAGCATACGATATGACTTTCCCACACCGGCTATCATACCGATATAGACCTTGAATTTGCCCCGGTGGGACTTCTTTATCAGATCCAAAAAATACTGTACACTATGTTCTCTATCATCCATTACGTCAATCTGTTATTTTAAACATCCTAACCCGTAGTAATCATCACGATCACCACGGGTTTCACAAAAATTCATGAGTTTATTTTATGGCCTTAAAGTTACGCCAAATACTAAATGGGCGTCCTCCAAACGTGGATTCCATATAGCCTGTACAAATATAGGCAATGAAAACTTATCATTAAAATTTATTGCTTTCGTTGCTTTCAAAGCTAGGTTCGTCACTGCAAACCCATTCACATTATACTGCGGAGTCTTATAAGGAACCACTCCACAAGTAGCATTCAGATCAACTCCTTTCACACTGAACGGATAATTCAGTTCTACGTAAGAAGAGTATGCCTGCTTTTCCTCCCCCTCATCAGTCGTTTTTCTGTCAGCACCGGCAAACATGGTATACCATGCGATAGATAACGGGAACTTTTCAATAGGAAGCGTATAAGCTAACCCTGCTTCAAAATGATGTCCGGTGTCTCCACTTTTAAAATGGAAATAATTATTGGTAAGTTCTCCATTAGCCACATCAGCTTGTCCGTCCCACCAAAGAGTGGCTACAGAAAGTGTCGGTCCCGCTTCACCAAACTTATAAGCTGCGGTTAGGTCAATTTCTTTATTACTCTCACTCAAACTGGTTGAGCCCCATGCAGTAAGCGAGAAATTACCTACGCTAAATCCCAAAGTCGGCTGAAAGGAAGCGGCTCCCCCCTGATAAATACCACGCCATACATACGAACTTACCAAATCACCTTGTATAGTAAACTCTTGTGCTTGTGCATTGCTAGTTCCCAACATACATACGGCTGCTACAGCCATTGTTCCTAAAATACTCTTTTTACTAAAAAAACTTTTCATACTTTTTATCTAATTCTATTTTATGTTCCTGTAAAAAAGCAGCGCCCCATCCAACCTTGTTAATTTGAACCGCGGCATAACCCAAACGGTCCGGACAGGAACGCTGCTCAATCTTCATCTACTTATTGCTTTCCTCTAAAGCGATATTCAATTTCAAGACATTCACCTTTTCTGTTCCCAACAACCCCAAAAACGGTTTTTCTATGCTTTTATCAACAATCGCTCTTACTTGTTTTTCTGTTAATCCACGTGCTTGTGCTACTCTCTTCACTTGTACATACGCACATTGAGGAGTGATATTAGGATCCAGTCCCGAACCACTGGCCGTAACCATTTCGGCAGGCACATCCGCACGATTCAAATAAGGATGATGTACAAGGAAGGTATCAATACGCGCTTTCACTTCATCCAGATATTCTTGATTCGTAGGCCCTTTATTACTACCTGCGGAACTCGTCGCATCATACCCGTCACCGGCAGAAGAAGGACGTCCCCAGAAATAAATATCTTTTGTAAACATCTGACCCACATTGGCTGCTCCCACTACTTTCCCATCCAGCGTAGCCACCTCGGCATTTCCTTTATTAGGACCTGCTACCTGTGCGAACACCCACAGGATAAGGATATAGAACACAGAGAAAAAGACACAAAAAGCAAGTGTTATTTTTAATGACTTCAATAAAGTTTTCATTGCTATTGTTTTTTAATTAAAAGAATAAACCTACTACTAAATCTATCAATTTGATTCCCACGAAAGGAGCAATCACACCACCCACACCATAGATCAGCAGATTACGGCGAAGCAAAGCACTTGCACCTATCGGTTTGTATTGCACACCACGCAA
This sequence comes from Bacteroides finegoldii DSM 17565, assembly GCF_000156195.1. GTDB lineage: Bacteria > Bacteroidota > Bacteroidia > Bacteroidales > Bacteroidaceae > Bacteroides > Bacteroides finegoldii. The sequence continues at coordinate 8,527 of NZ_GG688345.1, read as the reverse complement.
AGCCAGCGGAATCAGAATCGGAATAATAATCGCATTAAAAATGACTGCCGAAAGAATGGCGCTTTCAGGACTATGCAGATGCATGATATTCAGAGCAGCCAGTTCAGGAATAGCAATCATAAACAAGGCAGGAACAATTGCGAAATATTTGGCCACGTCATTGGCAATAGAGAAAGTAGTCAGCGTACCACGTGTCATCAACAATTGTTTACCGATTTCCACAATCTCAATCAATTTCGTCGGATCGTTATCCAAGTCGACCATATTACCGGCTTCCTTTGCTGCCTGTGTACCGCTATTCATGGCTACACCCACATTGGCTTGTGCCAGAGCAGGAGCATCGTTCGTTCCGTCTCCCATCATTGCAACCAATTTACCAGCCTGCTGTTCCTTCTTGATATATTCCATCTTATCTTCCGGTTTAGCTTCAGCGATAAAATCATCCACACCGGCTTTTTCAGCAATATATTTTGCAGTTAACGGGTTATCCCCTGTCACCATGACCGTCTTCACTCCCATCTTACGCAGACGTTCGAAACGTTCCTGAATACCCGGTTTGATAATATCCTGCAACTCAATGACACCGGTCACTTTCTTGTTTACACATACTACCAACGGCGTACCACCATTGCTAGAGATAGAAGAGATGATCTCTTCCACTTCTTTCGGAAATTCATTTCCTTCACCTTCCACCATCTTACGGATAGCATCGAAAGCACCTTTACGAATCTGTGTTCCATCTGCCAAGTCTACTCCCGAACATTTAGTTTCAGCCGTAAACTTAATCATACGCGCTCCCGTTGTATTCAGGTTACGCATACGGATGCCCGACTCGCGTCCCAGTTCTACGATAGACTTACCCTCCGGCGTTTCATCGGACAAGGAAGACAACAGACAAGTCTCCACAAAATCGTGCAAATTGACACCCGGAGCCGTATGGAAATGAGTTGCTTTACGGTTACCGATTGTGATAGTACCTGTTTTATCCAGCAACAACGTATCAATATCACCGGCAGTCTCTACTGCTTTACCGGATTTAGTAATCACGTTGGCACGAAGCGCGCGGTCCATACCGGCAATACCGATAGCAGAGAGAAGTCCACCGATAGTTGTCGGAATCAGACACACAAACAAAGAAATAAGCGAAGCAATGGTGATGACCGTATTACTATAGTCGGCAAACGGTTTCAAGGTAATACACACTATGACGAAAACAAGCGTAAAACCTGCCAACAGAATAGTCAACGCAATCTCATTCGGGGTTTTCTGGCGGGAAGCACCTTCTACCAGTGCAATCATCTTGTCGAGAAAACTTTCTCCCGGTTGAGTAGTCACCATTACTTTTATATGATCGGACAATACCTTCGTACCACCCGTTACAGAACTCTTGTCGCCACCTGCCTCACGAATAACCGGAGCAGACTCGCCGGTGATAGCACTTTCATCAATAGAAGCCAAGCCTTCAATAATCTCACCATCGGAAGGAATCACGTCTCCGGCCTCACAAACAAATACATCTCCTTTCTTCAACTGTGAAGAACTGACAGTAACGATTTTATTGCCTTCCACTTTCTTAGCCGGTGTCTCTTCACGAGTCTTACGCAAGCTATCGGCCTGTGCTTTACCACGTGCTTCGGCAATAGCTTCAGCAAAATTGGCAAACAACAAGGTTACAAACAGAATGATAAACACGGCAATATTGTAAGCAAACGAACCTTGTGAAGAGTTTACAATGGAGTAGAGCGTTACGAGCAGCATGACCACTGTAGCCACTTCTACTGTAAACATAATCGGGTTCTTTATCATCATCCGCGGGTTCAGTTTCACGAATGACTGTTTCAAACTTTCTATAACTTGCTCCTTTGGAAACAAAGAAGCTGATTTATTATCTTTCATATCTTCTCTAATTCAGTATTACAAACTTAAATGTTCAGCAATTGTGCTCAATGCATGTACCGGGAAGAATGACAGCGCAGCAATAATGAAGATAACCACAAATGTCATGACTCCGAAAGTCAAAGTATCGGTCTTCAATGTGCCGGCACTTTCCGGAATGAATTTTTTCTGTGCCAGTAACCCGGCAATGGCAACCTGTCCGACGATAGGAATAAAACGGCTCAAAATCAGAACGATACCACACGTGTAATTCCAGAAATAAGTATTATCTCCCAAACCTTCAAAACCGGAACCGTTATTGGCAGCACAAGAAGTGTACTCGTAAAGTTGCTCACTTAAACCGTGGAATCCCAAATTGTTCAACCATCCACCTTCACTTTCCACAAAATCAGGGTGGTGCACATAAATATAACTTGAAAGTGCTGTAAATACCAAAATTACAAACGGATGAAGCAGAGCTACAATCGTAGCGATTTTCATTTCGCGGGCTTCCACTTTCTTACCGAGAAATTCCGGCGTACGTCCTACCATCAAACCGCTGATAAACACTGTAATGATAATAAATGTATAGTAATTCATCCATCCTACACCTACACCGCCAAACCAGGTGTTAATCTGCATATTCAGCATCTCCATCATTCCGGACAGCGGCATAGTAGAATCATGCATACCATTCACAGAGCCATTAGAGGTTACAGTAGTTACAATACTCCATAATGCCGTTGCTCCGGCCCCCAAACGAACTTCTTTACCTTCCATCGCACCATTATCCTGCGCAATTCCCAATTCATCAATGCGTGGATTACCGCCCATTTCCTGACTGACATTAATACATACGCCTACCAAAAAAGCGAAAAGCATTACTCCGAATATACTGTAAGCCAACTTCTTTCTGCGAGTATAGAAACCCAGCGCAAGTACCATCGCCATCGGGATAATCAGGATAGACCAACATTCTGCCATATTAGTAAGATAAGTCGGGTTTTCCAACGGATGAGAAGAGTTTACACCAAAGTAACCACCACCATTCGTTCCTAATTGCTTGATAGGAACAATTGCAGCCGTAGGACCTTGAGAAACCATTTGTTCCTGGCCTTCCATCGTAGTCACTTTCATCTTACCATCAAATCCCATCGGGGTTCCCTGAAGAATCAGGATAAAACCTACAATCAGAGAAAGAGGCAATAAAATACGTGTACAGCTTATTACCAGAAATTGCCAGAAGTTACCAATCGTTTTGGTTGTTTTTGCAGCAATACTCTTCATAATACCTGCCATAGCAGCCATACCTGTTGCTGCGGTAATAAACTGGAATAGCATGATGACGAACAGTTGAGTAAAATAAGTCAGTCCGCTTTCACCGCTATAGTGCTGCAAGTTACAGTTCACCATAAAACTAATACAGGTATTAAATGCCTGATCCGGAGTCTGCGGTCCGTTGCCGTCCGGATTTAAGGGCAACCATCCTTGTGAAACCAAGAGTACCATTCCCCAGAAAAACCAGAAAGCATTCAAAATCAACAATGCTTTCAAGAATTGTTTCCAGTTCATTTCTTCATTGGGGTCGATTCCACAAACTTTATAAATGACTCTTTCGATAGGAGCCATAAAATCAGACCAGGTCTTTTCTCCTCTGTAGACCTTAGCAATGTATTTTCCCAGTGGATAAGCCAGAATCACCATCAAGGCTATCTGAACAACCACGCCTAAAATTTCTGTATTCATATACTTTTTACCTTAAACTGTGTGTGTTACTTTAAAACTTTTCGGGTTTGACGAGCACGTACATCAAATAACCGAAGATCGCAATACCTAATACGAATAATGCTGTGTACATAATCAATTCTCCTTTTTCTTTAAATATTTTCAAACCAGTCTACACATTTCCAAAATAGCCAGAAACAAGCGAAACCGCTTAACAGGCAGAAAATAAATGATAGTGTTATTCCCATGTTTTTACCTTTTAAATGATTACTATTATTTTTTTACTCGCCACCCTTCATGCCAAATGCGTGCCACAAAAAGCACACAACAGATAACAGACTAATATTCAACAAAATACACATCACAAGAAACTTTCTATCCATCCAACATACCCTTCCATTTTGAAAAAAGGATTCTATTTTGAAAAGCTTTGTACTTTTCCAGAATTTCAGAAGAGAAAAAATAAGCAAATTATCACTTTGAAAGGGGGATTTTCATTTTGAAAAGGCAAGAGAAGGAAACATAATACTTATAATACACTGATAATAAGAGATTAACAACTAATATAGGTCTATTGGTATATGCTTTGCAAAGAGATAGATATGAAACTTTATATTATTGCAAACAGATTACCTGTCAAAGTAGCCGGCACAAACGGTAAATTCGCATTTTCGCGTAGCGAAGGCGGACTGGCAACAGGTTTGGATTCTCTTCAGACTTCTTATGAGAAGCACTGGATAGGTTGGCCCGGAATATGTGCCAATGAAGAAAAGGACCAACAGGAGATTAACGAGAAACTACAGGAAATGAATTTTCATCCGGTCTTCTTGTCGGAAAAGCAAATTGAAAATTACTACGAAGGATACAGTAACAGTACTATCTGGCCTTTATGCCATTACTTTTATGCTTATACCTTATATAAGAACTGTTTTTGGCAATCCTACCAGCAAGTCAACCGTCTTTTCTGTGAGGAGATTTGCCGACTGGTACGTCCCGGCGACAAAGTATGGATACAGGATTATCAGTTGATGCTACTTCCGGGAATGTTGAGGAAAATATATCCGGAACTCTGTATCGGATATTTCCATCATATCCCGTTCCCTTCCTACGAACTTTTTCGTATTCTGCCGGAGCGCGCCGAGATACTGAAAGGCTTATTAGGAGCCGACTTCATTGCTTTCCACACCCACGACTATATGCGTCATTTCATCAGTGCTGTAGAACGTGTATTACATCTCGATTTTAAATTGGATGAAGTACAGATCAACAACTGGGTGACCAGAGTAGAGGCATTACCAATGGGAATCAACTATGAATCTTATCATAAGGCCTCGGAAAATAAAGAAGTGCACCAAGCTATTGAACGTACCCGGAAACTTTTCGGCGAGCATAAACTGATCCTGTCAGTAGACAGACTGGATTACAGCAAAGGCATATTGCACCGTCTTCGTGGCTTTGCCACCTTCCTCGAACATCATGCTGAATATCACGGTAAAGTTACATTGGCAATGGTCATTGTCCCTTCACGCGACCATGTAGGCAGTTATGCGGAACTAAAAACAAAAATTGACGAAGAAATCGGCTCAATCAACGGACGTTACTCCACAATGAACTGGACTCCCGTCTGTTATTTCTATCATGGCTTTTCACTGGAAGAACTGACTGCCATGTACTATGTGGCCGACATAGCCCTCGTCACTCCACTTCGGGACGGAATGAATCTGGTAGCCAAAGAATACGTAGCTACCAAATGCGACAATCCCGGTGTACTTATCCTTAGCGAAATGGCAGGTGCCGCCGTAGAATTGACGGACGCTATCCAAATCAACCCGAACGATACAGAACAAATAGAAAATGCTATTTGCCAGGCACTTGAAATGCCCGAAGAGGAACAAAAACAACGCCTGCAACGTATGCAAAGCATTCTGTCCGTACAGACAGTCAACAAATGGGCAGCCGACTTTGTCAATGAACTGAACGCGACATGTATGAAAAATGATATGTTACGGAAAAAACGCATCGTAGCTGCCACCATCGCACAAATCAAGCTCAAGTATAACCAAGCCAAACAACGCCTGATTCTGCTGGACTATGATGGTACACTGACGGCTCTCAAACCACGTCCCGAGGATGCACAACCTACACCGGAACTCATTTCTATTCTACAACAACTGGCTAGCGATCCCGCCAATCATATTGTTATCAATAGCGGGCGGGATCACTTTACATTAGAAAAATGGCTTGGCTCCCTTCCTGTGTCTATGGCTGCCGAACATGGGGCTTTCTACAAAGAGAACGGGGTTTGGCATAAAAACATAAAGAAGATAGAATGGGGAGCAGGTATTCTCTCTATTCTTCAAATGTTTGTAGACCGTACTCCCCGTTCCCATCTGGAAGTGAAGGAAACTGCCCTGGCATGGCATTATCGTGAAAGTGACGCATGGCTCGGCACATTAAGAGCCCAACAACTCGTCAACACGCTGATTTCGCTCTGTACCCGGCAGAAACTACAAATTCTACAAGGAAATAAAGTGATCGAAATCAAATCACCGGATTGCAATAAAGGTTCCGAGGTGGGTCGTCTGCTAGCCAACAGACGTTATGATTTTGTTATAGCGATGGGAGACGACACTACAGATGAAGATATGTTTCAGGCATTACCGAAGAGCGCTATCGCCATTAAAATAGGTAGCGTATCCGAAGCCGCCAACTATCACCTGTCTGCCCAATCTGACGTACTTCCTTTCTTACGGTCTTTACTAGGCAAACAAAAAACTGCCACAAAAGAAGGAAGTATTAAGAATCGCCTGACTTTCGCTTTCGACTTTCTCAAAGATCTATTAAAAACTCAATAAAAAGCAATCAATATGAATAATTTAAATTATGGAGTGATAGGTAACTGCCGAACGGCAGCTCTCATTTCGCAGAACGGAAATATCGAATGGCTCTGTTTTCCCGATTTCGATTCTCCTTCTATTTTTGCCAGTATGCTCGACCGGGAGAAAGGAGGAGCTTTCGGATTCGAAGTTTCCGGAGACTATCGCATCACACAAAATTATGTCCCCCACACCAATATTCTTTCTACCCAATTCTCCTCCGATGAAGGAGAATTCGTAGTGCTCGACTATATGCCCTGCTATCGTTCACAAGACGAAACAGGGCATTATTTACCTGCCGAATTATACCGCTACATACATTGGATAAAAGGGAAACCGCGTTTCAAGATCAACTATCATCCGGCCCCGAACTATGCGCAGGGACAAGTGATCCTTAATATCACTCCACAGTATATCGAATCCTACTGCTCCTTTGACAACAAGGACAGACAATATTTATATGCTTCCCTGTCTCTTCAGGACATCAAAGAGAAAAAAGAAATCATTCTTGAGAAAGACGAATTTCTCCTGCTCTCCTATAACGAGAAAGTGATCCCAATCGACATAGAAAGGGAGAAAATAGAATATTGCCGTACGCTGGTATATTGGCTGAACTGGACAGACAGAAGCAAGAAATACACTCTATATAATGACGTAATCGAACGGAGTTTATTGGTTCTGAAACTAATGTCCTACCACAACGGAGCTGTGCTGGCAGCACTAACGACAAGCCTTCCGGAAGCTGTAGGAGAAGTGCGCAACTGGGATTATCGTTTCTGCTGGCTTCGGGATGCTTCCATGTCCATCGAAACCATGTTTCAAATCGGACATACCGGTGCAGCCAAACGCTTTATGAAATTTATCCAATCCACATTCGTTTCCAAACATGATTATCAAATTATGTATGGCATCCGGGGCGAGCACCAACTAACCGAAGTGATACTCGACCATCTATCCGGTTATAAGAACTCCAAACCTGTACGAATAGGAAATGATGCATACCATCAGAAACAAAACGACTCTTTTGGTTACCTGATGGACCTGATTTACCAATATTATCGCCTCATGCCCGGCACACTGGATGAAATTGAAGACATGTGGGAAATGGTAAAGACCATTTTAGCAAAAGTAGTAGAAAACTGGAGAAAGCCCGATAAGGGAATCTGGGAGATCCGGGGAGAAGGACAACACTTTGTTTCTTCCAAAGTGATGTGTTGGGTAGCTTTAGATCGCGGAGCTAAAATCGCTCAAATGCTTAACAAATATAATTATAGCGAACGTTGGCAACTGGAAGCCGAAAAAATAAAGAAAGATGTGATGAAATATGGCTGGAATAAGGAACTTCAAAGCTTCACACAGACATATAATAATCAAGCAATGGATTCCTCATTACTATTGATGGAACCCTATGGATTTATAGAAGCAGATGATATACGCTATCATAAAACAGTGGAAGCAGTCAAGAAAGCCCTTTTCCATAAAGGACTTATGTATCGCTATAACAGCAAAGACGATTTTGGGTTGCCTACTTCTGCTTTTACGATTTGTACATTCTGGCTTATACGGGCATTGTTTGTAACCGGCCATAAAGAAGAAGCACGCTGCCTGTTTGACGAAGTTCTGAAATATTCCAATCACCTCGGATTGTTTAGTGAAGATATTGATTTCGAAACCAAAGAACAGTTGGGCAACTTCCCGCAGGCATATTCACATCTAGCATTAGTAAATACAGCTATTTTATTTGCAGAAGAAGAGAAGAGGTTATCTTTTATCCGGCCTTAGAGAAGGCCCTAATTCAGAAGTGATAAAAAAACAGAAAGCCCCTTGACTCAAAATGAATCAAGGGGCTTCTCTAAAAACGGCGGCTACCTACTCTCCCACTGTTACGCAGTACCATCGGCGTGACGAGGCTTAACTTCTCTGTTCGGAATGGGAAGAGGTGGAACCCTCGTGCTATAACCACCTGAAGAAATTCAATAAGGTTATGACATGATGAAAAGTAAAACTTCAGTGTCTAGCAAGCTAAACGTATATATCGCGCCCCGTACAAG
>NZ_GG688346.1:16059-16429 GCF_000156195.1 Bacteroides finegoldii DSM 17565 | reverse complement strand
ACTTTACGGCATTTACGAGGTGGACGAAAAGGTGGACTTGATTTCCGGCCGAAAAAAGTCCACCTTCCTGGGTTATATCTCATTGAATATCTATATTTTGCACAAATCCAACTCACGTTAAAACAGTAATTTTACAACGTCAAAAACAAAGAGTATGGCTATGCAAAACAACTCATTTTCGGTGCTGTTCTTCATCTATTTCTTGGATACCAATGTAGAAGGATCTACAGACGGATTACTGGCTTATTGGAAATTCAACGAAGGAAATGGCAAGACTATCAAAGATCATTCGGGTAACGGAAATACACTTGAAGCTGAAAAGAGAAATCCGACATGGGTTTCTGTTGCACTTCCTAAAAATATATTAATT
>NZ_GG688346.1:15150-15959 GCF_000156195.1 Bacteroides finegoldii DSM 17565 | reverse complement strand
CCTTCAAACTGAAATTGTGCAAATAGCTATTCTCAGTAGCCGTTTTCCTGATAACTTAATAAAATATGGCGAAAATAGCTTGGTAGACGGTAACGATAGTAACAAAGCTATAGAAATATTTGTTGCTGCTAAGAGGTTTGTACCAAGAAGCAATTTCCTTTTTACTGTAGATATGCAGAATGCTCAAACTTTCTCTGGTATCAGAGTTAAATATCTTGGTAGCAATCCAAGCAACTTCTATAAAGAAGTGACGATTGCTCTTTCTAGTAATAATTCCACTTGGACTAAAGTAGGAACGATCGAGAATGCTGTTGAAAAGAATGGTGCATCTGACTTTATCTTCTTAGTTCCTGTAAAAGCACAATATATTAAGATTGAGATGGATATCCCTATTAAAGAAGCAGACTACATCAATATTACTGAAGTTACTGTTTATCAGAAATAATTAATTATACTATTTAGTTAGAAATTGTATTTTATAAACCACTCATTTCTATAGATTTGGAACATGAGTGGTTTATTTGTATTTTTGCAAAATTTATTATTAAAACCTCATATAATAGATATGGAACGATTCAAAATTTTTATTCTTGTTCTTTCAATCGTCTCTTTATCAGTTTTTCTTGATGGATGCGATAAGGATGAACCTCTTGATGAAGTGATTATTCCTCCGCTGGAAGAAATAAATCCGGATAATGAAAAACCTGATCCGGAGAAACCTGATCCTGATCCTGAACCGGAGAAACCTGATCCTGATCCCGAACCGGAGAAGCCTGATCCCGATCCTGAACCGGAGATTCCGCAAGAAT
>NZ_GG688346.1:0-15050 GCF_000156195.1 Bacteroides finegoldii DSM 17565 | reverse complement strand
AGCAACCCAATAGTGATAATAACCTTTGTTGGGCTGCTTCTGTATCCAATATCATTTATTGGTGGTTGGAACAAAACAAGGAATATGTAAATAGGTTTGGATATGACGGGCCATCCCGCTATAATGGTTCGTTGGATTGTGAGGTGTTTGATTTTTACAAAAAAAATTTCTCGAATACTGGTAATAATGTGGCTGCTGCATTAAACTGGTTCTTCACCGGAAAGTTTCTTAACGGAGCTAAACAGGAAGCCGGTTTCTTTAAGGAAGTGCTTGGTGAAAATTGCTCGGTATGCGAAACGTGTCAATCTTTTCGCTATCGTTTTACGGAAATCATAAAAGAAGCTCTATCCGGACAAAAAGGCCATAGGATGCGCCCATTCCTTTGGAAGGCAGACACACGCTATTAACATTTGGGGAGCAGAATTTGATTCTCAAGGAGAAATAACCTACTTATATATCACCGATAATAATGACACGGACTTGGAAAATAATCTAGATAATGGAACGCCGACTAAAGCTGGTATGATTCGTAAACCAATTCAGATACGAGACGGAATACCTTTCATGGAAAGCAGTGTGCCTGGTTGTTTCACTATACAAATTCTGGAACTGAATTTTATGGGATTGAAAAAGGCAGAATGGAAGAAGTATTTCCAGTAATTTTTTTGCTAACATTAAGAAGTCGTCTTTAACTTCTCTGTTGTAAGTACTATTGGAGTATTATTTTTGGAAGGTTATAGTCGTTTTTTTTTGTGTTAAATTATATTCTATGGTGAAGCTTTTTGACATAAGAGAGTGGTAATTTTATATTAGCTAGGTCCATCTGATGAAAAAGGTAAAGGAGATGATGCTGTAAAAGCATTCTCTCCTTTGTTACTCTATTCCCTGCAAATCACATCATAGACTGAGCATTCGTTCAGATAGTCTTCTATGTCGGGGCTAAACTTCTCCCACCATCTCCAGACTTTCAAGTTATACCAGCCGTCCCATTGCAGGTCTTCTACCTCTTTTTTCCACTGATAACCATATAGTGACTTCTGCAAACGGGGACAGACCAATACTCCCTGTGATTTAGGTATATCTCTGAGTAGCTGGGCTGTGAGTTGTTGCCCGTTTGTTGAGAACCATTGGAATCCGGGTATGATTTGTCCCATCATTTCAGCAACCTCGTCACTGTCTACGATAACAACTTTCATTCCGGGTCTATAAACTGACATGAACTCCCAAAGATGACAACATGAAGAGTCCTGTTCTTTTTTAGAATCCGTGTCGGTTTTAACTTTTGAAAACAGCTCCTTCATCTCACCCAACGGCTCTTTTCTGTATAATTCCTTGCTGCATGGTTGTGTATGTTTATATGCACTTCTGACCGCCTTCTCTATCTCATCAACAGAGAACCCTGTTTCCGCATATTCTGCTAGAACCTCAAGCGCCTTATCTTCGGTCACTCCATATTCACACAGGTTGCAGGCGGCTTCATATACGCACCTGTTCCTGCTCCCCTCTTTAAACTCATTCCTGGTCCATGAGAGTATAACCTGTATTTTCTCATCTTCATCCATAATCATATCTCCTTTATAATATTCAATTTTCCTTTCATTTCTTGCTCCGGTCTTTATCTGCTCCGGTTGTTGTGTATTTTCAGTCTCCATATTCCATATCAGAGAATCCGGATTACAATAAAGTTTCGGGTCATAGGTTACATTGGTATATCGTGAAACGTCCTGTGCCTGTGAGTCGCTTTCCACGTTGAGAAACTTTCCTATGGCATTATAGTGTAGTTTATGTGTATGAGCGTCCAGCCCGTCGGGAACTTTCACCAATACTCTAAGGCCCGTATTCGAAATTGAGCGGAAAACGGAGAAGGTATACGGGTTTTGTTCCAGCCTTTCCTTCTCTTCTCCCACACGTTCATTCAGCCCGTCAATATCAATAGCCACCAATCCGCTATGTTGAATCAGACTGTCACTCCTCCGTTCCTTGAAAGTGCCGGAGAAAGTAAATCCGGAAGCTTCATATTTTGCCGCATCCTTTTCCTCCTGTGTTGTAGCCTTTCTGACCTTTTCAACTTCATTCCGATATGTACCATCCTGTATCTGCCTTAATATTTCCGTTATATCAAACTGGCGATATGGTCTCTTATATGTCTTTTTCTTGTAATAATCTATTTTCATGACTTTTTTATTAATTCTATTTATTGCAGGTGATTATTGAGTGATCACCTGTGTCCATCACTGTCCAATAGTGTAAACTACTGTAAACTTGCGTCCATTACTATAAAATATGGACACTTACCATAATTCTTCTTTTCTTTTTGGTTATTCTATTTATTGCAGGTGATCATTGAGTGATCACCTGTGTCCATCACTGTCCAATAGTGTAAACCACTGTAAACTTGTGTCCATTACTATAAAAAATGGACACTTATTATAATTCTTCTTTCTTTTTGGTTATTCTATAGATAATAATATAGTAAATAATAGAGTAATGACCAAAAAGAAGAGAAAATAGTGTCCAATTTATTATATAATGGACAGTTGTTTACATAGGTTTACAATAATGGACATCTTTTTTTCTTTTGGTCATTGACTTTAATTATCTGTATAGTCCTTATTTGTTATATAAGATGAACAGCCAAAAGAAGAGAGAAGTGTCCAATTATTTATATTATGGACAGTAATGAACACAAGTTTACACTATGGACAGAGGTGGACACTTAATGGACACCTGTGGACATCATTAAGCATCCTGATTATCTCCTTCTTCATTGGATGTTGCTTGTATCTGTCTTAGCTTATTACCAACAGTCGTAGGGGATATATTCAGTTCTTCGGCTATCTGCCTGTTGGAAAGTCCCTGTTCATGATATCTTCTGATTTCTTTCAGTAGTAAGTTGTTCGCGTTTTGTAACAGGTCGGATTCCCTTGCTGTCTGGACCGGATTGGGTGATGAAACATTCTGCTTTGATTTACCGGGTTGGATGAATTGTAGCATTGTAGGATCGACAGTCTTATCAATGGTGTAGGGTAAGACATGGCTTTCATCCCATACAATTTTTCCATTCCTGCTTTTAAGTTGTTTCACGTATCTTTCGGAAGACGGATTTTTACTCGATGTTCCGATGGCAAATACTGACTGAACAAAATTAGTTAACATACTTGATCCCAGGCAATGGTTCAGGTCAAGGGGTGTAAAGGGAGGGATTTTGGGCGTGTGGTTTATGACGAGAATTGAATACCCTTCTTTGGCCCATTCACATAATTTCGAGCAGATCAGTTTCACATCTTCCGGTTTCATTCCTCCGTTATTGACTAGAAATGTGAGGTTGTCGAGTATCAATATTTTAATAGATAATGTGTCAAGCATCTTTCTTAACAATTTCAGACACTTTTCAGGATTGTCCAATGCCCACTCAACTTTTTCCATTTCCGGTCGTTTGAGAAGCTCGGACCAGACATGCAACCTGCTGTCCTTTGAAGTATACCTCTGCTGAAACTGCTTCATTGACATCTCCAGGTCAATATACAGTACTCCTTTATTAAGATTTTTGGTTATATGTTCCGCTATCTGAACCGCATATATACTTTTTCCGGTATTCGTCCTTCCGAATAGCACGGCCAGTTCATTTTCATACCATAATCCGTTTCCATTACCATCATCTCCCCATAGAATTGTCGGGACTGGCTTGTTTTTCGCTTCTTTCATAGACTGATTAATACTTTTCCCTAAAATACTATCCAGATCGTCACATGGCTGTTCCTGTATCACTTCTCCTACCGGCTGTATTGTTTCATTCTCCTTTCCAGAAGCATTATTCCACGTGGAAGATATGATTTCTCCAGTCTGAACAGGCGGGAACTCTTTTTGGGGGAGATTGTTCAATTCATTCCAGCACTCATCGATACTGTTGCCAAGCGCTTTGATCGTTTCCTCGCTTGGGCTTTTCCTGTTTTGTTTTTTGTCTGCTGCCATACTTTCAAATTTAAAGGTTATTTCAAGCGGCTTTAAAGGACATGGCATATTCCTCCTCACCACTTACCATTTCATCACGTATAAGAATTTTCCTCTTTCTGATACCTCCTTTTTATATGAAGAAAGAATGGCAGGCGTAGCTATTCACCCGCCATCCCCTCTTTTAGCAGATAACAAAAAACAAGAAATAACTTTTACGTTCACTAGTTAGGATTTGGGCTCTTGAAATGCGCGTTTTTTGCATTTGGAGATATGAATGAAAGAGATTTTTATAACGTCTAAAGTTCTAGATTCCAAGTCGGAGATTGGGTCGAATTTGTCGGAAACGATTATCTCCTCTGAACTTCCGGGGATTATAAACTGAGTGTTGGATGGTATGAGACGACTGACCAGACAACAGGGATTTACAGAGTCGAAGCTATGTCAAAAAGAATTGGAGAAGTATAAAATCGGAAAAATAAAGAATAAAATTTCCCTGATATTGCCGGAAGGGTATCAGAGATAAAGGAATTTCCAAAATGCGGGAGATGGTATCGTTTGAGATACTGTCTCCTTTTCTTTTTGTCCGGTTTCCTTTTTAAATGTACTTGTAATAACCATGTATTAAAAGGAGTAATCAATTTCTATTCTTGACTATCCTTAGGGCAGTTATAATCATATTTCACTTATTTATAAATAGTTTAAATCTGCTGTATTTATATATTAATATAATATGTAAATTAATAATTGCATATTCCCGAAAATATTAGCGAACCTAAAATTTAACATATATTGTATTGTTTGTTTTTATATAATATGTATATTTGTGCCGTTAAACCTAAAAATATAATACATATATGAAAAAACGAGTATCTAATAATCCAGCTGTTAATATGTTGAAAATCTGCAAACTTCCTTTTGGAACCTCTTTGTAATAACGTCTGTAAATATAACTATCCGTTATTTGTCTAAAACTTTTTTAATTTTAAATTTATTATTTAATGAAAACAAATCTGAATCGCAAGGGCTTTTGCCTGCTTTTTAGCTTGTTCTTGTTGGCTGGTGGTGGGGGCTTGTATGCATCCGACTATCATTCTATGAGCCAAGTGCAAGACAATGTAATCAGTGTTTCCGGTACCGTAAAGGATACCAAAGGAGAACCGCTGATTGGTGTAAGTGTGTTGGTAAAGGGTACTACCAACGGTACTGTGACTGATTTGGACGGAAAATTTACCTTGAAAGCTTCCGCCGGGGATATTCTTGAATTCTCTTATATCGGCTATGCTCCACAATCGGTGACGGTAACCAATGCTAATCCTCTGAATATCACATTAAGTGAAGATACTCAGGCTTTGGATGAAGTGGTTGTTACTGCGTTAGGTATTAAACGTTCGGAAAAGGCATTGAGTTATAATGTTCAGAAAGTGGGAGGTGAATCGCTGACCGCTGTAAAGGATGCCAATTTTATGAATGGCTTGAATGGAAAAGTAGCTGGTGTAAATATCCAGCGTAGCTCATCGGGAGTCGGTGGAGGTACACGTGTTGTTATGCGTGGTAATAAATCTATTGCCGGTGACAATAATGTCCTTTATGTCATTGATGGTGTACCTATTGGTAACCAAGCTAATCGTGACGGTGATGGAACTGGTTTTGGTGGTTCAACTTCCGGTGAAGGAATTGCCCACTTCAATCCGGATGATATTGAGAGTCTCTCCGTACTGACCGGACCGTCGGCCGCTGCCTTGTACGGTGCCAGTGCTGCCAACGGTGTGATCCTGATTAACACTAAAAAAGGAGCAGCGGGTGCTTTGCGGGTAAATGTGTCTTCTTCTGTTGAATTTGCCAATCCCTTTGTTACTCCTAAATTTCAGGATGTATATGGAAGCATCGATGGGGAATCAACTTCTTGGGGAGACAGACTGGCGGAGCCTTCCGGATATGATCCGATAGATTTCTTTCAGACAGGTGTAACTTTTAATAATTCCTTTAACCTGTCCGTAGGAAATGATAAAAACCAAACTTACTTGTCTGGCTCGGCTGTTAATTCGGATGGTATGGTGGTGAATAACAAGTATCACCGTTATAACGTGACATTTAGAAATACGGCCAAATTCCTGAATGACAAATTGACTTTGGATGTATCGGCCAGCTATATTCGTGAGTATTACAATAATATGGTGGCTTATGGTACTTATTTCAATCCTATTGTGGGAGCATATCTTTATCCGCGTGGGATGGATTTCTCACAGGAGAAAAACTTTGAGCGTTTTGATGCCACAGACGGATATAGCAAGCAGCATTGGGCTTGTGGCGACTTGGGTATGGATATTCAGAATCCGTATTGGATAGCTTATCGTAATATTCGTCCTGAGACAAGAGACCGCTATATGATGTTTGGTAGTTTGAAGTATGATATTTTCGATTTCCTGAATATCAGCGGTCGCGTACGTATTGATAATACATATATGGAAAAAGAAGACAAACGCTATGCTTCCACGATCAGTACATTTGCAGGTCCTAATGGCCGTTATAGTTATTCCAATGAAAGCTACAAGCAGAAATATGCCGATATCATGGTCAATTTCAACAAGGCATTTGCAACCGATTATTATGCTACTGTCAATGCCGGTGTGTCATTTGAGGAGTACGATACCAAAGGACATGGATATGGTGGTGATTTGTTGCTGGTCCCTAATAAATTTACTTATGCCAATGTAGATCCGGGCAAGGCTTCTCCTAGCCAGACCGGTAGTGATAGCCGTAAACGGAATTTTGCGGTTTTTGCATCGGCTGAACTTTCCTGGAAATCAATGTTGTATCTTACCTTGACAGGACGTGTGGACAAGCCTTCTCAATTGGTTAATGCCAAGAACGAATGGGTCGCTTATCCTTCAGTAGGTATTTCCGCTCTTATTACCGAAATGCTGGATGAAAACCTCCGAAGCAGTATACAGCCTGTATTGGGTTATTTGAAAGTCCGTGCTTCCTATACGGAGGTCGGTTCCCCGATTTCGTTTACAGGTTTGACTCCCGGCACTATTACACATGAGATGGAAGGTGGTACCTATAAACCGTATGAATATTATCCGTTGCCGGACTTCAAGGCTGAAAGAACCCGTTCTTATGAACTGGGAATCGATTCCAAATGGTTTAACAATACCATTTCTTTAGGAGTAACATTTTATCATTCAAATACTTACAACCAGTTACTGAAAGCTGATATGCCGAAAGGTTCGGGGTATAACTATATGTTTGTGCAGGCCGGCAATGTACAGAATAGAGGTATTGAAATCACTTTAGGATATGACCAGACATTCGGAGAATTTAACTATAATACAACTTTCACAGCTACTACCAACAGAAATAAAATCAAAGAATTACCTTCCAGTGTGAAAGACCCTATGGGTGGAACGCATGATTTGAGTGATATCAAGATGGGACGTTTCCGTTTGCGTGAAGGTGGTGAGATAGGTGATTTCTATGCGGATGAATGGATCGCACGTGATGCTGACGGCTATATAAATTATACGCCCGGTCAGCCTTTGGTTACTGAGGTGACCACTCCTTATAAATTGGGCACAGTCAATCCGAAGTGGAATTTAGGCTGGAACAATGGATTCTCTTATAAAGGATTCAATCTGAATTTCTTGTTCAATGCCCGTATAGGTGGTAATGTTATATCCAAGACCCAGGCTGTACTCGATCGTTCCGGCGTGTCAAAGGCTTCTGCCTTGGCTCGTGAAGCGGGTGGAGTGAAAGTCGGTAATGTACTGGTTGATCCGAAATCGTATTATGAAACAGTTTCCAGTCTGGATGCATATTATGTATATTCTGCAACCAACGTGCGTTTGCAGGAGGCCAGGTTCGGCTATACTTTTCCGGACAAATGGTTTAGAGGTGTTTTGAAAGGATTGAATGTTTCTGTATACGGTACCAATTTGTGGATGATTTATAACAAGGCGCCTTTCGATCCGGAATTGACTGCTTCCACGGGTACGTTCGGACAAGGATATGATTATTTTATGCTCCCGAGTCAGCGTACCTATGGATTCAGTTTGAAGTTTGGTTTTTAATCAATGAGTAATCAAAAAGAATTTAAATGTTATGAAAATAAGAAATTGCATACTTCTAATGGCGTCTTTCCTTTGTATGACGGCTTGTGACTATGAAGATATCAATACATCTACTACAGGGGTGTCTGATGATGAACTGAAGCAGAAAGGGTTGTTGTATGGTGCTCCATTTATGGCGATGCAGCAACGGGTAATTCCTATCGGTTCGCCCAGTTTGACCACTGGTCCGGGTAATGACCTTCAAAATACAGATTTGATTTCATCCGGGAGCTATATCGGTTATTTTGGAAACAATAACAATTGGGCTACTAATCCTTTGGAAGCCACATGGCATTTTACGGAAGAAAGAATGGTCTATTCATATCAGAATTTTTATTCCACTTTTTTTCAGTCATGGATTGATATTCGCAATAAGGTGAAGGATTCAGAACTCCCTTCCGATCTGGCTGTTGCAGCTTTGTCCGATATTGTAAAGATAATGGCATGGAGTCGTGCGACTGATGTTTTTGGTCCGATTGCTTATACAAGGGCTGGGCAGGGTGAAATTTCTCCCAAATTTGATTCTCAGGAAGAGGTCTATAAAGCGATGTTAGCAGAATTAGCGGATGCTGTTGCGGTATTGAATCAGGCTCCTTCCCAAATACTTCCCGCTTATGATTTGATTTATGGAGGAAATACCGCTCAATGGGTGAAGCTTGCTAATTCCATGATGCTTCGTCTGGCGGTAAGAACACATTTTAAAAATGAAACATTGGCAAGAGAATATATTGCAAAGGCGCTCGATCCAGCTAATGGCGGCGTGTTGGAAGCTGTTTCTGATGCAGCCAAAATAGGTGACAGTGCTCTGATGCCGTTGAAGAATTCAATGATGCCCTCTGTTGAAGAATATGGTGAGACTCGTATGGGAGCCACCATTTGGGCTTATCTGACTGGCTATGATGATGGGCGTGCTGCAAAAATGTTTACTCAAGTAGAGGATTGGTATGGTAACCCAGATTATGAGTTTCTACCTCCCACAAATAATCAAGCTAAAAGTGAAAGTACAGCAGGAGGAACTTCCAAACCTATTGTTTCTGATGGAAGTCCTCTGTATTGGATGCGTGCCTCAGAAGTATATTTCCTTCGTGCAGAGGCTGTACTTTACGGATTGGCAGCAGGAGATGTAAAAAGTTTGTATGAATCTGGAGTTAGAACTTCTTTTGAAGAGTTTGGTGCTACAGGAGTTGACTCTTATTTACAGAAGAAAGTTTTGCCGGCAGATATTGAATATGGAACATGCTCTTTCAATCGTTCTTATAGCAGTAATATGTCAACGGGCAATACTTCTCCCTGTTGGACAGATTATAAAACTTCCGATCAAAAGGAGGAACAGTTGCAGAAAATTATGACACAAAAGTATCTGGCCCTTTATCCGAATGCGGTAGAAGCTTGGACGGAATATCGTAGAACCGGTTATCCTTATGTAGCAAAACCGGCAGATACACAGGCTTATAGCCGTATTGGAGCCGCACCTGATGCTAGAACTCCGGAGCGCTTTCGATTTGCTCCGTCGGAGTATCAAACAAATCCGAATATGGCAGAAATTCCAACATTATTAGGAGGTCCGGATCAAGGTTCTACTCCATTATGGTGGGTAAGAGACGGGCGTCCTAAACAACCGAATAACTGATTGTTGAATTTAAAAAGAATATTATGAAACTTAGAAATGTCTTATATACCTGTTTGGTTGCATCGCTCTCGCTGAGTGCTTGTTCGGACTGGACAGAAGAAGAAAGAGAAATTTTTGAAAATCAGGATGGACTGGAGCGTTTGATTCCTCTTATCGAAGCAAAAGGAGAGGAAGACTTGACCCCGACCCAACGTGAATATTATGCGAAAATACGCGAATACCGCAAAACTCCACATGTGAAAGGATTCGGATGGTTTGGTAATTGGACCGGAAAGGGAACGAATGCACAGAATTATTTGAAGATGTTGCCCGACAGTGTTGATTTTGTATCTTTATGGGGTGCACGTGGAAATTTATCAGCTGAACAACAGTCTGATTTGAAATTCTTCCAAGAAGTGAAAGGCGGCAAGGCTTTGTTGTGCTGGATTATCGACAATCTTGGTGTAGGTATCACACCTGAGGGAGTATCCGATATGCGTCAGTTCTGGCTTGACAAAGGCGGTGGTGACGAAACAAAAGCTATCGAAGCGTATGCCAACGCACTTTGTGATACGATTGATAAATATAATCTTGATGGATTTGATATTGACTATGAGCCAAACTATGGAGGTAGCGGTGATTTGGCAAACTCTCAAACCATCGCCCCCGATAGGGGTAATACAAAAATGTGGACTCTCATTAAAACTATGAGTGCCCGACTACGTCCTCAAGGAAAAATGTTAGTAATGGATGGTGAACCGGACCTCTTGTCTACGGAAGCTTCCGAATTGATAGATCATTATATCTATCAGGCTTATTGGGAAAGTAATACTGCATCAGTAATAAATAAAATCCAAAAGTCGCATTTGAAAGATTGGGAGCGTAAGACGATTATTACGGTGGAGTTTGAACAATGTTGGAGAACAGGTGGCATTCATCCGGATAGTGGAGCTGCAAATTGGTCTGGAAGACGGTCGTATACTTCAGTAAGGAGTGAATTTAATGGGAAAGAAGGTGGACAGATATTTGATTATGCCACTCTTGATCTGCCCAGTGGAAAACGCATTGGGGGAGTAGGAACTTATCATATGGAATATGATTTTAAGAATGAGCCTTCTTATAAATGGCTGCGTACAGCATTATATTTAGGTAATGTAGTATATCCGGGTGAATATCAATAATAATTTTTAGATATGAAAAAAATAATATTTGGCTTGGCTAGTGTATGCCTTTTGGCGGCTTGTCAGAATGAACTTTATAAGAATCCGTTAGAAGATTTTGAAAGTGAGCAGGGAGCGTTTATCAATTCTAAAAGTACAGTGCAGGTATTTGTAGAGGAAGGTGCCGAGATATCCGTTAAGGATGTAACAGTCAGTTTGGTGAAACAAGATGGCTCTGCTATTAAGGTATCTGTTGTTGCTGGCGACAAGGAACAGCTTGACCGATTCAATAGTAAGAACCATACAGAATACAGACTGTTGCCGACAGAAATGTATTCTGTGAGTAAAGAGGTGAACTTTGAGCCGATGGCTACTTTACAACCGCTAGAGATTATGTTGAAGAACGTAAAATTTGAATCGGGAGTGAATTACGCGTTACCGATCAAGATTGCTGATGGTGATGTACCGGGTATTGAAGGCGAGAAAGAAACATTGATTGTTTTGGAACAACGGATCAAGACTAAATGCTTGATGATGAAAGGCTCAGGAACAGAGAG
Source organism: Bacteroides finegoldii DSM 17565 (assembly GCF_000156195.1). Taxonomy (GTDB): domain Bacteria; phylum Bacteroidota; class Bacteroidia; order Bacteroidales; family Bacteroidaceae; genus Bacteroides; species Bacteroides finegoldii. Next base: position 3,661 of record NZ_GG688346.1, on the reverse strand, counting down.
TGCTGATATGTGGCCGGAAGGATTAGCGGTAGGACAATGGACGTTTGAAGTGATGATCAATCGTGACGCTTATGATTTGAATAATCAATCCATCGGAGGAACCAAGCAACTTCCGAATTCTGGTCCAATGGATGAAATCTTTACTCGCTTTGGCGATGTGACAATAGATCCGAATCAATTGCAGATCAAAACTGGCGCCTCACAAATAGATGTTAGCAAAGAAAAATTTGCGGCAAAAGTGAATACATGGTATATGTTGGCATTTGTATATGACGGTAAAAAAACATATGTTTATGTTAATGGTGAATTGGTGGCTGAACAAGAGATTCGTGAGGGTGAATATAAATTGACCGGCTTCTGGTTGGGAGGATTGAATGATTATATTCGGGAATACCGTTTCTGGAAAATAGCCCGCACTCCCAAGCAGTTGAGTGATTATGCATGGAAAATGGTTGATCCAACTGACAAGGATTTGATTGTTTATTATCCTTGTAATGGAAAGAAGCGGAACGTTGATGGAACAATTGAGGAAGACGAAACAATGGTTTGGGACTGGAGCAATGGAGCACATCACCTACCGATGCCTAATGGTGCTTTCTATGATGACAATGGTGGAAATATGTTTGTTTTCCCTGAAATGAAATAAAAATTTTGTAAGCTTATATCATATAAGCTAAGTGATATTTCTATGTAAGGCATGTCCGGTGACTAAAATTCTGGACATGCTTTTTCCGTCATTTGTTGGACAAATGTATTAATGCTTTTATTAATTTGCTTTATAAATCGGATGTCAGAGGCGATGTCGGATGTCTTTGAGTTCGTTAAATCATTTAATGGTACGGTAATGATTACTAATCAATTTGACAGGAGTAATGTTTTCTCTAAATTATTCAAACTCTATTATTCCAAAGTAAAGAGTTTAGCTTATATCCTGTTAAGATCCGAACCTGATGCAGAGGATGTCGCCCAGGAGGTTTTTGCCAGACTTTGGGAAAGACAGAATATTTGGTTGGACAATGAAAGGGAGTTTGACTCATATCTTTTGATTATGACAAGGAATATCGCATTGAACATATACAAGCATGAGCAGGTCAGACAGGAATACATGGAATATCATATGGTGAAATCAGTTTCCTCACAGATAGACTATGATTTTTTCGAAAGATTTCATTATCGGGAGATGCTTGGGATTATCTATTCTGCATTGGCTGCAATTCCCGATCGCAGAAGAAGAGTATTTGAACTCAGTCGTTTTCATGGAAAAAGCCATAAGGAGATAGCTGTCATAATGGGAATCTCTGTTCATACCGTAGAGAGACAAATATATTTAACGCTAACCGAATTAAGAAAGACTATAACGGCATTTGCTTGATTGGAAACAACTATAATATAATACGTATATGATTGCATTGAATCTGAACTGCAATCAGCGATCTATAACATACTTCAGTTAAGGCATTCGGCATACATGTTAAAGCTTTAAAAACTAATTGGGCGTCATCTTGTTTTAGTTGTTTGGAAGTAACTGTAAAAAACAGTCCTGCATTCTCCAACTCCATTTTCCACTGAATCTTTTGTTTATTGATACCATAACAAGGGTCGGAAAGTTGTTTATGGTTGATAAGATCCTGATGAATTGTACTCTTGAAACCTAATGCTGGTAACCACAACTCCGTTTCTGTCTGAAAATTTCCAACCTATATTTTTGTGCATGTTATTTGAGCATTTTTTTCGATTAAATTAATTATCATAGTGGAGGACATCAGGTATTAACGGTTTTAAAGATATTACTTTTTAACAATCTCTCGCCATCTCTTCTGTTTGTCGCAATACTTAGTTTTCTTATTTTTCAATCATATATTTTTCCTGTTGCAATATAAATTCCTTGTATTATACAATAAATTTTTGTAATTTTAGTTTCTGTGAGTATAGTGGTAATCGCTTAAATTTTATAATTACCTACTATAAATTTAATATTTTTATTGCTATGTTTCTATTTACCAATAGAACATATTAAATAAAGATCTCTTGCTGTTTTCAAATCCAAATACGACCAAAGGACGTAACCGTATAACAATAAAAGCAAGTCTGGATAAAGGTCTTACCTGGTTGCCCGAACATCAAATCATGCTCAACGAAGCAGAAGGTTGGGGATATAGTTGTCTGACAATGATTGATGAAGAAACAATCGGGATTCTATATGAGAGTAGTGTGGCACACATGACTTTTCAGGCGGTGAAATTAACGGATCTGTTAGGAGTAAAACTATCTGATATAATAAAAGATTGAAGCTATAGATGTGTCGCAGTGTGCAGAACGATATGCTTTGTTGATTTGTAATTTATTTTTTTTAATATAAAATCTTATTCCACCTTTTTACCATTCCTTCATCGGGAATATAAGGAACTTACTCCTTTGAAATAGTAAAAAATAAAGGAAGGTGGCTACACTATCTTCCTTTTTTAATATCATAATGCCCGTTTAGAATACGGTTTGTGTACATTTATTTTGTTGTTAACACAATTATTTTTATATTACGGTCCTGTTATAAAAAAGAAGTGATATGGATAAAATTGATAACTTTATAGAAGAACTAGCTCAGGTTGAGTCAAACTCTATTTTAGGCTTTCATTGGTTTGATGCAACCGATTAAAAAATAAACTTTTAGCGGAGCAATTGAAAAAACAGAGGTAACGAATTAGTAACCGTGCGAATTTCAACGATTTGCGGTGCTATGCTGTTAAATAATTTTCTTTGTTGTAAAGATATACAATTTTCTCAAAAGTAGAAAATGTTTATGAATGTTTTTCTTGTTTATATAGCCTCTAATTTATAATGTTAATTCTAATTTTTTGCTTTGCTTTTTGCATGAATGATTGAATTTCCATATCTTTGTAACAATATTGCTCACACTGTGGCATCAGCAATGGTGGCGGGTAATATATTACATAATGTAAAAGCGTCATTGATGCTTTGTCTTGTGGCTTTCTGAAACCTGAGAAATTTCGAATTGTTGGTCATGGACAATGTCAGAAGTGAATGCTACGGGTATGTTAAATTGTATCCCGGAGTGTGCAGTGGGAGTATATAATATTCTCTGCACACTTTTATGGGAACGTGCAACATATTGGCGTGGGCAGACACTCCATTCGTTCACCAACAAGGTTTTCTCAGGACCTCAGAGACGGACAAGTGGATGTGGAAGCCCACGTTTTTTACTATGTAATCAAAAAGTTTTAATACACAAACGCCTTATTGGGTTTCTAAAGGCACAATAATTATTTTTTATGAAAAAATATGTTTTAATGTTCATGTCTCTTTTCATGATGGTATGCTCTGCTAATGCCCAAATTAAGGACGATATTCAGAAAAGTAAAGAACGTGCTGCAAAATTGCAAGCGTTGTGTGATGATTACAAAGCATCAGGAAATGCAAATGTAGATGGCTATGGAGATGCAGTGAAAAATGCTGCAATTTTGGCTATTGCTAACAGTGTACAATTGGAAAACATGTACAAGCGACAAATTGGCGAAACCCAAGATGGTGTAACAGATGTCACGATTACCAAACCTACTCTTGATGAATGGGTAACATTTGCAGCAACTGTTGCAGGAGAAGCCGCAAGTATAAAAGCTGCAACTGATAAAGTCCAAGCGGCTAC
>NZ_GG688347.1:6001-6743 GCF_000156195.1 Bacteroides finegoldii DSM 17565 | reverse complement strand
AAAAAAACTGTGTTAGCAAAGTTAATATTTTATTTTAATCTTTGCTGACACAGTTTAATTTACATCCTCCAAACGTGCGTATGATTATCCTGTATGGAAGTTATGCGCAAGGTTGTCCCCCAATATGATGCACGAATGAATATTTTCATTTCATCTCTCATATTTTCTCCCTTCAAATAGCCTTATACAACTCAACAAATATTGCTATTTCCATTCTCACCGAACAGTTATTGATGTACCAATGTACTTATATCTTTAGTATAAACGCCTATCATTTACAGATAATCTTACCTACATAATAATTGTTCCACTAAACAGGGCAGACGCATTAAAAATTATTTTCCTGTAAAAGTTGTGATAAATATTTTTCATCCCATCCGGCTTTTAGTCTTTTCAGATTCATGCTTCCTTTTGTTGTTTTCTCATTCTTTAGTATGGTAAGCGCCATCTTTGTTGCCACCGAAAAGTTTCTGGCTGCATTTTTCACCTTTTTACTGTAGTCTTCCCGAAAGGTAACATCCAGTTGCCAATGAAGATTATTCTCAATAGACCAATGCTGCCTGATGGCAGATGCAATCTCCTCCGGTTTGGTATTATCAAGTGAAGTTACATAGTATCTGACCTCTTGAGTATATTCTCCTGTTGCTACTATTGTCCTCTCCGACTTTATCCCTACAATAGACTTCAACCCCACAAGTTTCTTCTTAAACATTTTCTCCATAATAGATCCATAACTGACTAC
>NZ_GG688347.1:889-5901 GCF_000156195.1 Bacteroides finegoldii DSM 17565 | reverse complement strand
CAATAATATAACAAAGGAATAGCAAAGGAGAATATAGTAAAAAATATAATGCGTCTGCCCTGTTCCACTAAAGTAAACAGAACAGTGCACTCCAGTAGAGAGATCTGTTCACTCTAGTGAACGGTTCATTGCACTCTAGTGGAACGGTTATAATGCTTATTCAATCATACGGATATACAACTGAATTATAAGATGTTATACATCAATTTACTTATAAACAACTTTCATTATCGGACAAAAACGTTAATTCATTGTTTCGACAGGGCTTCCTGTCATATTCCATCCATAAGAATATTCTTTTTACGATCCTATCATACCCAAATCATATTTGGGCTTTCTTTCTTGCAGAATCAATACTTTTGTTATATATTGCTGCCCAGTTTCCATCAAATCTGTCTGATACATCTTTATTACAAGCTTGACCATTTCAAATAAAGCTGCCATAATTGGACAAAGACAGAAATTTTATCAAGTTTTCATTTAAAACAGGCTCTTATGAAGAAATGCTATTTTATTATTCTTTTTATATTTCTCTCTGTTTCCGTATCATCATCCCAAACGATTGATTATACACAGGGACTTTCCATATGGTTTGATACTCCTAATGGCTTGGACAATCGGGCCATTTGGCTACGCGCTTCCGGATTGGGGAATAATCCTGACAAAGCATGGGAGAACAGTTCCCTACCAATTGGCAACGGTAGTCTGGGAGCAAATATACTGGGATCTATATCCGCAGAACGAATTACACTGAATGAGAAAACACTCTGGAAAGGAGGACCGAATACCGCCAAAGGAGCCGGATATTATTGGAACGTAAACAAACAGTCGGCAAATATATTAAAGGATATCCGACAAGCCTTTTTAGATGGAAACAAAGAAAAGGCGGCCCGCCTTACTCAGGAAAATTTCAACGGCCTGGCCGAATATGAAGAAAGAGATGAGACTCCGTTCCGCTTCGGTTCCTTTACCACGATGGGAGAACTTTACATAGAAACAGGACTTAGCGAGATTAATATGAAGAACTACCACCGTATTCTTTCATTGGATTCAGCTATGGCTGTGGTACAGTTCGACAAAGACGGAACAGAATATCAACGGAAATATTTCATTTCATACCCTGACAGTGTCATGGTCATGAAGTTCACTGCCAATAAAAAAGGAAAACAAAATCTCGTACTCAGTTATTGTCCCAACAGTGAAGCAGAAAGTTATCTTTCAGCAGATGGAAACAACGGCTTGGGCTATACCGGAGTGCTCAATAACAACAAAATGAAATTCGCTTTCCGAATCAAAGCTCTTCATAAGGGAGGAATATTGAAAACCGAAAACAGCCGGATTATTGTGAAAGATGCAGATGAGGTGGTATTCCTGCTTACAGCAGATACGGATTATAAAATAAACTTTAATCCGGATTTCAACGACCCGCAGACTTATGTCGGCAAGGACCCGGAGCAAACAACCCTGGCTATGATGAACAATGCTCTGGAAAAAGGATACGACAAACTTATAAGGAATCACAAAACGGATTATACAGCTTTATTTAACCGGGTACAGTTACAAATCAATCCGGAGGCCGGTACTCCCGATTTGCCGACCTACAAGCGTCTGGATAATTATAGAAAAGGCGTGCCGGATTATCAACTGGAACAGTTGTACTATCAATTCGGACGTTATCTGCTCATCGCCAGTTCACGTCCAGGCAATATGCCTGCCAACCTGCAAGGATTGTGGCACAACAATCTGGATGGTCCGTGGCGGGTGGACTATCACAACAATATCAACATTCAAATGAATTATTGGCCTGCATGTTCCGCCAACCTTTCAGAATGCACATGGCCGTTAATAGATTTTATACGCAGCCTGGTAAAACCGGGCGAGAAGACGGCGCAATCCTATTTCAATGCCCGCGGATGGACAGCGTCCATTTCAGCCAATATTTTCGGATTCACCGCACCTCTATCCAGTAAATCCATGGAGTGGAACCTCAATCCTATCGTCGGTCCATGGCTCGCCACACATATTTGGGAATATTACGATTATACTCGTGACAAGAGATTTCTTTCAGAAATCGGTTATGAGCTGATCAAAAGCAGTGCACAATTTACTGTAGACCATTTGTGGCATAAACCCGACGGTACTTATACCGCCGCTCCCTCTACCTCCCCCGAACACGGACCGGTGGATGAAGGAGTCACTTTCGCACATGCCGTAGTACGCGAAATCTTATTAGATGCCATACAAGCAAGTAAAGTGCTCGGAGTAGACAGGAAAGAACGCAGACAATGGGAAAATATACTGGCAAAACTGGTTCCGTACCGTATAGGAAGATACGGTCAATTATTGGAATGGTCGACAGACATAGACGATCCGAAAGATGAACACCGCCATGTCAACCATTTATTCGGTTTACATCCGGGACATACTATTTCTCCACTGACCACCCCCGAACTTGCAAAAGCTGCCAAAGTAGTACTGGAACATCGCGGAGACGGTGGTACAGGCTGGAGCATGGGTTGGAAACTTAATCAATGGGCACGGCTGCAAGACGGAAATCATGCATATAAACTTTACAACAATTTATTAAGCAATGGTACACTAGACAACCTATGGGATAGCCATGCGCCTTTCCAAATTGACGGAAATTTCGGCGGCACGGCAGGTATTACCGAAATGCTGTTACAAAGCCATACCGGAACCATCCAATTGCTCCCTGCTTTACCGGATGCATGGACAAATGGTTCGATAAGCGGAATATGTGCCAAAGGAAACTACGAAATTTCAATTTTATGGAAAAAGGGAAGACTGGAAAAAGCTTGCATTCTTTCTAAGTCCGGAGGGCCTTGTACTTTAAGGTATAAAGACAGTACGCTCACACTCAAAACTGTAAAAGGAAGAAAATATGAGATTGCACTAGATGGAAATCAACTCACGTTAATTAGTACATTAATCATATAAAATAAACCCTAAAAGTTAGACAAGAAACTTTTAGGGTTTACTTCATCGTATTCTGACTTACTTATTTAACGTGTGTTCGAAATAAAATCAAAAAATAGCAAGTTGTCCGTCATTGCACAAAATTTACGTCAATGGCGGGCTTCTTTTCAAAAAAGCAGTATGCCGCGATAGCCGACAAGGAGTTGGCTATAAAGTTATTGAATGAACGATGTCTGGAGTGTTCTATCTGCGCAATGTTCTTCAATTCGTCATTGACTGTTTCGATCAGGGCTCTTTTTCTGAGCAAAATCTTGTCGGTAATACTCATCAGTGAGTTCCTCATATTGTTTTTAACTTTAGTGACAAGCTGTATACCATTAAGAAAAAGGTTCTCAAACAGAGCCTGACCAATATATCCTTTGTCTGCGCATAGTTTTCCTTTGATGTTCTCCAGAAACTCACCTTGCTTCAACGGTTCCCGGTCATCCACATTTCCAGACGTGAACATGAAATTGAGGACCTCACCCTTGTCATTGATTATCAGATGCAACTTGAATCCGAAGAACCATCCCATTGAACACTTCCACGCTCGGCAAGTCCCTCAAATGTCTTATGAATAAGGATTCTTTGGTTACGGCAAACACGTAAGGGAGTGGAGTCGACAAAATTGATGCCGGTACAGGTTCCCAGCAGGACTTTCTTGATGAAGATGGTCAGTGGAAGCAATACTTCCTTCTCCAATTCTATAAAACGGTTATAAGAAACCTGACGCGGAAAAAGGTGTTTCAGATGTTTACAGACATATTCCTTATAGTAATGCTTGAAACAGCGGAAACCACCGGAGTGAAACAGGATTAGAATAACCATAATCTCAGCATCACTCATACGGTTGGGGTTGTTACGATGATTGGTCCTCTTATACTCAATCACATATTTTTCCCGTTGAAATGTAAATTCCTTGCAAAAATCATCGGCCATACAATAAATCTCTGTAACTTTAGACTCTGGAAACATAGTGGTAATCGTTTAAATGTTATAATTGGACACTACAAATTTAATGATTTTATCGCTATGTTTCTAATTGTCAAAAAATATATTTATTCTTATTTCGAATTCACGTTATTTATTCAATAAGTTTCCTATTTTTATAAGTAATCCCTCATAATGAGCTTTGTCATCCCTGTGTGCCGAACCGATACGGTTTTTCATCAGAGACTGTGCTTTTTCAAAAAGTACGACTGATAATTAGCAACCTCACTAATATCAGAAACAGCAATTATCCCCTGATAAGAATAGGCATCTTCACCAAATAAAGAAACAGTGTTATATTGATGGCTGCAATTATATTGAGATGTCTTTGGATTTGAATCCACAGGCTTATAAGAATACAGGATGGGCGTTTCTGGTAACATGTGAACTGGATGATGACATAGAGAAGAAGGATGTCAGTGTGTTATTCTACGGTGTCGGTTATCATATAGTCCCCTGTTTCGAATTGTTGACAAACAATGATATGAACTGGAATTTTGAGGTGATCAGTCTAAATGAGGATGTTCCATATATTGCGGATCCCAAATTCTTATGCAGATGAACAGGTTGTGCATATGTCTGGTTCTCTCTACAGTTTTTTTCTGACCGGGTGTGTTGAAAAGAACGGATATTATACGGAAGGGGAGAATAACGTCATCTCTTTGGTTTGTGACGTGACATAGTCCACTGAAAATACCATTCATGATGCAGGAGAAACATCCCGGGAAATCTATCAGTTCAAAAGGGACGGCACTTGTACACGTACCATCATTTGGACCAACAAGAATGAGGAGGAATCCAAAACAGAAATTTATTACCGGTGGGCTTTTTATGATCAGGGTTCCAGTACGATTTATTTCGGTGAGAGCCATTATTGGGATATTGAAGAACTTACTTCCACGAAGTTCGCAGTTTATAACAGGTTTGGAGAGTATGGAAGTCTGGATATGTCCCGGGAATACATGGAACTGTCCCCTTTGAAATGACATATATTATGTTGAAGGTCATTTGAAAAGATTCGCGGTGTCTTGGAACGTGAGGATGTA
>NZ_GG688347.1:0-789 GCF_000156195.1 Bacteroides finegoldii DSM 17565 | reverse complement strand
CCCCTAGTTTCGAATGGTTGACAAACAATGATATGAACTGGAATTTTGAGGTGATCAGTCTAAATGAGGATGTTCCATATATTGCGGATCTCAAATTCTTACGCAGATGAACAGGTTGTGCATATGTCTGGTTCTCTCTACAGTTTTTTTTCTGACCGGGTGTGTTGAAAAGAACGGATATTATACGGAAGGGGAGAATAACGTCATCTCTTTGGTTTGTGACGTGACATGGTCCACTGAAAATACCATTCATGATGCAGGAGAAACATCCCGGGAAATCTATCAGTTCAAAAGGGACGGCACTTGTACACGTACCATCATTTGGACCAACAAGAATGAGGAGGAATCCAAAACAGAAATTTATTACCGGTGGGCTTTTTATGATCAGGGTTCCAGTACGATTTATTTCGGTGAGAGCCATTATTGGGATATTGAAGAACTTACTTCCACGAAGTTCGCAGTTTATAACAGGTTTGGAGAGTATGGAAGTCTGGATATGTCCCGGGAATACATGGAACTGTCCCCTTTGAAATGACATATATTATGTTGAAGGTCATTTGAAAAGATTCACGGTGTCTTGGAACGTGAGGATGTAAATTAAACTGTGTCAGCAAAGATTAAAATAAAATATTAACTTTGCTAACACAGTTTTTTTATGAAAGAAGAATTTGATTTTGAAAGTATCAAGAACAAGGCAATTGAACAGCTGAAAGCAGGTAAGCCCTTGTTAGGTAAAGACGGTGCTTTTGCCCCTTTATTGGAAAGTATCCTGAATGCAGCTCTGGAAGG
>NZ_GG688348.1:406-2491 GCF_000156195.1 Bacteroides finegoldii DSM 17565 | reverse complement strand
CCGGATATTATTCAATTGATCTTGCTCTGCTATATGGTCGATTTTATGTCTGTCTTCTGTCGTAAATGTCTTGTCTATCCATTTTGAAGAGAAATCAAGAACATCAATTGGTTTTATAGAATGGATTATCTCTAGAATATTATTTACCATTTCATCAAGCCTTTTTTGCTCTTGTTCTTTACGAATCAGCAAAATTTGAAGTTTACGATTTTCTCTATTCTGTTTATTGGATGCATTTATGGACCTGAAAGCAATTATCAAAGCGATTGTAGTTGCTACCGATCCTATAGCAGTCCAGTCTATTGTATATAAATCAATATTCATTTTGTTTATTACTTCTAGTTTTTCTACTTCCTTATCATTCTCTGTATCATTATCACGATCCATACAGATACAACAAAGGGAGCGGTTAAAGTCGTTATCCCTAATTTCATTCCGATAATCTGTAATATGGTAGACAATATAACAGCTCCCATTGCCCATATACAACTTTTCCAATCAGTTCCTCCCAAGGCTATAGCACATAACACACCATTATATCCCATTAAACCTGCATTTATACTTTCAGTGTCTATTCCCAATATGATAGCAACAGGAATAGGAAGAAGTGTACCCAATATTGTATAAAGGCTATTCGGGAAAGAATTGACAAGAATCCCTACGAGAAAGAACAGACCGGCCAGTATTGTATTTCCCTGGAACATTACTTGACCTATCCCTAAACATAGAGCCTGGAAATAATCAATATTCTGTGTCGTATTGGTAATTGTATCAGAGACCAGTAATAAATCAGGTATGAACCATGTACAGACTCCGAGCATTCCCCATACAGCAAGAATAAAAGGGGCGGTAAATCCGTAAAGTAAATGTTGTCGGCTGAATAAATAAGCGATCCATGTAGAGAAGGCCGAAGTGATTATCAAAAGGATTAAGCTTTCTACCGATAATATCATAAAGACACCGTAGGCAATACCGACTAGAGTTCCGTTAAATCCATATAATCCTTCTCTTATGTCGTTACGTTCATATCCGGAGAAATACGCAGTCAATGTACTTACTATGTTACCACAGACAGCCAGTATTCCCATTTGCCATGAACCCAGAAATATTCCGATCAGCATTAATAATCCGGATAGTGCATTATTCTGAAACATTACTTGACCTATTCCACGCCCCAGAATGAGTAATGAATTGTATATAGAAACCATTTATATATATTTATTACAAATCCAAATGTTTGGCAAAAGTACAATCTACTCTGAAATAAACAAAGTAAATAGGAACCAAATAGAAGGTTGGAGTAATGCCGGATTGGGACAGATAAAAACAGCCTGTATTCATTTATCTTAAGAGGTATAATTTGAGAACATCATATTTCAAGATGCTTTCATTTCATAGTTTATTCCGGGTTAGTCAGAGACAGAAGTGATACGATAGTAGAGAGCATTTACATAACCGGAGGATGTTATAAAAAATTGTGATACAGTACTTTCCGACTTTAAGAAATATCCTAATAGTATCTCTTCTTTTGTTCACAATTCATTTATTTCATAGCTTGTATCCTTTCTTTTGTGCAGAACTTTCGGTTTTCCTTATTTTTATAATGGAGAATTACCTCAGTTTATTATACTTTACCTTAGAGTTACTTTAAAAAAAATGTTGGTGATACCTCCAATAATATCATACGCCTATTGTTTTTTTGTCTTCCCTTTTACTATTTTATCCATACTGTATGTTATCAATAATGCTATAATTATAGATATCCACCATTTTACAAACTCGTTTCCTATAAACCAAATAGAAATCAGCAATAAACAAGTGACAATAGAATCTAATAGTAAATGCCTCTGTAAATAAGATTTTACATGTTCGTTTTTTTAAAGTAACACGATACATATTGGAAGTAATGAAAACATGATCAATCCTATCAATTCAAAATCAAATGAATAATTATCATTCATAGATAAGCCCTCTGTTTTTAGTAATGTCACAAATATAAAATAAAATATTTAATTTTACAGAAAAATAGACATTTATTATTTATCAAAAATATCATTTTATTTCGTTGGGATAAGTAAAATATAT
>NZ_GG688348.1:0-306 GCF_000156195.1 Bacteroides finegoldii DSM 17565 | reverse complement strand
TTGCCATCTCTGACAATGACTTCTCTTCTTTTACCAGATTTTTCAATAACGCAACAGCCCTCTTGTTATTTGGATTATCGAGAGCCTTCTGTCTGTTGGTTCTGTTGCTGTTCTCTACTGCCTGTGGTAATCTGCTCAATAAGTTTTCAGATTTGCCAAGCCTGCATCCTCTTGCTTTCTTTGCCCTTAGAGACTGTTTTGTTCTCTGGCTGATCAGTCCCGCCTCATATTCCGCTATGCTGCTGATTATATGCAGTACGAGTTTGTTCGCCTCCGGAAAATCACAAAACACTATTTCTACATCGG
>NZ_GG688349.1:618-1046 GCF_000156195.1 Bacteroides finegoldii DSM 17565 | reverse complement strand
AGAGATATACTCATTATGCTTCTTTAAGAGCCAGCGACGACGACGAATATTAAGGAAGACCTTCTTGCCACGGAGAGGAAAATCCTGAACAATAACAGGGTCATAAAAGCCTTTACTCTCAGTATCCTGATCTGTATACTTCTCAGGAACGATATTTTTCTCCTCAAGGTAGAACACAACTTCATTTACACTTTCCTTCACATCAACAAGATCAAAGTAGTCTAAAGTGCCTTCAGGAAGAAGAAGGCGATAACCGTTTAATTCCATAAGCTATGAATTTGGAGACAAAGATAACAATTTATAAATTTACCCCTCAGGTTTTTACATTGACCCCTTTTTTGTAGAATATTATTTACATATTCTTGTTTTTTCCTTCCTATCCATGCATTATGTACATGTCTTTTTTAGGGGAAGTTAAAACCTCTCCT
>NZ_GG688349.1:0-518 GCF_000156195.1 Bacteroides finegoldii DSM 17565 | reverse complement strand
TAATATTAAATTTAATAACGAAAAAATATGAAACGAACATATATGAAAAAAGGTTTAGGAATCATCTTTATGTTAGGAGGAATCTGCTTGTTCTCTGCTTGTGAACAGGATGATTTATATTTAGGGAAGCCTGTTGACGAATCTCAATATGAGGGCATCTATAAAGATAATAGTTTTGCAATCTGTGACGCGCAATCCGGTAGTCAGATTACTGTTGTTGAATTATATAATCAAGATTTTTTTAAGAACTATGCTACTTACATACGTGTGGAATTAAGTAAACCTGCCAATAGAGAAATGAATGCTCAAGTTTCCATCGATCCGGAATATTTGGTCACCTACAACAAAGAACATTTTACTGATTTTAAGATGTATCCCCAAACATTGATTGAACTGGGACATACAGAAATTGCATTGGAAGAAGATAATGAAGTTCCTCAAACTGAAATTGTGCAAATAGCTATTCTCAGTAGCCGTTTTCCTGATAACTTAATAAAATATGGCGAAAATAGCTTGGT